>NZ_AP019810.1:0-1255000 GCF_013394305.1 Enterococcus mundtii | reverse complement strand
ACCACAAGGTCATACAAAAAAAGAAGAGCCTGCGACTTCAATAGTTTTAGTTGAACTTCAAGGAGCATCTTGTCGAACAACACCTATAAAAGTTGCAGAAGTTTATTGGAAACGTCAGCAAATTTCTCTCAGAGAAGTGAAACAAACGACGGATGTATTGAAGAAAATCCAGCAAGAATTAGTTGAACCCAATAAGATGACTCTCATTGAATTTGAGATCATTGATTATGAACACTTAGATCAGGAAGTGTTGGATCGTATTTATTCTGGAGAATTATTAGATTATTTGAAGGAAGAAACAAACAGGAAATTTTCGAATTTAGTTATTTGGCGCATCTCTACTTTAGAAAGAGATAACAAGGTAAAAATTTCTTTGTCTGCTTCCACATTGATGTTTGAACAACTATTCGAAAATTACCAAACAAAAGAAGATTTTCAGCATATATTACATGAAGCCTACACAAATCAAGAGGCAATCAAAGTGTTGGATCTGCTACCGGACTTTCAAGAATCTACGATACAAAAGGCCCAAGAAATCATTCGGCAAGACTTTTTGTTTGAGGGGGGTACTGAATGAATATTTTAAAAATCGAAATAGCAGCTTTTGGAAAGTGGCGTCAGCAAACCTTTGATTTTACCTCTGGCAATCAGTTGATTTACGGTGAAAATGAAGCGGGAAAGTCAACAATTTATCAATTTATTCAAGCAATCCTTTTTGGTTTTCCATCAAAAGGGAAGAAAAAGAAAGATTACACACCGAGAGACGGTTCTGCATATGGTGGGAAATTATGGCTGAATCATCCTGTACATGGAGAAATTTATGTTGAGAGATATAAACAACAAAATAGAGGTAAATCGAAGGTCACATGTAATGGCCAAAGTGGAAGTGATGAACTCTTAGAAAAACTACTTTCACCTTTGACGAAAGAGTTATTCCAGCAGGTTTTTACATTTCAACAAGAACAACTGAGTGAACTTGCTCATTTAACAGAAAAAGAATTACATGATGCGCTGATTTCATTAGGAATCACTGGAAGTTCTCATGTCTTTCAAAAAAGACAAGAATATTATCAATCAGCTGATAAGTTGTTTAAAAGAAAAGGTCAAAAATTAGTGATTAATCAGCGACTAAATGAATGGAAACAACTACAAGAAAAGATTCATCAAAAGCAAGGGCAAGAGGCGATCTATAGTGAATGGATCATGGAGGAACAACGACTAGCAGAACAACAACAGCTCTTATTGCATGATATCGAACAAATCAATCAAAAACTTACGCTGTATCATCAACAAGAATTGAATTTCTCTTTATATGAAGAGTGGCAATCACTGAAAAAAAATATGCTAGCTGAAGTACCGGATGAATCACTAATACAAGATTTAGAAGTATTTACCAAACGTTATCAACAAATGAACGAACGTCTGGAAGAACTTGAGGCTTCGTTAGAGCGACATAGTGGGATAGATCAACAGTCTGCATGTTATTATTTTTATTTAGAACAAGAACAAGAGTTGAAAGCACTACAGCAAAAGCAATTTTCAACTGAGCAATTAATGGATGAGTGGCAAAGACTGCAAGTAGAGACAAGGGAAACAGCGTCAGAATTGAAAATCTTAGAACAACGTTGGCGCTGGGATCGATTGCAACGACCACAGGAATTTATTGATGATCCAGAGTGGCGTTCTTTGTATACGATGGCGCAACAATTAAATGATGAACACAGTCAGTTAGCGATTCGTTTTGATATTGTGAAGGAACAGCAACAAACACTAGAAGCAGAGATCAATGAATTAGAACTAGCCCATCCAACGCTGATCCAAACAAGACCGACCCAGGATGTTCCAGAAAAACAATCCTTTTTCAAATTTTACGTTAGTGCGTTAGTGTTAGCTGTGATTGGTTTAATCTTACCTATGCCTGGAAAAATATTGGGGCCATTGCTTGCTTTGGGAGTGGTTGGCTATACGTTGACTCGTAGAAAACCTAAGAACACTACAAACCAAAATTTGCCAGAAATCAAAGGGAAATGGCAAGAGAAACTAGGACAACTGGATATTGTATTGGCACAATTAGAAGAGATTACTCAAACAATCAATGAGAATAAACGAAAGCAACAAAAAATGGAACAATCAGTGGCTGATTTTGCCTATCATCACTCATTAGGAATAATGAACACGCTTGAAACGATGAAAAATGAGGGCCAAGAAGTAACAGATTATCAAAAGCTTTATGCTGTTTTCCAAAAAAAGCAACAACGAGAACGTGAGATACAGGAACAACTCTTACAGATAGATGGGGAACTTGACCTAGCAAAAGAATGGCTACCGCTCCAACATAAATCTCTCTCGGAAAAAATGGCGCTATTAACCACGTTCATCCAAGAGATGGAACAAATGAAATATGCTAGAAGTTATCAACAGAATACTTTATTGAAACAAGAAATCAACGCATTGAAAAAGAAACAAAAAATGTGGTTGGAGGAATACAAAGAACAATTTACTAGAGCAGAACTTTCTTACCCATCAGAAGTACCGATTTTTTTACAAAAGGTGGAGCAAACGAAGCAACAACAAGCGCGTTTTGAAGAATTGACGCATATTCTTTCCCCAATTTTTAAAACTGTCATTACTTATAGCCAGTTGCAGACTCAGATTGCTCATGAATCCGAACGATTGCAAGAACTAAAGAGGGAAGAAAGTAGGAAGAGTGAGCAACGTCAACGTTTGCAGTTGCAAATTGAGGGATTACAACAAGACGGGACATTAGATGAATTATATCAACAGGAAAGTCTACAAAAAGCACAACTACAAACTTTATTTGAAGAGTGGGGAGGCTTAGTGATTGCTGGGACATTTTTAGGTGATCTTTCGACAGAATTAAGTGAACGGCAATTACCACAGTTACTCAAATTAGCTGGAGACTATCTAAGTATCCTAACTGATCGACAGTACCAAGAAATACAATTGAAAAACGATACATTGACATTAACAAATGGTACAGATGAGTTTCCAATTTATGAACTATCGACAGGGACAAAGGATCAGATGATTATGGCGATGCGTTTTGCATATCTTGCTTTGGAAGCGAAACGTTCGATCTGTCCAGTGATCATTGATGATGGCTGGCTACACTACGACCATAAGAGAAAATACCGTTTAGCTAAACTACTAGCTGAATTTAGCAAAACCTATCAAGTAATTTGCTTGTCTTCTGATCAAGAAATGGTAAGCTATTATCATGAGCTAGAACAATCTGTGAGAAAGTTAGAAGGTGCAAATAGTGAAAAAAATACGTGAATTAGTCGTTGATGAACAATTCGAACAATTCGTTTTGATCAAAAATGCAGATGTAAGAATCGCTAAGAACGGTAAGAAATTTATCGCTTTTACATTTCAAGATACATCAGGAACAATTGATGGCAAATATTGGGATGCATCAGAGGACGAGATCAAAAAATTTACACCGGGAACAGTTGTCTTTTTAAATGGTAAACGCGAGGTCTATCAAGGAAACCCTCAAGTTAAAATCTTGCATATGCGTTTAACAAAAGTTGATGAACCGAGTGATCCCAGTTTGTACATGGAAAGAGCACCATTGAGAAAAGAAGAAATGGAAGAAGAAATCAACCAATTGCTATTTGAGATCACCAATGCACATTGGAATCGAATCGTACGTTATTTACTCAATAAATACCAAAAACAATTTTTTGAATATCCAGCAGCAAAACGAAATCATCACGCATTTGCTAGTGGATTGGCTTATCACACAGTATCGATGTTACACTTAGGTAAAGCGATTGCTGATGAATACCCTGAATTGAATCGCCCACTACTTTATGCGGGGATTATCTTACATGATTTAGGAAAAGTGATCGAGTTGTCCGGCTCAATGGCAACAGAATACACATTAGCGGGTAATTTAGTAGGGCATTTAGTTTTAATTGATGAAGAAATAACAAAAGCTTGTTTAGCGTTGAAAATCAGTGAGGAAGAAGAAGATGTGCTGATCTTACGTCATATGGTTCTATCACATCATGGATTATTAGAATATGGTTCGCCTGTTCGACCTCGAATCATGGAAGCTGAAGTCTTACACCAAATCGACACGATCGATGCTTCAATGCAAATGATGACTACTGCGATTCGTCAAACAGAGCCAGGGAAATATACAGATCGAATATTTGGGTTAGATAATCGTAGTTTTTATGTACCTAAACAGAAATGATGGTAATTGTTCGATAGACAATGAAAGATACGTAACAATTTATTGATAGCATCTCACTAGTTTTAAAGAGGGCAAGACGGAAGTATTTAGCCTCGATAAATAAGACGACATCCACGAAAATTGTTTTTCAAACTTTTGTGGATGTCGCTTTATTTCCGAAGAGGGAACTTTTGTTCCCACCATTTATTCGCTTTTAGTTGGTTCAAAGAGAACTATGTCCCTAAACATTTTTTTATGAACCCAAAGAATGTTTTACTTTCCGTTAGCAGAGATGGATAATGAGAACTTATCGTATTCAAAAAAGTGGTTTAGGAAGAATTTTCTCTTCCTAAACCATTTTTTAAATACTTTCTAGCATTTATTTTTAATGTCTAGAAGCGTATAGTATTTATTCGTTTGTTGATTCAGTCGTGCTTTGCTCTGTTTCTGATGCTTCAGTAGAATCAGTTGATTTTGTTTCAGAACTCTTTGTTTCTGAGCTTTCTGTTGCTGAGTCTTCAGTTGAAGATGTACTTGTTGTAGCTGAAGTAAATGGTGTCAAGATGTTTTGGAATGCGTCATCTTTGATTTTTACATTCGCTTCTTTTAGTTCTTCACCGATTACTTTTGTTTGAAATTCGCTGTCATTCACTTTTGCTTGAGTCGCAATTTCTTCTAATTGATCTTTGAATTTATCCATGTCATTTCCTTTATCTTGGTTTTTCACCATTTTAACGACATAGTATTCTGTTGCATAAGTAGAAGGATTTGTTGCAGTGATCACATCTGAGATCTCACCGTCTTTAAGTTTGAAAGCAGCTTCTTTTACTTCAGATGGAACAGTTTGTGTTTCTGAATCAAACTTGATATTACCACCATCGTCTTTAGTTGTATCTGTTGATTTTTCTTTCGCTAGTTCTTCGAAATCTTTGCCGTCATCAGCTGATTTCTTAACTTCTTTTGCTTCGTCTTCACTAGCAACTTTGATGATTTGTGCTTCTACTTCTGGGTGGAATGTTTCCCACGTTTTCTTCAAGTCTTCATCTGTCAATTTCACATGAGATTCGATCCCAGCTTTAAAGACAAGATTATTACGAAGGAATTCTTTAAAGCTTTCTTCTGTATATCCTGCAGATTCTAATTGTGTCTCGAAGCTGTCACCATAAGTTTCTTTTGTTTTATTATATTCAGCATCTACTTCTTTATCTGAAACTTTATCATTGTATTTGCTATTGAATACATCATAGATCACCATTTGTTGAAGTAATTGTTGGTTAGCAGATTCAGATTTTGCTTTTTCATAAAAATCAGCGACGGTGATTGTGCCGCCTTTCATGGTTACGATATCCTTGTTTGTATCCCCGCCACCAGAACAAGCTGCTAGTGTTAGAATAGCTAACGCACTTGTCGCAGCTAAAATTATTTTTTTCTTTTTCATTTAAGTTTTGCACTCCTGTAATTTATTATTGGTTTTCACAAATATTACTATACCATATCTATGAGCGAATAAAAACGTTCTGACTGATAGTTTCAAACAAAATTCAAATTTTTGTCACATTCCATACATCTAGGTACATGAAAAAGACATATAGTTATCAAAAGCGCTTGATTTTTGATCATTATTGCACGTCTGTCAAGCTTTCAGGTAAATGTGCCGAAAGTTTTTCTACTTGTTCTTGGATTTGTGTCACTCGTGGTTCTGCTTGGAATTTGAAATTTTCAAGGTCTTTTTCGATTGATTCTTGAAAAGATGGGATAACAGTTTCAGCTGTTCTTTTTGTTTCAGATAACGCGTGTTTAAAATGATTTAAACTGTTATTTAATTCGTTAGTTAATTCAGTTGCTTCATCTAATTCTGCAATCAATTTCTCTCTGGTCTCATTTCCACTACGTGGTGCAAATAATAATCCTGCTGCTGCACCGGTAACAGCACCGAATACTAATCCTTTTAGAAAATTTTTAACCATGAATCGTCACCTGCTCTTTGATTTTTTCTTGGATAGCAGTCATTTCTTCCGTTGTATAATTTGCTTGATGGTTTCCAAAGTGAATGGAGAAGTCATCTTGTTTACTATAACGCGGGATTAAATGGATATGGGAATGAAATACAGTTTGATAGGCTAGTTCTCGATTATTATTGATAATATTTAAACCTTCCATTTCGGGAAATGCTTTTTCGATGGAACGAGCGATTTTTGGGATACGGGCAAAGACATCACTGGCTAATTCCTCGTTGTAATCAAAGATATCAGTTACGTGTTCTTTAGGAATGATCAATGTGTGTCCTTTAGTTGATTGAGAGATATCTAAGAACGCATAGATTTTCTCGTCTTCATAGATTTTATAGCTAGGGATCTCTTGATTGATGATTTTACAAAAAATACAATTGTCCATATAAAAACACCTTTCTTCTATTCAAATTTCGTTACCTCAACTTTAACATAAGTTCGTGAGAATGCACGTAAAAAATAATTGGACGTGATTTGCTTCGTGGTATAATGAAGACAATATAATAACGGAGGAAGAAATATGAGTTTAAAAATCGAACATGTTACAGGTGGCTATGGTCATTTACCTGTTTTGAAAGATATCAGTTTTAACGTTCAACCTGGAGAAATGGTTGGGTTGATTGGTTTGAATGGAGCAGGAAAAAGTACAACGATCAAACATATTATCGGTTTGCTTGAACCAACGAAAGGCAAAATCGAGATCAATCAATTATCCCTTAAAAAGGATGTAGAAAATTATCGTAAACAAATTGGTTATATTCCAGAAACACCTTCATTGTATGAAGAACTTACGTTAAAAGAACACATTGAAGTAACGGCGATGGCTTATAACATTCCAATGGATATTGCAATGAAACGGGCAGAAAAGTTGTTACACACGTTTCGATTGTCCAATCGGTTAGAGTGGTTTCCAGCGAATTTTTCAAAAGGGATGAAACAAAAAGTCATGATTTTGTGTGCTTTTTTGATTGAACCATCTTTGTATATCATTGACGAACCTTTTCTAGGGCTAGATCCGTTGGCAATCAATGCTTTGTTGGAATTAATGGTCGAGATGAAAAATGAAGGATCGGGTATTTTGATGTCTACGCATATTTTAGCCACTGCTGAAAAATATTGTGACCGTTTTGTTGTTCTTCATGAAGGAGAAATCAGAGCAGATGGCACGTTAGCAGAGTTGCAAACTGCTTTTCGAATGCCGGAAGCATCCCTAGATGAAATCTACATCGCATTGACGAAGGAGCAAGGTTATGAATGATTTTTTTCAAAAAAGACTAGCAAAACATCATAAAAAAATGATGAAATATTTACGCTATGTATTCAACGACCATTTTGTATTAGTCTGTTTATTTTTGATTGGGGGTCTAGGCCTTTATTATTCTAACTGGCTAAAAACACTTGAAGCTCCTTTTTCGATGGGAGGTATCATCGTCTCATTGATTTGGATGATTTGCTTGATCGTTGGGAAAATCGCGACTTTTGCGGAGCCGGCAGATTTAGTTTTTCTTTTACCGAAAGAAAAAGAAATGAAAGGCTATTTGCAACGAGCTTTTCGTTATTCTTGTATTTTTCCTATGGTTTTTCTAGGATTAGTGTGTGGATTTGCGATGCCGTTAGTTGTGGTTTCAACGCAACAACCATTTTCGCTATTTTTTGTTTATCTACTTATACTATGGAGTTTGAAGTCTAGTCATTTACAAGTGAAGCGAGTAGATTTTTATCGTATGGAAGAAACACGTAAAAACCTGTTTAAATATGGTTGGTGGGTCTCGTCATTTGGGATCTTACTTCTTTCTTTTTATGGGAATATTTGGTTGGGCTTGATTCTTTCATCTGTTCAAGCTGGGATCTATTATGGGTTCTTATGGAAAAAACTGTCCGCTCATTTGGACTGGGAAAAAATGATCCAATTAGAAAAACAACGTTTGCACCAAATCTATCAGTTCATCAATTTGTTTACAGATGTGCCG
Organism: Enterococcus mundtii; assembly: GCF_013394305.1. NCBI lineage: Bacteria > Bacillati > Bacillota > Bacilli > Lactobacillales > Enterococcaceae > Enterococcus > Enterococcus mundtii. The sequence continues at coordinate 1,246,817 of NZ_AP019810.1, read as the reverse complement.
GAGATCACCGCGAAAGTCAAAAGGCGCCGTTATCTTGATCCGGTGTTACGAGGAATCAAGAAAGAAACGAAAAACACGTATTTTTATTTATTTGTTCGACGTTTTGCTAGAGGGTCAGACTTTATTGGTTTGTACGTACGTTTGACAGTGATTGGCTCGATCATTATCGCCGGAATCAACGATCTATACTTTACTTTAGGTATTGGCTCATTATTTCTATATTTGATTGGCTTTCAGTTATTACCGTTATACAGTCAGTTTCGCTATATGATCTTGGTCCAATTGTATCCTATCCCACAGAGTCAAAAAAGTGGAGCACTCCAACGTCTTTTGACGTGGTTATTGACTTTTGTTGCTGTTTTATTTGGAGTGATCGCTGCTGTTGTTCTTGATGGAAATGAGAGATGGCTACCTATCTTGGTCTATCTTGTTGTCAACGGACTCTTGATCAAATGGTACGTGCCATCGCGGCTCAAGAAGGTTGCGGAGTAGCCTTGAGAAATCAAGCAGAAAAATTTTATTATTTTACGAGAATAGATCACAAGAATTGTGGGGAAGTCCGAAATTACTTTATGTTTTTTCGAACTTTCCTATTTTTTTCCATGGTCAAAAAAGGATGTATTAAACCTTATTAATAGGAAGAAATCACTAGGGACTTTTTTTATTTTGATAAAAGTTGGTTTTTTAGAAGGCAAAACATAGAAAAAGAACGTATATGTGCTTGACGTTCAAGACTTGGGCGACTAGAATAATAGATACTGCAAACATATAGTAGAGGACGGGAGAATGCGCGATGGAGTTTCAGTTAGACCAAGAGTGGCGGTTACGCCCCATCAAAGGTGACACAGGAAAAACATACATAGGCATGCGTGATAAAGACAAAGTTTTTATCAAGAGGAACACAACGCCAATGCTCGCTGCACTCTCTCGTGAAGGCATTACGCCTAAATTAGTGTGGACTAAGCGAACAGGAGATGGCGATACCTTGACCGCACAAGAATGGCTGGAAGGCCGCTTGTTGACGCCTAGTGAGATTGGCCAAAGAAATGATGTCATTGATGTACTTTATCATCTACATCATTCAACGTCTTTAAAAACCATGCTTTCTCGAATTGGTGGTAGAGTATTGACACCCCAGAAAATGCTGCAATATTATGAACAAGATTTGCCGGACAGCTTAAAAAACAATCAATTTTTACAACTCGTTTATCGCTATTTGTGCCAACAAGTTCCTTCGGTAGACAAGGAAAAATTAGCGGTCGTGCATGGAGATGTCAATCATCGGAATTGGTTAGTCTGTAAAAATTATTTATATTTAGTTGATTGGGATTCAATCATGTTCGCTGATCCAGCGGTAGATATCGCGACTATTTTAGGAAATTACGTGCCATTGTCTAGTTGGAATCAGTGGTTGATCAGCTACGGTATCCGACCAACAGATGAAATTTTAGAAAAACTACATTGGTATGCGGTGATGAACCTATTACAAGAAATCACACGCTACTGCAAACGTGAAGATTATCGACGAATGAATGAAGAGATTTTACAACTCAAACGAATTTTTAGTGGTTAAGCTCGGATATTCAGTTGATTTTTTTATTTTTAGGGGTAATACCAATAGCGGTTTACAATAAATTCAGTGAAATACAAGGAACAATCTTTTATAGGAATAGAGAGGAAGAAAAAGATGCGTGTTCGCAACCGACCAAATGCAGCAGAAATGCTAGCCGCTCATCCAGAGATCGTCATCAGTGAGCCAACAAAATGGCGTGGAAAATGGAAAGAATTATTTGGCAATGATCAACCAATCCATATTGAGATCGGCATGGGAAAAGGACAGTTTATTACTGGGATGGCCAAAGCTCATCCAGAAATCAATTATATTGGGATCGAAATGCAAGTAAGTGTCGTGTCTATTGCTTTAGATAAAGTATTGGAGGAACCATTACCTAATTTAAGATTATTGCACGTGGACGGTTCTGCTTTGACTGAGTACTTTTCAGAGAATGAGATCGATCAGATTTATTTGAATTTTTCAGATCCATGGCCTAAAAAGAGACATGAAAAACGGCGCTTGACGTATCGTACATTTTTAGCTGTTGACGAAGAGATCCTAAAACCAAATGGCGAAATTCATTTCAAAACAGATAATCAAGGATTGTTTGAATATTCGTTGGCTAGTTTTTCACAATACGGGATGCGTCTAAAAAAAGTCTGGCTTGATTTACATCAAAGTGATTTTGAAGACAATATCATGACAGAATATGAAGAGAAGTTTTCTTCTCGAGGACAACGGATCTATCGTGTGGAAGCACAGTTTGTGGACAAAACCAAATAGAAAAAAGAAGAGAGTAGGAACTGTAAGTTCTTGTCTCTTCTTTTTTATTTTTTTAGTCTTGTTGATCACAGACGGGAATCAAGTCAAATTTTGAAAAAGAGAAGAGCCCCATATCAGTGATTTTCAATTCAGGAATAACTGATAACGTTAAAAATGAAAGTGTCAAGAATGGATCGAATGCTTCACTTGCGCCTAAATGATGTGCTTGGTCAGTCAAGTTCAGTAATTGCTGATTAACTGTTTCATAAGATTCGAGTGACATCAAACCGCCAATAGGTAATGGTAAACAAGCTAATTCAGTTTGTTGATCTACAACAATCATCCCGCCGCCTTTTTGGATTAATTGTTCAGCAGCGTAGCACATATCTTCATCATTTGTTCCTACAACGACGATATTATGTGAATCGTGAGCCACCGTAGTAGCTAAGGCCCCCCTTTTTAGTTGGAATCCTTTTACAATTCCTAGACCAATATTTCCTGTAGCATGATGTCGTTCGATGACAGCAATCTTTAGTTGATCATCTGCCACTGAAGGAGTGAAAGAACCATTATCGACTTGAACTTGCTCCAATAAATCGTTGGTCAACAAACTATTTGGAATGATTTCTATGACATGAGCGGTTGATGAAGATAAAGCTAGTTCTAAAGAGTGTGGACCAAATGGTGCAACTGTCATTTTTGGTAATGCATCAATCGCTGGCTGAATTTTTAATTTTGTAACTTCAGGGACCAACTGTCCATCTATCACAACCGTTTCTCCTTGATAGAACACGGTATTGATCGGCAACTTTTTCAAGTCATCTGTTAAGAAAAAGTCTGCCTGATAGCCTGGCGCAACTGCCCCTAAATGTTGTAAGCCAAAACATTCTGCCGCATTCAATGAAGCCATTTGGATGGCTTGTAGTGGGTCCATGCCCGCCAAGATGGCTTCACGGACGATATGATCGATGGAACCTTCTGTTACAAGATCATTGATCAATTTGTCATCAGTCACGAATAAACAGCGACGTGAATTGTCTGGTGTGATAGCAGGTAAGAGTGCCTGGAGATCTTTTGCTACGGTTCCTTCTCGAACCATCAAATACATTCCTAGCGCTAAACGCTCCTCCGCTTCTTGGGCGGTCGTTGCTTCGTGGTCTGTTCGAATGCCCGCAGTTAAATAAACGTTTAAGTCGTCTCCGTTTATTCCTGCGGCGTGGCCATCGATTTTTTTGTTCTTTTGATGCATCAGCTGTAATTTATCGATAATCGTTTGCTCATTTGAAGCGACTGCCTGATAGTTCATTACTTCAGCTAGACCAAGTACTTCAGGATACTCAAGAAAAGGAGCAAGTGCTTTTGCATCTAAGACAGCGCCACTTGTTTCAAATGGTGTGACAGGCACACATGAAGGTAGCATGATGAATATATTCATTGGTGTCTCTCTTGCATCTGCCAGCATAAATTCAAGGCCCACATTTCCGGCGACATTACCGATTTCGTGAGGATCAGTTACTACTGTTGTCACACCATGTAATAGAGAGATTTTCGCAAACTCTTTAGGTGCTAATAGAGAACTTTCGATATGCACATGACCATCGATCAGACCAGGAACTAAATACTGTCCTTTTGCATCATAGATAGTCGTACCTTCGTATTCCCCAATACCTACGATTCTTCCGTCGCAGACAGCGACATCACCCTCCATGATTGTTTTCGTAAAGACGTTGACGATTTTTGCATGTTTGATAACTAAATCAGCGGGTTGTTTTTTTCCTGCAACTGCAATGTGTTTGTTTAAGTGCGAATCCACTCTGAAACCTCCCCAAATAAATTTTTACTAGTATAACATAAATTCGGATTTAACCTATGATTTTCATTAAATTTTGTAAAAATAAACGATTCATCTTAAAAAGACGTATATTTTCTTGGAGGGCAAAGAAATGAAGATAAAAGATTTAGCAAATGAGATCATTTATGGAGGAGCTAAAAATAAAGTGCAAGATATCTATATTTTGCCATATGTAGAAGATTTTAAGGTTTATTTTCGTACAGGTAAAAGACGAACATTCCAAAAATCGATCTCCCTTGAGATTGGACAACAATTGATCGCTAGTTTTAAGTACCTGGGACAAATGGATATCGGTGAAAGAAGAAAAGCACAACTAGGCTCACTGACTTATTTAGTGGATCAACGAATGATAAGATTAAGACTCTCGTCCGTAGGTGATTATTTACAAAGAGAGAGCTTAGTCATCCGGATACTCTATGCATTGAATGAAAAAAGTTTTCGCTGTTTTGTCCCCAAAGACTTGCAAGTTATTGAGCGGAGTACGAACAACCGTGGATTGTTTTTGTTTAGTGGACCGGTCGGTTCTGGTAAAACGTCATTGATGTATCACCTTGCTCGTAGGAATGAGGAACAAGTGATCACGATCGAGGACCCAGTAGAAATTGAAGAGCCATTGTTTTTACAGTTACAAGTCAATGAAAAAATCGATCAGACTTATGATCAGCTATTAAAACTAGCCTTACGTCATCGTCCTGATTTATTGATTGTCGGTGAAATCAGAGATAAGAAGACAGCAGATGCAGCGATTCGGGCAGCGTTGACGGGCCATCGTGTATTTGCTACCGTCCATGCACGAGATCTCAAGGGGACTGTGGCAAGGATGAAAGAACTAACGAGAAACGATGGATTTGACGAATGTTTGTCTGGCGTTATCTATCAAGAGTTGCTGCCTGATTTTAATGAACAACTGACAGCATTGTGGTCTTATTGTTTTTCTGACAATGAAATCGAAAGAAAAGAATGGAGAGCTAGCTATGAAGAGGCACAAAAAAATGTTTGGCAATCCTATCCATTTTAAAAAGATGGATCACAAACAACAAACTCGTTTTATCCAAACGATCGGTGAGTTACTCTTGAATGGCTTTAGTTTACAGCAAGCAATTGATTTATTGGAATTACTGCAACTGATACCACAAGTTTATGTCCATTTCGCTAAAAGAAATCTTCAAGCTGGCGAATCTTTTCATTTTGTCCTTCAGCAATTGGGATTTAAGCAAGAGCAACTCGTACAGGTGGAACTGGCAGAAGTCCATGGAAATTTAGTCGAAACTTTAAAGGGCATCGCTGAACAATTTCGATTGATTGAACAATTTCGAAGAGACTTAAAAAAGGTCATCAGCTATCCACTGGTATTGTTGGTCTTTTTAGTCGGCATTTTAGTCAGTCTAAGTGAGTTCGTCTTGCCACAATTGCTTCAGACCGACATGGTCACCACGACACATTGGGGGATTCGATTGCTTCAAACAAGTCCTTGGCTATTCTTAGGTGCCGTTGGTAGTAGTATTTTTTGTGGTTCAATGATTTTTTTTCGCTTGAAAAAGTTGGAAGTTGTCAAGAGAAGTGAGTGGATAAGTAAGCAATGGATGATAGGAAAGATCTATCGTTCCTATCAATCAGCTTATCTAGCACTAGAAATAGGCAAACTATTTTATGAAGGCCTCGACTTGAAACAAATTATTCGCTGTTTGAAAGAAACTAAAGAAGGAAGTTTGGTTCAGTCTTTAGCGTATCAATTAATGGAAGGGCTCGAACTAGGTATTCCTTTGGCGCAACAATTTGAGCAATACGGTTTTTTGACGACCGAGTTTAGTCGAATCGTACTACAAGGAGAAGCCAAAGGAAATTTAGGTAAAGAATTATTGTTTTACAGTGATTTGACACGTAAAGAATTTTTTCAAAAAATCCATCGTTGGTTGCACTGGGTCCAACCAGTCCTTTTTTTTGGGATTGCTGTATTGATTTTGCTGATTTATGTGGCTATCTTGTTGCCAGTATATGGAAATATCGAGGAGGTTCTAAAATGAAGAATAGAAAAAGAATGGCTCGTCTAAAAGGTTTTACACTGATTGAAATGTTGATCGTCTTACTCGTCATTAGTGCGTTAGTTTTACTATTTATCCCCAATATTTCTCGTTATCGTGATCATGTCAATAAGGAAGGTCGTGAAGCAGTTATGCAACTGATTGATGCTCAAAGTGAACTTTACGCATTACAAAATGATGGAAAGATCCCAAGTATTGATGAACTATTACGAGAAGGATACATCAAACAGGAACATGCCGATGCGTATCGCAAGAACTAATAAATACCTCACCGAAGCTTACACTTTAGCAGAAACGATTATTGTCTTGATTGTCTCCCTTGCTTTCTTTATCTTTCCTGTCCTCTCATTCCATTCTTTAGAAAAAGAACAATCGATCCATCGTTTTTTTGATCAGCTAGAAAAAAGGATCGATCTCGTACAACAAAGTGCTATTATCCATCAACAAGTTACTCGTTTTTATTATGATCCAAAGCGTCATAGTCTTTTATTTGAGGTGCCTCCTTACTCATCAATGGAGTGGCAAGTGTTGCCGATCCCTGAAGCTTTGACCATCCAACGTCATGCACCGATTACTTATGATGCGAAGACAGGGAACGAAAGCTCGTTGAAGGCGTATGAATTTTATTGGCCAGAAAAGAAACAAAGAATCATTTACCAATTCCAACTAGGAGGTGGTCGTTATATCAAAAGAATCCAATCTAGCTAGCTTTGTACTGCTTGAATCATTAACCGCGCTAATGATCACAGCCATGAGTATTTATATTATGAGTTCTGGTAATTTGTTCTTGATCCAACAAGAACAAACCAAAGACCGAGAAATTCTTCTATTGAGGACATTGTATGAAGACGTGAGAAACTATCGTAGATATGGAGAGTTGCCGACAAGACCAGCAGAGTGGGAGCGGGGAACTACAGTAATCGATACGCAAAGCCAGAGAATAAGAAAAGTTTCAATCAATGATGGAAATGAAGTGATCGCCATTGAACGGAAGAAATAAAGTATCTGCTTTTACAATGATTGAATGTCTGATTGCATTACTTATTCTAAATACGATTCTTTTATCATTTGGTCTCTTTATTCGACAAAGCGAAAAGTTGAATACATTTTTTCAAAAAGACGAACAAACAGAATGGTTAATTTTCTTAGCTCAATTCGAAAACGAACTTGCTTCAAGTCAACGTATTTCGATCATTGAGAATCGCTTATATTATGAAAACGAGAAAACGTTCGTCATAGAAGGCTATCAGCAAATGATCAGAAAACGTGGAACTGCTGGTGGCCATCAGCCTATGCTGACAGGTGTTAAGCATGTCCAATTCAAAGAAGAAGATCGAGTGATTTTACTGCATGTTGAATTTATGAATGGAGATAACAAGTATGGTATTTGGACAAAGCAAAAAACATAAGCGGTTAAAAGGAAATGTGTTGTTTTCGAGCTTGGCTCTTTTTCTATTATGTATATTCTTCATGCAAGGATTACTTGAAAGTTATCGTCTAAAAATAGACAGTTATTTACGCATAAAAAAATATTACCAAGCAAAGATCATCAAGCAAATGTTTCTGATGGAATCCAATCAGTTGGAAGAGCAAGGCAAAGGGGAGTATGATTACAATGTAGGTACGGTCCAGTATACAGTCAAACAGGACCTAGTGGAGCTAGTAATAACTGTTTCACCTTTCCAATTTGAATTTACAGAGCGAATCATTGATACAGAAAATACTACAGATTAAGAGGTTCTAAAGCAATAACCGTTCTTTTCTATAATACAGCTGTTTTGAAGGTGTTGAATGTTCGCTATTTCACAAAGAAAAAGGATGAAAACGATTGAAATTTTAGTGATTGTTCGTTAGAATTAAACAGGTAAAATAATTGTTATAATATATCTAGAAATGAGGCGCACGATGTTACCAGAAAAAATGGAACAAGGGTTTGAGCAAAACCTGGAAGCTATTCAGCTTTTACAAAACGCATTGGGAACTTCTTTTTTAGAAGCTTATGTTGAAAATGCCGAAAATTTAAGAGACAACTATCAAGTACGTGTAGTAGATGGTGTACCAAATGAAAAGACAACCCAACAGATCTCAGAACTTTATCAAAAACTGAGTGAATTATCATTTGAACCGGAAGAGTGGCGTCGTTTATCGCAGTTGCTTTTGTTAAAGGGAAGTCAAACCGAGCACTTACAAGCAAACCATCAATTGACACCAGATAGTATTGGTTTCTTGTTTGTTTTCTTGATCGAACAACTATTCCCTGATCATAAAGGAAAAATCGGTGTCTTGGATATTTCAGCAGGAATGGGCAATTTGTTATTAACAGTTCTTTTAAACCTAAACATTGCTGGATACCATACAGAAGGTTTTGGTGTGGATATCGATGATACACTACTCTCTGTCGCGGCTTCTACAAGTGAGTTGGCGCAAGCGAGTGTTCAATACTTTCACCAAGATGGATTACAAGAATTATTGATCGAACCAGTTGATGTCGCTATCAGTGACTTGCCAATCGGCTTTTATCCGAATGATCAAAAAGCGCAAGACTTTTTGACAAGCGCGACAGAAGGTCACAGTTATGCTCATCATCTTTTATTGGAACAGGCAATGAAATACGTCAAGCCAGATGGTTTCGGTTTATTCTTGATGCCAAGCAATTTCTTGGAGACAGAGCAAAGCGAGTACATTAAAAAATGGTTTAAAGAAGAAGGCTATCTTCAAGGTATGATCCAATTGCCGGATGAGTTGTTCCGAAATAAGCAATCACAAAAAAGTATTTTGATTTTACAGAAAAAAGGCAAACAAGCAAAACAAACCAAGGAAGTACTGCTTGTTAAACTTGATTCACTAAAAGAACCAGAGAAGGTGACGAAGTTTTTTAACGAATTTAAAAACTGGAAATCAGCTTCCTTATAACTATTTACCAAAAAGGAGAGTAACATGTCAAAAACAATTGCAATCAATGCTGGAAGTTCAAGTTTAAAATGGCAGTTATACCAAATGCCAGAAGAAACTGTAGTCGCTAAAGGAATCGTTGAAAGAATTGGATTAAATGATTCAATTTTTACAATCAAATATGGTGAAGGCCAAAAATTTGAACAAATCTTAGATATTGATGATCATGAAGTTGCTGTGAAAATGTTATTGGATCAATTGATCGAATTAAATATCTTAGGCGCGTATGATGAAATTACAGGTGTCGGACATCGTGTCGTTCATGGTGGAGAAACTTATGGTGACTCTGTAGTCATCGATGAAGAAGTAATGACACGCATCCAAGAATTAGCAGAATTTGCGCCATTGCATAATCCTGCCAACTTAATGGGAATCAAAGCATTTAAGAAAATTTTGCCAGATATCCAAAGTGTAGCTGTCTTTGACACGTCTTTCCATGCGACTATGCCAAAACACAATTACTTGTACAGCTTACCAATCGCTTACTATGAAGATTTTAAAGTGAGAAAATATGGGTTCCACGGAACAAGTCACCGTTATGTTTCTGAACGTGCGGCAGACATGTTAGGTAAACCAATCGAAGACTTAAAAATCATTACTTGTCATTTAGGAAATGGTGCTTCAATTACTGCTGTTGACGGTGGTAAATCTGTTGATACATCAATGGGCTTCACGCCATTAGCAGGTGTAACGATGGGTACTCGTTCTGGTGATATCGATCCAGCGATCTTACCTTATCTAATGGAAAAATTATCGATCGATATCAATGAAATGGTTGATATCTTAAACAAAAAATCTGGTCTTTTAGGGTTAACAAATCTATCTAGTGATATGCGTGACCTTGAAAACAATTACGATAAAGAAGAAATCCGTTTGGCTTATGATGTGTTTGTTGACCGTATCCGTAAATATATTGGTGGCTATGTAACAACAATGAACGGCGTTGACGCAATCGTATTTACTGCAGGTATCGGAGAAAATGATGGTCATGTGCGTAACGAAGTGATCAAAGGTATGACATGGTTTGGTTGTGAAATCGATCCAGAATTGAACAAATTACGTGGTGAAGAGTTAGACATCTCAACAAAAGACTCAAAAGTCAAAGTATTAGTCATCCCAACAGATGAAGAATTAATGATTGCACGTGACGTAGAACGCTTGCGTTAAGTTACTTCAAACAAAGAAGTAATAGTTTTTTATCCGCGTGATTTGGCTGACACTAATAAATTAACCAGATTAATATAAAGTTTCTATAAAAAGAGAGTTGGACATTGTCCAGCTCTCAGACTGTAGACAAATAGGAGTGGCTTAATTGCCAACTCCTTTTTGTTAGTCTTTGTAGAAATTTAAAATAAAAAGCCATAGGCTTTTTTGCTTTCCATAGCCATGTGGCTTGTTTTTTTTAATTCATGGCAGCAAACGTAAGCACCGTGTGCGTGGTGACTTTTTCAAGACCTCGATATTTCGTCCAACGCATACCATGCTTTTCTTTTGCATCTGCAAATATTCGTTCAATAGTTTGTTTTTTCTTTTTATAAATTTCTCTATTCTTTTTTGTGTGGATTTTTATTGGAATACGAGTGTATAGGTCGTTCATTTTCCCCACAATCCTTAAAACCGTATAGATAGTGTTCCAGAAACAGTTCCTTCTAAAATGAGAGCGAAGTTGAATATTTATTTTACAACTCCGATTTTAGGAAATGACAGTTGAAAGTCATTTTTTATACTAGTTCACGCATAGAATGATTGTTATATATAAATCGAAAAGTTACAATAAAACTAGATTAAGGGTGGTATATCCCTGATTCTTTTAATAAAAGTTAATTTTTTTATAACAAATAAGTGAGGAGGGGTGATTTTAAGACGATATCTATAGATAATAGAGGACTAATGATCAAACAAATTCTACTTTGGGGAGTAGTAAGACTGTTTACGACAATTCACATTATTAAGGGATGACAAAGTAAACTTTCGGTGTGAATTTTCAGAAAATTGGCACTTTTTCTAAGTGACTATATGTTTAAAATGAGTATTCAAAAATTAAATCTATTATTTGAGGTTAGGAGATAGAATATGGAAAAGTATATTTTTTTTGTTAGTTTATTAATTGTTTTGACTGGGTGTACGAAGATAGGTACAGAGCGTATAGATGCGAATAAAGACAAAATAAATGAAAGTATGTTATTAGAAAGCACTACAGAAAATGAAGAAGACGTGACTCTATTAAGTGATGTAGTTTCTTATTTAGTATTAGTTAACAAAGAAAAAGGGTTACCCTCCACTTACATGCCAGACGACTTAGTCGTACCACAAGTATTGAATGTGGATTATCAAGTGAGCGAAGCGATTCTGATGCGAAGAGAAGCGGCTCAGATGTTAGAAAAACTATTCCAAACAGCTACCAACGAAGCGGGGTATACTTTATTAGCTGTCAGTGGTTTCCGCTCCTACGAAGCACAAGCTAAACTGTACAATGAATATGTCCAGACTTATGGTCAAATCGAAGCGGATCGATTCAGTGCGCAACCAGGGCACAGCGAGCATCAAACAGGTTTAGCGATGGATGTAACCTCTGAAAGTGTAACGAAACAGCTAGATCAAACATTTGGTGAAACACCGGAAGGCCAATGGTTAGAAAAAAATGCCCATCGTTTTGGTTATATCATTAGATATCCAGAAGGTAGAGAACAAGATACTGGATATATGTATGAGCCTTGGCACGTCAGATATGTAGGTGTAGAACCAGCAACAGAGATAACTGAAAAAGGATTGATCTTAGAGGAATATTTGGCCAATTGATTCATGTTCGTAATAATTAAAATTATATGACAATTCTACCCATTGTAGTAAATAACATAAGTGTAATATAAAACGAATCATTTCCAATGGCTGTATTCTTTTTGGAAATGATCCCTCTTATTAAAATTACCTAAACAGGTTTTATATAAAATCTGTCCAAACAAATGATTATCTTCGTGCATCTTTTAGAGAATAAAGCTTCGTTGCGTTTGGATCGATCAAAGTGAATAATTCATTCCAATTCTCTGCTGTTGGGATCGTATCAAAAAGAAGCGTTGTTTTACCAGTAAGGGTTGAAATTAAATACTCACTATAATTTGTCACGATTACATCAAATTTTATCTTTTTAATTCTCTCAATATCCGTATCATGTTTATTAGGAAAGTATACTCGATGAGTAGTACCTAAATAATTAATAGCAGTCGCTTCAATCAGTTCACGAATGTAAGAATTTCCTTCTAACAGAAAGGCGATTTGTTTGCTCGGTCTTGCATGAACTAAAGATAATGTATAGTTCAGGAGTGTTAAACTTATAGAAACGCCTTCTATTTGTTTCAACGTTAACTCGTATGTTTCACCTAATGTATGTTGTATAAAAGCTTCATTTCGTTGGTATTCACAAGGGAATTTTTGCTTTGAATACAAAGTGATATCATCGAGATTCTGCAATAAAATAGGGGAAAGACGATATTTCAAATGAGTACTAAAAAAAAATGAACGAATATAAAGGGAGCAGATGGACTTCTCTTGTTCGGTATCAAAGGCTAGTTCAAGAAATTGCTTTGTCCATTCTTCAATCTCCTTTGGCTGTGGTTGGAGGGATTGGAAAATCTGTTCTGATTCCTCATCAAAGACTGAACGCTTACATAGAGTGAGAAGATAAATATATTGTTTTTCTTCCAAACTTAGATCATTATCAAAGTATTCTAAAATCACTTGTTTCAAGATTTCATTGTACAATAGTACCTTTTTTTCATTTAAGATAACGAGGTTATCGGGGAGGTTATCAATAGTTTTTCCATTAAAAGAACGAGTCAACGTGATATATAAATGATAGTTGAAACTTTCAAAAGTAATGGGTGCACATTCTTTAAGCGTAATTTTCTCGGTTATTTTAGCCGTTATTTCTTTGACTTCTAACGTAGGAAAGACGGTATGGGGAGTTATATCCGAGTCAGAATAAAAACTATGGAAAAAATGACGTATATTTATTTCTTTTCCGTGAAAATCAACGGGTGAAGTTTTTAATTTTATTTGAAATTCAGAGAGAAAAGATTGGGCTTTATATATATATCTTAGCAAGGTGCTTTCGGACAAATGTAACTGATCTGATAATTCAGGTACATTGTAAAGGTGACCAAAAAAAATATTTTCTATCATGATAAATAAAGGTTCATTTTGTAATAAAGATTGCTTAATTTCCTTATAACGATAATCATCAGAAACGTTAAAATGATAGCCACTTGGAGAGGTGGATAGATCAATTGATTCATTGAAAATATTTTTTATTTCTTGAATATCTTTTATGATCGTGCGGGTAGGGATATTAAGAACTTCGGAAAGGTTATTTAAAGTTGTTGAAGCGTGATGTTCAAATTTATTCAGTATCCTCAAGATACGAACAGTTTGCTTATTCATGATGAAATTCAATTGAAACTCTTTCAAAAAAAAAACTCCTTTTCATACGATTATTTCTATTAATATACAATATCGCAATGAGATAAGCGATATTTCCGCTTATCCTGCCTAATTATTTACTACAAAAAAAGAATTATTCTAAGTCAATTTTTGCTGGATGTAATGCCAGATGTGATTTAGAATAATTTTTTTTTTACAGTAAATTTAAAGCAATGAGATGTGCGATTTACGATTCAAGTGTAGTTTTCTATTTTCTACACGTAAAAATGCATATTTCTTGAAATAAAAGTGAGTAATAAGCTTGAGGGGGAGGGATATGAATCGTAAGAAGAACTACATTCTTCTAATCAGTATGTTACTGTTTCAATTTTTTGTCATAACGGAAGTATCCGGTCGTGAGGTTCGCCCATTTGAAACAGAAGGCTCAATTGGGTTTACCGGTGTATATGTACCCATAGGTTTACCTGATCCACCGCCTGATACTACCACCGATGAACCAAATGCACCCATTAGAATTGCCAGACCAGATCCAAATATATCCAATAACCATAGAAATTTTCCGAAAACCAATGCAAACAAGAGTCATTTATTGTTTCTTCTAGGAGTACTTTTGTTATTTATCCTTTGGTTATATAAGAAAAAAAGAAAGTAGAGGAGTTTTTTTAATGAAAATGATTAGATTAGCTACAATTGCAGTTTTATCATCAACAATTTTCTCTGGAGGTATGACTGTTTTTGCAGAGGAAACCAGACAAGTGACAACAGAAGGGCAAATTACTTTCGAACCTAATACAGAGGAAGAATTGGTGGTTATCCCGCCAGTTTCAGAACCGGACGTTGAAATTTCTCCAGAAATTCCCGGTACGACAGGACCATTATCGATCATGCGAGCTGTAACAATGGACTTTGGAGCACAAATCATCTCAAATGAGGATAGAACATATAACATGGTTGCTGAAATGGCGACTTTAGCGAATCCAGAAGAAGATGGTCCAACAGAAGTTCCTTATGTAAGTTTTGCTCAAGTACAAGATGTACGTGGAACAAATGCAGGTTGGGATCTGGAGGTGAGTTTAAGTGATTTTACATCTAACACACAAAATAATGTATTAACAGGTGCTGAAATTGAATTGATTGCTCCACGTATCCAATATGAAGGAATTAATCAAGAAAATGCACCATCTGCACATGCAAACAACCTGAAATTAATACCAAATGAAGGTGCAGTACCTGTAATGACTGCCGCTGAAGGACAAGGAGCAGGTGCTTCTTCCGTAGTTTGGGGGGAGCAAGCAGACTTAAATGCACAATTTGCAGCTGAAGGAAATAATGTAGTGACAAATGACGCGATTCAGTTATCTGTCCCTGGATCTACGGCAAAAGATGCAACTACCTATAGAGCGACACTGACTTGGGAATTAACGACGACACCAGGTGAAGACGCAGGTGAAAGTGCTTAAATAAAAAAACTTGTAGTGCCACGCTTTGTGGCACTACGTATTAATAAAAGGAGTGTCTATCGATGAAAAAAATACATACATATACCGTAAAGAAAAATTATTGCTTTTCTGGACTAGTACTGTTGTTTTTGTTTTCTCTCATATCTAATGTGTTTGTCTATGCTAACGACGATACGTTAAATTTTTATGTGAGTCCTGAATTTCCAGAAAGCCAAGTTGAGGGAAATGAAAGCTATTTTAATTTAAATATAGAACCAGGAAGTACGGAAAACTTAACTCTAAGACTACAAAATGCGAATGAGCAAGCGAAAAAAATCCAGATAACTGCTCACACCGCGCTAACGAACGTGATGGGTGTGGTTGAATATGGAAGAGATGCAGAAGAGGCAGATCCAACGTTGTTTTATTCTTTGGCAGATTTGATTGAAGTACCGGAAGAACCAATTGAATTAGCTGGAAATGAAACGAAAACGATTTCTGTTTCACTGATTATGCCACAAGAAAAATACGAAGGATTTTTAGCTGGAGGATTACGGATTACTGAAATTCAGGAGGAATCTGAAGAGGAAACAACCGAGGAAGAAGGTGTGGCTATTAAAAATGAATTTGCTTATGTTGTAGGGGTAGTAGTGAGTAATGATCGTGCGTCTGTAAAACCTGATTTAGAACTACTAGATGTATTTGCTGACCAATTAAATTATCGAAATGTGATTAGTGCAAATCTTCAAAATTTCACCCCATCATTTGTGAATCGTCTAGAGGTTGAAGCGACGATCCATAGAGAAGGCGAGGAACAAGTACTTTATCAAGCACATCAAGAGCAGATGCAAATGGCACCAAATTCTAATTTCAACTTTCCAATCTCCTTAGAAGGCGATCGTTTTCGCAGTGGTGAGTATTTGTTGAAAATGACGGCACGTTCAGGAGAAGAAGAATGGCAATGGGAAAGAAAATTTACCATTGATGCGGACGAAGCCAGAGCATTGAATAAACAAGATGTTACGATTGATACGAGTATTAATTGGTGGTTGATCACAACCCTTTGTCTTTTTATGCTATTACTAATTATCGTTGGAAGACTCGCAATCAAAAATAAGAAAAAATAAGATGAGAAGAGAGGCATCAAAATGAAACGTATTTTTTCAAAATGGTTAATCCCTATCATGATAGGGACGATAGGTTTACAGATTGTTTGCCCAACAATCACTTCTTTCTTTTTACCTACGATCTATGCCTTGGATAATAGAGAATCGATTGGAAATCAAGGTGAATTAGGGAGGTCGTTGATTCCTGAAGTTCAATCATCTGATTTAGGAGGATATGTTCAATTAGCTGAAACAAGTAAGACTGGCTATGTAGGAGAAACGGTCATCGTATCGTTTATCTTAAGTGATTCTGTTCAATCTGTTGAAATGATATTGCCTGAAGAAGCAATGATTGTAAAAGAAGTACTCCCTGCGGATGTGGAAGTTGAAAAAGCCCACGATACCAATAAGTGGATGATCAAATCTGAAGTGGCAGGGATTAGGATTGCACTTCCTTTACGTTTTGAGGATAAGGGAAATTATGAAGTTCAGATAGGTACAGAAAGAATAAAAATCGAAATAATCAAAGAAGAGAAGGCAGTAAGTGCTACAGACGAAAACGAGGCTGTAACTGAAGAGAATATAGTTGAAGATGAAGAAATTGATGTGTCTCAGGTTGCAAATGCGGAAGAAACAATGCCAGAAACTGATAGAATAGAGGATAGCCAAAAGGATGAAACGAACACAAGTGAAACAACGCTTAGAGATCCAATCACACCTTTAGATGAAATCAATCATCGAGATGTTTCGAATTGGCAGGAATTTATGTTGGCATTAGTTGATCCAACAATCAACTATATCAATGTGATTAATGACTTTGAATCTACAGATAACCCAACTGCAGGACTTACGGGTGTACAAGGGAACAGTGCAACATCAAATCCAAATGGGGGTGCTGTATATATATGGATCAATGCCTCTCAAATATCTCGTAAATTAGTAATTGAAGGAAATGATCATCAGATTGATTTTCGGGCCGTAGCTGTAGGATATGTTAACAGTACTTTCAATGCTAATACCCCGTGGGATATAACATTTCAAAATATTGATATTGTTCATGGGAATTACTATGGAGCGATGAATTTCACCAATTTGAGTGGGCCATTTCAGAGTCAGTCAAGAATGCGATACCATAATTTGACAAATGCCGGTAATCAGTTGATTCATTCTTTGTCAACACCAGTTATCTTATCAGGTCATGTAACATCTCACCAAGTAGTGACATACACTTCGAGGTCTGGTTGAGTTCAAAACATCAATCATATTTTCCAAGCTAATATGGAAGTCAACCAACTTGAGATTTTAGATGGATCGACTGTTGAACTTTCTACAATAAGTTCGGGAAATATTATGCTATATTATAACACTGGTAAAATGACTATTGGAGACGATGTAAAAATGGAAGTAACGGCATCTGGTACAGGTGGCGAAGCAAATGGTGCGAATATAATGATTGCCAATGGTAACTTGACTATCGGAAAACGTTCTGAGATTATTCTTAATCCACGAGTCAATTCTCCAGCAATTACTTTGACAGGATCAGGTTCTCAAGTTGATTTATTGGAAGAAAGTGAAGTTATTATTAATGCAAGCGGAAGAACTAATAATGCTAATAATTCTTCATCTAATATAATATTTATGGCAGCGCAAAGTTCATTAAATGTTGGCAAAAAAAGCAAGTTAGAAATATCTGCGTCCGATCAAGGGAATTCAACGGCTAGCGTTATACATGTAGCTGGTGCTGCAACCTTCACAGTTGATAAGGAAGGTATCTTAGACATTAAATCAGATAGTACTGCATCAACTCATAGTTTAATGACATTTACAAGCGCAGCATCTACGTTTTCTTTCGCAGATGCTAGAAAAATAAATTTAGAAAGAACAAGATCGATTCTGGGACTACTACCAACGAATGGATTGATTAGTATCTCAGGAAGTACAGGGCTTTTAGACGTCGATATTCAATCAGTCAAACAATGGCAACATGGGAATTTAAGTGAGGAACCAGATTTTAGCTGGACACCTATCTTTAATTTGAAAATCAATTATGCAGGAACCCTACCGACAATCAACAATGTCTCTTCAATTTCACAGAATATAGAAGATAGTTTTAGAACAAATTTTACAACTCGTGCTCAACGTATCTTATTTGAATATATTCCTGATGTGGAAGTATCCATGGAGACTCTATCGGAAGATCCTTCGCTGGAAAATTCTAAAATTATCCGAGGAAAAGCGACTCCTCATAGTGTCATACGTTTTGATGGTGATCCAGCGATACCAGAACCAACCATTGATTCAGCAAATTATGCAGAAGAGGAAAAGTACCATATTCAAGCAGACGAGAATGGAGACTATGCGTTTCAGTTACCTTTTGGGTCGTACTTTACTAAAAATAACATAGTAAAGGCGTATGCTTTTTTAAACGGAAAATCTGATTTAGCTGAAACAATCGTAGAAGGAATCAAGGATCTTGATCCGTTAGATCCAATTGATAGTGTTACGCCAATCACCCCTGAGAATCCACCCAATATTCCAGAAAAACAAGGTTTTGTCAGTATCGATTTTGTCTCTCAATTTGATTTTGGAAAAAATGGAATAGCGGTTGATGAAGAAACCTATTATGCTCAACCTCAACGTTTGCTGTCGGCTGATGATACGGAAAATCAGGAAGAACGCCCTAACTTTATCCAAATCAGTGATCGACGTTCAACGACTCAAAGAAATGGTTGGCAATTGACAGTCACACAGAATGATCAATTTAAAAACAAAGAAGGTAAAGAATTGAATGGAGCAAGCGTGTACTTTAGAAATCAAAGTTTGATGACAGCACAAGGAGGAATAGCCCCTAGTTTGCAACAAACGGAGCCCCATGAATTGATACCTGGAGTGAAACGTCTGTTATTATGGGCGCAGAATAATGAAGGAACGGGTACTTGGATCTATCGTTTCGGTGATGAACGTACAGCAGGTGAAAGTATAGGGTTAACGGTTCCAAAAGGTTCCAATCCAGAAGCGAGTCAGTATTCTACAACCTTTACTTGGGAACTGAGTGCCGTACCTGGAAATTGAATAATAAGAAAGATAACAAAATGAATGAAGATGTTGGAATGGATACCAACATCTTTTTTTTGAACAAAGGAATGACAAAAGACTACTATAAAATAATCAAAAATATAGTTATTTGCTTAACTTATACCAGACTAATAAAAGTAGAAGTCATTTTTTCGAAGAATAGTTGGCAAAAAAACACATATGTATCTTCTAGTAGTAAGGAAATAGAAGAAGCATATGTGTTCAAATAGCTAATCATTTTAGGTCGTGCTTCCTTGAATCAATTTCACTGGCAACACATAGTTGGATTCAAGTGGTTTCTCTGGATCTTGGATCCGTTGGAGCATTAGGTCGACTAAGATGTCAGCAATATCTGTAATTGGTTGTGCGATGGTCGAGAGCTGTGGGAAATAATTTTGAATTATTTTTGTTCCATCATACCCGATGATTTTTATTTCTTCAGGAATTTTAATATGCAACTCTTGACAGAGATTATAGGCTAAAATAGCAGTTAAATCGTCTGTACAAAATAAACCATCAATTGTTTCCATTTCTAAAATCCGTTTGATCTCTAAATTTTTTAAAGCAGTTGAGCGGGCAGTAGAATGAAAATGAAACACGTGCGGCTCTAACTGGAATTCTTCCATAAATGCCAAATATCCATTCAATCGTTGATTGGTCGGTGAATTTGATTCTTGGGAGCCAGTTAAGATGGCAATGTTTCTGGCACCTTTTAAATAAAGGTTTTCGGTAGCTAAGTATCCACCACGTAAATTGTCACTACTGATAATTGGAATTCCTTCTGCTAAATAGCGGTCGAAGGAGACAATGGGTAGTTCAATATTTTCGTATTCTTGGATACCCAGATTATGCGCTCCAGCAAGGATACCATCTACTTTGTTTGCAGCTAACATGTTGAGGTAGTTTCGTTCTTTTTCTTTATTGTTTGCACTATCGCATAATATTGAACGGTATCCTAAATCAAATAGCTTACTTTCTAATTGTTCGACTAATTCACCAAAGAAAGGGTTGGCAACTGTAGGAAAAATCAAGCCAATCAATTGGGTGTTTTTTCCTTGAAGAGAACGAGCCAATGAATTGGGTTGATAATTTAATTCTTTCATTGCTTGATTTACTTTATCGATTGTTTTTTGGCTCAATGAGCCGTAGTTATTGATGACACGTGATACAGTGGTTGGTGAGACTCCAGCCTTTTTGGCTACATCGGTTAATTTAACAACCATTTAACTTACCCTCTATTCATTCATTTTACGTAACTTCCAAAGCGTTCCTGAGAAGGCATGGTCACATTCGATCAAGAGTGTGGTCTGTTCGCTTGAAGGGAAAATTCGGGCAGTAGCCGTTTGTTTACCGTCATTGATAAAGATTTCGACTACAGAAATATCAACAAAGATTTGTAAAGACAAAGGTTCTTGTGAAATTGTAAATTCTCTTGTGACACCATAATCTTCTGCAAATACTTCTCCTGATAAGCTACGATCTATTTTCATTTTACCATGCCTGCGATCGAAAGAGAGGATCAATCCGTTATTTCCCATGGGATCACTACATAAATGAATTTTTCCACTTTGATTTTCTTTAAACTCTAAGTTGATTTCGTAGCGATTTTGCTCGGTATTTATCTGTGAGACTGAATGATTCAAAGAACATGGCGGATCAATCCGTAATTGACTCATTTCTTTTACAGGACGTTGATGGAGTGTCCCATTTTCAATCGTCAACTCTTTGACGATACTTAAACAATGAGCCCAGCCAAATGGATCAGTCGGATAACTGATTTCAGGCAACCCGATCCAACTAACTGCTAAGGCACGACCATCAGGAGCGTTGAATGCTTGAGTAGCATAAAGATCAAAGCCTTCGTCAAGATTTTTAAGGGTTGAAGGTTGGGTAAGTTGATTCGTTTCGATGTCATAGGCTTCTCCGATGATGTAAGCATTCGGGTATATATTTTGATACTCCAAAATTGACTGTTCTAAGCCTTGTGGACAAAAGAGCAATAGCGCTTTTCCGTCAATGAATACTAAGTTAGGACACTCGATCATAAATCCCATCGATTGTTGCGTAAATTGTAAAGGACCTGCGTAAGACCAAGTGTCTAGATCGGGACTACGGTAAACTAAAATTTCCCCTTGTTTATTTTGATTTTGTGCACCCAACAATAACAAATATTCGTCTTTATAAAAAATCACTTGAGGATCTCGAAATTCTTGTGTATAGCCGTAAGGTGGCTTAGAAATCAGTGGGGTGGTTAATTTGGATAGTTCGCCATTAGGTTGCATCCATGCACCCAACTGATACGAAGTGCGTGCCCAATTTTCATCACGGACATTGCCTGTATAGGCCAAAAATAATTTGTCATTAACCGGAAGTGCTGAACCGGAATAGACGCCATGACTATCATATGATGTGCTGGGTAGAAGTTTCAATCCTTCCTCTTGCCAATCGACTAAATTCTTAGAAGTCAAGTGGTACCAAGATTTTAACCCATGAACAGCGCCCATCGGATAAGCTTGGTAAAATAAGTGCCATTTGCCGTTGAAAAAAGAAAAACCATTTGGGTCGTTCAACAAACCAGAAGGTGGCTGAATGTGGTAATCCAAACGCCAAGGAGAATGAGCTACTTGTTCCTTTAACAGTGTTTGATACTCTTGAGGCCACGCCTGATAAGCTTGATAACGTAGTTGACGTGTCCATTTAAAATTATTATTCATAAGTACGACTCCTTGTAAACGTATTCTATTATAGAATAGCTCGAACCAGCATTAATGTCAAACGCATATCATTATTGTTGTTTTTTTTATCATTCTCTCTAGTTATTTATTATAAAATATAAGCTTTATTTTTGATAAACGTTTGACAATTATGAAGTGTCGTGGCATACTCAAACTAGGATAACGGTTACAAAAAATTGATGTTTAGATTATATAGGGGGGACAAAAAGTGGATTATAAAAAAGTGGCAAAAGAAATCAATGACGCACTAGGGGAAAATAATATCCAAGCTGCCGCACATTGTGCAACTCGTTTGCGTTTAGTATTAAAAGATCAAGCGAAAGTGAATCAAAAGGCACTAGATGCCATTGATGAAGTAAAAGGAACCTTTGAAGCAAACCATCAATTCCAAATCATTATAGGCGCAGGTGATGTGAATAATGTTTACGACGAACTTATCCAGCTGACCGGTACAAAAGAAGCATCGACTGACGATTTGAAAGCGGTAGCACAATCAGGGAAGAAACAGAATCCTTTTATGTCCTTGATCAAAGTACTGTCTGATATATTCGTACCAATTGTTCCTGCTTTAGTCGCAGGTGGGTTATTGATGGCAATCAATAATGTTTTGACCGCACAAGATCTATTCGGACCACAATCAGTGATTGAGATGTATCCTAATTTAAAAGATGTGACTAGCATTATTAATTTACTGGCTTCTGCTCCATTTGCATTTCTCCCGATCCTAGTAGGTTTTTCAGCAACGCGAAGATTTGGTGGCAATCCTTATCTAGGAGCAGCAATGGCAATGGCGATGGTGATGCCGGAGCTGGTCAATGGGTACAGCGTAGCAAATGCTGTGGCAGAAGGAACAATGCCTTATTGGAATATTTTTGGGTTAAACATTGCTCAAGCAGGTTACCAAGGATCGGTCTTACCAGTTTTAGCTGTTTCATGGATTTTGGCGAATTTAGAGAAATTTTTCCATAAACGTTTACTTAATGCATTTGATTATACATTTACACCGATGTTAGCAATTATCATTACAGGTTTTTTGACATTCGTTGTGGTTGGTCCAGTGATGCAAACAGTCGGAGACAGCTTAACAGCAGGATTGAGTTGGTTGTATCAAACAACCGGAGCAATCGGTTTAGGGATTTTTGGTTTGTTCTATTCACCAATCGTGATCACTGGTCTTCATCAAAGTTTTCCAGCAATTGAAACATCTTTATTGGCTGATGTGGCTCGAACGGGAGGAACATTTATTTTCCCAGTTGCTTCAATGGCAAACGTTGGACAGGGGGCAGCAACACTTGCCATCATGTTATTGACTAAAAATACAAAGCAAAAAAGTTTAGCAACTTCTGCTAGCATCTCTGCTTTACTAGGAATTACAGAGCCAGCAATTTTTGGTGTCAATCTAAAATTAAAGTTTCCATTTATTTGTGGAATGATTGCTGCCGGGATTTCCTCCATGTTCATCGGTTTTTTCCATGTACTTGCTATTGCTTTAGGTCCCGCCAGCGTCATCGGCTTTATTTCAATTACGCCTAATCAGATTCCTTTTTTCATGATAGGTATCCTGATCAGTTTACTCGTTGGTTTCACTACAACATATCTTTATGGGAAAAAACATGCATACCTACTTGCTAGTGAAGAACCGGAAACAGCAGATGTACCGAGTGATGCAAAAGAAGAGGAGGAACGTGTGATAGAAGAAGTAATCGTCGCTCCTGTTTCTGGTGAACTGATATCACTGCAAGCAGTAAATGACCCTGTGTTTTCTCAAGAAATGATGGGGAAAGGAATAGCAATCAGACCAACGGAAGGACTTTTATTTGCTCCAGCCGATGGTGAACTGACTGTTGTTTATGAATCGAAACATGCCTATGGGTTGAAAACAGATGCTGGTGGAGAAATTTTGATCCATATCGGTATTGATACAGTTGAATTAAATGGTCAAGGGTTTTCGACAGAATTTCAGGTAGGAGATAAGGTAAAGAAAGGCCAGTTGTTGGGAAGATTTGATCAGCAAAAGCTCAAGCAAGCCGGCTATGATGATACGGTAATGGTGATTATTACCAATTCTTTATCGTATGAATCAATTACTCTTGTTACAGAAGGCACAGTAGATAGCAAAGAAAGATTGCTCATGCTACGTTCAAAGACAGAGTCTAACTAATAAAAAGCATTGAGAAATTTTTATTTCTCAATGCTTTTTATGAAATAATTACTTATCTTCTTTTTTTGGTAATTGATTTTCTAAGTTTGTACGTACGACTAGAACATCACATGCTGCATTGCGAATAACGTATTCTGAAACAGAACCGATAAATAGACGTTCGACTGCGTTGAGTCCAGTTGCACCTAAAAGGATCAAGTCCACTTCATGGTCTTCAGGGATTTCTTTAGCAATGATATGCTTTGGAGAACCGTATTCTACCACAGTTGTCACTTGATGTAATCCAGCTTTTTTAGCTTTCATCTCATAATCGGCTAGTGTTTGCTTGGCCATTTCTGTTGCTTGTTCTGCCAACATGCCATCAAAGGATGAAACAGTTTGGAAAGATCGTGTGTCAATGACATGAGCTAATAAAAGCTCGCTGTTATTTCTTAAAGCAACGTTTACTGCTTTTTTAAACGCTAATTCGGCTTCTTCAGAACCGTCGACCGCAACCATGATTTTTCTATATTGTTGTAACATCAGCATACACTCCTTCAAAAAAGATACTTGGTTTACAATTCTATTGTAAAGCAAATTCAAAGAAATGAGAATTATTTACTGTCAGGTTTCGTCATTTTTTTGGCAAAACCGATGCTGAAGACAGAGGCAACAGCAATTACGATGACTAAATAAAGTAATGCAAAAAAACGATGATTGATTGCTACGACAACGAGTCCTAGAAGTCCTAAAAATGCGTAGATCGAACCGAAAATACTTAGAAAATCTTGATTCTTTTTATTCTGTTCGATAAGAACGAAAAAAATCGTTTGTTTTTTAAATAAGTAATAACTGACAAATAATAGCAATAAGGCGGCAATCGCCATCAATAAACGAATCATTGTATCCACTCCTACTTTTTCTAAAACCAATCATACCATAAAAGAGGCAGCACCGATAAATCGGTACTGCCTCTTAATAGGTAAAAAAATGGTAATCTCCGTTAATGCCGTTGTTTGTCCTGTAGTATTGATCCCGCGAATTCAAGCAGGTGGGTCCCATGGTCGTCGCATCGAACTACCAAATGATAAGGCATGTTACCAGCTGTGACACAAGACAGGTCCCAAGATATCAATAAAAATGTTCGGTCAACACACAAAGAGGACAATTCGAACATCACAGATTTCCCACTTCTATAGTAGCACATGGATTTAAAAAGAGCAATGTGGGCGCTCAATAATTTTGAACGCTTTCAATGACGGTGGTTATTGTGTTTTTTTCTGCCATTCTTTAATGCGCTGATATTGCTGTCCTAAGGCTTGTTCGTACTTCCCAGTATTTTTAGGTTGATAATACTGTGTATGTTTCAGTTTATCAGGTAGATATTGTTGATCGACCCAAGCATTTTCGTAGCTATGAGGATATTGATAGTCTACACCTCGATTCAATGACTTGGCCCCTTGATAATGGCTATCTTTTAAGTGATCAGGAACTTCGCCTGCCTTTCCTGCTCTTATGTCTGCAATGGCTGTATCTAATGCGGTATAGGCAGAATTGGATTTTGGTGAAAGGCAAAGATCGACGACTGCATCAGCTAAAGGGATACGACCTTCTGGTAGACCTAAACGTTCGGCAGCTAGCACAGCGTTGACTGTTCGAGCCGCAGCAGCAGGGTTGCCTAAGCCAATATCTTCGTAGCCAATCACCATCAGGCGACGACAAATACTTGCTAAATCCCCAGCTTCGACTAAACGCGCCAAGTAATGTAATGCAGCATCCACGTCGCTCCCACGAATGGATTTTTGAAATGCGGAGATCACATCATAGTGAGCATCCCCATTTTTATCATGCGTCAATGCTTTTCGCTGGATACACTCTTCGATAATCGCGAGGGTGAGATGAATTGTACCGTCTTCTTGTTTTTTAGTGGAACGTACAGCAAGTTCCAAGCCATTAAGTGCGCTTCTCAAATCACCGTTAGTGGCACGAGATAGATGAAGCAAGGCATTTTCATCTATTTTAATCGATGATTCTCCTAAGCCATTTTCTTTATCGGACAATGCACGATGAATTGCTAATTGGATATCTTCTTCGTCTAACGGTTTTACCTCAAAGATCTGTGTCCGACTACGGATTGCTGGATTAATCGTGATATAAGGATTTTCAGTGGTTGCCCCAATCAAGATGATACGACCGTTTTCTAAATGCGGAAGTAAAAAATCTTGCTTTGTTTTATCTAATCGATGGACTTCATCAAGTAAAAGAATCACAGTACCGCTCATTCTAGCTTCTTCGGCGACAACTTGTAGATCTTTTTTAGAATCGGTCGCGGCATTCAACATCCGAAAGGCAAAATTAGTTGAGCCAGCAATGGCACTAGCGATACTTGTCTTTCCTGTGCCGGGTGGTCCATATAAAATCATGGAAGATAACATTTCTGCATCAACCATTCGGCGAATGATTTTACCTTCACCAACTAAATGGCGTTGGCCAACGACTTCATCGATATTTTTCGGACGCATCCGATAGGCTAATGGTTGTTGCATCAGTCTGCCTCCTTTAGATTATTCGTTCGTTTATTATAACATATCTCATAGGATAAAGGGGCGCAAAAGGCGGAGGAATAGTCAGAATAGGGCGAGAAGCTAGAAATAGGTTTCTCTAGTTCAGCAATGGTAATCGCCAACTCGTTGACCCGCTTTTTTCATAGCTTCTTTGCCTAATATTGTGTATGATAAAGGTGGTGAAGCAAATGACAAATCAAAAACAATTAGATGAACTTTTATTAAATAAAACAACGGCAGAAGTGGCAAAAGATTTACTAGGAATGTATCTGGAATATGAAACACCAAATGGGCGCTTAGGGGGCTATATCGTAGATGCAGAAGCTTACTTAGGTCCGGAAGATCTGGCTGCTCACAGTTATGGTATGCGGCGTACGCCTCGAGTGCGTGCAATGTATGAAGAACCAGGAACGATCTATCTCTACACGATGCACACCCACTTGATTTTAAATATCATCACACAACCTGAAGGAGTACCACAAGGAGTGATGATCCGTGCCATTGAGCCTGTGGAGGGGATTGAGCAAATGAGCCTGAATCGCAAAGGGAAGGCGGGTCCTGATATTAGTAATGGTCCAGGGAAATTAGTGGCAGCCTTAGGTCTATCACCAGATTTATATGGACAGTCGATTCGTGATAGTTCGTTGCGTTTGGTTTTTGAGAAAAAACGGCTACCAAAAAAAATATTGGCGTTGCCTAGAATCGGTATACCGAATAAAGGAGAATGGACGGAAAAACCATTGCGTTTTGTCGTTGCTGGAAATCCGTATCTTTCATTACAAAAAAAGAACCAAGTCGATGAAGACTGGGGTTGGAGGAAACAAAATGAAGAAAACAACAATATTGGATTACCTTGATACAGCCATTGAAAAGAAGATCACAGACTATGATGTGGCGTTAGATTGGGACACAAAAAACCATACGATTGAGATCGTGGTACGTTTATTTGCAGAAAATCAGGCACATTTTGAATTAGATGATGCCCAAGGTGTTGTCTCGGAAGAAGAAATCATTGAATTTGAAGATGGTGTCTTATTATTCAACCCAGAAAAATCTATATTTGATGAGCAAGATTATCTGGCAGTGATCCCTTATGAAGGAAAGAAAGGGTTAGCGAGTTCTGTAGCCGATGCACTGATTGACTACTTGAATGATGTATTAGCACAAGGTCAAAGTGATCTTTTAGATTTTTTAGATGCAGAAGACGAAACAGCTGTCTTTGAATTGAAATGGGACAACCATGTGTTCACACGTTTAGTCGAAGAAAAACAACAAAATGAAAAAGATGTATATCTACCCTATCCCAGCTATTAAGGAGCAACGTATATGAAATGGAATGAAGTCAAAATCGAAACGGCGAGTGAAGCGGTTGAAGCAGTCGCAAATATTTTAATGGAAGCAGGAGCGAGTGGTGTCGCGATCGAAGATTCATTGGACGTCGAAAATTTTAAATCTGATCCTTATGGAGAAATCCTGACAAAAGAAGATTTTACAACGATTGAAGAGGGTGCCATCGTGATGGCTTATTTCCCTGAAACGATCTTTTTACCGGAAATTTTACCCTTTATCAAAGAACGTGTGACAAAATTACCCGAATTTGGATTAGCGATCGGTAAGAACATTGTGACGGTGAGTGAAGTCGAAGAAAGCAATTGGGCAACGGCTTGGAAAAAATATTATCATCCGGTTCGGATCACACGTCTACTAACTGTCGTACCAAGTTGGGAAAGTTATCAAACGACTGATCCATTAGAAAAAATCATTACATTAGACCCAGGGATGGCGTTTGGAACAGGTACGCATCCAACGACTTCTTTGACATTACAAGCACTGGAGTCGACCTTGCGAGGTGGAGAAACGCTTTTAGATGTCGGTACTGGTTCCGGAGTGTTGAGTATTGCGGCGAAGCATTTAGGGGCAAAAGAAGTCTATGCGTATGATCTCGATGAAGTGGCAGTACGTTCAGCAAAAGAAAATATGGACCTAAATGAAGTAGCAAAAGATGTGCATGTGTCAGCCAATGACCTATTAAAAGGCATCGAGAGCGAGAGCGATGTGATCGTAGCTAATATTTTGGCAGATATCATTTTGTTGATGATTCCTGATGCGTGGCGTTTACTAAAACAAACTGGGACGTTGATCGTTTCTGGAATCATTGAAGAGAAGAAAGAAATGGTTCTTACGGCGATGGAAGAACAAGGTTTTGTTGTCGATCAAGTGTTCCAACAAAAAGATTGGTATGCCATTATGCTAAAAAAGCCTGAGGTGGATTAAATGCAACGATATTTTCTAGATGAGCCTTATCGACCACAAGAGCGTTTTGTAATAGAGGGTGAAGCCTATCACCATATGGTAAGAGTTATGCGAATGGCAGTGAAAGATCAGGTCTATTTAGCATTTAACGACCAGATCGCGATCATTGCAGAAATCAGTGAAATGAAGGAGAATGAAGTCTTCTTAGTCGAAGTGGCGAAAGAAAGTGTTCAAAAAGAATTACCCTGCAAGATCACGATTGCTAGCGGATATCCTAAAGGGGATAAGTTGGATTGGATCGTACAAAAAGGGACAGAGCTAGGCGCTCACGGGTTTGTGGGATTTCCTGCTGCTGCTTCTGTCGTTAAATGGGATGCCAAAAAACGCAAAAAGCGACAAGAGCGGTTGGTCAAGATTGCACAGGAAGCGGCGGAACAGTCGCATCGCCAAGTCGTACCGCAAGTATCTTTAATGGAGACAGAAAAGCAATTTTATGAGACGCTCAGTTCGTATGATGTCCTTCTGGTTGCATATGAAGAATCAGCAAAACAAGGGGAAGCCGCTAATTTAGCCAAAATACTGCAATCTGTTTTACCAGGTACTCGGATCCTTGCAGTGTTTGGCCCAGAAGGCGGATTATCACCTCAAGAAATCGCTCATTTCGAATCACAAGGTGGCATTCTTTGTGGTCTTGGTCCAAGAATCCTACGAACAGAAACTGCGCCATTGTATTTGTTAAGTGCCGCAAGTTTCCAACTTGAATTACAAGCACTTAGCAAGTAATAGGCGAGTTAATCGTTAGGGATAACGATCTTCTACAAAACAAATGTATGAATTTTCCTATTTTCTTGATCCCTCAAAGTGAAAGTGGGATTTTGCCTTTTGTACGGAATTGAAAATCATTGACACAATCGGTATAATAAGAACAATTATTTAATCCTAAGCTATAAAAAAATGCTTTCTCACGACAAAAAATATCTGTTTTGATTATGAATAGAAAGGGGGATGTTTCCCATGCCAAAAGAAGAAATATTAACAGGGCCTGACGTCATTAAGATGGTTAGCCAATACATGGGACCTGAACATGTCGCTTTTGTGCAAAAAGCATGTGACTACGCGACCACTGCACATGAGGGACAATTTCGTAAATCAGGAGAACCTTATATCATCCATCCGATCCAAGTTGCAGGGATTCTTGCAGATCTACGAATGGACCCCCATACGGTTGCCACTGGTTTTTTACATGATGTGGTAGAAGATACAGAAGTAACCTTAGAAGATTTAAGAGAAGCCTTCGGGAACGACGTGGCAATGTTGGTGGACGGAGTGACGAAGTTAGGGAAAATCAAATACAAATCCCACGAAGAACAACTAGCGGAAAATCACCGCAAAATGTTATTAGCTATGGCTCAAGATTTACGTGTAATCATGGTGAAGTTAGCCGATCGTTTACATAACATGCGTACGTTAAAGCATTTGCGGGAAGATAAACAACGACGCATTGCGCAAGAAACATTGGAAATATACGCACCGCTTGCTCATCGTTTAGGGATCAGTCGAATCAAATGGGAATTAGAGGATACGGCGCTGCGTTATCTCAATCCAAAGCAATATTATCGAATCGTTCACTTGATGCAAACAAAACGAGAAGAACGTGAAAATTATGTCAGTGGTACAGTGGAGGATATCCGTTTAGCAACGGAAGAATTGGGGATTTTTGCAGAGATCTATGGTCGCCCGAAACACATCTATTCGATTTACCGTAAGATGAAAGACCAAAAGAAGCAATTCAATGAAATCTATGATCTACTGGCAATCCGAGTGATCGTGGATTCGATCAAAGATTGTTATGCAGTACTAGGAGCGATCCATACGAAATGGAAACCTATGCCAGGTAGATTCAAAGATTATATCGCGATGCCTAAAGCGAATATGTATCAATCGTTGCATACGACTGTTATCGGACCAGCTGGCAACCCTGTCGAGATTCAGATCCGTACCCAAGAAATGCACGAAATCGCTGAGTTTGGGGTAGCTGCTCACTGGGCATATAAAGAAGGAAAAGGCGACAAAGTTGAACCCGATGGGATGACAAAACAGTTAAGTTGGTTCCATGAGATCATCGAATTGCAAGATGAAAGTTACGATGCTTCTGAATTCATGGAGGGTGTGAAAGGCGATATCTTTAGTGATAAAGTCTATGTGTTCACTCCTAAAGGCGATGTGACTGAACTTCCTAAAGGATCAGGACCGTTAGACTTTGCTTATAGCATCCATACAGATATCGGGAACAAAACGACTGGTGCCAAAATCAATGGGAAAATGGTCCAATTAGATTACAAATTGAAGAATGGTGATATCATCGAGATTCTGACTTCGCCAAATTCATTTGGACCAAGTCGTGATTGGCTGAAATTAGTAGCCACAAGTAAAGCGAGAAATAAAATCAAGCGTTTCTTCAAAGGGCAAGATCGAGACGAAAATGTGACGAAGGGCCATGAAGCTTTAGTGAAGTGTATTATGGATCTTGGTTTTGTACCAAAGGAGATTCTTTCAAAAAATAAATTACACGACGCATTAGAACGCTTGAATTTTCAAACAGAAGAAGATATGTATGCTGCGATTGGTTATGGCGAAGTAAGTCCATTGACGATGGCTAATCGCTTGACTGAAAAAGAGCGGAAAGAACAAAAAATCGAGCAACAAAAACAAGAAGCAGAAGAGTTGATGAATCAACCTAAAAAAGAGCCTGAAAAAATGAAGGTTCGTCATGAAGGTGGCGTCGTCATCCAAGGTGTTGAAAACTTGTTGATCCGGATCAGCCGTTGTTGCAATCCTGTACCAGGGGATGACATCGTGGGCTATATCACCAAAGGACGTGGTATCTCGATCCATCGCAAAGACTGTCCGAATGTCCAACCGGATAAACCAAACGTGGAAGAACGGTTGATTGACGTTGAATGGGAAGGCACTTCAAATACGAACAAAGAGTATGATGCTGATTTAGAGATCTATGGCTATAATCGTTCGGGCATGTTAAATGACGTCTTGCAGACAGTGAATGCGATGACTAAAAATCTAAACAGTGTCGAAGCACGAACGAATAAAGACAAAATGGCGACGATCCATTTGACAGTAGGGATACGTAACTTGTCACACTTGAAAAGTATTGTCGATAAAATCAAGACTGTACCGGATGTATATAGCGTACGCCGGATGAATGGCTAGGAGGTAGTACTTTGCGCGCAGTGATCCAACGAGTGAGTCAAGCAGCTGTGTCGATCAACGAACGAGAAGTGGGGCGTATCGATCATGGCTTGTTGATTTTGCTAGGTGTTCATGATACAGATACGCAAAAAGACGTCGATTATTTGATCAAAAAAATTGCCCAGATGCGTATCTTTGAAGATGAACAAGGAAAAATGAATTTAAGTATTGAAGATGTCAAAGGAGCGCTGTTGAGTATTTCTCAATTCACTCTTTTTGCAGACACAAAAAAAGGCAATCGACCAAGTTTTATCGCAGCAGCACGTCCGGAAAAAGCGATTCCTTTATATGAAGCATTTAACGAAGGGCTAAGACAACGAGGAATCACAGTTGAAACAGGAGAATTTGGTGTAGATATGGCGGTTTCTCTTGTGAATGATGGCCCAGTGACGATCATTATTGATTCTCAAAATAAATGATAAATGAATAAAAAAGATCAGTCTGATTTTGATGAAGTTTCTCAAAATCAGACTTTTTTTATTCTCCCTCATTTTGGCAGCCATTTTTATTTTTTGTTCGTTAGTATTACTGAGATGAGAGAAATCAGACAACGATAGACGAGATACTTTCCCACCGCTATGATAATGGCTTTGATTACTGGGCAATACCAGACAAAAAATTGATCAAAGAAGTCCCTTTCACTACTTTAGAATGCCATTATATCTTTTAGTTGCAAGTAAAATATTCCTTTAGAAGCTATAATTTATTTTATGATGTCTATGTTTTGTCTTTTTACAAACATGCTAGAAAAGACGTGCGGTTCAAAGAGGCATTTCACGAGTTGACTACAAAGCTAGACGAAGGAATGAGGTGAATGACAGAGTCACAGAACGTTATAATGAAATCTTATTAGTGATGAGGAAGCCTTTTATTCGAGGTTAGGCAGCTCAAGAGAAATAAATGGTATGGCTTTGTCTCAAACACTTCTTTTGTCAGTTTTATTGTACAAGGAGTATCCTAATAATATCTAAAGTTATTTATTAGGAGGAGCAAAAAATATGCAAGAAATTCCCGTGGTCGATATCAAAATGACCGAAATCAAAAAATACTATAACGAGGGCTACAAAATGCTTGGAAAGCTAAGAGAAGAAGCCCAATCACCTGTTGTGAAAGCAAAGATATTCAATAAGGAAGCTGTGATCATCTATGGAGAAGAGGCAGCGAAACATTTTTATGATCCAAGAAATTTCAAACGAGAAGGCGCAATGCCTAAAATGGTCCAAAAAACATTATTTGGAAAGGACGGTGTGCAGTCTTTAGATGGCGCGGAGCATCATCACCGTAAAGCAATTTTTATGGATTTGATGACACCAGAGCGAATGGAAGACTATCATCAAATATTGGATCGAGTATTGGCACATGAATTGGAACAACAACATGGTACTTTTGAGTTATTTGACCTGAGTAAAAAAGTACTTTTTACCGCCATCTGTGAATGGTCAGGAATCAACTTAGCGGATTATTCAGAAGAAGAGATCAACCAACTGGCAGATTATCAGATCTCTATGATCAGTGGGACAGTCACTTCGCCACTCGATCATTTTAAAGGTGTAGAAAATCGGAAAAAATCAGAAAAATGGGCACAAGAGTTGTTGGAAGAAGCACGAGAAAATCCAGTAGCCGGAAAAGAAAATGTAGCGCTTTATGCTTTTGCGAATGCGACTGACCTTAAAGGTAATCTTTTGCCTTTGGATATTGCGTCGGTAGAATTATTGAATATCATTCGGCCGACCGTGGCATTGACCGTATGGGCGGCGTTGATGGGGCATGCTCTTTTCAGCCGACCAGATCTCTATCAACAACTAAAAAACGATTTTAAGGAACTGCAAGATCCTTTTATTCAGGAGATGCGTCGGTATTACCCATTTTTCCCAATGTTACCCGCCTTTGCTTTGCAAGATGTAGAAGTAGACGGCTATCGCATCCCTAAAGACAGTTGGGTGATCTTAGATTTGTATGGAACAAATCATGATGAACGGACAGTGGATTCACCAGAGGCATTTTTGATCAAACGGTATATTGGTAAAGCGAAAAAAATCTCTTATGAAGAAGAGTATGAGATGATTGCACAAGGTGGCGGTGACTTCCGAAAAATGCACCGATGCGCAGGTGAATGGATCACGTTGCATAGTTTACGCGTTTTTTCCGATCAATTAGTGAATCGTTTTGCCTTTTCTGTGCCAGAACAAGACTGGACGATTCCATTCAATCAATTTCCGACTTATCCAAATAGTCGAGGATTGTTATATAAAGAGTAACGTGGGGGCAATACAGTATTTTATTGACAGTTGTATACATTTGTATTACGATATAGATATGTAATACAAATGTATACAGGAGGTGTCAAGGTATGAGTAATATTACGTTTCGTGTATCAGACGAAGAAAAAGCATTTATGTTAGCAATGGCTGATTTGAATGGAATGACCGTTTCAGAATTGGCAAGGACAACTTTATTAGAAACGCTAGAAGATCAGATTGATATGGATATCTATAATAAAGCGATGAAAGATCATAAGAGTCTTGATGAAAGTATCTCGCATGAAGAAATGAAAAGAGAACTAGGATTATGAGGAAGCAATATCTTGTCCGTTATGAAAAAGGTGCACAAAAAGCATTGAAAAAAATGGATAAATTTCAAGCTTCTTTGATACTATCATGGATAGAAAAAAATCTTATCAATACAGATAACCCCAGACAATATGGTAAAGGGTTAGTAGCGAATAGGAGTGGCGAATGGCGTTATAGAGTGGGGAATTATCGGATCATTGCAGATATAGATGATGAAGTGATAACGATTTTGATCGTACAAATTGGTCATCGAAATGACATCTATAAATAGTGTTTTATGTATAGATTTGATTAATTTGAATGGAAGTTATTCAACCAAAAATTAACTTCTTTCAACCAATTTTAGCCCTATTCAAATAGTCGAGGCTTACTGTATCATTTATAAAAAAACAGCTACATCATTTTCTTGATGTGGCTGTTTTTGAGTATTATTTAAACTCTCGGAATAACTGATCGATTGTTTGGGCATCTTCTAAAGATAAATGAATATCCAAAGCTTTGGCATTGTCTGCGACTTGTTCGGGTTTCTTTGCGCCAGGAATGACAAATGAAATCCGCGGGTGCGCGATATACCAAGCTAAGACTAATTGAGCAGTAGTTGCTTGGTACTTTTCAGCAAGCGGTTTGAGTTGATCGACCGCTGTGATGATTTGTTCATATCGTTCACCTTGAAAGTTTGGTTTGTTCTTTCTAGGATCATCTTCAGAAAAATGTTTTGGACTTTCTAGATCATACTTGCCAGTCAATAAACCTGAAGCAAGTGGGAAATAAGGCACAAAACCAATCTCGTTAGCTTCGAGGTAAGGGAATAATTCTTTTTCCGCTGTGCGATGGATCAAACTGAATTGATCTTGTACGATATCGACATAGCCGTCTTGGTTGGCTTCTTTCAATTGCTCTAAAGTGAAATTAGACACACCGATAGCACGGATCTTCCCTGCTTCTTTTAGTTCGTGTAAAGCGGCAACTGCTTCATTTTTAGGTGTTGCTTCATCTGGAAAATGGATATAAAAAATATCGATATAATCTGTTTGCAGACGTTCTAACGCTTCATCGACTGATTTCTTCAAAAATTCAGGAGAGTTATCAAATTTTTTCGGTTGATCTGGAAGATGTGCTGCTTTGGTGGCAATAATAATACGGGAACGATCATAAGCCGGTTCTTGCAAGACTTCTCCAATCAATTGTTCCGAACGACCTTCGCCATAAATATAAGCAGTATCAATAAGGTTCAAGCCATTATCTAAGGCAGCTCTGACGACTCCTTTTCCAGTTTCATCCGCTAATCCTGAAAAAAGATTGTGCCCTCCGACGGCATTTGCACCTAAGCCGATTGCTTCGGCATATACTTGAGAATGACCAATTTTTACTTCTGACATTTTTTTACCTCCTTTTTTATTTAGTCTAAATCAAAAAGAAAAAAAGCTAAATCAAAATGACTTTGAAAAAGAAATCAATAAGAATCTACTTGACTTTGCGCTGTGTTTTTAGTAGGTTATAATTAATATCTAAATATCGATGAAAGAGCGAGTAAGTAACTAAATGCTTTATAAGAGAGGATCGTCGTGGCTGAGAGCGATCTAAAACAAGTAGTTTCTGAAAGACACTCTGGAGATGGACGCGTGCAAAGCCGTCCCGTAAACGAGCGTTAATCGTGAGAGGAAAGAGCAATCTTTCAAATATAGGTGGTACCGTGTATGAAATAATCATTCACCCTTGTTCATGGCGAACAAGGGTGTTTTTTGTTTGCATTGATTACATAGCGTGAAGAAAAGGAGAGAAAAAGATGAGCTTCCAAAGACCAAAAGGAACAAATGATATTTTACCTGGAGAATCTGAAAAATGGCAATTTGTTGAAGAAACTGCCCGTTTATTATTTAAAGATTATCAATATAATGAGATCCGCACGCCGATTTTTGAGCATTATGAAGTGATTGCTCGTAGTGTAGGGGATACGACTGATATCGTTTCAAAAGAAATGTATGATTTTTATGACAAAGGCGAGCGTCATGTTACGCTTCGTCCAGAAGGAACTGCACCAATCGTTCGTTCATTTGTTGAGAATAAATTATTTGGACCAGAATATACAAAACCTTACAAAACATTTTATATGGGACCAATGTTTCGTTATGAGCGCCCGCAAAAAGGTCGTTTACGTCAATTCCATCAAATCGGTGTCGAAGCATTTGGCTCAGACAATCCTGCGACGGATGTTGAAAGCATGGTGATGGCATTAGACTTCTTCAAACAATTAGGAATCAGTCAAATCCGTTTAGTGATCAACTCTTTAGGTGATCAAGAAACGCGACAAGCGTATCGTCAAGCGTTGATCGATTACCTTGTACCGTTTGAAGCAGAATTAAGCGAAGATTCACAACGTCGTTTACATGAAAATCCATTGCGTGTATTGGATAGTAAAGACAAACGTGATCAAAAATTCGTAGCAGAAGCGCCTTCAATCTTAGATTATTTAAGTGAAACAGCAAAAGCACATTTTGATACAGTGATTGCCATGTTGGATGCGTTAGATGTACCTTATGAAATCGACAGCAATATGGTTCGTGGGTTAGATTATTATACGCATACGATTTTTGAAGTGATGAGTGACGCACCTAAAATGGGCGCACAAGCAACGATTTGTGCGGGTGGCCGTTATGACAACTTGGTCGAAGAACTAGGCGGACCAGCGACACCAGGATTTGGTTTTGCGATGGGGATCGAACGTATTTTATTAACGATGGAGGCAGAAGAAGTAGCTGTCCCTGTAATGAATACATTAGATGCCTATGTGGTGGCACTAGGCGAAGAAACAAATATCGAAGCGTTGAAAATCGTTCAAGCAATCCGTGATTTTGGTTTTTCCGCAGATCGTGATTTTATGGGACGTAAAGCCAAAGCACAATTTAAGACAGCAGACAAAGCCGATGCGAAGTTGGTCTTGGTGATTGGTGCGGATGAACTAGCAAATCAAACGATCAACGTCAAATCAATGGCTAATCGTACAGAGAAAAGCTTTGCACTAGAAGATATTTATGAACACTTTGATAAAGTCTATGATGAAATGACATTATCTACTGAACAGGAGGAAAAATGATGGCACAACGAACAGTTTACTGTGGACTGGTTTCAGAAAAGCAGTTAGGACAAACAGTTACATTAAAAGGTTGGGTACAAAAAAGACGTGACTTAGGTGGCGTGATCTTTATCGATTTACGTGATCGTGAAGGGATCGTTCAACTTGTCTTTAATCCAGAAATCAATAAAGAAGCATGGGAAATCGCAGATAAATGCCGTAGTGAATATGTCATTGAAGTGACAGGTACAGTAAAAAATCGGGATGAATTGGCAATCAATCCTAAAATGGCAACGGGTGAATTTGAGATCATCGCGGATGAAATCATTATCTTGAATCAAGCCAAAACACCACCTTTCTTGATTGAGGATGAACAAACGATCAGTGATGAGATTCGTTTGAAGTATCGTTATCTTGATTTACGTCGTCCAAAAATGACGAACAATATCAAATTGCGCAACGACACAACGAAAGCAATCCGTCATTACTTGGATGACCATGATTTCTTGGATATTGAAACACCTTATTTGGGCAAATCAACACCAGAAGGCGCGAGAGATTACTTAGTACCTTCTCGTATCCATGCAGGGCATTTCTATGCTTTACCACAGTCACCACAGTTGTTCAAACAATTATTGATGAATGCTGGATTTGATCGTTACTATCAAATCGTTCGTTGTTTCCGTGATGAAGATTTACGTGGCGACCGTCAAC
This sequence comes from Enterococcus mundtii, assembly GCF_013394305.1. Lineage (NCBI taxonomy): Bacteria > Bacillati > Bacillota > Bacilli > Lactobacillales > Enterococcaceae > Enterococcus > Enterococcus mundtii. The sequence goes on along the minus strand of NZ_AP019810.1, from coordinate 1,208,281 downwards.
CAGAATTTACACAAGTCGATATTGAAACGACTTTCTTGACCGCTGAAGAAATCCAAACCTATACAGAAGGATTGATTGCTAAAGTGATGAAAGAGGTACGTGGTATCGAAGTCACTTTACCATTCCCTCGTATGACATATGATGAAGCAATGAGCCGTTATGGAAGTGACAAACCTGATACACGTTTTGACATGGAATTGATCGACTTGAGCACGGTTGTGAAAGACGTTGAATTTAAAGTCTTCCAAATGGCACTTGAAAATGGCGGAGTGGTCAAAGCGCTGAATGCGAAAAATGCAGCAAGCAAGTATTCACGTAAAGATTTAGATAATCTTGGACAATATGCCACTCAGTTTGGCGCAAAAGGACTAGCTTGGTTAAAAGTAGAAGAAGATGGCTTGAAAGGGCCTATTGCGAAATTTATGGGCGAGGCATCTGAAGCATTGATCCAAGCAACAAACGCTGAAGTTGGAGATATTTTATTGTTTGGTGCAGACAAAGAAGAAATCGTTGCAGCCACTCTTGGAGCGATTCGTTCTCGCTTAGGAAAAGAATTAGACTTGATCGACGAATCAAAATTCAATTTCTTATGGGTGACAGAATGGCCACAATTTGAATATTCAGCAGAAGAAGGCCGCTATGTTTCCGCGCATCATCCGTTTACGATGCCTAAAGCATCCGATGTCGAGTTATTGGAAACTGATCCGGCAAAAGTCTACGCAGAAGCGTATGACATCGTCTTGAACGGCTATGAATTAGGTGGGGGATCGTTACGTATCCATACAAGAGAATTACAAGAAAAAGTATTAAAAACACTAGGCTTTTCTGAAGAAGAAATGGAAGAGCAATTTGGTTTCTTATTAAGTGCATTAGACTATGGCTTCCCACCACATGGAGGAATTGCCTTGGGACTTGATCGCTTTGTGATGTTGCTTGCAGGTGAAGAAAACATTCGTGAAGTGATTGCTTTCCCTAAAAATGGTAAAGCAGCTGATGTCATGAGTGATGCGCCAAGTACTGTTTCTGATCTTCAATTATTTGAATTGAACATCGATGTTACAGATGTTGAATAACAAATAAGAAAGAGAAGTTATTTTCATAGGAATACCAAGGTTGTGAAGGAGTCACTGATAAGTCGCGATTGATTCGTGCTAGTGACACTGGAGCAACCTTTTTTTCTCTTATATTGGAATTTCCAATCTTTTTTTCAAAGAAGTCTCTTGATTATATTCTAAAAGATCATATAATAAGGGCATACCAGATAAAGCGAGGCTTTTTTCATGAAAAAAACTTTCGAAAATTGGGCGTATCATGATTATACGACCAAACTTTCGGTGTCGATCGTCTATGCTCTGATTGCTTCAGTTGCATTGAACTTTTTTTATCAACCAGGAAACATCTATTCAAGTGGGATAACCGGTCTTGCACAAATCTTAACGACCCTTTCTAAATCAGTGATTGGTTTTGAAATCCCTGTTTCAACCACATTATATTTATTGAATATCCCGTTATTTTTTTTAGCTTGGTTTAAACTTGGAAAGAAATTTACGATTTTTACATTTATCACTGTGACATTAACCTCGCTTAGTATCCATCTTTTGCCACAAACGATTCTTTCGACTGATCCGATCATTTGTGCGATATTCGGTGGTGCCGTCAATGGGGTTGGTATTGGTTTAGCATTAAAAAATGGTTTGTCTTCTGGCGGATTAGATATCGTGAGTATTACGATCCGTAAAAAAACAGGTCGATCCATCGGTTCGATTTCCATTTATTTCAATGCACTGATTGTTTTCGTAGCGGGCTTGCTCTTCGGCTGGCAGTATATGTTTTATAGTGCTTTGTCGATTTTTGTGAGTGGTAAAGTGACGGATGTCGTCTATACGAAACAAAAAAAGATGCAAGTCATGATCGTGACTAAACATCCTGAAGCAGTGATCGAAGCCATCCAAAAATGTATGCGTCGTGGGATCACGATCATCAATGAAGCAGAAGGTGCGTACAAGCACGATAAACAAACAGTCTTAATGACGATCGTTACTCGCTATGAGCTTCCTTTGTTACGTGAAGCAATGAAATCTTCTGACCCGCAAGCATTTGTCAGTATTGCGGAAAATGTTCAAATTCTCGGACGTTTTTATGAAGATGGGATTTAGATTTTAGTAAACTAGTTAGATAAAACACAGTGGATAACTGAATGGTTATCGCTGTGTTTTTTTGATCTTCTTGTCGCTAGAATACCAGAAATGATTGTTGCGATTAAGGAATTGAAAATAATCATTTATGCTATCGATATTTCAACAGACAAAAGGCGTCTTCTTTCATAAGATTTATGAAGTATGATCATATGAAGCACTTACCTGATCTTAGATAGCCACAATGCAATTCAAATTGGATTAGTAGAATTGGCTAGTGATGATGTAGGCCTAACGACGATTGGTAATTTCCTTGACTATGTACCTGTTCAAGACGGGTTAGAAAAAATTCCTCCTAGCTTGGTTGCTAAACATATGCAAGAAGATATCTTAAAACAAGTGACAATAATTGATTGATACAAAAATGATAAATGAGTGCAATAACATAACCAAAGAACTACAAAAAGATAAGATATTGAACGAAACCGAAGTTTACGATTTTACAATTAGAAAATCAAAAAGCGAACTTCCTTTATTGAAGTCTTTAAATTTTATGATCAACCATTTGACTACCTACAAGCTTAAAAAATAAAGATATTTTAGAGCATGCTGACTTTGTAAAATACTTTGTTAAAATGCAAATTGACATATTAAACAAAGAGCTGAATCCCGTTTCTGGGGAGCAACGAGCAGAATATAATTTTCACAGAAAAATAGAAGATTCACTCAAATAGGATCTACTTCTTATTGATGAGCCTGAGTCTTCTTTTGATAATATGTTTTTAAACAACAGAATAAATACTGTCCTACAAGATATTTCTAAACGTATTCCTGTTTTTGTCTCAACACATAATAATAGAATCGGCGCATCTAACGACAGTTCCGTTAGCAATCTGTCTGTGCAATTGAATTGTCTTGAAGCCGGCGAACGAACCTCCAAAACAAGGAGAGATACTTATTAAATACTTGGAAATTGATCAAATCATTAAAGAGGATATCTTCGAATTAATTTCTCTAGCCTTTTAATCAAAAGACGGTACTACATTTGAAAGGGATGGATTTTCAGAGGAAATGCTACAACCTGGAGTTCATAAAATTGAAATGGCAACACTTATTTTGAAAAAAGTTAAAAAGTGTAGTTTTTTTCTCTTACTTCGGTAGCCACTTGTAGAATAATGACACTAAAACTATCAGTGGCAACACTAAAATTTGTATTTTCAGTTATGGTATAATAATTGTGCTGTCTGCTACCCCGGCCTATTCTGGCAAGGGGAGGAGGTTATAGCTATGAAGTTTCTTCTTGATTTTACTTTTGCAATCATAGCAGAGGTAGCTGCACACTACTTCTGTCAATGGCTTGATTGTAAAATTGCCAAAAAAGACAGTAAGCCTACCCGTTAATTCGTATAGAAACGTAAAAGAAAACCACTAGCCTGCACGCTAGTGGTTTTTGATTATAGCTATGAGAATTCTTCTTTGTAGCTAAATTATATCATAAATAATATTAATTTCAATGAATAACTAGCCTTTCATATTAATTGGAAACCAAAAAAATGTGATTCGATCTGCTAATATGAATAGTGCATAAACAAACTACTATGCAATCTAGTTTATTTTTCATTTTAACATTGCTGATTCTCCCACCCCACTTATTTTAAATATACAATTAAACACAAAGTATTTTTATTCGTGTGCTGCGATTAGGAATGCAGAATGTCATAAGAATTATTATTAAAAAAATTTCTGGCGTTTTTCGTAACTTTGAAGAAGACGACATGGGAAATAACAAGTTGAAATTATAGATATTGACTAGTATTACATAATAGGATGTGCTCACTTTAAAAATAATTTAAGAGAATTTTTATTTTCGTTGAAGCTATAGTTTGCAACTTTACAGTACGCCCAGTACGTATTATTATATAATAGTCAAGAGGTATGTGCAATGCCCATGACAATCAGAGAAGCAGAAAAGCTACTGAAAGATGCTGGCTTTGTTGAAGTGAAAGGTGGGAAGGGCTCACATAGGAAATTCACTAAAAAGGATCATCCTAGACCTGTTATCCTTACTAGCCATTCAAAAGAGTTATCTAGAAGAGTAGAAGATTCTGTTCGAAAAGCAGTGGGCATTTAAGCCCGCTGTGCTGTTACGAAAGAAGGGGAGATGAATGAAAAAAGTTTATCCAGCTATTTTTGAAAAGGATCCTGTTGGATATGGAATTTATTTTCCTGATATCGAAGGAGCAGTGACACAATCAAAAGATATTATCGAGGGGTTAGAAGTTGCATCGGATGCTTTAGGGATCATGCTCGGTGATTTAGTTGAGAATAATAAACCTTTGCCAAAGCCAACTAATATCAATGATCTTTCGATTGATTCTGAGCGTGAATTTGCTACTTTGATTTCTGTGGATCTAAATGATTACTTAAAAGATGTCCAACTAGATAAAAAGACAATAAAAATTCCTCATTGGTTAAATGTGCGCGCAACAAATGAAGGGATAAATTTTTCAAAAACAATGTCTGAAGCTTTGGTTCAAAAATTAAATATATGATACGAAAGAGAACGATCATCTGTCTGCTAAAGGACAGGTGATGTTTTTTTGTAATAATTAGGAATGAGTTATTAAAGTGATCATAGAAAAGGAGTGACAGAGTGCTTGCAACCAAGGAGTATAGATGTTTATCCTTGTTAAGAGTAGATATCATTCAATTATTTCTCGCCCATCAACGAAAAATAATAGAAAATAATGAAACCCTATCCAAGCAACAATTAGCCAACTTGTTATATTTGAAATTTTGTTAAAGTTACTTAAAAATGTGTTCTTTTTTGATGAACTATGGGATTATAGTATAAAGTGGCAACTTTTATGAAGTTTTTGCTTGCTATTTTTTGGTAATGCACGTATATTACGAATGAAAAAAGTTTATGAAAAGTTGGAATATTGAATGGAAAAACAAAAAAGATTAAAAAATAGCCGGTATATCACGGGCTTCGATGGGATTCGTTCATTAGCGGTCATCGGGGTTATTTTATACCACTTGTTGCCAACAAGTATGAAGGGTGGTTACCTCGGAGTTCCGATATTTTTTGTCGTTTCAGGTTATCTTATTACCGATCTCTTACGACAAGAGTGGGAACAAAATGGAAAAATCAATATTTGGCAATTTTACGTTCGGCGAATGAAACGACTGTATCCTGGGCTCGTTTTCTTGCTTATTACTGCATCAGCATATATTACGCTATTCCAGCGAGGATTGTTGAATAATCTTCGGGGCGTTGTACTCAGCAGTTTATTCTATGTCAATAACTGGTGGCAGATCAATAATGGATTATCCTATTTTGATCGTTTTGCAAATGAGTCGCCATTTACCCATATTTGGTCCTTAGCAGTAGAGGCGCAGAACTATCTGATCTGGCCGATCATTTTTGTATTACTCATGGTATTTGTCCGTAAGAAAAAAAATATTTTTTATGTCATTATGGGCACAGCCATTGCTTCAGCGATTTTGATGATGGTGTTGTACTCGCCAAATGGCGATCCTACCCGTGTGTATTATGGGACAGATACTCGCTTGTTCTCGATTTGGATGGGGAGTGCATTGGCTTTTGTTTGGCCAAGTACGCGATTGAAGAAAAATATCCCTAAACAAGCAAAGAAAGTATTGAATTTAGCGGGTTTTAGTTCGTTGATCATTTTGATCCTCTTTTTCTTTTTCTTAGATGACCATTTGAGCTTTATCTATTATGGCGGGTTCTTTTTAGTCAGTCTTTTATGTATGGTTCTTGTGGCAGTCACAGCGCATCCCGGTGCGAGCTTGAATCGCTGGTTGACGAATCCGGTCTTTAGTTGGATCGGTAAACGAAGTTATGGGATCTACTTGTACCAATTTCCGGTAATGATTTTTTACGAAGCGAAAGTATCAGGTATCGCTGATCATGTGTTGTTACACACGGTCATTGAAATCACATTGATTTTATTGATCAGTGAACTGTCGTACCGCTTTATCGAACGTCCATTGGCACGCTTTGATTATAGCCAAACGTTTCGCGTCGTCAAAGGCTGGTTCACCAAACCTATTTTCAGTTGGAAAAAGCCATGGGTGGTCCCTGGAACCTTAGTCGTAGCGATTGCCTTAGTCGGGTTCGTCACTGCACCTAAAAATGCTGTGACAGCGGACCAAGAGCAATTACAAAAGAATATTGCTGAAAGTAAAAAACTAGCTGAAAAAAGTCAGAATAATCAAGGCAATAATGTAGCACCTATTGACCAAGCGATTTTGGATAAATATGATTTGACCAAAGCGCAAGGGGAAAAAGCCCAACAACTAGAGCTGACTGCATTTGGTGATTCAGTCATGTTAGATGCTGCGGCAGATTTAAAAGAACTATATCCGCAAGTAGTCGTAGATGGCGATGTCGGTCGTCAACTCTACACAAGCCTTCCTTATATCGAAGAATTGAAAAATAGGGATCTATTGAAAGATACGGTATTAATTGGGTTAGGAACAAATGGCTCTTTTTCTGAGGCGCAATTTGATAGCTTGATGAACGCGATCGGGGATCGCAAAGTTTACTGGGTCAATGTTCGCGTACCAACGAAGCGCTGGCAAAATGAAGTCAACGCCATGCTCACAGAAATGGAAAAGAAATATGATAACATGACAGTGATTGATTGGTACGGTTATAGTAACGGTCACAGTGAATGGTTCTATGACGATCAAGTCCATCCAAATCCAGATGGTATGTTGAATTATATCCATCTAGTCAGTGAAGCACTATTAGGTGGAACAAAAGAATCAGAGACAAGTAAAACGAGTGAGACTGCTTCGACTAGTACGAGCGACACTCTATCTGATAGTACTCAAGTAAGTGAATAAAAACTGGGGTTGTGACAGCAATGTTTTGACCTGAGCAGTAGGATAACTCTTATAAAAAAGTGCCTCAACGAAAATCGTTCTCCGATCTTTCGTTGAGGCATTCTTTTTCTCTAAAATTTTTTTACTCCGTTTGATCAGGTAAAGAAAGAGAAGGGTGTGTCTTCAAATAGGTTTCTTTTTGCCGACGTGTTTGTTTTTTGAACGCGGCTTCGGCTTTTGTGGCTTCACTTCTTGTAGCGTATCCTTCTGCATGGATCATTTTTACAGGACGTCTTTTTTGCAAACGTGTGTATTTCGCACCTGTGCCATTATTATGTTCTTGTAAACGACGAGCCAAATCGGTGGTATATCCTCCATAGAACGTATTATCTTGGCAGTGCAACACATAAAAGTAATGGTTATTCTCCATAAAGCATCTCACGGAGTTCAGGGGTATACTCACCTTGCGTATCGTAGGTGAACAAAGGTGGAGACACTTTGAAACCATCGGCTTTTCCTTGCTTGATTCCTTCAATCAATAAAATATTTGCTTCTTTGCCTACTTTAGGATAAACAAACTGAACACGTTTCGGTGCAATCTGATAGGTTTGCATAAGGGTCAAAATCTCTAAGAAACGTTCTGGGCGATGTACAAGAGCTAAGCGACCATTTGTTTTTAATAACTTGCCGGAGATTTGGATCACTTCTTCCAACGTTGTATGGATCTCATGTCGGGCAATTGCTAGATGCTCATTTGGATTTTTTTTGTTTGTAGGTAAGCCTTTAAAGTAAGGGGGGTTACAGACGACTAAGTCACAAGAGTTGTGTCTGACAACCGATAAACTTTCTTTTAAGTCAATCGTATGCACGGTCATTTGTTGTTCTAAATGATTCAAGGAAATGCTCCGTCGAGCCATGTCAGCTAAGCGTGGCTGTAGTTCGATTGCATCGATCTTTGCCTGTGTTTGTTTGCTTAAAAATAGTCCGACAGCACCATTCCCTGAACAAAGGTCAACGATTTGACCGGTTTTTGGCGCACGAGCAAAATGAGCAAGCAATACAGCATCTAAAGAAAAGGAAAAAACTTGGGAACTTTGGATAATCTTAATATCTTTTGCATATAATTGGTCAATACGTTCATGTTCGTGAAGCATCTAATTCCCTCCAAATGAAAAAACTAATCGTATGTAGTATACTATTTTTGTTCAAAAGAACCAAGAGAACTTGTCAAATCGGTCTTTTTTAGGCATACTATAGGAACGAGAAGTAAAGAAAGGAAGAGGATATGTTCTATCGATTTATGCGCGGGCTCGTTAAAGTGATTTTAGCTGTCATCAATGGCAATGCCCGTTATGAAAATAAAGAAGTCTTACCAAAAGACGAGAATTACATACTTGTTGCACCACACCGCACTTGGTGGGACCCGTTGTATCTCGCTGTTGCTGCATCACCTAAATCGTTTAGTTTTATGGCGAAAGAAGAATTGTTCAAAAACCCTGTTTTACGATTTATCTTAACACGCTCGAATGCTTTTCCAGTCAAAAGAGACAATCCGGGACCAAGTGTGATCAAGACACCTGTCAAGATTCTAAAATCAACCGATCTAGGATTGATCATGTTTCCAAGTGGGACAAGACATGCGACTGAGTTGAAAGGTGGAATGGCGTTAATTGCCAAAATGGCCAAAGTAAAAATCGTTCCAGCTGTGTATCAAGGACCTCTCACGTTAGGTGATCTATTCAAACGCAAACGAGTGATTGTTCGCTTTGGTGAACCGATCGACTTGTCAGATATCAAAAAAACTGACAAGGAAGGAATGGCAGAAATCGAGCGACGCACACAAGCCGCATTTGATAAACTAGACAAGGAAGTAAATCCTGATTTTAAATATGAGATCATAAAAAAGAATGAAACAGAATAATTGTTCTTTATTCGATGAGCGATAAAAGAAACGGATTGTCTAAGACACCGCTTCTTTATCGCTTTTTTTGTTATAAAATCCCCTTTTTGTAATTGATTCTAGCTGTCATGTCCTTGATGGAAGTGTTATAATAGTAAGAAGGATATTTTTTTGAGGTGATGAGATGCGTTTTTTACATACAGCTGATTGGCATATAGGGAAAAAATTGCAGGGCTACGATTTACTTAAAGAGCAAGAACATGTACTATCTGAGATTTTAACGATTGCGAAAAAGGAAAAAGTGGATGCGATCGTTATTGCAGGTGATCTCTATGATCGAAGTATTCCGGCCGTAGAAGCCGTAGAGATGTTCAATCGATTGATGATCGACTGGAACCTGAACGAAAAATTCCCGATTTTCGCTATCTCAGGAAACCATGATAGCAGTGTTCGATTATCTGCTGGAACTGAATGGTTCAGCCAAACAAAATTCTTTTTACACACCCGATTTGCTGAAGCTTTCCAACCTATCGACTATCAAAATACTCAATTTTTCTTATTGCCTTATTTTGAACCAATCTCTGCTAGAAGTTATTTTGAAGATGATACGATCCGCACGGTCCAACAAGCAATGGAAAAAGTAGTTGACCAGATGCAACTCGCTTTTGATCCTGAAAAAAAACAGGTGCTGGTCAGCCACTTTTTTGTGACGGGTAGTAAGAAATCAGATTCAGAAACAAAAATCGAAGTGGGCGGACTAGATGCGATTCCAGGTAGTTTATTGGAGCCATTTGATTATGTCGCTTTAGGACATCTTCATAATCAAGCAGCCTTGCAACAAGAAAATGCTAGATACAGTGGTTCGCCACTTAAATTCTCACTTTCAGAGATCAATCAGAAAAAAGGTGTTTGGATCGTTGATCTAACTGACACCTTGGTGTTGGATTTTCAAGAAATCACACCTTTGTATGATATCGCTGAAGTAACTGCTAGTTTTAAAGAATTATTAGACCCAAGTTTTTACCATACGATCAACCGAGAAAATTATTTGCAGATTTATTTAAAAGATCGCGCAGTTATTCCTAACATGATGAACCAACTACGAGCAATCTATCCTCGAATACTTGGTGTCGAACGTGTCAATGGACGGCATCGTTCCACAAGCAAACGACAGACACTTGAAATCAAGCAACCAAAGAAACTCGCGGAAACATTCTTTACCGAAATGGTGGATGAACCGATGACAGAACAACAAATGAGCTGGTTAGAAGAAACGTTGCAAGAACTCACAGAAACGGAATGATCAAGTATGAAACCACAGACGTTACGATTGAAAAATTTTGGCCCATTTATTGATGAAACGATTGATTTCTCAAAATTGACCCAAGCGGCCTTGTTTTTGATTACAGGAAAAACAGGGGCTGGCAAAACAACGATTTTTGATGGCATGACTTATGCGCTTTTTGGAGAAACATCTGGAAGGTTGCGGTCTGGCAAAGAGATGCGGTCATTATTTGCGACACCAGAAGACGAAACGAGTGTCTTTTTTTCGTTTGAACATCAACAGTTGCGTTATGAAGTCGAACGTAAGCCTGAACAATTGTTAGCTAAACGCAAGGGTGAGGGCATGAGAAAACAGGCGGCAAAAGTCAGTTTAACGATCTTTGATGAAAAAGGAAAAGAAATTCGACAATTAACAAAACGTAGTGAAGTCGATCAAGAAATCAAAGAACTATTGAATTTAGATGCGAAACAATTTTCACAGATCGTCTTACTGCCGCAAGGAGAATTTCGGAATTTCTTGATTTCCTCTAGTAGTGAAAAAGAAACAGTTTTACGTAACTTATTCGGCACACAATTCTTTCAACGATTCACCGAACAATTGAAAGAAAAAGCCAAGAACAAGCAAAAAGAACTGGATCATTTAGAGCAAGAATTAGTCTTATTGCAAAGGCAATTTAGTTCCTATGAGGAGAAGCAACCGGCTGGTCTACAATCTTTTGAGACAGTGATCAATGAGTGGAAAGAGTATCAAGATCAAGTTTCAACAAGGCTCGCCTCAGAGCAAGAAGTATTAGAGCAACTGAAAGAAGAACAAAAAATCAGCGAGACGGATTACTACCACGGGAAAAATCAAAAATCTGCTTATGAAGAAAAGCAACAATTATTAGCAGAACAACAAGTGCTCAATGAGCAACAACAAGTGATCGAGGAGCACCAAAGATGGATTTCCCATTATGAAGTTGCTCAGCAATTGCGCACACCGCTTGAACGTAGCCAAGAATATCAAGAATCACTTACCACACAGGAAAGTGAGAAACAGCAACTAATTATTGCGTGCAATAAGGTGACAAGTGATTTACAGAAATGGCAAGAACAGGCGGACGTACGAGAAAATCTCGAACAAAAAATAGCAAAAATGAGTCAAACGCTCCAAGAAAAGCAACGATTGATCCCAGTGGCCGATACTTTCAGAGAAAAACAATCGGAACTTTCCGTAATGGAAAAAAAAGTCAGTGAGTTACAGCAAGAAATCCAACAACTGGCAGATCAGCAATTGATCCTTCAAGAAAGACAACAAACGAGTCAAACCGTTTTAGCAACCCAAGGGGAACTACAAGAAAAACAGTTGGTTTATGAACGTTTACGTTTAGAAGGGGAACGTTACTGTGAACAACAGCAACACCTTGATCACCTTGACAAAGAACTAGTAAAAAATCATCAGTACTTTGAACAAACAACAGAGCAATTGGTAGAAAAACAACGATTACTTGAACAACAAACACACGAGTTCAATCAATGTAAAAGCGACTGGGCAAAGCAACAAATTACTTATTTACAAACCCTATTGATACCTGGTGAACCTTGCCCAGTATGTGGTGCAACGGAGCATCCATTGACACCGGATAATCGTGAATCAGTGCAGGAAAACTTAGCTGTGCTTGAAGAAAAAATGGTCCAAGCAGAACAATCGATCGAAAAAACGCATCAAGAAATTGGTCGAAAAGAAGCAGAAATCGAAGAAATCAACCAACAGCTTGCTCGTTTAAGCCAGCAACAAGTGGAAATGAGTCAACAGTTGGATCAACAAGCAATTTATTTGAACACAGAGTTAAAAGCCACCTTCCAAATAGATGTCCAAGAAGATATTGTTCAAGGGTTGGCGGAAATAGAGAAAACCCTCAATGCTCGTTTAAAGGAAATCAAAAAAGCAGAAGAAGCACAAGTAAGGGTCATGGAAGAACTAGCCAGCAACAAAGAACAAAGTGAACAGATCAAAGCTCAACAAATGCTCCATAATGAAAAAATCCAACGACTCCAAGGTGAGATGGCAGGATTGAGTCAACAATTAGGAGCAGAAGACCTTGATACTTTAGTAAAAGAAGCTGATCAATTAGCCGAACAGTCGAGCAAGAGCAAGCAAGAATTGGAAGAGCAAATGGCCCAAGGTGAGAAACTCCAGCAAGAATCAGCTGTTTTGACGACTAAAATCGAAGCGTTGACTGAACAAATCGAAAAGACAATTGCTCAATATGAAAAAGAACAACGGAAAATCTCTAGTTTCTTAGAGCAACACACTGATTTTTCTTCGCAAGAAGCAATAGCAGCGTTGTTAAAAGAAACAGTCACATACGAAAATAGAAAAACAACGATCAAGGATTATCAAACGAAACAGTTGGTTCTTTCCACTCGCTTAGAACAATTGGCACATGTCACTTATGATGAAAAATCCCAAGATTTGACAGTGTTGAGTGAACGAATCGAAAAAATCAAACAACACATTGAAGAGCAACAACAATTGATCTATCACTTACAACAAGAGTATAAAACCAATCAGAAAGTGATCATGGAATTTACTACAAGTTATCAAAATAGTCAGGAACAACTAGATGAATTGATCCAGTTGCAACAATTATCACAGACAATGAATGGCGAAAATCCTAAAAAAACAAGTATTGAACGTTATGTCTTGCAAGTTTATTTACAAGAAGTCTTGCAAGTCGCTAATGAACATCTGATACGATTGACAAAAAGCCGCTATCAGTTTGAATTAGATGAAGAAGTTGGTAGCTACCGCGGAAAGACTGGCCTGGAGATCAACGTGTACGATGATGAAGCAGGAACGACCAGAGGATCGCATACTTTATCCGGAGGCGAAAGCTTTATTGCTGCATTATCATTAGCTTTAGCCTTGGCAGAAGTGATTCAAGCGCAAGCTGGTGGAATCACGATCGAAGCATTGTTTATTGACGAAGGGTTTGGTTCACTGGATGAAGAAGCCTTGGAAATGGCGATGGAAGCATTAGAAACAGTTGAAAGCGAAGGCAGGATGATCGGGATCATCAGCCATGTACGTGAGTTGAAAGAACGTGTCTTGCAACAAATACGAATTGATACAAAAGGTAGTGGACAGAGTGAAATACACTACCATTTTGGTTAAGAAGGGAGATTGATAACAATGAAATGGAGTATTCCGGAAAAAGTCATTGCAAGAGGGCGTCAATATTTGCAAGAAGACCGTGTGTTATCGGTTGTCCCAGATCAAGAAGATAATGTGTGGCATGCAGAGGTTTTAGGTAGCGAGCTGTATTTAGTTGATTTAGATGGTACAGCAAAAGAAATCGACTACTGTCAATGCCCATACTGGGAAGAACATCATTATTGCAAGCACACTGTTGCAGTAGAACTTTATTTACGATCGAAACAACTTTCTCGTATCATGCAGAAAGATCAAAAAATGATCGAACCAACGAAAAAGACCAGTGAAGGAGAACTATTGACAAAAGGATTTGCCCGATTAAAAGGGAAGACTTCTACTAAATCCTTGCAACCCTTAGTGATCGATTATCATGTCGAACAGATCGAAACCAATCAATACCATCCAGAACTTTCTATTTTGGCGGTTTATCTACGTGTGGGCTTTCTAGAAACACCTAAGAAGACATACATCGTAAAAAATATTTATGAATTTCTACAGGCGTATACAGAAGAAGAAAACTATACGGTCAATAAACAGTATCAATTCCGTTTAGAGCACCGAGTTTTCCAACAAGAAGATCAACAACTAATGGAGCTATTCGCAGGTATTGCACAGACACAAACATTATTAGGCGCAAACGGTGTCTTGGTAAAAGGGAAATTAGACAAGCGTTACTTACTTTTGCCAATCGATCAATCGAAATCTTTGTTAGAGCGTATGAATCAATCGACACGTTTGAAACTACAGATCAATGATCAAACTTATCATGGCATCCAGTTTTCAGATGATACGAAACCGCTAAGTTTTCAAGTCAAGAAGAGAGAAACACAGTATCAATTGACTGCCGTAAGTGACTTTGATTTGTTCTTGTCTCACTATCAGTGGGGGATCAGACAAGGTACTATCTATCATTTGACTAAACAGCAACAGACGATCTATTTGACTTGGAAACAACTGATGAAACGTTTTGAAGAGCCAGAAGTTGCCTTTCATAAAAAAGAATTGTCTTCTTTATTTAAAGAAATTTTACCGCTTTTAGATCAGATAGGAACCGTTGCTATTGATGATGAAGTGACAGCAGAAGTCGCAGATATTCCAGTAGAGTTTGTCTTTGTTTTTAAAAAAATGAAAGGGCAAATTCAAGCAAGGATCGATTTTGTATATGGAGATGTTGTGTTCTCCACAGATGAACGACATGAAACGCTTGCTGAGCAAACTACCGAAATATTGAGAGATACGGCGCAAGAACAGCGGGTCCTTGATTTGTTTCGTATGTACCGTTACCGGAAAAATAAAACGGGCTACGAACGTCCATTACCTGAAGGTGAAGCTTTGTATCAGTTTTTCCGGACAGAATTAGCTGTTTTTCGTCAATTTGGAGAAGTCCGTATAGGAAAAAAATTACGGGAATTATATCTAGATGCACAAAAACACCAACCACAGATCGAAGTAGAAGAAACAGGATCATGGCTAGATATCCGCTTTGATGTGACAGGAATCAACGAGCATGAAATCGACAATGTTTTGCAGAGTTTGTTAAGAAATGATTCATTTTATACCTTAGAAAGTGGACAGGTATTATCGTTTGATTCAGAAGAATTCCAACAAACAAGCAAAATCCTACAACAATTCAGAGATACGATCCGTTCAGACGATGGCGTTATCCAAGTGCCAAAAAATCAAGGATTGATGATCAAAGAACAATTTACAGGAAGTAATGCTAGTTTTGGCGATTCTTTCCAACAAATGACTCAAGACTTGATCGATCCTACGAATTACAAAGCCACTTTACCAAAGAATTTGCAAGCAGAGCTTAGAGACTATCAGAAGCAAGGCTTCCAATGGTTGAAAATGTTAGGTCATTATCAATTTGGTGGCATTTTAGCTGATGAAATGGGTCTAGGGAAAACGTTGCAGACTATTGCTTTTCTGCTTTCGGAGAAAGAAGAAAAAGGTGCGTTGGACGCCTTGATCGTAGCACCGGCGAGTTTGATCTATAACTGGCAAGCCGAAGTGAAAAAGTTTGCACCCTCATTGAGTGTCCAAGTGATCAATGGCAATAAGAAAGAGCGAGAAACTTTGTTAGCTGAAAAAGTAGATATTCGTGTTACTTCTTATGCGAGCTTACGTCAGGATCTTTCTGAATATCAATCATCGACGATTAATTATTTAGTCTTAGATGAAGCGCAAATGGTGAAAAATAGCAGCACAAAGACTGCTCAAGCTTTACGAGAGTTGCATATTCCACAGCGCTTTGCTTTAAGTGGGACACCAATCGAAAATAGCCTTGAAGAACTATGGTCACTATTTGCTACAATCATGCCGGGATTCTTTCCGAATCGGACACGTTTTAGAGAATTGACGACAGATGAAATCGCGCAAATGATCCGACCTTTTGTTTTAAGACGAGATAAGCAAACAGTTCTCAAAGATTTACCAGAAAAAACTGAAATGAATCTTTATTCTGCGTTGACGGAAGAACAAAAAACAGTGTACCTTGCTTATTTAAGACAAATGCGTGAAGAAGTATCAGCTATGGATTCAGAGTCGTTCAAAAAGAATCGGATCGGCATCTTGGCAGGACTGACACGTTTACGTCAAATTTGTTGTGATCCTCGCTTGTTTGTAGAAGACTACCAAGGTGGATCAGGTAAGTTAGAACAAGTAAAAGATTTATTACTAGCTGCAAAAGAAAATAACCGTCGTGTCTTGTTGTTCTCCCAATTTACGGGTATGCTGACGATCCTTCAAGAGGAATTAGCTGAATTAGGGCTAAGTACCTTTTATTTACGAGGAAGTACAAAGGCACAAGATCGTTTAACCATGGTCGATGCTTTCAACGCGGGTGAAAAAGATGTCTTTCTTATTTCACTTAAAGCAGGAGGGACTGGGTTAAATCTAACTGGCGCAGATACAGTCATCCTTTATGATTTATGGTGGAACCCAGCGATCGAAGAACAAGCTGCTGGAAGAGCCCATCGTATTGGACAAAAAAATGTTGTTGAAGTATGGCGAATGATTGCTGAAGGAACAATCGAAGAGCGAATGGATTCCTTACAGCAAGAAAAACGAGAATTGTTCCAAAAAGTAATCCAAGGAAACGAAGAACAATTGACGAAACTAACAGAAGACGATATTCGTTTGATTCTAAGTATTGGTGAAAATGACGAATAAAACGTAAAGATCATTTATTGAGTAATTACTCTCTTATACAGGAAACAGTAAATAAGCCAAGGAAGATAGCCACGCAAATCTGGCTCTTTGTCAATAAGGACTGATGAGTTGTGCAAAATCAAATCTGGGTCAGAATGAACCTCATTCTGGCTCAGATTTTTTGTTATCTTACTTTGATTAATTGATTGATCAAAAAGATTCTAATTCTCATGTTCTCGAATGATTTAAATCCGTAGGATACTCGTTTCATTGTCTTTATGTGGGTATTCTTCGCTTCTATTTTTCCATTGGAATAAGGATAGATCATTGCGTTGGTGATGCCTTCTTCATAGGTCAGAAGGTTTTGAAGCTTTTCCCGAAAGCTGTCATCCAACGTTTCGGGAAGTTCTGCTAATAAGGAGAAAAATAAGTCAGGGTCTTTGTCTCGAAAGGCTTCAACTAATTCATGAAAAAAGGGATACGCCTCCTTTAGGGGCGTAGAAAACTCAAGCAATCGATCAATCATCATTGCTTCAGTAAGAAATGGGTATTTTGGTGCTCGGAAACTTTTCCATGTTTTGTATTCATAATGGTTGATGTTTGCACGATTTTTTAGCAAAAAGCGCCAGTTCTTTTTCAGTTTTTCTGCCTGGCTTTTCTGTCCTGCTTTACGAAGTTCATTCATTTCACGGATACGCAACTCATTGAACGCTTGATTCATGTGTTTGACAATATGAAACCGATCAATCACTATTTTCGCATTTGGCAGAACACGTTTGGTGAGCTGGAAGTAGGCGGCGTTCATGTCTGTCACCAAGAATTCTACTTCTTCTGGATTGGTACACTTTAAGAAATAGCTTGTTAATCGAGGTAATTTACGCGTAGGCAAAACATCTATTAATTTTCCTGTTTCGCCATCTGCGCAAATAAAGCTCATTTTATCTTCTATGGAAGCATGCGAACGAAATTCATCAACCATCAATACTCTTGGGAGAATCTTCTTAGATTGCTTTGGTAAATAGCTTTTAAACTCTTTCAATGTACGAATAACAGTGGTCAAAGATACCTGACAGCTTTTCGCAATAAAAGATAAAGATACTTTTTCAGTCAGTAAAGAAGCAATTTTATATCTAACATGATTTGCGATTGAATGTCTGGATTGGACAAAATAACTTTGAGCAGTCCAATGGGTTCGGCAGTTTTTACAGGTATAGCGCTGCTTTTTTAGGCGCATAACCAAAGGCATATGATTGTATTGTTCAAAACGGACAATCGTTTCTTTTTTTCCATTTTTCACTATAATTGCTTTCCCGTTTCCATCTACCACAGTAGAACCACAACTTCTACAAGCACGAGGAGTAGGCGAGAGAACAGCATCGACGACCAACGTCTTTTTCTTCTGAAGGGTCTCGTAAGAGACCTCTGTAATCATCAAATCTTTCTCTATTATTCTCAGCATTTTTTTGATAGAATCATTCATATAGCATATCGTCCTCTCAGTTGTTTATTTTGTGGTGATTTAATCATACTAGAGAACGATATGTTTTTTAATACCTAAAATGAAAATGGGACTGAAGAATCAATTCTGATTCATCAGTCCCATAAATTATAGAGCCGCAAATCTGCGCAGTGATCTTCCTTGGTTTTTCTTGTTTATTTATTCGCAGATGCTTATTTGATCAGACAAGCTGAGCTTCTCCTACAGCAGTTTTTATAGCGGATAGCAGTTGATCGAACTCGTTGATCTCTACATCACACACTGGACGCTCGTTGATGGAACGTTTGCGGTGATTGAACCATAACGTCTGCCAATTGGCACTCTTAGCACCTAACACATCGTTTTCGTAATTATCGCCAACGTATAGTGTTTCATTAGGTGACATATTGAAAGTTTTCTCGGCTAATTGGAAGATTTCCTTTTCTGGTTTTTGAAAGCCAGTTGCTTGAGAAACTAGCATACAATCAGCAGGAATCCAATTTGTTAATTGAAGTTGATTTAATTTTTTTGTTTGATGATCAGTTGGTCCATTGGTGATGATCCCTAATGGAATATTTTTTTCTTTAAGAAAATCAAGTGTTTTTTTTACTTCAGGATGAAGAGAGATATTTGCTAGTTCCTCTTCGTAGACTTCTTGGAAAACTAAGCATTTTTCATCAGAGATAGGTGAATAACCTAGATCGATCAAGGACTGACTAATGCGGTGTGCACGCATATAATCAAGTGTCCATTCTCCAGCCATGACTTTTGGGAAATTCTCATCGCTGTGATGGCGGAAACGGATATATAATCCATGCATATCTTCTTCTGCTACTTGAGGTACCACGCTTTGAACTGAATTCTTAAATGGTTGTTGCTGATCATACATTGTATCGTCAACATCAAATACAACTGATTTAATCAAATTATTACACGCCTTTCAATATTCTATCTTTTCACAAATCCTCGCTTATTGTATCAAAAAAAAGGTGATAAAAACGTTGAGATTTAAAGGTTTTTATTACTATATTTCTTATTAGTTGACAGAATAAGGTTTGTGTATTTTAGTTTTTTTAACTAAAAATAATTAATTTTATTATAAAGAAATCAACAAATCTATTTTCCGCTTTGTCAAATGGATTATAATAGTAAAAATAAATAAAACAAAAGATAACTTGTTTTTTTAATACAGAAAAAATAAAATTAGCAAAATATAAAATAACGTTAACTAGCAAGCTGGCTAGTAGGTTTTAACTTTTCCGTTGAACGCATCTGCTACTTCAATTTTATAGTGGCGTTAAAATCAACATTTTTTTAGTTTTTTTTATTTTCTGAGTTTTAAAAATTTTTTGTTATTAAATAAATAAAAAACATTACACGTGAAAAAAACGCTATCATTTTTAAAGTTTTCAAAAAGACTAGTACAGATTTTTGTGCTGTGTTATGTGTTTTTTGTATTGTAAAAGTATTTGAAAACTCTAATTTTTTTACTCAAAATTAAGTAGAAACCTTGGTTTAACTGTATATCTGTCTTAGATAACTTTCATTTTTTTTAAAAATAATTTAAAAAAAAGCTAGCTATTTAAATGTTGATTAGGTATAATAGAAACAGATGGAAGATATTCAGGATCTTCTGTTACAAAAATGTGGCTATAATCACAAAAAGGAGTGATGCACGTTGTTAACACTATATACTTCCCCAAGTTGTACTTCCTGCAGAAAGGCTCGTGCGTGGTTGCAAGAGCATCAGATTCCATTTGTAGAGCGAAATATTTTTTCAGAACCTCTTAATAGCTCTGAATTAAAAGCAATTTTACAAATGACGGAAGACGGAACAGAAGAAATTATTTCTACCCGTTCAAAAGTTTTCCAAAAATTAAACATGGATCTGGATGAGTTACCATTACAAGAACTTTTAGAGCTTGTACAAAACAATCCTGGTTTGTTACGTAGACCAATTATGATCGATAACAAACGTCTACAAGTCGGCTTTAATGAAGATGAAATTCGTCGTTTCTTACCACGAGATGTTCGTCAATTAGAATTACGTCAAGCCCAGCTAATGGCTGGTTTATAGAAAACACAGAATGAAACTTAGGAGGATGTGATGTCTTTCTAAGTTTTTTTTTATTAAAAATAAATTGTGTTTTTTTAGGACTTAATGATTTTTTCTTTACATTTATTCTTATTTCGCTACAATTAATCTATATGGATAGTTGGGATAAAGTGAGGTGTAGCATATGGAAATGGAACATATCAATGAGAATACGATTCGTGTAATGATTGGTCATGATGACCTAGAAGAACGTGGGGTCTCATTTTTAGATTTATTAGGTAACCACAGAGAAATTGAAAACTTTTTTTATAGTATCTTAGAAGAAGTGGATATTGAAGAGGAGTTCCAAAGTAGCGAAGCTGTCACTTTCCAAGTTTTGCCAAAAGGGGATGGCCTAGAGCTGTTTATCAGTAAGAATATGCCAGACGAAGAGATCGGTCAAAACAATGAATCGACGTTGAATAGCGCAGATGTTAGTGAGTTTCTTCAAGGTCAAATGCTTGCAAATGAAGAGGAAAGCGACTTAACAGAATCAACTACTGCAAGTGAACAACGAGCAATCTTTGTATTCAATGACTTTGAGCAAGTGATCCAGCTTGCCAATGATGTTCAGTTAGAATCAGCTTGGACAGATCTATACCAATTAGAAGAACGTTATTATTTAGTTGTTCACTTTTGGATGGAAAATCTAAATCAAACCGATGTTGAAAATCAATATGCACGTATTTTAGAATTCGCTGAGAAAAGTACACGAACAGCTGAAGCATTGAATGAATATGGGCAGCAATTGATGGAACGTAATGCTCTGGAACGAGTAAAATTTTATTTTGAATAAAGCATAGGATAGGCTAACACAGCGATAGTTGACATTGCTAGGTATGCTTTGTCGAGGGTCTCAACATTTGTTGAGACCTTTTTTCGTTGGCGTATTTATCTAATGAAAGGAAGTGAGTCGATGTTACTCGCCAAAGACAAAGAAGGGTCTATTTTTTTAGCAACTGATGCAACAAAAGAGTGCGACTACTATTGTCCAAACTGTGGGAATCAAGTGTTTTTAAAAAGAGGAATGAAGAGAATCGCCCATTTTTTCCATCATGATACTTCGGACTGCCAAGTATTTAGTGAGGCGGAATCTGAAGAGCATCTTAATCTAAAAAGACAATGTTTCCGATGGTTGAAAAAAAGCTATCCAAGAGTAGAAATGGAAGGATATCTATCACAACTGATGCAACGTCCGGATATCTTGGTTGGTCATCATGCGTTTGAGATCCAATGTTCTCCATTGTCTTATGAGCGAATGATCGAAAGGACGATCAATTACAAAGCAAATGGGTATGTTGTTTGGTGGCTATTAGGAATGAAATTTTTCAAAAGGAACGATTGCTTAAGATTAGAAAAAAAGTTTTGCTACTACGACGATTTACGACAGCTCCACTTTTGGCAAATCGACTGGTCTACGCAAAAGGTTTACTTATATAGTCAGATCTTCACAGACTTATCGGGGAAAATCAGGTTTGAACAATCTTCTTGGTCCTTTTTTGAGAAAGAGCTATTAACAGTATTAGAAGTCGAAAGTGGCTCATTGCGAAAAATACCAAGTTCTTCTTCCGTGAAAACAAAAGACTGGATAGCAAAACAAATCATTCGAAAAAATAAAAAAGTATTAGGAGTACAAGAACAGTGCTATCTAAGAAAGAAGCATGTGCTTTATCTTGAATCGTGGTTCTATGAAGGAAGTGATTTCTTTTGCTTTTTTTCTGAACAAGTATTCTTTTATCGGTTGCTGTTTTCACAGATGAAATGCAAAGAGAATGATAAGAAAACAAGTTCTTTCGATAAATGGTATCAGGAAATCAAGGAATATAAAAATGAGTGGTTATTTCCTTTGATTGATGAACAAAAAATTTATCGATTGTTTTATGAAGAGTGTAAACGTTTAGTACAAAAATAATAATCAGAGAAGAATTCCATATACAAAACATGAAAGAGTTATGATAAACTCAAAAGAGTAAGTAAAAAGTAACTATTATTTTTTATTCAGAAAAGCATAGTTGCAAAGATGAACAAAAGGAGTGGAACAGATGAGCGAAACAACGAAGTTACCAAATAGAGAAGATTTGCCTGAAAAATTGACATGGGACCTAACACCAATCTTTTCAAGCGATCAAGAATTTGATAAAAAGTACGAAGAATTGACTGAAGAATTAAAAAATTCTGAGCATTATAAAGGAACATTAGGTAATGGAGCAACAGCATTTTTGGAGGCGCTTGAATTTGTCTTAACAATGTATCGTAAAGTTGAGCTTATTTATGTCTATTCCCATTTAAAAAATGACCAAGATACGACAAATACGACATATCAAGCATTGTATGCTCGTGCTGGAAGTTTACTTTCAAAAGTGAGTGAAGCAATTGCTTGGTATGAGCCAGAAGTATTGCAACTTTCTGATGAGCAAATTTGGCAATATTTTGAAGAAGAACCAAAATTAGAAGTTTATCGTCATTATGTCAAACAAATGGTTGATAACCGCGCACACATCTTGTCAGCAGATCAGGAAGCATTACTTGCTGGAGCCGGAGAAATCTTTGGTGCTTCAAGTGGTACATTTGCAGTATTGAATAATGCTGATTTAGAGTTCCCAACAATCACTGGCGAGAATGGTGAAAAGATCCAATTATCGCATGGTGTATATGGTCAATTATTAGAAAGTACCAATCGTGAAGTACGTGAAGCGGCGTTCAAAGGACTATACAGCGTATATGCACAATTTAGAAACACTTTTGCTTCCACACTTGGGACGCATATCAAAGGGCACAACTTCAAAGCCAAAGCACGTCGATACGCTTCTGCCAGAGAAGCTGCACTAAGCAATAACCATATTCCTGAAAGTGTGTATGATACTTTAGTTACTGTTGTGAACAAACATTTGCCGTTATTGCATCGATATATGGAACTACGGAAACGACTATTAAACGTAGATACATTGCATATGTATGATCTGTATACGCCAGTATTAGGTGAAGCACCAATCAAATTTACGTATGAAGAAGCAGTAGAAAAAGCCATTGAATCACTTGCGCCAATGGGAGAAGAATATCTGGCTGTCGTAAAAGAAGCATTTTCAAACCGTTGGATCGATGTAGTCGAGAATAAAGGGAAACGCAGTGGCGCTTATTCTTCTGGTAGTTATGATACCAACCCTTACATTCTGATGAACTGGCATGATACGTTGGATCAACTGTTCACCTTGGTCCATGAAATGGGACATAGTGTCCACAGCTATTTCACACGTTCGAACCAACCTTTCGTCTATGGTGATTATTCAATCTTTTTAGCCGAGATCGCGTCAACAACAAATGAAAATATTTTGACCGAACATTTATTAGCGACCGAAGAAGATCCTCGGGTTCGTGCCTATGTCTTGAATCATTATTTAGATGGTTTTAAAGGAACAATTTTCCGTCAAACACAATTTGCAGAGTTTGAACACTTCATGCATCAAGAAGATGCAAAAGGAACACCTTTGACGAGTGAGTACCTAAGTGAAAGCTATGGCGAATTAAATGCTAAGTATTATGGTCCAGCTGTTGAAAAAGATCCAGAAATCAAAGATGAATGGGCGCGTATCCCACATTTCTACTATAATTATTATGTCTATCAATACTCAACAGGATTTTCTGCTGCATCTGCTTTAGCGAAGAAAATCTGGGAGAAAGAACCAGGCGCATTAGATGCTTACCTAACGTATCTAAAAGCAGGAAACAGCGATTATCCAGTAGAAGTAATGAAGAAAGCTGGTGTGGACATGACCCAAGCAGCTTATATTGAAGATGCAATGGCCGTGTTTGAACAACGATTAAATGAATTAGAAGCATTAGTGGAAGAATTATAGAAATCATGTGTTGAGTGATCTATTGATTGGATCTTCCTAGGTCCGTTCTGATCCTGCCAAAAACCGGAAAAGTGTGTGAGTTTCTCGCTCAACACTTTTCCGGTTTTTACTGTTAAAAATAACATGAGAATTTAAAAATTAAGGTTTGGATTTTCGGTTTATAGTATACTGACAGGGATAGTAAAGTTGATGCGGTGGCTAGCCTTTAGAAAAGAGGTGATGCCTATGTTGATCTGTGGCTTTCTCCTAGAAAGGAATAAACATGTCTGTGTTTGAGGCATTGATGTTTGCATTATCGTTTGCAACATTGGTCTTGATCGTCAGCGACAAAGACAACAAAAAATAACCGCCACTTAAACTTTGGAAGGTTTAACGGTTATTTTTTGAAGCAATATCAAACTAGCTATTGTTTTGAACGATGCTATCTGAAGGGGAGTTGTTGATGCAACTCCTCTTTTCAAAGTCATGATACCATAGTTGCTACATAAAAGCGAGTTCACTTTCTTTTGTTATGGTAGAAGAACAAAAAGAGGTAGAAATCGCAATACTAAAAATAACAAAAAAATCTAAAAATTAAGGTTTGGATTTTCGGTTTATAGTATACTGACAGGGATAGTAAAGTTGATGCGGTGGCTAACCTTAAGAAAAGAGGTGATGCCTATGTTGATCTGTGGCTTTCTCCTAGAAAGGAATAAGCATGTCTGTGTTTGAGGCATTGATGTTTGCATTGTCGTTTGCAACATTGGTCTTGATCGTCAGCGACAAAGACAACAAAAAATAACCGCCATTTAAACTTTGGACAGTTTAACGGTTATTTTTTGTAAATATCTAGACTAGCCATTGCTTTAAACGATGCTATCTAAAGCGGAGTTGTTGACGCAATTCCGCTTTTCAACGCTATGATACCATAGTGAGTACATAAAAGCGAGTTCATTTTCTTTTGTTCTGATAGAGAAATAAAAGAGATAAAAATAGCAATACAATAAATAACAAAAAAATCTAAAAATTCAGGTTTAAATTTTCGGTTTATAGTATACTGACAAGGATAGTAAAGTTGATGCGGTGGCTAGCCTTTAGAAAAGAGGTGATGCCTATGTTGATCTGTGGCTTTCTCCTAGAAAGGAATAAGCATGTCTGTGTTTGAGGCATTGATGTTTGCATTGTCGTTTGCAACATTGGTCTTGATCGTCAGCGACAAAGACAACAAAAAATAACCGCTCCTTAAACTTTGGCGAGTTTAACGGTTATTTTCTGTAACTAACCAAGCTAGCCACCAGTAAAACGGTGCTATCTGAAGAGAGGGTTGTTGATACAACGCTCTCTTTTCAGAGTTATGATACCATAACGAGTATATAAAAGCGAGTTCATTTTCTTCCGGCTTATTGGAAAAAGACTGGCTATAATTGTTTTTATTTGACTTGGAGTTGACTCAAGGGGATATACTAGAAGCAATTAATCTAAGGAGTGGAAGCTATGAAAGCAACAGTATTTTTAGAGCCAGGGAAAATGGCTATCAAAGAAATGCCTAAGCCAGAATTGAATCAAGAGAACGAAGCAATCATTCGTGTGGTACGTGCAAGTGTATGTGGTTCTGATTTATGGTGGTATCGTGGTATCTCTAAAAAAGAAGCAGGATCTGCTGCGGGACATGAAGCGATTGGTATCGTAGAAGAAGTAGCAGAAGATGTTACAAACGTTGAACCGGGTGATTTTGTTATTGTGCCTTTTACCCATGGTTGTGGGGAATGTGAGGCCTGTTTAGCTGGGTTTGATGGTGATTGTTTATCAGATACTTCAGGTTCAACAGGGTACCAGGCAGAGTATATTCGCTATCGCAATGCGAATTGGGGGTTAGTAAAAATCCCTGGTAAACCAGAAGATTATTCCGATGATATGTTAAATTCTTTTGTTACGTTGGCAGATGTTATGGCAACGGGCTATCATGCAGCAGTGAGTGCTGAGGTGAAAGAAGGAGATACAGTTGTTGTGATCGGAGATGGAGCTGTAGGGTTATGTGGAGTCATTGGAGCAAAATTGTTAGGCGCATCAAAAATCATTGCGATGAGTCGACATGAAGACCGTCAACAGCTAGCTTTGACATTTGGAGCAACGGATATCATTGCGGCTCGTGGAGAAGAAGCAATCGCTGAGGTCATGAAATTAACAGGTGCCGGCGCAGATGCAGTGTTAGAATGTGTAGGGACACAACAAGCAGTTGAAACGGCTGTAAAAGTAGGCCGACCAGGTGCGGTTGTTGGACGTGTTGGCGTCCCTCACGTAGATGAGTTGGATACGAACGCTTTGTTTTATCGTAATATCGGTTTACGTGGAGGGATTGCGGCTGTGACGACTCACGACCGAGCTGCACTATTAGAAGCAGTCTTATCAAATAAAATCGAACCAGGTAAAGTCTTTACGCAACAATTCGAGTTAGATCAAGTTCAAGCTGCTTATGAGGCAATGGATGAACGAAAAGCAATCAAATCACTGTTGGTCATCACATAGTTCTTGAGTTTGAATAGATCAGAGGTCAAGAAGCAATGCTACCATCTAATTACTCAATATAGTATCTTTCATTAACCTTGAAACCGTTTGTCAAACGGTTTCAATCATGATAAAATAAATGTAATTAGAGAAAAGGAGCGATGTGCCATGTGGTTGTTTTATTTGGATCAAGTATTTTTAAACAATTAATTGAATCGTTTAAAAATAACTTGTAAATGACAATTCACGGGAACTTTGCTTTTTTTCTATGCTTTTTTAGTATGGACAAAATTCTTGAAGAAGCAGTCTTTCACAGGCTGCTTCTTTTTTGTGTTTCCGTTAGAAGGATGTTCATTTGCACAAAAGGAGTGCAAACAATGGAAGCATTAGCAATGCTATTAAAAGAGATTGAGATTACGTATAACGGAAAAGAAGTATTAACAATCAATGAGCAAGCGATTTATGAGAATGCGCGGATCGGTATCGTCGGAGATAATGGTAGCGGGAAATCGACGTTACTTAAATTATTAGCTGGAGAAATCCTACCAGAAAAAGGAAGAGTAGATCGAAGGATTGATTTTAAATATTTTGCACAGATCGATACCGTTGGTCAGCATCTAGTCGAAGAAATCGATTTTGAGTTACTCAGCCGTTTCCGAGTTCCCAATCAAATGGCTCACTTTAGTGGTGGTGAAGAAACGAAATATCGTTTGGCACAAGTATTATCTACGTACACGACAGGTTTGTTGTTAGATGAACCAACCACTCATTTAGATCAACGAAGCGTGCAAATGTTGATTGAAGAACTTCGGTATTATTATGGAACCTTAGTTTTTGTTAGCCATGATCGCTTATTTCTCAATGAATTAGCTGACAAAATATGGGAAGTATCGGGACATACGATCAAAGAATATACAGGGAATTATGATGATTATGTAAAGCAAAAAGAACAAGAAGTAATTGCTCAAGAAAGAGCGCATGATGACTATTTGAGAGAACGTAAAAAATTAGAAAATAGCATGATCAAAAAAGAGCAACAAGCCAAAAAAATGGCACAATCTTCCAATCAAAAAAGCAGAAGTAATAAAAACAGTCGGAAACCTGATCGTTTGTCAGGAACAAAACAAAAAGAAAGTGGTCAAAAAGGGATAATGAAAGCGGCGAAGTCAATGGAGAAACGTTTAGAAAAATTAACGGAAGTCGCAAGAGTACAAAAAAAGCATCCGATTGATTTCCCGCAGTCAGAAACAACTGTTTTACACAATAAGTTCCCAGTCGTAGGTGAATCAGTGACGATCCATTATGATGAAAAAATCCTGCTTGATGAAGTTAACTTTGCCTTCGCACTAGGGAAGAATATCGCGATTATTGGATCGAATGGCAGTGGGAAATCTAGTTTATTACGACACATCTTACAGCAAAAAAATGGAGTGAAGCTTAGTCCCAAAGTTACTTTTGCTGTCTATGAGCAAAGGGATTATCACTATGTTGAGGATCTGACCGTCCTACAGTATTTGATGCGTCAGACCGAATATCCAGAAAGTTTGATCCGAAGTATGCTACACCATTTAAGCTTTTCACCGGAGGCTATCCAACAATCAGTTTGTTCGTTAAGTGGAGGAGAAGCTACACGGCTGTCACTAGCAACCTTGTTTGCTAAGCCTTCCAACGTATTGATTCTAGATGAACCGACTAATTTTATTGATCTGCGGACAATGAATGCGCTAGAGTATTTTTTGAAACAATATCATGGAACTGTTTTGTTTACCTCGCATGACCCTTATTTTGTTCAACAAGTGGCAGATCAAGTCTATGAAATAAAGGATCGAAAACTGATTCGATGAGATTGAATCAGCGTAAAACGAGCTTGCTATTGTTGCTAAGTGAGAGTTAAAGGGAGTGCCAAAATAGGCAACTGAATAAGCAGTGAAATCCGGAAATCGTTTTTCCTATTTTGGGATTTCGCTGTTTCTTTTTGCAAGATTTTTTTCTGGTGACTTACTTTTTTTATTTTAATTTTAATACACGGCTGCGTCGTTGACTCTGTTCGGTCCATCAAAATGGAAAAAGCACGAGTCAAATTGGGCTGAAGTGTGATAGCGTTTCCAGTAAAAAGTCATTATAGTTGAAATGGGGGGACGGGAATGATCAATTACCGCTTGAGTTATCTGTTTGAGGAAACGAACAGACAAAAATTGATAAGACTGACGAACTTGGAGGAAGAGACTCTAAAAATAGAATTAACAAAAATCAATCATTTTTGTGAAAAAAAGCTAGGGCAAAAAATAAATATCTCTGGAGAGGAGATACTGGTTCCAGAGGCGATTCGACGACGATGGTCTGAAGTCCTCTTCGAAGTGTCAAAACAGGAACTATATTTTTCTGAAGAGGAAAGACAAGCCATGATCTATCTTCTTGCTTTTTCGATGGTTGATGACTTATCTGTTTATTATTTTCAAGAATTATTCAATGTAAGTAAGAATACAGTTTTAAAAGATGTCAGAAATTTAAGAATGAAACTCCAAGAGGAAGACATTCGACTGATTTATTCGAGAAAAAAAGGCTTCTACATAGATGGCGCTGAACTTGATGTTCGCCGCGTAGCTTATTCAACTGTGGGAGTACTAACAGACACCAAGAACGGCCACTGGTTACTTTTTGAAGGGATCTATGGCATTTCTAGAACGAATTATGTTGTGGTGAGAGACCGCCTGCTTCGTATTTTAGAGGAATTTGATTTAATCATCGTTCCTAGTCGTTTTGAGGAAATGTTGTATTTTATTAGTTTTTTATTGTCACGGATCACAAAAAAAGCAGTTTTTCTAACTGAAAAAGATAAAGAGATGCTGACCTCTTTGAATGTCTATCAAGCAAGCAAAAAATTTTTAACAGATTTTGGTCAAATCAAAAATCAAGTAGAAGAAGAATGCTATTTGACTGTGCTGTTAAAAACTGTTTTACAAGGCGATATCGAGGATCACTCTGTAGAATTTTTATTGGAATGTGCAAGAGAGGTCATCCATGAGATGGAACGTTTATCCGCTGTCCGGTTTGTTGACTATCGGAAATTATTGATGAATTTCTTTTATCATCTTGTTCCCGCTTATTTTCGTATCCGCTATCGATTCACATTGAATAATGTGTTGATCGATGAAATCAAAACCCAATATCGAGAATTATTTGAATTGACTCGTTTAGCGCTTTATCCACTCAAACAATTAGTTGGCGAGATTCCGGATACAGAAATTGGTTATTTTACGATTTTATTTGGTGGAGAGATCAGAAAACAAAAGGAGCGACATCATTACCAACGATTAAAGGCGATGATCGTCTGCCCGAGTGGCATCAGCTCTGGCTTGATCATGGAATCGGAATTACAAGAGCTATTTCCACAAATCGAATTTTTGCCAGCACGATCAACAGAAGAATATCAGATGCTTCGTTTTTCGGAAGACATTGATATGGTGTTTTCCAGTGTCCCACTAAAAACACCGGTGACCAGTTATGTTGTGAAACCCATCATGACTCCTTTAGAAAAAAATGAATTAGTTAAAAAGGTCCAACAAGCATTTTATGTTTCAGAAAGAGGTGTGCATTCGATCGAAGAAATTTTGGAAGTGATTTTTCCATATATTGATTTGAAAGAGGGAATGACAAAGAGGAAACTGCGACAGATCGTCGAGAGAAAAATAAACAAAGAATTGAACAGAAGGGAAGATCAACGGCCGATGTTATCAGAATTATTAACAAAAGAAACCATACAATTTACGGACAAACAACTGACATGGCAAGAAGCCATCACCGAGGCAGCTCAGCCTTTGTTAACGACCAATAAAATCGAAGAAAAGTATGTGGGGGCGATGATCGAAAAGGTCATGGAACATGGGCCCTTTATCCATATCGGAAAAGGAATTGCTTTGCCTCATGCACGACCAGAAGATGGAGTGAAAGAAATTGGGATGTCATTACTGAAGGTAACTGATCCAGTCTTATTGAGCGACGATGAAAAGCATCCCATCCAATTATTTATCTGTTTAGCAGCAGTGGACAACGAGATGCACTTGAAAGCTTTAGCTAGCTTGACGAAAATTTTGTCGAATAAAGAACGTTTAGCGTCATTACTCGAAGCGAAAGATGTAGAAGAAATCATCCATGTAATCAAAGAAGGGGAAGATGAAAAATGAAATTTGCAGCAGTATGTGGTTCAGGATTAGGATCCAGTTTTATGGTGGAGATGAATATCAATTCAGTATTAAATGATCTAGGGGTAAGTGGAGTGGAAGTTGCTCATTACGATCTAGGAAGTGCAGCACCAGAATTAGCAGATGTCTTTTTTATCGGTAGAGATTTAGCAGATAGCGCACAACATTTAGGTGAAATCGTCGTGTTGGAGAGTATCATCGATCTAGATGAATTGAAAGAAAAAGTAGCGGAGACATGTAGACAAAAAGGATTACTATAAAAAATTTTTTTGGGGGAGGAAAAATAAATGAATAGTATTTTAGATCTATTGATCGATATTGCGAGTACACCAGCAATCTTAGTGGCATTGATTGCTGTATTGGGGAATATGTTGCAGAAAAAAGATGTGGCAACGACTGTTAAAGGCGGAATCAAGACCTTTGTAGGATTTCTGGTTGTGACAGCTGGTGCAGGGGTCATAGAAAGTTCGTTGGCGCCATTTGGAGAAATGTTTCAAGTCGCATTCAATATGCAAGGAGTTGTTCCTAATAACGAAGCGATAGTAGCGTTAGCTCTAACTACCTATGGAACATATACAGCACTTATTATGTTAGCGGGGATGGCATTCAATATTTTGATTGCGAGAATCACTCGGTACAAATACATTTATTTGACAGGGCATGCAACGTTATACATGGCATGTATGATTGCAGTCATTTTAAGTGTAACAGGAATGAGTACGTTTAGTCTGATTTTATTCGGTGGGTTAGCGCTAGGCATCTGTAATACGATTTTTCCAGCAATCGCACAACCGTTTACACGTCAAATCACAAAAAATGACTCTGTAGCTTTAGGTCATACAGGGAACTTTGGCTACGCATTGAGTGGCTTGATCGGTAAATATGTTGGAAATAAAGAAAAATCAACAGAAGACATCAATTTTCCTAAAGGGTTAGCTTTTTTACGTGACTCAACAGTAAGTATCACGATTACGATGGCAATCGTCTATGTGATCGTTGCGTTGTTTGCCGGAAGTGACTATATTACTACCACATTGAGCGATGGCACGAATTATATTATTTATGCGTTACAACAAGCGGGTTCATTTGCCGCAGGTGTTTTTGTGATCTTAGCCGGTGTACGTTTGATTTTAGCTGAAATCGTTCCTGCATTTAAAGGAATTTCTGAAAAATTAGTACCGAATTCGATTCCAGCGTTGGATTGTCCAATCGTGTTCCCTTATGCACCAAATGCCGTATTGATTGGCTTTTTAACAAGTTTTGTTGGTGGATTAGTTAGTTTAGTGATTATGGTCTTTACCGGGACAACAGTGATCATTCCTGGCGTAGTTCCTCATTTCTTCTGTGGCGCGACAGCCGGTGTTTATGGAAATGCCACTGGGGGCGTACGTGGCGCGGTCATCGGTTCCTTTATCCACGGGATCATCATTAGTTTCATGCCGATCTTGTTGATGCCAGTAATGGGCGATCTCGGGTTCCAAGGTTCGACTTTCTCAGATACAGATTATGGTGTTTCAGGAATCTTTTTAGGAAACTTAGCAAATATGGGCGGACAAATTGCAGTTATTTCTGGTGTGGTCGCTGTGCTTGCTGTTTTGATCGGTTTGACACTTTTAAAGAAAAGTAAAAAATCAGATACAGTCGCAGAGTAAGGGGGGATCATTTTGACCATCAAGGAAGAGCAGCTAAAAGAACTGGAATTATTAGCAACTAAAATACGATTAGATACATTAATCAGTATCAAACATATGGGGCAAAGGCATTTAGGTGGTTCATTTTCGATCGTTGAGTTGTTAGCCGTCTTATACGGTAAGCAGATGAAGGTCGATCCTAAAAATCCACAATGGGAAGAACGCGATCGGTTGGTCTTATCTAAAGGACACGCAGGAGCTGGGTTATACAGTGCTTTAGCAAATGTTGGTTATTTTGACAAAGAATGGTTACTGACGATCAATGAAGGTGGAACAAGACTGCCTTCTCATCCGGATCGCCAAAAAACACCTGGTGTTGATGCAACTACGGGTTCTTTAGGTCAAGGGACTTCAATAGCTGCGGGGATCGCTACAGGTTTTAAGCAGGCTAACAAAGACAACTATGTGTACTTGATCGTGGGAGATGGAGAGTTGAATGAAGGCCAGTGTTGGGAAGCATTCCAATATATCGCTCATTTTAAATTAAATCATTGTATCGTGATCATCGATGATAATAAAAAGCAATTAGATGGAGAAACAAAGGACATCCTTGACCCGTTCGATTTACAGAAAAAAATGGAAGCATTCGGTTTCTATACCTTAAAAGTAAAAGGTTCCGATATACAAGCGATTGATGCTGCAATCAACAAATGTAAAGAAGTGACTGATCAAGCAGTTTGTCTTGTACTTGATAGCGTGAAGGGACAAGGGGTTCCATATTTTGAAACTTTAGGCGCGAATCATTCCGTAAAATTCAATACGGAACAAGTCAATCAAGCAGCAGATCAAGCAATCCGAACATTAGAAGAAAAAATCGAGAGGATGCGATAAGGGATGTTCCATTTAACTAAATCGACAGCGATCGAAAAAGAATTACGAACTTGTGTCGTGGAAACCATCAATGAATTGATGGAAAAAGACGAGAAAGTCATTGCGTTAGATGCTGATCTAGGATCTGCAAGTGGTTGGACAGCGATTGGAAAGGAACACCCTGACCGCTTTATCAATATGGGAATTGCCGAAGCCAATATGGTTGGCGTCGCAGCAGGATTAAGTTTGACGGAGTACACACCATTTATCCATACTTTTGGTCCATTTGCGACACGCCGGGTATTTGATCAACTGTTTATTTCAGGTGGCTACGGCGGGAATACCATCAATATTTATGGTTCAGATCCGGGATTTGCTGCAGGGCACAATGGGGGAACTCATACGACTTGGGAGGACGTGGCCTTAATGAAAGCCATCCCTCATTCCGTAGTATGTGATGCGGCAGATGACGTACAAATGGCATGGATCATCAAAGAATTTCATCAAATGTCAGGAATCCATTATGTACGAGGAAATCGTAAAGGCGTCACGCCTGTTTATGAGAAAGGTTCAACATTTGTATTAGGCAAAGGAAATGTTTTGCGTAAAGGGACGGATTATCTGCTGATTGCAACAGGGCAACTCGTTTCTGAAACATTGCAAGTAGCCGAACAATTGATGGAAGAAGGAATCAGCTGTGAAGTGATCGATATGTTTACCATCAAACCGATTGATCGAGAGTTGATCCTCAGTGAAGCAATTGGTAAGAAAAAAATCGTAACCATTGAGAATCACTCGATTACTGGCGGTTTAGGTAGTTCAGTCGCTGAAGTTCTTGCAGAAGAAGGGATTGGCGTTCCTCTGAAACGAATCGGTGTCAATGAACGTTTTGGTCAAGTTGGCACACCAGATTTCTTGCAACAAGAATTTGGGTTGGATGTTGCGGGGATCAAAAAGCAGATGATGGAATAAGTCAGCGTATTGACTACGATTATTTGATAGCGAAAAGGAGTAATGAGAGGGTAACCCTTTTTTACTCCTTTTTTGAGTGGGTGATCTATTAGTAGTACAATGGATTTTTATAGGATAAATATGTTGTCTTATGTTATAAATGTGAGGAGATGAAGAATGTTGATTAACGAATTAGGAGATGATATATGAATGTCTACAGCTTTTCTAATTAGAAAGAAACATGTACATATTTTTTATGATTTGTTATTTAAAGATAAAATGGATTTCTAGTTAGAGCAAAGAAATTTTTATTGATCGATTATGGAAACAAAAAGAGAAATCCGATCAATAAACACTAGATGGAGGAACAGAAATTGTCGAAATCAATAAAAAATATCCTTATAGTAGGAGTAGGTGTGGCTATGTATTTATTTACTGCATATGTCTATCGCCATGTGAGCGTGTTTGCAGAGCCTTTGGATCAAATTGTATCAATCGGATTCTACCATTGTTCAAGGGTTTGCTAATTTGATGATCTTCCTATTATTTACTCCTGCACTGAGAATCATTAGTCTTCTTATCTGCTTGGTTTTACTAGTTGTTGTCAATAAAAAAAGAAAGAAGGATCAGTCTGCTGTTTAAGGAAATTAGTCCGGCAGTGTGTATCATTTATAATTTAACAGAAATAATTAGAGAATTGTAGGTGTTTCAAGTAACCGATGATTCTCTTTTTTATACAGTTGAAAAACAATATATTTTTATGTTTAATAATAAAAATAAAAAACATGAAAAAATTCATAGTAAATTTACTTTTCATTGTGCGTGAAAAAGCAAGAAAGCCTATAAAATAAGTGCTTTTTATTATAATTAACGCACTTATTAAATAAAAAATAAATAGTGTTGTATTACCACTCAAAATAAATTTACTAAATAAAAACATGGCATACTGTGTTCAACAAATCGATTTGTATCAAACAAAAAAACAAAAAGGGGAACAAAAAAATGAAAGTGTTCACAAAATTATTTTTAGGAGCATTTGTAGCAACGACGTTAGGAGTAGTCGGAGGAAGTCAAACAGTCTCGGCAGATTTGGATCAAAACATACCAGGTTCTAATGTTGCGGACACCTTTAAAAATCAAGTGGTGAGAATTGAAAGTGCAATGGATTTGGGAAGGGCGTTGGATTGGGATCAATCTAATCTTGACCAAGTAATCATGTACAATAATACTGGCTCATGGAATCAAAAATGGAATATGTTTTATGATTCTAGTGCTGATACATATACTATCTCAACTGATCCTCACCAGATCAACGGCTATATCAGATCAGCAGAATTGGCTGTATCTGACAAAGTTTTTGATAGTCAAGGAAATCCAAAGATTGCTACGACTGGATTAAAAGTAAATTGGAAACTGTACAGAGTAGGCGATGCTGTGGGTGCTGGTGTTTATGTTTTAAAAAATGCTGAATCAGGTAAAGTATTGGATCTGGAAAATGGTAGCCCGTACGACACGAAAGGCCTAGTCGCACGTGAAGGATAGGGTACTGGAACTGCTAGTCAACGATTTATTCTTAGAGTAGTAGGTAACCTTTGATCCTTCGCTAGCTGTATTTCATTTAAATCGAAGAAAAACGAAAAAAGACAAAAACAAAAAAGGGGAATAAAAAATGAAAGTGTTCACAAAGTTAATGGTAGGAGCGTTTGTAGTAACGACATTAGGAGTAGTAGGAGGAAATCAAACAGTCTCGGCAGGCATAGAAGAAAATATACCAGGATCTAATGTTGCTAACTACTTTAACAACAAAGTTGTAAAGATTCAAAGTGAAATGAATAGAGGAATGGTATTGGATTGGGATCAAAGCAATTTAGACCAAGTGATTATATATAATAGTGCTAACTCATGGAATCAAAAATGGAATATGTTTTATAATTTTGCTACTGAGACGTACACTCTCTCAACTGATCCTCATCAGTTCAACGGGTTTATCAAATCAGCCATCCTTATCTGTATCCGAAAAATCTTTTGATAGCAAAGGAAATCCAAGAATTGCAACGACAGGTCTAAATTCAAATTGGCGATTGTATAAAGTAGGTGTAGATGAACTTTTAGGTGATGGACTTTTTGTATTACAAAATACTGAAACAGGTAAAGTACTGGATATTGAAAATGGGGCTCCTTCACAAGGTCAGAAATTAGTTGCTACCGAAGGAGAGGGTCGTGGTACGTCAAGTCAAAGGTTCCGTATTCATATTGTAGGAAATGTTTAACCATATACAATATATTTGATTTGAAAAAATAGTAAAAAAGACATAAAACAGTTTACCTTGTTTTGTGTCTTTTTATTTTGTGTGATACACACATCTATTATTTAATTTGAAAGCAAAGATAAATGGCTATTTCCGGAATGAAGTTGTGGATTCGTTGCTTGCAATGGATGGCTTTCAAACAGCTGATAGCTGTCTTCTTTTCCTTGACAGATCGCCATGATTTGGCGAACACTGTTCATGCCTTCAACTAATACTCCAAAATTTTGTTCACGATTATAATTATAAACAACAGCAGATGGATGTTTCTTTATTCCCATTTCACGGGCCATTTTTTGGTCTGAGAAAAATGCTTCTTTGACAAATTCAGATTGGCGATCTTCTTTGAACATGTTTAGATCTCCAATTTCTGAAAAAATCGATTCAGAAAGCTGTTGAGAATATGGAATTTTTTTACAACTGACTGCTTCTTGTAAACGGCTAAGAAATTGTCTTCCTTTTTTCTTTCCTTGAAAATGCGCAGCTTTGCAATCTAATGCGGCTGAATAAGTAATGGAAAATAGTTTGTTGCGCTCTTCAAGATTAGTTTGAGAAATCCCGTTAGTCTGCATGACATCCCCGATTGTCTGCAAGTTAACTAGTGGTAGAAAACGAAATTGTACTTTGTCTTTCGGCTTCTTTCCATATTCCTCATCAATAAATTGAACGAGCTGTTGCTCTAAATGAAAGCAGTTTTTCCCCAATGGATTAACAAAAAAATAGATTTCGATCATACGAATCTCCCCCAAATTAGATTCTATGCAAATCATGAATAATATTCACAACGTATAACTTACCAGAAAATCCCGAAAAAATGAACTCATGTGCCTTATGAAAATGATAGAGTTCTAATTTTTGGCCTCAAACATTCGTTGGATTTTATTTTTTGAAGGATGATAAGGAATTCCTTGACGTTGAAGGAAGCGCTCAAATGCTACTTTTCCACTGGCAGCATCAGTGACTTCTAATTCTAATTCATAGTCGTGAAGTTGTTCCCCCCAACTTTCGTCAATGGCTAACAAGCCTTCATCAATAGGAAATTCAACACGCTTAGTCGTCAGTTCTCCGATTTCGAACAATTGATTGGAGTCGATCGATAGCTCATGAAGTTTTTCTAAAACAGCGCCCGTTCGTGGCAGTGTCTGATCCTCGATCATTTTAGTGGCTTCTTGGAGCGTATAGGTGTCTGTTGTTTCCAATTTTCCTTCTGCAGCTGGCGTTTTTAACGTGTACTCCGCATAGGTATCTAATAAGCGGATACGTAAGCCACAACCACGCTGTTTTAATTGGAAATCAGGCGTGTCATAATAAATATTGGTTTGGATATGGAAGGATTCCGTTGTAAGTTGATAGTGCGAAAGCAAACGCGTGTAATCTTCCTTAGCTAGCAATGTTTTAAATTCGATCTCTAACATTTCAGTCATTGGCTTCGCCCCTTTTCTTTTATTTTGCCTAATTTTTTGTTTTTGGTCAACTTCAAAGACAGAAGGTGCAAAAAAACTATGTTTATATGTTAGAATATCTATGAATGTTAACAAAGTAGAGGTATAGATTATGGAACGAGACTGGGAAGAGTTTTTAGCACCTTACGAACAAACAGTATCAGAATTAAAAGTAAAACTAAGAGGAATACGTAAACAATTTAGAGAACAAAATCGCCATGTCCCAATCGAGTTTGTGACGGGGCGGGTCAAACCGGTAGAAAGCATCGTTACCAAGTCTCAATTGCGTCATATCCCAATGGCGCGTTTAGAGGAAGAAATGTCAGACATTGCTGGGCTAAGAATCATGTGTCAATTTGTAGAAGATATCCATCAGGTGGTTGAGATCATCCGTAACCGAAAAGACATGAAAGTATTACAAGAGCGAGATTATATCACCAATAAAAAAGCGAGTGGGTATCGCTCGTATCATTTAGTGATCGAATATCCAGTCCAATTGATCAGTGGTGAAAAGAAAATTTTAGCAGAAATTCAAATTCGAACGTTAGCGATGAACTTTTGGGCAACGATCGAACATTCGTTGAATTATAAATATCAAGGTGTATTTCCGGAAGAAATGAGTGAACGATTACAACGTGCAGCGGAAGCCGCGTATCAACTCGACGAAGAAATGTCGAATATTCGTGAAGAAATCCAAGAAGCACAACGGTTATTCTCACATGGCAGAGGCAAATCTGAAGATGCCTATTATCGCTCATTGATCAATCAAGAGAATAAACATGAGGAGGCAAAAGATGAAGGTAGCGATCGTTCATAACAAGGAGCCCAAAACATTAGCAGTCACCGAACGATTGAAAAATCTTTTGGCTCAAGCAAATATCAAAATCGACGATCAACAGCCAGAGTTAGTGATTTCAGTTGGTGGGGATGGGACGCTATTAGCAGCGTTCCATCAATTTAGCCATGCTTTGAACGATGTGCGTTTTTTAGGCGTCCATACAGGGCATCTAGGCTTTTATACGGACTGGCGGGACTATGAATTAGAAGAACTAGTCGATAGCCTGAAAACTAATCGTGAGCAAAGTGTCAGCTACCCGTTGCTGGACGTTCGAATCAGCTATTTAGATGATAAGCCTGATCAACATTTTTTTGCTTTGAACGAGTCGACAATCAAGCGTTCTAACCGAACGATGGTAGCAGATGTGTATATCAAAAACGAACTATTTGAAAGCTTCCGTGGTGATGGTTTGGCATTATCTACGCCTACCGGATCGACTGCTTATAATAAGAGTGTTGGTGGGGCTGTGATCCATCCAAGTATCAATGCATTTCAATTAGCAGAGATTGCTTCATTGAATAACCGCGTTTTTCGTACGCTAGGTGCGCCGATGGTCATTGCTCAAGATGAATGGGTGGAAATTCGTTTAGAGAATACCGCAGATTATTTGGTGACGATTGATCAATTGGACGTTTCAAAAAATAATATACGAGCCATTTATTATCGGATTGCAGAAGAAAGAATCCACTTTGCTTCTTATCGACATATGCATTTTTGGCACCGTGTGAAAGATGCCTTTATTGGTGAGGTTTAGCAATGGAGTTTACATGGATCTATGAAAAAGAGCAAGCGCAACAAGTAAAATATTTTTTAAAAGAAAAAGGGATCTCCAAAGGGCTACTAGCGAAAATCAAGTTTCAAGGCGGCACGATCATGGTCAATGATCAGGTTGAGAACGTCTTGTTTTCTTTGGCTCAAAATGATAAGGTAACCATTGTGATTCCAGCAGAAGGCGAGCATGAAACGGTTCTTTTAGACGAAACACCGATCGAGATCGTTTATGAAGATGAACACCTCTTAGTCGTCAATAAACCAGCTGGAGTATCCTCGATACCGGCACAATACCATCCTACCGGTACGATGGCGAATCGAGTGAAAGCTTATTATAAACAACAAGGCTATGAAAATCAGGTGATCCACGTAGTGACTAGACTAGATCGAGATACTTCAGGATTGATGCTTTTTGCAAAGCATGGTTTTGCGCATGCAAAATTGGACGTACAGCTTCGCGAAAAGAAGTTCGTCAAAAAATATCAAGCCTTGGTCAGTGGCGATGTGGCTACGTTGAAAGCGCATGGGCAGATCGATTTACCAATTGCTCGTGATATGACATCATTATTAAAACGTAAAGTTTCTTCTACGGGGAAAAGTGCGCAAACGGAATACTGGTTAGAAAACAGATCAGCAGAGATTGCACTCGTTGATATCCAATTGCATACGGGGCGCACGCATCAGATCAGAGTGCATTTTTCTGCGATCGGGTGTCCTCTTTTAGGCGATGACATGTATGGGGGAAGGATGGATCAAGACATAGCTAGACAGGCGTTGCATTGTTATGACTTACAGTTCTATCATCCGTTTACAGAAAAATTATTAGCATTCAAACAGCCTTTAGCAAAAGATATGGCAACAATAGTGAAACGATTTGAAGATTAAGGTGAGGTGAGATTGGTTTGGACGAAAATCAAGAATTAGAGGAAAGATTTGCCCAGTTAGCTCAAGATCTAAGAGAAAACAATATTCAAGATTTTAGAAATAACTTCTTGGAGATGCATATCTACGAACAGGGGCAATTCTATCAATCCCTTAAGGAAGCAGATCGTCAACAGATTTATACCTATCTTTCGCCAAAGGAATTGGCGGATATGTTCGATGTCATTGAAGAAGATAACGAATATATGAAGGAATATTTAGCAGAAATGCGTCCTAGTTATGCTGCGGAAATGCTCTCAGAGATGTATACCGATAACGCGGTCGATTTGTTGAATACATTAGATAAGAAACAAGTGGCGAAATATCTTAGCTTGATGGCAGCAGAAGATGCGAGCGAGATCAAAGACCTCTTGCATTATGAAGATGAAACGGCTGGGGCGATCATGACGACCGAATTTATTTCGATCGTTGCGAACCAAACCGTTCGTTCGGCGATGTATGTCTTGAAAAATGAAGCAGATGTGGCAGAAACGATCTATTACATTTATGTAGTCAATCAGGACAATCAACTTGTTGGGGTTATCTCGTTGCGTGATTTGATCGTCAATGATGATGATGCGATGATCTCTGATTTGATGAGTGAACGGGTATTATCTGTTCACGTAGGCGATGACCAAGAAGATGTGGCACAAACTTTCCGTGACTACGACTTTCTTGCGTTGCCTGTCACGGATTATGATGATCATTTATTAGGGATCGTGACTGTCGATGATATCATTGACGTTATCGATGATGAAGCCGCGAGTGACTATTCTGGATTGGCGGGGGTCAACGTCGAAGAAATCAATGAGAATCCAGTAAAATCAGCTTCTCGCCGCTTACCTTGGTTGATCACTTTATTATTTTTAGGTATGTCAACTGCCTCTTTGATCAGTCATTATGAAGAATTGGTCAGTGAAGCAAGTATTTTAGCTGTCTTTATTTCTTTGATCACAGGGACGGCTGGAAACGCCGGTACACAATCGTTAGCGGTCGCTGTACGTCGCCTAGCGATTTCAGATGAAAAAGATCAGGGCTTTGTTCGGTTGATCGTGGCGGAAGTATTGACGGGTTTAGTGACCGGCGCTGTGACTGGCCTAACGATCTTCTTGATCGTAGGATTTTGGAAGCAGAACTTTATTCTAGGCTTTGTTATTGGTATTGCGATGCTATTTGCGATCACAGTGGCAAATCTTGCGGGAAGTTTGATCCCGATGTTGATGGATCGTTTAGGCTTTGACCCTGCCGTTGCCAGCGGGCCATTTATTACGACCTTGAGTGACTTGACCAGTGTATTGATCTATTTCAATATCGCTTCGTTGTTTATGGGGTATTTTATGTAAGATAATAGAGCTAAAATAGTGTCTGGGACATTAGTCCTCTGTACCACCTAAAACCGAATAAACGGCGGGAACAGAAGTAACCTCTTCGGAAATAAGGCGCCATCCACAAAAATTTGAAGAACAATTTTCGTGGATGGCGCCTTATTTCTCGAGGCTGAACACTTCTGTTCCGACCTCTTATTTTTGTTTATTCAGATAAAGGAACGATTTTGGTGCCGTGGACTTCGTGGACTCCTAAAGCATCAGCAACTACTTGTGCATTTTCTGA
This sequence comes from Enterococcus mundtii, assembly GCF_013394305.1. Lineage (NCBI taxonomy): Bacteria > Bacillati > Bacillota > Bacilli > Lactobacillales > Enterococcaceae > Enterococcus > Enterococcus mundtii. Next base: position 1,166,303 of record NZ_AP019810.1, on the reverse strand, counting down.
AGTGATACCACCACCAGGTAAAATGATGATTCGACCGTCTGCATGAGCGATCAACTGCTTTAAGTGTGCAAAATTATCTTCGATGTTTGTACCGGCAACACCGCCATGTGTCAAGATACGATGAACGCCATGTTCAACCAACCAATCGATGGCTTCGTATTGACGTTCTTGAGGAATCGCATCAAACGCCATGTGGAAGGTGATCTGTAGGCCTTCTGCGGAGTCGATCAAGACTTCCAGTGCTTCTTCATCTAACCAACCAGAAGGAGTCAAGCAACCGATCACTACACCATCAGTTCCTAGTTTTTTGGCTTCAATCAAGTCAGTGTGCATGATTTTCAATTCGATATCATTATAAACAAAATCGCCACCACGTGGTCGGATGATCGTCATGACAGGTACACTTTTTTCATTAGCGTAGCTCAATACTTCTTCAATGACACCAGTACTTGGTGTAGTGCCACCTACTGCTAGGTTGTCACATAATTCGATCCGATTGGCTCCATTTGCGATGGCTAACGGGATCGATGTATAATTCTCCGCACAAAATTCTTTGATCATATTCTTGCTCCTTTATTATGTCTACTTTTGTTGAAATTATACCATAGTTTTTACAGTTGCTAAAGCGCTCTTCAAACGGTAAGATGAAGGGGATAGCATGATAGGCAACATCGGATAACGAATGTTTTTAAAGAAAGTTTTTTATCTTTATATGACTATCTCACTACGTATTTTAAAGGAATGAATAATCACTATGTTAAAGAAAATAGACCAGAGTCGACTATTTTTATCAGAGAATGCCCAAATGTTCCGCTGTCCGTTATGTCAAGCATCCTTTTTATCGACCACGAATGGGCTTATTTGCCAAAAGAATCATCGTTTTGATTTATCTAAAAAGGGAACGTTGTATTTTTTATCTCACGCAATCAAAACCGAATATGATCAAGGTATGTTTGCTCCAAGAAGACGAATGATCCAATCAGGTATGTATCAACCATTGATCGAACAGTTAGCTAAGCATCTACCAAGTGATGCGACTGTTCTAGATGTCGGTTGTGGAGAAGGGAGCTTTTTGGCGGCCATCGATCAATTACAACCATTAAAACAAGCAATTGGCTTTGATATCGCGAAAGAAGGTGTCTATGCAGCCACTGAACAGCCGATGCAAGCATTTTGGTGTGTCGCGGATTTAACGAATTTGCCTTTTGCGGATCAACAATTTTCGACGATATTGAATATTTTCTCGCCTTCTCACTATCAAGAGTTTCAGCGAGTACTTGCAGATGACGGCATGGTATTAAAAGTCGTTCCACAATCAGGCTATTTAAAAGAATTACGCCAAGCTTTTTATCCAGATCAGCCAGAAAAACACCATTATTCTAACGAACGTGTTGTTGACAAATTCATGGAATCAATGGCGTCAGTGGAACGTCAACGTGTGACGTATGAATTTACGATTCCTGAAGAAAATCGCCGTGATCTCTTGGCAATGTCGCCACTGGAATGGCAAGTAGCAAAAGAAATAAAAGAGGCTCTGATGGAAGAACCCCTTAGAAAAATTACAATTGACGTAGAATTGTTAAAAGGAAATAAGAGAAAACGATTCCAATAAGAATATTATAGAGTTAAGGTTGCAAAAAGCGTTTAATGGTGATATAGTAGCAACAAGTTGTTTTTTCATTGGTTTTTATCAGGTTCCTGTTCTGATAAAAGATAGTGAAAAGAGCTTCACTAACGTAACGACTCGCAGTGACTGACACCGAGTTGATACGTTTTTTTTTATGCAAAAATCAAGATTTAGTCTAAAATGGATTTCACATATACATGAGAGGATGAATAGTATGAACCACATCGTTTTATTTGAACCTTTGATTCCTGCAAACACAGGAAACATTGCACGAACATGTGCAGCGACCAACACACCGTTACACTTGATCGAACCACTAGGATTTTCAACAGATGATAAACAGCTGAAACGAGCGGGGCTTGATTATTGGCATGATGTGGATATCACGTATCATGCAGATCTACCAGCATTTATGGCTTACTTAGGCGATAGAAAGTTACATTTGATCTCCAAATTTGCGAATAAAGTATACAGTGATGAAAACTTTGCAGATGGCGAAGAGCATTTCTTTTTGTTTGGGAAAGAAACAACTGGATTACCGGAACCCTTTATGCGCGAGCATGAAGAAAAATGCTTACGTATCCCTATGAATGATACACACGTCCGTTCATTGAATCTATCGAATACAGCGGCAATGATCGTGTATGAGGCATTGCGTCAACAAGGTTTCCCAAATTTAGAGTTAACACATCATTACGAAAATGATAAGCTAGACTAAAGGTTGTAAAGAGAGGTTTCGCTCCTATTAAGAAGACGAAGTTGAGAAAATAGTTTCTCTTGCTGCTCAACCTTCGTTTTGATAGAGTAGGAGCTTCCTTTTGCATTTCCTTGATCGAGGGTGTGGATGAAGTATATTTCGTGAACATCGCTGATCGAAAACAAGACTACATAAACGATAGCACAGTTTTTTTACAGTCGATTTTTAGCGATATTCAATTGGCGAAAGCCTCTATTTTTTAGAAACAAGCTTTTCTACACGGTCCAACAGGAAAATCCTATATGATAGTATATATATACAAGTACGGAGTGAGGAGTCTAACATCTATGGAACTATACTTTACAAGACATGGTAAAACGGAATGGAATCTTGAAAGACGCTTTCAAGGAAGCCAAGGAGACTCACCGTTGTTACCTCAAAGCTATGAGGAGATCAAGACATTCGGCCAAATGGTCAAGTCTGTTCCTTTTGAAGCTATTTATTGCAGTACGGCAAAACGTGCAAGAGATACAGCAAAAGGGATCAATCAAGAATTGGACCATCCGACAGAAATCATTTATACAGATAAATTAAGAGAATTAGGTTTAGGAAAACTGGAAGGACAGTCGATCGAAGAGATGTACAAAAAATTTCCAGAGAACTTACCTAATTTACGAAATCATTTAGATAAATATGATCCAACACCTTTTGAAGGAGAGCCGATCACCGAAGCAATCACGCGGATCGAAGCCGTTGTTGCGGATGCAGTCTGTCAACATCAAGGGCCTATTCTATTTGTAGGGCATGGTGCCTCTTTAACTGCTGCGATCCAGTGGATGACTGGTAAAGAATTAGGTCAGTTACGAGAAATGGGCGGTTTATTCAATAGTAGCTTGACGATTTTAGAAACAGGAGAACCAAACAATCTGTTACCATATGACCTTAAAGTATGGAATCAGGTGGATTTTTTAGGTAATGGACAGCCAGAGCCTTTACTATAAATAAAGGAGGCGGCCTCGATGGAGCCAGAAGAAATGCCTTATTTTGTCGGCACAGTTGCCGCTATCTTTTTTCAAAATCCTAGTAATTTTTATAAAGTATTGCTCATCCAAGTCAGTGAAACAAGTGTTGATTATCGGGAAAAAGAAATTGTCGCAACTGGTAGTTTTGGCGATATCCAAGAGAACGAAGTGTATCGTTTTTATGGTGAGCTAGTTGATCATCCTAAATATGGCAGACAGTTGAAGGTAGAGCGTTACGAACAGGAAAAGCCGACGACAGCCAACGGGATCGTCAACTACCTATCAAGTGACAAGTTTCCCGGTATCGGAAAAAAAACCGCAGAGAAAATCGTGGAACTGCTTGGTGAAGATGCGATTGAAAAAATCATCGAAGATCCTGCGCAATTGCAACAGATTTCAGGTTTAACGAAGCCAAAAAGAGAAATGATTGCTGAAACGATCCGTTTGAATCATGGAATGGATCAAGTGATCATGGGGTTGAACCGTTACGGATTTGGGAGTCAATTAGCCTTTAGTATCTATCAAGCTTACAAAAATGAAGCGTTGGATATCATTCAAGAAAATCCTTACCAATTAGTCGAAGAGATTGAAGGAATCGGCTTTAAACGTGCAGATAACTTAGCTGAACAAATCGGCATTGCTGCTGACTCGCCACGACGCATCAGAGCAGCGATCTTGCACCAGATTTTCCAACAGGCGATCCAAACCGGTGATACCTATGTGCCTGCTGAATCTTTATTGCAGCAGACGATCAAAATCTTGGAATCAAGTCGTCCAATCGAAATCGAACCGGATCAAGTAGCGACTGTCATTATTCAGTTAGTGGAAGAGGGAAAGATCCAACAAGAAGAAACGAATCTATATGAAAATAGTTTGTATTTTTCTGAATGGGGGATTGGCAATTCGATCCAACGCTTGTTGAGTCGAAAAAAGGAAATCAAGTACGAACCAAAAGAAATTAAAAAGAATATTCGACGAATTGAGAAAATGTTTGGTATCCAGTATGGGGATTCACAAGAAGAAGCGATTTCTGAAGCGATTCGCTCACCACTATTTATCTTGACTGGTGGTCCAGGAACTGGAAAAACTACAGTGATCAATGGCATCGTTCATCTGTTTGCAGAGTTAAACGGCTTAGATCTTGATCCGACGAAATATACACAAGAGATTTTTCCGATCCTCTTAGCTGCACCCACAGGACGGGCTGCTAAACGGATGAATGAAACGACTGGCTTGCCAGCTAGTACGATCCACCGGCTTTTAGGTTTGAATGGTCGTGAAAAAACCCCTTCAATCAGCACGAAGGAATTAGACGGTGGCTTATTGATCGTCGATGAAATGTCGATGGTTGATACATGGTTGGCCAATACACTGTTCAAGGCGATCCCTACGAATATGCAAGTGATCTTAGTAGGGGACAAGGATCAGCTACCATCAGTAGGTCCTGGGCAAGTCTTGCATGATCTATTAGAAATCGATCAAATCCCTAAAATCGAATTGAATCAGATCTATCGTCAAGGCGATGGCTCAAGTATCATTCCTTTGGCTCATGAGATCAAAGAAGGAAGATTGCCAGCAGATTTTACGAAAAATCAAAAGGATCGCTCTTTCTTTGCAAGTGATGCGTATCAAATCGAACCATTGATTTCTAAAATCGTGGAAAAGGCGAAAAACAAAGGATTTACTGCACAAGATATTCAGGTGTTGGCACCGATGTATCGCGGTGCAGCTGGTATCGATGCCTTGAATAAAATGATGCAAAATATTTTCAATCCAGGCGGTGGGAATCGGAAAGAAGTTCACTGGAATGATACAGTTTATCGAATCGGGGATAAAGTACTCCATTTGGTCAATACGCCAGAATTAAATGTGTTCAATGGTGACATGGGGGTAATCACGGGAATTGTTTTAGCAAAAGATTCGGAAGATAAGGTGGACGAACTCGTCATCCAATTTGATGCCAATGAAGTGAGTTACAAACGAAATGAATGGAATAAGATCACCCTGTCTTATTGTTGCTCGATCCATAAATCCCAAGGTAGCGAGTTTAAGATGGTGATTTTGCCGATGGTTCATCAATACCAACGAATGCTCCAAAGGAATCTGTTGTATACAGCGGTTACTCGTAGTAAGGAATTATTGATTTTGTTAGGGGAAGAGCAAGCATATTTGACATGTGCAAAAAACGAATCCGCTGTTCGATTGACGACACTGAAGAAGCGGATCGAAGATAACGAAATGACTCTTAATCTGCGTACGAAATTAGCCGCTTATGAAGATTCCTTGACAGGTGATGATCCATTTGAAGAAGGAACGTATTCGGCAGCCATTGAACAAGTGTCTGAGCCAACAAAACAAATAGAGGACCGTAAAGAGGCAACTGACCAAGCGCAGGAAGTTTCGCTTTTTGCCATCGAAGAAGAAAAAAATGAAGTGAAAGAAGCTGAAACGCCAAAATTACCTGATAATTACATTCTCACAACCGAAGCTGTGGAACAGCAATGGATTGATCCAATGATCGGTATGGAGAACATTCGACCATAAACAGGCAACATCAGTTGGAAGTGTGAAGTATCAGCCCAGAAAAGACACCCGAAACGCTAACGTTTCGGGTGTCTTTTCATTGGAAAGGTAGATGCTCCATCTGAAGAACTTCCACAGATAAAGAGGCTGACTGTTCCTCCCTCATTACTATTTTTTCACACCACAATAACTGTGTTTTATTTGTTAGTTGTAAATCAAACGATTGTTTTTCTAAATCTTCCCCATCTTCTTGACCATATTGGGGAATAGTAGAAACAATTCGAAGTTTGCTTGTTGTATAGTGATGGAAATACTTCGAGTGCATTTGTTTCTTCTGTAATAATAAAAGAAGCAACCAAGCGATTTTAAATAGATTTACTCGTTCAACAACCACGAAGTCGATAGTTGGCTTGGTCACATCTGCAGTAGGAACAATCGATACTCCTCCACCAAAATAAGGATGATTAGTTGCCGTACATAGAAAGGCTTTTTTAAAATTCACACGTTTCCCACCAATATCTACAAGAATCGGAAAGCCTTTTTGTGAGAAAAGAGCATATAGTAAAGAAAAAATATAAGAAAGCGAGCCTAAATTATACTTATTCAATCGTTTTTTTGCATTGGAATGATTCGTAGTATGAACGATTGCTGCATCTAAACCAATCCCGAAATTATTGAGTGCCAGCCCTTCGCGATCGTTTACTTTTTCTTCATAATGCAACACATTTATTTTTTGTGGTTCTTTGGTTGCTAAAATCGTTTCTAAAGCTTTTTCTGGATCTCTACTTAACCCAATTCCACGAGCAAAGTCATTGCCTGAGCCGGCTGGTATGAAGCCGACAGGAAAAGATACACATAAATGATGAAACGTATTCAGGACTTGATGAAGCGTACCATCTCCTCCAATGACGATGAGAAGTGGGTACCATCCGATAGTATCAGCATCGATATCCTCTTCCCATTCAATGAGGGTATCTTCGGCTAAATGTTCCGCTATAAGGGCATCGTGCCCTTTATATTCACTATAGTGAACCGTATAGGAAAGTTTCTTTTGATCCAAAATTGGTAAAATCTTATCCGCTGTTTTCTTTCCGTTTCCGCTACCAGCAGCTTGGTTGATTAATAGGTGATAATGAAAATTCATTTTTTCCTCCTGGAATGCACCAAAGTATCGTGTACCTGAGTTGAGAAAACAAGTCTTGTCGGGCTCCTTCATGAGTTCTCATTAACATACGATAGCAAGGCGACATAGTCAAAAGGAGAGCAAGCAGTGTCAGATTTAATCAACAGCTGTGAATACTTGTGGTTTTAGTCATGTAAATAGATCAACGATGCTTTACTAAATCGTCTCACCCTGAGTAAGCAGTGGTTGAATAATAGAGTCAACCACTGAAGGTTCAACAAAGCATCTCGTCATTATTGTCAAAAGAATTACAATCTTGGTTATTATAGCAGAGGTTTGGGGAAATGAAAAAGAAGTTAAGTTAGAAAATACAATAAAGAACAAACGAAAAAACGTAGGTAAAAGATAGAAACAAAGAATTGTCTGGAGAGTATTAGTCAACAGCGACACTCATTTTTTTGATAAGAAGAGTGCGATTCCTTTATCTATCAAGCCTCAATCTCTCAATGAGGCTGTTCAATAAGGTCTTGCGCTAACTACTCGAGGTGTCTTGCTTGTTTTTATTTCTTTTATTTTTTATAACAATCTTTTCAGGGTAAGGTAAAAATGCTGAAATGGTGGGGTGGAGGGAAGGTTGTAATCTAGAATTGTTATGTTATAATACGCCTTGCGGTTCATCAACCATCCCGCATTAACAAAACTAGGAGAAATGAGGAATAGAATATGGAGAGAACAAAGAGTAGGCAACGACTGATGGTAGTCGTTATTAATGGGTTGATCATGGCCTTATATCTAGCGTTAACGATTTTGGTAGCACCTGTGTCTTCGGGGCCAATCCAATTTCGTATTTCAGAAAGTTTGAATCATTTAGTTGTATTCAATCGAAAATTATTATGGGGTGTCTTAGGTGGCGTGATTGTTTATAATGCCATTTATGGTTTTGGTGTCATGGATGTGATTTTCGGTGGTGGTCAAACACTACTTGCATTAGGACTAACGGCACTTATCCAAAATAAAGTGAAAAATGTCAAAGTGCGCTTAGCATTAAATACAGCGTTCTTTACAATCAGTATGTTTATGATTGCTTATATGTTAGTACCAACTGGCGGTCAAGCGTTTTGGACAACGTATGGTACACTTGCGTTAAGTGAATTTATCGTGATGGCTGTTTCTGCGCCATTGATGTATTATCTAGACCAAGCAGTGAAATTCAACGATCGTGTATGATTGTTTTTAATCGAGTAAAAAAGCCAGGAATTCCAAAAGTCGTAAATGATTTTGGGATTTCTGGCTTTTTTGAAATATGATTTTTCGAAAAATAGTTAGTAAATATCAACCACTAAACAGGTTTTTATTTATCAGTATCTTGTAAATTTTCAATTTCGATCACTTTGTAATTTTTCTTTTCTAAGTGATTGACGATCGAATCACAGACACTTTTTTCTGTATGAGCTGGTAGAGTGATCAAGGTACGACGGATGTATTCATCTTTTTCGATATCCAAAGTGATACAACTAGCAATGCTACTATATTTTGCGATGATTTTTGAAATCGCCGCTAAGTCACCTTGTTTACCTGTCGAAGCAATCGTCAAGACGTAGCTTCCTTGTTCTACGCTCCAAGACTGAGACAACATACCAAGTAAGGTACTGTGTGTCAAAATCCCATAGAAATGGTTTTGGCTATCAAGTACAGCAATGTATGGAAGCTCTTTGATCGTAAAGAATACTTTAAAGAAAGAAGTATCTAAATAAATGAATTTTGTTGCGTTTTTCAATAGATGAGTGACTGGTAAAGTCATATCGCCGCCATTTGCTTTGTGACGATAGATGTGCATTTTATAAATATTCCCACGGAAAATATTTCCGGAAGTATCAAGAATCGGTACACAACGGTAACCGGATGTTTCTAAAATTTCTAGTGCTTCTTCCAAGTTGCTTGTCTCAGAGACGGTAGTCAAATCTTTTTTCTTGTAAACAAGAGTTTTTAATAGCATAGTCATACCTCCAGATTGTTCATTTTTAAAATCCTTTAAGTAATCATATCATAACTAAAATAAAAACAGTAGAGCGTATGATCACTAATTGACATAAAATAATTTACATGATAATGTAGTATGGTATAAATTTGGTTTTCAGTGAGGAGGGGAAACGGATGGCAAAGAAAAAAGCGGCATTAGCATGTTCCGTTTGTGGTTCTCGAAACTATACTAAGTCGATTAGTGAAGGAAAAAGCGGCGAGCGTTTGGAAATCAACAAATTTTGTAAATATTGTAATCAATACACATTACATAAAGAGACAAAATAACAAGGAGGAGGCTTACGATGAAATTTCTTAAAAGTGTAAAAGATGAAATGAAACAAGTGACTTGGTCAAGTAAAAAACAATTACGTAAAGATACACTAGTCGTTATCGAAACGTCGATCATCTTCGGACTAATGTTTTTCGTGATGGATACAGCGATCCAAAGTCTGTTTGCATGGATCTTGCAATAATTCAATAAGTTTATCTAAATAAAAGGCGAGCTATCCATGATTATCAATCAATTGGAAGCTCTATTTTTTTTGATAGTAACCGTGAAATTTCAACAAGTTTTTTGTGAATTATTGATCATTCTTTTGCTTTGCTAGTTGATAAGTAAGGAGGAACATATGGAAGTTCATGAATTATTAAAAAAATGCGTGTTGACAGAGGCATCTCTCAAAAAAAGCTAGCCGATGGAATTGTTTCGCGGGAAACGTTAGCTAAATATGAGAATGGGAAAAATCATTTACCATTATTAGTCTTTTTAGAATTATTAGAACGCTTGAATATGACGATCGATGAATTCATGTTTTATCTTGATGGAGATAAAGTATCTCAAAAAAATTTGAGTTTGAAGAAAATATTCCGGAATCTAGAAAAAAAATAGTGGTGCAATCAATTATCAATTAAAAAAACTAGCCCAAGAAGTAGAATACTCAGATGATTTAGTCGTCATAAGAAATTATCTTGCTGTCAAAACTTATAAGTGGTATGAGGGAATCGGTGGTGTAAAAAAATTAAATAAAAAAGATACTAACTATCTGAAAAGATTATCTGATTATTTAGAGAAAATCGATGAGTGGGGAAGATTTGAAATGACGACTTTTGCTACTCTCATCTATTTATTTGAAACAAGTTACATCAAACAGCGATTGAAAGAAGTAGAAAAGAATGTGATGAAAAAAGGAGAGTTGGAGAGCTTCCATTCCATATTATCAGGTATTTATAATAATGTGTTTTTACTGATGATTGAAAGAGAAGAGCTAAAATTAGCTAAGTATTATTTGGAAAAACTATGTGAGACTCGACGTAGAATTATTTTTCAGCGAGAAACTGAAATATATCATCGGTTTTATCAACTTGTACTTGCGCACATCGAAGGAGAGGCTGTCAGTAATAAAATAAAGGATTTTATTATGGGATTAGAATTGATTGGAGCGAGCAAGTTGAAGAATGAATTTTTAGCTGATTTACATAGATTTGAAACACAATACGAGATTGAACATATTTTTAATATATGAGGATAAAAGAGATTTCTTGTTTGCTTATTTAGGGAGAGTTTGAACTGATCGGACTATCTGAAAATGTAGATATGTATTGATTCATACAACATGACTCTTATTTTGAATGGTTTTCAAAAGTATCCTTTAGTATTTTTACTTCTTTTTCTAAAGATGAGACTTTTAAACTTAAAAAGAAAACAGTGAGACAGGAGAGAATCAAGGCGAGAGAATCTAACCAATCAAAAACCGTTGCAATGAGTTGTCTAATTGTTTCCATGGGGATACCTCCTCTCGTAAAGTTCTTTAAAGCTCAATAAGATGCCTTATGACTATAATTGTACATTGTAGGAATAAATAATATTGACATGGGTATGTATTTTCCTATGCCTTTTCGCTGAATAACAAAAAATAAAAAAATTTATTGATTCATCTTTATAAAATAAGCTTTTTAAGGAATTATTTTTTTTCAAAAAAACAGTAGATAATATAATTTCTGCACCAAAATAAGAATAAATAACGCTTTTTAAATTACTAGAGAACTAAAAATAAGTCACTAGTAAAAACCAGCAAACGGTGCTATAATCAAAGAGAGGAAAAGCTTCGGGGAACTGAGGTTTTTTTATTTTACAAATGAAATGAGGAGCCTTCAATGGAATCTTTTGAAAAAAATTGGTATGTATTGCATACATACTCTGGATACGAAAACAAAGTAAAAGCAAATATCGAGTCACGTGCGCAAAGTATGAAAATGGCTGATTTTATTTTCCGTGTCGTTGTTCCTGAAGAAACAGAAACTGAAGTGAAAAATGGGAAAGAAAAAGAAATCGTTCATAAAACATTCCCTGGATATGTCTTAGTAGAAATGATCATGTCAGATGCTTCATGGTATGTTGTCCGTAACACACCGGGCGTTACAGGTTTTGTTGGTTCTCACGGAGCAGGAAGTAAGCCTGCACCTTTATTACCGGAAGAAGTAAATCATATCTTACGTTCAATCGGTATGAGTTTACGTCAAAACGAACTGAAAGTAGAAGTTGGCGAAGTTGTTAAGATCATCGAAGGAGCTTTTGCTGGATTAGAAGGTCAAGTGACAGAAGTCGATGAAGAAAAAGAAAAACTAAAAGTAAACATTGACATGTTCGGTCGTGAAACAAGTACAGAGCTTGATTTTGATCAAGTAGATAAAATCGACTAAACAGTGATCAGAATAATGGAGGAGTTGGGATGCCTAGTCATCTCAGCTCTTTTTTGTCTTGAATGAAAGGAGTGAGAAAAGTGATAAAACAAAATGAAGTGAATTTTAATCGGGTGCTAAGTGGCATGGTGTTGCTGGTACTGCTAATCCTCTCTGGTTGTCAAACGCAAGAAAACAAGAGCCAAAAAGAAACTGCCTCTACTGAAACAACGAGGACAAGCCAAGTAGAATCCGTAGAAAAGGGGAGTGTGCCTACCTTATTTGTTCACGGATATAAAGGAACAGTGAATTCATTCAAAGGAATGATCGATCGGTTAGAAGGAGAAAGCAAAGGGCAACAAGAATTGACATTGACTGTAGATACTAATGGGAACGTTCAAGCGCAAGGGGAGTTATCAAAAGAAGCAACCAATCCAATGATCCAAGTGCTTTTCGAAGACAATGAAAATAATGAGTGGAATCAAGCAGAATGGATTCGTGCATGTCTGGTTTATTTGCAGACAACTGATCAAATCAACAAAGTGAACATTGTCGGACATTCGATGGGTGGAGTCAGCGGCCTCCGTTATCTAGTCACGTATGGCCAAGAAACAACTTTACCGCAAGTTGAAAAGTTTGTAGCACTAGGCGCACCGTTCAATGACTTTGTGGATGATAGCGGTCAGAATTTAGCTGATTTACTCGAAAATGGGCCAACAGTGGTGTCTTCAAGGTATCAAGATTATCAAACAATGATAGGGAATCTCCCTACCGACACACAATTTTTATTAGTTGCAGGGCAGTTGAGTGAAGTAGAGCTAAGTGATGGAACTGTTCCGCTGAATAGTGCATTGGCAGTTTACGCCTTATTGAAACAACATGGTAACCCTGTAATGGAAAAGGTCGAAGAAGGTGAAGGTGCTTCACATAGTATGCTTCATGAAAATGAAGAAGTGGATCGAGAAGTTAGTCAGTTTTTATGGAATAGTTGAGTCGAATAAAAAGAGTAATTAACGAACGTTTTTGGGTGAATGTTCGGTAATTGCTCTTTTTGGGTTTCCAGAAAACCGATTTTCTGTTTCGTATGAGATGTATTCCTCGACACTTTTGATAATTAACTCGCATTAATTACTAATAATCGTTTGGCGGATAAACATAGATAACTAAAAAAAATAAAATGAATACGAGTATTTTTTGTATAAAACGGATAAACGCAGGTTTTTTACGATGTTTTTCATATAACTCATGTTTTTTTCTGAATATATTACAAAGTTTTCTTGAAAATGTTCGTATTTTTTCTTATAATGAGACAGAACACGAATGAGGGGGAGAACAATGAGGAAGAATGTTCCGTATTTGATCATTGCGCCAGGAACGATCTTATTACTATTTTTTATGATTTTGCCATTGGTCAATATTATATGGCCAACTATTTTTACTGAAACAGGTGCTAGTCTAAGTGCTTACACCAGTTTTTTGACAGATGATTTCAATTTGAAGATTTTTCTTCGAACAATTCGCGTTTCTGTCATTGTGACGTTGATTTCTGCCGTTTTAGGTATTCCAACTGCTTATTTTATTGCAGGTGTGGGTAAAAAGTGGAAAAGTTTATTGATGGCAATGACGATGTTTCCATTATTGACCAATTCAGTCATCCGTAGTTTTGCTTGGATCAACATTTTAGGAAGGACAGGAGTAATCAATAATTTTTTGATTCGCATAGGACTGATCGAACAACCCATCGCCTTACTATATACGGAGTTTGCAATTATTATCGGGTCTGTCTATTTATTCTTACCTACCATGGTCATGACACTTGTTGGCGTGATGGAAAATATTGAGAAAGAAACACTGGAAGCTGCCGAAACGTTAGGTGCGAGTCCGTTTAAAACGTTCTATAAAATTGTCATGCCGCTTTGTATACCTGGAGTGATCGTTGGCAGTATTTTAGTATTTACAGGCACATTGACGGCTTATACGACACCACAACTTTTAGGTGGGAACCAAAATATGATGATGGCGACTTTCTTATACCAGAAAGCATCGACTTTAGGTGATTGGACTTCAGCAAGTGTCATTGCATTGATCATGATCATCACGACTCTGATGGTGAATAAAGGATTGAATATGATTGCTGCACGTTTAGATCGGAGGGAAATGAATCATGCGTAAGCAAAAAGGGATGACGATCATCGCAGTATTAGTTTTTGCGTTTTTGTTTTTACCATTAGTGATTATTGTTGTAACGTCTTTTGGACAATCATCGACGATACAATTTCCGATTGATGGATTCTCATTAGAATGGTACAAGAAAGCACTAAGTTCTGAAACATTTATGAATAGCTTTAAATTGAGTTTAAGTATTGGCGTAGGGGCTACTCTGTTAGCTTTATTAGTAGGCGTGCCGACTTCTTACGCACTTTCTCGTTACCACATGAAGAGTAAACAGCTTTTTAAAAATTTCTTTTTGTCACCAACGATGATTCCGGGTATCGTTGTCGGCTATTCCTTGTTCCAATACATTGTGATCAAGTTTAACTTGCCGGTGATCCAAGCTTTATTGATTGGTCATTTTTTGATCAGCCTACCGTATATCATTCGCGTCGTAGGTTCAAGCATGGAGCAATTAGATTTTTCGATTGAAGAAGTTGCCTGGACGTTGGGTTGTACCAAAACCCGCGCTTTTATGCAAGTCGTCTTACCAAATGTTTCTTCTGGAATATTTGCGGCGTTTATGCTGGCTTTTGTCAACTCATTCAATAATGTACCAGTTTCAATGTTTTTATCTGGACCAGGAGTAACGATGTTGCCCACTTCATTGTTGAGCTACATTGAATATACGTATGACCCGACTGTGTCGGCGATTTCAGTAATGATCATGGTATTAACCGTTTTCTTGATGTTTATTATTGAGAAAACGTTAGGATTGGCTTCAATCGCTTAACTATTGAGTGAAGAAATCGAACCGTACTTGAGAATGACTGGAAACTATGAGGGGGAGAACCGTGAGTTTTGTAAATTTGAACAATATCCGTGTGAGTTATGACGGAAAACAAAATATATTAGAAGATTTGTCTATTTCAATGGAAAAAGGAGAGCTAGTTTCTTTATTAGGCCCCAGTGGTTGCGGTAAAACAACGACGCTACGTGTGATTGCTGGATTGATTTCGCCGAATGAGGGCTCTTTTGTTCTGGAAAATCAAGAATTAGTGAAAGTTCCTGTGCATAAACGTAATTTTGGTATGGTATTTCAGAGCTATGCGTTGTTTCCTCATCTAACGATTGCTGAGAATGTTGCTTTCGGTTTGAAATTGCGTAAAGAAAATAAAGCGGATATCGCCAAGAAAGTAGCAGATATGTTAGCAATCTGTGGCTTAGAACAGTTGGGTGATCGTTACCCGAAACAACTATCAGGTGGGCAACGTCAACGAGTGGCATTGGCTCGAGCATTGGTTATTGAACCTAAGTTACTACTCTTAGACGAACCATTAAGTAATTTAGACGCTAAACTACGTGTCCAAATGCGGATCGAGATCAAACGTATTCAACAACAACTTGGTATCACAACAGTTTTTGTGACCCACGATCAAGAAGAATGCTTTTCGATCTCGGATAAAGTCGCGGTCATGAATAATGGCGTTATCGAGCAATATGATACACCGGAAACAATCTATCGGCATCCCAAAACTCGTTTTGTTGCACATTTTATCGGTTTTGAAAATTTCTTTCCAGTTGAACCAATCGAAGGCATCCGCTATCAAGCAGCAGGGAATGTCATTGAGACACCTTATGAGCAACCGATAGCAGAACGATTAGTAGCGACGATCCGTCCCGAAGATATCGAGATTGCCTCTGATGCGACACATAACGTTGTAAAAGGTGAAGTGAAAGTCAGAACATTTTTAGGGAAAAGTTACCAGTATGAAGTGACAACGGCTTTAGGTAAGTTCTTAGTAAACGGTACGGATAAACAAATTTACCAAGCAGGGGATCAAATCAACCTGCATTTCCCAAAAGATAAAATCGTTCTTTTGGAAGATAAATAAGCAAAGAAAAGGGGAAAAATCAGTGAAAAAAGGCTTTCTAGTAAGTTCAGTAGTTTTAGCGAGTATGTTTGTATTGACAGCTTGCGGTGGAGGATCTGAAACTAATTCATCCGAAGCGAAAGAGTCAAAAGATCTAGTTGTATCAACATTTGGTTTAAGTGAAGATATCGTGAAAAGCGATGTAATGGATCCTTTTGAAAAAGAATTCGATGCGAAGATCACAATGGATCTAGGGAACAGTGGCGATCGCTTCAACAAATTAATCAGTAATCCTAGAGGAATCGACGTGATTGAGTTAGCGCAAGCGAACTCAGCGGATGGCGCTTCTCAAGAATTATTTGAAAAACTAGATGAATCAAAAATCCCGAATTTAGCGGACTTAACTGAAGGAGCGAAGGAAGTCTTTGATAGTGGTGCGGGTGTTCCGATTGCTGTAAACAGTGTAGGTATCGTTTACGACAGAGAAAAAGTTGGAAAAGAAATTACTAGCTGGTCAGATCTTTGGGATTCAGCATTAGAAGGAAAAATCTCGATCCCGGAAATTACTACGACTGCCGGTCCTTTGATGATGTATATTGCAAGTGATCATGCGGGTGTAGCGATTGAAGATGACAATGGTGAGGCAGCATTTGAAGCCTTAGAAGAATTGAAACCAAATATCGTTAAGACCTATGCAAGATCTTCTGACTTAGCAAACATGTTCCAAGCAGGAGAAATCGAAGCAGCGATCGTGATGGATTTTGCTTATGATATCGTCAAAGGAGATTCTGATACGATCGAGTATGTTGTACCAGAAAGTGGCACATATGCGAACTACAACACGATCAATATTCCAAAAGAAGCAGCGAATAAAGAATTGGCTTACTCATTCATCAACTATAGAATTAGCGAAGAATCACAAAAAACAAAGGCACTTTCATTAAATGAAGCACCGACGAATGATAAAGTGGAGTTGAGTGAAGAAGAAGCTGGTAATATGACGTATGGGGCAGTTGCTGATCGCGCAAAAAATATTGACTTTGATTTCGTGAATAGTCAAATGACTGACTGGATCGATCGTTGGAATCGTTTGATCAACCAATAAACATTTTCCTATAACGGGAAATCATTGAAAAAATAAACATTGGGGTGGTTGTGTCGGAAGCGCACAGCCCCCTATTCTTGTCTAAGGACAATAAAAGTGAGGGAAAAATGTGAAGATTGACTTACTGATTAGAGATGCACAAGTGTATAACACAGCCAAACAATGTTTTGAGAAGAAACATGTCACAGTCAGCGGTGAAAAATTTTATTACATCACAACAAAGGATCTGAGTCACTTGGAGATCCTTCAAGAAATTGATGGCCGAGGGAAATACATGATTCCTGGCTTGATTGACAGCCACATGCACATTGAGAGTTCAATGACTACGCCAAGTATTTTTTCAAAGGCCGTTTTACCATTTGGTGTGACTACAGTGATTGCGGATGCGCATGAGATGGCAAATGTTTTTGGGCTTGAAGGGTTGACTGAATTTATGGCTGCAGAAACGGAATTAGATATTTTCCATGCAATCCCATCGTCCGTTCCTTCCACTACACCTGAACTAGAAACTACCGGTGGCATCATTGGGTTAGCTGAAACAGAAAAGTTGTTAGACAATCCAAAAGTGATTTGTTTAGGCGAAGCCATGAATTTTCACGGCATTGCCCATGAACCAACTTCGCTGATTCGCCAAATTATTGACCTATGTAAAGAAAAACGTCCGACCATGCCGTTAGAAGGACATTGTCCTAAAATTTACGAAGAAGAATTGGCAGCATTTATGTATAGCGGGATTTCTTCTGATCATACGCATCAGTTTCCGGAATCCTTAGCAGAAAAAATTGAGAACGGCATGTTCATCCAATTCCAAAACAAGTCGATCACACCGGAAAATATGGCGGTGATCACAGAAAATGAATATTATGACTATGCTTGTCTCATCACTGATGATGTGATGGCAGACGATTTACTCACTGGTCACTTAAATGAAAATTTGAAAAAGGCAGTAGAGGCGGGGGTGCCGATCGAACAAGCAATCTATATGACGACTTATACGCCTGCACGTAGAATGGGTTTGAATGATCGTGGATTGATTGGACCTGGACGAATGGCTGATTTTATTTTGTTAGATGATTTATCCACATTCGCTATTTCTGCGGTCTTTAAATCGGGCAAAGAAGTCTACAGGCAAGGTAAGGCGATCACTTATCCAGAAAAAATCGAACAATTTCCTACTTCATACAGTCAAACGGTCCATTGTAAAAAGCTTTCTTTAGACGATCTAAGGTTGCCAGTCAAAACGGATTTGGCAAGTGTTCGTTGTAATGTTATTCGTAAACATGAGGTTGGTACATTTACAGAACGGATCACGAAGAAAATTCCGGTGAAAGATGGGTACCTCGATTGGGAAAATTCAGATTGCGCCTTATTGCTCGTGATGGAACGTTATGGAAAGAATGGCAATGTGGCGTATGCTTTGATGGAAGAACCCATTTCAAAACCAGGAAGTATTGCGACGACTTGGGCGCATGATCATCATAACGTGATGGTGATGGGGAATAACTGCCAAGACATTCTGCTGGCTCAGCAAAAATTGTTGGAATTACAAGGTGGCTATGTGGTAGTTAAAGAGGGCAAATTAACAGCAACTTGCCCGCTACCGATTGGCGGGATCGTTTCACAAGCGCCAATTGAAGAGTTAGGCCAAGACTTAAAAACTGTGCGTAGAGAAATGCAAAATCTAGGCTATAAAAACATGAATGAGATCATGTCGTTTTCTACGTTGTCACTACCAGTTTCACCTGCAATCAAAATGACAGATAAAGGAATGATGAATACGAAAACACAGGAATTTTATCCGCTGGTTTTTCCAAGTGATGGTGTTTTGTTATGAGTACACTGATAAAAAATGTCCACGTTCTAACGATGGATGATCAACTGACTGAATACAAAAACGGGTATGTACGGATTGAAGAAAATCGTATCATTGAGATAGGAGAATGGCAGGAAGGGATAGCTTCTGCGGAGGAAGTCATCGATGGAGCAGGCGGCATCTTGTTGCCAGGTTTTGTGAATACACATACCCATGCTGGGATGATTCCTTTTCGATCTTTAGGAGACGATGTGCCAGATCGGTTACGACGGTTCTTATTTCCATTAGAAGCGTTCATGACGCCAGAGCTAGTGGCAGCAAGTACAGCATATGCAATTAGTGAAATGTTGCTTAGTGGTGTGACAGCTTTTTGTGACATGTATTATTTTGAAGATCAAGTCGCGCAAGTATGTGATCAGTTTAAGATTCGTGCGATTCTTGGTGAAACGATCATTGATATGCCTGTGTGTGATAATGTAGAGCCTTCTGGCGGCTTGACTTATTGTGAGACATTCCTGCCAAAGTGGAAAGATCATCCATTGATTACGCCTGCGTTGGCTCCTCATGCGCCGAATACCAATACCTATGAAGGGCTGAAGCGAACAGTTGAATTGAGTGAACGATTCGATGTGCCGATCACCTTGCATGTGGCAGAAATGGACTATGAAATGCAGGAATTAGTGAAGCAGTATCAACAAACGCCATTCGAGTTATTAAAAGACTTAGGTTTTATGAACAGACCGTTGATCATGGCCCATTGTATCCATATGACAGAAGCAGATATTGCCTTGGTCGCTACAGCAGGAGAGCAAGTCGGAATTGCGCACTGTATCGGCGCGAACACAAAATCAGCGAAAGGTATAGCACCAGTTAAAGCCATGCTGTCTGCAGGGTTAACTGTCGGGTTAGGTACAGACGGTCCAAGTAGTGGCAACACTTTAGACCTCTTTGCACAAATGAAGCTCTTTGCCAATTTCCATAAAACCTTTGAAAAAGATCGTGCGCTTTTCCCAGCGAAGGAAATTGTCCGTTTAGCCACTAGAGGTGGGGCGGAATTGTTAGATTTTAAAGAGACTGGTCAGCTTGTTGTAGGGAACAAGGCAGATTTTATTGTAGTTGAGACGCAGTCTGTGAATATGTTTCCGATTTTTGATCCATATTCTGCCTTAGTTTATTCAGCGAATGCTTCCAATGTGGCCCATGTATGGGTGGATGGCAGACAACTCGTACGTGATCATCAGTTAGTCCATCATGATTTTAAACAAATCAAAGCGGATCTCTATGAACAAATGGGGCAATTTGTGTTTGAAGTAAAGCAGAGGATGTAAGAAACAAACCGAATAACCATGGCAGCAAATTTGCTGCCATGGTTATTCGGCATATCTTTGGCGATAACGAATTTTTGTGCATTGTCTGATTCAGCTTTTGATATAAGAAGTAACTATGATTGTTTTTCTAAGATTTCTTTCGTTAGTCGTTTCGCGGTAGGTGTCACTGCAAGTCCGCCTTCTGCTGTTTCTTTGAAAATCGAAGGCATTTGTCTGCCCACTTGGTACATGGCAGCGACTACTTCATCAGGTGGGATCACGCTTTCGATGCCAGCTAAAGCCATATCAGCTGAGATGAATGCTTGTGACGAACCTAAAGCATTTCTTTTAACGCAAGGGACTTCGACGAGACCAGCTACAGGATCGCAGATCAAACCCATCATATTTTTAAGCGTGATTGCCACCGCTTGGGCGGCTTGGTGAGCTGTGCCGTTTTTCGCACAAACCAAGGCAGCCGAAGCCATCGCACTCGCCGATCCAACTTCTGCCTGACAGCCACCTTCAGCCCCGCTGATTGATGCGTTGTTTGCAATGACCAAGCCAAAAGCGCCAGCTGTAAATAAGAAGTCGAGTTGTTGTTCATGGGTTAATTGCAAACGATCACGTACGGCCATCAAGACACCTGGGACAACTCCTGCGCTGCCCGCAGTAGGCGTTGCGCAGATCAATCCCATTTTGGCATTGACTTCGTTCACAGCAATCGCATTACGAACCGCGGTCAAGATTGTTTCGCCACTAAGAAAATCAGCGTTAGAAAGATAGTTGTCCATCTTTTTGGCATCGCCGCCAGTAATTCCTGTGACAGAAGTTACGCCGGCATTTCCTTCTGCGATAGATTGTTCCATCACGAGTAGATTCTTTTCCATGATCTTGATGATCTGCTCACGAGAACGACCGCTCATCTCCATCTCAACTGCGATCATCAATTCGGCAACGCTAGGGTAGTCTTGTGCTTGTTGGACTAATTCTTCAATTGATAAAAACATACCTCGTCTGCTCCTTTACTCGAAATAATTGACACTGTCAATATTTGGTAACTGTTTTAGTTTTTTTACGGTATCTTCTACTTGAGGATCGTCCACTTCCATGATCATAATGGCATTTTCGCCTTTTGACTCACGAGTAACTGTCATTGTACCGATATTGGTGTTGGTTTCTGAAAGAATATTGGTGACTTTAGCAATCATGCCAGGAACGTCTTGGTGGACGATGATCAAGGTTGGTGTTCCCATGCTTAATGAAATCTTGAAGCCGTTCAATTCAGAAATCTGGATGTTACCCCCACCAATTGAGATGCCTGTAACCGAAAGCTTTCGACTGCCTTTTTTCAACAACATTTTGACGGAATTAGGATGATCGGCTTTTTCACTTTTAGGTACGAATAATACTTCCATACCTGCTTCATGAGCCAACCTTAACGAATCTGCTAAACGAGAATCATCAGGTTCCATGCCTAATAATCCTCCAACTAAGGCAATATCAGTACCATGTCCACGATAGGTTTTGGCAAAAGACTCATATAGGTAGATGTCAACAGAATCTGGTTGATCACCAAAAATACTACGGACGATCTTTCCGATTCTTGCTGCTCCAGCAGTATGCGAACTGCTCGGTCCAATCATGACAGGACCAATAATATCAAATACACTTCTGTATTTTAGATCTTTCATTATTTCACCTCATTAGAATAGAAGAACTTATTTGTTATATATAATATGTATTAGGTTCATACAGGCGTAAGTTTAGCATAAATAAGCGATTTATAAAGAGATTTCTTCACGTTTTAACCAGATATTTAGCTTTTTTTTGGATAAAGGTGAAAATAATCAGAAAAAATTGTTGAAAAAAGAGAAAAATTTGCTATACTGTATCAGTGTGCATTCGTTATGTACATGATATGTCAATTGGTTTTAAGATCAACTGACAATACGTGGGAGGAGAAATATGCATCTCCAATTAACCACATCACGGACTTAAGGAGGTATGTCTCGTGGCAAAGAAAGTAGAAAAAATCGTTAAATTGCAAATTCCTGCAGGTAAAGCAACTCCAGCTCCCCCAGTAGGTCCTGCACTAGGTCAAGCGGGTATCAATATCATGGGATTCACAAAAGAATTCAATGCTCGTACAGCTGATCAAGCAGGTTTGATCATTCCAGTTGTGATTTCTGTATACGAAGACCGTTCATTCACATTCGTTACAAAAACACCACCAGCTGCAGTATTATTGAAAAAAGCAGCGAAAATCGAAAAAGGTTCAGGCGAACCAAACAAAAATAAAGTTGCTAAAGTTTCTAGCGATCAAGTAAAAGAAATCGCTGAATTAAAAATGGAAGACCTAAACGCAGCTAACGTTGAAGCAGCAATGCGCATGGTTGAAGGAACTGCACGAAGCATGGGGATCACTGTAGAATAATCTACACCCTAAGAAAGTAGCTTCTCAGTTGGCCCTGTATTGAAAGGTATAGGACACGTGGGAGGTACAACCGTTATAACCACAATCAAGGAGGAACCAAAATGGCTAAAAAGAGCAAAAAAATGCAAGAAGCATTGAAAAAAGTGGATTCAAGTAAAGTTTATTCTGTCGCTGAAGCAGTAGCATTAGCGAAAGAAACAAACATTGCAAAATTTGATGCAACAGTTGAAGTTGCATACCGTCTAAACGTAGACCCTAAAAAAGCAGACCAACAAATTCGTGGAGCTGTTGTATTACCAAACGGAACTGGTAAAACACAAACTGTTTTAGTATTTGCTAAAGGAGACAAAGCAAAAGAAGCTGAAGCAGCTGGTGCAGACTTCGTTGGTGACGACGACATGGTTCAAAAAATCCAAAACGGATGGTTTGACTTTGACGTAGTTGTTGCAACACCTGACATGATGGCTACTGTTGGTCGTCTAGGACGTGTATTAGGACCTAAAGGCTTAATGCCAAACCCTAAAACTGGTACTGTAACAATGGACGTAACAAAAGCAATCAACGAAGTAAAAGCTGGTAAAGTAACTTACCGCGTTGACAAAGCTGGAAACATCCACGTACCAATCGGTAAAGTTTCTTTCGACAACGAAAAATTAGTTGAAAACTTTGCTGCGATCCATGATGTATTAGTGAAAGCTAAACCATCTGCAGCTAAAGGTCAATACATGAAAAACATTACTGTAACAACAACATTTGGACCTGGTATCCATGTAGACCAAGCTTCTTTCTAATCCAACGATTAGAACGTTGATTGATCCAACTGAAAAATAATTCTTGACTCAACTAGTTTAGCGTGCTAAGCTAGTTGAGGTTAATAATTAACTTGTACCGAAGACAGTAGGTGGCGTAGCCTTAATTTCCTACCGAGGACGTTTATTGAATATATTCAATAGTCCCTCTATGTCTACGGTGGCATAGAGTTTTTTGTTGTGAATCACTAAGAACGAAGAGATTAGATGATGAACAATACTCATTGAGTTGAGCGAAAGGAGTCTCCTTTCGAGCGCAAGCGAGTAGAATCACTAAGAACGCAGTGATTAGATGATGAACAAACGATTCAGTCGTAAAAAACTCTTCCATCAAAATTCAGGAGGTGAAACTCAAAAATGAGTGAAGCAATTATCGCAAAAAAAGCAGCAATCGTTGACGAAGTAAGTGCAAAATTTACTGAAGCAGCTTCTGTAGTCGTAGTTGACTACCGTGGATTAACTGTTGATGAAGTAACTCGCTTACGTAAACAACTTCGTGAAGCTAACGTTGAAATGAAAGTTATCAAAAACTCAATCCTTTCACGTGCAGCGAAAAAAGCCGGCCTAGAAGGCATGGACGAAGTTTTCACTGGCCCTACAGCCGTTGCATTCAGTAACGAAGATGTAGTAGCACCAGCGAAAATCATGGACGAATTTGCTAAAGAAGCAAAAGCATTAGAAATCAAAGGCGGTATTATCGAAGGTAAAGTATCTACATTGGAAGAAATCACAGCATTGGCAAAATTGCCAAACCGCGAAGGACTTCTATCTATGTTGCTATCTGTACTACAAGCGCCAGTCCGCAACGTGGCTTACGCTGTCAAAGCAGTCGCAGACAAAGAAGATGGAGATGCAGCTTAATCGCCGCATAGCATAAACAATAAATAAAAAAAGAACATTTAAAATGGAGGAAACAAAAATGGCATTGAACATTGAAAACATCGTTGCTGAGTTAAAAGAAGCAACTATCCTAGAACTTAACGACCTAGTTAAAGCTATTGAAGAAGAATTTGGCGTATCTGCTGCTGCTCCTGTAGCTGCAGTTGCTGCTGGTGGCGGTGCTGCTGCTGAAGAACAAACTGAATTCACTGTAGAATTAACTGCAGCTGGAGACCAAAAAGTTAAAGTTATCAAAGCAGTTCGTGAAGCAACTGGCTTAGGCTTGAAAGAAGCTAAAGCTGTAGTTGATGGCGCTCCTGCACCAGTTAAAGAAGGCGTTTCTAAAGAAGAAGCTGAAGAATTAAAAGCTAAACTTGAAGAAGTTGGCGCTTCTGTAACAGTTAAATAATTTTATTGATTTTTGATTGGCTAAAAACCTTATTGATTAAGGTTTTTAGCCTTTTTTTGTTTTTTGAAATGCTTTTTATTTCTAGTTCTAAACCGTAGCAACACAAGTAAAAACATAAAAACCATTTGACCATGAGGAGTTGCAGAAAAGAAAGGTGTTCATCAAGTATATTACTAAAACTTATTCGTAATTAGATATAGTTGGCGATAGATGACGGTAGCTAAAAGGAATTTGGGTACGTGTACAATCTTCTTGTAACTCAACTATTATCCAGACTCGTTCTGGTCGTTTTTTTGTATAAAAAAAACGACTCAAAATGAGTCGTTTAAACAGATTATTGTAATAGATCATTAATTTCTTTAAATTCTTTATCAAGTTCTTTTTCATCATATTTTTCGTATTTATCAGCTTCATGAAGAATTTTTTTGATTTCATGAATCGCCTTACGTTCAACTAACCATTTTTTTAGGTTGTGTTTTTTTTCTGGATTTTCAGATAACGTATCAAGTTCATTTAATTCTTTATCCAGTTTATTGACTGTAGCAACAATTTTGTCTAAAGCTTTTTCTTCTTTGTGTTCTAAATCTGACATTTATCTTCACGTCCTTTTTATTTGATAATTTAAGTATAGGACGTTGCCATAAATTCTTCAAAATAAAACCCTTATATATGCTTATTTGCATAAAGGAGTAGAAGAACTCAACAATTGATAGTTTATCCCCTCCATAGGATTATTTGATTGAAAAAGTGGTGGGTTTTTGAGCTATACTTTGGTGGAGTAACTAAAAATGATAGTAATTTTCATTAAAGCACAGAAACTATTAGTAATATTAAAAGCTTGATATTAAAGCGGTTGAAGTGAATAGAAGTCATCAATAATTATAAAATTATAATACAGGTAAAAGCTTATGCGCTAACCATCTTCGGATGGCATTTTTTATAACATATATAATTAAAACGAATAGAAAGCCTTGTTTTTATAGACTATAATTATGTTGTGGTGCATGATCTTCTATCCAACTTTTAGGACAAAAGGCTTGTTGTTGCAACCCTCAATTAGTCTCACCAGAGCTTCTGTGTTTTCTGCCACTTTTTCTCAGCTGCTTGAAAGAGTAGCCTTTACATAAATAATTTAACAAAGAAGGTATAGTTATGTATTATGTAGAAGTCCAAACGCGAGGAGTAAAAAATAAACAGTATGTTAAAACGGTACGCCATAATTATCCATTATTAGGATCATGGGAAGAGGCTGAACCATTTTCAAAAGAATGTGCATTGCAAATAAAGTCAATATTAGAACAAGAATTAACTTGTGGAAAAGCAAATATCACTATCATAGAAAAGTGAAAATGATTGAAACTTTAATCAGACAAAGCAATAGAAGGACAACACATGCTTAATTTTATAAAGGTTATCAGTGAGAAAGTGTGGATAGATAGACTTTAAAAATATATGTAAGAAGGGATAGGCATGACATATGAAGTTAAAGTCAGTAAAGAAATTCTGAATATATTTTCTGAGAATCAATCAAAAAGGTATCAAGAAATAATCTTATATAAAGTGAATGAGTATTTGACACACAACTTTTATCGAATCAAACTTGTTGTTACACCTGTAAAACAATCAATTTATGAAATGAAAATCCGCTTAGGAAAAGAAAATTTTCGAATTGCTTTTATGATAGAGGATAAGAAGGTACAAGTTTTTTATATTAGTCGAACGTTAAAAAAAGAATTATTTGATAAAGAAGTAAATAGATTTGTCCATCGATTCAATAAAAATCACAGAATTACTAAGTCTATGAAGAAAGTAGAGGCATAGTAAAATGAACATGATTTGTAAAAAGCAATTAAAGCAATTTTTGAAAAGAAAATTTAAATCGAAGGATTGTTTTAAGTTAAAAATTCTTACGTTCAAAAAAGATCGCTATTTACTTATCAGTTATGATCAAGAACGATATACAATAGTTGAAGAGGGATTCGAAAAGAGTAAGTATGAATTCGACTCTTCAGATGAAGCAATAAAAGCAGTGATGAAAATGGCAAATATTGAATTTAAACGTAGCTATAGACTTCATGTACAATAAATCCTCTGATGTAAAGTCTGATGAATCGAAAAAATCCTCTTACGATGTAGAAAGAAATAGGAAATATTAATAAATGAAAAATTAGAAAGCCAGATATTAAAGCCACCAAGGTAAACTAAAAGCAGTGAATTATTGCAAAATAAAAGTAATTAAATCTTTTCTATTCATGATTATGAACCGAAACTTTAACATGAGTAGTTCCGGTATTTTTTGAGCGAATTGTATTGCCTTCAGCATGTTTAGAATAATAGTGATTGAAAGTCTGGTATTTTAAGTATCACGTTTGTTCTGTTTCCTCATCTAATGATACACTAACAGTGAGTAAGTCTGAGGAGGAGAAGAAGTCGCTATGAAAAAGCAATATATACGTAATACACTGATTGGTTTAGGATTACTGCTGATTTTGTTTGTTGGCTATCAACTTTATTTAGAGTATCGACCAGATATCCACTTATTGCTAGATCCACGGGCAAGTCGCAAAGAATGGATGCGAGAAATTCGTTCACACGGAGTATCTGCTGCGTTTATTTTGACGTTATTGATCGGTTTGATGTGTGCGGTGCCAGGTATTCCTACTTCTGTGATCGGTGTGGTCGTCGGCCTAAGTTATGGTCCATTTCTAGGAACAGTTATCAATGTAACAGGCAATGCACTTGGAAATATCTTATCGATCGTTTTGATGCAACATTTATCCTTTATGGATCATAGTAAAAAAGAGAATCGTTGGGTCAAAGCAATACGTCGGATGAAGCATCCAAAAATAGGAGTCATGATCGGCTATATGGTACCGGTGATTCCGTCTTCTGTCGTGAACTTTGCCGCAACCTCCTTAAATCTTTCGGTTCGTGAGTTATTATTATCGATCCTTATCGGCGTAGTGCCATCTTCCCTTTTATATGCGTGTGGCGGAGAAGCATTGTTTCATGGGGAACATATAAAAGCACTTGTTTTGGTCGCTAGTGTGTTAGTTTTAACAGTATTGGTGGTCATTATCTATCGAGATCGAAGAAAACATTTAGTTAAATAACTTTATTTATTTTATTTGAGCCTCCCTGTTTTCAATTATTCTAAGAAGTTGTAAACTAAGAAAGGAAATGGGGGAATCCGATGGAAATGAATAAGCAAACACCGCTTTCGAAATCATTGATTTTATTATTAGCGATCACCTGTGGAGTAGTCGTCGCAAATATGTATTATATCCAACCAATTGGCACAAAAGTAGCGGCAAATTTATCAGTCAATACGAGTGCTGTGGGTTTGTTGACGATGCTGACTCAGTTAGGCTATGCATTAGGATTATTATTTTTAGTTCCATTAGGGGATGTTGTCGATCGACCTAAATTGATCATTCGCATGGCGGGATTATCTGCACTATCCTTATTAGCAGCCTTTTTCGCACCAAACTTTGCTCTATTTGCAGTTGCTTCTTTCTTGATTGGTCTACTATCGATCGTTCCGCAAATCATTATTCCTTACGGCGCCGTACTTGCAGGACCAGCAGCGCGAGGAAAAACCATGGGGATCTTATTGAGTGGTTTACTAATGGGCATCTTGCTCTCTCGAACTGTTTCAGGACTTCTTGCCAGTTGGTTTTCTTGGCGTAGTGTTTACCTATTTGCCCTTTGCCTAGTTGGAGCGCTCACTGTGCTACTCTATTTAAAATTACCGAGAACACAAGGAACGTTGGAAAAAGAGTCAACAGTCTCTTATCTTGCTTCACTAAAAAGCTTACCGAAACTCGTCAAAGAGCAACGATTGTTGCGTGAAGCTGCAATCAATGGCTTTTTTATGTTTGGAACGTTTTCGCTTTTTTGGTCAACGCTGATCTTTTATATCAGTAGTCCAGCCTATGGTTGGGGAACTTTTGAAGCAGGGATCTTGGCAATCTTTGGTTTGTCGGGAGCAGTAGCTGCGCCGATCGTGGGCCGCTTGGCGGATAGTTATTCAGAAAGAAGAATCGTTGGCATGGGCTTAGTGATGCAGACAATCAGTTTCCTAGCCTTATTCATTGCTGGTGATTATGTTGCTGTCCTATTAGTTGCAATCATTTTATTAGATGTTGGGAACCAGTTCGGGCAAGTAGCGAATCAAAGCAGAGTACAAGGTCTTGGCGAAGCAACAAGTAACCGCAACAACACGATTTTTATGTTTATGTACTTTATCGGTGGAGCAACAGGCTCTTTATTAGGCTCAATGATGTGGCAGCATTATGGTTGGGTAGGTGTGACTGTTACGGGACTGATTTTCCAATTGTGCGCGTTTATTTTTCAATACTATTTCTCTACTCGCAGAAAAAACATCCAACAATCACTAGATTCCTAAATAGGAATAAGGCTAGTACTATGAATTGACAAAAAAACTATGAAAGCCATTAGAGATGGATGACTTTTATAGTTTTTTTGATTCTGGAACTTTTAGTTACGTTTTGATGAAATCAATAATATTTTGATAATTATGGCATATTTGGTCTATACAGATATTGTTATTTTGAAATAAAGGTGCTATAATTGGGCTATACCAAAACAAAAGGAGTAATCGTTATGGAAATCATTCGTGTGAAAAATGCTGAAGAAGGCGGAAAAAAAGCTTTTGAGATAATTAAAAATGGAATGGAAAATGGTGCGAAAGTTCTAGGTTTAGCAACAGGGAGTACGCCAATCACTTTATATAAAGAAATGACTTCAAGCGACATGGATTTCAGTAACATGACTTCTGTTAACTTGGATGAGTATGTTGGATTAGGTGGCTCAGATGATCAAAGCTACCGCCATTTTATGAATGTTGAATTATTTGACAAGAAACCATTTAAAGAAACATTCGTACCTGATGGAAAAGCAGCTGATTTAGATCAAGCTTGTCAATCCTACGACCAAATCATTGAAGAACATCCAATCGATATCCAAATTTTAGGGATCGGTCAAAACGGTCACATCGGTTTTAATGAGCCTGGTGCTCCATTTGATGGAAAAACAAGTGTTGTCGATTTAACTGAATCAACAATCAATGCCAATAAACGTTTCTTTGATAAAGTGGAAGACGTCCCAACGAAAGCAGTTTCTATGGGAATCGGCTCAATTCTAAACGGTAAAAAAATCGTCTTGATGGCTTATGGCGAAAGTAAAGCAGAAGCAATCAATGGAATGATCAACGGACCTGTTACCACAGATATGCCAGCAAGTGCTTTGCAAAATCATGATGACGTGATAGTCATTGTTGATGAAGCAGCAACAAGCAAATTATAATAGAAAAGATTTCAGTCACTGGAGATCATCTGGTTTTTATCAGATGATCTGGCACAGTGGCTTTTTTTTAGGTCATAAAAAATAGTTATATTTTGTTTGTTTTTTTTAGTCGTGCTATATTTGATAGGAGGGGGGATATTCATGGAGGATATGGTTTTATCCATACCAGAAATTATTATACGATTGAGTATCGCATTGCTTTTTGGCGGAGCAATTGGTTTTGAGCGACAATATAAAAACCGTCCAGCAGGGATGCGTACACATATTTTGGTTTGTATGGGGGCTTGTATTATTGCCTTGATCCAAGTGGAAATTGCCAGTGGTGCGTTGAGAAATGCATTAGAGTATCCTGAATTAGTTGGGACCCTCCGTTCAGATGAAGCTCGCTTGATTGCACAAGTTGTCAGTGGCGTCGGCTTTTTAGGAGCAGGTACGATCATTGTTACGAAACAATCAGTGACTGGGTTAACGACCGCAGCCTCACTTTGGGCAATCGCAGGATTGGGTATTGCAATCGGAATGGGTTTTTATGCCATTGCACTCACTAGTTTCGTCGGTATTGTGTTTGCATTGACTGTAGTGAAGCGCATCATCCATGTACCAACAACGAAAAAATTAGTGATCCAATTTATTCATCGAAAAGAAACCAAGGATTTCTTGAATGATTATTTTGAAAAAAGAAACATTACGATCGAGGATGTCAATTTTGATGTAAAATTTGTGGATGATTACCGTATTTATAAAAATGTTTATACGATCGATTTACCAAAAGGATTGACGTATGCAGAAGTGATCGAAGAATTATCCACGTATAAAAATATTACTAACTTACATCTGGTTAGTTTATCTACCTAAGTAACCACTTTTTTTAAATAACAAGAAAT
The DNA here is from genome assembly GCF_013394305.1 of Enterococcus mundtii. Classification (NCBI taxonomy): domain Bacteria; kingdom Bacillati; phylum Bacillota; class Bacilli; order Lactobacillales; family Enterococcaceae; genus Enterococcus; species Enterococcus mundtii. The sequence continues at coordinate 1,135,617 of NZ_AP019810.1, read as the reverse complement.
AAAAGAAAAAATAGCGCTTTACCGATGAATAAATGATAAAATAAGAGTATCTGTAAGCATGAAATTTGGAGGATATCTATGTATTCAAGGTTCAAAGAGTCAAAATTGTTATTTTGGACAGTGGAATTAGTCTTAACGATTATTGGCGTTTTCTTTATTTTACGTATGCCAAATGTGTTTCACCCGATTTTAAGAATGGCATCTGCAATCATTATGCCGTTGATCATTGCTGGATTTTTCTATTACATGTTTAATCCAGTTGTCTTGTTTTTAGAAAAACATCGAGTACCACGCGTGTTGGGCTATCTATTGACATTGATCGTTTTATTAGTGATCGTCTTTTTGACCATCATGAACATCTTGCCTCAATTGGTTGATCAAGCAGTGCAATTAACCAGAAGTATCCCTGCATATGCAGACGAAACAAGTCGTTGGTTGACTGAGATCATGCAAAGAGAAGAGTTTCGTTCATTGAATCTAGAAGAACAGTTTGCGTCTGCCAACTTGTCGTTGAGCAACTTGTTCAATATCTTGTTGGTTAGTCTGACAGGGAGCGTTTCAAGAATTCTTTCTTTTATGATGCAATTCTTTATTTTATTGTTTACTGTCCCATTCATCTTATTATTTATGTTCAAAGATGGACATAAATTTATCGATGCGTTATCGCCTTTCTTTCCTCAAGCAATTCGAGGAGAATTACGCCAAACGGTCAGAGAGTTGAATGAAACACTATCTGCTTATATCAGTAGCACGATTGTGGATGCAGTGATCATTGGCGTGATGAGTTTTATTGCAATGACGATTTTCAAGCAGCCGTATAGTTTGTTGCTGGCAGTCGTTTGCGGAGTGACGAATATCATACCGTACGTTGGCCCTTTTATTGGTGCAGTACCAGCTATTATTGTCGGACTGTTTATTTCGCCATTTCAAGCACTCTACATGGCGTTATCCATTCTTGTTATCCAACAATTGGATGGCAATGTGATCAAGCCATTACTCTTCGGAAAAACAATGAACATTCATCCACTAACGATCATTTTAGTATTGATCGGTGCAGGAAGTGTTGCTGGCATCATGGGAATGTTGATCTGTATCCCTGTGTATGCGGTGATCAAAACATTAGTATTGAATATTCGTAAGATTTATTTATTGCGGAAGTTTGAACAAGTTCCAGCAGAAGAACAACCCAAGAAAATTGAATTAGAACATGAATAACTGTCAACGAAAAGAGACGAGGGTCATCAGATGATGACCCTCGTCTTTGTTTAGTTATCATTATCAAACACTTTGCTCAACTTTCGGTTCTGCGAGAAAATCTAAAGAGTGGATCTCGACGCCTTCTGTTTCGAAAATCACCACTTCATTTTCCCCTTTTTTAAGGAAATCTTTTGGACAATAAAGTGAATAGATCGGTCCACGATTCCAATAGCGGCCAAGGTTGATCCCATTGACAAAAATCACTCCTTTACCATAGTTGGAACAATCGATATACGTATCTATCGGCTCGGCTACATCAAATGATACGTGATAAAACGAAGGATGAGCTGGATTTTTGCCAGCTTGATAGTCGATCAGCTGAAGTTGCTCGGCTGATAGTGGCAAAGGATAATGTAGATAGCCTTGATGGAAATGGATATCTTGCATGATTCCGCCACGAATCCCTTTTGTTTGGGTCGGGTTATTCAATTTTGAGCCATAATTGACTCTTCCATGATTTTCTACTAGTACATCTAATTGGATTTCTTCATTTTCTGTCTTTCCTTGGATCATGAACTCTTCACCGATCGTTGTTTGGTCTTGCGTCAATTGATAGGTTTCGTCCACATAAACAGAAACTCGATCACTTGCTTCGATGATCCGCACTTTGTTTTCATGGTGATAGTTTTTCAATGCCAAAGAATATAAGACGTAACCATACCCATTACTGACTTGTTCCATCGTCATAGGATATGCGGTAGGTACCGCTTTTGCTAGTGTTTCTTTTGTGTTTAGTAAAGAAACGCTAGTATCAATTGGGTAACTACCAAGAGACTCTAATTGTTTTGTACGTGGTTCTGCTTGCCATACGTCGGGGCAAACTTCTTTGATTGCTTGTTGGACAGCATAATATTTTTCTGTAGGTTCACCCGTTTCAGTGAGTAACGCATCGTAGTCATAGCTTGTCAATTGTGGTAAATCGGTATTTCCACGTGCGGAACAGCCATTATAAAAACCAAAATTGGTGCCTCCATGGAACATGTACAGATTCAAAGAACCGACTTCTAACATATCTTTGACTTCATTCGCTAGGTCTTGAGCATCTCGTTTGATGATCGGCTCGCCCCAGCGATTAAACCAACCATCCCAATATTCCATACACATCAAGGGCCATTTTTTCCCATGTTTCTCAAAAAAGGTTTGCAAGACCGCACTATTCTCTTTAGAATGACTACCAAAATTACCAGTGACGAATACATCATCTTCAATCAGCGTTCCAGCATCCAATACTTCATTCCAAGCGCCATCGGAAGTAAATAGAGGAACAGTGATGCCGGCATTCTCTAGTAGTTGTTTCGTTTCACGTAGATACGCTTTTTCCATCCCATAAGAACCATATTCATTCTCGATTTGGATCATGATAACAGGGCCACCGTTTGAAATTTGTAAAGGGAGGATCTTGGGCAGTAAGACATCATAGTATTTTTTGACTTTTGTCATAAATCGTTCATCCGTCGACCGCAAACGAATACCTGGTTCTTTTAACAACCAAGCGGGTAGACCGCCAAACTCCCATTCTGCACAAATATATACAGAAGGGCGTAAAATAACCATCAAGCTAAGTTGTTGAGCAAGTGCAACAAAAGCAGTGAAATCATTCATTCCTTCGAAGTTGAATTGTCCTTCTTTGGGTTCATGGATATTCCAAGGGATATAGGTTTCGACAGTATTTGCGCCTAATGCTTTCAAGTTATATAAGCTATCTTCCCATTGCGATTGAGGAAGACGGAAATAGTGGATGGCGCCACTGATCAATTTAATTGGCTGCCCATCTAAAAGAAAGTCTTCTTTTATTTCAAAAGTTTGCATGTTGGTTTCTCCTTACCAATATTTTTTCCACGAGGGTTTTGCTAAACGCATCAGAGCTTCTAGATAGAAATAATCGCCCCAAAGATTAGGTTCATCGATTCCTTTACCTTCTGCATGGGCATATACGCCATGTAGTAATAGACCTTCATTATCAGGTTCGGACAAAGATGTGTAATGTTCGCCTAATTGGTAGAGCATTCCTTTCGCTAATTCTTCAGACTGAGGATACGCTTCCATATTTGCGGCTTCTAATAATCCACAGGCGGTGATCGCTAAGGCTGAACTATCTTTGTCAGAAGGATGTTCATCTGTGAAATCAAAATCCCAATAAGGAACAAGGTCTTCTGGCAAATGTGCCAAAAAGACATCCACGATTGCTTCATAATTTGTAGGTAAAGACGAAGTTTTTAAATAACTTTCATTTAAAGGAATCCCAAGAACAGCCCAACTTTGGCCACGTGCCCAAATCGACTCATCGCTATTTCCCTGATGTGTGGCACCGTGAGTTGGTGTACCGGTTGAAGGATCAAAATAATACGTATGGAAAGTTGTTGCGTTTTCTCTAACAACGGTACGTAACACTGTTTCGTAATGTTTCTTTGCTACTTCTCGATAATGATCATTACCTGAAATCTCAGAAGTTTGGAACAATAAAGGTAAGTTGATCAATGAATCGATGATCAAGCGATATTCTTTTGGATCGCCATACGCGCCCCAGGCTTGGATAAATTGTCCTTTTTCTTGAAAACGTGCAAGTAAGACATCTGCGGCTTGAAGCAATTCTTCTTTGCATAATAAGCTGTTGGTTAACCGATAGCCTGCACCAGCAGATAAACTATATAAGAAACCAATATCATGATGATCTAGCACGTGATGTGTGGTTAAACGCTCTTTGAAACTATGGATATTTTCCATGGCACGTACGAGAAATTTCTCTTTGCCAGTCCATTCATAAGCCAACCATAACATGCCAGTCCAAAAGCCATTCGTCCAGTCATCATTAGGTTTGATCCGATAGATCCCATTTGTTGCGCAAGCCGACGGAAAATCTAGACCGTAGCGTGTCATATTATGTTCGATTTTTTGGCAACACCAATCAATTTGCTTCGCTAGCCAGGCGCTATCGACAGACTGACTTATGGAAATAAGGGAATCTTTTGTTTGTTGTAATCCCATCATACCACTCCTCTTAATTTGTTAACATATTAACTTTAAACTAGTATAACCTAAATAATCAGAAAAAGCGAATGGCAAAATAAAAAAACAGAAAGATCGGAAAATAAATAACTTTATTTATTTTTTAAAGTAAGTAACTCCGATCATGGATAGATATATATAGTTAAGAAGGAATCCACAAAACGTTCAAAGAACGGTCTGATGGATTCCTTCTGGTTTTGCTTATTTAATTCAATGGGTGCGAAATTACGGCTATTACCGTTCTACTTATTCTGCTTCTACTTCGATTTTTGTTTTGAAATATTTCCAGTGCTTATAACTAATGATATATTCGGCTACGCTTCGATCGGCAAGAAAAGAATGCTTGACTTGTTTGACGACTGGTTCGCGAAAGCTTAACTTTAACAAGTTCAATAATTCTGGATCATCGGGAAAGACAATTTCATTCGTCTCAACAGATGAAAGAGAGAAGAGGTCGATCCCAAAATCTTTTCTCACTCTCTCGTAGATACTGGAGTATTGAGATAAGTCTTTACTAATAGGTTCCTTGACCAAACGTTTTGGCAGATGAGTGATATGCACAAGGAAAGGGATATCCTCAAAATATCGCACTCGTTTGATGCGATAATAAGAACCATTTTTTGGTAGTCCAAGTTCTTCTAAAATTTCAGGTTCTTGCGCTTCTTCTATCGAAACGACCTTGACCTTCTCTTTATCTAATGAATGTAATTCGATATCTGAGAATTTGACTGATTGAGAGACTTTTGATTTAGAAACAAAGGTCCCTTTCCCTTGGACGCGATAGAGATAGCCAGCGGTTGTAAGCTCATTCAATGCTTTAACGGCTGTGATCGAGCTGACAGAATATTTTTTCTTGATATCTGCTTCTGAGTAAAACTTATCTCCAGGAACAAATAAATGATTTTTGATTTCAGCTAATAATTCTTGCTTAATTTGTTCATATTTGGGAATCACCACATGAGACCTCCTTTTTTTGCGGTATTCAATTAATCTTACCATAACATGTTAACTTGTTTGTGGCAATGGATTAATTTTGGATCTAAATTTTTTAAGAAAAAATATAATATGTTAAGATGTTAGGTTTACGTTTGAGTTGATATGTGATATAGTGTACGTAATCAATAGCTAACATGTTAAGTAGCTTAGATGTTTATTTAAGGGGGAAGAGAGATGAGAAATATCTTATTGGTCAGTCATGGTAGCATGGCCGATGGAGTCAAAGCCAGTTTAGAGATGATCGTTGGCGTGCAAGAACATGTCCACACACTTTCTTTAAGACCAGATGGCGATAATTTACAATTTGAACATGAATTAACTGAGAAAATGAAAGCCCTTAACGGTTCGACCTTGATTATTGCAGATCTGCTAGGTGGGACACCATGTAACACAGCGCTAAAAAATTACCTAGAAGATGAAGAAGTTACAATTATTGCTGGGATGTCTTTACCTTTAGTCATGGAAGCGACCCTTAATCCACAAGCAACGATCGAGGCGTTGATCGATTTGGCACGCGGGGGTATCGTAGATGTCAAAAACAAGATGATCGCAACGGAAGCGGAAGAAACGCAAGCCGCAGAGGGAGATCTAGCACAATATAAGGAATTTAAAGGCAAAGCGAATATTGTCAATGTAAGGATTGATGAACGCTTGATTCATGGTCAAGTTGCAGGAATTTGGTCCACAAGTTTGAATACACAACGGATCATCGTGATCAATGATGAGGCAGCAATGGATTCTTTACAAAAATCTTCATTAAGAATGGCAGCGCCTACATCTATGCGGCTATCCGTTTTAACTGTTGCTGCGGCGGCAAAAAATGTTCAATCTGGCAAATATGGCAAGCAACGTATTTTTTTACTTTTTAAAAATCCAACAGATGTCTTGCGGTATTTAGAAGCGGGCGGTGAGCTGGCTGCAATTAATGTAGGAAACATGAGTCATAAAGAAGGTGCGAGAGAAATCACGAAAAGCATCAAGGTCATGAAAGAAGAAGAAGCAGTGTTTGAAGCAATCGCAGCCAAAGACATAAAAGTGACCGCTCAACTGGTACCAAATGATCCAGTCATCGATTTTATGGAAAAACTAAGAAAGTGATTTAGGAGGAAATAATCATGCAACATTTAGCCATGTATCAAATTATTCTTATTACAGTTTATGCTTTTATTGCAATCAATGATTCACTTATTTCAAATACGTTGACACAACCAGCCATTGCGGGAATGATCTCCGGGATGATCATGGGAGATTTAGAAACTGGCTTGATGGTAGGGGGAACCCTTCAATTGATGCGTTTAGGGATTGCGGCTTTTGGAGGTGCATCTGTACCCGACTTCTTTACTGGCGCTGTATTAGGAACGGCGTTTGCTGTTATTTCTGGTAAAGGGGCGGAATATGGGATCGGTCTAGCTGTACCAGTATCATTACTGATGCTACAGCTTGATGTCGTTGCTCGCTTCTGTAATGTCTTTTTGCTTCACCGTGTCGATCGTGCGATTGAAGATATGCGTATCAACAGTATCCCACGGTTAGTATTATCTGGTTCATTCCTATGGGGGCTTTCTCGAGCAATCCCGATCTTATTGATGTTACTAGTCGGTGATGCGGCAGTTTCAACAATCACAGAAAATACACCTGAATGGTTGATGAATGGATTGCGTACAGCAGGTGGCGTACTACCAGTTGTCGGTGTGGCCATCCTTTTACATTATTTACCAGCAAAACAGTATATTCCTTACTTACTTTTAGGTTTCTTCTTATCAGCATATCTACAAGTACCAATGCTTGGTATTTCAATCGTTGGTGTTATTGCTGCATTGTTAGTATTCAAACGAGATAACGAAAAAGAAGCAACTGCTCAAACAGTGACAACCACTGGAACACTTGAAGGAGGTTTTGATGGCGATGAGTAATCAAAAGTTAACGAAAAAAGAATTGAATGTCATCAGTTGGCGCTATATCCTTGGTAGCCAATTGAATTGGAACTATGAGCGTATGATGAGTACCGGTTATCTCTATGGTATTTTACCTGTACTGAAAAAATTCTATGGGGAAGACAAATCACAATTACAAGATATGATGAATACTCATAATCAATTTTTCAATACGAATGCAATTTTTGGGAACTTGATCATGGGGATCGATGTGGCAATTGAAGAAGAAGATGGTTACAAAGCAAAAGATACGATTGTCGCGTTGAAAACAGCGTTGATGGGTTCATTGGCAGGGGTAGGCGATTCATTATTCCATGTCATCTGGGGAACGATTTTTGGTTCAATCGCAGGTACATTGGCACAAAGCGGATCAGTCGTTGGCTGTGTGATCTGGATCATTGCCAATATCGCTTTACTTTTTGGACGAGCAGCATTATTACCACTTGGCTATAAGCAAGGAGTTAAATTAGTTACGACTCTGAAAAATAAACTAACAGAATTCACCAACGCAGCAACTGTTTTAGGGATCACAGTTATTGGTGCCTTGATTCCGTCAGTTATCAAAGCAACGGTTCCTTTCGTTTACAAACAAAATGGGGTGGAGTTAGTTGTTCAAGATACATTAGATGCGATCTTACCTTCATTAGTACCGGTTTTATTAGTCTTATTGACTTACTGGATGTTAGGTCAGAAGAAATTGAATTCAACTCGCGTGATCTGGATCATTTTGATTCTTTCGATTGCATTAAGTGCTGCCGGGATCTTAGCTTAAATGATTCATAAAAAATGAATGAAGTGATCGCAAGGTCGTGATCCGATCTGCAAGAAAGAATCGTTCGAAATAAGAATGCGCCTTTCTTGCAGATTTTTTTAGTTCAAAAAATATCTATAATCAAAAAGGAGAACAAAATGAAGCGTTGGTCAACAAAATTAGTGGTGACATTAGGGTGTAGTTTATTCGTTGGTATTGGGTTAGGGTACAGTCAACAAGTCGGTGCAGAAGGAACACAGACTGACATGCAAAAAAATACGACATCAGGGAACTATGAGTCAGATTTTTCGCAGCATTTGGGTACTTGGCAAGACATTGTTGGAAAAGCAGATAAATATACCAACGAGAATGGGTTACAGATCGCAAACCAGAAAGTCAATCAACAATTTGAGTCTGTGTCGTTATTATTAGATGCAGGTGTCCGTAGCTCAGGTGATCTAGAATACACGTTTCTATATGAGGGACAGACCAATTTTGGACTAGTTTTTCGAGGAAACGATCAGACGACATCGAACTGGCAATCGTTTGCCTATATGCGCGATGGTGAATGGCAATTGGGGCAGCCTGGGGGGAAATGGTTGACAGCCATCAAAGGTCCTACACTGATTTCAGGACAAACCTATAAATTGTTACTAAGATATGAAGGAACATCGTTCCAAGCATATTTGAACGACCGTTTGTTGTATGAAAATCAAGAAGTTCTTTATTCTGATGGGACAACGATCAATGGGGACTGGTCAGGTTATTCAGGGATTCGGTTATTTGGGAATGAGAGTAAATTAACTATTTATTCCATGCGTAGTGGAGCGGTCAATAGTCTGCAAGTGGAAGAACCGACAGAAGAATTTCAAACAATGAAAGCAAACTGGAAAGATCAACTTGTGTCAACAACGACCGATTTAGCTAATCCAGCGATTGCCAATTATGTAAACGCTCTTTCTGACGAAGCAGAAAAACTTTACGAGACAATGAATCAAGATCCTGATCGCACGTATCTGTGGCCATTAGAATCTGGGAATACCGCTTCGGCAGATTTAACCACGCAATTTACAAAGTTGCAAAAACTAGCGTTAGCATATGGAACGAATGGGACAAGTTTTTATCAAGATGAAGTCATCAGTCAAGCGATTCAAAGTGGATTAGATTTTATGATCACAAAAAAAGGCTATGATGGAACAAAGTATCATGGCAATTGGTGGGATTGGCAAATCGGAGTAGCTCAAAAATTTGTGGCAATTTTGATGGTGCTGGATGAAGACGTACCAGAGGAGAAACTTCAAAAGTATACGGCTGTGTTGAGTAGATATGTACCCGATCCATTTAAACAACTCTACACAAAACCACAAGGAACTTTTGTCGCGCTTGATTTTATACCAAATTTTTCAACAACTGGTGCGAATCGCACAGATTTAGCGCAAACTGTTTTAGGACTAGGTCTCTTACAAAATGATCCAGCGAAAGTTACACAAGCAGTTGAAAGTATCACAGATGCCTTTAAATTGGTGACCCATGGAGATGGATTTTATCAAGATGGTTCATTTATCCAGCATGAAACGATCCCTTATACAGGCTCTTATGGCAATGTACTAGTCAAAGGCGTAGGCCAAATTTTATCGATCGTCAAAGAATCTCGCTATACGTTGACAGCTGATCAAATAAAGTCCTTTGTTGATAACGTACAATCGGCATTTATCCCATTAGTGTATCAAGGTGAAATGTTGCCTTTAGTCAATGGTCGTTCCATTTCTCGAGTACCAGCAGCGACAAAAATGGGTTACGGATCGACAACGATGTACAATTTAATGATCGTGGCGAAATTTGCACCTGAAACACAGCAAAAAGCTTTACAAGAAGCAGTGAAATATTGGATGTTGTCTAATCCTAACTATTATTTGACAAATACGAGAGATTACAATGATTTGATGATGACAACGGAGCTATTGGCTAATACCACGGTGATGGGTAAGCAACTACCGTTCATCGGAACAAAGATGTACCATGCAATGGATCGGTTTGTCCAACGAACAGAGAGTTACCATTTAGGATTAAGCATGTATTCGAAGCGAATCTCTTCATTTGAAGCAGGAAATCTGGAAAATCAACGAGGCTGGCATACGTCTGACGGGATGATCTATCTTTACAATGATGACCAAGTCCAATTCGGTCCGAGTTATTGGCCAACAATCGATCCTTATCGTTTACCTGGTACGACCATCGATACAGTACCTTTAGCAGATGAAATTTCAGCATTTACTACAGTGACTTCAAATGAAACATGGGTAGGCGGTGCCGTTGCTGGAGATCAAGGTGTAGTAGGAATGGCTCTTAACAAAGAAGGAACAAAGAATAATGGAACGACCTTACCGATGAATGTACAAGGGAAGAAGTCATGGTTTACATTGGATGGGCAAATCATTGCCTTAGGTGCCGGTATTACAGGAGATACAACTGCTTCAATCGAAACAATTGTCGATAATCGTTTATTAAATGATTCGTATACGTATCAAGTACTTTCGGATACAGGAATGATTGATCAGTCACAACAAACGAAGGAGACATCTTGGTTATTGTTAGAATCAGATCATCAACATGCGTCGATCGGTTATTATTTCCCACAAAAGGAAACAGTCGATGTGATCAGTGAGACACGTACAGGTACTTATCGAGAAATCAATGAAGCATTTCCTAGTGATACACCCTATACAGGTGACTACCGCACCTTCTCAATCAATCATGGACAGCAACCAAAAGATGCAGAATATGCTTATGTGATGTTGCCCGGCAAAACTCAATCGGAATTAGCAGATTATGCAGCAAAACAGCCAGTTGCTATTTTGCAAAATACCAAAGAAATCCAAGCAGTCGAAGTGAAAACCTCTGGTTACTTAGGCATCAATTTTTGGCAAGAACAAGGCGGAGAAATGGCAGGGATCAAAACGAATAAACCAATTTCTTTACTAAAACAAACGAAGGCAGAACAAACAGTTTATACAATTGCCAATCCAACGCAACAAACTGAACCAGTAACACTTACTTTACCAAGTGATTTTACTGACGTGGTGTCTACGAGTGAAGGGATTGTCTATGATAGTCAAACCAATACGTTTACCATTGATTTCGGTCAATTCGAAAGCAAAGAGATCGTTGTCAAATAGCTCTACCTTTCTAAGTCATAATTAAACACAGAACAATTGAAAAAAACAGAAGCTTCCCAATCGTTTTCGTATTGGAGGAGATTCTATTTTTTTATAAAGTACGCTCTTTCTTAAGCCCAATTGAGATCGCCGATGTCTGCATAAGAAAAGATCGCTAATGGAACACGAGAAAATCACTCATGGTCCATTAGCGAAGCTGTATTTTTAATATTTCAGTACATATTCCTTATTTGAGAGAATTGACTGTAGATGATATAAAGTAAAATATTGCTATTAGTGATAATAATATTTCCAAAGTTATATAAAAATACTTTTCTATAACTTTCAGATTGTAATATCTAAGAATATGAAGAAAGCAGACACCGAATAATAGATTGAGATAAAGTAATCCGCCACTATCTTTCAGATTAGTAACTAAATTTCCGACAATATTTATAATAATTGATAGTTTTAATAGCGCTAAAAACATTTCATTTTTAGTCCAGTTTTTATCGTGTACCAAATGTCCACCTACTTATTTTATAATAAATTCATATATAGCATCTGTAGTCTTTAGACCTACTATTTTATCTATGGTCTTTCCTTTTGAAAGTTTAATGACTGTTGGCACTGTATCCACGTCTAAGTTAGCTGAAAAATTACTTAGTGTGTCTGAGTTGTCTTTTCGAGCTTCATCAGTATTGTAATAATAAATAGAGGTTTTATTTTTTGCTAGTATTTCTCTTAATAAAGGTTCAAATTCTTGACACTGAGGACAAGTGGGCCTACCAAAATAGATAATAGCATCCTCCTTCTTGTCTACCATTGCCTGCAATTGAGAATTACTGATTAGAGTTAATGTATTTTTAGGTTCTAATGGCTTTGAATAAAAGAAGAACCCAATTAGTATTAAAAGGATGCTCATAATTGAATAGATAGTAAATTTCTTGTTTACAATGCCTTTCATTTGTAAGTCCTCGATCAAAATAAATTTTTTTATAATTTAAAACAGCCGATAACACCTGTAATTGATGCACCACCTAAAGCAACAAAACCTGTTACACAAGCAACACATACTGGAACTACTGATAAGCAAGCAGCTGCACAGACTGGAGCAAGAATATTTGCGATTGTGCGACTAATATTTAAAACAATCATTAGACAAGCAACTTTCTCTACTAAACCTCTTGTTTGCTGTAATTGCCTTGCTTCTTTTTGAACATCTTGAAGTTCTTGCTGTAAGTCTTCATTACTAACAAATTTTTCTTCAAGAATTTGATGATTTGTTTGAGTCCCATTAGAATACAAATTGATTTCAAAGGTATCTTTTACTGATTTGGAAATAAGAGTTTCTTGATAACCTTTTAAATTTTTATTCATGTCGTATACAGCAGTGACATTACTAAAGAAATTGAGATTACTGTCAACTATTGGTACAGTGATTGTATAGTAATCTTCTGTTCCAGTTTCGCCAGAAACTTGCAAGACAGTCACGTTAGTGAAATCCAGCATAAAATTGTTTGCGTGTAATGAAAATGTATTCCCTAGATTAGCTTTAAACGCATTAGTAATACTAGATTTTTCATTATCACTTACACCTTTTGCTGTATCGGACAAGGTTACCATGCTTTTAACAATTTTAGTTGCCTCATTTGAATTCATGCCAGGGATATTGATTGGATTTTTGGCAAAGTAATCGTTAAATTGTAGTCTCAGTGCTATTGGTACTCTGATTTGTCGAAATAGTGATATCTGAAGCATTAGTAATTTCTACTGCAGCTGGTAAAAAGAATGTTCCTATAATTATGAGCGATACCATTCCTGTTAATAATTTTGTTTTAATTTTTTTCTTTATCATGAGTTTTATCCACCATTCTTTGGACTTCTTTTTCTTCTGAAAAGGTTGTATTCTACTTTTCATAATAATCTAAATCACATAATCTAAAAATTTCACTTTTATTAATTCAACATAATCAACCTATATCGATCACTCCCAACAATTCTCCTTTCCCTTTTTTTCTACAAATACATAATATATTAAAAAAATGGTATAATTTATCATGTGGCTCAAAGTCACATAGTTAGAAAATTCAGAGAAAGTGAGAAGAAAATCATGATTTGGAATTATGGAAGTGTATATAGAATGATAAGAAAATCTAAAGGTATCTCACAAAATAATATATGCAATGGAAATCTAGAACGTTCAACCCTCTCTAAGTTTGAGAGCAAGAATAGAGTACCGTCATTCGATACAATGCAGTATCTATTAGAACAAGTCAATGTATCGTTTAATGAATTTGAATATATTTGTAATGAATATAATAATAGTGAAAGACAAGAAATATTAGTTGATTTTTATTCCTTGGTATCTAATGCGCAACGAAGTAAGATAGATATGTTAATTAAACGATGTGAAAGATATTTAAAAAATAATAATGATTATAAAATTAACGAGATAAATCATATTTTACATATTTTTATAGAACTAAATGAACTAAATAAATTAAATTTTTCAGACATAAGTATGAAATTGGCAACTATTGTATGGGATAGGATTTCTTTGATTGATACTTGGACATACGATGATATCAGGACCATCAATTTTATTTTTTACTTTTTACCTTTAGAAACAATCAAAAGCATTGTTCCAAAAATGTTACGAAGTTTAGAGAAGTATAATAAATTAAATGAAATATCAATTCTACGTTTGTCAATATTAACTAATTTTTCAACAATATTTTTAGAGAACGCTATGTATACTGAATGCAAAAATATACTAGATTATGCACATAGTTTTGCTGAAAATGCGAAAAGATATGATTACCTTGGGGTTATTATGGTTAGAAAATCTATCTGTGAACAAAAGTCGGAAGAAGTGACTAAGTGGCTAGAATTTTTATCTATGGCGAGTGAAGAAGCTATTGTTACCGAATTGAAAAAAGAGATCAGCCGACATTTAGTAGGGAATTCTTCTAAATAAGGTTAGCTGAAATAAATCTAGCATACAGGATAATTTTTTTGTGATTAAATATGACTAAGTAACGTGATTTTAAAACAATGAGAATCATAAACTAATTTATCTGTATTCGGTGAGGAGAATATAGGGATCTTAAAGCATGTAGTCAAATACAGATCAATTGAAAAAAAAACAGAAACTTCCCAAACGTTTTCTTATTGGAGAAGTTTCTGTTTTTTTATAAATATGCTCTCTTATGCCCATTTGAGATCACCGATAAAGTTGATATTCAACCATAAAGAATAGTCAGAGAAACCTTCAGTTACTTTGTGGTTGAGTTTATCTCTTAGATGATCTTGCGCGCGGATACTATCTAATTCACTGTCGGGTAAAATCACGATATCTAGTTCAAGAATGACTTGATCCCCGACTTTTGCGATTCGTAAGACATAGGTTTCGATAGCGACATTTTGCAAGAGCTTATCAACTACTAACAATATTTTTTCGCGCAATTCATATTTTGGGGGTGCATAAGTAAGTTCTAATGTGGCACTTTTGATTTCAGTCACTGATAGATAAATATAGAAAATGGTGATTCCAATGGAAATCACAGGGTCGATCAATTGGGCGATTGCAAGATATGGCGTTTTTGCTAGTACACCAGAGACGATGATCGAGACCACGACTCCTAAACTGAACAGAAAACCGAAGCGCCATTGTTCCAGCTCCACCTTATAAAAGGAATGATTGATCGGATTTTTTTTCAAATAAAGATAAAAGACAAAACAAAAGAGTGTCCCAAACAAAGAAAAAGGCAAACCAATCGCTAAATCAACGTAGGTATCTGCATAAAGCAAACTGAAAAAAGACTCAATCAGGCCATAGGAAGAAATCAATAGGATGACACTGTATTGGATAAAAACAACCAAGGGCATCAGTGATTCCTTTCCAAAAGGAAAACGTTCAAAATCTTGTGTCTGGATAAACTTAGCAATATATAATGCAATCAGAGACATCAGCGCACCGACCATCGTATAGACACCATCAAGCAAGAGGACATTGTAATTGATCATCAATCCTGTAAGTAGCGCTAAAAGACCATAAACGGTTCCTGCAATGATGGAGGCGGTTAATAATTTTTTTATTTTTTGCGTATTTTTCATATAACTAAAACCCTTTCTGGAATAGATGCTTTTTTGAGAATCATACTGATTGTAATAAAAGATGCGAATAAATACTTGCGGTTAGAGTCGTTCTAAGCCTTATACTTTACTCATCTTATCAAAGGAGGAGCGTTGTACAAGTAAAAAATCAAAACTAGAGGTGGAAATAGATTGAAAAAAAACGTATTGATCCTTGGTGCATCAGCACCAATTGCTAAATATAGCTATGAATTTTTAAAAAATGATCCTACTGTGAATGTCACTTTATTTTTGAGAAATCCGGATAAAGTCTTTGATAAGGAGCGAAGTATCATTGGTGATGCGATGAATCTAGATGATTTGGTTCATGCAATGAAAGGCATTGATATCGTTTATTCTTGCTTAGGTCCTTACAATATGGTGCCTTTAGCTAAACATGTGATCAAGGCGATGAACCAGAATAAGATCAAACGCGTATATTGGATGGCAACACTTGGGATCTACGGTGAAGTTGACTTCAATGACGAAGAAGCAGTTGCAGAGTTGAGCGACTATCGCGATCCTGATACTTATTTAGGGGACCAGCGTATTGCAGCAGATTTGATTGAGAACAGTCATCTAGACTTTACCATCATCCGTCCTAATTGGTTAACCGATAAAGAGATTGTTGAGGATATTCGTATCGAGAATAGAAACGGAAAAAGTTACATTGGTGAAATCAGCCGACAAACTGTAGGGAAATACCTAGCAACTTTGATCAACGAGCCAACTACTCATATGTATGACTCTATTGCATTAACAGCAAAGGAAAAAATACACGAGTAAAAAATAATTGAGGTTTGACAGAAATTTTCAGCTTTGAAATAAGGCAGGACCCCCAGAAAGCATTCTTTGATTTTCTGGGGATTCTGTCTTACTATTTTTTGTGATGATCGAAAGGAAAGTAGTTAAGACAAACGTAAGATTCACTTTTGTCTGTCACCATACAAACAAATCAACGGGAAGAATTAACGAAACCACTTCGAAAATAAGGCAACAGCTACAAAAATTGGAAGAGCAATTTTTATAGCTATCGCCTTATTTCATGAGGCTAAACACTTCGGTGCAATATCGGATCGCTGATTCTTTGATGGCGACTACCCAGCCTGAGTGGGAAGCGTGTTGGCACAGTCCAATTGATTGAACATTTTATAAAGATTGTCAAAACTTGTTTCGATCATATTAGATACTGCTTCGTCGGTGTTCGAACCAATATGTGGAGTAATGATCACTCGCGGATACATATCGATCAGCGCCTTAGCTGTTGCATCGATCAATAAGGGATCTTCATCAAAATTTTTGTTGAAAATCAGCGCTTCATTAGGCAAGACATCTGTACCAAATCCAGATAGTTTTTTGCTTGTCAACGCATCAAGGATTGCTTGATTATCCTGTAACTCCCCTCTAGCAGTGTTGATCAAAATCGCATCATCCTTCATTTTTTCGATAAAATCTTTATTAATGAAACGTTCATTTTTACCGGGGATGTAAGGAATATGGATACTGACGATATCACTTTCTGCCAGTAAGTCATCAAGCGACTTAAATTCGATGAATGCTTTTGCTTCTTCACTTGGATATAGATCATTACCAATCACCGTTGCGCCTAATCCTTTGAAAAGTTTTGCTTCTGTTAGTCCGATGTTCCCCACGCCAACGATTCCAACTGTACAGTTTCGGACTTCTTTACTGAACATAAAGCGATCAATCGTAAAATTATAAGCAGCTGTTTTATTCGTTGTATGAGTTGTTCTACGTAAAAGCATCATTGCTAAAGTAACAGATAATTCAGCGATTGCATTTGGTGAATAAAATGGTACATACGCGACTTGCATTCCATGATCGTGAGCTGCCATTAAATCAATATGATTTGTCCCCACTGTACGCGTGAGGAGGAACCTGATCCCGAATTGGGCAAAGCGTTCGATATTCATGCGATTTGCTAAACAATTTCCTCGAACGATGATGGCATCCATTCCTTTTGCTTCTGCGTAATTTGTCTCATTTAATAAATCTTCTACTAGTTTCAAGTTGAATCCGTGGACATTCAACTGCTGAAAGAGAGATCTTTCAGCAGGGCGAACACCATAACATACAACATTTAAATTTTTCATAGTATAGTTTCCTTTCGTTAATTAATTATATAATGTGGGTTAATTTCCAATCAAGTTTAAGACGATGATCCAGATAGGGATTAAGACGATCGAGAAGAGTGTAGAAAGTAAAGAGGCGTTAGAGGCAAGTACTGCTTCTTTTTCAAAATTGATGGCATAAGCAACCGCAACTGTTGCAGCTGGAGTAGCCATCATAATGATCATCGTACCTAGACCAACTGAATTCACTGGTAAAATATTCATTGCGTTCAACAGTAAAATTGAAAGTAAAATCACAAGTGGGAAGACAATGACTTTGATGAATGAATAGTACCAAGAGGTGTGACTGCTGAGGGTTTTTCCGAATGGCAGATCGCCTAATGTGATCCCGATTGCCAACCAAGCGAGTGGGGAGGCTAAACTAGAGAGGAACGTCAAAGGTTTAAATAGCCATGGCAACGTCTGATCGATTCTTAAAAAAGCAACAGATTCAGAACTAGACTGAGCAATTTGAGGTAAGCTATCTTGGAAGAGCCAAATAAATAATCCGATAAACGTTGCCAATACGATTGGGTTCAAGATCATTTCTCTAATATTCTTGCGTGCCATTTTCAATCCGCTCATCTTTAGATAAGCATAAGAGTATAAAAAGATACGATAACCAATGTTAAAAATCGATGCGTACAAAATCCCTTCTGCGCCAAAAACTGCACCGACGACAGGAATACCGAAGAATGTTGTTGACCCGAAAATAGAGAGTACACGCAATGTGTCTTCTTTATTTGGTGCATATCTAAAAAAGAAGAATTTACTTAGAAAAATCAAGAAAACGTGGACTAAGATTCCGAGAATCAAAATGTTGATTCCTTGATTCAATACTTCATCATTCAATTCCTGCATAAACGAATTAAAAGCTAATGCAGGAATTGCGACAGTTAAGACGACCTTAGACAAAGTCTTTCCGACATCTGATGAGAAAACCTCACGCTTTCTTAAAAAGTAACCTAATAATATAATAAACAGTGTGGAAGTGATCGCACTGATAATTTCCATGTTGATGACATTGCTTAATGTTTCTGATAGTGACATTTAAATTTTCCTCCTCAATTCTTGTGAATGTTTTAATTTTTTTATTTAATCAGCTGTGCATGTGTACCACTCCTCCTCAATTACATCCTAGAGGTTAGAATCGTTATAAGGTCAATATGCTTTACAAATAAAATCACAAAAGTATTTTTTCTTCTATATAAGTGATTTTTTTACTTTTTTAATGTAAGCGATTTTATTAAAAGAATAAAAAAAAGATTGACCTTAGAGTTGTTCTACCCTTTAGTCTTAACATGTAAACAGGAAAGCAGATAAAGGAGAGAATAATATGAACAATCGCAAGAAAAAGTATTTTTGGCATCCGATGACGGATACTCGAGCAAGTGAAGAAGAAACAATCGTTATCGAACGTGGAGATGGGAATTTTATCTATGATGATACGGGGAGAAAATTACTCGATGGTGTTGGTGGATTATGGTGTATGAACGTTGGTCATAATCGCCCTGAAATGAACCGAGCAATTGCTGATCAAATGGAAAAATTATCTTACTATCAATTGTTTACGAATATTGCCCATCCCAAGGCATATGACTTGGCAGAAAAAATCATTCAAATGACGCAAGAAGAAGAGATGGCGAAAGTATTCTTTACTTCTGGAGGAAGTGATTCAGTAGATACTGCTTTAAAAATCACAAGACAATACTGGCAAGCAGTAGGTAAACCGACAAAGAAAGTATTTCTGTCATTGGAAAAAGCCTATCATGGGATGCATTATGGTGGAACGTCGATAGGTGGCAACCCAATCTATCGGGAATTTATTGGTCCAGGTTTACAAGATTGTGTACGTGTCTCTTCCCCGCATTTGAAGAAAAATAATTGGAATTGCCAAGATCCAGAAGAATTGACAAAACACTGTATCGCTGAACTAGTTGAAACGATTGAACAGATTGGCGCAGATCATATTGCTGCATTTATTGCTGAACCGATCCAAGGTGCTGGCGGTATCATCGTTCCACCAACTTCTTATTGGCCAGCTTTAAGGGAGGTTTGTGATACTTATGATATTTTATTGATTGCAGATGAAGTGGTGACAGGTTTTGGCCGTTCAGGACATCTTTTTGGTAGTCGTGGCTGGGGCATCAAACCAGATGCTATGGTTCTAGCGAAAGGATTATCTTCTGGGTATGTTCCACTAGGGGCTACTGTTTTTAACAAACGCATCGTTGAAGGCATCGAATCAGCGACCAATGGAGCTAATGTCATTATCCATGGGCATACTTACGGTGGACATCCGCTCGGCTGTGTGGCAGCATTAGAAGCTTTACGTATTGTGGAAGAAGAAAATTTAGTTGAAAATGCCCGTGAAGTCGGTGCATATTTATTGGAACGTCTAAAAGGACTTGAAGGAACATATGACTGCATTAGTGATGTTCGTGGAAAAGGCTTGATGATCGCTATCGATTTTGAGAATACAGGGAAATATGATGTGGAACAAACAGCAAAGAATGTACAAGCCGTGGCTGATTATGCCATCAATGCAGGCGTCTTGCTACGTGATGAATTACAAACGATTATCATTTCACCATCGTTGACCTTTTCAAAGGAAAACGCAGATCAACTATTCGATGCGATTCATATGGGCTTTGAGAAGTGGCAAAAGCAACAATAATTCAAAGGAGGATATAATATGACAATCATTGGTGTACCAAAAGAAATCAAAAATTCAGAGAAACGTGTAGGCGTGACACCCGCAGGAGTCAAAGAGTTAGTAACAGCAGGTCATATCGTTTATGTAGAAGAACGTGCAGGGGAAGGATCAGGCTTTACAGATAGTCAATACCGTGAAGCTGGCGCTCAGATCAAAGCTGATCCAGAGACAGTCTGGTCGGCAGAAATCGTCGTGAAAGTCAAAGAACCACTAGCATCAGAATATCAATACTTTAGAAACGATTTGATTTTGTTTACGTACTTGCATCTAGCCGCAAATCTTGAATTGACTGAAGCATTGATCAAGTCTGGAACAACAGCGATTGCCTATGAAATGGTTACGAAAAACGGAGCATTCCCATTACTCGCACCAATGAGTGAAGTCGCTGGCCGTTTAGGCGGTCTATTGGGTGCGGAGATTTTAGCGAAGCAAAGTGGAAAATTGATTTCAGGTGTAACAGGTGTTTTACCGGTTCAGGCAACTATTTTAGGTGGTGGGATCGCCGGAGTGAGTGCGGCACATTACTTGCACGGATTAGGAGCAGATGTGACGATCTTAGATATCAATGTCGACCGCTTACGTGAATTGTCAGAGATGTTTAATGGACAAGTAAAAACCCTCTACTCAAGCCCAGCGAATATTGAGAAAATGGCATTGACTAGTGATATCGTGATTGGTTCAGTCTTATTACCAGGTAAAAAAGCCCCACATCTTATCACAGAAGAATTAGTGAAGCAGATGAAAGAAGGAACGATCTTGGTGGATATTGCGATTGACCAAGGCGGCTGTTTTGAAACGAGCCAGCCAACCACCCATGAAGAACCGACTTTCGTTAAACATGGAGTGATCCACTACTCGGTTGCGAATATGCCAGGTTTAGTTCCTCAAACGTCTACGTTAGCTTTAACGAATGTCACGATGAGATATATCAAGGGCTTAGCCTCCCAATCACTGACAGAAGTCATCCAAACGTATCCAGAGATCCTACCAGGAATCGGTACCTATAAAGGAAAACTGACCTGTCCTGAAGTGGGGGAAGTCTTTGAGCGAACCGTTGACGATATTCGTGAGCTCGTTTAAAAATTTTCTAAAAAGTGAGGGAAATACAATGACTAAAAAAATTCGTATGGTCCAAGTCGGCTGTGGAAAAATGTCGAAAGAGATTATCAAATATGCCATGGCAAAAGATATTGAAATCGTTGGAGCTGTAGACAATCGTCCAGAGGCGATCGGTCAGGATCTAGGGCTATATTTAGGATATGACCAAGCTTTAGGAGTGAAAATCTCTAACGATCCCCATGAAGTATTTCAAAACTGTGATGCCGATGTGGCATTAGTCACGATAGCTAGTTATATCAAAGATTTCATGCCAAGTTTAGAGATACCCTTGACCTATGGAGTCAATGTTTTAACAATCAGTGAAGAAGCTTTATATTCTTGGACGACTTCGGTTGCAGAAACCAATCGTTTGGATAAAATCGCAAAAGCCAACAACGTTACGATTTCAGGAACAGGAATGCAAGATATTTACTGGGTGTTGTTTCCAACGCTGCTGGCTGCTGGCATGAATGATGTACAAAAAATCAGTGGGGAAGTTAGTTATGATGTCGAACACTATGGGAAAGCGTTAGCGGAAGCGCATGGTGTGGGCTATGATCAAGTAAAATTTGACAAAGAAATTGCCAATGCAACCGATTTGCCTTCCTATTCTTGGATGACCGCAGAAGCCATCTGTGCCAAAATGGGTTGGACGATCAAACGCATTGCTCAAAAGAACGTTCCAATCGTTTTAGATAAAGATATTCCATCGAAAACAATGGAACGGCCGATCAAAGCAGGCGAAGCGATCGGCATGTCTGCCGTTGCAACGATTGAAACGGTACAAGGTCCAGTGGTGGAAGTCGGTTGTACTGGGAAAGTCTATCAGACAGGTGAAGGCGATTTATGTACTTGGTCGATCGAAGGAACGCCAAGTATGCAATTTGAAGTGACCAAACCAGATACACCAAAGCATACGTGCGCTACGTTGATTAACCGGATACCTACGGTGATCAATTCAAACGCAGGCTATGTCACGATCGATCAATTGCAACCTGTCGAATATATGACGTATCCAGCACATCTTTATTTAGATAAAAAATAGGCAGAACTAAGGTTGGTAGTTGGTTAAAGAGAAACAAAAAAAGAGCGAGGATGCAATATCCAAGCTCTTTTTTTGTTTAGTCTAAACCAATCAAGTAATCTTCATCTTTCATCGCTTCTACGTTACCTAATAGGTAGCCGTTTCCGACTTGAGAGAAGAAATCGTGGTTACTTGTACCAGTAGAGATCCCATTCATCACGATTGGGTTGACATCGTTTGCTGTATCAGGGAATAGTGGGTCCATTCCTAGATTCATCAATGCTTTATTTGCATTGTAGCGTAAGAATGTTTTGACTTCTTCCGTCCAACCGATTGGATCATATAATTCTTCTGTGTAGCGCTCTTCGTTTTCGTATAATTCATATAACAAATTATACATCCAGTCTTTCAATGTTTCTTGTTCTTCTTCAGGTAATTCGTTGTAACCTAGTTGGAATTTATAGCCAATATACGTGCCATGGACAGATTCGTCACGAATGATCAACTTGATGATCTCTGCCACGTTGGCTAATTTATTATTTCCTAAATAATAAAGTGGTGTATAGAATCCTGAGTAAAATAAGAAGGTTTCTAAAAAGACACTCGCAATTTTTTTCTCTAACGGCGTACCGTTTTTGTAGATCTCATTGATACGCTCCGCTTTTTTCTGTAGATAAGGATTGGTATTCGTCCATTCAAAGATTTCTTCGATTTCTTTTTTCGTATTCAATGTACTGAAGATCGAAGAGTAACTTTTCGCATGGACAGACTCCATAAATTGGATATTGTTCAATACCGCTTCTTCATGGGGCGTGCGGACATCTTTACGTAATTGATCCATCCCGCTTTCTGATTGGACGGTATCAAGTAAAGTCAATCCACCAAATACGTGACCAACTGTATCTTTTTCTAATTGGGAAAGCGTACGCCAGTCGTCTAAGTCATTTGACAAAGGGATACGTGTGTCTAACCAAAATTGCTCAGTTAATTTCTCCCAAGTCGATTTATCAATGATATCTTCAATTTCATTCCAGTTTATCGCTGCATAATAAGTTTCTGACATGAGAATGCTCCTTTATTAAAATCCAGTAACGGGTTCTATCACTAAGTGAAATTAGATCACACAGCTTTCACATTGGTTGCTGCCGATTTCTTCTGCATCGTCTGTAAACGTACGTACATAATAAATCGATTTGATTCCTTTGTGGAAAGCGTAGTGTCTTAGAATATTTAGATCACGTGTGGATTGTTTTGTCGTTTCTTTCCATTCGTACAAACCTTCTGGGATTTCTGAACGCATAAACAACGTCATACTCATTCCTTGATCCACATGTTTTTGTGCTGTGGCATAAATATCGATCACTTTACGCATATCCATATCATAAGCAGAAGTGTAATACGGGATTGTTTCATTTGATAAATAAGGCGCTGGGTAATAGATTTTCCCAATTTTCTTTTCTTGGCGTTCTTCGATCATACGAGTGATCGGATGGATACTTGCACTAGTATCATTGATATAAGAAATAGAACCATTAGGTGCTACAGCTAAACGATTTTGGTGATACAAACCATCTTTCATGATTGCTTGCTTCAAGTTTTCCCAGTCTTGGGCAGTCGGAATAAAGATACCATCAAACAAAGCAGCAACTCGTTCAGATTTTGGTTGGAATTCGCCAGTGACATATTTATCAAAATAAGTGCCGTCTGCATAAGCTGATTTTTCAAAATTATGGAAGACTTGTTTTCTCTCACGTGCGATATTGTTACTTTCAATAAGTGTCCAGTAATTCAACAACATGAAATAAACATTGGTAAAATCAATTGATTCTTCGGAACCATATTCCATTTGCTCTTTGGCAAAATAAGTATGAAGTCCCATGGCACCAAGTCCGATCGTATGATTCAATTTGTTCCCGTTTTGGATCGGTGGAACCACGTCAATGTCTGAAGCATCTGTGATATACGTCAATGCACGAGTCATCGTGCGGACAGAGCGACCAAAGTCAGGGCTATCCATCAAATTGACGATGTTTGTAGAACCTAAGTTACATGAGATGTCTGTCCCTAACTCTTCATATTCTTGCTTGCCATTGATGACAGAAGGTGTCTGTACTTGTAAAATCTCAGAACATAAGTTACTCATGATAATTTTACCGTCTACAGGATTTTCACGATTTGCCGTATCAATATTGATGATATACGGATAACCAGACTCTTGTTGTAATTTAGAGATTTCATTTTCTAAATCACGGGCTTTGATTTTTTGTTTACGGATATTTGGATTTGCGACTAAATTGTCATATTCCGCAGTGATATCTACGTAAGAAAATGGCACACCATATTCTTTTTCCACACTATAAGGACTGAATAGATACATTTCTTGGTTTTTACGTGCTAATTCATAGAATTTATCTGGGACGATCACACCAAGTGATAAAGTCTTCACGCGAATCTTTTCGTCTGCATTTTCTTTTTTTGCTGAAAGGAACATCATGATGTCTGGGTGGAAGACGTTTAAATAAACGACACCCGCACCTTGACGTTGTCCTAATTGGTTCGAATAACTAAAGCTATCTTCAAACAATTTCATGACTGGAACAACACCGCTAGCTGCACCTTCGTATCCTTTGATCGGCGCTCCGGCTTCACGTAAGTTAGAAAGTGTGATCCCAACACCACCACCGATTCGTGAAAGTTGTAAGGCAGAGTTGATCGAACGACCGATTGAATTCATATCATCCGTTACCTGAGTCAAGA
The DNA here is from genome assembly GCF_013394305.1 of Enterococcus mundtii. NCBI lineage: Bacteria > Bacillati > Bacillota > Bacilli > Lactobacillales > Enterococcaceae > Enterococcus > Enterococcus mundtii. Next base: position 1,110,654 of record NZ_AP019810.1, on the reverse strand, counting down.
AACAAGAAACAAGTTCACCACGACGTTTACGTCCAGCATTCAAAAATGAAGGGGTTGCTGGTTGATAACGTTGGTGGATCATTTCATCAGCTAAAGCTAAGGCTAGTTCTTCGTCGCCATTCGCAAAGTACAACGCATTGAATGCGACACGATCTTCATAAGATTCCAAGTAGGCAGAACCATCATTTGTTTTTAACGCATATTGAGAGTAGAACTTATAGGCTGCCATGAATGATTTAAATGTAAAGTTTTGTTCGAATAGGAATTGATAAAGTTTTTCAATAAATTCACTACTATATAATTGAATGAACTCTGCTTCTAAATATTGGTTGTCGATCAAATACTGGATTTTGTCGATCACTGTTGGAAACGTCATCGTATTTGGTTTGACATTTTCTTCAAAAAAAGCAGCTAAAGCTTCTTTATCTTTATTTAAAGGGATTTGCCCGTTGACTGGTCGATTGATTTCATTGTTCAGCTTAAAGTAGCTGACATCTTTTAGATTTTTAAGACTCATACATACGCCCAACCTTCTTTTTGATTTTGATGATACATGTTTGACCACAAGATATAGTGGTGTTCATTGCTGTAAAAAAGGATTTGGGGAGGTTACGGACAATATCCGTAAGTCCATCAAATCCATGGTGGCAGAGGATCAAGTAAATCCTCGATCTATTTGACAACTGTTTGAATGATTCTTAGCTAGCTAAGTGACGTAGTTGATCTGGTCTGAAACCAATGACAGTCGCTGCGTCTGAAGTGATGACCGGAACACTTTGGAATCCTTGGTCTTTTAACCATGAGATTGCTTCAGGTTGCTCGTCGATATTTACTTCTTCAAAGTCGATTTTATTTTCAGCTAAAAAGCGTTTCACCATTTTACATTGCATACAATTATTTTTTGAAAAGATTTTTACGTTCATTATTATTTGCCTCCTTGCTCGTGTGTTTTCTCTATAATCAATAGTATAAATCTATTAGTAAAAAAGTCAATCAACAAACACTACATCTTGTGTTGTGGAAATTGTGGAATACTATGTTTTGTGGTTTTTGAAAAACAATGAAAACAAGTATCTCGTGCAGATTCGCTTGTATTAATACAGAAATGCTTGTGGAAAACTCCGTTAAAAAATATTTTTTTAACCTTTGCTTGCCAATAAATGAATGTTCGATCGAAAAATCACAAACGAAAAAGGTATGCAAAATGATGGAAAGAAGAAGAGAAATAAATGCAGATCAAAACCAGAAGAAAAAGGTATTTATACATTTTAGAGATAGAAATTTTTTCACAAAACGAAAAATGATCATGAAGTGTCTAAGGATCATCGAAAAGAGAAACCCGAATCAAAATAGCAAAAGTCAAAAGAGTACTCACTATATATAGTAGTAAGATGATAAATGTTGTAAAAATTGAACTAACAATATTTTTTTAATTTTTAATAACGATGTTATGTTTAAAAATTGGTTAATTGTCATGTTATCTGTTTTTTTATTCCTAGATTTTTGTTTAAATAGAGCCAACAGGACGTCTTGTTGATGCTTTGAAAATTCAATAAAAGGAAGCGATCCAAGATGCGTACAATGGTCAAATGGGTAGGTGTTATTTGTTTTACTTTACTAGTTTACGTTGGAGGAACAGCACAGGCAACTTCGATTCCAATCAAACCTACGATTACTGAAAAAAATCAACATGTGTTAGGTAGCAGCAACCAATTCTCAGAGTCATTCACTCGAAGTCTGACAGACGATTCAGGAATCTCCGCTGCAGAACCAGGCAGACCAGCTAAAGATTTTATTGACATATCTTCCAATAATGGCAAGATATCGAGTGAAGAATTTCAAACGATGAAAACCTACGGCATTAAAGGGGTAGTCATAAAATTGACTGAAGGAGACTCGTATAAAAATCCGCTTGCTCCTGAACAGATTGCTTCAGCCGTTGCGGCAGGCCTAAAAGTAAGTGTCTATCATTATGCGTGGTTCAATGAAGAAGCTGACACAAAAGGGGAAGCTCAGTTTTTATTGGATTATATGAAAGAGTTGAACCTGTCATCGTCAACTGTTGTTGTCAACGATAGCGAAAATCCAAAGATGAACGTGGACAAAGTGACAGATAATGCATTGGTTTTCCAAAAAGCGATCCAACAGGGAGGCTATCAAAACGTCGCCCACTATTCGAGTGCTTCTTGGTTCACCGAAAACAAATTGGATATGACACGTCTAGGAAAAGAAAATTGTTGGGTTGCACAGTGGCCCTACGATCCTTCTGATAAAAATCCTTTGCATACAGATACAGCAGCTTGGCAGTGGGCAAGTGATCTTTATTTCCCAGAATTTCCTAGCCGTCATTTTGATGTAAGTAGTGACTATTTGAAAAAATTTACAAGTTAAATGAAATTTATTTTTTAGCGCAAGAAACAAAAAGACAACCACGAAAATTTTTTGATTTTCGTGGTTGTCGCTTTATTCTCGAAGTGAGTGATACGAACTGTTTAGTTTGAGAAATCAACTGATAACTACCGGATTTCTTGTATAGAAGAAAAAAATAAAACAAGTTTACTTTTGCTTCTTTGAAGCGTCCATAGTAAGATGTTAGCTGACAAGTAGATGAAAGAGGAAGAATAAAATGAGTGAAAAAACCAAACTGGTTCGCCCACGTTATCAACAGATCGCTGTTGATTTGGCTGAACGAATCGTAGAAAATCGTTATCAAATCGGCGAGAAGATCCATGCAAGATCCACTTTAGCAAGCACGTATAACGCTTCGCCAGAGACGACTCGTAAAGCAATCAATGTTTTGGTCGATCTGGGGATCATGGAAGTTCGTCATGGCAGTGGCGCGTTTGTAGCATCTAAAGAAAAAGCAAAGGATTTCCTTTTACAATACCAAGATGTGCAATCGATCCAAGAAACAAAAGCAGAAATCATGGAAAGCGTGAAAAAACAACAAGAAGAATTGAACCATTTTTCACAACTATTGGATCAACTGGTGAGCCAAACGAAACGAATACATAAGATGAACCCACTTCTGCCTTTTGAACTTGCTTTGACAGAGGAAGCGGCTCACTTAAACCAATCCATCAGCGAATTGAATATTTGGCAAGCCACTGGTGCAACAGTGATTGCAATTTCCCACGATCAAGAACTGTTGGTCTCGCCTGGTCCATATGCTAAATTTTCAGCGGGGATACTGTCCACTTTATTGGGAACGAGTATACGCTGCAACGAATGACAAACTTTTTTTATCCAGATGGGCAGTGAACGAGCGGATAAGAAAAATCTCATTTAATTCTAATTTTGGTCAATCCCTATACTGATAAGGGATTGACCATTTTTTTGTATAGTTTCACTAAGAATAGAGATGCTTGAATTTTGACAAAGTGACTACATGGTGTTATCGTAGTGTGGTCACTTTTTTCAGAAAGAAAAATGAATTTACATACAAAGGAGAATTTGTTTGGTAAAAGTAGAAGTCAAAAACTTAACGAAAATATTTGGTAAACGAACACAAACTGCTTTGGAAATGATGAAAAAGCACCAATCGAAAACAGAGATTTTACAAAAAACCGGCGCAACTGTCGGTGTATATGAAGCGAGTTTTGATGTACAAGAAGGTGAGATCTTCGTGATCATGGGACTTTCGGGGAGTGGGAAATCAACCTTGATCCGTCTATTGAATCGTTTGATTGAACCAACATCTGGCAATATCTTGATTGATGGAGAAGACATCTCAACACTTAGCAAAGAAGAACTTCGCGAAGTTCGTCGTCACAAAATCAACATGGTGTTCCAAAACTTCGGTCTATTCCCACATCGTACGATTTTAGAAAATACAGAATACGGTCTTGAAGTTCGCGGTGTTCCTAAAGAAGAACGTCAAGCTAAAGCAGAAAAAGCGTTAGAGAACTCAAGCTTGTTATCCTTTAAAGATCAATATCCTAGTCAATTATCTGGTGGGATGCAACAACGTGTTGGGTTAGCCCGAGCATTGGCAAATGATCCAGAGATCCTATTGATGGATGAAGCTTTCTCAGCACTTGATCCATTGATTCGTCGTGAAATGCAAGATGAGTTATTGGAACTACAATCCAATGTGCAAAAAACGATCATCTTTATCACACATGATTTAAATGAAGCATTGCGTATCGGGGATCGCATTGCGTTGATGAAAGACGGAGAAATCATGCAAATCGGTACTGGGGAAGAAATCTTGACTAATCCAGCCAATGATTACGTGAGAGAATTCGTTGAAGAAGTCGATCGCTCGAAAGTCTTGACGGCGCAAAACATCATGGTTCCTGCACTAACAACAAACATCGAATCAGATGGTCCAAACGTTGCGTTGACACGTATGCGTAATGAAGAAGTCAGCATGTTGATGGCTGTTGATAGAAAACGTAACTTAAAAGGGATCATTACAGCAGATCAAGCATTAGAAGCAAGACGTCAAAAACGTCCATTGATCGATTTCCTTGATGAAAATGTTACCGTGATCGGTAAAGATATGTTAGTTAGTGATATCTTCAATATTATTTATGATTCGCCGACTCCATTAGCCGTGGTTGATAACGGGAAATTAAAAGGCGTTATTATCCGAGGTAGCGTAATCGAAGCATTAGCAGCAACAAGTGAGGTGAGCGAACATGAATAATCTATTGAACTATCAAATACCCGTCGCTGACTGGGTCGAAACGATCACTGATTGGTTGACAACAACGTTCGCAGGACTGTTCTCATTCCTTCAAACGATTGGTCAAGCAGTGATGACAGCTATCACGAATCTTTTATTAGTGATACCAGCACCACTATTTATTCTTTTAATGGCAGTTGCAGCGTTCTTTATTTCAAAAAAACGTCCCGGATTGACATTATTTACTTTGATTGGCTTATGGTTCATTTATAATCAAGGGCTATGGACAGATTTGATGAATACTGTCACATTGGTTTTACTATCTAGTGTGATCTCGATCATCATTGGTGTACCTCTTGGTATTCTCATGGCGAAAAATGATAAAGCGCAAGGAATCATTAAACCGATCCTTGACTTTATGCAAACAATGCCTGGTTTTGTTTATTTGATTCCAGCGGTTGCCTTTTTCGGAATTGGTATGGTTCCAGGGGTGTTTGCCTCAGTGATTTTTGCCTTACCACCAACTGTTCGCTTTACGAACCTAGGTATTCGCCAAGTACCGAAAGAGTTAGTAGAAGCGTCTGATTCATTTGGTAGTACGAGTTGGCAAAAACTAGTGAAACTTGAATTACCACTAGCAAAAGGAACGATCATGGCAGGGATCAATCAGACAACTATGCTTTCTCTTTCAATGGTCGTGATTGCCTCAATGATCGGAGCGCCTGGTTTAGGTCGTGGTGTCCTTTCTGCTTTACAACGTGCACAAGTCGGAAATGGTTTTGTCAATGGGGTAGCATTGGTGATCTTAGCCATTATCATTGACCGTTTTACGCAACACTTGAATCAACCAAATGATCAAAAAGCAGCAGGTACTGCGAAACAAAAAAATAAAAAGCGCCAAGGAGTGATCATTGGTGCAGTAGTCGTTGTTTTATTAGGTGCGATCGGTGTTGGAAGTTTTAGTTCTTCAACAAAAGAAACAAACACGATCAATCTTTCTTATGTGGAATGGGATACAGAAGTTGCTTCAACAAATGTCGTAGCAGAAGTCTTAAAAGAGATGGGCTATGATGTGAAAGTGACACCTCTTGATAATTCGATCATGTGGGAATCCGTTGCAAAAGGAGAATCAGATGGAATGGTGGCTGCTTGGTTACCTAAGACTCATGGTTCTCAATATGAACAATACAAAGATCAAGTCGATGATCTAGGTGCAAACTTGAAAGGTGCCAAAGTCGGATTAGCTGTTCCAGCATACATGGATGTTAACTCGATTGCGGATCTAACCGATGAAGCAGGCAAAAAAATCACCGGTATCGAACCTGGTGCAGGTGTGGTGAATGCTGCAGAAAATACGATTGCCCAATATCCAAATCTGGAGGGGTGGACAGTTGAGACCTCTTCTTCAGGTGCAATGACGGTTGCATTAGGACAAGCAATCAAAAATCAAGAACCAATCGTCTTTACTGGTTGGACACCACACTGGATGTTTGCGAAGTATGACTTGAAATATCTAGAAGATCCAAAAAATGCGATGGGAGATGCGGAAGAAATCCACACTATCGTCCGCCAAGGCTTAAAAGAAGATCAACCAGAAGCATACGCTGTGTTGGATAAATTCAACTGGACAGAAAAAGACATGGAAGAAGTCATGTTGGAAATCAACAACGGCAAAGATCCACAACAAGCAGCAAGAGAATGGATCGATAAGAACCAAGAAAAAGTTGCTAGTTGGAAAAACTAAATAAATAAAAAAAAATCGACTTTACTGAAACAAAAACTGTTTCGGTAAAGTCATTTTTTTGGAAATCACCGTGTTTGATCCGAAAAAAAACTGTTTTGAACATGTCAAACAATTGGAAAAATTAAAAAAAAAAGCCTATATCGTTGCTTCAGAAGCCGCTTGGATCGATATCTCAAATCTTAATGTCCATAAAGGAACAACAGTGACAGAATTGCAAAGAATTCTCCACGTCACACCAGAAGAAACCATGGTATTTGGCGATGGTCTAAATGATGTCGAGTTATTAGAATGTGCCGCTTACAGCTTTGCGATGAGCAATGCCTTTGAGCAAATCAAAGAAGTTGCACAATTTGTGACAAAGTCGAACGATGAAGATGCGGTACTCCATACCATCAAAAAAATGATTGCTTTACAAGCATGAAAACCCAGTGAGTTGATTTCAGAGAAAGAGCCTTCAACCATTTAATTGGCAGAAGACTCTTTTTTTGTCTGTAAATAATCAACGAATCTATCAAGTGATAAATCAGCTGCATGAGCTAAAAAGATCATTGTGCCAAATTTAACACTGTTCCAGTCATCTGATTGATTTAGACGTGTAAAGCTACTAGCGGTGATCCCAGTTTTTTATAATTGTTTCATACAACTCAAAAAGTGGTGATAATCACTTTTTTGCAAGATTGCTTGTTGAACATCTTCACGATCCATCAACTCTAATAAAAGACTATAGATTTCTTCTGTCTCTTCATATTCGTTTTTTTGTATCGCAAAGAGAAAGACAAATCTAACCAAGTCACCATTTCCCCAATCAACGCCATCTGGAATGATTGCCACTGAAACAACCGAGCGTTTCGCCATCAATGTCATGGGATGGGGGATAGCTAACCACTCGTTGATATTCGTCTGATTGATTGCTTCTCGTTTCTTCACACTGTCATAAAAATCTTTTGGCACAAAATCTTTTTGGTACAATTGCTGTGCCATTTTCTCTAACAGGGTCTCTTTATCTGCATGATTTTCATGAAGAAAAAATGCTTCTTGAAACAATGAATAGATGCCGTTTTTTGCTTCGCTTAGTGTTTCAATGAACGATTCGATTTTGCTGATTTCCTTGTCTAGTTGTGCCATGTTGATATAAATTGAAGGAACAGAAAACAGCTCTAATGGAACGGTTGTGATTACAAAATCAATTGCAGAAAGATCACATTGTTGTAGTTCAACATAAGAAAAGCGATCAACGACTTCGACCGTTTCTTGATAGTGCTTGATGATTTTCGCTTCAATAATACGGCTCATGGCTCGACCGGTTCCACAAACAAGGATGACGCGATGTTTATGATGATTTCTGATAGAACTCCTTTCCATAGCACCTGCGATGTGCAAAGCAATATAACCGATCTCATCAGAAGAAAAATAAAAACCATGTTTCATGCTTACCGTTTCTAAATGGGTCAAACATAAATCATAAGCCTGTGGAAAAGATTTTTTGATCGTTGCCAGTAATGGATTGCTGCGGCGTGCATCCATTAGATTCATATTGATAAAACCTTCTATATGAGAAGTCAGATCTTCTATTAGCATCTTATCTGTCTCTAATGCATAGTTTGACGTCTGTTTGATCGCAGTTAGTAATTCTTCGACGATAGCTTTAGCAGTTTCTGTGGAAGAATCGTTTGAATCGCCAGTTTCAACTAAACGTGGTGCATTCATCGCAAGATAGTAAATAAAGTATTGTTTTTCTCCTGCAGTCAATTGTATATCAAATGCATGATCGATTTCTTCTAAGAAATGACCAACTACTTTCTGGGCGTCTTTTTTGAGCGCAGGCACATGCAAGGGAAATTCGTTGATCTCATGGCCAGCTATAAAGCGGCTGATTGCTAAAGCAAAATGAGAAAGAATGTTTTTATGATAGTAGTCAGAGTCTAACAAGTCTAAGGATGCCAGATGATTTAATGCCAATTCTTGTAAGTGGACTAGATTGATCGTATCAAACAACTCAAGTTCCATTTCTGTAAAACCGATCAAGTACTCTTGTAGATCTTTTTCAATTAACAGATCACTGATAGCCTGACGCTTGGCGAATTCGTTACCCAAGACTTCAAAGCCAATATTTGGACGATTTACTATTTTTAAGTGATAGGTGGCTAAATTGTCTCGAGCCGTTTTTAAGTATGAGTAAAATGTGTTTTTACTAATAAATAACCGATCGAGAAAATCATCCAAGGATAAAGGGTTTTCATTCTTGAATAATAGGAAAAGTAGGTAGGTTTGTCGTTCTTCACTAGTGGTTAGAAAGAACTCTGTGGTTGACATACTTTCTGTCCACCAGTCATGAAATTGTTCTTTTGAACCAATGGACAACAAATAGCCTTGCCCTCGAATCAACTTGATGGAGGCTCCCACGTTTGTTAATAAATCATTTAAATTCGCAATGTCTGTCCGAACCGTTCGTTCAGAAATCGAGAAGTTTTTCGTTAACTCCTTCATTGGTAGCGGCACCGTTTGTCTAGTTAATACTTCCAATAGATCATCTAATCGTTGATAAGCAAGTTTTGACAATTGTTTCACCTCCGTGCTCTTCCTCATCATACAATAGAAAGAATAAGAATGAAATGCTTCACTAGTACTGAAAATTTCCAGAAGAGTTGGCAATCATTTTGGAAAACGCTTTACTAATGATTGCCACTTGAATTGGAAATTTGGTGTGTTTACATCTTGTATCAGAAACCGTAAATTAAACGTGTACAGAAAATAAACCACACGAATTACTATGATGGTTTTAGAATAAAGGAAAGGAGCAGATGAGATGGATTTTCAGGAAAAAAATATTCTCTTGAATGTGGCTGTTAGATCAAAAGAAGAACTGTTTCACGTGATTGCGAATCATGCCTATGAATCCGGAATCGTTACCGATGCAACAGACACATATGCGGCATTCATTGAACGGGAAGCACAATATTCAACTGGCTTACAAGAAGGCTTTGCTATTCCGCATGCAAAAGCTGAACCGGTTTTGAAACCGACCGTTTTGTTTATTCGCTTAGAACAAGCCATCGAATGGGAAACCTTCGATGATTCTGCAGTCAAAAATGTGTTTGCTTTGATGGTTCCTAAAAAAGATGAAGGAACGGTGCATTTGCAAATGTTGAGTCGCCTAGCAACAGCGTTGCTTGAAGATACATTCATCCAGCAGATTCAACAATCGAAAGATAAAGCTTATTTAGCAGAATTGATCAAAAAGGAAATGATGGGAGAGAAAATCATATGAAAATAGTAGGGATTTCCGCCTGTCCAGCAGGATTGGCACATACACCGATGGCCGCAAAAGCTTTAGAAAAAGCTGGTGTGAAACTGGGCTATGAGGTCAAAATCGAACAGCAAGGTTCGTTAGGGCAAGTCAACGAGATCACTGCAGCAGAAGCAAAAGAAGCAGATTTCTTACTTTTAGCGACTGATCAAAAAGTTGTTGGGATGGAACGGTTTGAAGGAAAACCGCAAATTCGGGTAAATATTAATACGTGTATCAAAGCACCGGAAGCGGTGCTAAAGAAATGTGTCGCAGCTGTGGAACAAAGAAACGCAAACTAAAGGAAAGAGGCAAGGATGATGAAAAGAGTTCTAGCAGATGTAAAAGGCCACTTGATGAGTGGAATTAGTTTTGTACTGCCGTTGATTATTGGCGCTTCACTAGTTGTTGCCATTCCGAAAATGATTGCTCTTGGTATGGGGATAACAAGCTTAGATCCTTATGCTGGCACTGAAGGCTTTAAACATGCGCTTTATTTGATTGAACAAGTAGGGTGGACAGGAATCGGTTTGATCAATACTGTCTTAGCTGGGTTTATAGCGTATTCTGTTGGAGATAAAGCTGCTTTAGGGGCCGGCTTTATCGGCGGTGCGGTCGCTTCTAGCACAAATGCTGGTTTTTTAGGGGCAGTTATTGCTGGGTTCTTAGCAGGATACTTAGTGAAGTGGGCTAAAGAACATATCAAATTACCGGAGTCATTTGCTGGAGTGATGCCGCTGGTCATTTTACCCTTGATTGCTACATTATCCGTAGCGATCGTCATGGGCGCATTACTCTCTGAGCCATTGGCATGGATTAATACTAGCTTGGTTGAATGGATTCGAACCATGATTGAAAACGACGTCAACAAAATTTTGCTTGCAGTCATCATGGGGGCAATGATTGGCTCTGACTTAGGGGGGCCTGTAAACAAAGCTGCTTGGATGGCAGGAAATGTTTTACTAGCTGAAGGTGTGTATTTACCAGCAATTATCGTAAATGTTGCGATTTGTGCGGTGCCATTTGGATACGCCTTAGCAACTTTATTCCACAAAAATCGATTCAATAAAGAGCTATTGGATGCTGGCCGTAATAACTTTATTATGGGCTTTATCGGAATCACAGAAGGAGCAATTCCTTTTACATTAGTCAATCCATTACGGCTTGTACCGATCAACATGTTGGGAGGAGCAATCGCTTCAGGTTTGGGGATCGCGTTAGGAATGTATGACAAAATGCCGCCTGTTGGAGGGATTTATGGCTTCTTCACTGTTGGGAACGGTTGGGCGTATTTGATTGGACTATTTGCAGGAGCTGCTTTCATCGGTTTTGTCGCTCCTTTATTTGTGAATTTCAATAAGCAAGAAGAACAAAAAGAAGACATTACGCTTGATGATATTGAATTGAGCTTTGAAAATTGAGTAACAAAGCCGATTAGCTAAATAGTAGCGAAAGAAAAGGCACGAGCAGATGATTTTCTAAGAACGCTTTTAGCTTGTACGAAAATGGCAAAATTCGAAATATTTTACGTAAGGAACAAATTATGCGTACCAGATGGTAAAAAAATTGAGAAAAATTAATAGGCACTAACGACAACCATCGTTACGTGCCTTTTTTAATAACGGGAGAGGAATGATTGAATGAAAAAAACAGTACATGTCGTACCCCACAGTCATTGGGATCGCGAATGGTATTTTACTACAAGTCGCTCGAAAATCTATTTGATGCACAATTTAAGAAAAGTCATTGAACAACTAGAAAAGGATGATCCCTATGAGAGCTTCATTTTAGATGGACAGGCTTCGCTGTTAGATGATTACTTGAAGTGGCGTCCGCAGGACAAAGAAAGGATTCAACAACTTGTTCAACAAGGGAAGTTGATCATTGGCCCATGGTACACTCAAACCGATCAATTAGTGATCTCGGGAGAAAGCATTGTTCGGAATATGTTATACGGCATGAAAATTTGTGAAGATTTCGGGACATACATGAATGTTGGGTACGTCCCAGATTCTTTCGGCCAAGCAGCCAGTATGCCACAAATCTATCGTGAGTTTGGTATCAATGATACGATGTTTTGGCGTGGTGTCAGTGATGACGACGTTAAATATACAGAGTACAAATGGCGTGGAGAAGATGGTTCGGTGGTCAATGTCTACCAGATCCCAAGTGGGTACTACATTGGCGGTGCCATTCCAGAACGAGAAGCAGAATTAGCAGAGTTCTTACATCAAGAACCGTTTAAAACGACTTGGGGACGCAGTGCTACCGATCAAGTGTATTTTCCAAATGGTTTCGACCAAGCACCAGTCAGAGAAAATCTTCCAGAATTAGTTGATCGAATGAATCAACTTTATGAGGATGAGTATGAGTTACAATTTTCAACGATTGAAAAATACATTGCCGCAGTCAAAGAAGGCCATCCTGAGTTGGAAGAAATCGCCGGTGAACTGATCAATGGCAAATTGATGCGAATCCATAAAACGATTTTTTCTTCACGTCCTGATTTGAAGGCGATGAACACTCAGATCCAACATTACTTAGTCAATGTCATGGAGCCTATCTTAACGATGGCCATGCAATTAGGATTTGAGTACCCCGTGGAAACAGTCATAGAGATTTGGAAGTTAATGTTTGAAAATGCGGCGCATGATTCCATTGGTTCTTGTGTTTCTGATACGACCAATGAAGATATCTATATGCGCTATAAGCAGGCGCGAGATATTTCCATGAATCTTGTCGAATTGACTTTACGACAGATTTCTACTGCAATCAATAACCCACAAGCACAAGAAATTACTTTCACGCTCTTCAATACCTATGATACAAGGCGCAATGGGGTCATTGAAGCAGAGGTTTATTTGCCACAAAAAGAGTTTGCGATTCTTGATCAAGCTGGTCAGGCGTTGCCTTATACGATTTTAGAGCTTACCGACCAAACGGAGTATGTTTTGAATCAAGGAAATATTTTAAATCCAGTCAAGGAAATCTATTTGCCGGAGAAAGTCTATAAAGCGAAGATTGCCTTAGAAACGACGGATGTGCCGAGTATGGGGTATACCCAGCTGACGGTTGATTTGAAAGGTGATACAAGCGCACCATTGCAGGATGTTAAAACCAATACGGTTGAAAATGAGTACTATCAGATCACTGTCAATAACAATGGTTCTTTGGATATTCTTGATAAAACCAATCAAGTGCTTTACCAAAACCAAGGGATCATTGAAGAAAATGGCGACGATGGTGATTCATTCAATTATTCACCACCTGTGAAAGATTTTGTGATTTCATCAATTGATGCGCAACCAACGATCACCATTCAGCAATCAGAGATTTATCAGAAAATCTATGTAGCTTACACGTTGAAGGTTCCGAAGGATTTAGCTGAACGTGCAGAAAAGAAAGTCTCATCTCCACTGCCGATCCAATTGACGATGGTGTTGAAAAAACAATCACAACAAATTGATTTCAAATTAACGGTTGAAAACCAACAAGTGGACAGTCATCGGGTATGTGTGCTATTTAATACTGGGATTTCCTCGAAATTTTCGCTTGCTGACCAACAGTTTGGTACGTTGGAGCGCCCAGTTGTATTTGAAAAAGAAATGGCCCTTTGGGAAACCAATAAAGAGCAATGGAATGAGCAACCGATTGCCATAGAAACTTGTCAATCCTTTGTCGGTTTATTCGATGCGTCCCATGGCGTAGCAGTCATGCCCCAAGGGGTACGTGAATATGAGATTGTGGGAGAAGCGTTTGATACGATTCGCTTAACCATTTTCCGGACCTATGGCTTCATGGGGAAAGAGAATCTACTGTATCGCCCAGGGCGTGCTTCAGGAGAATCAGTGATTGAGACACCAGCTGCACAGTGCCACAAAACGATGCATTTTGATTTCTCCATTGCTTACTTTGCTCAGGGATTTGACCAAGCAAATGTCGCACAACGTGCCAAACAAGCAGTAACACCGATCACTCTTTATCAATACGCAGAATTCCTGAATTCCCGATTGATTTTTACTTTAGGATCGGTTGAGCCAACTTTGCCGACAAACTTTAGTCTTTTTGAGATCAATGGCAATCTAACCTTGAGTGTATTGAAAAAGGCGGAAGAGCGTTCAGGTTACATTTTGCGTCTATACAATGGGCTTTTAGATGAAGTGGGACATGCGACTATCACATTCAACCATCCAGTGAACGTAGTAGAAACAGTCAATCTAAAAGAAGCTAAGAAAGAAGCACTTCTGGTGGAAAATAATGCCGTCACTCTTGAAAAGATTGACCATGCAAAATTTGTGACATTGTATGTGGAATGATCGCTACTGAGAAAAAGTGACGCGAAGTAGTGAGTCCGCTTATGAGACAGAAAAGCGAAAAAGGTTCGTAAGTCTTATTAAAGTACTTACGAGCCTCTTTGTTTACTAATGCGAAACAAGCAAGAATCTGGCTCTTTGTCAATAAGGACTAATAAGTTGTGTAAAGTCAAATCTGGAAAGCGTAACTAGTTAACTTATGTCACGTGCCCATGACTTCAGCACAAAAATAACTGAAAAAAATGGATCGAACTCTAATAAGGGTAATTGGCGCTTGGATCAAAAAAAATAAGGGACCACTGATCCTCACCAATATGGTAAAAGATGGAGTTGAAGTTGAAGTGGTGAATAGTGCTATCGGATTGAAATTAATAGTGTTAAGCGAACATAAATGAATCGGAAATAGTAATAGAACTATTTACTGACTGTCACATAAGTATTATATACAGAATAAAAAGTAGCAATCGTTATTCAGGATGCTACTTTTTGTGGTTTAAAAGAATAATTGCCCTATTATTCATTGTATAGTAAATCTTAGCCTGTTAAGTTATGATAATCAGATAAAGAGGATAAGGAGAACGACGATGAAAGAACAATTACTTGCTTACTTACAAAATCAAACAGCTTTTTTCTCTATCGAAAATGTAAGCGATATTTTCACTGCAAAGGATATCGCCGAGAAGTTTTCAGTCAAGAGAAACACGATCAGTCACTATTTAAATCAGTTAACGGAAGAAAGCCATCTAGTAAAAATTACTACCCGGCCAGTGTATTTTTTTCATAAACAGGCATTTGAAATCCAAAATTATCCCTTAACCCAAAACGTATATGATAGTCTAGCTGCTGTTGGAGCAGAAAAGCCCTTTTTTGATCGAAAAGAAGATTTTTTTTCCAGTGTAATCGGTAGCAAAGGTAGTCTGGCAGAAGTGATTGAACAGATCAAGATGGCAGCCTTCTATCCAAATGGTGGGCTTCCCTTCTTGCTGACGGGGGAAAGTGGAACTGGGAAGAGTTTTCTTGTAAAAATGTTCCATCATTATTGTGTGGAAAATGAATTATTAGAGAGCGATGCTCCGCTGATCACGATCAATTGTGCGCAGTATGCCAATAACCATGAGCTATTGACGAGTAATTTATTTGGACATGTGAAAGGAGCCTTCACTGGAGCAGAAGAAAATCGTAGAGGTGCATTTGAAGCAGCAGCCGGGGGGGTACTATTCCTAGATGAAGTTCATCGACTGAATGCCGAAGGACAGGAAAAATTATTCACTTTTATGGATCAGGGAGTTATCTATCGAATGGGGGATACGAGCCGGTCAACCCCAGTGGATTGTCGGCTGGTGTTTGCGACGACTGAAGATTTGAAACAAACATTTCTAACAACCTTTTTGCGACGAATCCCAATTCAAGCAACACTGCCTGCTTTGGTAGAACGGACGATTTCCGAACGGAAACAGCTGATTTTGCAAGCGTTCTATGAGGAACAAAAACGAATCGGCCTGCCTTTGGAAATCTCACCTCAAGTGATCGAAATCCTGACAACCGGTCATTTTTCGGGAAACGTCGGGGAATTGAAAAGCACGATAAAAATCATTACCGCCAAAAGCTACACCGCCAGTCTAAAACGGGGAGCCCTAAAAATAGCGGTCACGGTCTATCATTTACCAGAACATTTACTGCAATTAACAGATGAACCCAATGAACTAGCGACGATGGAACCAGTTCTGATTGATGGGCAAATGCAAATCCAGCAGTTGACTGTGGAAAGTGAACCCGCACAACAACAGATCATTCAAACGTATGAACAGATCCTACTCAATTATGTCCAGGCAGGGCAGGACTTTGCAGCTGCCGCTGATCCTATTTCTCAAGTAATCGAAAGGCTGTTCGAAAATTTATTGTTTGATCATAAGCAAGAACAAAAGCAACGGACAATGATTTTTGTGACCGAGCATGTCCAGCGAATGATGGAGCAGATCGAGCATTCCTTCCAAATCAGCTTTAACGGCAGCATGGTCTATACGATCAGTTATTATTTATGGCTGCGGAGAAATGTGGAATGGCTGCCAGATGATCAAGAAAAGTTTTTATTGACAGAAAACCTATTGAAAAGTGTTAAAAAGCATTATTCTACAAGTGACCGCTACACCGAAAATCTGTTAGGGCTAGTGCAAAAAGCATTGGATATTGAACTAACGAGTATGGACCGAATCATTTTTGCACTTTATATCAATGATATGGGATATTCCAAAGAAACGTTGCTTCCACGAAGCATCATAGTAGCCCATGGCTATGCAACTGCCAGCAGTATCGCAAATGTTGCGAACCGTTTACTGAATGAATCGTTTTTTCAATCTTTTGATATGCCATTAGAAGTTACTCCTAAGCAAATTGCGGAAAGGATCACTGCATATATTCAGAAAAACGATGTATCTAATGGACTCGTTGTCTTGTTCGACATGGGTTCTTTGAAAGAAGTCTATCAATATATCCCAGAATTGACGGTACCGATTGTCATGATGAACAATGTAACGACAAGTGTAGCCATCGCTGTCGGAGAATGCATTCAGCAGCACGTTTCGTTGAGAGAGATTCCTGAGCGGGTAAATGCTTACCACCAAAATGAATGGGAGATCATTCTTCCAAAAGTTAAAAAAGAGAAAGTTGTCATTACGACTTGTTCGACTGGAATTGGAACCGCTGTTCAAATCTCCACCTTATTAGAAAAAAGTATTCCTGATCATTTACAGATTCGGATCCTTCCTTATGAATTCAACCATTTGGAAAATAGTGAACATATGAAACAAATATTAACATCTTATGATGTTGTTGGTATTATAGGAACCACTAAACCTCGCCAAGAGCTGGCTCCCTTTATTTCTTTAGAAGAACTGATTTCAGGCGCTGGGACAGAAGTGTTATTAAGTTGGCTAAAGGAAGAATTGGATGAAGAGATGATTGCCTACGTGAACAATCAATTAGTAAGAAACTTTTCATTGGATCGAGTGATTCAATCGGTCACGATTCTAGATACAGAAAAAGTAATTTCCCAAATGGAATTTTTCGCGGGAGATCTGGAACGCATGTGGCAGCAACGAATCACCAATGATCGCAAACTTGCGTTGTTTGTCCATACGAGTTGTTTGATTGAGCGCCTTATTCGAAACGAAGCTATTGATAATTATCATGCCAGCGACACATTACTCCAGTGTCATGAAAAACAGCTGAATGAAATCAAAAAAGCGTTTAGTGTCATTGAGAAGGTTTACAGTGTCGCGATACCGGAATCTGAAGTTTGCTACATTTATGATGTTTTATTTGGAAACACTGATTATTCAATGGGTGAAGCGGATTTTTAATCAATAAGAAAAGCGTGCCACTTTTTTTGGCACGCTTTTTGCGTTTAGTAAAGTGTAACTTGGAGCAAAGTGAGGTGAAAGCAGTGGAACAAATCGTTATTTTAGCATCACACGGACGATTTGCATCAGGAATCTTACATTCGTTAGAACTTATCTGCGGTAAAAAACAATCAGTCTTTGCGATTGACTGCTATGTGGAAGAAACATTTGATCTGACGACAACGGTGGATACCTTGATGCAAACATATAAACATTCTGAAGTGATCGTTATCACAGATATTTTCGGTGGTAGCGTGAACAATGAATTTTTGCGTTATATCCAACAACCAAATTTTTACTTGATTACAGGTTTGAATTTGCCATTGCTGATTGAATTGACGACACAATTTCAAAGAGGAGGTGCAATCTCAGAAACGATCCACCAAACGCTGGCCAATTCGAAAGAGATGATCCAGTTTTGCAATGATAGTATAGCAAAAGAAATCGAAGAAGAAGAATTTTAGGAGGGACGACATGATTATTTTGACACGAGTCGATCATCGGCTATTACATGGCCAAGTCGCATTTTCTTGGACCCAAAATTTAGGCGCCGATTGTATTTTGATTGCCAATGATGATGTACCGACAAATGATATTCGTAAGACAACGATCAAATTAGCAAAACCGCAAGGCGTAAAACTGGTGATCAAATCAATTGAGGATTCAATTCATGCCCTGCAAAGCGGTGTGACGGATAAATACAAATTATTCATCGTAGTTGATTCCATCAAAGATGCGTATAAGTTAGCAGAAAACTGTCCAGAGATCGACAAAATCAATTTAGGTGGGATCAAAGCCAAAGAAGGCTCTAAAAATATTGGCAAAGCAGTCAATGTTTTACCAGTAGAAGAAGAACTTTTGAAAAAAATGGTTGCAAAAGGAATCGCTATCGATATCCGTCAAGTACCTTCGGATAAAAAAGTCGCTGTCGAAGATGTTTTATAAAGAAAGGAGCAAAAGAGATGCTGCAAGCAATATTACTTGGAATTGTTGCATTTATTGCGCAGTCTGAATACGCATTAGGAACGTCATTACTGTCGCGTCCGATTGTCACTGGGTTGTTTACAGGAATCGTATTGGGGGACATAAACACTGGAATTATTATGGGTGCAACACTTGAATTAGCTTTTATTGGCTCGTTTTCTGTCGGTGCTTCTATTCCACCAGATGTCGTAACCGGAGGGATTCTGGGCACAGCTTTCGCAATTACGGCAGGAGCGGGAACCGAGACGGCTTTACTGTTGGGACTTCCAATCGCTACCTTGACCCTTATCTTGAAAAATGTTTACTTGGGGCTGCTTATCCCAATGATGAACCAAAAAGCCGATTTGTACGCGGCTGATGGAAACTACAAAGGTGTAGAACGAATGCACTTATTAGCAGGTTTTGGCTTATCCCTGATGTTAGCCCTTGTAGTGACGATCTCCTTTATGGTAGGCAGCAATACGATTAGTAAATTATTGGCTATGATTCCAGCCTTTGTACAGAACGGCCTATCTGCCGCAACTGGTTTGATTCCCGCCCTTGGATTTGCCATGTTGGCTAGGTTACTGATTAACAAACAAGTTGCACCGTACTTCTTTTTAGGTTTTGCATTAGCAGCTTATTTAGAGATTCCTGTTACAGGGATTGCAATCTTCGGAGCAATAACGGCTGTTGTAGTCGTGAATTTAAGAAACATTCGTGGACAAGGGCAATCTATTCAAATGACTTCAGGGGAGGTACTAGATGATGATGAAGACTTCTAATGAGAAATCCGAAATTACCAAAAAAGAGTTGAATCGTGTCTTCTGGCGTTCATTTCAAATGGAGTTCTCATGGAACTATGAGCGACAGATGAACCTAGCTTATGTCTATGCGATGATTCCGATTTTAAAGAAACTCTACAAAACAAAAGAATCGATGGCCGATGCGTTGAAACGTCACCTGGAATTTTTCAATACGACCCCGCATATCGTCACGCTTATTTTAGGAATCAATGCGGCGATGGAAGAAGAAAATGTCAATGATCCAAATTTTGATTCTTCAGCGATCGATAACATCAAGACCTCTTTGATGGGGCCTTTAGCGGGAATCGGTGATTCCTTCTTTTGGGGAACGTTGCGGCTAATTGCTACTGGGGTAGGAACTTCATTGGCATTACAAGGAAATATCCTAGGTCCGATTCTGTTTCTAGTGATTTTCAATGTTCCTCATCTACTATTTCGTTATTTTTCGACTGGTTGGGGATATAAACTTGGGACAGGATTTTTAAAGAAAATTCAGGAAAACGGTTTGATGGAAAGTTTAACCTATGGTGCTGCAATCATTGGTTTGATGGTCGTAGGAGGAATGACCGCTACGATGATCGATATCAACATTCCGTTGCAGATTGGTTCAGGAGAAAATGCAGTTACGGTTCAAAGCATCTTTGATGATATCGTTCCGAAAATATTGTCATTGGGTGCCTTTGGGGCTGTCTTCTATCTTTTGAAAAAAGAAGTCAAACCGCTAATTATTCTGCTGGGATTAGCAGTCGTAGGTATTTTAGGATCCTTGATTGGACTCTTTTAAGGAGGAATTGTTGTGGCAACGATGATGGACTATATACAAGAAGAGCAAGCAACACTAGTTGAGATCTTGCAGGGGTTTGTTCCTAAAAAAGAAGAAAAAAGAGCTGCAATCGAGAATTTACTGATTTTGGCAACGGGCTCTTCTGCCAATGCCTGTTTAGCAGCAAAGTACGCAATGGAGAAATTAGCGCAGATCACTGTCACGATTGAAGAGCCATACCACTTTAACCATTACGGAAATCTTTCTAAAGATATAGAAACAGTTTTGGCGGTTTCACAAAGCGGAAAAAGTGCTTCTACGATAGATGCAGTGGCGCAGTTGTCCAAGCAAGATATTTATACGATCGGTTTAAGCAGTGATCCCGAAAGTCCCCTTGCTCAAAAAGTTAACGAAAGCATTGATCTAGGAACTGGGATCGAGACCGTTGGATTCGTGACCAAAGGATATGTAGCAACAGTATTGCAACTCTATTTAATGGGGGTATCTATTGGCTACAGTAAAGGTATATTATCCGACGACCAAGTGTCGATGATCAAAAATCAGTTAGAGGAAATGATTGAAGCCATTCCTCAGGTCATTGCTAAGACAATTGATTTTTTTGAGAAAAACGCAAGTATTTTTAAACTAGCGAATCGGTTTGTGGCAGTCGGTTATGGGCCAAACTGGGGAACCGCTAAAGAATTTGAAACGAAATTTACAGAAACGATTCGAGTGCCTTCGCAAGGATTTGAATTGGAAGCGTATATGCACGGGCCGTATCTTGAAGCAAACCATAAACATGTGCTTTTCTTTATTGAAGCACCAAGCCCGAATCAATCAAGAGCCCAACTGTTGCATGATTATTTAGCATCCCATGTGGGAAAAGCTTATACGATCACCACAGCAGCGGCAAAGAATCCCGATACACTTGGGCTGGATGTTGCATGTGAAGAAACTTTTTCTTCTTTGCTCTTAGTGATTCCGTTCCAAATTTTCTCCTCTCTCGGGGCTGCTGCTAAAGGGATCGATTTGAGTAAACGTATTTTTGATGACTTTGATCAAGTGCTAAAAAGTAAAATTTAGAGGTGGAAAAGATGCTGAAATTTAATGAACAACAACAAATTGATGATATCCAAGGAATGTTAGCGTTACGTCCAGAAGTTGAAAAATTAGTCGACGCCATTGACGAAAAAGGCTTTGACGCCATCTATTATCTAGGAATTGGCGGTACCTATGCTTCTGCGATGCAAGCTGTCACTTACATTAATGGAAAAAGTGACTTACCGGTTTACGTCCAACATGCGGCAGAATATTATACAACCGGCAACCGTCGTTTGACCAAAGACTCGTTAGTCATCTTGTCCTCTGTTACTGGAACGACACAAGAAGTGGTTAAAGCAGTTGAAGAAATCAAAAAAGTAGGAGCGACATTACTAGGATTTATTGATTCAAAAGGCAGTATTTTGGCGGAACAATGTGATCATGTCATCACGTATCCTGCACCGGGAACCGAACAAATCAAATTCTTTATGGTTGCCGATCGATTGATGAAAAACCATGGGGATTTTCCTGATTACGACGCCTACTATCGAGAATTGGATCAATATTTAGCAAAAGGATTAGTAGAAGCTGAAAAGCAGGCGGATGAATTTGGGCGAGCATTTGCGGAGAAACATCGTCACGATGCGATGCATTATTTTATCGGTGCAGGAAATCAATGGGGTGCTGTCTATTCTTATGCTATGTGCTATTGGGAGGAGCAAAGCTGGTTGCGTTCAAAATCGATCCATGCTGCTGAGTTTCTTCACGGAACGTTGGAAATCGTTGATGAAACTACACCTGTCACCGTGTTTTTAGGAGAAGACGAACAACGCCCATTATCAGAAAGAGTTGCTAAATTGTTGCCAAGAATTTGTGCAAACTATACATTGATCGATACGAAGGATTATCCTGTTTCAGGAATAAGTGAGAAATATCGTGGCCGAGTGCTATCTCACTTATTGATGCATTGCGTAACACAGCGGATTGATGCCTATGTCGAACAAATGAATTGCCACCCGCTAGAAATTCGACGCTACTATCGCCAATTTGAGTACTGATAGAAAACAAAGAGGAATAGGATCGATAGAAAGATAACCCAAAAGAACACTGAAATATAATGTTTCTATGGAGTGGATAGGGAAGCTATCTTAATAAGAAAAAGTGATCTATTCTTGAACATCATAAATGAAGAACACCTGAATTCATAATTTAACAATGTATAGAGCGTTTCGTTAACCAAATGTTGATGGAACGCTTTTTTGGTATTTATTGGAGGAGCAAAAAGAAACGAAAAGAATAAGGGAAAGGATTTGAAGGGACTTAAACAGTTACTAAAATCTAATACCTCCTTGTTGATAAATAAACTAACGAAGTGCTATTAAGTTAGTTTAAAGTTAACGGGAAAAAGAGGGAGGCTGAATCAAAGGGTTTCTAATATTTATAAAAAATGGCAGCAATCTATCATTGAAAGACGTCTGAGAAGTGGGAGTTCTTCCTAAAAAGTTAGACCGAATTACTTTGATTCTTGAAAAGAGCATAGATTAACTACTTAGAGGCGAAATGTTTTGGGGAGTAAATAGATAAGTATGAAAGATAATGATAATCATGTAAGCATCTCAATGATCAACAGGGCATAATGACTCCCTTGTATGCCTTTTTCAAGGTAATCTAAAAAAGATTTAAAACAAAAAAATGTCACCACGCACACTCTTTTCCAAACTACCGAAGTAGCCAAGAGTGTACTGGTGACGTGGGTTTGGCACCCAATGGGCCGTGAGGGGCTCGAACCCGCGACCCGCTGATTAAGAGTCAGCTGCTCTACCAACTGAGCTAACGGCCCATATGAAAAAGTACTTTATTATAGTAGCACTAAGCATTTTAAAATGCAAGGCACGTACAATAAAAAATCTACGAAAACTTTACTACTTCCTAGAAATTCATTCATAGTTTATTCATAAATGACCGTTATGATAAATGTATCCCAACCAACAAAGTTCTTGCAAAAGAACAACCCATAACACTTTTTCATTTTTTTACTCCTTTTCCCGTCATGAAAATGGCGGGTCTTTTTTTATTCCAAGAAGAATCTAGAACAAGCATCGTTTAAACGCTTGTTATCGGTGTTTGATTTTGTTATTAATTTATCTAGTTTGAGTAACTAGATTGAATGTTTTTGAAAACTTTGATAAGATATTAATGAGAACATTAAAGGAGCTTTCATAATGGAAAAAATGCGTCAGCAATTAATTGATTGGGCTGTCAGTATCGAAACGTTTCGTTTACCACATTGGGAAGAACTTCCAGACTTGGAGCTATACATGGATCAAGTCAAGACACTAGTAGATCGTCATTTATCACCAGTTATCCAAGGAGAAAAACATCCTTTGTTAACTTCTTCAATGGTTAATAATTATGTGAAACTAGGTTTAGTACCGGCGCCAATCAAAAAGCGATACAACAAACAACATGTGGCATTTCTGATTGCTATCACAACGCTTAAACAAGTGTTGACGATTCCTGAAATCAAAGAAGGAATTTTGTTTCAAGGAAAAACAGTGGGCATCCGTGAAGCATACAATCTTTTTTGTGATGAACAAGAAAATGCGATACGAATGGTCAGTCAATTAGCCCAAGGAAAACAACATGAACAATTATTGAATCAAGAACTTCCATTAGAATATGTTGCTGTACGCTCAGCGACGATTTCTTTTGCAATGAAGCTACTAGCAGAAAAAACGATCAGTTTAGAAAGCGAATATTTACAAGAGGCAAAAAAGGAGAAAGAAAATGAAGAATAAGATTGCGATTTTAGTAGACTCAGGAACAGATGTGCCACAAGAAATCATCGATATGTACAATATTTATGTGATCCCTTTGAAAATCATTTATAAAGATAGAGAATATACAGATAAAGTCGATATTACTCCTGAAGAGATTTATAAGCGTTTACCTGAGGAAATTCCGGGTACCTCGTTACCTGATGGAGAATCAATCACTAAGATTTTTGATCAAATCAAAAATGATGGATATGATAAAGTTCTAGCAATCACTATTTCAAGTGGTTTGAGCGGGACGAATAATGTGGTTCGTCTTGTCGCACAAGAACAAGAAGGAATCCAAACACATGTATTAGATACTAAAAATATTGGTATTGGCGCCGGTTTTACAGCAATCCAAGCCGCAAAATGGATCGAAGATGGCATGGAATGGGACACGCTGATCGATGAATTAGTTGCATTAGCTGAACGAACGAAAGTCTTTTTCAATGTAGCAACACTTGAATACCTGCAAAAAGGCGGACGTATCGGTCTAGTTGCCTCAATTTTAGGAAATGCCTTAAAATTGAATCCTATCATCTCTTGTAATGAAGAGGGCATCTATTATACAGTAGGTAAAGCACGAGGCAGAAAGAAAAGTTTAGACAAGACAATGTCCTATGTGAAAGAAGCTGTCGGGGATGCAAAAGTCTTCAACTTGGCAGTCGCACATGGTGCGGCGGAAGAAGAAGCAATTGAAATGAAGGCTCGTTTTGAACGTGAATTCCCTAATGTCCAAGAGATTTATTTTGGACAAATCTCACCGGCATTGGTTGTCCATACTGGCCCAGGTTTATTAGGGATCGGTGTGCAAATACTTGAACCATAATATGATCGAAGCTAAGTGATCATCAAAGAACAGCATTATTTTTTATCTAAAATAATTAGAAAAAAATAGTGGACACTAAAAGAATCGCAAATAGAATTCCGCTCTGTAGAAGTTAGATATTCGTCTGACTTCTCTAGGGCGGGATTTTTTATGGGGAAATTTAATTTTTGAATTTAATGGAACATGCTTCAAGAGTTTTTGGAGAAGAAAAAACACAATTCCGGCATTTTTGATTTTGTATAAAAAATTAGGTTGACCTTAGAATCGCTCTAACCAATATCATTAAAGTAGGCATAGAAATGCGGATCATATCGATTGATCACTATGCCAGGTTATTTTTAGGTAGAAAGAAGGAGTTTAAAAATGAATTATTTAGAATTAAGTGCCCACAGAGAAAATCCAGCGGTAACGATCATGTTAGGGATGCCAAATGACGAGAAAAGTGCTGAAAAATATAAACTAGTGTTAAAAAATCTAGTAAAACAGATTATTTTAGAGTTGGAAGAAAGGGAAGGAACAGCGGCGAAAACAATGATTCGTAAAATCGATCAAGTGTTAAAAGACTTTCAACCTACGCTTAAAAGAGGAAGCATTGTCTATTTTATTTCGCCAAGTGTCAATGAACAAATCGAAGTACCGTTTGTGTTGGAGAGTCAATTTGTTATTGATGCGTATTTCCATACAAAAGAAATCTTACGAAGTGAAAGTAAAATGAACCATTATTATGTGTTAACGATTGGGATGGATTGTTCACGTTTACTAGAATATGTAGATGATACGCTGATACAAGAAGTGAAAGACGCACATTTCCCAATCAGGAATAAAGGCTACTGGGCAAAAGACCGCGTATTGAATTCAATGGGAAGTGTTCAAACGAATTACAAAAAAGAGTTCTTCAAATGGATTGATTCTGAGTTACAACCTTATTTGAATCGTCATCCACACCCAATCATTTTAGCTGGAACAACAGAAAATATTGCGACATATAAACAGATTTCACATAAAGATGAACGGATTGTTGGAGAAATCTATGGGAACTTTACAGTTGATAGTGGCGAAAATGAGTTGGCAATAGGAGAGCAAGCAAATCAGGTGATTCACGAATACATTCGTCATCAAAAAGAGACGATACTACACACTATAGTAGGAATGGAAAACCAAGGGCGTGTAGAGCGTGATGTAGCCAACATCTACAGACAAGTAATTAAAGGAAAAGGGCAAAAATTGATTGTAGATCACGCTTACTATCAAGAGGCGGTGATTAGAGATCATCAAGTCAAATTAGTAGATATCTCACCGAGTGACGAAGGCTACGTCGAAGATATCGTCAATGAAATCATTTATGAAGTCATGCGTTACGGAGGAGAAGTTATCTTTGCCGAAACAGAAGTATTAGAAAATCAATCGCCGATCCTATTACAATTACGCTATTAAAAATCGATTCATATAAATGGGAAACTAGGAAGCTTAGAAGAATAAGGAGATAGCCCAAGCCCAACACTCGGATACATTCGGAGGTTGGGCTTTTTGATGAAAGATAAAGTCTAAAAAGTTTGGAATAGCTAAGAAAACACTCGTAATCTTAAAAGATAGTATAAGATTCTTTTCAAATCAGCCTTGAGGCGTAGGTTATCTTATAGACCTTATAGTACAATGTTTAAAACAGAAAACAGCTACATGGAGGTTATGTATGAAGAAAACAAAACTTATTGCCACTCTCTTGGTCTCAAGCCAAGTTTTACTAGCAACACCAATCGTATTAGCAGACGAGACAGCAACAACGCAAAGTATTGTCCCAATTTCAGGAACGGTCGACTCGACAGTTGCTACGCATTCTTCCGATTCAACAACGACAACCAGCTCTAGTGAACGATTACAGATCAATGCAGTAGCAATCGGTAATGCGTTAACGAAAGAACAAGAAACTTATACATTAGATAAATTAGGGATCAAAGGAGAAACACCGATCTATAAAACGTCCGGTACAGACTTGATGTCCTATATTCCTGACGGTGGATTTACCAAAGACTGGGCAGTTTATAGTTCTGTACGTATGCAGACGCTCGCTGAAGGCGAAGGGATCACTGTTGATATCGCGACACCAGAAAATATCACACGAATCACAGCCGCTCAGTATCAAAATGCAGCGTTAACAGCTGGGATTACCGATGCAAAATTGACGGTCGCATCTGCAGTACCGATCGATGGTTCAGGTGCTTTAGCTGGTGTGTACAAAATCGTTGAAGAGTCAGGGGGCATCATTAATCAAGACCGTGTCAGCGTGGCTCAAAATGAGATGGATGTTTTATCGTCTATCACAGAAGAAAACAAAGACAAAGATGGCTATTCCGATGAAGCATTAAATAAAGCACAGGAGCAAGCGAAAGAAGAGTTAGCAGCTAAGACTGCTGACGGCAAAGAGCTGACACAAGCGGATATTCAAACGACAGTAGAAAAAGCTCTGAAGGATAATGGACTAGAAGATGTAATGACAAGCGATCAAGTCACAGAAATAACTTCGTTGATGAGTGAAATGAAAGATAAAAATATTTTTGAAGACTTCGTGAAAGAATTAGACTTGACTGAGGCGAGCAAGCAAATTCAAGAAAAATCAAAAGGGCTTTGGGAAAATATCAAAGGGTTCTTTAGTGGCATATGGGATTCGATCACTGGCATGTTTTCTGGTGACTCTCAATAATCGAAATAGTTTTTTATGTATGAAATATTTGATTTGAGCTACCCTATACGGATCTTTAGTCAATGAAGCAAGAATAAACCGCTATAACTTTTCCGAGTTAGCGGTTTATTTTTATAATCATCTAATTGCATACTTTGATAAGCGACAAGTGAGATTCGTGGGGGGGTGTAGGAATCTGAATCCGCCTGTTCAATCATGCAATTTTTATCAATAACCTCCTATTTTTTTAGAAAGATGAAACCTGATAAGAAATGCGGTATAATAGAACAGAATGACAATACTAACTAAGAGGTGGCTCTTTATGAAAAAAATACTAGTTGTCGACGACGAAAAACCGATTTCGGATATCGTCAAATTTAACTTAGCAAAAGAAGGCTATGACGTCTATACAGCATATGATGGGGAAGAAGCTTTAGCAAAAGTAGCCGAAGTGGAACCTGATTTGATTTTACTAGATTTGATGTTACCAAAAATGGATGGCTTAGAAGTGGCTCGTGAAGTACGAAAAACGTTTGATATGCCGATCATCATGGTGACAGCTAAGGATTCTGAAATCGATAAAGTGTTAGGTTTGGAACTGGGAGCAGATGATTATGTGACCAAACCGTTCTCTAATCGTGAATTAGTGGCACGTGTGAAAGCAAATCTTCGACGTGGCGCTTCTGCTACCAAAGAAGTGGAAGAAGTCACACCTTCTGAACTGATCATTGGGGACTTAACGATCCATCCCGATGCGTATATGGTGACGAAACGTGGCGAAACGATTGAATTGACTCACCGTGAGTTTGAACTGCTCTTTTATTTAGCAAAACACATTGGTCAAGTCATGACACGGGAACATTTGTTACAAACCGTTTGGGGCTATGATTATTTTGGTGATGTTCGTACAGTAGACGTGACCGTTCGTCGTTTGCGTGAAAAAATCGAGGATAATCCAAGTCATCCTAGCTATTTAGTTACACGCCGAGGCGTAGGGTATTACTTGCGTAATCAAGAACAGGAGTAATTGGATGAAAGGAAAAGTCCGTTTTTTTCGATCAGTAAACTTCAAAATAGCTATTACATTTATTTTGATTTTACTGATCTCAATTGAAATTATAGGTGCTTATTTTATTAGAGGATTGGAACGTTCAACGATCAATACCTTTATCAAAGATATGAACCAAACAGTCGAAACATTAGCGACAACGATCAGTCCAGAACTGAATGGGAAAGGCAATGAAAGTGCGACTATCGATGATGTCAATGGGAATATCAAGCGTTTTATTGAGACCAGTGCTTCAAGTGATATCATTGAGATCCGTGTCGTGGATGAAAAAGGCATCATTCGAGCAACGACAGAGGTAAGCGAACAAGGTTCAGTCGGCAAAAAGAATGATTACGTCGATATGAATGATTTTACAACCAAACGATATGTCGCATTAGATGATGACGGAAAACGAGTAAATATCAATATTCAACCGATTTTGTCCCCGACCGGCGACGCCGTCATCGGGGCTCTTTACGTCAAAAGTGATATCGAACAAAAATATTCAGAAATCAATAATACAGCACTAATTTTCTTTACGGCTTCGTTAATTGCTGCATTTATCTCAATGGTTGTGTCT
This sequence comes from Enterococcus mundtii, assembly GCF_013394305.1. NCBI lineage: Bacteria > Bacillati > Bacillota > Bacilli > Lactobacillales > Enterococcaceae > Enterococcus > Enterococcus mundtii. The sequence continues at coordinate 1,081,760 of NZ_AP019810.1, read as the reverse complement.
GTTCTGGTCGCACGTTCCATTACGCAACCGATCGGTGAGATGCGTGAGCAAGCGATCCGCATTGCGCGTGGTGATTATAGCCGTAAAGTAAAGGTCCATGGTCAAGATGAATTAGGTCAGTTGGCTGAAACGTTCAACCAACTAGCAGAACGGATCGAGGAAGCGCAGGATACAATGGAAGCTGAACGAAATCGGTTAGATAGCGTCTTGTCACATATGACAGATGGTGTTATCGCAACCGATCGTCGAGGGAAGATCATTACGATCAATGATATGGCTGTCTCATTATTAGACTTGAAAAAAGAAGAAGCAATCGGACAGTCAATCTTGACCCTTTTAGCAATTGAAGAAGAATACACGTTACGAAAACTGTTAGAAGATCCGAATGAAATGATTTTAGATCGATCAACTGGAGCGAGAGAAGCTGACCAGATGATTTTACGCGTCGATTTTTCGATGATCCGTCGAGAATCTGGCTTTATCAGTGGGTTGGTTGCAGTTTTACATGATGTAACGGAACAAGAGAAAACAGAACGGGAACGTCGTGAGTTCGTATCGAACGTTTCCCATGAGTTGCGTACGCCTTTAACAAGTATGCGTAGTTATATCGAAGCACTTAGTGAGGGTGCTTGGAAGGACGAAGAAGTCGCACCGAACTTTTTAAAAGTGACCTTAGATGAGACCGATCGTATGATCCGCATGATCAATGATCTACTGAACCTATCTCGCATGGATACGGGGAATACTCAATTACAATTAGAATATGTCAATTTTAATGAACTCGTTAATTTTGTGTTAGATCGTTTTGATATGATGGTAGGTAATCAAGAAAAAAATTATACGATCCGTCGAGAATTTACGCAACGAGATCTGTGGGTCGAGATCGACACAGATAAAATTATTCAAGTTATTGACAATATCATGAACAATGCAATCAAATATTCACCCGATGGGGGAGCAATCACCTGCCGGTTGCTTGAAACACATAACAATGTGATTTTAAGTATTACAGACCAAGGGCTAGGTATCCCTAAAAAAGATTTGAATCGTGTATTTGAACGTTTTTATCGAGTGGATAAAGCAAGAGCTAGAGCGCAAGGTGGAACAGGATTAGGCTTAGCAATCTCTCGCGAAGTAGTGAAAGCACATCGTGGCGCAATCTGGGCAGAAAGTAAGGAGGGACAAGGTTCAACCTTCTATATTTCTTTACCTTATGAACCGTATGAGGAGGAATGGTGGGAATGAAGATTTCTGAAAAATTTATACGAATTGGTTTGATCTTGATGGTTGCATTAAGCCTGTACTTCTCTTATGCAATTTGGTTGAGTCCAGCAGGGAAAACTTCAATCAACTTAGAAGAGAGCAATTCACAAGTGATTGAATCACAAAGCTATCGTAAAGCATCAGAAATTTATTTGCCTTTACACCTCGCATGGTTTCAAACAGATACAGTGAAAGAAACGAATAGTGAGAACCTGATTTCTCAAATACATGGGTTGATCGAAGGTGCTCGTTTTGGCAAGCTGACAGAAGTCGTGGAAGCAGACCAAGAGAAGTTCAATCAAAAGAAGTCTCTCAATGAAGGAATCGAATTCTCTTATAACGCACCTTATCTACTCAGTGGCTATGTGAAAGCATTTGGTTTGAATATTGATCTAGGTTCAGTCCAAAATGAAGATGTCTATTTTACGAGTGTCCAATTTGATCTAAAAGACGAAAAAGTTAGTTTTATTGATTATGATCAGCGGACGATTTACGAAGCCAGTCTATCGATGGATTGGAAAGAAATAGAACATGATTTGAATTCTTCAGATGTCAACTGGACACCTGTATTCAGAACGCCAGAAAGTATTGAAACACAGCACAGTATCAAAGAACCAATGAAACTAAAAAAATACAGTTATATCTTATCTCAGCAACCATACACCGTCTTTCGGAATGCTTTTTTTTCCCAGCCAGATGCGGTTAAAAACAATGATGAAAGTACGGAATTGATTTTTTATGATGGCAATGAAACAATGACGATCCATTCAGAAAATCAGATCGTCGATTTTAGAGGAGATTTACCGACGATTGATGAACCAAACAATATTTTTACGGACAGTTTTCCTTATGTCAGCAAACTAGGTGGCGCGTTAGGCAATGTTCGATATTTTGATCGTAATAAGAATACAATCGATTATCGTATTTTTGTAGAAGGATTTCCCGTATTTGGTTCAGACAGTAAAGGAAAAGTTGCAATCGAAATCGGTAATGAGCAAGTCAATAATCAAGTAAGTATCCAAACGAGTTTAAATACCATCCAAGTCCCGATTCCTTCAGATGAAGAAGTCGAGTTGCCTAGCACCGACGATGTATATCAGGAATTAGTAGATAATGGGGCAGAAGAATCGAAAATCGAGTTGATTATTGTTGGCTATACATGGCAAAACATCGAAGAAACAAATCGGGTGGTTGATCTATTCCCAGAGTGGTATGTGAAATATCAAGGAGAATGGTATTCTGCAAATGAATTATTGACCAAACTACCTGAGAAGGAGGCGGAGTAACTATGGATTTCAAAAAAATTGAATGGATTTTCTTCGTCGCCTTTCTAGGACTGAATGTTTTTTTATTTAGTAGTTATCATGAATCGATCAACCAAGAGCATACGGTAATACGCTCAGATCAGACAGAATCAATCAAAAAACGGTTAGCAAATGATGATATTACTTATACGGGTGATTTCTCTTCTGAAAGTAAGCAAGGCTACTATTTAAGTGCGGAAGAAACGGAACTGAGTCAAACGTTGTTCAAGTATCGCCAAGATAATAATCGACGTGGTTTATTAGAAAGTGGAGTTTCGATCAATGATAATATATTGACTAAAACATTATCGGACTCTGAATCTGAAAGCAAAGTCCTTGATCCAAATCGCATAGCAAGTTCACTCAATGATTTTTTGGATAACGAGGAAGATGTTTTATTTGGTAATGAGTATATCTATATGAAAAATTTCTCTGTATTAGAAGGTGATTCTCCTGAAATCACAGCGAGCCAAACGTATGAAGGATTGCCATTCTATGATGATACAGCTAAACTTATTTTCTCCCTCGAAAAAAAGGGGGATGAGTATCGCATTTTGAAGTATACTCAAACCCACTTAACGAATATTGAACAGTTGCGAGAAAAAACAGAATTGCATACGGAAGAAGAAGCTATTAATACATTGTATGTAAATAATAAAATCTCTCGAGGATCGAATATCCTTTGGCGTCAGCTGGCTTACTCTCGTATTTTGAAAGTACGAGAGAAAAATGTGTATGTACCGGTGTGGTATGTTGCAATTGAAACGCCGGATAAGACTTATCAGATCGAAACGGTCAATGCATTTAGTAATACGATTATTACAAATAATTCGATCCCAAAGGTGGAAGATCATTAAAAAAGTAGGTATAATGAAAAAAGTTTACAAAGTAAGAAGGGAAGTAGTAGTAAAATGGCTGAAGGAAATACAGCTTTTAAAATCAGTATCCTTGCAAGTGGGAGTTCAGGAAACTCATTATATATCGAGAGTGACAAAAAGCGACTTCTGGTAGATGCAGGACTGAGTGGGAAAAAAATTACTTCCTTAATGGCACAAATCGGTCGGACGCCCGATCAATTAGACGGTATTCTTGTGACACATGAACATCGAGATCACATTCATGGGGTAGGTGTTTTGGCGCGTAAGTACCATTTAGATATCTATGCAAATGAAAAAACATGGGAAGCTATGGCTCCGATGATCGGAAATGTCCCAATTGAACAAAAACATTTATTTCAGATGGGGAAAGTCCAAACATTTGGCGATTTAGATATCGAGAGTTTTGGTGTTTCTCATGATGCAGCTGCACCACAATTTTATCGTTTCCATAAAGAGAATCGTTCATTTGTCATGCTGACGGATACGGGTTATTGTAGTGATCATATGCGAGGGATCATTGAAAATGCTGATGGGTACTTGATGGAAAGCAATCATGATCTAGAGATGTTGCGTATGGGGCCGTATCCTTGGAATTTGAAACAACGTATTTTAGGCGATCGTGGTCATTTATCGAATGAAGATGGTGCATTAGTGATGACTGATGTAATTGGCGATCGTACAAAACGAATCTATTTAGGCCATTTAAGTAAAGAAAACAATATGAAAGAATTGGCCCATTTGACTATGGAAAATGTTCTTAAGGAAAAAGATCTAGGTGTGGGATATGATTTCAATGTGTACGACACTGACCCGGATGCTGCAACAGAATTATTTTCAATTTGATCAATCAGTTGTGACGGAAGTGATCGGCTCATAAAAATAAGCGGTAAAGTCCGAAAATTTGAAGGAATTTTTGGGATTTACCGCTTTTTTCGTAAGGAGTTACCTCCTGAATGCTATTTATTTTATTATAGGGAGTGCCTGATGATGAAAGTCACAGGCTTTTTTTATTTTTTACAGTAAACCTTGTTGCAATGCCAATTGTACAATGACAACTAGAGTGTTCATACCAATATGGGTAATCATTGGTGCCCAGATTCGTCCAGTGGATCGGTATAGTAAACTAAAGAAAAATCCTAAAAAGAAGTAGACGAGTAAATGCCCATCATTGTGTGCTAATGCAAAGAGCAAGGAACTAACACTTGCACCTACCCAAAAGTTGGTATAGTGACCAACGATGCCAAGAATACTGCGACGAAATACAAATTCTTCCATGATTGGTCCGGCAATAGTTGTAGCAATAATAAAAGCAGGAGTATCTAAAATCAGTTGGATAATATTTTGCGTATTTTCAGATGGAGAGACTTCTCCAAAAAAGAAACTCTCGATCATAACCGCAATACTTTGTAAAATTAGAGCGATAAAGATACCAACTACTCCATATAAAATGATTTTTGAGCGAGAAGCAACTGGTACGTTTGCTTCGATTTCTATGGGTTCTTTATGCCTGAAGTACAAGAACCACAGAATGATTGCACCTAAGATATACGCAACTGTTGTAGCATTAATCAAACCTGACGTTGAATTTACAAGTCCGACAGATGTCAGAAGTAAAGGCGAGACAAATACTAGCCCGTAACAAAAAATGCTAAAAAAGCTATATTTTTTTAATGACATATGAAACCTCCTTGAGCTAAGTGAAAAGCCAAGTGTAACTTTCTTTCTTGCTCTAATAATATAGGAAAAGCAACCGTTCGTTGAACTTTAATTGAAGAAACTTAGTAGCTTAATCAACTTCTGTGTTACTAAACACTATCCATTGTTCATTATACCATATCAAGATGTTTCTCTGATCAGTTAGTATTGATCGGCTTTTTCATGACCTATGATAAACGGTGTTCAAGAAGCAACACTTCAATAATAAGTCAAAAAAATCCAAAATGAAAAAGCCATTTTTGATTTTCTTGTCTTATTACTCAGTGCTGAGCGCTTCTTTCACAACCAAGATAAACGGTGTTCAAGAAGCTGACCTTCAACATTAAGCTAGAAAATCAAAAAATATGAGGAGCTATTTTCTGATTTTCCATCTTACTACTCAGGTCAAAACGCTTCTTTCACAACCTATGATAAACGGTGTTCAAAAGCCAGCTCCTTCAATATTAAGTCAAAACTTGAAAAAATATGAGAAGCTATTTTCTCAAATTTTGCCTTAATACTTGGAGCTGATCGGCTTTTTCACAATCTTCTTTAAAAATTTTTTTTCTATGATTTAAAAAGCTTGCAAAAGAATAGGAGAATGAGTATTATTAAAAATGTAGGTTAGCACTCGATGTGATAGAGTGCTAATGGATTCAAAAAAAGAGTTATCGGAGGGATTTATCGTGTTAAAACCATTAGGTGATCGCGTCATCATTGAAGTCGCGCAAGAAGAAGAAAAAACTGTTGGAGGAATCGTTTTAGCTTCATCAGCGAAAGAGAAACCTCAAACTGGAACAGTTGTAGCAGTGGGTGAGGGACGTTTGCTAGAAAACGGTGAAAAAGTTCCTGCAGCTATTAAAGTAGGCGACCAAGTAATGTTTGAAAAATATGCCGGTACAGAAGTGAAATTTGAAGGAACAGAATATTTGATCGTCTCTGGAAAAGATATCATGGCGATTGTTGAGTAAGTACAAAACAAAAATAATTGATGAGGTGACGAAAAAATGGCAAAAGAATTAAAATTTGCAGAAGATGCACGTGCAGCAATGTTACGTGGTGTAGATAAATTAGCAGATACAGTAAAAGTGACATTAGGACCAAAAGGCCGTAATGTTGTTTTAGAAAAATCATATGGTTCTCCATTGATCACAAATGACGGTGTGACGATTGCAAAAGAAATCGAATTAGAAGATCATTTTGAAAACATGGGTGCAAAATTAGTTTCAGAAGTTGCATCAAAAACAAATGATATCGCTGGAGATGGTACAACGACAGCGACTGTATTGACTCAAGCAATTGTCCGTGAAGGTTTGAAAAACGTCACAGCTGGTGCTAACCCATTAGGTATTCGTCGTGGGATCGAATTAGCCACTAAAACAGCAGTGGAAGAATTACACAACATCTCAACTGTTGTTGACTCAAAAGAGGCTATTGCACAAGTTGCGGCTGTTTCTTCTGGTTCAGAACAAGTGGGCCGTTTGATTGCGGATGCAATGGAAAAAGTCGGCAATGACGGTGTCATCACAATTGAAGAATCTAAAGGAATCGAAACAGAATTAGATGTCGTAGAAGGTATGCAATTTGACCGTGGTTACTTGTCACAATATATGGTAACAGACAACGACAAAATGGAAGCTGTTTTGGAAAATCCATACTTGTTGATCACTGACAAGAAAATTTCAAATATCCAAGATATCTTACCTTTATTAGAACAAATCTTACAACAATCACGTCCTTTATTGATCATTGCTGATGACGTGGATGGCGAAGCATTACCAACATTGGTATTGAATAAAATCCGTGGAACATTCAATGTTGTTGCTGTAAAAGCACCAGGTTTCGGCGACCGTCGTAAAGCAATGTTAGAAGATATTGCTGTCTTGACTGGTGGTACAGTGATCACAGATGACCTAGGATTAGAATTGAAAGATGCAACAATCGAAAACTTAGGAAATGCTTCAAAAGTTGTTGTGGATAAAGACAACACAACGATCGTTGAAGGTTCAGGCGATAAAACAGCTATTGATGCACGTGTTCAATTGATCAAAAACCAAATCGCTGAAACAACTTCAGACTTTGACCGTGAAAAATTACAAGAACGCTTAGCGAAACTTGCCGGCGGAGTAGCAGTCGTAAAAGTCGGAGCAGCAACTGAAACAGAATTAAAAGAATTGAAACTACGTATTGAAGATGCGTTGAACGCTACTCGTGCTGCTGTTGAAGAAGGCATGGTCTCTGGTGGTGGTACAGCATTAGTGAACGTGATCAACAAAGTAGCGATGATCGAAGCAGAAGGCGACGTAGCAACAGGTATCAAGATCGTTACTCGTGCATTAGAAGAACCAATTCGCCAAATTGCTGAAAATGCTGGTTATGAAGGATCAGTTATTGTTGATAAATTGAAAAATGTTGATTTAGGAACAGGATTCAATGCAGCAACTGGTGAATGGGTAAACATGGTGGAAGCCGGAATCGTTGACCCAACAAAAGTAACTCGTTCAGCATTACAAAATGCAGCATCTGTATCTGCATTACTATTAACAACTGAAGCAGTTGTGGCAGATAAACCAGAACCAGCAGCACCTGCTGCACCAGCTATGGATCCATCAATGATGGGCGGCATGATGTAATAACTCCAGAAGAACCTTGTTCAATCAAGGTTCTTCTTTTTTTTGTCTTCTTAGAAAAAAGCATAAACAGGGTAAAATTGAGTGTGACGTAATGAGATTGTGCATTCATATTGTAAATAAAAAATGGGCAAATCACTAAATTGACAAGCCAATCATCAAATTTTTGTATTATTATTTCATTGATTTAATCTATGGAAGAAAATTTATTTCCTTTAACATTTCTTTCACTCTTTCGCTAGCGAAGTTCACAAAGTTATGCTATATTTGTGATATCATTATAATGTATACGCATTCATAATGATGGAAGATCGAATTGTAGGAGGATGAAAATGAATAAATTGATGGAATGGATGGAGAGATATATCTTGCCAGTTGCCACGAAGATTGGTTCGGAAAAGCATCTGGTTGCTTTACGTGATGCGTTTATTGGAACCATGCCGGCAACGATGGCTGGGGCAATTGCGGTGCTATTGAATGCGTTTATGCGTGATTTTCCTAACACGTATCTAGGTGAAGGGAATGCCATTACGACTTTTTTTACACCAGTAATTGGTGTCAATGGCCTGATTTGGAATGGGACGTTAGCGATTATGGCAGTCGTATTCGCATTGTCACTAGGCGCAAATTTGGCAAAGGCATATGAAGTGGACCCTGTATCAGGAAGTATTGTATCTTTAGTTGCATTTATTATTGGATTACCTGATGCTGCCACAGCTGTTTTGACGTTGCCAGAAAAATTGTCACAAGATGCTATGGACATGATCACTACCGCAGGCGGCGTGATTGCTGATGGTACTGATGGTGGACAGACGCTTTCGATGGGCGCATGGGGTTATTTCAACTTTGGGAAATACATGGGTGGTTCTGGTCTTTTTACAGCTATGATCTTTGGTTTTATTTCTGTTATCATTTTTGCACTATTGATGCGTAAAAAAATTATTATCAGAATGCCAGAATCAGTGCCACCAGCAGTTGCACGTGCTTTTGCCGCAATCATTCCTGCAGTTGTTTCTTTATATGTTGTGGGAACGATCAATTATATCTTCCAACAAACAGCAGGAGTACCATTGATTGACTGGATCTCTGAAGCGATTCAAAAACCTTTGATGAATTTATCGCAAGGGTATGGCGCAGTGTTTATTATCGTGTTACTTGTTCATGTGCTTTGGTTCTTTGGATTACATGGAACAAATATCATGTCACCAGTGTTACAGACACTTTATGGTACAGCGATGGTCGAAAATACCAATGCCTTTCAAAATAATGAGCCAATCCCCTTCAAATGGGTAGCAGGTTCATTTGAAGCATTCGTATGGCCTGGTGGTGCCGGCGTAACGTTGGTATTGATCGTCATGATTTTATTTTTATCAAAACGTGCCGATTATAAAACAGTTGGTAAGCTAGGGATTGCTCCTGGTTTGTTCAATATCAATGAACCAGTGATGTTTGGTCTACCAGTCGTATTGAATCCATTGTTGATGATCCCATTCATCGTCGCACCACTTGTAACGGCAACCATTGCTTACTTTGCGACAATGGCAGGCCTTGTTCGCCCAGTGGTGGTAAATGTGATTTGGGTCATGCCAACGATTATCAGTGGGTTCTTAGCAACCGCAGGTGACTGGCGTGCCATTGTCTTGACGATCGTCAATCTCTTAGTCGCTGCTTTGATTTGGGCACCATTTATCTTGGCTGCAAACCGTTTAGATCCTAATCTAGGTGAACCAGAAGAATAAAAGAAGCAAACTCCTTGCTATGAGACGCGTTTCATACCGTATACTCAAAGCATAAATAAAGGAGGGCTTCTTATGAATACCTATATCAAAGCAACGCAAGGCACCAAGAATCAATGTTTTTACGCATTTGTTGAGTTTAAAGATTCCATGCTCGTGTTGTCTAGTTTTCAAGGCCTTAATCGATCGGTGATCAAAAAAATCAATTTAGCAGATATTTCTGGTTTGACCAAGGATAATTATTGGGGTGGTCAACGAATCAGTTTCTATGACCAAGGAACATTGTATCAATTTTTCGAATGTGGACCTGCTGTGGTAGACTATCTACAAGAAAATCTTTTTGTATAGGTGGCGAACAGTAGTCATGGCAAACATCCGAGATATAGCCAAACGAACAGGATATTCTGTTTCGACGGTATCCCGTGTCATCAATCAACATCCTTATGTCGATGAAGCGAAACGAACAGAGATCTTGAAAGTGATCAAAGAATTAAATTATGTACCGAATGCCAATGCCAGACAACTAAGTTCTGGAAAAACTAAAAATATTGGTGTCATTTTACCTTACACAAATCACCCATATTTTGATCAGTTGCTCAGTGGAATCATTGAAGTCGCTTTTAGTGAGGGCTATAAAGTGACGTTGTTGCCAACAAACTACCAAATAAAACGGGAACAACAATATTTAGAAGAGTTTGCGGCGAAAGCATTTGACGGATTGATCATTACATCAAGAGCAAATCCCTTAGAGTTGTTGCTTGATTATCAACGCTATGGCCCTATCGTCTTTTGCGAAAAGATCGAAGACTTGGAAGTAATGAGTGTCTATATTGATCGCAAACAATCGATTACTGATGGCTTATCCTTTTTAAAAGATCAAGGTGTCAAACGTTTAGGTGTCACCTTAGGAAGAACCGGTCGAATGAGTTACAATTCGAAAATCACATTAAAACTGTGTAAAGAGATTTTTCCTGACTTTAATGAAGCTGATGTCTACTGGCAGTGTATTGATACCGAGCATGGGGAAATGGCAGGGGAATTTTTTAAGGAACGAGGAATTGATGGCATTTTCACGAATTCAGACACAGTAGCAGCGGGAATCCTGCAAAGCTACAAAAAACAAAAAATACCAATTGTTGGTAGGGAAAATATGCTGATCAGTGAATTATTAAATTTTTCAACAATTGATCACCATTTGAAACAATGTGGTGAAACCGCTTTTCGTTTGTTTTTGAATGATACAGTCGAACAAGTAAAGATTCCGTATACTTTTATTCAACGTCCGTGAAATAAAAAAGACAAATCCTTTTTGTGGATTTGTCTTTTTTTATTTATGCATGAGCTTGAATGATCTCATTCAATGCTATAGCGGCGCCTTTACCACAGCGAGAATCATAGTATTCAGTAAAACGTTCATCTGAGATATACAGCATACCTAATCCTTTGTGGGCTTCTGCTTGATACGTGGGCCAACTAAATAATAGCCATTTTTTATGTGCATCAAAAATTTCTTTTGCAAGTGCCTGATTTGATTGGTCAGACAGATAAGACGTTAAATTCGTTAGTAATTGTTGCTCAACTTCTTGCATTTCTTGGTATTTTTCTTGGGAAAGGTTTTGCCATTGTTCGTTTGCTTTATCAATCGTTTCTTCTCCGTATTTTTCACGGATCTCTGTGCCATAGTTTGTTTCATTTTCAGTTATTTTTTGTTTTTTTAATCCTTCAAATTTTTCTTGGTCAGTCATCTTTTTTCCTCCTTTGAATTGTGCTAATGTTTGTTGGACGGTTGCCAGGAGAGTATCAATTTCTGCTCGTTTCTCTAGTAGTTTTCTCTGATGTTCGATGAGTGCATGTTGATGATCAAAGGTAGGATCATCTAATAATTCGCGAATTTGGTTCAGTGGAAAATCTAAGGATCGATAAAATAAAATTTGTTGTAGACGATCGATTTCTTGAGAACCATAGATACGATAACCAGCTGAATTGATCCGTTTGGGTTTGAGTAAATCAATTTCATCGTAAAAACGTAGTGTACGACTACTTACTCCTGAGAGCTGTGCCATTTTCTTAATTGTGTATTCCATTGTTTTCCCTCCTGACAAAACTAGCATAATCCTTGACGTAACGAGAAGGTCAAGTGAAAAATCATCTTTTTTATCTAATTGATTATATGTTATACTATTAAACGAAGAGAGGGAAATCAAATTGTTTTTTTATCGTCTTTATGAAAGCGATTTATTTTATTGAGTAAAAAAATTAAGAAAAGAGGAAAAGTATGAAACTGATTGAAACTCCGATTACGAGCAACTTGAATATCAAAACTTTTTATCCAAAAATCGTTGATTTCTTTTTTAGAAATTCTGCTATTCGATTTTATAAACTATTTTCTTTAGATCGTACACAGATTTTGTTGATCGATACCTATAATCAAGTCCAATTAGTGATGATCAATACAAAAAAGAAAATCACTAAACAGGAAATTGATTATGCAATCAAAAAAGTGTTGAAAACAGAACGATCAGCGGTCAATATCCATGTAGGTGTCAAGCAAGAATTAGAAGAAGCGGGTGTTCAGTTCAAACGGCCGAATAAGGATATCGTCATTGTAGAACAAGCCATCGCAACGATTGCATAGCTCGATCAATACAGCAAGAAAGTTATGGATGATCCTAAATTGAATAAGCGATAGGAAGTAAAGCGCCTAAATTCCAAGATAGTTTGATCTTTGGGATTTAGGCGTTTTTTTACAACCTAGATAAACGGTGTTCAAGAAGCAACACTTCAATAATAAGCCAAGAAAATCCAAAATGAAAAAGCCATTTTTGATTTTCCTGTCTTATTACTCAGTGCTGAGCGCTTCTTTCACAACCTGGATAAACGGTGTTCAAGAAGCTGACCTTCAACATTAAGCTGAAAAATCAAAAAATATGAGGAGCTATTTTTGCAAGTTCTACCTTACTACTCGGAGCTGCCCGGCTTTCTCACAATCTCCTATCTTATTTCTTTACTTTGTACAAAATAAAACAAGATTTCTTTTACTAGGGTATTTTTTTGTTATAATGGATAAGAAATGAAAATTGGCTAAGAGGAGCAATAAAAAAGATGACGACAACTTACTCAGATGACAGTTTGACGCTACATACGGATCTTTACCAGATCAACATGATGCAGACTTACTGGGAACTAGATAGAGCAGATAAACATGCAGTTTTTGAATGTTACTTCCGCGAGATGCCATTCAATCATGGTTATGCTGTTTTTGCAGGGTTAGAACGATTAGTGGATTATTTAGAAAACTTGACATTTACTGATACAGATATTGCGTATCTTCGCGAAATGGCTGTTTATCCGGAAGGCTTTTTGACGTATTTACGTGAATTCAAATTCAAAGCGACTGTCCGTTCCGCTCGTGAAGGAGAACTTGTTTTTGCGAATGAGCCATTGATCCAAGTGGAAGGCCCATTAGCCCATTGTCAATTAGTAGAAACAGCCTTATTGAATATGGTGAATTTTCAAACGTTGATCGCGACGAAAGCGGCTCGTATCAAATCAGTGATCGGTGACGATCCATTATTGGAGTTTGGTACACGCCGTGCGCAAGAATTGGATGCTGCGGTTTGGGGTACTCGTGCTGCTTATATTGGTGGAGCAGATGCAACGAGCAATGTTCGTGCAGGGAAAATTTTCGGGATTCCAGCAAGCGGTACCCACGCTCATTCACTTGTTCAAAGTTATGGGAATGACTATGAAGCATTTATGGCGTATGCAAAGACACATAAAGATTGTGTTTTTCTAGTGGATACTTACGATACCTTGAAATCGGGTGTTCCTAGTGCGATCCGTGTGGCAAAAGAACTTGGCAACAAGATCAATTTCCAAGGCGTACGTATCGATAGTGGTGATATGGCGTATATTTCGAAACGGGTCAGAGAACAATTAGATTCCGCTGGTTTTACAGAAGCAAAAATCTATGCCTCAAATGATTTAGATGAAGCGACGATTTTAAACTTAAAAATGCAAAAAGCAAAAATCGATGTTTGGGGCGTGGGAACAAAGTTGATCACCGCCTATGACCAACCGGCTTTAGGTGCAGTCTTCAAACTGGTATCCATCGAAAATGAACAAGGTGAAATGATCGATACGATCAAATTGTCTAGCAATGCAGAAAAAGTTACTACACCAGGTAAAAAACAAGTATGGCGTATCACTCGTAACTTTGATGGGAAATCAGAAGGCGATTATGTGACACTATGGGACGAAGATCCTCGACAAGAAGAAGAGATCTTCATGTTCCACCCGACACATACCTTTATCAATAAAACTGTTCGTGATTTTACAGCTCGGCCAATTTTACAAGATATTTTTGTTGAAGGAACGAGAGTCTATGACTTACCGACATTAGAAGAAATCAAAGAGTATACCAGAGGAAACTTAGATTCTCTTTGGGAAGAATACAAACGTGATTTGAATCCGCAAAAATATCCTGTGGATCTATCAACAGATTGCTGGAATCATAAGATGGCAATCATGGAACGAATGAAAAAAAGCGTCACACAATTAACGAGTGAACTATAGGAGGAATGGAAGATGAATCATTTACAACAAGCAATCATAGAAGAATTAGGCGTGAAATCAGTCATCGATCCTCAAAATGAAATTCGTGTGAGTATCGATTTCATGAAAGAATATTTGAAAAAGAATCCCTTCTTAAAAACCTTGGTTTTAGGTATCAGTGGAGGACAAGATTCTACTTTAGCCGGACGTTTAGCACAATTGGCAATGGAAGAAATGCGGGAAGAAACGAAAGATGATAGTTACCAGTTTATCGGTGTACGTTTGCCATATGGAGAACAGGCAGATGAAGAAGATGCCAAAGCGGCGTTAGACTTTATCCAACCAGACGTCCAATTACGTGTAAATATCAAACCCGCTGTCGATGCGCAAACGCAAGCATTGATTGAAGCAGGTGTGGAAATCAGTGATTTCAATAAAGGGAATATCAAAGCGCGCCAACGAATGATCACACAATATGCGGTTGCTGGACAACGCGCAGGGGCTGTGATCGGAACCGACCACGCAGCTGAAAATATTACTGGTTTCTTTACAAAATATGGAGACGGTGGGGCAGATATTTTGCCATTGTTCCGCTTGAATAAACGCCAAGGAAAAGCATTGTTGAAGGCTTTAGACGCGCCAGAACATCTCTATACCAAAGTGCCAACAGCTGACCTTGAAGAAGGCAAGCCGATGATTGCCGATGAAGTCGCATTAGGTGTCACATATGATGAGATCGACGACTATTTGGAAGGGAAAGAAATTCCAGTAGATGCACAACAAAAAATCGAGCAATGGTGGAATAAAACACAGCATAAACGTCATTTGCCAATTTCGATCTTTGATGATTTTTGGAAATAAAGTGAAATAAACGAATCAAATGAACCGTTAATCCTTTGTTGATCAAGGGATTAACGGTTTATTTTTGTTTGTATTCGCGTTTTGTTCTCCAGTGTATTTTTAAGGTGAAGATTTTTATTGCTTTGCTTCATTCTCATAGAAAAGAAGGCTTAAAAAATAAGTTTTCCACATTGGAAGAGTCAGTATTGAAAGAAACAAAATAGGATCGGCTATACTTGATTGACACTCTTTGACAGTCTGAAACAAATCGATGTTCCTTAAGAAAATCATTTGATAGCGACAATAGCATCTATTTCTACTTTGAATCTTGGATCAATCAATCCAGCTACTATTACTACTGTCATTGCTGGTTTATTTTCTCCATATAGTTTTATAAGTGTCGTCCTAAGTGATCCTAAAAAGGAAGCATCAGTTAAATACACGTTCATTTTGACAATATTTTGGGTACTCGCTTCGTTATCCATAATGATGGAATTTATTTTTTCAACAACGATTTGTATTTGCTCATCGATACCATCGGGAATGTAATCCTCTTTTTGAGGTGTCTGTCCGGAAATAAATAATAAAGGTGAATCTGTCATAACACTATTTGAATAGATAGCCATAAAATTACTCCTTTTCATTGATATTATTATTCGGTGCTGACCGCTTCTTTCACAACCTAGATAAACAGTGTTCGAAAGCCAGCTCCTTCAATAGTAAGTCAAAACTTGAAAAAATATGAGAAGCTATTTTCTCAAGTTCTGCCTTACTACTTGGAGCTAAACGGCTTTCTCATAACTTAGATAAACGGTGTTCAAAAAGCTGACCTTCAAAATTAAGCTGAAAAATCAAAAAATATGGAAAGCTATTTTCTGATTTCTCATCTTACTGCTCAGGTCAAACCGCTTCTTTCACAACCTTAACTATAATACACCTTCATCTTGATATCTTGGTCGTAGTTGCCGAAGCCTTTGCCGAATAGGGTGCAGCCACCGACGTTTTTGGCGTCTTCTTTGACTTCGATGCGGAAGGTCCAGACGTCTTCGTTTCTTGGGATGTCATTGATCGTGATTTCAGATAATGGTTCGCCGTTGATATTGGTCAAATGTTTAGTGATACGGATTGTTTTCAATAGTCCGTATTGGTTTAGATTATCTGGATACCAGTCCGGGGTATGTTTTCCACGAATGTCTGCGAAATCTCCTGGGCTTGTCCAGTTACCTAATTCCACACCGTTTAGGCTGAAAGTGATATCCGATGGCCAATTGTCGTTCGAAAAGGGAAACTCGGAAGATAGTTCAACGGACAATTCCAACATTTCCAAGGTATCTTCTTCGTTTAAAAAGTTTGGTGTTTGATATTCAACAAATCCGCTTGTAAACCACAGAATCCGAGCATCCATTCGTCGTGGATCGGCAAAATAACGTGGTTCATCGACTTTGCCGATAAAGTCATGGATCGTTGCCAGACCGCATGTCGGCTCGATCGAATAGCGGGTATAATGACCGATAGGGATCGATGTTTCTTTCGTATCAAAGGCATTGAAGATTTTTTCTGGAAACGTGATGTTGATTTTATCGACACGTAAGCTGGAAATTTTTTTTTGGCCTATTTTTTCAGATTTGATGATATTTGCTTCTTCAAGTTTTTTTACATGCATTGTTGTAATCGCGCTACTGATACCGAGTGCTTGGGCAAGCTCTTTGATATTCATTTTGTTTTTTGAAAGTAACTGGATGATTTTTATCCTTGTTTTACTAGCTAAAGCTTCATAAACAGGTAACGATTCTTCATTGATTTGGAGTTGCATGATTTTTCACCTCTTATTTAGGTTTTTGTTTAACTATATATTAACATAAATATTAATTTATAGGTTAATATCATAAAACTAATATATATAATTAACATTTATGTTAATTATAATGTAAAAATATTTTTGTATTTAATAATATTATTATTGACAACGCTTTCAAAGAAAGATATGATTCATGTATAAATTAAAGGAGGGGACATATGGAAGCTGTAATGTCAGTTAGTCGTGTGCAAAAGATAGGGGAAATCGATCGTCGTTTGTATGGCTCGTTTATTGAGCATATGGGACGTGCAGTGTATGGAGGGATCTATCAACCAGATCATCCGACTGCAAATGATAAGGGATTTCGCCAAGACGTTATGGAGCTAGTCAAAGAATTATCGGTACCATTGATCCGGTATCCAGGTGGGAATTTTGTTTCTGGGTTCAATTGGGAAGATAGTGTGGGGCCTATAGCGGAGCGGCCGAAAAGATTAGACCTTGCTTGGCGATCTTTAGAAACAAATCAAGTGGGGGTGCATAAATTTGCTGCGTGGTGTCAAGAAGTGGGCGCTGAGATCAATATGGCTGTCAATCTTGGAACACGTGGCTTAGATGCTGCAAGAAATCTAGTAGAATATTGCAATTATCCTAGTGGTACTTATTGGAGTGAGCAAAGAATAGCAAATGGACAAACCGAACCTTTTGCGATCAAGACGTGGTGTTTAGGCAATGAAATGGATGGTCCTTGGCAAATCGGTCATAAGACAGCAGCGGAGTACGGACGGCTGGCAGAAGAAACAGCAAAAGCAATGAAACTTGTCGATGAATCGATCGAAGTCGTTTTATGTGGTAGCTCGAATGGTAAAATGCCGACGTTCGGTGAGTGGGAATTGACTGTATTGGATCAAGCCTATGAACAAATCGATTATCTTTCATTGCATCAGTATTATGGCAATCAAACAAATGATTTGAAAAATTATTTAGCTCGTTCAGTCGATATGGATCAGTTCATCTCTGGTGTTGTTGCGATGTGTGATGCAATCAAGGCGAAAAAACACAGCAAGAAACAAATCAATCTATCTTTTGATGAATGGAATATTTGGTATCATTCGACAGAACATGATCAAACAGTCAAGCCATGGCAAGTGGCTCCACCTTTATTAGAAGATCACTATAATTTTGAGGATGCTTTAGTATTGGGCTGTTTATTGATCACTTTGTTAAAACATTCTGATCGAGTAAAAATTGCTTGTCTGGCGCAGCTAGTCAACGTAATTGCTCCGATCATGACAGAAGAAGACGGTGAAGCATGGCGTCAAACAATCTATTATCCATTTATGCAAGTCGCGACTTTAGGGCAAGGTATTGCTTTACGACCTGAAATCACTGTCGATACGTATGCAACGAGTGAATTTGATACAGTTCCATATTTAGAAAGTATCGCGGTGCTGAATGAAGAAAAAAATGAGTTGGTGATCTTTGCAGTGAATCGTGGAGAAGAAGAGATGAGTTTAGATCTACAATTTTCTGACTTAAAGATTAAGGAAGTCATTGATTTTTCAGAGATGTCTGGCTATGAAATCAAAGCGGTCAATCAAGCAGGAAATGAGCAAATCAAACCTGTGTCTTCAAAAGCCTACGAACATAAAGAAAATCAGTTGAATTGCAAATTGAAACCGTTATCTTGGAATGTGATCCGTACAAGCTTGACCCCGAACAAATAAGGAGGAGATAGAGATGCGAGGAAAAAAATTGATGATTGGTTCATTGTTGTTAGCTGCGACTGGAATATTAGGTGCTTGTGGCGGTGGTGCTTCTTCTCAAAGTAAAAATGACGGAGAAGTCACACTCTCTTTTTGGAATGGGTTTACAGCTTCTGACGGAGAGATCTTACAAGAGATCGTCAATGATTTTAATAAGAATAATGACAAAAACATCACGATTGAGATGGATGTGATGACATGGGCTAATTTGAATGAAAAATTACCAACGGCTATTTCTTCGAGAAAAGCACCAGATTTTGTTGCACTGAACTACGCTGATTTTGCTCAATATGTGGAGAATGGGGCTGTGCAGCCTGTAGATGATTTCTGGGAATATGACGGTGTGGATAAAGGAGATTTCAAAGATACTGCGGTAGATCTAGGAATGGTGGATGATCAGCAATACTTTATTCCGATGCAAGTACAAGGGATGTATATGTATTGGAACAAAGAATTATTCAAACAAGCTGGCTTGGATGAAACAACACCACCAACTACTTGGACAGAATTAACAGAGATGGCTCCACAACTGACCGATAGTAGTAAAAATATCTCAGGTTTTGTCTTCAATAAAGACGGTACTGCACCACTTTATAACTGGATGAAGGCAAATGGAGGAAAACTTGTCAGTGATGACTATACAAAATCTGAGTTTGCTTCACCAGAAAATCTTGAAACACTAACAGCCATCCAAAAAATGATCCATGTCGATAAAGCAGGACCAGAATCGATTTCAGGAGCAGAAATGGATAATTTGATGAACGCTGGACAATTATCGATCATCATCAACGGACCGTGGTTGAATAACGGCTTGAAAGCAAACGAAATCGATTATGGTGTAACGACATTACCGCAAGCAAGTGCGGACGGTGAAAAAACAGCGATTTTAGATGGTGTTGGTTATGCAATCCCAGCAAGTACAGATAGTGACAAAAAAGAGGCAATCTATGAATTCCTAAAATACTGGAACACAAGTGAAATCGGTAAAAAATGGAGTATTGAAAATGGCTTCCCTGCCTACTTATCATCTGTCGCAGAAGATGAAGAAGTGAAGAATGATCCTATCGTATCGGAACTATCCAAACAAATGGAATATGCTGAACCTTATCTACCAGGATTCACGAAAATCGCAGCAATCAATAATGACATCATTAATCCATTGATCGAAAAATTGTTGGCTGGTGAAGATCCAGAGCAACTCATGAATGATGCAGATGATCAGATCAATGATCTATTGAAGGAATAATCGAGTAACAGTTCACAATGAAATCAAAACAACGAAAGAAATAGAAGGAATCTCGTAGAGGATAAGGCGAAAGTCCTATAAATTGCAAAAACATATTTATTGCTTTCGCTTTCCTTTTTCGAGAAAAACTTCTTTCCTTTCTTGGGCTGATTTTTCATCGCTTGAACTGTTCATCAAGGAATCCATCGAATAAGAAAGAGGGGAAATAGACGAAATGAAAGCATTCACCAGATACTGGAACCGACCGGATCGAGCGGCTTATTTGTTTTTAGTGCCATCCTTTTTGATTCTACTGTTATTCACAGTGGTGCCACTGATTGGTACATTTGCGATCAGTTTTACTGATTTGAACATCTTTTTTACTTCAAGAGAGTTCGTAGGCATGGATAATTTTTTGCGGATCTTTGGGGATGAACGTGCGGTCAATTCACTTTTCCATACGTTGTATTTTACCTTACTTGAAACACCAACACAGATTATCGTTGGTTTATTAGCTGCGGTGATCTTGTCAAAGAATACTCGTTTCAATCGCTTTTGTCGCTCAACTTTTTATATCCCTGTTATTTGTTCCTTAACATCCATTGCAATCATCTTTTCAATGTTGCTTGACCCAAACGTTGGGGCTATCCCTTACCTTTTCTCACAAGTAGGTTTGCCGATTCCACAATTTTTCCGTGATCCAACATTAGCAATGCCAACAGTTGCGCTGATGACGGTTTGGAAAAATTTCGGTGTCACGATGACGATCCTGATCACTGCTATTCAAGGAATCTCCCCTTCGCTTTACGAATCAGCGCAAATGGATGGAGCAACCAATCGTCAACAATTCTTTAATATCACGTTACCGCAGATCGTCCCATCTCTTGGTTTTTGTATCTTGACCAACCTGATTGGTTCCATGCAAGTGTTTGACCAAGTATATGTGGCAACGAACGGCGGACCACAATTCAAAACGGAAACAGCTGTCCAATACATTTATAGTCGCGGCTTCACCGCTCCATATGAGTTAGGCTATGCTTCCGCATTATCTTCAGTACTGTTTGTCATTGTAGCTGTGCTGGCAATTTCGACCAATTTATATATGTCAAGAAAAGAAAAACAGATGAAATAGGGGGGAGTAATAATATGCTTTCGGAAAGTTATACAGCAGTTTCAACGAATCGTCGGAAAAAGTTTGATGGAAAGAAATGGTTACGTGTCGTCGGAATGTTACTCGTATTATTGATTATCGCTTTTCCTTTTCTATGGTTGATCATTTCCTCGTTCAAATATGAAAAAGACATTATTTCTTTTCCCCCGAGAATTTTTGCAGATGAATATACCTTTGAGAATTATATCAAGGTTTGGACGACTATTCCGTTGTTAGATTACATCAAAAACACAGTGATCTTTGCAGGTGGGACAGTGATCACTTCTGTTTTCTTTGATTCTCTTGCAGGGTATGCTTTTGCTCGGATGCGCTTCAAAGGGAAATCGGTGTTGTTTTACTTTGTTTTGTTAACGATGATGATCCCATTTCAAGTCTTCATGATCCCACTGTTCATCCAAGCAAACTTTTTAGGTATGTTAGATACGTATGCCGGATTGATCATTCCTCGGATGACTACTGCTTTTGGGATATTTATGATGCGGTCGTTTTTTGTGACTTTACCAGATTCATTGGAAGAAGCCGCACGTATTGACGGGTTAGGTGAGTTCAAGATTTTCTTGAAGATCATGTTGCCTTTGAGCAAGCCAACACTTCTATCACTAGCAATCTTTACGTTGATGAACAGTTGGAATGATTTATTGTATCCACTGATTTTGACAACAAGTTCGAAAATGCGGACGTTACCTGCAGGATTAGCTTTATTCACCGGACAAAATATATCATTTTATGGACCGGTGATGGCAGGAACAGTTATTTCGATGTTGCCATTGTTGATCATTTATATTTTTGCTCAAAAATACTTTGTACAAGGAACTGCAATGTCTGGCATGAAAGAGTGAGAAGATGAAATTAGTCGAAACAAAATGGTATGGTCAATTGATCCAAATTTCCGATCATATCTTATTAGGGATTTTATGGGTCGTCGTTTCTTTGCCTTTAGTCACAGTAGTACCAGCCACAACAGGGGTCTTTACAGCGTTGAATAAATGGAAGAATGGCGAATCAGGGCATGTTTGCTATTCCTTTTTTCAGGGCTTTAAGCGTAAGTTTTTCCTTCAATTAGTGATGAGTTGCGTGACCATCATCAGTTATTTTGCGATGAATCTTATTTTGCAAGAATCTGCTATTTGGTTAGTGATTTGTGGGTATGTAACAATGTTGGTTTTTACGATGTTTTTACTTTCTTGGTGTAGTTCTCTTGCCCAAAATGACGCTCTTTCCGGAAAGGAACTTTTTCAAGAAAGTACGTTGTGGGTGTTGACCAACTTTTTGAAGAATCTTGTATGTTGTGGCATATTATTAGTTTTTCTTGTGCTTGTGTTTATGTTTCCGCCGATTATTTTTGTATTAGCAGGTGGGGTTTGGTGGTTGATCAATCATTTAGTGGGAAACATAAATAGGAAAGGAGTGTGGCAATGAAAAAAGTTGAATTAAAGGTACGTCAAGGATTTTCTAAAGGAGCTATCAGTCCACGACTCTTCGGTTCTTTTGTTGAACATATGGGAAGTGTCGTGTATAACGGAATATTTGAACCAGAACATCCGACCGCGGATAAGAATGGCTTTCGACAGGACGTGCTTTCTTATGTAAAAGAACTGTCTTTAGGGGTGATCCGTTATCCTGGAGGGAATTTTACTTCAGGATATGACTGGCAAGATACGATTGGTCCAGTCACCGAGCGTCCAAAAAAAATCGATCTTGCATGGCAAGGAATCGAACCAAATACATTCGGGCTACATGAATTTTTCAAATGGTTAGACATGGTAGAAGCGGAGCCAATCATGACGGTGAATCTAGGCACAAAAGGAATCGATGATGCGCGTAATCTAGTAGAGTATTGTAATTTTCCTCAAGGAACCTCTTGGAGTGAGTTACGCAAACAAAACGGACAAGAGCAACCTTTTAACGTGAAACTTTGGTGCTTAGGAAATGAGTTAGACGGTCCTTGGCAAATTGGCGCAAAAAGTGCCTATGAGTATGGCAGGTTAGCCAATGAATCTGCCAAAGCGATGAAATTAGTCGATGAATCGATCGAAACGATTTTAGTCGGTAGTTCGACGCCACGCTTAGCGTCTTATCCTGAATGGGACCGAATCGCTTTAGAAGAAGCATATGAAAACGTTGATTATATTGCTTTGCATAATTACATCGATAAATATGACGAAGAAGATTTGACTAAACCTCCAAAAAATGAGCGAGCAGATACCAAAACTTACTTAGCTAAAGCGGAACGGTTTGATCGACAAATCGAAGAGATCATTGCGACGTGTGACTATGTGAAAGGCTATCTACGCAGTGACAAGACGATGTACTTAGCTTTTGATGAATGGAATGTTCATAGCCAACCAGAACAAACCTATCAAAAATTCCAAGAGGGGTCACCAATCGATTGGTGCCAGTTCACCATGGAAGATACATTACTGTTCGGCACGTTAGGTCTTGCGATTTTACGGCATGCAGATCGTGTCAAAATTGCTTGCCAATCGCTTTTAGTCAATACCATCCCGCTTATCCTAACAGAGAAAAATGGGATCGCATGGGTAAATCCGACCTATTATGTGATGCAACATCTGGCAAAATATGCGAAAGGCACTGTATTAGATCAACAAACGTTTTGTCCCACATATGAATGTGATACTGGAAAAGAAGTGCCGATCATTGATAGCGTAGTTGTCGAAAATGAGCAAGAAATCGTACTGTTTCTAGTGAATCGCACAGAAGAGAAAGTGTCCATTACGACAACGCATGATTTTGAGCTGGAGACTAAAGCAGTCCAACTAGTCGTAAAAAGTGATCATTTACTAGATAAAAATACGAAAGACGCTCCGAATACGATCCAGCCGATAGAACAAGTAATCGATGTAAATGAAAAGAACACGATCCATATGGTGCTTGAAGCATATTCTTGGAATGTCATCAGACTAAAAAAATGTGAGGAACCTATATGAAAAAAACAACTTATGCTAATCCAATCGTCCTTGAACGAGCCGATCCTTGGATCTACAAACATACGGACGGCTACTATTATTTTACGGGTTCTCTACCTGGTTATCAGTCCATCGAATTGAGACGTGCGAAAACGATCGATGGCTTGAAGCATGCAGAAAAGTTACTGGTTTGGCATGCACCTAAAACTGGACCCATGAGTCAGTTGATCTGGGCACCAGAAATCCATTATATCCAAGGAAAGTGGTATATCTATTTTGCAGCCAGTGATCATGCAGAGATTCGTGATCGGGATCATCACCATCGGATGTTCGTTCTTGAAAACACGTCCATTGACCCAATGAATACTGATTGGGAAGAAAAAGGGCAAATCATCACTGCTACAGACACGTTTAGTTTAGACGGCACGACTTTTACACATCAAGGAAAGTTGTATTATGTTTGGGCGCAATTAGACCCGCGTATTCCGGGAAACTCCAATCTCTATTTATCAGAAATGGCAAATCCTTGGACACTGACCGGAAAACAACTATTATTAGCCATCCCAGAATTTTCTTGGGAAAAGCAAGGATTTGCAGTCAATGAAGGACCAGCCGTAATGGTTCGTAACGGGAAAATATTCATCACTTACTCAGGGAGTGCCACGGATGAAAATTATGCAATGGGTTTGCTGTGGGCAGAAGAGTCAGCGGATCTACTTGACGGTTATTCTTGGCATAAAAATCCTGAACCTGTCTTTGTCTCTTCGGAGAAAAATAAGCAGTTTGGACCGGGACATAACTCCTTTACTCTCTCAGAAGATGGCAAAGAAGATGTATTAGTTTACCATGCACGACCAGAAAAAAATGAAGGAATCGATCCTCTGAACAATCCCAATCGTCATGCCAACGCACAAGTATTTTCGTGGGACACAGAGGGATTCCCAGTTTTTGGTGAACCAGTTGCGTATTCGGCTGATATTTGAGCATCATTTCAATAAAGCCCTTCAAGAAATAAGCGGTAATAGCCACAATTTGTTGTTCAAAATTGTGGCTATTACCGCTTATTCTTTGCGAGCTGGAGAGACTAAGACACAGTTTCATTCCTTTTGTTTTCTATTTATTTTTTTATAAAATTGGTCGTTCAGACTACTTGTTTTTTGAACTTTACTTTCATTTGTGAAGCGACTAGAATAAAATAGGCGTTAAAGTAGTTTAGAAAAAGTGAAGGAGCGCTCTCTTGAACAAACATTTAGATAAGTTTTCAACCAAACAACAAAAAATTCTACGAATCACTACTCTGGGGGTAGTAACAGTCTTAGTGATACTTATAAGTAATTTGTATTTACAATGGTGCCAGAATAATCTTTCAGTTGATTTAGCCTTGAAATTTGCTTTTTCATGGCACACAGAAAAATTTTTACTTGCTTGTTTCGTATTACTTACTGTCTTTTTATTTATGGTCGCTTTCGCGGGTTCTTACTTATTTGGTCTGCTTTTTTATCTCGTAAGTATCGGTATATTAGGTTTTGCAAATTACTTGAAAATGAGCTATCGTCAAGAACCAATCTATCCAGATGACTTAAAGATGATCACAGAGTTCAATTTACTCAAAGACATGACCGGAACACCGATTTTTATTGGGTTGATTCTACTAGCGATCCTTGCCTTTGGTGGAGTGGTCTGGGCAATTGTCCGTAGTTTCAAAAAAGATCGAACATTCCAAATCTATCGTATCTTGACTTTAATCATGACCGTTGCAATGATGGGTTATTTTAGTAACTTCAATAATCCCAATAATTTGTTGCGTAAAGCTTATAATCAAACGGCTTTGTGGATTCCTTATAGTCAAAAAATGAATTATTATAATACAGGATTTATTGGTGGCTTTTTGTACAATCTAAAAGTTGAACCGATGGAACGACCAGAAGGTTATTCAAAAGAAAAAATCAATGAAATCACTGAAAAATATCAAGCAATCGCAGACGAAAAAAATCAAACAGCAAGTGATGAGCAGCCAAATATCATTTATGTGATGAGTGAAAGCTTTTCTGATCCAAGTCATCTAAATGGTGTCACGGTGACCGGTGATCCCTTAGCTGACTATCGTGAAGTGGCAAATCAAACCTATAGTGGCCGAATGCTTTCGCAAAATTATGGTGGTGGAACAGCAAATATTGAGTTTGAAGCCTTAACGGGTCTATCCATGGCGCTATTCAATGGTCAAATGACCACACCATATACGATGCTCGTTCCCAAGCTGGATCAATTACCATCGCTTGTTTCCACGCTCAATGCACAAAACTACCGAACAACGGCGATCCATCCTTATAATACATCGATGTATAAACGTGAAGATGTCTATCAGACGCTAGGGTTTGATTCGTTTATCAGCGAGGGAAATATGACTTACACTGATACCATTGATAATAATCCATATATTTCAGATGAGTCTGCCTATAAAGAAATTTTAGACTTATTAAAAGATGAGCAAACGCCTCAGTTTGTCCATTTGGTCACGATGCAGACCCATATGCCTTATGCAGGCAAGTATTCGCAATTAGATTTTTCGGCTACAACAGAAGATGATACTGGAACAGATACACTCAACAATTATTTGCAAGATATTGCCTATAGTAGTCAAGCATTGAAAGCATTCACTGAAGCGCTGAAAGATACGCCAAGAAGAACACTAGTCGTTTTTTGGGGAGATCATTTACCGGGGATCTATTCGGACGAGATCAAAAATAAAAATGAGAAACAAGCCTTACATCAGACAGAGTTTCTCATGTTCGATACAGCAGGTGAGTTAGAGAAAGGTGAAACCAATGATGCTGTCACTAGCCCTTTTTATTTTGCAGCGAATCTTTTAGAACAAACGAATCAAAAGACCACTGGTTTTTATCAATTACTGCTTGAAATGGAGTCGGCTATTCCCGCGTTCGAACGAGAACTGTATTTTCAAAATGGCCAATGGGGAAAAGAAGCTCAGTTGAATCAGGCGCAAGAGGAAGTATACGAGGCGTATCGCTTGATCCAATATGATCTAGTTTCAGGAGAACAATATAGTTTGGATGCAGGATTTTATGAAAAATAAACGATAAAAATAACATTTTATTGATGTAATGACTTGTTTTCTACTAGAATAAACAGGTAAAATAGAGAAAGAAAAAGAAGAAAGTAGGAAAACCTATGTTACCGAATCTCGGTTATTACGTGCAGACAGTCGATAAAATCGTGAAAGAAACAGAAGCAATCGGCGAAACGATGCACCCAAAATATGAAAAAATCAGAGAAGCAATCGATCAAAAGAAAACAGCTGAACTAACGCAATCCGAGCTTGTTGAGACGGTTGAGCTATTTGACCAAGGTACTGAAAAATATCGCAATATGCTAAAGAAAATCAGTACGTTGCGTCCACCAGCCAAAGTAATGGGTATCCATAAGAACTTTGAAAAAGCCTACAAAAATTATGTAGCTGGTTGTGAAGAAATGACTCAAAGCATCCAACCAGAAAAAGGCATCAACGCTGAACAATTTGATGCGTCAGAAGCAAAACAAGACCAAGCGACAGATGATATTTCCGCAGCAATCCAAAAAATGACTAACTTATTGATGAAATAATCAAAAAGCCGAGACGACTGAAAATAGGGTTCCTATTCTCGATCATCTCGGCTTTTCATTTATTCTTGTTGCTTTTCTTCATAAAGGGAAGAAATCGTAGTGTACCATTCAAAAATGTGAGAAATCAATACTTTCGCTGCGGCATAGACAGGTATCCCTAAAATCACACCGACCACACCAAATAATTTTCCGGATGTTAATAGGACAAGTAAAATCGTCACTGGATGGATCGACAACTGATTGCCAAGTACAAGTGGCGAGATCAAACGGCCTTCGATGGTTTGCTCTAAGGCGAAAACGATCAATACTTTGACCAACATGATCGGTCCTGCAACGATGGCTAAAAATACCGCAGGGATCATCGCTAAAAATGAACCTAAGTAAGGGATCAAGTTCAAGAAACCGGCAATGATTCCTAAAGTGACAGCATAATCTAACCCGATGATTGCAAATCCGATCATGAACATCACCGCAACTGCGAAAGCCACAGTCAGCTGTCCACGAATATAAGAAGAGACTTGGCTGTTCATCTCACCTAAGACTTTTAACGTAGGCACTCTCATACGAGTGGGTAAGAACTTGACCAAATAAGGTGCTAATTGTTTTCCATCTTTCAACAGATAAAATAAAATAAACGGCATCGTCAATACGGCAACAACGATCGTAGCTACAGCGCCAACAAAACTCCCTAAGCTTTGAACGGTGCTTTTTGATAGATTCTGTAAAATATCGCCAGCAGAATTCATAAACTGATCGCCTGTATTTTCCAGTTGCTCTCTAAATTGACTGAATAGTGGATCACGAAAAATCTCGGTTAATTTGTCATCGATGGTCTCGACGTATTGTGGAAAATTGCTGACAAAGCTGACGGTTTGTTCTTGGATTTTCGGGATGATCACTACACTTCCCCAGACGATCAAAGCGACAACAAGTATAAATAAACCGATGATACTATAGAGCCTTGGAATATTTTTCTTTTCAAAATAATCGACGACAGGATTCATCAGGTAATATAAGATACCTGATAGAATGATCGGTAAACTAACGATTGCTAGAAACTGCCAAATGGGCTCAAAAAGATAAGAGACTTTCGTAAATAAGAAAACGATCAGTAAGACCAAAAGAACGACTAATAAAGCCGTGACTACTTGATTATTCAAAAACCAACGCCAAAACCATGAAACAGGTTTGATTTTTCTTTTTTTATCCTCTTCCATTAGTTCACCTGCTTATAGTCGATGGTCGTGCCGACAGTGATTTCTGGTAGTTGATAAGGGGACAAATAGATTCCATTGACGATTCTGTCACCTGCTGGTGGTTGTTCAAAAACCAGAGTCACATGACCAACCGTTGTTAAGTTTTCATTGGCCAACGGACCAACATGTTCGATGGTATATTCTTGATGATCAAAAGAAATTTGATCACCTTGATTAAGTGAAAAATTCTCTTTTGTACTAAATTCTTGAATGATCGTATAGTCACGCAACGCGGATGTTGCCGACTGATCGAATAAAATCAGCATAGGTTCCTCTGAATTGATTGCTGACGTGCCAATTTCTGTTATCGTTGCTTGAGTCATCTCATTTCTCTCCTTTACTCCTAAAAAATCAATGATTCTATGGTTACAAAAACAGTATAACATATTCTCTTTGATTAACGACATGAATGGATGTATGATAGAATAAATTAGAATTCTTAATTTGAGGAGGATCAAAATGATAAAAAAAATCATTCTAGGAACATATACAAGACGAAAAAGTGAAGGAATTTATCAAATCGAATTAGATACAGATAAAGGCACTTTAGAGAATCTAACGTTAGTGACAAAAGAAAATAGCCCAACGTATGTGGCAAAAAGCGATGCAGGTAATCTTTACACAGTAACAAGTGTCGATGGGTTAGGTGGAGTCGGTGCATACGATCATTCATATAATTTTTTGAATGCGGTAACAGAAGCCGGCGCACCTTTGTGTTACGTGACAGTCGATGAGCAACGCCAACTGGTTTATGGCGCAAATTATCATAAAGGAGAAGTCAATGTTTATCGTATCACTGAAGACGGTAGTTTAGAGGCGACAGATGCAGTCTTTCATCAAGAACCGACTGGTCCACACAAAAACCAAGATCATGCCCATGTCCATTACACAGACTTAACACCTGACCAACGATTAGCTGTCTGTGATCTAGGAACTGATCGTGTGTACACATATGATGTCGATGAAAATGGGAAATTAGCTGTAAAAGCTGTATTAGAAGTAGAGCCAGGAACCGGCCCACGTCATTTAGTTTTTCATCCTAATAATCAATTCGTCTATTTGTTTGGTGAGTTAGATAGTACAGTTCGTGTTCTTTCCTATGATGAAACAACAGGCGAATTCAAAGAAGTGCAAAAAATCAGCACATTGCCTGAAGGATTCACCGAAGAAAATGGTGGGGCTGCCATCCGTATTTCAAACGATGGACGTTTTGTCTACGCATCAAATCGGGGACATAATTCGATTGCTGTATTCGCTGTGAATGAAGAAGGTTCACATTTAGAACACGTACAGACAATCTCAACTGAAGGAGATTTCCCAAGAGATTTCGCCTTAGATCCAGAAAATGATTACGTGGTATCTGCCAACCAGAATACGGATAATCTTACCTTGTACAAACGTGATGCTACAACTGGAGAATTGACATTGATCCAAAAAGACATCTATGCACCTGAGTGTGTCTGTGTTTACTTTGATTAAGGAGTAGTGACATGAATAAAGAAGAAGTATTAGACCGTTTACGCGAAGAATTAGAGATTCCGTTTTTTCAAGGAAAAATCGAAGACAAAGAGTATAGTGAAGAAGAATACCAAAAGATCAAAAGTGATTTGATCCAGTATTTTGATGACTATGTTCGTAATGTTGAAAATTAAAGAAGGAAATATAGCCGAGAGTAAAATGATTTCTATCTTATCTTGAACTAACACGCTAGCATGCCAAAGCTGTTTAGTTCGATAAAAATGGGAGACGCATGAAAGAGTTGAAAATGATTTTTGGTGCGTTTCTTTTGTCACTACTTTTAAACTGGGGCTTATCCTATCTATTAAATCGTCCATTCAAATGGTGGATTACTTTAGGTATGTTCTTCGGATTCTCCATTGCCTATTTAGTTGGTTCAAGAAAGAGTTCAAAAAACAAATAGATGTTTTTTGAACTCTTTCTTTTAATAACATCTGATTTCAACCAAGGTTTAGTTTGCGTAAGACTATAGTAATATTCCTTGAAATTAAGAGAAGGAGCAACAGTGAATGAGTCATCTAAGATGGTTTTCTGGTGGAAACGATCGACGCAAAACAGCAGAAACAATCATTAATGAATTGATAGCTGATTTAGCGTTAGACCTTGGAAATGAATCGCTTAGAGAGGTTTTACACGCTTATCTAGAAAAATTACAAAATGATGGAGCATCAGTGCCGTTCATTCTAAGCCGTATGAACTTAGATATATCTAATGCATTGAAAAAAGATGGCGCCTCTCTCAACGAGCATCAATCCGAAAAGCTACGTGAACTGATGGCTATTTCTAGTATTAGATATGGTTATTAATGAATTTTAGCATCGCAAATCAGCCACTTTGCAACAAATAAAAAAGGATTTCATGAACATTTATTGTGAATGTTCATGAAATCCTTTTTCTTTTCTCAACATTTTAAGAGAAAGATTTACCTAATAGTGACTAGAAGTCTTTACCGAATGCAGTTGCTTTATCTAAGGCAGCTTGCATCAATTCTTCTGCACGATCAGGTGTATAGTCGATCCCCTCGATAAATAATTGGTCGACTTGATCGATGCCGACAAAGTTCAAGATTGCTTTTACATATTGAGAAGCAAAATCTTGTCCATTGTAGATTCCGCCATTTGATTGGATGTGTAGTGCTTTTTTACCAGTAACTAAGCCAACAGGACCATTTTCAGTATACTTGAAAGTTTTACCAGCAACATTGACTGTATCAAACCAAGCTTTTAATTTTGTAGGAATGTTCAAATTCCATAAAGCATTGGCAATAACGATTTTATCTGCTGCTAGGAATTGCTCTGTCAATTCGTTGAAACGAGCAATTTTTTGTTGTTGGTTTTCAGATAGACTAGAGAAATCTGCACCTGCACGAAGCGCTTCCCATCCAGAAAGCAATTCTTCATCAATTTCTGGGATATCATCACGATAAAGGTCTAAAACAGTTACCTCGTCGTTTGGATGATTTTCTTTGTAGCTAGTTAAAAAACTAGTTAATGCGTTAACTGAACGTGATTCTTGTGCAGTTAGTGGATGTCCTTTGATTACTAATACTGATGCCATAATCTCTCTCCTTTAGTCGTAATTGTTAACTTTACTGCTAACAATACCAGTTTACTTGAAACAGAAAAGGCTATCAAGTATTTTTACTGATAAAAAGTAAGTTATTTTCCAGTACGATCAAAGAGGACTAGTTAATTCACGACTTTCAAATAACTTCATGTTGTCGATCACATAAGTTGCTTGCAATCCGTTTTCTATTAGGTAACTAGTGATTTCTTGTGCTGAATGGTTAGATGCTCCGACAATGTAGTACTGTTTTTTTGTATCGAGATTATTTAATTGGGCTGGCAAACTGGTAATAGGGATGGATATCGAATGACTTAGGTGTTTTTTTATATACTCATTCGTTTTTCGGACATCTAGAATTACAACATCCTTCTTTTGATTGACGAAATAGAGTTCGTGGACGGTTATTGATTTGATCATGGCGTTCATCCTTTTTATATAATGATCCTATTTTAGATGTATAGAATAGAAGAAACAAATCTTTTTACTCGATTTATTCTTTTTTTAATAATTATGAAAAAAAATGTAAATGACTTGCAAAACAATCAGATGGTGTTATAATGACAAGGTGTCATATGACGGTGTGTCATTTTTATGTAGGGAGGAATCAACGATGCCGACACAGACTTTTTTTCATCTACCTGAAGAAAAACAGCAAAGACTTTTAGAAGCTGCCAGGGTCGAATTTTCAAGAGTACCATTGAATGAAGCTTCGATTGCACAAATCGTGAAACTTGCGGGGATCTCTAGAGGTAGTTTTTATCAATATTTTGAAGATAAAGAAGATCTTTATTTTTATTATTTTGAAACCGTTCGTAGCGATAGTACAAAAAATATGATCCAACTAATCAAAGAATCGAATGGAGACTTATTTATCGGTTTTGAACTTTATTTTGGGAAAATGATTCGAGATATTCTAGAAGGTGAAAATGCCGCGTTTTATAAACATCTTTTTATGCACATGGATTACCGTGCCTCACGAAAAGTCGTGCCGCATCCACAAGGACATCGTCCATCACCACATAAAAATCATAAAAAAGCGTCCAAAGAGTTGATTGGTTTGATTGATCGTTCCAATCTTAGAGTAAAAGATGACCATGAAATGGAATTATTGTTTCAGTTAGTCATGAGTACACTGTTTACAACGATTGCTCATGCCTATAAATCATTTTCAACCTCTGAGGAGTATTCTGTTGAACAAGCCATTGCAGAATTCAATCTAAAACTGTCATGGATAAAAGATGGCGCTTATAAATAGAAAGAAGGGGAACGAATGCTAAAAATTGTCAAACGAATTTCATTGACCTCAGCAATCGCTGCAACGGTCTTTATGATTATTCAAGTGTTAGCAGATCTGTATTTGCCAACGTTAACATCTAATATTATTGACAAAGGCGTAGCAAAAGGTGACGTCGACTATATTTGGCAGACGGGATTTGTCATGATCGGATTTTCTTTGATCAGTATTTTAGCCGCCATTGCCAATACGTTTTTTGCTACACGAGAATCTCAAAAGTTAGGAAAACAATTACGAACAGAAGTCTATCAAAAAGCCGAAAATTTGACGAAAGACAAATTCGACAAGTATGGAACAGCTTCATTGATCACTCGTACAACGAATGATGTGACGCAGATCCAATTGGTGATGCAAATGTTTTTACGGATGATGATCAATGCACCCATCACTCTTGTTGGGGCAAGTATCCTTGCTTATCAAAAGGACCATCAACTGACAAGAATTTTCTTAGTCGTGATTCCTGTCATGATCATTTTGATCGGTGGTATTATGTATTTTGCTGTTCCTCTATTCAAGAGCATGCAAAAGAAAACGGACCGCTTAAACCTTGTTTTTCGTGAAGGATTAACCGGTGTACGTGTCATCAGGGCGTTTGACAAAACACGTTTTGAAGAAAATCGTTTTGATTTAGCGAATAAGGATTATACAAATACGGCAATCAAAGTCAACACGATTGTTGCATTGATGATGCCATTGATGACGTTGATCATGAGTGGGACGAACGTAGCGATCACATGGTTTGGTGGGCACTACATAGCGGATATGACATTAGAGGTCGGAAATCTGATTGCCTTCATGACTTATGCGATGCAAATTTTGATTAGTTTCATGATGCTATCAGCAATCTTTATCATGGTTCCTCGTGCCCAAGCTTCGGCTGATCGGATCAATGAAGTACTAGAAGAAGACGCGGGTATCGTTGATCCAGAACAACCAGAAACGGTTGCTTTAGCTGGAAAAGACGCAAGTTTGTCATTCGAACAGGTGAATTACCGTTACCACGGCGCAGAAAAACTAGCGTTGGAAGATATCAACTTTGAAGCGTCATCTGGCGATATCGTAGCTATCATTGGTGGTACAGGTTCAGGAAAAACGACTTTAGTGAATCTGATCCCACGTTTGTATGATATTGAATCGGGTGAGATCGCGATTAACGGAACGAGCATCACTGATATGACGCAATATAACTTGCGTGAATTGATGGGATTTGTTCCCCAAAAAGCTGTCCTTTTTTCTGGAACGATTCGTGAGAATATGCAATATGGGAAAGAAGACGCAACAGATGAGATGATTTGGAAAGCATTAGAGATCGCCCAAGCAAAAGACTTTGTTTCTGAAATGGAAGATGGTTTAGATAGTCATGTCGAACAAGGCGGCGGAAATTTCTCTGGTGGACAAAGACAGCGATTAGCCATTGCGCGTGCCTTAGTAAAAGAAGCCGACATCTATGTCTTTGATGATTCATTCTCAGCACTAGACTTTAAAACAGATGCGAAACTCCGTCAAGCACTAAAAGAAAATATGACAGAAAGTATCACCGTTTTAGTGGCGCAACGAGTAAGTACCGTCATGGATGCAGATACGATCTTAGTATTAGATGAAGGAAAACTTGTTGGAAAAGGAACGCATAAAGAATTACTAGCAACAAATGAAACATACAAAGAAATCGTCAACTCACAATTGAGAGAGGAGGATTTAGCATGAGTAAAGGAAACAATCGACCTCCTCAAGGACCAATGGGTGGGGGACCAGGACGTAACATTGGTGCTAAAGGAGAAAAACCAAAAAACTTTTGGGGCACTGTTCGCCGGTTATTCGGCTATATGTCTAAGCGTTTAGTAGCGATCATTGCTGTATTTGTCTTAGCGATTGCAGCTGTCGTCTTCCAAATCCAGACACCAAAAGTATTAGGGAAAGCAACCACAGAAATTTTTAACGGTGTGATGCTTGGCGCAAGACAAATGCAAGAAGGGCAACAAGTCACGAAATTCCCAATTGATTTTGACAAAATTGGTCAAATCATTGCGACAGTGATTGTCATGTACTTGATTTCTGCCGTGTTCAACTTCTTGCAACAGTTCATTATGACTCGCGTGTCACAACGTACGGTATATGAGTTAAGACATGATTTAGAGACAAAAATGAATCGTGTGCCGATCTCTTATTATGATACACATACGAATGGGGATATCATGTCTCGAGCAATCAACGACATGGATAATATCGCCAGCACGTTACAACAAAACTTGACTCAATTTGTCACAAGTGCGGTCACACTGATCGGGGTCATCGTTATGATGCTATCCATCAGCTGGCAACTGACATTAGTGGCGTTGTTGATGATTCCATTGAGCTTGATCATCGTGATGATCATTGCACCGAAATCACAAGTTTTCTTTGCGGATCAACAAAAGAGTTTAGGATTATTGAACAACCAAGTCGAAGAAACCTATGCTGGACATACGATCGTCCAAACGTTCAACCATACAGCAAAAGACCAAGCAGTTTTTGAGATTGAAAACCAAAATTTATATGCCTCTGGTTGGAAAGCACTGTTTATTTCTGCGATCATCATGCCATTGATGAATTTCGTAAAAAATCTAGGGTACGTCTTTGTGGCTGTGCTTGGTGGGATCAAAGTAGCCAATGGGAATATGGCATTAGGGGATGTACAAGCATTCTTGCAATATACGACACAATTTTCTCAACCGATCACACAATTGGCAAGCTTGATGAATACGATCCAATCAACAGTAGCTTCGGCTGAACGTGTCTTTGAAGTCCTAGATGAAGAAGAGATGACAAATGAAAAATCTGGTTTACCAGTCGAAGAAAATACACCGTACAAAGTTCGTTTTGAAAATGTGCAGTTTGGTTATACGCCAGATCACTTATTGATGAAAGATTTCAATTTGGATGTGAAGCCAGGTGAAATGGTCGCTATTGTTGGTCCGACGGGGGCTGGTAAAACGACTTTGATCAATCTATTGGAACGTTTTTATGATGTTTCAGGCGGAAGCATTCGGTATGACGGTGTCGATACGAGAGATGTTTCTCGTGATGTATTACGTGCGCAATTTTCAATGGTACTACAAGATACATGGTTATTTACTGGAACGATCTATGACAATATCAAGTATGGAAATGATGATGCAACGGATGAACAAGTGATCGAAGCTGCGAAAGCTGCCCATGTCGATGAATTTGTCCGCAAATTACCTGACGGGTATGATACGATCTTAAATGAAGATGCAAGCAATATCTCACAAGGTCAACGTCAATTGATTACGATTGCCCGAGCATTCTTAGCAAATCCAGATGTCTTGATCTTGGATGAAGCAACCTCAAGTGTCGATACTCGTACGGAGATTTTGATTCAAAAAGCGATGAACCGTTTATTGAAAAATCGTACAAGTTTTGTAGTTGCGCATCGATTATCAACGATTCGTGATGCGGATAATATTATCGTGATGAACCAAGGATCGATCGTTGAAACAGGAAACCATGATACACTCATGGAAAAAGATGGGTTCTATGCTGATCTGTATAATAGTCAGTTTACAGAAGAAGCTTCATAATAAGATAAAATAAGTTATAATAATCTTTATAGGATTATGGGAAAGCGGCGTTTAAAAAGATAAAAAAGTTTTATCAAAGATTCGCCGCTTTTCTTACATATAGAATGATTTTCCCTTCCCATTCTGATAATTAGCTAAAAAATAAGACAATCTGAGAATTAATTCAACAAAAAATAAGATATTGCTTGAAAGAAAAGAGAAGCATCGTTAAAATAAAGCTTAACGTAGAGGGGAGCAAGAAATTATGAAAGTTTTTGATTTGGGGTCTACTACTTATTTGAAAAGTATTGCGATACGTGTAAAAGACCGTGATAAAATGATCGAGTTTTATAGAGACACGATTGGTTTCGATTTAAAGAGAGAAGAAAATGAATTAGCGATTTTCGGTACAGTAGAAAATGACAGCGAGATGTTATTATTAGAGGAAAGTCCACGAGCAAATGATCACTTTGGGGAAATCAAAAAGCTCAATCGCTTTTCTTTGATCATTCCAACATTAGAAGAAATGGCAGATGTGCTGTATCGCATTCGCCAAACGAATCAAACGATCGAAGAAGCACTGGAAAGTGATGGCAGAATCGGTATTTTATTGAAAGATCCTGAAGGCAATATGTTAGAGATCTATCATGAAGAGACTCATACTTCACAAGAACAAGCGGTGGAACAATTAGACCAAGAAGCACTATTAAGACAATCAAATGAACGCTTTAAGAAATTATCTGCTGGTACTTATTTCCAAAAAGTCCACCTAAATGTACTAGATATGGAAAAGGAACGAGAATTTTTATCAGAGCTTTTAGGTCTGACTGTGCATAAAGAGGAAGAAAAAGAATTTATCTTGAATAAAGGTGATTTTCATGTAGGACTGACTCAAGCTGAGAGTCCAGTGATTGCCTTACCGACTGATGAAATCTTAGGATTAGACTTTTTGAAATTTGTTGTTGACCCAGAGAGTATGCAACGTCTGATTGCACATTTGAACACAGAAACGATCGATTTTTACATTGACAAAAAACAAAAAGTTTTGACTTTGTATGATGCAATTGGCATCGAATGGTGGTTCGTGGACGAAACAAAAGCAACTAATGTTATCCAATGAACAGTGGCTAGGATCAGTCGATTGCTCGTCCGTTGGAAAAAGCAGGAAAAATTCAGCTGATGCTGAAAGTTTCCTGCTTTTTTATGTCAGCCACTGAATACTGGGATAAATGAGAAAAACAATTGATTCTTATGGAAGAAAGAATTATGCTTGGGGAGCAAACAAGCATATCCAGAGATAAATAAGGAGAAACTATGTACGCTAAAACGAAAGAATATATACTAAAAAAAATGAATGAGGGATATTATCCAGGGGTCGTCGCTGCTTTTATGAAAGGGGATCAGATTAAAAAAGTGATCGCAGGTGATGCGCAGATCATTCCTATAATCAGACCAATGACCGAAGATTTGCTCTTTGATGCAGCCTCCCTGACAAAAGTGATTGCAACGACAAGTCTGGTCTTGCGATTGATCGAAGACGGGAAAGTTGAATTAGATGAACCTTTGCATACGTACTTGCCGACTTTTGAGAATCAAACGATCACGATTCGCCACTTATTGACACATACCTCAGACATCCAGACATTTATTCCTGATCGAGATCGTCTATCACAAACAGAATTGATTGAAGCTTATTTGAAACTTCAACCAGGCGATCAATTAGGAATCGAAGTTCGCTATACGGATGCAGGCACGATTCTTTTAGGATTGATGCTAGAGGAGATTTTCCAGGAAGAGGCGGTCGAGCTTTTTGAAGAGCAAGTACTAGCACCGTTAGGAATGATGAATAGCTTATTCTTACCACGTCCTTCAGAACGGATCGTTCCGACTGAACAACTTCCTTCTGGTGAGGTGATCCATGGCTTGACCCATGATCCAAAAGCACGAGTGTTAGCAGAACATGCAGGTAATGCTGGTCTATTTATTGATCTTGCGGATTGTGAGAAGTTTGTCCGGATGTATCTGCAATACGGAAAGTTAGATTCTGGTCATTTTTTGGAAGAGACAACCATCCGTTCCTTATTGGCTGATCATACGCCAACTGGTAAAGGTGGTCGCTCACTCGGATGGGATTTAAAACAAGATAAAAAGGATGGCCATCCATTACTATTCCATACAGGCTATACAGGGACATTTCTATTGATCGACCCAATCGATCAAGAAGCCTTCATTTTTCTGTCCAATCGCCTACATCCAAACGATCATCGGGAAGAATATCTAAAATGTCGGGATGAAATCATTGAAATTTATTTACAAGAGAAAGCGTTACACTGAAAATAATGCTATAATAGCAATTGAAAATTGAGAGGAGTTTGACGTATGCAAGAACCATTATTTTTAAAACCTGTTTTTCAAGAAAAAATCTGGGGAGGCAGTCGCTTACGTACTGTTTTTGGCTTTGATATCCCAAATGATAAAATTGGGGAAGATTGGGCAATCAGTGCGCATCCTCATGGCGTGAGTGTCGTTGAAAATGGCCCATTCAAAGGCTGGAAACTAGATGATCTATGGAAAGAACATAAAGAATTATTCGGCCATCCAACAGAACCAGTTTTTCCGTTATTGATCAAAATCTTAGATGCAGAAGATGATCTATCTGTTCAAGTCCATCCAGATGATGCTTATGGTATGGCACATGAAGGAGAGCTAGGAAAAACAGAGTGCTGGTACATCATTGATGCCGAACCAGGTGCAGAGATCATCTATGGTCATCATGCAAAAACACGTGAAGAATTAGCCGAAATGATCCAAGATAGTCGCTGGGATGACTTATTGAAAAAAGTTCCTGTCAAAAAAGGTGATTTTTTCTACGTACCAAGTGGAACGATCCATGCAATTGGTAAAGGGATCATGATTTTAGAAACACAACAAAGTTCAGACACAACTTATCGTGTTTATGATTATGATCGCAAAGACGACCAAGGAAACACTCGGGAATTACACATCCAACAATCAGTCGACGTAACAACAGTACCAGCAAAAGCTCCTGAATTACAGATCAAAGAGATCCGTCAAGGGAACTCTTCGATCGTCACTTACGTAGAAACAGAATTTTTCAACGTCTACGAGTGGGACATCAAAGGGATCACATCCTTTAAAAAACAAGCACCGTATACATTGATGACAGTTATTGATGGTGCGGGAGAATTGGTGATAGGTAACCAAACCTACTCACTAGAAAAAGGAACAAGTGCGATCTTACCAAGCGATATCACGGAGTGGAAAGTTCAAGGAGAACTTTCGATCATCGCTTCTGAGCCAGGAAAAAAATAATAAGATAAAACTGTCGTTGCTA
Organism: Enterococcus mundtii; assembly: GCF_013394305.1. NCBI lineage: Bacteria > Bacillati > Bacillota > Bacilli > Lactobacillales > Enterococcaceae > Enterococcus > Enterococcus mundtii. Next base: position 1,041,809 of record NZ_AP019810.1, on the reverse strand, counting down.
GGTTCAGCGATAACAATAAAGCGTACCAACCGAAAATGGACTTGCTATTTTTGGTTGGCGCTTTTTTTTAGATCAGTGATGAGCTATCACTGATCTAGTGATATAAGAACAAAGAAGGTACCAATTACAGTTAGTTTTATCGATGAAAAGTTGCTTGTTGAAATCACTTACAAAATATGTTATATTCTTCTCGTAGAGTTAAAACGTTTTAATAGAACGTTAAAATGATTTTCTTGTTAAAGGAGAGGGAAAACGATGAATACTGTTACAGTTATCGGAAGCATCAATTTAGATCGAACCATCCGTGTGACTTATATGCCAAAACCTGGAGAAACGATCCATACGAAAGAAACTTTTTCAGCTGGTGGAGGAAAGGGAGCCAACCAAGCGGTTGCTGCTAGACGTTCGGAGGCAAAAACTTACTTTATTGGTGGCGTGGGTAAAGACGAAGCAGGAAAAACGATGACAGAATTACTTGAACAAGAAGAAATTGATTTATCTGGTGTAGCGACATTAGAAAATCAAGCGACTGGACAAGCGTATATCATTGTTGATGACCAAGGTGAAAATAGTATCATGATCCATGCTGGTGCAAACAATGCGTTTACCGTAGCACAAGTACAAGAAAATAAAACAATCATCCAAAAAAGTGATTTTATTATTGCTCAGTTTGAAAGCGCTATAGAACCGACGATCGAAGCATTCAAAATCGCTCGAGAAGCTGGCGTGAAAACGATCTTGAATCCGGCACCGGCGCTAGAAAATGTTCCTGACGAGTTATTAGCAGTAACGGATATGATCATTCCAAATGAAACAGAAACGGAGATCTTAACAGGCATTACTATTACCGATGAAAAAAGTCTAAAAGAGGCGGCACAAGTCTTTCATGGATTAGGTATTGAAGCGGTGATCATCACGATCGGAAGTAAAGGCGCTTATTATGATATTGCTGACGGCGCTAGTGGGATCGTACCAGCTTTTAAAGTCCATGCAGTAGATACAACGGCTGCTGGGGATACCTTTATTGGCGCGATGAGCAGTGTATTAGCCAAAGACTTCAGTAACCTAGAAGAAGCAATCCGCTATGGTAATAAAGCCTCTTCTGTGACTGTTCAACGTTTTGGTGCACAGCCTTCTATTCCGTATAAACATGAATTAATCTGATTGAGGAAAGGATGAACAAATAATGAAAAAAACGAAAGTAATCAATTCTGATATCTCACGAGTGATTGCACAAATGGGACATTTTGATAAATTGAGTATTGGAGATGCAGGAATGCCTGTACCTATGACCACTGAAAAAATCGATTTAGCAGTCACGCAAGGGGTTCCTAGCTTTATGGAAGTCTTACGCAATGTGTTGTCAGAATTAGAGGTGCAACGTATTTATCTAGCAGAGGAAATCAAAAAAGAGAATCCTGACATCCTTCTAGAAATCCAAAAAGAAATGCCGGAGACACCGATCACGTTTATTCCGCATAGTGAAATGAAAACCGAGTTAAACAATTGTCACGCATTTATTCGCACAGGTGAGATGACTCCTTATGCGAATATCTTGTTAGAAAGTGGCGTCGTATTCTAAAAAAGGAGATGTAATAAATGAATGCAACAGCATTATTGATCGGATTAGGACCATTACTAGGTTGGGGACTTTATCCAACGATTGCTTCGAAGATCGGTGGACGTCCTGTGAACCAGATTTTAGGATCAACAATAGGAACTTTGATATTCGCACTTATTTTTGCCCTGATCAATGGCATAGCACTGCCATCTGGAATGGATCTTGTCTTTTCTATTCTTTCCGGTGTAGGCTGGGCGACTGCTCAAATCATTACTTTTCAATCTTTCACACTGATTGGCTCGTCACGTGCAATGCCTATCACCACAGCTTTTCAATTACTTGGGGCTTCATTATGGGGTGTTTTTGCGCTAGGCAATTGGCCAGGAACGACAGCGAAGATTCTTGGTGGATTAGCATTGATCTTGATTATTTTAGGCGCATGGATGACTGTTTGGACTGAGAAAAAAACCAAAGAAAATAGCAGTCTACTGAAAAAAGCGGTTTTATTATTAGCAGTCGGAGAGATTGGGTATTGGGCATATTCCGCAGCACCTCAAGCAACAACCATCGACGGAATGCACGCTTTCTTGCCACAAGCAATGGGGATGGTCTTAGTGGCGATCATCTACACCGCTGTATTAAGTATGAAAGTGCATGAAAAATCAGCATTTACGGAAGTTGTTTCTTATAAACAAATTTTTTCTGGCTTCTTTTTTGCCTTTGCTGCATTGACCTATTTGATTTCTGCACAACCAAATATGAATGGTTTGGCAACGGGCTTCATCCTATCGCAAACTTCTGTTGTTCTAGCAACCTTGACTGGTATCTGGTTCTTAGGTCAAAAGAAAACGAAAAAAGAAATGACTGTCACGATCATTGGCTTGGTCCTTATCTTAGCTGCCGCAACGATGACTGTTTTGATATAAGATATTTTGTTAGAAGCGTTATTTTAAAAAATTGGGAAGTAACTACGGTTACTTGCCCAATTTTTTTTGTGGAAAATAGATAACGGAAACTGTTAGAATAGAGCTATCTGAAAAAAGCATAAGCGCAGTCTGCTGAAGTAGAAAGGGCAGGTGATCAACGTGGGGGAGAATTTGAATGCGCTTCCTGCTAATGCAGTGGCGAAATTAACCTGGTTTCGTCAATTACTACATTATTTCAAACAAATGATCATGCCAAATCTAAGTATTTTTATTGCTTGGGGTTTGTTATCGATTGTATCAAATATCGTATCAGGTGATTTGCATCAAACGCTTGCACATGTCAGTGATTGGCTGATTTATCTGTTATTGCCTATTTTGATCAGTTACTCTGGAGCAAAGATTTTTGATCAAAAAGCAGCTGTAGCAGGTGGGATTGCTGTCATCGGTATGATAGTAGTTTCTGATCTTCCACAACTATTCGGAGCGATGATCATCGGTTTGATCACGGGAGGTATTTTTCACTGGGTGGATCGTTGGTTGGTGCCGAAAATCAAACCTGGCTATGAGATGTTGCTGAATAACTTGATGATCGGTCTAATCGGTGGGGGTGTCTGTCTGTTAGGCATACTGGTCATCCAACCAATTGTTGAAGGTAGTTTGTCTTATGTTGGACGCTTTGTTTATTGGCTCATTGAACAACATTTGTTACCAGTGGTCAGTTTAGTGTTGGAACCGTTAAAGGTCTTATTTTTGAATAATGTCATCAATCACGGCATCTTGACACCTTTAGGAATGGAGATGACACAACATGCGGGGCATTCGATCTTATTTTTGATGGAAGCCAATCCTGGGCCAGGAATAGGGATTTTAAGTGCATTCTTGTTTGCTGCTGATCGAGAAAAAAGTGTCAAAGCAGGTGGAGCATTGATGATCCAAGCTGTCGGAGGAATCCATGAGATTTATTTTCCTTTTGTCTTGATGCAACCTGCGCTTTTTTTTGCCGTTATGATTGGAGGAGCAACAGGAACGTTTGTGTTCCAACTGTTTGCTAGTGGGTTGAATGCTCCGGTTTCACCAGGTTCATTGGTGATTATTTTAGGGAATACACCACCTTCACAATTAGCAGGTGTCATTTTAGGTATTATTCTCAGTGCGCTTGCTACGTTTATTTGTGCCATACTGTTATTGAGAAAAACGAAACCTGTGGAATCGATCCTCCCAGAAAGGAGCCAACTGATGAATCATGAAGCGGTCAACCAAATCATCTTTGCTTGCGATGCCGGGATGGGTTCTAGTGCAATGGGCGCAGCCATTTTGAAGAAAAAACTGCATGCGCAAGGGATAGATATACCTATAAGCTATACCTCTATTTATAGTCTGAAGAATCATCAGAAACAATTGGTGATCGTACAAAGTGCCTTTCAATCTTTAGCACAAGAAAAAGCCAAAGAGAGTCAGATCATTGCTGTCGAACATTTTTTAGAAGTTGAGTCGTATCTACCATTGATCAAGCAGCAACTTCATGAAATAAACAGTGAACCTCAGATCAAAAAGCAACAAGAAGTTAAACAACCTAGAACCAGAGTTGTGTTTTTATACCAAGGAAATCGACGAGGCTCACAAACGATGGGGATGACGATTTTAATGAAGCTAGCCAAGGAATATCAGGTCGATCTATCTGTAGAAAAAACAGCCGTTGAAGACCTAGTACCCGAAAAAGAAGTGGTATATCTTGCGAATGAAAGAATGGCAAAGACGTATCAACTGGAACAACAAGTGGAGCATTTGTTGATCATTGATCATTTTGTCAGTACCAAAGCCTATCTATCATTAGTAAAGGAAGTGGACTAAGATGTATTTGTCACCAAGGGAAAAAGAATTATTGACAGAACTCATCAATAGTCCAGCACCCGTTTCTATACAAAAAATGGTCAATGTTTTACGTGTCAGCAAACGGACTGTATACCGCGAGTTGGAGCAATTAGAACGATCGCTCAAGGAAGTAAATGCTTCGCTGAAAAAAATAACCCGCGGATCATTTATGATTGAAGCGACACCTGAAACAATGACACAACTGCGCCAACTACTGAACGAAAAAGAGATGGAATTATCGACAACTGAAAGGCAACATGCAATTTTATTAGAGCTGTTACTCACGAAAGAACCATTGTCTTTAAGTTATTTTTTAGAAAAGTATTTGATTAGTAATACGACTTTTTATGCTGATATCAAGCAACTCGAAACCAGTATGAAACAGCTACCATTATCTATCACTCGTAACCGTGGTTATGAAATCACTGGACCGGAAAAATACCGAAGATTGCTGATCGCGAATATCTTAGAGTTGGAGATTAATGCGTATGAAATATTTCACTTGCTGGAATTTGATACGACAACGAATTTCTTTTTTCAATTTATCATGACAGATAGTTTATTACTGGCGCGTCAAGTGGTACGAGAAGAATTGATCCAGCAAAAGAAAGAATTAAGTGACCGGAAACTGGAACATTTAGTTTTGATACTCAGCATTACGATCGACCGTGTCAAAAAAAATCACGTGCTGACGAATGAAACCTACACTGGACTAGTGAACAAAGAGTTATTACGTATCGCCAAAGCTTTATTTTCTAAAATCGCTAAGGAAACGCAACAACTTTATCCAGTCAATGAGATCGTCTTTTTTGCTAGTCTATTAAATGACTTCTCGAATTCCTTCGATCAGGATTTCTTTGAAGAAACATTTGATACGCAACTCGCTTATCTTGTGAAACAGTTGATCCAAGTAGTGAGTGAAGCAACAAATAATCCATTCTACCAAGATGAAACACTCTACAAAATGTTGTTGACCCATTTATCAGGAGTATTCTCTCGAGCGGTACTTCAAGAAGAACAATTGACTAATCCAATTTTAGAAAAAATCATGGTTCAATATCAAGAGATTGCTCAAGCCATCCGTCAAGGAATCGAGCAGATTTTTCAAGAAAAGAAACTATCCGAAGAAGAAATTGCTTATATGGTTCTCCACTTTGCGAACTCGTTAGAAAAAACACCAAAGGACAGCACGATCAAAATCGCTGGTTTTTCCCCTAGTGGATTAGCTTCGACAAGTATGCTTGAGTTAAAACTAAAGAGGTACTTCCCATTTGTTCAACATATCCATTTTTATCGAATTGCTGATCTAAAGAAAATCAATTTAGAAGAAGAGTATGATCTCGTCATTTCTACTTCGATCTTAAGTGGCTATGAGGGGAAATATCTATTAGTTTCACCATTACTTCTTGAGGAAGAAATCAAACAATTAAAAGCAGAATTTGCTCGTTTGACAGCCCATCGAACGGAACATATCCGGTTAGCTGATCAACCTTCTGTTATCGAAGATACTTATGAAGAAACGGTGTTGATGATGAGCAAAATCAATCGATTACTTCAGCACTTCTTCATTCAAGAATTAGACAATCCAGAAACAGTAGAAGCTACGTTGAAGGATATTTTCGACTATTTACCTACAGGGTTGGTCCAAGATAAAGAAAAAGTCTATCAGCGTTTAATGAAAAGATATCAACAAGCACCGATCGGTTTACCTCATACCAACATGGGGCTTTTCCATACTTCTAGTTCTGAGGTCACAGAACCCTTCTTCTGTATTTTTCAATTGAAGCAAGTATTGGAAATCGAAGGAATGGACAAAACGAAAGTTGATTTATCAAGAATGTTAGTGATGTTAGCCCCGTCTCCAATTGATGAAGCTACTGGAAAGTTACTTGGGAAAATAAGTGGTGCATTGATCATGAATGATTTGAATACTGAGATTTTTCGATCAGGAAATGAGGCAATCATCTATCAGTTGTTATCTAAAATTTTGATCGATGAAATAAAAAAATAAAGGGGGGCTCTATTGATGCTTGAGATTCCATCTGAACATATTTGGTTGAACCAACAGTTTGGTAGCTGGAAAGAAGCCATTCAGCAGATTGGTGAACAACTTCTTGAAAAAAGAGTGATCCAAAAGGAATATACCGATGCGATGGTTGCTCGCCAAGAAGCAGCAAGTGTCTATATCGGCAACTTTGTGGCACTTCCTCATGGAAAAGCAAAAGATGAACAGATTGTTGAAGAAGGTATTTTTTTGTTCCAAGTACCTGATGGCGTTGACTTTGGTATCGACGAAGAAAAGAAAATCGCAACGATTTTATTTGCAGTGATCATGCGAGAAAACCAACAACTAACAAGTTTACAAGAACTCGCCTTTTTTTGTTCCGATGTCGATCAAGTGATGGCATTGAGCGATGCTCAAACAGTAGAGGAAATCCAACAAATCTTAAAACAAGCTGAGGAGTTTTGACGTAAAATACGCAACGACCAATCAATTGATTGGTCGTTTTTTTTTCTATTTTTTTGGGAGAATCTCGCCAAAATCGTAATTATATAGTGAAGGAGGTACGACGAGAAGGGCACATGTTCCCAGTTGATCTATTCCACTAATGAAAGGAGCCAAAGAATGAAGAAATCCTCTGAATCACTATTTTTGATTCTACCAATCATTATTTTAATCACTATTTTTTTTCAAATGAAAGTGAGACCAGTCTCGGCAGAAACATTGCCTGACCTACCCATGTATCAACAAATCACTGCATCTGATCCCAATCAAACTTTACGTACAGCTGAACAATCAATCCCACAGGATAATAGCTGGACAAATTTCAAAAAAAACTATCAATTAGTCCAAAGGGCCACTGGGAAATTGATTACTATTGGTTCGACGAATTATATTGAAGCGGCGATCCATGAATATTCTCCAAGATTGGCTGATCCATTTGCAAATGAAAGTGTCGTTGTTGATCCAGCGATCCATATCCCTCATATCGATATCCATCTATCTAATGGTGGCAGAGAAATTGGTTGGTACGGCAAGCGAGTGAAGGGAGAGATTGCGCTTTGTCTGGAACAAGGAGTAGCGCTGAATATTGGAGAAAATAGCGGGTATACTTCAAGTATTCAAAACACAGAATTATTGAAGAAAATTTCTTTGATTAAATACTATGGGGTGATTGCGACAAACTACACGATGGAAAAAGAATTGATGACGCAACTCCTTGCTTGGGAGCAACAAGGAATCACCCCCACCAGTATTACTGGTGTTTTGACAATGAACGATTACCAAACATTCAAACGAACAGTGATGGAACAAGTGGAACGGTTCTATACCCAACCGAGTTTTGATGGACAAATATTGGATATAAAAGCCGGCGAAAGCCAAATATTGACCGACACAACAGGAGCATTTTCAAATTATAGCTCATCGCCTGTTCAACAAATCAATGGAGTAACCATTGAAAAGCAAGGTAATCAAGTAACAGTCACTGCATCGAAAGAAGCACCGGCGACAAGTGAAATCGCATTTGATTATCATATCCCCAGTAGTTATCAAGGAGCAATCGTCGTGTACCAACATCCTTATACACAAAACATGGTAGTCGGTAGAGTGCCACAGCTGACAAGAACCTCCTTTCAGTTACGCGTGCAAAAATATGGACATGCAGGTATCCGCAAAGTCGATCAACAAACAAAACAACCATTAGTAGGCGCCGTTTTTTGTTTCACGACTGCGGATGGACAGATAAAAGAATTGACGACAGATTCTGATGGTGTTGCTATTTGGCATGATCTACTCGTTGATACGGTCGTTACGATTCAAGAAATCAAAGCGCCAGAAGGCTACGTTTTAAATCCAACGCCCCAGACTGTCACTGTCAAAGTGAATGAATTGACGAGTATCACATTAGCTAATCAAGAACAGACAGCTAATTTGAAGGTCATCAAAGAAGATGCAGAAACAGGCAATCAGCCTCAAGGAGGTGCCCAATTGATCGGAGCTGTCTATAAATTAACGGACAAAGACGGAGAAACAGTGGCGGAATTGACGATGGAAGAGGTTAATGGAAGTGCATCAGCTGAGCTAAAAGGGTTAAAACTAGGAACCTATTATTTACAAGAGACCATTCCACCGAAAGGATATAACTTAGATCCGACCATCTATCCTATACATTTGACTTACGCAGGACAAAATGAAACGGTGGCTGTTCATAGCAAAACAGTCACTGATCGCGTCATCAAGGGACATGTCGAAGGATATAAATTTGGTTCAAAACCTCTTATCCCCACTTCTATCTTCGAAATTTTACACGCATTAACATCCAATCAAACGAATCATAAACCACCACTCGAAGGAATCGAACTAACAGCCACCGCTCATACCACAGGAAAAGAATATGTCCAAGTCACTGAAAAAAACGGCTACTTTAAATTTATCGATTTACCCTATGACACGTATACGATCGCTGAAACTAAAGGAACGGATGGCTATTTGATCATTGAACCATTTGAAGTGACGATCAGTGAGGAAGGCTACACACATTTCTTTTTATTAGAAGATGAAATCATCGAATCACGCGTACATCTCATCAAGATCGATCAAGAAACAGGACAACAAATTCCCTATGCTGGCGCACAATTCAAGATTTTTGATACTTGGGCGAATGATGGACAAGGGGCATTTGTAGCAATGACACGTCCGAATGATACAGAAAAAACTGAGATTTTTGAAACGAATCAAAAAGGGGAATTAGTGACAACAGAGAGCTTACCTTGGGGCGTGGATCGCTATGAGCTTCATGAAGTCAAAGCGCCAGAAGGCTATCTCCCGTTAGAAGAACCATTGATTTTCAGTGTAACAGCAGAAAATCATAGTGCATTGATTCGCTTAGAAGTCCCTAACCGTTTAGCAAGACAATCCATTGAATTGATCAAACGAGATCGCTTGAATGAACAACCTTTGGTGCAAGTACCATTTGGTTTATATCAGGTAGAAAAAGCAGAAAATGGCGGGGATATCCTTCAATTTATTGAAGAATATCTCACGGATGATGAGGGAAAAATCGAAGTAAGCGATTTGCCCTATGGGACCTATCAATTTATTGAAGGAAAACCATTGGAAGGGTATTTACCTTTAGAAGAACCTTTAGATTTTTCAGTAACTATTGAAAAAGATGGTGAGTTGATCGTATTAGAAGCCTATAACGAACGCGAAAAATTAGCATTGACGAGTTTGTTCACAGCAATCGACGGAAGTAAGGAGCTTGATCCAACCAAAGACAATCAATTGAAAGACGTAGTCTGGATCAAAGGAGCAGCCATTGAAGTCGGTCATGTGTATACCGTAGTGACCCAGTACCGAAAAGGTGACACCGGAGAACTCATCAACGAAGCAATCTCAACCTACACAGCAAAGAGTAAAGAAGATCAATTTGAAGTTTTTCTTGAGCTGAAAGCCAATACGCTAAAAGACAAGGAGCAGTTGACTGCCACTCACATTTTATACTACGAGTCTGAGCAAGAAAATGAGGTAGCACGTGAAGATGATTTGACGAATCAAGAACAGACTGTTCATTTCAATACACCAAAAGAAGGGGAAAAAGAAGAAACGAAAAAGCAGGAAAATACTCGTGATTTACCTAAAACAAATAGTCGTACTTCTGTTTCTCTAGTAGGGCTAGGTATTTTATTTCTAGGAGTGAGTGGTCTTTTGATCTATCAACAAAAAAAGGGTGGTTTGAATGACTAAAAGGAAAAAATACATGAGATTTGGCTTGTTCATATTCAGTTGTTCAGTTGTTTTGTTCGTCAGCGGCTGTAAAACACAACAAACAGAAGATCCATCAACAGCTGGCCCTACTTCAAGCAAAATGAAACAGGCAATCAGCGTGGAGACACCAGAGGAGAGCTATTTCAAAAAAGAAAACAATTCTTCTCATTTGTTTGAGTTTGCTTCTCAATTTAGAAAACCACTGGATCTTCCCACGGAAGCAATGATCAAGGATGAAACCAATCAGCTGAGAATCGCTTACCTTGAAGCCACAACAGTCTCTCAAAATCGGGAAAATACAGAATCAAGAAGCAATCTCACAAATCGCTTCGAAGAAAACGAACAAAAAGGTACTCTATCCAATATTTCAGCAATTCCAGAGAGCGATAATCATTGGCAAGGTCCTTACGTCCATGCAAATGCTCCATTGCAGATCTTACCAAGAGGAACAGCAATTGATCCCTTTACCTATTTTACTGTTGTTCAAGGAAGTGATCCCGTTCCAGTGATCCATTATACGCCCGTCGATCCTAATGAATCTGGCTACCAAGTGATGCAGATCACAGCAATTGATTCAAAAGGGAAAGTGAGTGTTGCGACAGTCACCTTTCTGTTTAATCACTCTCCGATCATTCAGCAAGTAAGACAAAGTCACCACATCACGATTGGTTCAAGTATTGACTTATTAGCGGGCATTTCTGCTCATGATGAAGAAGATGGTGAATTGACCTCAGAAGTTCAAGTACAAACCACACTCCAAACAGAACAAGAAGGCAGTTATGAAGTGATTTATTCTGTGACTGATCAATTTGGAGCAAGTACCAAGCTGATAAGTAATATGAGGATCACCAATGAAGCACCAATAATCGCGGGGCCGAACCAGCTCGTTTTACCTGTTGATCAATCATTCTCTTTATTTGATTATTTCTCCGCAAATGATCAAGAAGATGGTGCGATCAACCTTACTTCAGACAATATCTTGGCATCCGATCTTGTCCCATATGTACCAGGAAACTACTTCGTAAGAATTGGAAATGTCGTTGATCGGTATGGCAAAAGAGCGGCAGAGCGTACGATCCGTGTTCACTTAACAAATGAAGCGCCGACGATTACAAATACGCATATGACTCTTCCTGTATTCAGTGAACTGAATAAAGAAAGCTATCTAGCAAAACTAGTTCTTGCAGATCGTGAAGATCCGGTTGAGCAATTACATGTGGCAATCGCTCTGCCTTTTTGGGAGAAAATCGACACTTCCCGATTAAATACCTATCGTTTTCCTCTTCAAGTCCAAGATACACATGGAGAGATCACCAAAACCTTTGGGAGCATCCAAGTAATCAATGAACCACCTGTATTTTCTGGGATAGAGGATAAGAGAATCATTGTAGGCGAAGAAAAGCCAGATTTATTAGCAGGGATCTCCGTTTCGGATCGTGAAGAGAGTATTGGAATAGAAGATGTTGAGATCATAGAAGAAATCGCTTGGGATACACCTGGAAGCTATCCTGTTTATTTGACGGTCAAAGATACATTTACAGAAACGACAGTATCTTTTCATGTCATTATTCAAGACAACAATCCAGAAATGCCAGAGAAATTGAGCGAATAAGGAGAAATAAATGGATTATTTCAATCAAGCAATGTCTTTATTTTCCAACGGGGTGATTACTGCAGGAAGCTTACTGACCGTTTGGGGCATTATCCAATTAGGCGTTGCAATCAAAGAGCATAATGGGCCAGGGATGCAACATGCCATTTTTCAAATCGTTGGGGGTGCAGTGATTTTAGCTGCTGGTGCGTGGATCACGAATATTTCAATGTGAGGAGCGAAAAAGAATGGACGGTGCGATCGAATTTTTGCTACAAACGATTGCAGAACAATTAAGTTTATCGACGAATCATAAAAATAGTCTTTTACAAAACCTCGAACATTATCTGCCGGAAATCTATCGTTACAGTGTGACGATCATGGAAAGTGTCGTCAAACCTATTGCTTATTCCCTATTAGGTTTTCTATTGTTGATCGAATTTCAACAACTCGCACATCGACTATATGGCAAGCAGTCAGAGTTTGGTGGACTGGATCTTTTTTTGCCATTGTTTATCAAAATCGGATTGACCGTACTGCTTTTACGCCACTTGATGGTTTTCCTCAATGCCATTATGGATGTAGGTATTTTTGTTAGTCAAGGAATCAATCAATTGGAGATTCGAGGTGTGACGGATCAGACAATGGATATCTTCAACGTGATGGAGCAGATCGATCAGCTAGGTTTTTTTGAAAAAATGGTGTTGTTGATGATCTTACTCGTTCCCTTGATTCTATCGATCATTGTTAGCGTCCTTGCTCAAGTGCTGATCTTTTTACGCTTTTTGGAAATGTATCTTTATTTGAGTATCTCACCTTTACCGATTGTCGCTTTAGTGAATACAGAAATCGGGCATGTCGGAAAGAATTTTTTAAAACTATTTGGTGCGGCATCTTTACAAGGTGTATTGCTTTTTATCGTGTTGAATATCTATCCACTACTAGTGAGTACTATTTTTTCATTTGATGAGACGCAGGGGATGATTGCAGTGATCAGTGCGATCGTCGGTAATTGCTTGGCGCTATCCATGTGTTTGTTTTACACCATGAAATGGTCGAAAGCGATCATCGTTGCGGCCTGAGTGGGAAAAGGAGTGTGAAAAATGGCGATTGAAGTCGTGATCAGAAAAGAAATCAAAGAGTATCAAGAGAAGATCTTTTTTGGCTTCTCTTTAAGACAGGTTATCGTTATTGCATTGGCTTTAATCGTGATTTTACCGGTCGGCCTACTTAATCATTTTATTTGGGGCTATTCAATTGATGATCTAGGAATTGTATTGATGTTTTTTACTAGTCCGATTTTATCGGTGGGTTGGATCAAAAAAAATCAGTTACCTTTAGAAAAATATCTCCTTATCCGTTGGCGCCATCTTATCGCAACAAAGCACTATCCATATCAAAATGCTCGTTTGGAGGAAGATCATGAAGGGATTTCAACGAGGAAAAACAGTAAAACAGAGAAATATCGAAGTGAACAAGGGAATTAAAAAGTCTTCCTTAACCAAACTATTACACAAGCAAAAGAAAAAAAGAGGAAAAAAAGAACGAAAATCAGCACCAGCCAAACATGCACAAAGGAAGATTCGTTATGAAAAAATGTACGAAAGTGGAATTTGTGAACTTGCTTCCGGATATTATTCAAAAAGTATCCAGTTTTCAGATGTCAATTACCAAATTGCACCTGTAGAAGACCAACAAGCTATTTTTCAAGGGTATTGTACCTTACTAGATAGTTGTGATGAACGAACGCATCTAACGATTACCTTGAAAAAAAAGCGAATGGAACAAAAGGAACTGGAAAAGCAATTGTTCTATAAAGAAACAGGGGAGAGTCAGGACATCTACCGTCGAGAATTGAATGAAATGCTGCGGCGAACCATGACAGAAGGAGGAACGAATTTTAGCAAACAAAATCTATTGACCTTCAGCACGCAGTCTACTGATTATGACCAAGCCAAGCATTCCTTGACACGTATCGAACAACAACTTAGTCATAGTCTTTCGGAAATCGAATCAAGTAGTCAAACACTTTCTGGCAAAGAACGGTTGCAACTGCTCCATGAATTGATCAAACCTAATGAATGGTTCCAGTTCAATTATACAGATTTAGTTTATAGCCGTTTGTCGACAAAAGCAGTTGTTACCCCTGCAAGTTTCAGCTTTAAAGCAAAAGACTATATCGAAATTGGCTCAGAGTATGCCCAAGTCCTATATTTGAAAGATTACCCCACCAAACTTTCAGATAGATTGATCTTAGAATTAATGGATATTGGCGAAGAGTTGTGTTTATCGATCCACATTGAACCAGTGGATTCTGAAAAAGCAAATCAGTTGGTTCAAATTAAAAAAGCTTATATGGAAGGGGACAAAATAACTGCTGAAAGAAAAGCGACACAAAAAGGCTATGATCCTTATTCAAATATTCCGTATGAATTGACCAATAGTATCAAAGAAGCCGAAGCTTTATTAGACGATCTAGTCAAAACCGGTCAAAAATTATATTTTGTTACCTTCCTCGTTTATTTCCGATCTCAGACCAAAGAAAAACTTGCTGATATTGCGGAACAAGTCCAACATGTTGGGCGTAAAAATCGTTGTCATTTCAATGCATTAGACTATCTACAAGATGAAGGATTCAATTCGGTCTTACCTTTAGGAAAAAATTGGATCGAACAACAACGGACGTTGACGACAGAAAGTACAGCGATTTTTATTCCATTTTCAGCGCAAGATCTTAATCATATAGATGGCAAATATTACGGGAAAAATGAAATGACCAAAAATAGTGTAAGGATCAATCGTAAGCAACTAAACACGCCGAGTGGCATGATTTTAGGTAGCTCTGGTTCAGGCAAAGGTGTAGCCAAAAAATATGAAGAAATCACGACGTTACTTAAAAATCCCGAAGATGAAGTCATTTCGATTGATCCGGAAGATGAAGATACGATCATCGGCAATGATTTTGATGCTCAAATCATCAATATCGCCCCTAATACCAATACCTTCATCAACTTACTAGATATTTCAGAAGACTTGAGAGGAGAGGCAGATCCAGTAAAATTGAAATCTGACTTTCTGTTAACTGCTTGTGAAGCCTTGATCGGTGGGCCAACTGGGTTAAATTCGGCACAACGATCGATCATTGATCGTGTCACGCGATTGACGTATTTCAATTTTCAAAAAATCTCAGAAAAATCAGCGCCGACATTGGCGGAAGATTGGTTTCCGCTTTTAAAAGAACAACCGGAAAAAGAGGCGCAGACATTGGCGTTAGACTTAGAGTTATATATCGATGGTTCACTTTCGATGTTTTCTAAACCAACTAATGTTTCTTTAAATAAACGTTTTGTGATTTACAATACGAAACAACTAGGGAATCAATTGAAAACTTTTGGGATGATGGTTGTTTTGGAACAAGTGTGGAATCGGGTCGTTCGCAATCGAGACAGAGGCATCACTACTTGGATCTATATTGATGAAATGCAACTCCTGTTAAATGATCCTTACTGTGAAAATTATTTTTTTGAACTATGGAGCCGAATCCGTAAATGGGGTGCGATTGCCACTGGTATTACCCAAAATGTCGAAACCTTATTATTATCAGATAAAGCACGCCGAATGTTAAGTAATACGGAATTTATCATTATGTTGAAACAAGCGAAAAGTGATTTAGATGAGCTGTCTTCCTTATTCAATCTTTCGTATCAGCAACAAAGACAATTACTCAATCCAATCAAAGGCGCAGGATTGATACGGGCAGGCAATGCCATTGTCCCTTTTTCCAACACTGTTGATCCAACAACAAAACTTTATGAGTTGATCACCACTGATCCTGTCGAACGCCACAGATTACGACAGGATGTATCGCCATGAAAAAAAACGATGTAGGCATTGAAGAGACCGTGAAATCACGAAATAAACGAAGGAGTAACAGACATTTTCTGCGTAGGAAAACGAAAGATCCTCGCAGAGTCATGCTTGCATATCAGACAAAAATAGTTGATTTCTCTTTACTTGGAAATAAAACTTCGATCAGTAGCAAAGTCAGCCTTTACCTACTTGTTGGTGTTAGCATTCTCATATTTTTTCTCTTTTTCAGTATGATCGGCTTCGTTTCGTCTGCCACGATCAAAATCAATGAGCTTGAATTGACGAAGGTATGGAAATATTTAACCGAATTGGATGTGGAATTGACACTAGAATTAAACTCAACTAAGAGTTTGATTCTAGTAAATGAACGAGTAGTGGCTGCAAATGAAGTCGTGATCAGGTCTGATATTGAAGAGGTGCTGATTTATTTAGACATGGCTTATGGTGAAGACCAATTAGGAAATCCAGATGTTCTCAAAGAAACGATCCAAGGATTGCATGAACAGATGTGGCAAGTAGACAGTAACGAAGGTCAAATCAAATTAACATCACGATCATTGTCGCAAGTGATCACTTGGACGCCGGAGTGGAAAGAACGCAGACAGCTGTTAGCAGAAATTGGTCTTTATGCAAGTTTGACTGAATTAAGCAATCCATTGAAAGAAACAGACTCTTTACGCATAAAACAACGCTTTGGTTATTACGTAACAAATCAAGAAAAAAGCTTACTTGAAGGACTGCTCATCCAGACAGAACCGAAAGAAAGCATAGTCGCTGTGATCGCTGGAGAAATTACAAGAGACCGAGAGAACGTAACCATCACAATGAACGATCAAACCATTACTTATCATGATGTAGATCTAACAGCTACTGAAGGACAGATGGTATCGGTGGGGACAGAGATCGGGAAAGTAAAACAAGAGGAACTGCATCTGTCTTACCAGAAAAAAGGTGAAATCGTCAATCCAGCTTTTTATCTCCCCAATGTAGTCGATAACAATGAGACACAGCTTGATCCCATTGAAACGGACGTTACATTTAATGGACAGAAATTTCGAGAAGTGATTTTACTGCATTGTCACGCATTTAGTGACCATGCAGAAACGATTATCCAAGAAGCTAAAAAGAATAATATCTCCCCCATTGTTCTAGCAGCCATCATGATCCACGAAACTGCTTGGGGGACGAGCGAAGGAATTCGAGAAAAGAACAATCCAGGTGGCTTGATGCGAGAAAATGAGTTGCTTTCCTACGCCACACTTGAAGAAGGGATTGCCGCCACCGCTCGAACACTAAACCAATTGATCGTGAACCAAAGACTGATGACAGTCGAGCAACTCGGAAGTGTGTATTGTCCTGTAGGTGCAAGTAATGATCCCCTGGGATTAAACCAATACTGGGTACCGACGATCAAAGAATTATTTGTACAACTAGGTGGCAGTAAAGAGATGAGCTTACTCTGGCAATCGAATCACACAGTGGGTCAAGAGGTGTTGACACAAGCCAGAACATTGTATCGTCAAAACGTTCAGTACTCACAAGGCTTTGAACGAGGCACCTTTCCTTATCATGATTGCTCTTCTTTTGTTCTGTGGGCGATGAGAAGTGTTGGCTTGCCTGTGCCACTAGGTAGCACTGAGACATTGTATTCTTTGGAAGGGACTTTCCTGATGCCAATCAGTCGAGAAGATGTCAGAGCCGGTGACTTGTTTGTGTGGGGGAAGAAAGGACACTCTTTAGGTAGTTACGGCCATACAGGGCTATTTTTAGATGATGGTGGTAAAACGATCCTTCATTGCACACCTGCTACTGCACGAGGGTATGGTCAAGAAGGCGATATCGTCATCACTCCATTTGAAGGCTATGCAGGTGATTTCCAGCTGGCGCCTGTTTATTTCTATCGATTGTTGGGAGAAAAAAAATGAATGCAAAATCCCGCTTCCTTTGTCTCATTCTAGCTTTCTTTCTGTTTGGTAGCATGACTTTTAGTGTTGGTAGGTCACTTGTCTTTCGTTCACAAGAAAAAAGACAAGCCTCTGAAAAAAAATCCAGACAACTTTCGGAAGCACAAGTCAGAGAATTTTTACAAGCTTATTATACGTTTGAAACAGTCGGCGACAATTACTCTGCATATGTTGATGCTCTTTCTAACAAGATGAAAGATAAAGTAAAAACAGAACAAGGTAAAAAAACGCATAGTCCACAGCGTTTTGGCTTCAGTCGCTGGCTCAAAAGCGAGCATTATTTTAAACAAACGAACGAGGAAATGGTTGAAGTCCTCTGTTTGGTTGATTTTACGACGTCTTTATTGAATGAAGAAGGCGGAGTTGTAAAAAAAGATATTCGCCATCGTGAGGGTGTCAAACTGACTTATCTCTATGACACTAAAAATCATCGCTATGTCTTGGATGATCTCGAACAGCTGTCTTCTTTTATGGAAATACAATGATTGAGTAAGGAAGACCTTACAAATGGACGCAACAAAAATGAATGAGGGGAGTGACAACGTATGGCGAAAGAAACTGTAATCATCGATCAGATCCATCACTTACAAGTAGAAGAGACTCAGTTGGATTTGTTTCAGGCTTTGGAAGATTTAGAAACTGAAAATCGACGAGTCTTGCTGGCAAACACACAAGGACAATGTCGCATACGTATTTATGATCGTAAGGGAGAAATGATGATAGAAAAAGTGCTTCAATTTCCTTTGAC
The DNA here is from genome assembly GCF_013394305.1 of Enterococcus mundtii. Taxonomy (NCBI): domain Bacteria; kingdom Bacillati; phylum Bacillota; class Bacilli; order Lactobacillales; family Enterococcaceae; genus Enterococcus; species Enterococcus mundtii. Next base: position 1,023,507 of record NZ_AP019810.1, on the reverse strand, counting down.
AGAGGAGATTGAAGAGATCTTAAGTCAACACTGGGAGCAAGAAATAGCCAATACAAAAGAGAAGAGTCAGTTCTCTCATTCAAGCAACACACTGAAAAAAAATCAGTTGTTACAAATCAATTGGAAAAAAATCATCAAGCGATTACTTCTTAGTGGAGTAATCGTTTTTGTTGTGATTCAAGGTGTCGGTTTGTTTGTTGAACAAAGAACGAATAATGAGCAAGCGACAACCGAAGAAAATCAGAAAAGTTCATGGCAGTCATTAGTAGAAGCAGGCGCATATGAAGAAGCTGCGGAAGAATATCCCACTCAGTATCAGCAATTGATCGATCACTTAGTGGAAGAACAGGAATTTTCTTGGGTAGAGAAGTTGAATGAGCAAAAGCCAACAGGAAATGCCACCTTTGATCTGGCTTTTTATCAAAACGATTGGAAAAAAGTGATTGCGACCCACGTGGAACAATTGACGGAAAAGCGCCAAACCAAGTTAGCGATTGCTTATTTGGAGCTGGAACAAGTACAAGAAGCCGTTGTGTTGAATCGCCACTTGAAACATCAGGAGATCACGTTAGCACTGGATCAGTTTTATTTTGAAAAAAGTCTTGATTGGTTGAAAGAAAAAGAAATGAACAAAGCGAAAGAAGCATTTGAACAAATCCAAACGGAAGAATTAAAAGCGGTGATGGCGGCATACATAGAGCAAGGAACGATTATTTTAGATTTCATTACGTTCTATGAGGCGTCAGCCGATATGTCTGAAAATCTAATGCTTTGGGAAGAACGGTTGGCTCGATTAGGAGAGTCAATGGAATAAAAACCTTACTTTGTAAAAAAGAGTCCAAAAGATCACGAGGATGTGCCTTTTCGTAGGTATCTACAGATAAAATGCTCCCTTAAATGAAGAAAATAATTGTATCAGCGTCTCTAATTAGTACCAGAAGTCTTTCATCAAATCACTCATTTGGATCACTCCATGTTTTGGCACAAATGATTGTGACAAAATCCGACTATTTATCTAAATGGTAAGCGGATACAATTTGGTTAAAGAAAGAGATAAAGGAGCGATTGAAGTGGAAGAGACGATACCAAAAAATAAAATTTCATTCAAAGCAAAAGTACAAAAGTTAGGAAGTACCTTATCTAGTATGGTGATGCCGAATATCGGTGCGTTGATTGCTTGGGGTGTTTTGACAGCATTATTTATTCCAGATGGCTATTTACCAAACGAAGCGTTTGCTACGATGGTCGGCCCAATGTTGACGTATTTAATTCCTTTATTGATCGGCTACACCGGAGGGAAAGTCATCGGTGGTGATCGTGGTTCAGTCGTCGGAGCAATTGCGACGATGGGTGTGATCGTTGGGACAGATATTCCGATGATGTTAGGTGCCATGATCATGGGTCCATTAGGTGGCTTTGCCATCAAGAAATTCGATCAAGTGTTTCAAAAACATATCAAATCAGGGTTTGAGATGTTGGTCAACAATTTTTCTGCAGGATTAATCGGTTTTGCGTTAGCATTGATCGGCTTTTCTGCAATTGGTCCAGTGGTGGATACACTGACGCAAGCGATGGCAACAGGTGTTGAAGCAATTTTAAATGCAAATTTGATTCCATTGACGAGTATTTTTATCGAACCAGCGAAAATCTTGTTTTTGAATAATGCGATCAACCATGGCATTTTGACTCCTTTAGGAACAGAACAAGTGGCTACAGCCGGTCAATCGATCCTGTTCTTGTTGGAAGCTAATCCTGGACCAGGTCTAGGTGTATTGTTAGCTTTCACACTATTTGGCAAAGGCGCGGCAAAATCATCTGCACCGGGTGCAATGATCATCCATTTCTTAGGTGGAATCCATGAAATCTATTTCCCATACGTAATGATGAAACCGTTATTATTCTTATCAGTGATTTTTGGTGGGATGACAGGTAGTTTCGTTTTCCAATTAATGGATGCAGGCTTACGTGCGCCAGCTTCACCGGGTTCGATCATTGCCATTTTAGCAATGGCACCATTGAGTGCTTACTTACCAGTTATTTTAGGGATCGTCGCTGCAACAGCCGTTTCTTTTGGGATCTCTGCAGTCATTCTAAAAGCTGATGCGAAAGAAACAAGTGAAGATTTTGAAAAATCAGTGGAAGCGACTCGTCAAGCGAAACAACAAGCGAAAGGAACTGGAACTACTAGTCAGGGACAACCAGCTTTATCAGCGATCAAAAAAATCATTTTTGCCTGTGATGCTGGAATGGGGTCAAGTGCGATGGGTGCTTCCTTGTTAAGAAAAAAAGTCCAAGAGCATCACTTACCTCAACTCGTGACGAATCAAGCCGTTAGTCAATTATCTGATGAAGCAGACGTATTGATCGTGACTCAAGTTGAGTTGCAGGAACGAGCAAAACAAAAAGCGCCACATGCTCATTTTGTTGCAGTAGAAAACTTCTTAAATTCACCAAAGTATGATGAAATCATCCAAGCATTAGGAAGTAAGGAAGAAACACAGCCAAGCCAACCACTCTCTACTACTCCAACAGATGATTTGGATTTATCTGAATTAAAAGATATCAAAGAGATTTTACTTGTTCATGACGATCGTGCAGGATCAGCGACAATGGGATTGTCCTTATTGAAAGATATATTGAAGAAAAACCAATTGGAGATCCCTCTGAAAAAAATCAATATTGATGAGTTGACGGAGCAACCGAATACACTGATCGTTTCAAGAGAATCCTTGTCTGAGGAGGCACGTTCAGTGGCACCGCATTCACTTCATTTTTCAGTGGCGACGATGGTCAGTCCACAAAAATATGAAACGATTGCTCACTATTTGAAAAAAGTAGCATAAGGAGGAAATAAAATGTCTGAATTAGCATTTGATATGATCGAGTTGAATAAGGCTTTTGCAACAAAGGAAGAGGCCATCCGATACTGTGGAAGAAAATTAGTGGAAGCCGGTTGTGTCGAAGAACCCTACATTGACGCAATGGTGGAACGTGATGCGATGTTATCCGTTTATATGGGGAATTTTATCGCGATCCCTCATGGAACAGATGAAGCCAAAGCATTCGTAAAAAAATCAGGGATCTGTGTGATCCAAGTGCCAGATGGTGTCAATTTCGGGACTGAACAAGAAGAAAAGATTGCGACAGTCTTGTTTGGTATCGCTGGCGTAGGAGAAGAACATCTGCAATTAGTGCAACAAATCGCTCTTTATTGTAGCGACATGGACAATGTTGTCCAATTAGCAGATGCACTGAGTAAAGAAGAAGTCACACACAATCTAGCAATTGCCTAAGGAGAGAAGACGAATGAGAGCAGTACACTTTGGTGCCGGAAATATCGGCAGAGGATTTATTGGAGAAGTTTTAGCTGAGAATGGGTTTGACATCACTTTTGTTGATGTCAACGAACAGATCATCGATTCATTAAATGAAAAAAGCCGGTATACGATCGAACTAGCTGACGAATCGAAAAAACAACTTGTCGTTGAACGCGTTCGCGGATTGAACAACCAAAAACAGCCTGAACAAGTGATCAAAGAAATAGCACAAGCAGATCTTGTGACCACAGCGATCGGTCCCAATATTTTACCATTCATTGCTGAACTGATTGCAAAAGGGATCGAGCAAAGAGAACAAGAGGGCAATCAGCAACCGCTAGACATCATCGCTTGTGAAAATATGATTGGTGGCTCTGAGCATCTAAAAATGGAAGTCTATAAATATCTGTCAGATACCCACTTTGCAGATCAGTCCATCGGATTTCCGAATGCAGCAGTGGATCGCATCGTGCCGATGCAACAACATGAAGATCCTTTGTTTGTGCAAGTGGAACCTTTTAAAGAATGGGTCATTGATGATACGCAACGAAAAAATAAAGAGATTTCGTTAAATGGCGTACTATACGTCAAAGATTTGGAACCATATATTGAACGAAAACTATTTAGTGTGAACACAGGGCATGCGACTGTAGCTTACACCGGTGCATTATTGGGATATGCAACGATCGATGAGGCAATGCAAGATTCGTTAGTCGTTGCCCAACTAAAATCAGTACTACAAGAAACAGGAAGTTTACTGGAAGCAAAATGGGGCTTTGATAATAAACAACATGAAGCCTATATTGAGAAAATCATCCAACGTTTCCAAAATAAATATATCTCAGATGCCATCACTCGGGTAGCTCGAACGCCTTTACGGAAGTTAGGCTATCAAGAACGCTTTACTCGTCCGGTTCGTGAATTGCAAGAATACAATTTGACTTGTCCACATTTGACAGCTACGATGGGGATCATTTTCAACTACTATGATCCTGAAGATGAGCAAAGTCGTGAACTGCAAGAGATGAAAGTGCGAGAAAATATGGATCAGTTGATCCAAGAAGTCACAGGTATCCATGATCCGACAACAATCAGTAACATCAAGCAAAATGTGATGCGTTATGCGAAACAAGTAGCTTGATTCTTGATACGATCAATGGAATAAACAAGTGGATTGTAAAAAAAACCTCTAAAAATATCTTAGATATTTTTAGAGGTTTTTCGCTGTTTACTTGATTGGAGCTGCGGCAACTGTTGGTAGATCAAGCTCTTTTCCATAACGTTTCTCTAATGCTAAGCGAACGAGACGCTCCGCTAGATGTTCATTACGTGCTAAGATCGGACCATGGAAATAGGAGCCGTAAACGTTGCGGTAAATGACACCTTCTGATTGATCTTCCCCATTATTCCCTTGACCTTTGACGATTTTTCCCAGCGGGCGTTCGCCTTCGCCAAGAAATGTTCGACCATTATGATTTTCAAATCCATAATAGGTTTCGTTGAACTCTTCGTTGTGGATCACGATGTCACCAATGAAGCGATTATTCTCTTGGCTTAAGGTGTAATGATCCAACGCACCGATTCCTTGGATTTTTTCACCGTTTGCGCCCATATAATAATGACCAAGTAGTTGGTAACCGCCACAAATCGCAAGTACGACACCATCATTTTCAATGTAATTAGTCAATGATTCTTTCTTTTCTTGAATGTCTTTTGAAATGATCATTTGTTCAAAATCTTGACCACCTCCAAAGAAAACTAAGTCATATTTATCTGCCTCAAAGGGTTCATGGATGCTGACGATCTCAGTATGAGAAGTGACCCCCATTTTTTTGGCGATATATTGGAGCATCAAGAGATTGCCATTGTCACCATAAGTATTCATCAGATTCCCATAGAGATGGGCAATGCGTAATTCGTAGTTAGCCACGATTCATGCCTCCTTTGATAAAGCCTTGACTCGCTAATTCTTTTCGTAATTGTAAGACAGCTGTATAGGTCGCTAAAATATAGACATGATCCGTCGGTAGTTGCTTGATTTTCTCAATGACATCAGTCAATTCTTTTGATTGTGTCAATTTATCTTCAGCGATACCCGCTACTTTCAAACGTAGTGCCATATCTGTGTGGCGATCGCCACCAGCAATCACAGCAGGGATTTCCATATCTGCAAAGCGTTCAAATTCTCCGTCCCAGATCCAACTCACATCGATTCCATCTGCGTAGTTCGCATTCAAGAGGGCTACTAGTGAAAATGGATACGGCGCATGTCCCATCATGTCGATGACTTGGTTGATCCCTACAGGATTTTTGACTAGGACTAAGGTACAGGACTTGCCATCGATTTCGATGTCTTCTTGACGACCAAATACTTTTTCGTCATACCCTAAGCCTTGTCTGATTTTTTCAGGAACAACACCATAATATTCAGCCACCGCAGTAGCTGCTAAAGCATTATAGACATTGTACATGCCACCAACTTCGATGCCATATTCATTGCCATCAATGACGAAATCAGCTGATTTGTTGTCCATTCGTTTCATTTCTGTCAAACGATAATCCAGTTCTGGACGTTTAAAGTCACAATTTGGACAATAGTATTTACCTAAGTTTGCATAAGTGATCATTTTGTAGTGCAAGATGTGATGACATTTCGGACACAACACGCCATCTGTATTGTAGTGGGCCATCTGTTCATGGTCTTCTTCGTGATCAAATCCATAATATCTTCTAGGGTTGACGGTCTCAACTGAATTGAAGATCGGTGAATCGCCATTACTGATGATCGTAGCATCTGGCGATTTTGCGGCACCGTCAACGATCATTTTATACGTGGTGTAGATTTCACCGTAACGGTCCATTTGGTCACGGAAAATGTTTGTAAACAAAAATAGTTCAGGTTTGATGTATTCAGTCACTCTACTTAGACTGGCTTCATCGATTTCTAACACCGCAAATTTCTTTTGGCCTTTTCCGGCTTTTGCTTGTAAAAAAGTCGAAACGATTCCTTGGACCATGTTGGCGCCAGTAGGGTTCGTCAAGACTTCATCAAATTGTTGTCGTAAGATATTGACGGTCAAAGCGGTCGTCAATGTTTTTCCATTTGTTCCAGTTACGACGACGACTTGATAGTCTTTTGCTAATGTATCTAAAATATGAGGATCGATCGATAAAGCAAGTTTACCAGGTAAACTTGATCCTCCTTTAAAAAAAGTTTTTAGTCCCCATTGTGCGGTTTTACCAACTGCAATCGCAAATTGACTGCGTATTCCCATTATGTAACCTCCAAAACGTCATAATTACAAATAAATTCAACTAATCATACCATATGTTGAAAAAAAGGTTAAATTGCTTTGTCTTATTTTACAAAAGTTTATACTGTTCGCAAAACAAAAACGAAAGAAGCAAGAAAACGAAAAACGATCGCTTCCTTGCTTCTTACATATCGTTTTTTTATGGTAACGATAGACTAGCTTACCCGATAATGATTTTCTCAGTAGGATATTCATAACCTAAATCTCGTGTTTCTTTTGGCACAAATAACATTAATGTATACAACATACCGATACGTCCAATAAACATCAACGCACCGATCGTGATTTTACCGACTGTTGATAGATCACCGGTAATTCCTAGCGATAACCCCGTTGTCCCAAAAGCAGAAGTCACTTCCACGATGATTGAGATCAGCGGTTGTTTCTCCGTGGCAGATAAAAAAAGAATACAGAAGAAGCACATCCCTAAGGAGAGCATAAAAACGACTACTGATTTTCGGACATCATCTTCATCAATTCGACGACCAAAAATATTAATGTTATCTTCACTTTTCAAAAATGAATAAAGATAAAGGCCAATGATCGCCACAGTCGTGGTTCGGATACCCCCGCCGACAGAACTGGGACTACAACCAATGAACATCAATAAGGAAAAGACGATCAAGGTGGTGATTTGAAAATCTCCTAGATCATGGATCTGTAAACCCGCATTACGAGTTGTCATGGAATAAAACATTGAATTGATCCACTGGACACTAGGATGGAGATCTTTGAACAAGTGATTTTTTTCAAGTAAAAAAATCAAGACAGTCCCGCTTACAAATAAAATGACAAAAGCGAGGACGGCGAGTTTTGTAAACAAAGAGAACCGAAAAGGAATCTTGGCTTTTGTTTTTCGATACAAGCGCCATTCTCGAAACTCCATCAATACTGGAAAACCGATTCCACCAATGAAAATCAGGAACATGATCATAAATAAAAATGGATAGTCATGTTCAAATGGCTTGATCGACTCACCAGTAATATCGAATCCCGAATTTGTGACCGCGGAAATAGCTTGATAAAATCCATGGAAAATGGCTTCGTGCCAATGATCGAAATAGCCACGAATATAAAAATAAACGGAGAACAAGGCACCAAATAGCAATTGGAACCAGAGCAATATGACAAAAGTGATCCGAATCAAACGAACGATACCAGATAAACGTGGTTGGTTCATATCTGTCATGATCAATTGTCTTTGACGTAAGGTGATCCGTCGCTTAGAAAAGATAATAAATGCCGTTGAGATCATCATGATCCCTAAACCACCCACTTGAAACAACACTTCGAGTAAAATAATGCCATTGTTATTAAAAATCGCGTGGATGTCAAATGTCGAAAGACCAGTGACACTGATCGTACTGATAGCCATAAAAAGCATGTCAATAAATGAAGCATGACTACCCGGATTTCGGAAAAATGGGATGTAAAACAAGCCCAAAGAAATCATAGTCATTAAAATATAATAAAATACAATAATTTGAATAGAAGAAAAGTGACTAGAAACATATCTTGCACTACGCCTTCGCCATTTCCGGAAAAAAAGATTCAATTGCACAAATTCGATCCTCCTTGTTAGATGTTTCTTCCAGTATACCGACAATAAAATAAATACACAAAGAAATAATAAAACTAAAATTTACTAGGATTTTAGTTATTGGAAAAGTGTCTTATAATAAAGATGACTTTGCGAAACAACTTGGAGGGAGATCCATGATAAAATGAAGTGTATCAACTAGTCATAGACTGTCTGATTACGACTAAAACAACATTTGAGTAATCTACACAAAAGTTTCATGAAAAAATAAGAAAAAAATAAGAAATTTATGGTAAAACTAAAGAATACGTGTGAGAAAAATCAATTTTTGCCAAACGGATCAAGACTTCAAGCGGCAACAAGGAAAAGGATGAGAGAATATGCGAAAAGTAGCACCTATATTAAAGCCAATCGCTGTATTGACGATTTCGACGATTGTTGCTACCACAACAGGCATTGTTAATAGTTCTAGCTATCGTGCACCAAGTCGTTCCACAGAGACTACGACGACTTCTACCAATGAAGGAACAGGGCAAACGAATGACACGGTAGAAACAACACCGACGACTGTAGAACAAGACACAACCAATTCTACATACAACCAAAACTCAATACCAGAAAGTTCCGTGGATGAAGGAAATACAGGATATACGACCGATTCGACTAGTCAAAATCAAGGGGACGACAGCGGTTCAAGTACGACGCCAAGTGCCACTACACCAAGCAGTACGACGCCTAATACAACGCCAAGTACTTCTACGCCAAGTGAAGGCAATCTAAATGAAAATAATGCACCTACAGAGCAATCCGCTGAAACACAGATGTATAATCAACAGGCAGGTGATGAAGAATGACATTTATATTAGATATCATCAATGGGATACACAAGTTTTTAGGATATTTAGATATCAGTCCTAAATATTTGAACCGAGGCTATACTATATTAAGTGTGATTCCGACCGTTTACCTTTTACGGATTGTTTATGGATTATGGCAAAATCAAAACTATTTGCAGTTCTTTTTATATGGATTAGGCTTTTTAGTTCTTTTATATTTCACTGTTCTAAATGTGTTTTATTACTTTTTTGATAAAAATTCAAAAGCCGATGTGACCCAAGTGATCGTAAAATATCTACCTGATGAAGCATTCAATATTGAAGGAGAAACGGTTCGCGGGAACAACGGAAATATCGACAAAGTCAATACAGAAAAAGCCAATGTTCTATTCGATGAAGACTACCAATTGAAACTAGCAGAGAATATGCGTTATTTGATTGAAAAAGGGGAAATCAAGGTCAATGAACTTGGTCGAATGGACGGTTTCTTGATTGATCGAAATACACTTTATCCCTACTATTATGTGAAAAAAGTCTCCGACAAAACTTATCAATTAAGTATCGGCCGTAATTATTCCAGCATGGAAAAAGTAGGAACGATCAAGGTCGACTCGCCAGAAGATCATATTGAACCCGTAGGCTTATTCCTTGCAGGCGGTGATTTTGTCAAAGATGGTCTTAGATACCATGAACCCTATCGTTTGAAGTTGATCATCAAGAAAAATCAACCAAAAGAACAAGAAGGTGAAGTGACATACAGTCGAAGCCAACGAAGAAAAAAATCAAAAGTATAGGATAAATCTTCTCCATCGAGTATTTATTTCGCTCTAATATGAAAGATACATGAAGTTCAAAAAAACATTTCTAAAAAAAAACGGATTATTCCCAACACGATCCGACACTTATTCTTTCTTTTAATTGATAAAAAATGTAAAATAAAGAATAGCTAACAAATAAATAAAAAATAACATAAAAATGTTTGGTTAATAGGAGGTATAAAGTGAAAAACTTTTTGAAAAATTGGGGAATCTTGATCGTTGTTTTAGCCGCCATCATTTTGGCAAGAGTCTATGTATTCACACCAGTCACAGTGAGTGGTCATTCCATGGACCCTTCGTTACATGATGGGCAACGTTTGATCTCATCTAAAATCTCAGATTTTGACCGCTGGGATATCATTACAACAAAAGAACCTGGGGATGAAGAACGGATGATCGTCAAACGAATCATTGGGATGCCAGGCGATACTGTGAAAATGGAAGATGATCAACTATACATCAATGGGGAAAAGCAAGATGAACCCTACTTAGATGAGTATAAAAAAGAATTTTCAGAAGACAAACTACAAGAGGAATATTCTTATAATTCAGCCTTCCAATCGCAAGCTGAAAATGCTGAAACGTTCACCAGTGATTTTGAATTCACTGTTCCGGAAGGACAATACTTGGTACTGGGCGACAATCGTTTGATCTCAAAAGACAGCCGCATGTTTGGTTTAGTCGATGAAGACTTGATCCAAGGTAAAGTCGTTTTCCGCTATTGGCCGTTGAATAAGATCAATATCATTTAATCGATGATACGTAATGCGATAGCGATATAACTCTAAACAGTAAAGATATACCCTGAAAAAACCTCAACATTCGTTTGGAATGTTGAGGTTTTTTTGTTATATAAACTACAACAACAAGTGATCAAGTATAATTTTTTTATAAAATCACGTTATTTTCAAAGTTTGTTCATAAAGTAAGGCTAAAGTGAAAGACACATAGATATAAATAACTATTAAAATATATAGGAGTGACAGCATGAAAAAATTCATCTCAATATTAGCTGTATCATCAGGACTGGTTTTGTTTTCTGCATGTTCAACAAATCCTTCAGATCAAGCTGCAGTGACGTATAAAGGCGGTACCATCTCAGAGCAGGAACTAGTGGACCACTTGAAAAAAATCAAGGGTGCGGAGACCGCTGTCCAAGATTTGATCATCTTCCAGATTTTTGAAGAAAATTATGGCGACAAAATTACGGCTGAAGATGTAGATAAAGAATACAACGCTAGCAAAGAAGCACTCGGTGATTCTTTCGATTCGCAATTGAAATTAGCGGGCTATACAACTGAATCTTATAAAGAAGAAATAAAAAGAGGGTTAGCTTACAAAGCAGGTTTACGAGCGAATGTCGAATTGACGGATGAAGATCTTAAAACAGCGTGGGAAAACTTCCATCCAGAAGTAGAGGCACAATTGATTAAAGTAAGTAGCGAAGATGAAGCCAAGGAAATCAAAAAGTCACTCGATGAAGGGGGCGACTTTGCTAAAATCGCCAAAGAAAAATCGACCGATGAAGCGACAAAAGAAAAGGGTGGAGAAATCACCTTTGACTCGCAATCTAAAAGTGTGCCAACAGAAGTCAAACAAGCAGCGTTCAAACTTAAAAATGAGGAAGTATCTGATGTTATCACAGCGACTAATTCCTCTACGAACGCCACGGAATATTATCTTGTGAAAATGGTCAAACAACAAGAAAAAGGCAATGATATGTCGAAATATAAAGATGAATTAGAAAAAATAGCAACAGAGACAAAAATAGCAGATCCAACATTCCAACAAGAAGCTGTGCGTAATGAATTGAAAAAAGCAAATGTAAAAATCAAAGATGAAGATTTCAAAAACGTACTAAGTGGCTTGATGACGGAACCATCCACAAGCGAAAGTTCAACCGATGCTTCAACTGAAGCTTCGACAAGTACTTCGACAGATAGTTCAAACTAATTGATTAGTGGAAGAACTAAACAAATACGAACTCAATTAAAATAATCAAAAGAGGTCGGGACAGAAGTGTTCAGCCTCGAGAAATAAGGCGCCATCCACGAAAATTGTTCTTCAAATTTTTGTGGATGGCGCCTTATTTCCGAAGAGATTACTTCTGTTCCCGCCGTTTATTCGGTTTTAGGTGGTACAAGAGGACTAATGTCACAGACACTTTGCGTATTTATGAAAGGTTTTTTTATAGAAATAGAAAATGCTTATTCTTTGATTGCTATAGCCAAAAACAAAGAAGCATCTTGTTTCATGAACAAGTTTTTTCCGTGATGGAATGTTTCAATTGAGAGTGGTTTAAATCCAGCAAGCTTCAATTGTTCTCTTAGCTCCTCGTGGTCAAAACCATTATGGACTTTTGGATGCTGGATCTTTTCGTTCTTATCGAAGTCAACGATATAAAGTTTTCCGCTTGGATGAAGCATTGCGAAAGTTGTTTTAAAATGACTTTCGTTTCTGGAATATGTAACAAGACTAAAGATAGTAAGATGATGTCGGCTTTCTCTGCCGGCAAATCCTTTGTAGCATCCAATTCAAGTGTTCGTACATTTGCTTGTTTTGCCTCTTTGATTTTTTTATCAGCCATCGCTAGCATTCCTGCGGCTGAATCTATAATGATCACTTCTTTAAAACGTGAGGCAAAGGGTAACGTGACAAGACCAGTTCCCCCACCGTAATCGATCAATTTCTGGTCATGAGTCTGTGCAGAAAATTCTTTTTCAACAGCTGAACGAATCGTAGCAGCTAATTGTATTCGTTCGGGGGTATCATAATGGTTCGCCATTTGGTGGAATATTTCGGACATAAGTGCCCTCCTTTATTTTTCATTCGATTATACCAAAAGAAGGGCGGGTAGTTTATTGATTTATAACGAAAATACCAACATTTACACTAGGGAAATCTCGCTTCGAAAATTCTCACTGTAAAAATGATTGAAAATCAAGTATAATACCATAGGAACAAACTGGAAGGTGAATGAGGACATGGCACAACTATTTTTTAAGTACGGCGCAATGAACAGCGGCAAGACAATCGAGATCTTAAAAGTCGCACATAATTATGAAGAACAAAACAAACCGGTTGTTTTGATGACCAGCGGAATCGATACAAGAGATGGCGTTGGCGTAGTTTCAAGCAGAATCGGGCTGAAACGTGAAGCAATTCCCATTTTTGAAACGACCGATGTATTTGAAGTCATCCAGCAGATGGAACATCCACCATTCTGTGTATTGATCGATGAAGCGCAGTTCTTAACAAAAGAACATGTCTTAGCATTCACGAGAATCGTTGATGAACTCAATATTCCGGTGATGGCGTTCGGATTAAAAAATGATTTTAGAAATGAATTATTTGAAGGATCGAAATATTTATTGCTTTATGCAGACAAAATCGAAGAAATGAAAACGATCTGTTGGTTCTGCCATAAAAAAGCAATGATGAATTTACATTATATAGACGGAACACCGGTGTACGAAGGAGATCAAGTCCAAATTGGTGGCAATGAAGCCTATTATCCCGTATGTCGAAAACACTATTTTCATCCATTGATGATCACAGAAGGAGATTAAGCATGTACGATCAATTACAATCAATCGAAGACCGTTACGAAGAGCTTGGGGAACTACTGAGTGACCCAGAAGTGATTTCAGATACGAAACGTTTCATGCAGCTTTCAAAAGAAGAAGCAAATACACGTGAAACGGTTGAAGTTTATCGTCGCTACAAGGAAGTTGTTCAAGGGATCAAAGATACAGAAGAATTACTCGGCGAAAAGTTAGACGACGAAATGGCAGAGATGGCTAAAGAAGAATTAGCTGATTTGAAAAAAGAAAAAGAAGAACTAGAAGAAAAAATCAAGATTTTGTTACTTCCAAAAGATCCAAACGATGACAAAAACATTATCATGGAGATTCGCGGAGCCGCTGGTGGCGACGAAGCCGCACTATTTGCAGGGGATCTTTTCTCAATGTATCAACGATACGCAGAGAGCCAAGGCTGGAAAACAGAAGTCTTGGAAGCAAGTGTGACAGGGATCGGTGGCTATAAAGAAGTCATCATGATGATCTCAGGTGAAAATGTCTATTCGAAATTAAAATATGAAAGTGGCGCACATCGGGTCCAACGTGTCCCTTCAACAGAATCTCAAGGACGTATCCATACATCAACGGCAACTGTCGTTGTCATGCCTGAAGCAGAAGAAGTAGAGATCGATCTGGCTGACAAGGATATCCGCGTCGATATTTACCACGCTTCTGGAGCCGGTGGACAGCATGTTAATAAGACAGCATCTGCGGTACGTTTGACTCACTTACCAACTGGAATCGTGGTGGCGATGCAAGATGAACGTTCACAATTGAAAAACCGTGAGAAAGCGATGAAAGTCTTACGTGCGCGCGTCTACGACAAGATCCAACAAGAAGCACAAAGCGAATATGATGCGAACCGTAAATCTGCGGTAGGGACTGGGGATCGTTCAGAGCGTATCCGTACGTATAACTTCCCTCAAAATCGCGTGACCGACCACCGTATTGGCTTGACGATCCAAAAATTGGATCAGATTCTAGCAGGAAAACTAGATGAGATCGTCGACGCATTGATCGTGTACGACCAAACATCTAAGTTGGAAGAGATGCAAAATGGATAAAACCTATCGAGAAGTCCTCACACGGGCTTCTTCTTTTTTAGAAGAACAAGGAGTAGAAGGGTATAATATCCAGTTTGTCTTTCTTGAACGAAAGCAGTGGACGAAACTGGATTGGCTCATGCGAATGAATGAACCGATCACAGCCGAGGATCAAGCCATGATCGATGCAGATATGCAACGACTAGTGCAACATTATCCGCCCCACTATTTATTAGGTTATGCTGAATTTTTTGATCACCGCTTGAAAGTCACGGAAGCAACTTTGATTCCTCGTCCAGAAACCGAAGAATTAGTCGCACTGTGTTTGGCAAAAACAAGCGAAGAAACCTTAAATGTCGTGGATATCGGTACAGGAACTGGAGCAATCGCCATCAGCTTGAAAGCTGCTAGAAAAAATTGGCAAGTCTCAGCAATTGATTTATCTTTAGAAGCACTAGCTGTCGCTAAGGAAAATGCAGAACATGAACAAACAACGATCAATTTTTATCATGGTGATACGTTGGAACCTGTCATGGATCAAACCTTTGATGTCATTATTTCTAATCCCCCTTATATCAGTCGAGCAGAATGGTCGGTGATGGATCAGAGTGTACGAACCTATGAACCGAAGATGGCATTGTTTGCTGAAGAAGATGGTTTAGCGATCTACCAGAAAATCGCAAAGGAAGCTGCACAAATATTAGCTAGCGATGGACAACTTTTTTTAGAGATTGGTTTCCAACAAGGAGCAGCTGTCAAAGCAATCATGGAGCAAGCCTTTCCGACAAAAAAAGTACGGATCAAAAAAGATATGGCAGGAAATGATCGAATGATTTTTGTTACCAATTAGTTTGTGGATGAAAAAATTTTTTTCTGTTTTTTTATAATAAAAAAACACTGATTTGATAAGGATGAAAACGAATATTTTAGTTATCAACATGCTTATCCACTATTGACAAACTAGTTATCAACAATTTGTGTATAACTACCTGAAAAAACGGAATAAAACAAGGATTTTGAAAAAAGAGGATGTGGATAGACTGTGGAAACAATTAAATATGATGAAACACAATTGAATGAAGCTGCGAAGGAATTAGCAGTAGGAAATCTAGTGGCTTTTCCAACGGAAACTGTCTATGGATTAGGAGCTAATGCCCTTTTACCGGAGGCTGTCAAACAAGTCTTTACAGTGAAAGGTCGACCACAAGACAACCCATTGATCGTCCATGTCGCCTCCTTCGAACAAGTAAAAGAGTATGTGGACAACTTTCACCCATTAACAGAACAAATTGTGAAAAACTTCTGGCCAGGACCACTGACTTTGATTTTTCACATCAAAAAAGGTAGTTTACCAGGGATTGTCACTGGTGGTTTATCCACAGCTGCTTTTCGCATGCCAGATAACAAGAAAACGTTAGAATTAATCCAATTAGCAGGTGTACCACTTGTCGGGCCAAGTGCCAACACTTCAGGTAAACCGAGTCCAACAACAGCAGACCATGTCTTTCATGATCTAAATGGAAAAATCACAGGAATCATTGACGATGGGGCGACGAGGATCGGTGTGGAATCAACGGTACTTGATCTGAGTGACCCATCTGCACCGCCGATGATCTTACGACCAGGAGCAATCACGAAAGAGCAACTAGAAGCTGTCATTGAAAGTCCAGTGGCGACAGACCGCCATTTGGTCAAAGAATCTGAAACACCGAAATCACCGGGGATGAAATACAAACATTACTCACCTGATACTCGAGTACTAATGGTTGAAAAAAAGGATTGGCCAGAGGCGATCATCTGGACAAAAGAGCAAAAACTACGTACCGGTGTTTTAGCTGGACCAACAATTGCTGATCAGGTACGCAAGGATGTCGCAGCTGTGTATATGTATTACGATGATTCAGTAGAGGCAGCAACGAAAGGGTTGTTTGCGGGGTTACGTGGCTTAGATGATGATCGATTAGCTCTTGATCTGATTCTAGTACAAGTTGCACCTGAAGAAGGGCTAGGTATTGCTTATATGAATCGGTTGAAAAAAGCCGCAGGACAAAATTATTATAAAAAATGAACCAGAAGTGATTGCTGCAAAATCATTCTGTGATACAATCTAGGAAACAAACTAAAATAGCTATTTAAGAAATAATGTTCGTATTCTTAGCTAGTAATGTTTGGTCAACATCAAAAAAAGACAAATAAACTGAACAATCATTTGAAATTTAGAGAAGTTGACACATAAATAAATAAGGAGTTGTTGTTTGTGGTAGACTACAAAACGTTTGACCCTGATTTATGGGCAGCAATCGCAAAAGAAGAGGAAAGACAAGAAAACAATCTGGAGCTGATCGCTTCTGAAAACTTTGTCTCTGAAGCTGTGATGGCGGCACAAGGAAGTATTTTAACGAATAAGTACGCAGAAGGGTATCCAGGACGTCGCTATTATGGTGGGTGTGAATTTGTGGATATCGTTGAAAATCTGGCGATCGACCGTGCCAAAGAATTATTTGGTGCCGATTTTGTCAATGTTCAACCACACTCTGGATCACAAGCCAATACAGCTGCATATCTTGCGTTAGTTGAACCGGGGGATACGATCTTAGGAATGGATCTTTCTGCTGGCGGACATTTGACACATGGCTCTCCAGTCAATTTTAGTGGAAAAACGTACCACTTCGTTGCTTATGGTGTAGATCCGTCAACAGAAGTCATTGATTATAATGTCGTACGCATCTTAGCGAGAAAACATCAACCAAAATTGATCGTAGCAGGAGCAAGTGCCTATGGTCGGACGATCGATTTTGCAAAATTCAGAGAAATCGCGGACGAAGTTGGGGCAAAATTGATGGTCGATATGGCACACATTGCTGGTTTAGTTGCAGCGGGTGTCCATCCAAGCCCAATCCCTTATGCCGATATCACAACAACTACTACTCACAAAACATTACGAGGACCTCGTGGTGGGATGATCTTAACGAACAATGAAGAGCTGGCGAAAAAAATCAATAGCGCAGTCTTCCCAGGCATCCAAGGTGGCCCCTTGGAGCATGTGATTGCCGGAAAAGCTGCTGCATTTAAAGAAGCATTGACTCCTGAATTTAAGGAATATAGCGAACAAGTCATTGCCAATGCAAAAGCTATGGCAAAAGTATTCAATCAATCGATTGGTACCCGAGTGATTTCAGGTGCCACAGATAACCATTTGATTTTGATCGATGTACGTGACTTAGAATTGAACGGAAAAGAAGCAGAAGCGATTTTGGACAGTGTTCATATCACCGTCAATAAAAATTCGATTCCTTTTGAAACACTAAGCCCATTCAAAACAAGCGGTATCCGTATTGGGACACCAGCAATTACGACCCGTGGCTTCCGCGAAGAAGATGCGGCAAAAGTAGCTGAATTGATCGTCAAAGCCTTACAGGCAAAAGATGATGAAGCACAATTAGAAGAAGTGCGTGCAGGCGTCCGTGAATTAACAGAGCAATTTCCATTATATAAAAAATAAATAGTTTATAACTAAGAGTCATCAATAAGAAGGTAAGAGAATAGAAAAAGGTGAGACAACCAGGCATGTAGCTGTTTGGTTGTCTCACCTTTTTTCTGATTTTTCATCTTACTGCTCAGGTCAAAGCGCTTCTTTCACAACTTGGATAAACGGTGTTCAAGAAGCAACACTTCGGTCATAAGCCAAAAAAATAAAAAATGAAATAGCCATTTTTTATTTTTCTGTCTTATGCCTTAGTGCTGAGCGCTTCTTTCACAACCTCTTTCAATCTGATTTTTTGACTTTTGTCTGGTTGCTCTCTAGTATATGAGGTGTAATTTTATTTGTTGCATTCAATTTAGGGAGGAATCCGTATGACTGATCGAATTTCATTAGAAAAAGAAGCAATTGAGTTTAGTGATGCTAATGCACCGCACCCGCGTATCTATGAATTACCTCCGGAAGAAGGGCGTGATCTTCTAGAAGAAGTTCAAAGTTCTTCTGTGGAAAAATTACCTGTGGATATCGAGGATTTGAAAATGGATACCAATGATTGGGGACAAATCAATGTGCGTTTTATCCGTCCTGAAGGAAATGTAGAAAAATTACCTGTCATATTTTATATACATGGTGCTGGTTGGGTATTTGGAAGTGCCAAGACACATGACAAATTGATTCGAGAATTGGCTGTTCGTACAAATTCGATCGTTATTTTTCCTGAGTATAGTCGTTCGCCAGAAGCAAAATATCCTACTGCCATCGAGCAAAACTACGCGATTTTGCAAAAACTTGCGGAGCTTTCTGAGTCGAAAGGCTTGGATCTTGAGAACTTGACAGTCGCTGGGGATTCCGTAGGTGGGAATATGGCAACGGTGATGACGATCCTTACAAAGCAACGTCAAGGATTACCAATCAAAAAACAATTACTATATTATCCTGTAACTGATGCAAATTTCGATACAGGTTCTTATAACCAATTCGCAGAGAATTACTTCTTAACAAAAGAAGGGATGCAATGGTTCTGGGATCAGTATACGACAGATGAAAAGAAACGAGCAGAAATCACTGCCTCACCTCTACGTGCAAGTAAAGAAGAATTGACAGGTTTACCACCTGCAATGATCTTGACTGGTGAAGCGGACGTGTTAAGAGATGAAGGAGAAGCATACGCTAGAAAACTTCGTGAAGCTGGTGTGGAAGTTACGCAAGTACGTTTCCAAGGGATCATCCATGATTTTGTCATGGTAAATGCGATGGACCAAACCAATGCGACACGAGCAGCAATGACTCTTTCCACAGAATGGCTAAAAAACTAGTTGTTTTTTGTCATCTTTATCCATTAATAAATTAGAAAAATAACAAAAAACGTCTGATTTTCAGGCGTTTTTGTTATTTTTTGCTGATTTTAAAAAGAACACCGCTTTGTTTTTTTATTTCTTTGATTTTCTTTAGGAAAATGACGGGTTAGACTAGTCAAGTCAGTGATTTTGTTTTACAATTAAAAAGAAACGAGAGAAAAAGGAGACAAAAAAATGGGCAAATTTCAAGTAATCGACCATCCATTGATCCAACACAAATTAACGATTATTCGCGACAAAAATTGTGGTACAAAAGTTTTCCGTGAGGTTGTTGATGAAATCGCTATGCTGATGGCATATGAAGTATCACGTGATATGCCACTTGAAGACATTGTCATCGAAACACCAATCACAGAAACAACACAAAAAACATTGTCTGGTAAAAAAGTAGCCATTATCCCAATCTTGCGCGCAGGTATTGGAATGGTTGACGGAATCTTAGAATTGATCCCAGCAGCTAAAGTCGGCCACATCGGATTATACAGAGATGAAGAAACATTGGCACCGCACGAGTATTTCGTTAAATTACCGGAAGATATCGACGCACGTCAATTATTCGTAGTTGATCCAATGTTAGCGACAGGTGGCTCAGCGATCATGGCGATCGATGCTCTGAAAGCACGTGGCGCTTCAAACATTAAATTTGTTTGCCTTGTTGCAGCTCCAGAAGGTGTTAAAGCCTTACAAGAAGCACATCCAGATATTGATATCTATACTGCTTCATTAGATGAAAAATTAAACGACAAAGGCTATATCGTTCCTGGTCTAGGCGATGCTGGCGACCGTTTATTTGGTACTAAATAGGAAAAATCAGCTATACAAAAAATCTGGGATTTTCCCAGATTTTTTTTTATTTCATTCAGTCAAAATAAAAACCATCCACTTGATGGATGGTTGAAAAAACTAAATCTTACTCATATCTTTGTAATTGATAATGACGACGCCTTTACTTTGGGCCATCAAATCGGTATTCTCATTAGTTTCATCAATTGCAACAACAGCAGAGTTTTTCAATTGCTTGGAAATCGTTCCGGTTTGCGTTTTTCCGTGAATCATAAAGGTAACATGTGTATCAGTGGTAAATTTTTCTCCAAATTCTGACGGTTCGACCTTTGTTTCAAATTTTCCAAAAGTTGCCATTTTCATAAAACCTGCCTTTCATCTATAATTATAGCACATTTTTTGAAAAAAATCATGAAAGTAGAAAAATCTTCCACATTACCCCTTTACATTTCTTAACATAACGACTATAATTTCTCTTGGAAACGCCAGCTTAGCTCAGTTGGTAGAGCAACGCACTCGTAACGCGTAGGTCGTAGGTTCGATCCCTATAGCTGGCATACGATAAAAGCAGACATATCAAGGTTTTTACGCCTTCGATATGACTGCTTTTTGTTTTTTTGAAAAGTGAATGACTAAAAATGCCTACTTACAATAATTTTATTCCAATTGTTCATTTTGATTGATGAGACACGAAAATAAAAAATTTTACTTGCATTTTCGAATTATTTTAAACGAATTTTAATCATAGGTCAAAAAGTTTTTTAATATTCTATTAGTTGCCATTTCATAGGCATATAATCGTATTCTATTCATGCAATTAACACTAATTAAGTGGTTATGTTTAACCTACATTTTATTTTTATGTGTTTTTTTTAAGGTTGACACATGTGAGCTTTAAGAATATACTCTAAACGAATTGAATATTTCTTCGGGGCAGGGTGTAATTCCCGACCGACGGTGACGAGTTTACTCGAAGTCCGTGAACCACATTTTTGTGGTTGAGCTAGTGAAAATCTGGCACCGACAGTTAAAGTCTGGATGGGAGAAGAAAAATCGACTGAAGATCGGTTTTATTTGTATTAAAATCGATTATCTTTAAGTTTATTTAGTTATGCCCTGTGATTAAATTCGCAGGGCATTTTTTGTTGAAAGGGGGAATTGATATGCACCAGTCTTTCATGTTAGCTGCGATTGAAGAGGCAAGAAAAGGAAAGGGAAAGACCTTTACCAATCCATTAGTTGGAGCTGCGATTGTTAAAGAAGGAAAGCTACTCTCACTAGGTGCGCATTTACATTATGGTGAGGCTCACGCTGAAGTAAATGCTATTCAAAATTGTGGTTCCCCGAAGAACTGTTTGATTCAACTTTATATGTTACTTTAGAACCTTGTAACCACCAAGGAAAACAGCCACCTTGTACGCAAGCCATTGTCCAGTCTGGTATCACAACGGTAGTCATAGGCCAACTTGATCCAAATCCTTTAGTAGCAGGAAAAGGCAGAAAATTTTTACAAAAGCATGGAATCAAAGTAATTGTAGGCGTAGAAGAAGAGAAATGTAGAGCATTGAATCCTTTTTATAACCATTTTTTTGAAATGGATCGTCCCTACATCACGTTAAAACAAGCTGTTACACTAGATGGGAAAATTTCTATGCAGAAAGATTCTAGGTACTCAATAACAGGCTCAGAGGCAATCTCAAGAGTTCGCAAAGAGCGAGGAGAATATCAAGGAATCGTGGTAGGGAGCGAAACCGTTCTAATTGATGACCCTCGTTTGTTACCTGATGTTGAAACTATCTTCCCGCCAGTACGCATTGTTTTGGATCGTAGAGGACGGATACTTAAAAGCCCTAAACTCGATCTTTTTCAAACGACAACAAGTCCGGTCTGGATATTTACGGAAAATCCTAAGCTAGAGGAACTATTTTCCCATGTAACCATTTTTTATACACCTAAGTTTTCTTTTCCATTCTTTATTGAGACCATGAGAAAGAAAGGTATTCAGTCGTTGTATATAGAAGGTGGAGCGAAAATCCATGATGTTTTTTTAGCAGAAAGTCTCTGGGATGAAGTCATCAGTTATATTGCACCCAAACTTTTTGGTGGAAAAAGTCCGATGTCTTTTCATAGTGAACGTTTAGTTTCTAAAGATCAACAATTAGAATTTTTGGAAGTTGAACAGCTTGGAGAAGACATTCGAGTTAGGGGGAAACGAAAGCAATGTTCACAGGATTAATCATTGAACAAGGAACAGTCAAAGAAATTCGACGAAAGCAACAAATGATCCAACTCACTTTTCAAACTTCCAATAGTGTCCTACGTGATTACAAAATTGGAGATAGTATGGCAGTCAATGGGGTATGTTTAACTGCTATTGAGGTTTCAAGTACTTTTTTTAGAGCTGAAATAATGCCTGAAACCTTTAAAAGGACCACTTTCTCCACCTTAAAAGTTGGAGATAGGGTAAATTTAGAACGAGCAGTTTCCATGACACAACGCTTTGAAGGCCATTTTGTTTCGGGACATATTGATACTGTTACAAGATTGATCAAAAAAATAGAGAATCAAAACGCATTAGTTTTGACATTTGCTTACCCAACCAAATATGAAGGTGAAATCATTCCACAAGGATCAATTGCAATTAATGGAGTAAGTTTAACAGTTACGGATACAACAGCAGCAAGCTTTTCAGTTAGTCTGATTCCACATTCCAAATCTTTGACAAATCTAGGGAATTTAGGTGTAGGACATCTTGTGAATATAGAAACGGATATCGTTGGAAAATATGTAAAGGCACAGAGAAAAAAATTTGAGAGGTACAAGGAGAAGGACTTACTATGAGTAATATTACTGAAGCAATAAAGACTTTGAAAAAGGGCGGTCTAATCATTGTAGCTGATGATGAAGATAGAGAATCAGAAGGAGATTTAGTTGGTTTAGCCGAATATGTGACACCTGAGGCGGTTAATTTCATGATTAAATTTGGTCGAGGATTAATATGTGCGCCAATATCTAAGAAGATTGCGCAACACTTATCTTTAGAAGAAATGACAACTCATAATACTGATGCGTTTGGTACAGCTTTTACGATTAGTGTGGATCATAAACATACGAAAACTGGTATTTCAGCATTTGATCGAGCTACTTCCATTAAAGCATTGGCTGATCCTCATTCGAAATCAAGTGATTTTCTTAGACCAGGACATATTTTTCCTTTGATTAGTGTAGATGGTGGAACGCTTATACGTCGAGGACACACCGAAGCTGCAATTGATTTGGCCAAATTAGCTAATAGTATGGAGGCCGCTTATATTTGTGAGATCCTGAAAGAGGACGGGACGATGGCAAGGATGAAAGATCTGACACGTTTATCTAAAGAATGGCAATTACCCTTGATCACTATTGAAGAGTTGGTAAATTTTTTAGAAGAAAGTAGTCATATAACAGTAAATTTACCGACAGATTATGGTGATTTCAAATTGACTATTTATGAAGATGGAGAAAAGCTGGAGCATTTATTGCTAACAAAAGGAGATATTCAAAATAGTCAGTCTCCTACATTAGTCCGTGTTCATTCAGAATGTTTAACTGGTGATGTCTTTGGTTCTCATCGTTGCGATTGTGGTGAACAGTTACATGAAGCAATGAGAATGATTGCAGAAGAGGGGACTGGAGCTATTCTTTATCTTCGCCAAGAAGGTCGTGGAATTGGATTGAGAAATAAGTTAAAAGCTTATCAATTGCAAGAACAAGGGTTTGATACTTATGAAGCAAATATTGAATTGGGCTTTGCTCCGGATGAACGGGATTATCACTTTGCAGCAGACATTTTAAAATCAATTGGTGCAACTTCTATTCGGTTACTTACAAACAATCCTGATAAAGTAACAGAGTTACAAAAAGATGGAATTACGATTGTAGAAAGAGTACCCATTGAAACCTTTCCACAAAAGGAAAACCAAGCCTATTTAAAAACAAAAAAAGATAAGTTCAATCATTATTTATCAGTATAAAAATAAAGGAGTGAAGACATGACGATTTATGAGGGAAATTATTCTACAAAGGATCTTCGAATAGGGATAGTAGTCGCGCGATTTAATGAATTTATCAATCAAAAATTGTTACAAGGAGCGTTGGATAATTTAAAAAGACATGGCGTTAAAGAAGAACAAATTGATATATATTGGGTACCGGGAGCTTTTGAAATTCCTTTTATTACCAAAAAACTCAGCAAAAAGGATAGTTATGATGGGTTGATTACGTTGGGGACAGTGATCAGAGGCGCAACTACTCATTATGAATTAGTTTCCAATGAGGTAGCAAAAGGTGTCGCACATATTAACCTAGAATCCAATATTCCCGTGATGTTCGGTGTATTAACCACAGAATCCATTGAGCAAGCAATTGAAAGAGCAGGTACGAAAGCAGGAAATAAAGGTAGTGAAGCTGCTCAAGGGTTAATGGAGATGATTTCTCTTTCACAACAAATTTAAGAATTATTATTTTTTTAAATATGATGATTTTACTGCGGATATACTAACCTTAGATTCAAATCAGTTATGAGGGGGAAATAATCATTAGTCATCTATTTTTGTTGATGATTCATTTCACTATTCTTAGCAATTGTAGTGTCAATTCCCTTTACAAGTAACGTGTAGGTTTGATTCCTATAGTTGGCACACTAGATAAACACCGTCATATAAAGGTTTATACCTATATATTGACGGTGTATTTTGTGTTTTATACTGTTGCTTTGAATATTGCTGCTTTTTCAAATGATACTAAAGGAGAAAAATGAATTTCAATATCACCTGTTTGATTTAAACCAAAATGGGCTATAACGTCCATCTGTTTTCCTGGTGCAACAGACCCCAAGGTATTTTCATTCGCATAGCTTTCAGATTTTTTATCGTCCGATCCATACACTTCCACATCGGCACCTACAGGAATGTCTGAGTCACTTTCATTTTTTACAGTATAATTGATTTTGACTACGTTTGCTGGTTGTTCATCTTCAAATTGATTTCTTTCGTCAGTTAGTTCAACACTATTGAGAGTGTATGAAGCATCCCCGACTTTAACAGTATCCCCAATTTTATAGAATTCAATAGCGTTACTCGATGATTGAGTAGTTTTAGTTGTTTCAGTTTGATTTTGTGAGGATATCTTTTCTCCACCATTTTTATTATTACTTTCACCTAATGAACCGCCAATAATTGCGATAATAATTACTGCTAGTACCCAGAACCAAACTTTTTTATAGAAAGGTTTAGTTACTTTATACATCTTTCCATCTTGTCCCATTACTTTTTTTGCCATTTTACAATTCCTCATTTCTTGTTATAATATACTTTGTTATTTCAGAGACAAGTAATTAGTCCGTGTTGCAGCACGGACTTTTTCGTATATTAGTTGTTTTCTTTCTATACATATATAATATTTAAAAGTTCCGTAATGTTACAATATTTTACTCAACACATTTTTCATATTGCTGATATATTTCATGATTTCCCTTGGAAGATATGTCATTTGGGTCTCGTAATATCTCAGCATCGACGTCGAAAGTTTAAATGTAAGATTATTAAAATCATGATTTTTAAAAATATGTTTGAGTGATAGAAATTCCCACTGTTTCATGAAGCTAATGTGATAAAAAACCATTATAATAATATCAAATATTTTTAAATATGTAAAAAAATATTTGTTTTTTTATGTGTATCTAAAATAAGAAAAAATTACCTTAAAAAAACGTTTATTTTTTATATTAATGTTATATATTTTGATTCATTTTTAAGAAAACGCTATCAAAAACATCCTGACACTGTTACACTCTAACTAAATGAGTGAAAGGAAGTGGACAGCAATGGATTTAGTGATTGCAAAAGATTATGAAACGCTTAGTGAAGTGACAGCGGGGATCGTCTTGGAAAAAATGTTGAAGAAAAAACGAGTGAATTTGTCTTTGACGACAGGAAATTCGCCTAAGATGGCGTACGAGATTTTAGTGGAGACGCTTAGTAAATTACAGATGGATACATCGATGATCCATTATTATAATTTTGATGAAGTGGCATTAAAGGACAAGCAGTATGGTCTGACTATGTCAGGACTGAAAGAAGCCCTTTATGATCCTATAGGGGTCGCTACTGAAAATATCCATGAACTGACTATTGATAATTATCAAGATGTGGATAAACGAATGGCGCAAGCGGGTGGATTGGATCTAGTCTTGATGGGGCTTGGTGAAGATGGTCATTTTTGTGGAAACATGCCTGGATATACGGATTTTAGTAAGGAGACTTATAGCATTCCAGTCATTCCAGGAGATCAGATGTATGAATCGTTAAAAGAACATCTGGGAGAAGAACCTGGTGATTACTTTGTGACATTTGGGCCAAAGACGGTCATGGCAGCGAAACAGTTAGTATTGATCGTTAACGGGGAGCATAAAGCAGAGATCATCAAACAAGTGATCGAAGGACCAGTAACAGAGCAGATTCCTGCATCGATCTTGATGACTCATCCCGATATCACAGTGATTTTAGATGAAGCAGCTGCAAAATTATTAAAATAAATAGTCATATCAATGGATTGTTTCAAAGAACAACACAGAATCCACGAAAATCATATTACCGATTTTTGTGGATTTTTTTGCATGTCTGAATTTAACTGTAGACTCGTTTTCCATCGTATTCTCCGGTAGAATAGATAAGAAAACAGACTATATCGTTCATTGGCGAAAAACTGCCAGAATAGGAGAAAGAGATGAATCAGTTTTATAAGAGAATCCAATATAAATTTTCTGAATTAAATCAAGTGGAAAAAAATATCTTAGATTATTGTTTGCATCAATCAAGAAAAGTTTCCTCCATGACAGCCGAAGAATTAGCGAGTGAAACATTTACCAGCCAATCGACTATTACTCGAATGGCAAAAAAGCTTGGCTTTAAAGGATTTCAAGAATTTAAGTTTGCCCTTAAAAGTTACCGGTCATTAGAAGAAACGAGTGGTTCTACTGATGTGTCGGATGAATTCAAACCATTGATCAATGAAATCCTTCGTCAGTTTACAGAGACGTTAGAAAAAATCGAGCCGAAACAAATCGATCGCGCAGTCAATATGATTAAAGAAGCACAACGTATTGAACTGTTTGCTGTAGGGCAAAGTATTCCGGTCGCTGTTTCCCTGAATCGAAAATTGCATTTTCTTGGTAAAAATGTGGGGCATTCAACCGATTGGGACGAATTGCTAGCAGTGAGTAAACAACTAGGAGAAGGAGATCTTGCTATTTTTATTAGTCATAGTGGGGAAACATTAGGAATGCTC
This sequence comes from Enterococcus mundtii, assembly GCF_013394305.1. Taxonomy (NCBI): domain Bacteria; kingdom Bacillati; phylum Bacillota; class Bacilli; order Lactobacillales; family Enterococcaceae; genus Enterococcus; species Enterococcus mundtii. Next base: position 996,110 of record NZ_AP019810.1, on the reverse strand, counting down.
GATTATGCTAAACGACTAAAGGAGCGAAATGTTCCTCTGCTGTCTTTTATTGGTCAACCGACAAGTTCTTTAGAAGAATTGTCGACGGTCGCATTTATTGCAGAAATGTTGACGATCTATCATCAGAATATTGATTTGAGTCCAAGAGTTTCAATGGATATCTTGTTAGATATTTTGATGATCCATTATGCGAAACAAGTCATTTCTCAGAATGGAGATTCTAATTTATGAATGCCCATTCTACATGGACAGGAAGTATTGCAACCGCCTTTGTCATCGCTTACATTTTAAAGGTAAGAAATAGAGTAAGGGGGAAAAGGGATGCAAAAAGGGAAGAAAGCAAGTTGGATGGAGATTTTTCAAGGGTTAGGCAAAACGTTCATGTTACCAGTCGCACTGTTAGCTTTCATGGGATTGTTCTTAGGGATTGGGAGTGCGTTCTCCGCTGAATCAGCAATTACTGCTTTTCCATTTTTAGGTGCTGCTTGGTTACAGGTGATGTTTCGCTTTATGTCGACGATTGGTGGCTTTGCTTTTAGCTATTTACCTGTGATGTTTGCCATGGCGATTCCTTTAGGCTTAGCACGTAAAGAAAAAGGCGTGGCTGCTTTTTCTGGGTTTGTTGGATATGTAGTGATTCAATTATCGATCAATTTTTATTTGCAAGAAACGAATCAATTGGCAGCAAGTGAACAATTACGTGAAGCTGGTCAAGAAATGGTTTTTGGTATCCAAACATTATCTATGGGTGTTCTGGGAGGGATCATTGTCGGGCTAATCGTTTATCAGCTCCATACGCGATTTTATCAATTCCAATTACCAGATAGTTTTGCCTTCTTTTCAGGGACACGTTTTGTACCCATCATTACTTCAGTAACTTTAGCAATTGTTGGCGTGTTGATTCCGATGGTTTGGCCACTTTTTGCCATGTTGATCACTGGGATCGGAAATTTGATCCAACGCTCTGGTGCATTTGGCCCGTTCTTATTCGGTTCTGGAGAACGACTCTTATTGCCATTTGGCTTACATCATATTTTAGTATCGATGATCCGGTTTACAGAAGCTGGAGGAAGTCAGGTCATCAATGGGCAAGAAGTCTTTGGCGCACTAAATATTTTTTATAATGAATTGCAACAAGGATTGGCGATTTCACCGAGCGCCACTGCTTTTCTTTCACAAGGGAAAATGCCGACATTCATGTTTGGCCTTCCCGCAGCGGCTTTAGCGATGTATCAAACCGCAAAGCTAGAGAATCGTGCAAAAATCAAGGGATTATTGATTTCAGGTGTGATTGCTACTTTTGTAACAGGAATTACTGAACCAATCGAATTTCTCTTCTTATTTGTCAGTCCTCTCTTATGGGGATTCCATGTGTTGATGACTGGTGCCGGATTTATGGTCATGAGTTTGTTGGGCGTAACGATCGGGAATACCGATGGCGGAATCCTAGATTTTATTATTTTTGGGGTCATGCAAGGCACTTATACTAAATGGTGGTTGGTTTTAGTTGTGGGGGCTTGTTGGTTTGGTATCTATTACTTTACATTTAAAACAGTGATTTTACGCAAAAACTTAAAGACTCCTGGACGTGAAGAAATGACTGCTGAGACAGAATATACAGACGAAGAAGTAACATATAAAGGAAAAGGCACAGTTGATGCACGAGGAATCTTGGCTGCTTTAGGTGGTGCTGAAAATATCACTTCTTTAGATAATTGCATCACACGTCTAAGGTTAGTGGTGAATGACGGATCGATCGTTGATGATGACCGACTGAAAAAATTAGGTGCATTAGGCGTGGTTCATTTGGATGATACGAATGTACAAGTCATTATAGGAACAAAAGTGACGACTGTTAGAAATCAACTGGACGACATCTTGTCGTTCTGAAATCGGGAGAGTGTAGAAGATGTCTTTCAATGAACAAATCGATCGTAAAGGGACGTATTGTACGCAATGGGATTATATTGAAGACCGCTTCGGTAAAAATGATCTCTTGCCATTTACGATTTCTGATACAGATTTTAAAGTACCAACAGGCGTCGAAGCTGCGCTCCAAGAAAGGTTAAGACATCCAATTTTTGGCTATACTCGTTGGAATCACACAGATTTCAAATCAGCAGTCACTCACTGGTACAAAGAACGTTTTGGACACCAGATCGACGAGGACTGGTTGGTTTACAGTCCTTCCGTCATCTATAGCATCAAGCAACTGATTTGTTTATTAAGCGAATCGGGAGAAGGTGTGATTATCCAAACGCCTGCTTATGATGCCTTTTATAAACTGATTGCTGGGAATGGCCGCAAACTGGTAAGCAATGAATTGATTTATCAAGAAGGTGCCTATAAATTGGATTTTGAGGACTTGAGGCGCCAATTTGAGCAACCGGAGAATAAAATTTTGTTATTGTGTAGTCCCCACAATCCAACAGGTAGAGTGTGGACCAAAAAAGAATTAGTGAACATCATCGAGCTTGCTCAAAAAAACGAGGTGTTCATTATTTCGGATGAGATCCACATGGATATTCTCAGAAAGGGACAACACCATCAACCACTGACAGAATTGATTCAAAAAAATGTCGCAGTCGTCACATCAGGAAGTAAAACATTTAATTTTCCTGGATTGATTTTTTCTTACGGATTGATTCCAGATTCGTCCTTGCGCCAGCGGTTTTTACAACAGATGAAAGAAGCTGATGGCCTCGGTTCCACGAGTGTTTTTGGATTAGTTGCTACGATTTCGGCGTATGAAAAAGAAAACAACTGGGTCAGTGAACTCAATCAGTACATTGATGATAATATTGCTTTTGTCACTGCGTACCTTAAAAAACATCATCCGAAAATCATCGTGACCAAAAGCGAAGCCACCTACTTGATGTGGCTCGATTGTGCCCGACTCCCATTCACTATGGAAGAACTTCAGCAACGAATGATCGAACGAGGCAAGGTTGCGATCATGTCAGGCGAAGTATATGGGAAAGCTAGTCACAATTTTTTGCGATTGAACGTGGGATGCCCACGTAAGAAATTGGAAGAAGGATTGAGGCGATTGACGGAGAGTTTGGGGTAGATAGGATAGTAACAAATACAAATAAATGGAACTTAGTATAATAAACGAGATAAAAAGTTAAAGGTAAGCGGGTATCTGGCTTATGTTTAGAAGTTCACGCGAATAGCTTATATGTATAGGTTCAAGAAGTTGAAAAAATATGGAGAAAGTGCGTTTCCTGAAAAAAGGAGCGCACTTTTTGCCATCCATGATGAAATAAAGAAACTAGAACAAGGAAGTCGTTAAACTAGATTTATAAAAAAATTCAGGACTTCTTGAACCCAAACGAGAAGTCCTGTTTCTATTCTTAAAAGAACATAAATGAAGGGCTTGCCAAGCATTGGTCGTTTCAAGCAATAGAATTGGCTAGGAGAGATCATCTACATTCTTCTGAAAGAAGTCCATTCTTTTAATTAACCGTTTATTCGGTTTAGGTGGTGCAAGAGAATTAATTTCCCAGACACGTTTCTTCGTTAATATGCATTTAATAAGTAGGTACTTTTTAATTTTGTCTCGGCTTATTAGGTCAGTTCTGATCACTTTGCTGAGTCCTTTTTTTTGTTGGATAAAGAAAAAATAGGTCATTCAGATACGTAAAAATTAAATAATAAATCTTGAGGATAGTTCCCCCAGCGATCGCCGAAGATAGTCAAACCACCAGCATTTTCAGCAGTAGCAGGCGCAGCGATTTTAAAGGTGAAAAAGTCACTATGGTCTAAGTCGATTTCATTAAGGTTGTGATCTGTTAATTTCTCTCCATCGAGGGAAGTGTCATAGCGATTGATGCGTAAATGCTTAAGTAATCCATATTGACTAAATTCATCGATCCACCACTTTGGAGTCAAGGAACCTCTAACATCTGAAAAGTTCCCTGGAATGGTGTATTTACCAATGCAGTGGTTGTTTAAGTAAAATGAAAGATCACTTGGCCAATAGTTATTAGAGATTGGGAACTCAGAAGCGATTTCCATGCTGATTTCCAATAACTCGATTTTTTCACCAGTTTTCAAAGGATTTGGAATTTTGTATTCTAGAAACCCATTATTTAGCCAGATGATGCTCGCATCAACACGATCTTGGTCAAGAAAAGACTTAGGGTCGTCTAATGCGCCAATCAATCGATCTTTCGTCGCCATACCGCAGGAAGGCTTAGCTTCAAAATCGGTAAAGTGACCTATTTTCACTGATTGGGAGGTTAAATTCATTTGCGGAAACACTTTTGCGGGGAAATTGATATTGATGAAATCAGTTTTTAGAGATAAGTATTTTTTCTTCCAGTCTTGCCCCGATCCTTTTTCTGTTTTGATCAACTGTGCTTGTTCAAGTTTTCGGATGTGCTTTGTCATCAAAGCATTGCTGATCGCTAATTTTTGCCCAATTTCACTGATGCTTTTCTTACTATCTCCTAATTCTCTTAAAATTGCTAAGCGAGTTTCATTTGCGAGTGCTTCGTAGATCGGTAAAGATGCTTTCGTTAAATCCAATTCCATAGCTATCACCTCGTTATACTAATTAGTTTAATGAAAATATGGATTAATTATATCACATGCTTTTAAATTTACAAAATTGTAAAATGATGGAATTTACCGTAATAAGCTTGTTAAAATAATATTGACAGCGCTTTATTTTTATAGTAACTTTACGGTGTAAACATTGGTGGACGATAGTCTAACAATTATGTTTATTGATAATCAGGTATCATTTTACTTTTTAGTTAAATAAAAGGGGTGTGGAAATTGAAAGTAAAAAAATTAATTGTTTTAGTTGGAACAAGCTTATTATGTACGGTGTTTTTAGCTGCTTGTGGTGGAAGTAATAGTTCAAGCAATGATTCGGAAATTTTGCTTTGGTCTTCGACGACGGGACCGGACGGTGAAAAAATCCAAAAAACGGTTGATCAATACAATAAAACAAATCCAGACTTTAAAGTAAAGTTAGTTAGTATGCAAGGTGACACCTTTACTTCGAAGTTGACGACTGCTGGAAAATCTGGCAAAGGCGTCCCAGATTTAGCTTTGATTGCATCGGAAGCTTTACCCACGTATAAGAACCAAGAGATGCTTGAGACTTGGGATGACATGATTGAAGGAACTGAATTGACACGTGGAAATTATGTAGAAGCTGCTTGGGATACTGGTGTGGTGGAGGATAGTCAATATGGGATTCCAGCAACGATGGGTTCGTGGGTGATGTATTACAACCAAGATTTGGTGGATAAATATGTTCCAGGAGCATTGGATGATGGCGTAGTGACATATGAAGAAATCAGACAGGCTGGGGAAAAAGCAAAAGCAGATGGTATTTATAGTTTTGGCTATACATGGGGCATGCAAAATTATTCTAATCTTTACCAGCAAATGGGTGGAGAATGGCAAGATGCACAAGGAAACATCGCTATCGATAATGATATTTCTTACAATGCCGTTCAAGAGTTTAAAACGCTATATGATGCCGGCTATATGGTCCCAGATGGCGAAGATGCAAACAAACTTTTTGCAAACCAACAGCTGATTTTTCTTCCAGAAGGAACATGGATGTTAAGTAATATGGAAGGAATAAGTGACTTCACTTGGGGTCAGACATTTACGCCGCAATGGGATGCTGGACATATCGTTCAAGGTTCAGGCGTCGATCAGTTTGCGATGCTTAAAACGAGCCAAGAACGTTCGGATGAAAAGAAAAGTGGTATGATCGACTTTCTCACTTGGTTACAAGCAAACCAACTAGAGTGGGTCAAATCTGGCGCAAATCCAACTTCCTTAGCAATGTTAGACAATGAAGAATATGTGGAGATGCCACAATCATTCTTGTTGAAAACAGAAAAAGGACAAGCGGCAATTTCTGTCAACACGGTTGATGGCTTATCTTACATTTTTAGTGAATATGATAATCGTTCATGGGATATGATCACAGGAAAAGCAGATATCCAAACAACTTTTGGTGAGATCCAAAAAGTCGTAGAAGAAAAGATGAAATAATATCCTCACTTGGAGACTGTGGCAGAAGGAAGAGTGACCGTAAAAAGAATTCAGTCGGTTTTTTGATGGCTAGGAATTCCGATGGGTAGGCTAATTTGCTGTCACAGTCGTTTCTTGTTGAAGGGTTGACTAGAAATACAGAGAAGGATGTGTATTGATGAAAAAAAGATTAAATGCCTGGCCAGTCGTTTTTATTGGTCCGCATATGCTCCTTTTTCTTTTATTCTTTTTAGTTCCGGCAGTTATTGGGATTTATGTTTCTTTTACTGAATGGGATTTGTTCAGTACGCCGATTTTTATCGGATTTGATAATTTTAAAACAATTTTATTTGATCAAGACTCGTTATATCATACGCAATTTTTTAATGGAATGAAAAATACGCTGTTTTTTGCGGCAATCTCAGTTCCACTATGTATCGCGATCCCTTTATTATTAGCAGTTGCGTTGTCTACTAAACCAAAATTGATGCGTTTTTTTCAATCGATTCTTTATTTACCTACATTATTTGCAATCTCTGCGGTCATGATCATTTGGGGATTTCTTTTGAGTAAATCATTTGGACCAATCAAAGAAGTATTCGGCATCGATATCAATTTTGTGGGCACTCAACCATGGGCTTGGATCGCTATTTTGATTGTGACGATTTGGTGGACATTAGGTGCGAATAGTGTTACTAAATTTTTCCGTATTTCTTTGCCTAGTATTCGTAACCAACTCATCTTTACAACGGTCATGACGACCATCGCTCAGTTTAATATCTATGGTCAGCCACTAATGTTGACGGGAGGCGGACCCAATAATTCCACTCGGGTGTTGATGATGTATATCCAAGAAAATGCCTTTGGTAGTAGCACCTCGGTTGCGGGCATTTCTTCAGCGATGGCCATTCTACTAGGTTTTGTGATCATGGCAGTTTCGATTGTGCAATTTTTGGTCATCAAAAAAATGGAAAGATAGGAGTGAAGAAGATGCGAGAAAACAAACTAGGGAAAAGAATTGCCTTTATTTTGCTAGTAATCGTGTGCATCATTTGGATTTTTCCTTTGATATGGGCAATTTTCACCTCATTTAAATCAGAGGCAGAGATTCAAAAAGTTGGGTTCAGTTTGATTCCACAAGATTGGACACTTGCTAACTTTTGGAGCTTGTTACAGGGCAATGATTCTTCTCCTGTGTTCCGCTGGTTTGTGAATTCCATGATTATTTCAACTTCACATACCCTATTAGTTATGGTGATCGTCTCGTTTGCGGCCTATGGCTATACACGACTCATCTTTAAGGGAAGAGATTTTATTTTTGTTTTATTGTTAGGAACCATGATGTTTCCCGGAGTGGTCAATTTGATCCCGAACTTCAAAATCGTTGATACTCTAGGTTGGACAAATACATTTCTAGCAGTCATCGTACCTGGAGCAGCAGGTGTTTATAACATTTTCCTCGTTCGACAGTTCATTTTAGGAATTCCCAAAGAATTGGATGAATCGGCTGTGATCGATGGGGCAAATGAGTTTCAAATTTTTTATTATATCATTTTACCGCTGATCAAACCTGTATTGACTGTAGTTGCATTGTTTAGTTTTACTGGCTCATGGAATGACTTCTTGTGGCCATCGATCGTGATCAACGATATTGATAAATTACCGATCACACCGGGGCTGCAATTGCTGCAAGGTCAATACATGACCTATCCAGGAATTGGAACTGCTGGTGCAATCTTGGCTTTGATCCCTACCTTTTTATTGTATTTGGTGGCGCAAAAGAGCTTTATGGCGTCGATGTCGTTGCAAAGTGGTATAAAATAATTTGTTTTTTGGAGGAAATATGATTAGAGAAGAATACCCGAGACCGCAATTTGAGAGAGGGAATTGGTTAAGCCTAAATGGTGAATGGCAATTTGCCTTTGATGACCAAAATCTTGGTTTGAAAGAAAAGTGGTACACAAATGAAGCAAATTATGCTTACAAGATCAATGTTCCTTTTGTCTATCAAAGTGCATTAAGTGGCATTGATCAGCGAGAAGTTCATGATGTTGTATGGTATTATCGGACCTTCAATGTACAGGTTCCTGAAGAAAGCCGTATCCTTTTACATTTTGGTGCAGTGGACTATGAGGCCGATGTATTTGTCAATGGACATCATGTGAAAAATCATTGCGGAGGGCACACCTCTTTTGATATTGACATTACGGATGCTCTTGTGACGGGAGAAGAGCAGATACTAAGTGTGCGAGCATTCGATCCGCATTTTGATGAAAGCATTCCACGTGGGAAACAATTTTGGGAAGAAGAATCAGCAGGGATCTGGTACACAAACTCAACGGGGATCTGGCAGCCGGTCTGGCTAGAAGTAGTTGCTGCGACCCACTTGCATCAAGTGAAATTTACTAGTGATTTTGATGCTGGCGCCGTGATGATCGATGTTGAATTGAATCAGTTAAAGCCACAATTAGTGTTAGAGTATCAAATCTATTTTAAAGGTGCTTTAGTCATCAGTGGGGCTGCAGAGTTTGTGACTTCTAAGTTAAGTTTTGCAGTCGATATTTTTCAACAACAAATTTTCCGGACCAATTTTCATCACGAAGGCTGGTCTTGGACACCCGAAAATCCGCAATTATTCGATGTGGAATTGACTCTTAAGGAAGCGGGAAATGCAATCGATCAATTAAAAAGTTATTTTGGTATGCGTAAAATACAGACAGCAAATGGCATGATCTACTTAAACAACAAACCTTACTATCAGAAGTTGGTTCTTGATCAAGGCTATTGGCCTAATGGCTTGTTGACTGCCCCTACGGATGAAGCATTTAAACAAGATATCTTATTAGCAAAAGAAATGGGGTTTAACGGTTGTCGTAAACACCAAAAAACAGAAGACCCGCGCTTTTTATACTGGGCAGATAAATTGGGATTTCTGGTTTGGGGCGAGTGTGCAGCACCGGCGATCTATACCGACCTTTCTGTGACGCGCTTGATGCAGGAGTGGGCAGAGATCATTACTCGTGACTATAGCCATCCTTCGATCGTCACTTGGGTACCGATCAACGAGAGCTGGGGTGTACCAAAAATCTCTTTTGATCGCCAACAACAGCATTTTTCTCAAGCAATGTATCACTTCATCCATTCACTAGACCAGCAACGATTGGTTATTTCAAATGATGGTTGGGCGATGACGGAGACAGATATTTGTGCGATTCATAATTATGCTCATGGACAAGAATCTGAACGACAAAAATATCTGTACTTTAAAGACAGTCTCAGTACGAGAGAAAAATTGGTGAATCGAGTATCAACACCATGGCCGATTTTCGCTGGAGGATTTTCTTATCAGGATCAGCCTATTTTATTAACCGAGTTTGGCGGTATTGGCTTTGATGTTTCTGGACAACCAGGTTGGGGTTATACTTCAGTGGAGAATAAACAAGATTTCTTGAAGGATTATCAACGAATCATGACGGCTGTTTATGATTCTATCGGACTTTGGGGTTATTGCTATACCCAATTGACAGATGTTGAGCAAGAAATCAATGGGCTACTGACCTATGACCGACAACCGAAAGTTGATTTAGCAGCTATTAAAGAAATCAATGATCAGTTCCATCCAACGCAGGTGGAATAATCCCATTGTTGTGGAAAGGGGCGATGTTCGATGGGAAAATCAGTGGCTTGGCTCAGTAGTGTAAGTGTCCTGTTTGCTGCGCTTGTGATAACAGGTTGTGGGGCTGGAACTGATACGGGGGAAGAAGTGTCCGATTTTACTTCTATTATCGATAATGATGGAGCGGATCCTTGGATCTTGCAAACGGAGTCTTACTTTTATTATACCAAAACGACTGGGAATAACTTAACGCTATGGCGTGCTGAAAACCTCTCTCTCGTAGCAACCGGTGAAAAAAAGATCATCTGGGAAATACCGGAAGAATTTGAAAGCATCTGGGCACCGGAGCTTCATTACTTAGATGACCGTTGGGTGATGTATTTTGCAGCGAATCGCCCTTTAGAAACCCACCGAATGTTTGCATTAGTTAATCATCAAACAGATCCGTATATGGGTGACTGGCAATTGGAAGAGATCAAAGGAATGGATGATAAATTTGCGATTGATGGCACCGTCTTAGAGATAAGTGACAAACGCTATTTTCTTTGGTCTGGTTGGGAAGGATATGAAAATATTGCTCAAAATCTTTATTTAGCGGAAATGGTTTCTCCTACGGAAGTAGTTGGTGAAAAACGGCTTATCTCAAAACCAGAATATGAATGGGAAATGCGTCAAACGCCATTGATCAATGAAGCCCCTCAAGTGATCATCAAAGATAAGACAGTCAATTTAGTATATTCTGCGAGTGGGAGCTGGGACAACGATTATGCGCTAAGTCTTATGACCCTAGATGTAGCTGATGATCCGCTAGAAAAAGCCAATTGGCAAAAGAAACCAGAGCCAATTTTCCAACAGACAAACACTGTCTATGGACCCGGGCATAATGGATTTGCTAAATCAAAAGATGGCTCTGAAGACTGGTTGATTTATCACGCTGCTCGATGGGATCATTCGGGCTGGGACCGTTCGATCCGCTTGCAAAAGTTTGGTTGGGATCAAGAGGATAAAGTCCTACTGGAAGCTCCTTTGGATGAGTGGCATGTTCAAGCGTTACCAAAAGCTGAGCCGAATCGACTGAGATTACCCGCCAGTCGTGCGTTGCTTGAAGGCGATTTAGCGCTTGTCGAAGATGAGGAAGCACTCTCTAAGAAAGTCGTCCAAGGCTTTGAATCAACGACTGACAAAATTATCTTTACCCCGCAGATTGAAGAATCAGACGAATTTCTGGTGATTGCCTACGTCAAAACTACTGATTATCTCTCCTTAAATGACCCAATTCAGGTCAAGATTGAAACGAAACAAGCAAGCCACGTGGTGGATGTCTATCCTTCCGAATATTATCAACCGCTACAAGTCCGCATGAAGTTACCGAAAGGATCGCAGGAAATCACCCTTTCGTCTGAGATTGGAGTTGATACTCTAAGTATTGATCGTTTAGAAATCGTAAAATAAAGAATATTGAGGAATTCTTCCAACTAACAACGATTGGTGACAATCATTTGGTTCATACTAATTTGTCTTTATATGACCTAGCATGAGTCTTAGACTGTAGACAAACTCTTAAAGCTAGAGTTTTGTTTATAGTCTTTTTTATATTAGTTGAATAAATTAGTTGAATTTTTTATCAAACGATGTAAAGAGAAATTTTAGAATGATTGGTTGATCTGAAACAAAAGCAAAATTAACTTTTGTCTTTCACCTTAAAACCGAATAAATGACAAAAACAGAAGTGAGCTCTTTTTCATTTCATTAAAAAGCCTTGCCTGTGCCGTATCATGATTTGCAACTTAAAGTGATAAAAAATTCGAAAACCATTGGCATTTTTTGATTTAGGAAATATGAGTGAGGAATTTCTATATCAGTATCAAAAGCCATTATTTTTTATACTGGTACTAGGTAGTGTGTTTACATAAAAGTAAAATAAATGAGCAAAAATGAGTAGGAAATCTTTGAATGTTAAATAACTAATTATATATATTTATATTTATATAAATATATATAATTAAGAAGTCATAGTTTATTCGAATAATTTATTATATTGGTGAAGATATCTTCTAAAATCGAAAATATAAACACACTTGGTAATGAATTATAATTGAAGATCAAGGAGAGAATAAAAAATGAAGGAAGTATTGATGGGGTTTACAATGCTGTTTGGTTTGATAGTTAGTGGAATGCATACTGAGGTTGCAGATGCAGCAATTCGAGCAATTGATCCTGAAAGTATTGTTATTTCGAAAGAAGATAACCAAAAAGCAATACAACAACTTGAAGAACAGGGGATTGATGTAGATAATCTACCTTTTTCAAAAGACAAGTTGACGACACAAAAACCAAAACCTGGCACATATATCATCGAAGGAGAAGATAAAAATTCAACAGATAATTTAAGTACAGAAGAGTTGTTACCAAAGGCTAAACTATATAGTATTAATGCCACAGGGTTCTCAGTTCAAATTTATAATCCTAGTTCAGGTAGTACTTCGTCAGCTAGTGGGATAAGATGCAACGAATTAGCACCTTTATTTACAATAGAGGACAATGGCATTGCGGGTATCCATGCAATAATGTCTTATAATCAGTTTTATTTTCTAGGTGATTATGTGCAAGATTATGGAACTGGTGTATGGGATGGAGGATATTACTATAGATACTTCAACATTTCTGATACAAAGTGGCAATGGTATAGAAGGTTATGGCTGAGTGTTGCTGATAAGAATGATTTGCTAAACTAAAAATAGACTGTTTGGGAAGAAGCCTCTTTCTATTTTTTGAAATGAAGAGAGAGTGATCAAATAGAATGAAGAAACGAATAATATCCATCCTGCTATTTCTATTACTAATGGCTGGCTGTAGTAGCGAAACAAATACAAGACAATTTGAAATGAGTGACAGCGTTCCGGAAACAAAAGAAAGCACTCAATCACAGGAAATAGCTGATTCAGACGATTTAACATTCGAGGAATATAAAAAAGCCTTTCCTGGTCCGGGAAAACTCGATGAAGCATATCAGAAATTAAAAATAAAAAGCGATATTTCCCACGACCAGTTACACGATCTCTTGATTAAGTATTCCTGGAAACTGGAGGGAGGGGGTATTTTGATCTTCAATGAATCAGGTGAAGTACAGCGAATCAATCTGTCTGGGCTGATAGAGTATGCTGGAATATATTCGGTTAATCAAGATAACTTCTATTTAGAACCAGATCCAGCAAGTGTGAACTATGCAAATGTGATCAAAGATCATAAGTACAGGATCGAAGCAGATAGATTGTTTTTATTCAGCGAGGAAGTGAAAGAACATCAAGTCATTATGTATCCTATGAAAAAAATAATTCCATAAACCAGTATTTTTTGTGCTCAATCTATTTATAAGTCATTAAATAAATAAGCGATTTAAAGCATCGGTATTCTGCCGATGCTTTTTTGTCACAATTTTCTTCATTTTATCGACATATTAAACGTATTTAAATACGCAAAAATTTTGAGAGGAGAATCAAAATGAAGTATGTTGTAAAATCTGGAGATTCGTTAAGTAGGATTGGTGAAAAATTTGGGGTATCAGTTAGTCAATTACAACAATGGAATGGAATCAAAAATCCTGACTTTATTTTAGTTGGGCAAGAGCTGATGATCATGAAAGAGTCGAATGATACACTTACGCGAAAGATTACTAGGAGCCAACTTGAAGCAATTGGATGGAGTAATTTTTCAGAGCAGATAATCAACGATTTAAATCAGTGCATCAACGTGTATCGTATCACTGAACTTAATCTTTTACAGCATTTTATTAGCCAGTGTAGTCACGAGTCAGGTTGTGGGAAATGGCGCATAGAACTTGCTTCTGGAGAAGCTTATGAAGGGCGTAGTGACCTTGGAAATGTTTTGGCTCTATAATTTATGGGACTGATGAATCAGAATTGATTCTTCAGTCCCATTTTCATTTTAGGTATTAAAAAACATATCGTTCTCTAGTATGATTAAATCACCACAAAATAAACAACTGAGAGGACGATATGCTATATGAATGATTCTATCAAAAAAATGCTGAGAATAATAGAGAAAGATTTGATGATTACAGAGGTCTCTTACGAGACCCTTCAGAAGAAAAAGACGTTGGTCGTCGATGCTGTTCTCTCGCCTACTCCTCGTGCTTGTAGAAGTTGTGGTTCTACTGTGGTAGATGGAAACGGGAAAGCAATTATAGTGAAAAATGGAAAAAAAGAAACGATTGTCCGTTTTGAACAATACAATCATATGCCTTTGGTTATGCGCCTAAAAAAGCAGCGCTATACCTGTAAAAACTGCCGAACCCATTGGACTGCTCAAAGTTATTTTGTCCAATCCAGACATTCAATCGCAAATCATGTTAGATATAAAATTGCTTCTTTACTGACTGAAAAAGTATCTTTATCTTTTATTGCGAAAAGCTGTCAGGTATCTTTGACCACTGTTATTCGTACATTGAAAGAGTTTAAAAGCTATTTACCAAAGCAATCTAAGAAGATTCTCCCAAGAGTATTGATGGTTGATGAATTTCGTTCGCATGCTTCCATAGAAGATAAAATGAGCTTTATTTGCGCAGATGGCGAAACAGGAAAATTAATAGATGTTTTGCCTACGCGTAAATTACCTCGATTAACAAGCTATTTCTTAAAGTGTACCAATCCAGAAGAAGTAGAATTCTTGGTGACAGACATGAACGCCGCCTACTTCCAGCTCACCAAACGTGTTCTGCCAAATGCGAAAATAGTGATTGATCGGTTTCATATTGTCAAACACATGAATCAAGCGTTCAATGAGTTGCGTATCCGTGAAATGAATGAACTTCGTAAAGCAGGACAGAAAAGCCAGGCAGAAAAACTGAAAAAGAACTGGCGCTTTTTGCTAAAAAATCGTGCAAACATCAACCATTATGAATACAAAACATGGAAAAGTTTCCGAGCACCAAAATACCCATTTCTTACTGAAGCAATGATGATTGATCGATTGCTTGAGTTTTCTACGCCCCTAAAGGAGGCGTATCCCTTTTTTCATGAATTAGTTGAAGCCTTTCGAGACAAAGACCCTGACTTATTTTTCTCCTTATTAGCAGAACTTCCCGAAACGTTGGATGACAGCTTTCGGGAAAAGCTTCAAAACCTTCTGACCTATGAAGAAGGCATCACCAACGCAATGATCTATCCTTATTCCAATGGAAAAATAGAAGCGAAGAATACCCACATAAAGACAATGAAACGAGTATCCTACGGATTTAAATCATTCGAGAACATGAGAATTAGAATCTTTTTGATCAATCAATTAATCAAAGTAAGATAACAAAAAATCTGAGCCAGAATGAGGTTCATTCTGACCCAGATTTGATTTTGCACAACTCATCAGTCCTTATTGACAAAGAGCCAATGTTTTTAGTGGGGATGGTAGAAAATTCAAAGGGGCAGGGTTTATTCAACTAACTGGTCGTTATAACTATACACAGTTTTCTTTATCAATCGCAGATCCAGAAGTTGTCAATCAAGGAGTAACTTATGTGGCTGAAAGATATCCTTGGTCAAGTGCTGGCTATTGGTGGGAGGTCAATGGGATGAATGATTTCTGTTTATTATCACCTACTGTTGAACAAGTGACATTTAAAGTAAATGGTGGATACAATGGATTAGCTTCACGTAAATTCTATTACGAAAAATGTTGCGAAGTTATCAGTTAAGAGGGAGATAATGTTTAGTAAAATGGAGATTTTTATACATTTATTTGAAACTGAAAAAGAATTGATTCATATCTTCTTTTTGTTGATTTTATTAGATTTATTCACTGGTTGGCTAAAAGCGAAAGTACAAAGAACTTGGTATTCTAATTTGAGCTGGCAAGGTCTGTGGAAGAAGCTTAGTCATTTTATTTTATTGATTTTGACAGGCGTCGTGGACATCGTTCTATCAAAAAATAATGTTCAACTTGAATTCACACTAGTGCAAGTATTTACAACATTCTTAGTACTGACGGAAATCGGAAGTATTTTAGAGAATATGGCAGAAACAAATCTAACAAAATATTTTCGTCAGATCATCGAATCGATTGAACAGAAATTAAAAAAGGCAGCTAATATCCAAAAAATAGAAAAATAAAGAGTAGATTCTATGTCACAGATTTATTCAACTTATCGACATATCCTTTCAAAAGAATGAATGGAGTGGCTAATGATGAGTTTTTGGATAAGCATAACAGAAAGAGTGGATTTGTATGTAATAGAACAAAATGGAGAGTTACTGGAAGCAATACTCAGAGATTTTTTTCCATATTTAAAAAAAAGTGCTAAAAATGCCCAAATTTCAGCAGAGAAATTGGGCGTATACATACCTTTTGAAGATTTTTATAGTACTTATCTGTTAGCTACATGGAAAGCGATTGAAGATTATCGACTGGAAAGAAAGAAGAAAGAGTTGAAGTTTAAAAATTTGTTTCTCTATCGCTTAGCAATTGCTGAGAAAGATGTATGGCGTCTTTACAAAAAAAGTTCAAACAATAAGAATGACAAAAATGGGATTACTTATGATGCTGGGCGTTGGCAATCTTTAGATCCTGGATTTATAGAGAGTCAGTCATCGGTGGAAATTGATTCAACTATCGATTTAAAAGAGATGGTTTGTAATTATCAAAAGCAAGAACCACTTGATGGGTTCTTCTTTTCATTGCTAGTTGAAGGGTTTACTTGTTCTGAAGCAGCGAAAATCATGTTTTCAGAAAAGGACTACCATCCGTCAGTGCGTAAAAGAGTGGAGAGAATGAAGAAACGCTTAAAAAAATATTTGCTTCAAGAAAAATATTTCCTGAATACTGTCACAAATTCTAAAAAATCTCAACATATCTAAGTGATTCGAATCAAAATAATGTTGAGGAGTGAAAAGAATGGATAAGAAAGCAAAACAAACACGTGATCCTTGGGTGTTAGAGGTACAGCAATGGTTGAATGAGACATATGGAAATGTAGCAGGCTTTGGTTCAGTACCGGAAGATGGTTATACTGGATGGAATACGATTTATGGATTGATTCGAGCGGTACAACATGAACTAGGAATTACGACATTAGTTGATAACTTCGGTGCTACCACTTCTGCTTTATGGGATAAAGAAGTCACCCCCAATCTAATCAACACATATGAAAGTAATTTTGTAAAGTTGATTGATGGTGCATTTCGTTGTAAAGGAATGGGAACTGGAAAGTTTAATACCATTTACACAACGGACAATGACAATGCAATAAAGCAGTTAAAAATTGCCGCAGGATTTGAATCAGTCAATAGTACATTAGATTCCACATGGGCCAAAGCCTTGTTTGATATGAGCGCTTTTGTTTTAGTACCAAGTGGAGATGCGACGATTCGCTCGATGCAACAAGGATTGAATCGAGAGTACTGGCAATATACGGGGATTTTGCCTTGTGATGGCGTTTATCAGCGTCAAACCAATACAGCATTGATTTATGGTCTTCAAGCAGAAATTGGTATGGATACAAATACAGCAAATGGTAATTATGGTCCTGGGACTGAAGCGGGTACCCCAGTACTAAATCAAGGAGACATCGGTCCATTTGTTCGAATTTTGCAATACGGTCTTTATGTGAACGGTTATAACAAACAAGGTGATTTTTCAGGAAACTTTACGTCATATATTGCGGAGCAAATTCTTGCTTTCCGACAGTTTATGGTATTGCCACCGTATAATCAAACGTCGGATTTAACCGTGATGAAAGGTTTACTAACATCAAACGGGAACACGAATCGTTCAGCAGAGGCCTTTGACACCTCGACAATTTTGACTAAAGAAACAGCGGAAGGTTTGAAATCACAAGGTTTTTCGATTGTTGGACGCTACTTGACAGGTACGGTTGGAACAGGAGCCGACGAACGTGATAAAAGTTTATCATTCGAAGAGATAGAAGCAATTACACAAGTTGGCTTAGCTATTTTTCCTATCTACCAAGATGGCGGTTGGTATGAATCTTATTTCACGCAAGATCAAGGCCTAAAAGATGGAAAACTGGCGATTGAAGCAGCATATAACTTAGGTTTTCCTTTAGGAACAACCATTTATTTTGCATGTGATGTGGATATTCAAGACGGAAATATCCCCGGAACCGTCTTACCTTATTTTGCGGGAGTATGGTCAATTCTTTCATCAGACCAGACATATAATGTTGGCGTTTATGGTACTAGAAATGTTTGTCAGAAAATCATTGATGCGAGTTATGCAACTCAAGCTTTTGTATCTAATATGTCCTCAGGCTTTAGTGGTAATTTAGGATTTCCTATGCCTAAACAATGGGCATTTGATCAGTTTATTGAACTGACCACAGCGGGAGTAGGTATCGATAAAGTTGCTGTGTCAGGTAGAGATCGAGGTATTTCATCTTTTTCTGTATCGCCAGAAGCAATTGCGAAAAGAGAGTTATTGAAGCTGTATAAAAATTTCGGTGTAGCAGAAACAGCATTTGAATTTGAACAAGAAGTACGTATAGAGCCAGCACCAAATTACGTGGTCTATTTGAAACCTCATATGGAGTGGTCTATTTCAGGAGAAGAATATGGGATTTCTGTATTAGTGAAGGATAAAAAAGTGGATATGTCTCCTTATTACAATGAAATCACTGAGTCGATCGTGGAATACAGTGAGTATCTTAAAGGAGACACAAAAAGTTTTGAAGATGTCATCAACGAACTTGGACCAAAAGTAGATAATGGAGCGATTGCAGTTGGATTAGCAACGAAAGAAGGGTTAATAGGTACACGTATCTTGATGACCTTTGAGAAAGAGTTGAAGCACGGAGACCATGAAATTACATCCAAATTTCAATTAGAGATTGAGATTTACTTACGTCCGCTTGTTGATTCCCCCTTACCAGATCCAGTTTATCAGGACGTCGTAGAACAGTTGGAGAATGGGACGTTTGAGTGGGATACTAAGCTAATTGTTGGGGTATTGGTATCAACCACAGCCGTTGTACTGCTTTATGCGTACGGTTCAGCTATCATAGGTGCTATAGGAGCAATTATTGTTGGTATTACTGGTTCTATTTCAACCGTTGTTGCTGCACTAGCAGTAATTGGTATCACTTTAATGGGGATATATTCTCATTTTATTGGAGCATAACAATCAGGAAACAAGATAAATCAAAGTTGAAAAGCACTTTGGTTTATCTTGTTAAACTGTAGTCATTAAACCAATAAACAGTGACAAGGAACCAAAAATAAATATCAAGTAAACTGAGTAGATCATTTTGCTTTGCCAGGACAGGATTTTTTGTTTCTCTTCTAAATTAGTGAAAAAATAAGTAAAATGATTCTTTTTTTTAGTAATGATTAAATATCCTGCTAAAATTGTTTTTTTTAAATATCGCCATTTTTGTAAAGCTACAAGACAAAAAATTATACCTAGGATAATAAATAGTATGGAGAAAGGTATGTTATTCTCGGTTATAAAAAAAATTGACAAAATACAAGAAATTAATGAGAAAAGTATAAAACGATTACTTTTTCTAAGAATCGGAATATATTCATTTGCTTCAGCTGTACTGAAACTCAGAATATTACGTTTAATTACTGTCTTTTTGAACACTTCTATCTTAGTGTTTATGTAGCTTAAGAATACTAATGTAATTAACATAAGTAATAGAAAAAAATAACTGGTCATAACCAAGAAATTATGCATGCTGTTTCTCCTCTTTTATAAATATGTAAAGCTTCTTGAATAACTTTCTGCATAGTGCCTTACAGGGGAAATTTACTTAATCATTCTTACAAATCAAAAATTTTAGAACAAAGAATACAATTTACAATTATAATTGCTGAAAAAGCTCCTAGGTATGCGAGTACAAGCATGACTCTTTGCCTAGAAAGAATCTTTTGTTGCTCTTCTGGTTCTGTAAAAAAATAGATAGAATATAGTTTTTTCTGTAGGTTACTAGGTAACCTTGAGAGATTGTTCTTTTAAAGTATCGCCATTTGTCTAGAGATAAGTGTAAGCAGAGTACAGCAAATAAGGCGCATCCTAAAGTTAAGTAATATTTGTTATTTATCAAAAATATGCCAGCTATGATACAAGAAGTTAAGCCAGTAAAAACAAATAGATTACTTCTTTTCGTAATCAAATAATACTCTTTTGTGTATTCAATATCTGGTAATAAGTATTTATTCTCGAAGATTTGTTTACGATATTTTTCCATTTTCAAAAAAAAAAAAGCCAATGAGAATAAAAATATATAGAGAAGAGAGAGAAAAAAGTAAGCAACTATTACTAAAAAATTATCCATGTAATAACTCCATTCTTACGGATTAGTCAAAAATCTAACATAAAAAATGCTATCAGCTATAATTAACAGATAGAAACGTTATCATCTATAAGTATACGCAATGAATGGATAGATAAAACGCAATCAGTTAAAATATTTTTTATAATGAGAGTTATTTTAACTGGCTATCATAAAAGAAAAAGCTACCCTCTAATTTGAAAGGATAGCTTCATTCATTACTTATTTATCTGTTTGTTCCCCAATTTGGTGGGCTTTTTGTTTTTCAGTTTCCCGTACGATATAGACTGGGCGTTTTTTCGTTTCTAGGAAGATTTTCCCGATATATTTCCCAATGATGCCAAGACAAAGGAGTTGGATTCCGCCGATGAATAAAACGATCGAGACGAGTGAAGGCCAACCGGAAGTTGGATCACCAAATAATAACGCACGTAAAATAATAAATAATATGGCGATTCCTGAACCGATACATGATAATGCACCAACAAATGAGGCGATGTTCAATGGCGTGTCAGAAAAATTGACGATCCCATCAATTGAATAGTTGAATAATTTCCAAAATGACCAAGACGTTTCACCGGCAACGCGTTCGCGATTTTCAAATGAGAGATACTCAGTTTTGAATCCTACCCAACTGAATAGTCCTTTTGAAAAGCGATTGTATTCCGCTAATTCTAAGACCGCATCCACCATTTGGCGAGTCATCATGCGATAATCTCTTGCACCGTCAATCATTTCAGTATCACTGATTTTATTGATCAATTGGTAAAATTTCTTCGCAAAGAAACTACGGATAGCTGGTTCACCTTCACGAGTAGAACGGCGTGTACCGATACAATCGATATCGGAGTTGATGACTTTATCGATCATCACTGGTAATAATTCAGGCGGATCTTGTAAATCGACGTCCATGACAGTGACAAGGTCTCCTGTAGAGGCTTGCAGGCCGGCATATAGTGCAGCTTCTTTTCCGAAATTTCGTGAAAAAGCGACAAAACGAACGGATTCATGTACATTCGCTAATTTTTTGATGGCAGCCAATGTGCCATCACTTGACCCATCATCGATAAAAAGATACTCGAACTCGTAATCGCCACGAAATTTTTCGACTTCGTCAAAAAAAAGTGGGACAGTTTTTTCTTCATTAAAACAAGGGATGACAATTGATATTTTCATGTTTTCGTTCCTTTCAAGCATGTTTTTTTCATATAACCTATATAAATAAAAGTATGCTTAAATAACAAAAATAAAATATGTTATAAGCGCCTTATTCAGTGTACCATCTCTATGGCATTAAATAAACTTTTAGGTTGCTTTTTTTTCTTGAATCATAGATGATAAATAAAATAAGTGAGGAGGAAGGCGGACAAAAATGAAAATTGAAACACCAATCGGTCCTTTATGGCTTGATGCCGATCAAAAAGGATTAACAGCTGTCTCTTTTGAACGAATTTCTGAAAATGAAGAAGCAAATGCTCAGATTTTATCCTTGGCAAAACAACAGCTGGAAGAGTATTTTTCAGGTGAAAGACACGTTTTCGATGTACCTTTATCTTTCCAAAGAGGAACAGCCTTTCAACAAAAGGTTTGGCGAGTGCTCACAAGAATCCCTTATGGACAAAGTCGCACATATAAACAAGTGGCACAGGCAATCGGGCAACCAAAGGCAGCTCGTGCGATTGGTCAAGCCAATCGTTTGAATCCTCTACCAATCGTTATTCCTTGTCACCGAGTGATTGGGCAAAATGGACAATTGACTGGGTATATGGGGAAAGCTGAAAATGGGTTAGTGATCAAACGGCAACTATTAGTGCTTGAAAATATTTTAGCTCATTAGGCTGTACTACTAGCTGACAGCACAGATAAATAAGCACCAACACCTCGAAATAGAAAATCTTTCCGAGGTGTTGGTGCTTATTTTTACTTATAGTTTGATCAACCAAATAAAGAATAAAGCCATGATCGTTTGTAAAAGTCCCACAGTCAATCCATACGTCAAGAATCGTTTTCCTTCTTTCATGAACTTTGCAAAATCCAAACGTAAGCCAATCGCGGCTAATGCAGTGACCTCAAACCAACCACTAATAAAACTAGCGCTTTGATCAATCACATGGGGAATGGTAAAGAAGCTGTTGATTAAACACACGATCAAGAAGCCTAAAACGTACCAAGGAAGTGGCATTTTTCGTTTGTGGTTTTTTGGCGTATACGTTGAAGAGACGGCCGGCTGTTTTTTTTTCATAAATTTTTCAAAGAGGAAGACCACGACCACAAGCATCATGATCCGCATGATTTTAAACAGCATTGCAAATTGCACGACTGAAGTATCTAATAGACTTGCTCCAGCAACAACTTGTCCAACGGATTGTAAAGTACCACCTATAAGTGCACTTTTTTCGATCAGTTGATCACCAAAGAGTTGGAGACCTAAAAAGGGAAGTGTCAACATCATCACTGTTCCTAAAAGATTGACCAAGGTAATGACTTGGCCCTTTTCTTCTTCATCTGCATGGATCACTGGAGCAATCGAAGCAATGGCTGAAGAACCGCAAATGGCGTTTCCACCTGCCATCATCAAGGAAAATGTATCGCTGAACAATAGTTTTTTTCCGATGAAATAGGCACCAAGAATCGTGACAGTCATTTGGAGTAACACGAAAGTTACACCTTTGATACCAATCTGTGCAATCGTTTGGATCGTCACAGTTGCACCAAGCAAGAAAACGGAACATTCTAATAGTTTACTTTCGGCAAATTTGGTACCCACCGCAAGTTCAGGTTGCTTAAACAAGGTGTTTCCTAAGACGATACCAAGTAAAATCGCAATCGTTCCTGCACCGAGTTGAGGGACAAAGGGTCCCAGTAGCCGACTAATGACTGCGACAGAAAAGGCGAGTAGTAGTCCGGGTAAGATTTTTCGGCCACCAAATTTTTTCAGCGTTTTTATATAAGTAAATAAAGCATTCATTTGATTCTTTCCTTTCATTTAAGAAAAAGTTTTTCTAAAATATAGTATCATTTAATTGTTTCTTCGTGAATACAAAAAAACCTTCTGCCTTTTTACTAAGTGAAAAAGACAGAAGGTGAAGTCTATTCTATCAATCCCTTTGAAAGGTGATGTTTATGTTGACTGTGTTCTTTAATCAAGTAGATGGCATAGTGTCCTAAGACGTAAGCGATCATGCCACAGGCAATCAAACACTCGATGACTTTCAATCCATCTAAGATCCCTGTAGCAAACCCTAATTGATGGAAATAAGCAGTGGCAGTAGAGATTGCTGTAGCAGAGATTACCAATGGGAAAGTAAAGGCTGCAAAACTTGGATAAAAATCAAGCAATAACAGACGTGGTAACATGGCTAAAACTATAAAGTAAAGTACTTGCGAAACAAGGAACAACGTCATGACTAAGGCCAAATTTGGGTCTTCAAAGTTTTTTAAGTACCCTGTCAGGCACAAAGAACCAGGTGCTGCAAGAATCGCAATCAATGGCAAGGTTGGTTGCGCCATATTTTTGACAAAGAAAATTCGATGGATGATGATTGGTAGTAGTACGACATAACAAGCTAACGAAAGCCAGAAGAAGATCTTTCCAAGGATCGGAGAAAAGTTTCCAGCAGTTACTGTGATGACACCAAAACCAACATACACGATAAACCAGCTTGGAAAAATTGCTTCTATTGACAAGTCTGCTTTAACTACATGATGGTAATTAAAGTACAGAACCAAGATGATTTGGAAGATCACTGCGGCTAACCAAATCAATTTGACGATTGGCGCAATTGATTTGAAAGAAACAAAATACGTACAGATGACCATCAAAGACATCGTAAAGGTCGGCGAGACGGAAGCGACGATTGGATCATATAGATGTTGCTTCGTGTGTTCAAATAAAAGGATCAGTTTGCCGATGATCAACAGCATCAAAAGCATACCGATCGCACCTACAAAATTCCCTACATGTGTCAAATGATAGTCTTTTAAAAGATTCCCTAAAGAAGTCAATCCAAGGATCAACCCACAAATCGGGATCGGAACAATCTTCAAGAAATGCTTCATACATTACTCTCCTTTTTTATTGATAATCAAGGACAGACTCGTTGCAACGATAAGTAGCCAACGATGAAAACTGCTTGTTACGAAGAATAGTAAAGTTTTTCAATGGGAAAAAACAAATCGCATGGATGCTTCTCCTTATCGTTGCAGTAAGCTGTCTGGAAGGCTGTGAGGTGTGTGTAACTGAAGGTCCACAACCTGTTCCTTACACTTTTCATTATAGAGTCTTTTTGATATATTTAAATCAAATAGTTATTATAGTTACTATAAAAAAAGATAATGGAAGTGGTTAGATGTTTAAGTTATTAACAACCTTTCGTGTCGTTTATGAAACAAGAAATTTTTCGCGAACCGCTGAATTACTCTATTTGTCTCAACCTGCGGTGTCCAATCAAATCAAACAATTGGAGCGGGATCTTGGGGTGGAACTTTTCCAACGTAATGGACGACAAGAGATGAAACCGACAAAACAAGCGGATTTGCTTTATGAACGAACATTGGTTTTATTGGAAGAATGGGAAACAACACAACAACAATTAGCGGATGAAAAAAATGAAGAAGAAGTGTGCCGGATCGTCGCTTCCCATACATTTGCGGTGTATTTATTGCCTCAATTGATGAAAGAGTTGATCGTGCGTTTTCCAAAAATCAAGTTTTCGATTGCTTTTGCGAATTCTCATGAGAGTTTGAAGCAAGTGGCAAAACATGAAGCTGATTTTGGTTTTATCGAAAAACCTTTAGAAACAACCGGAGTACAACGCTTTTCTTTACTTGAAGATGCGTTGGTCGTTGCAGGTGATCCTAAGAGTGAGCTATGGCTAGTCAGGGAATCTTCTTCAGGTGTGTTCCATTACACGCAACGTTATTTTGAAGAAAAGAATATCCAAGGGAAGAAAATGCTTGTAAAAAGTAATGAAGTCATTGTGGCGATGTTGAAAGAAGGAATCGGACGATCCATATTATCCAAACGAGCAGTACCAAAAGGGATACACGTTGAACCTTTAGCTGAATCTCGTCAGTTCTATTTGATCCAACGGACCCATTTGACCTCTGAACGGTTATTAGAAGTAGGAAATGAGATCTTGGATTTCTATAAAAAGGAAAAGAAAAAATGAAAAATATCAGACGGAATCAATAGAACTTCTCCCTTGAATAAGCGTTTTTTTCGTTTTTATCTTAAGAAAGGATAAAGAGAAATGAATAAGATTAATTTTTCGCAAATCTCATTTGCTTTGGCTTTCATTTATAGAAGGAGACAGCTATAATATAGGGCAGTATGGTTTTTAGGAAAAGGGATGAAAAATGGAAAAAAAAATAAAAACTTCGAATGATAACCGCATTGATTACGGAGTCATTCTACCAGTATTTTTATTATGTTTGATTGGGATTTTATCCTTATACGTTGCATTGACACATGATCCAAACGGTCCTTCTGTGACAAGAGGTGTCGGGATGCAGATCATTTGGTACCTTGTGGGAGCAGTAGCGATTGCAATCGTCATGCGGATCAATTCAAAATGGATCTGGAAATTGACACCGTATCTCTATGGACTAGGATTGCTTGTCATGGGGTTGCTCTTACGATTTTACGACCAAAATCTGGCGGCAAGTACTGGTTCAAAAAACTGGTTCCGTTTTGGAAGTGTCACATTTCAACCAGCCGAGCTGATGAAGATCGCTTATATTTTGATGCTGGCGTTGATCGTAACGAAGCACAATACGCAAGTCAAAGTTCGCACAATCAAATCTGATTTTTGGCTGATTGCAAAGATGTTGATCATTTCGATTCCTGTGATTGCGTTAGTCATGGCGCAAAAAGACTTTGGGACGATGCTCGTCTTTCTGGCGATCTTTGGTGGCGTCTTTTTGATGTCAGGGATTTCTTGGAAAATCATTGGTCCGATCTTTGCTTTAGCATTTATTGTGGGGGCAGGAACGATTTTCCTTGTGACCACAGAATCAGGAAGAGAATTCCTATATACTGTTGGGTTCAAATCTTACCAATTTGCCCGAATCGATTCTTGGCTCGATCCATTTCATGATACGTCGGGCTTTAGCTTCCAACCCGCCCAAGGGATTTTAGCAATCGGAACAGGTGGGATGTTCGGAAAAGGCTTTAACGTCAGCAACATTTACGTGCCAGTCCGAGAATCGGATATGATATTCACTGTCATTGGCGAGAATTTTGGCTTTATTGGTGGCGCATTTGTCATTTTCTTGTATTTTGTATTGATTTATCGTATGATACGTGTCTGCTTCGATACGAACAATGAGTTTTATGCCTATATCGCAAGTGGATTGATCATGATGCTCTTATTCCATGTCTTTGAAAACATTGGCGCAAATATCGGCTTACTTCCATTAACTGGGATTCCATTGCCGTTTATCAGTCAAGGGGGTTCATCGATCTTAGGGAATATGATTGGGATCGGATTGATCTTATCTATGCGTTATCAAAATGAAGCACCGGTAAAAAATTCTAGGAGGTAACGTAAGTTGTTTACTTTTTATGAGTACCCAAAGTGTTCCACTTGTCGAAAAGCCAAGGCTTGGCTCGACAATCATCAAGTAACGTATCAAGCGGTCGACATGGTCAAAGATACGCCTACGGCAGAAACGATCGAATCATGGTTGAAGCATTCCGATGTGCCGCTTCGACGTGTCTTTAATACAAGCGGGATGAAGTACCGTGAACTTGGTCTAAAAGACCAAATCGATTAATTATCCCTCACAGAAGCAAGTCAGCTGTTATCTACGGACGGCATGTTGATCAAACGTCCATTGATCGTCAAAGACAATCAACTGGTCACAATCGGTTTTAATGAAAAAATATACGAAGGAGCATTCAATTAAAATGGCTGGGAAACACTTAAAGAAGAAAGATAACCTTTGGATTTTATTTAATGGAAAAGAATACTGTGTAGGTTTGACAAAAGAAGCGCAAGAAGATCTAGGTGAGATCACGTTTGCCAACTTACCAAAAATCGGTAAAGCGTATCAAGCAGGCGATGCACTAGTTGAAGTAGAAGCAGAAAAAGCAGTCACTGAATTTGCAAGTCCATTATCTGGAACAGTCTCATCTGTGAATGAAAAAATCAGTGAGAATATCGCTGTTTTGAACGATGAAGATGAAATGACTGCGTGGTTATTGAGTTTTAAAGATGTCGATGCAGCAGAATTCGACGCACTTTAAGAAACACGATGTTCAAATAAATGTTTGACACTGATTCTTGTAACTGCTATAATCATAAACAATCATATTGAAAGCTTTGATAAGAAGAGTACATGTCACAGATGTTTCAAGAGAGCCCGGTTTGCTGTGAAAGGGTAACGGAAATGAGATGGAAGATGGTCTTAGAGCAGAGTGAGTGAGCGCAAGCAAACTGACTACGGGAGTGCCCGTTATAGCACAGCAGTATGCGACTAGCGTCAAGTACTGAACGAGGTTGTTATTGTGAAATAGCAGCGAATCAAGGTGGTCACACGGAAGTCTAAACTTTCGTCCTTTTGCTAAACGCAAAGGACGAAAGTTTTTTTGTTGTCTAAGAGAAAATAAGTAAAGAAAGATGTGAACGATATGTCATTGATCCAATTGACGAATGTCAAGAAAACATTTGGCGGGAAACATGGGACGATCCACGCTATCAACGACGTTTCACTACAAGTGGAACAAGGCGACATTTACGGCATCGTCGGTTATTCCGGTGCTGGTAAGAGTACGTTAGTCCGTTTGTTGAACGGCTTGGAATTACCTACAGATGGTCAAGTAATTGTCAACGACCAAGACATTACTAAATTAAAAAATAAAGAATTACGCGTTTTTCGTAAAAAAATCGGCATGATTTTTCAACATTTCAATCTATTGTGGTCACGTACCGTACTAGAAAATATCCAGTTCCCTTTGGAATTAGCCGGTGTATCGAAACAACAACGGAAAGAAAGAGCAGAAGAATTGCTCCGTTTAGTCGGTTTGGAAGGACGAGGACAAGCTTATCCGTCCCAATTATCCGGTGGACAAAAGCAAAGAGTCGGGATTGCTCGTGCGTTAGCCAATGAACCAGAAATCCTCCTTTGCGATGAAGCGACAAGTGCATTGGACCCACAAACGACAGAAGAGGTCTTAGATTTATTATTAGCAATCAATAAAAAGTTGAACTTGACGATTGTTTTGATCACTCATGAAATGAACGTTATTCGCAAAATCTGTAACAAAGTGGCAGTGATGGAGCGTGGGCAAGTCGTAGAAGAAGGCGATGCGTTGACCGTTTTCCGTCATCCGCAACAAGAAGTCACGAAACGTTTCGTCCAACAAGACATCGAACCAGAAGCTGAATCCACTGAATTATTGGCAGAGTTGATCAAAGAAAATCCAGACGGTCGCTTAGTGACATTGACCTTCAACGAAACGAACGCCAACGAACCAGTGATTTCTCAAGCCATTCGTCGTTACAATGTGGATATCAACGTCGTATATGGGAAAATCAAGCAAACTAAAGAAGGCTCGTTTGGTTCACTGACTACCTTGATGATCGGAGAGGAAAACGAATTGGACCAAGCAGAAAACTTCATCAAAGAGCAAGGCGTCGGAGTGGAGGTGATCCATCATGGATAAAAGCTTCACAGAAACCTACCTTGATTTCAGCCAAATCAACATGGAGACGATGCAACAAGCCATCATGGACACGTTATACATGACGTTGATCTCCATGGTCTTAGTAACCATCATCGGTTTGATCCTTGGTTTGATCCTTTACTCGATCGGTCGCAAAAACAAACCGTATGCGCGGATCATTTACGGCATCGTTTCGATCATTAGTAATATTTTCCGATCGACACCATTCATGATCTTGATGGTCTTGATCATTCCTTTTACCAAAGCAATCGTGGGAACGATGTTAGGCGCACAAGCAGCGATTCCAGCTCTCGTGTTGTCCGCTGCTCCTTTTTACGCTCGACTTGTAGAAATCGCGTTTCGCGAAGTCAGCCCTGGGGTCTTAGAAGCCGCAGATGCGATGGGGGCGAGCTATTGGGAAATCATTTGGAAAGTCTTGATACCTGAAAGTGTCCCGGCTTTGATCTCAGGTTTGACTGTAACAACGATCTCGATGATCGGTTTTACTGCCATGGCAGGTGCAATCGGTGCCGGCGGTCTAGGTGGCTTGGCTTGGCAAGAAGGCTACCAACGTGGTAATTTAACAGTGACTTTTGTCGCTACCTTGATTATTTTAGTCATTGTATTTATTGTTCAAGGAATCGGGGATTTCTTAACGAAGAAAACAGATAAAAGATAGTAGGAAATAGGAGGATATAGGATATGAAAAAGAAAATTTTTGGATTTGCAGCAACGCTTTTACTGACAGTTGGATTAGCCGCATGTGGAAACGGTGGAAGCAGTAGTGACTCATCAAACGCATCAGACGACGATACAACCTTGAAAATCGGCGCATCACCAACACCACATGCGGAAATCTTAGAACATGTGAAACCTCTTTTGAAAGACGAAGGCATTGATTTGGAAATCGTCAAATTTGACGATTATGTCTTGCCAAACCAAGCATTATCAGAAGGCGACATCGATGCGAACTATTTCCAACACATCCCTTACTTGAACAAAGAAATCGACGAAAAAGGCTATGATTTTGTCAATGCGGGTGCTGTCCACATCGAACCAATGGGCTTGTATTCAAAAAAAATCAAAGACATTTCTGAATTAGAAGATGGCGCAACGATCATTACTTCAAATTCAGAATCTGACTGGGGACGGATCATCACGATCTTGAAAGACGCTGGTTTAGTGACAGTCAAAGACGGCGTTGATTTAGAAACAGCCACATTTGATGATATCGATGAAAATCCTAAAAACTTGAAATTCAATCATACGATCGATCCAGCATTATTGGCTTCTACCTACCAAAATGATGAAGGTGATCTAGTAGCTATCAACGCGAACTTTGCTTACGGCGCTGGATTGAATCCATTAGAAGATGCGGTATTACTAGAAAAAGATAACTCACCATATGTCAACATCATTGCGACACGTAAAGGTGACGAAGACAGCGACAAGATCAAAAAATTGATTGAAGTCTTGCATCAAGAAGATGTTCGTCAATGGATCGAAGAACAATGGGAAGGCTCCGTAAAATCTGTCGATGCGGATGCAAAATAAAACCTGTAAAGTCTGGGAATGATTCCTAGACTTTTTTTGAGAAAAAACGAACAAAACTATTTTATTCAGTTTATAAAGATTATCAATTGAAAATGATGTTTTATTTGCAATAAATCAAAATTATGACATTTTTAACTGGTCGGGGCGTTGCGCTTCATTCTCAATTAGTCTAAAATAAGTGAGAACGAATCAGAATATGGAGGGGAACTACATGTCTGTCTTAGAAATAAAAAACCTACATGTGTCGATTGAGGACAAGAAAATCCTTAAAGGCGTGAATTTAACAATGAAAACAGGGGAAATCCATGCCATCATGGGACCAAACGGAACAGGTAAATCGACCTTGTCTGCTGCAATTATGGGAAATCCGAATTACGAAGTAACTGAAGGAGAAATCCTTTTTGATGGGCAAAATGTGTTAGAGCTAGAAGTAGATGAACGTGCACGTTTAGGTCTGTTTTTAGCCATGCAATACCCAAGTGAGATTCCAGGAATCACAAATGCCGAATTTATGCGTGCAGCGATCAATGCGACACGTCCGGAAGATGACAAGATTTCTGTCATGTCATTCTTGAAAAAGTTAGATGAAAAGATGGCACTTTTGAACATGCCAGAAGAAATGGCTGAACGTTATTTGAACGAAGGCTTTTCTGGTGGAGAGAAAAAACGTAACGAGATCTTACAACTCTTGATGTTAGAACCAACGTTTGCGATTTTAGATGAAATCGATTCTGGTTTAGATATCGATGCACTGAAAGTCGTGGCAAAAGGCGTGAACGAAATGCGTGGCGACAGCTTTGGTGCCTTGATCATCACTCATTACCAACGCTTGTTAAACTACATCACACCTGACGTCGTCCACATCATGATGGAAGGTCGTGTCGTGATGACTGGTAGTGCAGATCTAGCAAAACGCCTAGAAGCCGAAGGATATGCTGGCATCAGTAAAGAATTAGGAATCGACTACAAAGAAGAAGAAGCGTAAGGAGGAGCACATCTATGAAAGACATTAAATGGCTCGATCATCTTGACGCTGTTACAGATTTTTCATTCAGTAAAGGTGAACCGGAATGGATGACGACGCTTCGTCAAGAGGCGCTGAAAAAAGCAGATGAACTACCATTGCCCCATATCGAACGTGTGAAATTCCACCGTTGGCCATTGTTTTCAATCAATGAGTTGACTGATCAGACACCTGAATCTGGAAATGTTGCGGCATTTGATGCGATGAAAGACAATCCATTAGTCGTGCAACAAGGCACCTTGACTGTCTTTGAGCAATTATCCGCAGACCTTGCAGAACAAGGAGTGATCTTTACAGATCTATTTACGGCGATGCAAGAATACCCTGAATTAGTCCAAGAATATTACATGACGAAAGCGGTTGAAATGGACGAAGATCAATTGACTGCACTTCATGCCGCATTCATGAATAGTGGTTTGTTCTTATACGTACCAAAAAACGTGGTCATCAAAGAACCGATCGAATCCCTGTTTATCCAAGAAGGCGCATTTTCGCAACACTTCTTTAAACACGTCTTGATCGTCGCAGATGAACACAGTGAATTCTCTTACTTGGAACGATTCCAAACAACTGGAGAAGAATTACAAAAAGTCTCTGGGAATATCATTGTTGAAGTCATCGCCAAAGCCGGTGCCAAAGTCAAATATGCAGCAGTCGATCAATTAGGCGAAAATGTCACAGCATATATGAACCGTCGTGGACATATCTTACGGGATGCTTTTGTGGACTGGGCAATCGGAGTGATGAACGATGGGAATATCGTCGCTGATTTTGATTCAGATCTTGTCGGTGAAGGCGGACATGCGGAAGTCAAGATCGTGGCAATCAGTTCAGGAAAACAAACGCAAGGAATCGATACCCGGGTGACAAATAAAGCCCCACATACGATTGGACATATCTTGCAACATGGTGTGATCCGCGAACGTGGTACGTTGACATTCAACGGTATTGGACACATCTTGAAAAAAGCCAAAGGTGCCGATGCCCAACAAGAAAGCCGTGTCTTGATGCTTTCAGATAAAGCCAGAGGCGATGCCAATCCGATCCTCTTGATCGATGAACACGAAGTTACAGCAGGACATGCCGCAAGTGTTGGACGTGTCGATCCGGAAGAAATGTATTATTTGATGAGTCGAGGCTTACGAAAAGAAGAAGCAGAACGTTTAGTCATTCGTGGCTTCTTAGGGTCTGTCTTAACTGCGATCCCAGTTGAAGCGGTGCGCAAAGAACTAGTGGCAGTTATTGAAGGGAAGTTAAATGTATGATTTCTCCAGAACGTATCCGTCAAGATTTCCCGATCTTATTTCAGGAAGTCAATGACGAACCCCTGGTGTATTTAGACAATGCAGCGACTACGCAAAAACCCAAACAAGTGTTAGCGACTATGACGCATTATTATTCCGCAAACAATGCCAACGTCCATCGAGGCGTGCATACATTAGCTGAGCGAGCAACCCATGATTATGAAGCTGCCAGAGAAAAAGTTCGTCGTTTTTTAAATGCTCAAGAGACCGCCGAGATCCTTTTCACTCGTGGAACGACCACAAGCTTGAATTGGGTAGCACAAAGCTATGGCGATGCCTTTGTCAAAGCCGGTGATGAAATCGTGATCTCTTACATGGAGCATCATTCGAACATCATCCCTTGGCAACAGTTGGCAAAACGAACTGGCGCTACTTTGAAATACATCGAATTGACCGAAGAAGGCTTTCTTGATCTAGAACATGCCACTTCGATCATTACAGAAAAAACCAAGATCGTGTCGGTCGCCCATGCCTCTAATGTATTAGGTGTCATCAATCCGATCCAAGAGTTGGCGACGATCGTTCATGAAAAAGGCGGAATTTTGGTGGTGGACGGTGCACAATCTGCCCCACACATCAAAATCGATGTCCAATCTTTAGACTGTGACTTCTTTGCCTTTAGCGGACATAAGATGTGCGCAACGACCGGAACAGGTGTATTATATGGAAAACGGAAATGGTTGGAACAAATGGAACCCGTTGAATTCGGTGGAGAAATGATCGACTTTGTTGGCCTACAAGACAGCACATGGAAAGAACTTCCCTGGAAATTTGAAGCAGGCACACCAAACATCGCCGGTGTGATCGCACTTGGCGCTGCCATCGATTATCTTGAATCGATTGGTCTAGCAGGCATTCATCAATATGAAGAAGAACTTGTTGGTTATGTCTTACCAAAACTGCAAGCAATCGAAGGCTTGACGATCTATGGACCAAAAGACCCTGCGCATCGTACAGGCGTGATTTCCTTTAATTTAGAGAATCTACATCCCCATGATGTAGCGACTGCTCTTGATATGGAAGGCGTCGCCGTTCGTGCCGGTCATCATTGTGCCCAACCATTATTGAAGTATCTAGGGGTTGCTGCGACAGCTCGTGCCAGCTTTTACATGTATAACACAAAAGCAGATGCCGATCGTTTCGTCCAAGCAATTCTCGCAACAAAGGAGTTTTTCCAACATGGCCCTATCTAAATTAGACAATCTTTACCGTCACGTGATCTTGGACCATTCATCCCATCCACATCATCGTGGCACGTTGACGGAATCAACGAATAAGATTGAAATGAACAATCCCACCTGTGGGGATGTCATTGAATTACAAGTCGAGATCAAAGACGGCAAAATCAATAATATCGCCTTTGACGGCAGTGGTTGCTCCATCAGCACAGCCAGTGCCTCAATGATGACCGATGCTGTCAGCGGCAAAACAATTGCAGAAGCAGAGCAATTGACGGACGACTTTTTACTACTGGTCCAAGGAAAAGAAGTCGCAGAGCTTGAATCACTAGGGGACGCTGCCATGTTAAGTGGTGTCGCAAAATTCCCCGCGCGTATCAAATGCGCAACACTTGCCTGGAAAGCACTAGGCAAAGCAATGGAAGAAGACGGTACTGCAACCGTCCATCATGAGCACAAGGAAAAGGAGTGAGCAAATGGGCGTACCAGAATTAGAAGAATATAAATTTGGCTTCCACGACGATGTGGAACCCGTTTTTAGTACAGGAGAAGGCTTGACCGAAGAAGTCGTTCGAGAAATGTCACGAATCAAAGAAGAACCAGAATGGATGTTGGAGTTTCGTTTGAAATCTCTGGAAGCATTCAACAAAATGCCTATGCAAGACTGGGGACCAGACTTATCTGACATTGATTTCAATGCCATCAAATATTACCAAAAACCAAGTGACCGACCTGCTCGCGATTGGGATGACGTACCAGAAAAAATCAAAGAAACCTTTGAACGAATCGGTATTCCAGAAGCCGAACGTGCTTATTTAGCCGGCGCTTCAGCCCAATACGAATCAGAAGTCGTATACCACAATATGAAAGACGAATTCGAAAAACTCGGCATCGTCTTTACCGACACAGATTCTGCATTGAAAGAGTATCCTGAACTATTCAAAGAATACTTTTCAAAACTCGTGCCACCAACAGATAATAAACTAGCCGCACTAAACTCAGCCGTTTGGTCTGGAGGTACGTTTATCTATGTACCAAAAGGCGTCAAAGTCGATGTCCCATTACAAACCTACTTCCGAATCAACGCCGAAAACACCGGCCAATTCGAACGTACGTTGATCATCGTGGACGAAGGCGCCAGCATCCACTATGTCGAAGGCTGTACTGCACCAACCTATTCAAGCAACAGCCTACACGCAGCCATCGTGGAAATCTTTACCCGTAAAGACGGCTACTGCCGCTATACAACGATTCAAAACTGGTCAGACAACGTCTATAACCTCGTAACCAAACGAGCAAAAGCCTACGAAGGCGCAACTGTTGAATGGATTGACGGCAACTTAGGAGCCAAAACAACCATGAAATACCCAAGTGTCTACTTAGACGGACGAGGCGCACGAGGCACCATGCTATCCATCGCATTTGCCGGAGCCAACCAAATCCAAGACACAGGCGCAAAAATGATCCATAATGCACCAAACACTTCAAGCTCGATCGTCTCAAAATCAATTTCAAAAGACGGCGGCGAAGTAAACTACCGAGGCCAAGTCACCTTTGGAAAAGACAGCGCCGGCTCGATCTCCCATATCGAATGTGATACCATCATCATGGACGAATGGTCCAAATCTGATACCATTCCATTCAACGAGATCCACAACAGCCAAGTTTCGTTGGAACACGAAGCAAAAGTC
Organism: Enterococcus mundtii; assembly: GCF_013394305.1. Taxonomy (NCBI): domain Bacteria; kingdom Bacillati; phylum Bacillota; class Bacilli; order Lactobacillales; family Enterococcaceae; genus Enterococcus; species Enterococcus mundtii. Next base: position 960,769 of record NZ_AP019810.1, on the reverse strand, counting down.
TCCAAAATCTCAGAAGAACAACTTTACTACCTCATGAGCCGCGGCTTGACCGAATCTGAAGCCACAGAAATGATCGTCATGGGCTTCGTCGAACCATTCACAAAAGAACTACCGATGGAATATGCGGTAGAGTTGAATCGGTTGATTAGTTATGAGATGGAAGGCAGCGTTGGTTAAGGTTAAATTACCAATGATTTCAAGCTTTTCATGGAGTGGGTGATTGACATTTGCCACAAATTTGCCACAAAAATAATAAAAAAATTTAGGAGTGCTCTTTGAGTGCTCCTTTTTCGTTCATATAGTTTTGGTAGAGTTTTAAAGAACCATCTTCGATTTTTTCTGTAATGTGCATATAAATGTCAGCAGTCACACTTATAGTGCTGTGCCCAAGTCGAGTACTGACATACTTTATGTTTGCCCCGGATTCTAGTAAATGTACTGCATGGCTATGCCGCAAAGCATGAGGGGAAAGTACAGGGACATTCGCACGTTCACATGTTTTATAGAAAAATTCTCTAACAACTGAATGGCGCAAATAGTTGCCGTTTTCGTTTGAAAATACTATAGATTCATTTATTGGGCTATCGTATGACCGATACCTCAAAATACATTCATTCTTGTTTATTTTATGTTTTTTTAGCAGGTGAACAAGACGATCATCAATTTTGATCGTACGAATACTTGTTTTTGATTTAGGTGGCGTAATTATGGAATTGTTATGATCATCGTAAGATAGTGATTTGTTTACTGATAATTTATCTCCGTCAATATCTGACCACTCTAACGCCAAAGCTTCGCCTAATCGGAGACCAGTACTCGCTAACAGGTAGAATAAGACGTAATATTGAATAGAATGAGCGTATTTACCTAATTTATAAGAGGATAAGTATTCTAACATTTGAGCAAGCTCATTTTTAGAATAGAATTTCAATTTCTGTTCTTCTTTAGCGGTTGGGAGTTTTATTTTTTTGGCAACATTTTTTTCAAGATAGTTGAGTTCATAGACTGCAGTCTCTAATGCATCGTGTAACACATTTAGATTTGATCGAATTGTGTTTCTTGATTGTTGCTTTGTTGTGTCTAGGTCATTTACCCACTTAACAATATCTGTACGGGTTATTTCCTTTAAACTCATCATTCCAAACGTAGGTAATATATGAAGTCTTATGGAACGTTCTAACCTAAGATAAGTTGATTGTTTGATATTTGGTTTTTTGTAAATTTCGAGCCAGTCCTCCAAATAGTCGGCCATCAATATGTTATTAGCTCCAATCTGAATACCGTTATTATATTGTCTTTCAAGTTCATTTGCCGCAGCTTGTGCATCCCTCTTTGTTCTAAACCCACTTTTCGAAACTTCTCTAAATTTTCCGTTATCTTTATATCGAATACGAAAACGCCACTTTCCGTTTTCTTGTTGCTTGATACTAGCCATGATAATCAACACCTTTCTTAGACATTCTAGGACTCTAACACTGCTAACTCTTTATCTTGAAAGCCTGTTGTTTTTTTACTAACGCAATATCTCCTTCGGATATTTCTATTTGAGACAAAACATCATTTGTTAGTATTAAATTTAAGTAGTTATCCATGTCAATATTAAATTTTGCTTCATTCTGTAGTAAAAAAACGTTTGGTATAGTCAAATTTTTTTCGGGCATAATGAATCCCTTTTCAAGAATGTATGTTCGTTTTTCAGGCAAAAAAATAATAATTAAACTGCAACTTCGTTTCTTACCATTTCTAAAATAAGATTTCTGATAGTAGATTCGCAATTGTAATCTAGTTCATAGTAGTCCATAAATGAAAAAATGTTTATTTGATATGGATCGATATGACATTCAGATAAAAAATCGTAGAGTAAATTCTCAATCATAAATCGATCAGCTTCATATTCCATTTTAGTTCTGAAATAAAATATCTTGTAGAGCTCAATAAATTCTTTGTGATCTACAACATGCTTTATTTCATGATAAATTGTTTTTCTTTTGTCTTCTTGCGAGAGGCTGCAGTTAACGAAGATAATATGCTCTTCTTCGATATAGCAGCCATCTGATTCCATTTCAACATAAGCAATACCTACGCCACATTCATTAAGTACCGTTTCTAATAACTGCATACACTCACCTCACTTCGAACTTTGTCTACCTTCTATATAAGCGCGAATTGCCGCTCTATCTATCTCGGTTAGTGGTTTACCACCAAAAGTCATAGCGTTGTCGAGCATCTTGTCTAAATCGTCAGGCACACGTTCCTGTATCGGATTAGGGTTGTCTGTGCGTCCTAATAGGTAGTCAGTTGTTACGCCGAAGTAGTCAGCGATAACTTTTAGATTATTGCCACTAGGTACTTTTTTCTTCCAAGAGTACAAGTAATTTTTACTGAATCCAGTTCGTTCTTCTAAAGTATTTATAGAAATTCCTTGTTTATCAGCTAGTTTTTTTACTCTATCAAATACCGTCATCTCAAGATTCTCCTCAATAGAGAACACAGACGATTAAACTTTTGATTAAAATTAATTTGACAATTAATCTATAGTCTAATATACTGTGTTCATAAGCTAGTTATTTAGCTAGAAACAAAACTAAATAGTACCAATAAAAATCAAAAAATTTCGAGGTCGGCAAACTTAGAAATACTGATTTATAGGCTTTTTTTCAGTCTTATTTAGCTATGGTTTTATTTTACACTATAGTTTAAAAATGTCAATAATTAGTTTAATTTCTAGCTATATTTCTAGCTTAAATATATGAGAAATGAGGTGACGTTATGGTCATTGAAGATTTTCATGAAATGGTCCTGATTCAAATGAAACGTCAAGATAAAACCTGGAAATACCTTGGCGAATTAATCGGAACTTCACCGACATACGCCAAGCAAATTGTAGAAGGTGTTCAAAAAGGCCCTAAAGCCCAGGAATACAAACGTAAAATTGCCAACGATTTACAGATTGCAATAGTAAAGGGGGCGTAATCTATGTTTCCACAACAAAAACAGTCAGTGACGGTGGATATTCAGGTTAATGACGCTTACTGGAAAGAATATGCAGACACATACCTCAAAGAATTGTTCGAACAGTATTTACGACCACAGTTTTTAACTATTGCTGACATGGAAAAAATTACTCGTAGAAAACGAGCGTGGATAATGGAATACATTGTTGATGATCCATATGTTAGGAAAAACAAGTTAGCAAAAAAAGATACAGATGGCAAATGGATCTTCGATGCCGAAAATATTCGACCATTTTTAAAACGATTGTTCGATGATTTACCCGATTATTAAAATGATGGAGGCAACATAATGAATAAACCGCAAATTTTTAATTTCGAAAAAAAAGATGTTCGGACAGTTTTAATAAATGATGACCCATATTTTGTTGGGAAAGATATAGCTGAAGTGCTAGGTTACTCAAAGCCCAGGAATGCTATTTCGATTCACGTAGACGACGAAGACAAGCAGGATGCCCCAATTCAGGGCCCCCTTGGTGGAAAGCAAAACATGATTGTAATCAATGAGTCAGGTTTATATAGCCTTATTCTAAAGTCTAAACTTCCGAATGCCAAAAAATTTAAAAGATGGGTAACGAGTGAAGTTCTACCATCAATTAGAAAGAACGGCGCATACCTAACCGATCAAAAAGCGTATGAGATTACACACAATCCAAATTCACTAGCAGATCTGTTGTTACAAGCAGGTGAACAACTAAAACAAAAAGATTTGGTTATCCAAGAAATGCAACCTAAAGCATTATTCTCAGATGCAGTAAGAGGTAGCGTTAATTCATGTTTGATTAAAGAATTAGCAACGATTCTAAAACAAAACGGTATAAATATTGGGCAAAATCGTTTGTTCATTTGGTTAAGAGAGAATGGTTATCTTTGTCGAGACGGACGACGTAAGAATCAACCAACGCAACGTTCTATGGATTTAGGAATTATGGACGTGAGGGAGCATGTACGCACGAATTCTCAAGGTGAGTTAGTGACAAAGTTCACGCCTCTTGTTACTGGTAAAGGACAGCAATACTTTATAAATAAATTTTTGAATGAGGATGTATAGGAGGTAAGTTGATGACTTATACAGTACAACAAGAACATCAAATTCTCAATCTTATTAGGCTACGTAGAAAAGAATTACAAGATGATCGTGCAGCACTCAGAAAAGCCGATGAGCTTTCAGATAGACAAGCAGAGCTGATTGCGATGGAGCTTGAAGATTTACGCAAGTTAGAAATTAAAAATAGGGAGATAAGACTATGAAAAAGACAGACACGCTTTTTATCGGAGTCATTTTAGGTTTACTCGTACTAGTAGCGCACTACAGCGTAGTGGGAGGGAGTATTTTCGCAAGTTTAATGGTTTTGATGAACCTATTAGATTCCAAGGAAAGGAGAACATATGAAACGAAAAGAAGCTTTGAAAAAAGGAAAGGTGATTGTTGATCGATGGTGGTATGACAATAAGTCAACTTTCTTAAGTCAACAGGTAATCAATAAACAAAAGAAATGGCAGGAGATCAAATGAGACTAAGACAAAAAATAAAAGAGTATCTATTTTACAGACATGTTTTTTATTGTCCGGATTGTCGCTACACATTACGTTTTAACAATAATTTACTACAGCAGTATCATCCATGGGATGGACCGTATTGTCCAAAGTGTGGAGAAAAGATACAAAAAAAGTGACTCAGCCGACCAAAGCAATGAGTCACAAACTAAACATATCTAAGGAGATTTTAGCATATGAATAATGAACTTTCCACTTTAGATGAATATTTAACTAATCCTGATTGGGGAAAAACGAATATTAAGGAAGCAAATAACCGGAAAATTAGACGAAATCTTTTGACGGATGAAGAACTAGCATGTGATCAAGATGATCTGGGTAACTTTGTGAGTCTTTGGGATCATATCTATCTTATCCATCTATCAAAACATTCAAATAAACCAGAATATATCTACGTCATCGAAGATGGCTTGATTGATGCACTTGAAGAGTACGAGAGGGGAAATTTGATCGATATCTCATACTACGGGCAAGGGAAAAAATACATTGCTGATCTGGAGGCGGTATTCGATGAGCGAAACGAATGAAACTACAAATTTTGAAAAGCTATTTAGTAGAAAACTCAATAAGTCTCTAAAGAAGAAGGGCAAGTTTGATTATCTGTCATGGGCACGAGCGTGGGAGATGATGAAAAAGGACGATCCAGAGGCAACAGTAACCATAAACGAGTATAAACATTACAGAGTAGTTTCAGGAACGCACCAAGACTTTCTGGTTGAAGAGTACAAACCTTATTTGACAGATGAAACAGGAACTTATGTATCTGTGTCTGTCACGCTAAGAGGCAGGACTGAGACAGAACTTTTCCCGGTGACAGATTACAACAATAAGCCAATTGCTAAACCGGATGCAAGTCAGATTAATAACTCGGTTAAGCGTTGTTTTGTTAAAGCTTTAGCTCTCCATGGGTTAGGATTACACGTTTATCAAGGGGAAGATATTCCAGCTCCACCAAAAATTGATACAAAAAAATTGAATATGCTTGAAGAAATAATTAATAACTTTAATGGAGAAATGGGCGAAGACATGGTGCCTACATTAATCGAATTTGTTAACGAACAGACTGTTAAACGGAATCTAATTGCTGAGAAAGTAAATGCTCTTGAGGATTTAACTTATGAACAATGCGGATTGATGGAAAGAGCAATTGCTAAAAAACGAAATGAATTAAGTAAGAAGAAGTGAAATAAGTGTTTAATTCATTAATCGATTCCTATTCAGCAGTTCTTAGAAAGTTCAAAGGAAAAGACATTGCCGCAACAATCAACGAAGAAGTAAACATCGAACGTTTAAGAACAATGTACGAAGGCTATGAAGGTGATCGGATCATTGAAATTCGCTTTATTGATCCACGTCGCTTCACAGCCCAGCAAAGAAATTTCATCTATGCGCTCATAGGGGATATATTCATCGATACAGGCACACCAACGGACTTCTGGAAGGAATTCTTCTACTTTCGTTTTGAAGGTATCACAGGGCGAAAAATAAGCCTCAAGGACGAATCGGATACAACTGTAAGTGACGTAAACATCCTAGCAAATATCATCTTAGATTTCATCTTTGAACATCATATTCCATTCAAAGAAGGTTATGAGATTTTACCAGCGAATCAAGAATACTACTTGTACAAGTGTATTACGAAAAGAGTCTGTTGTATCTGTGGAAGAACAGGAGCTGACATTGATCATTTTGATAAAGCATTGGGTAGACGAAAACGTAAGAAAATTGATCATTCAGAATACACTTACGCAGGACTTTGCAGAATACACCACACAGAAAAACATCAACTAGGTGTAACTAATTTTAAAAATAAGTACCAAATCAAAGGGATTAAATTAAACCAGGAAACAATCGAAAAGTTAAATATTGGAGGATAACAATGACTCAACAAATTAAAGGGATAAAAAATCTGAATAAACATTTAAAAAGAGCAGCTAGTAATTTTGACTCAAGACCAATATTAAAATGTGTACACTATGGAACAGACGGAAGCATAAGTGTGACAGATTCGCACAGGATGTTGCTGATTAAACAATTTCATACACTGGAAAAAGAGTTTAATCAAGATTTAACTACAATGCAAATTGTAGAAGGTGTATATCCAGATGTAAGTCGATTCATTCCTAGCGATTTTGGAACAGAAATTACTATCAGCTTGTCAGTATTAATTAGAATCATGAAAGCTCTAGGAACAAAAGCTAACGAAATTGTTCAGTGGGAATTACTTGAAAACAAAATTATCTTTAGAAATCAATCTGACAAGATGTATTACGGAGAACCCATAGAAATATCAGCAAATGCAAATATTATAGGGGAAAAATTTACTATTTGTTTTTCAGCGAAATACATCAAAGAATGCTGTGAATTTTTCATGGATGCTAAAGAAAGATATGCAGTCGATAATGTGACAGTAAAAATGGCGAGTCCAATCAGGCCGGCAGTCTTTACTATTGATGAATCTAAATATTCTTATCTTGTTACCCCGGTTAGAACATCAATCAGAACATTTTAGAAAGTAGGTATACCATGCAAGAACACAGAAGTTATTACGCTATCATACCTGCAAATGTTAGATATGACGATTCATTGATACCTAGTGCAAAACTTCTTTATGGAGAAATCACAGCTTTGTGTAATGAAAAAGGTTATTGCTGGGCTAGTAATGAATACTTTGCCAATCAATACAAAGTAAGTAAGCCAACAATTCAGAATTGGCTAAAGTCACTTGAAGAAAAAGGCTATATTTACCGAGAAGTTAAGTACAAAGAGGGTAGTAAAGAAATCGAGGCTAGGTATATAAGAATTCTTGGTGGGGGTCACCAAGAAAATTTGGTGGGGGGTCACCAAGAAATCTATCAAGATAATAATACATCTATTAATAATACATTTAATAATACAAAAGAATATATAAGAGAGTTACCGCCTTCGAAAAAATCGAAGGCTAAGCCCATCCGTCATAAATACGGAGAGTACAAAAATGTTCTCTTGTCAGATGACCAAATGGAGAAACTCAAAACAGAATTCCCTAATGATTATCAAGAAAGGATTGAACGGTTATCCGAGTATTGTGAATCAGCTGGTAAAACTTATAAAAATTACTTGGCCACTATTCGAAGCTGGGCAAGGAAAGAAAAAAGTGAGCCTAAGAAGATGAATAGTAGCTACAAGCGCACAGGAAGACGAGAGACACTTCCTGAATGGGCAATCGACCAAGAAGCCTATCAAAAGAAAAAAGCGCTAGAACGATCAAATAAGCCCCGATGGGATGAAGCGTAAGGGGGAGAAGATTTGGATATTAATTTTGACTACTTAGGATTAATTAAAGAAATCGCTAAGTACAAAAAAGATGAGGAGTATGACATTTTAGGAATCGTACATGATCAACTGGCAGCAGTTAATCTCGAACAGATCAAAAATGATCGTAGATGTTGGGCGAAATTACGTCATTATTATGCTTTTTACATTGATCGTACAAAACTAAGGGAAACAGCTTATATGAAATTGCTTTTTTGGGAATGTATCAAAGGATTAAAAGCACATTTAAGAGAACTCGAAAGACAAGGGTACTGTCATGGAAATTAATGAGTTGAAAGCTCAAGTGGAGCTAATGCACAAAGAAGCGATGAGGCAAAGCGCTTCGTATGAAGACAAATGGTTAAATACATTTCACGGCGGACGTGAGAGTGCACTTGATCAAGTACTCAAATTATTGAAAGGAGACTGTCAGGATGGATAAGAAAGCAGCAATGAAACGAATTGCTGAATTAACCAGTGCGGAATCTTGGCAAGAAGATGAAAAAATCATCGTAGAAGTACAAAAGCTTGGTAAAAAGATATGGACTGAGAAGCTTAGAAGAAAAACACCGAGGAAAATTGCAATTTGGCATGGCGACAGAATTCTAGTTACAGGTACAGCTGAACAGTTAGCAGAAATTACTGGGCTGTCAAAAAATATCATATGGAGCAGAGCGAAGCACATGGATATTGACTCTAAGGGCCGTCAATTTAAATACATGGAGGAAGAAAAATGAACGAACTGACAATAAATATTGAGAAATGGGCTAAAAATAAAGGATTGGATCAGGCACAACCAGAGAAACAGATGTTGAAGGTAATTGAGGAACTTGGAAAGGTCGGAGCTGGTATGGCTCGTGGCAATTTAAAAGCCGTAAAAGATGGTATCGGAGACACGCTTGTTACTCTTATCATTTCAGCTATGCAGCATGGGTTGACTGCTGAGGAGTGCTTAGTACAGGCTTAGAACGAAATTAAAGGACGTACTGGGCAAATGGTTGATGGGGTGTTTGTAAAGTCTAGTGATCTGGAGGACAGCAAATGAAAAAACTAATTATGCTCATTGTGACTATAGGAATGGTTTTTAGTTTATCGGCACGTCGTTAATTTACAAGAGTTTCTTGAAAAGTAAGCCAAGGGATAGATAATCTCGCTGCCATTCTCATCTGTTAGAGATTAGCAATTATTGTAAAGGAAATCGTAAAAGGAAAATTTACCGTATTTTGCTGAGATAGAAAAGCCCCTTTCTGAGTAGAGGCTAATTAAAAGTCACACTTTGCTCTTTTAATTGTTTAATTACTTCAGCAACATAAGTTTCTTGAAATTTTTTTTCAAACTCTTCTATAAATTTTTTTGATGTTAAATCAAAATTTTTTTCTGAATACTCAATTAGTTCATTGGGTGTATCGAATTCTGCAATAATTGAAGCACTGTCAAAAGAATCTGCTACTTGTAATGAGACAGTTTTCATTATTGATACAATATCAACTTGTGTTTTTAGCATAAATTTCACTCCTTTATATAAGTTTAACACATAATTGATGAATAGTAGTGTGTTTTATAATTCTATACATTCATTGTGAAATAAATGAGATAAAGTGAATGGGTCTCCGACGATACTGAGGTTAAAAACCGTAGTGAGATTCTTTGGATGATGCCAATCTATATGAGTTTACACAAACTGAAAGAGACTCACGGAGACAACGAGTACGACAAGCAATACCTACTGATCATCGGACTTGCCAAGTTGCGGTTTGGGGTAGAGGCCAGCAAATGAGTGATTGGGAAAAGGATAATGAAAAGAGTAATGATTAGCAAAGCCATACGTCGCTTAAGAAGTTACCTGTACAATTAAGCTACAAAAGATGCAGAGAAAGCTATTATTATTTTTCAGAATATGGAGGAAGACAGCAGATGATACTGAAGTTTCGGGCATGGGATAAGAAAAACAAGACAATGCATGAAGTTGAATTAATAGATTTTATTGATAATATAGGCTATTTATCGATAGAAGACGGTAGAGGTGATTGGTACAGCTTTGAAGTCGATACCATACTCATGCAATCTACAGGACTGAAGGATAAGAACGGTGTAGACGTTTATCAAGGCGATATTATCAAATGTACTAGTGGTTGTCCTCATGAAGTCATTTGGTTAGAGGAGTATGGCGGGACGTTTATCGGTGGTATGCCAGCATGGTATCTTTCAGGACTAAATAATGGCTATTCTTGGACGGGTGAAGAAGAGGTAATCGGGAATATTTGGGAGAATAGTGATCTATTAGAGGAGTAGACGTAAGAAACCAGCCATATAGACTGGTTTAGTTGTTACTTTTTAAAGCGATAGATTAGATATGCGATAAAAGTAACAACTGCGAGAAATAGGCCAATCAAATATCTAATAAAAATAGATAACGATTGATCAAGTCCATAGTTAAAGATTTTAGATATAAAATAAAAAATCGGACTTGCAAAAAGAAACATTGTGTAACATTGATCATTGCATTTTGCAAATCTACAAATAACTAGGACGAAAAGAATAACTATCACTCAAAAGATAACCTTTGCAGTTATAAACAAATGAGCCACCCCCTAAATCCCCCCACAAATTAACGCTAACACGTTAGAGATTTAGAGACGAATAATAAGATTGAAACTCAGATATATTCAAGCAAGTGAACAAAAACACATTGGTTAGTTTTTATGAAGGAGGAACAGCAAAAGCCAGTGTTGCCTGAGTTTGTAGCTAAGTGGTTTGAGGATGCAAAGGATAATTTAGAAATTCCAATATTCTACGAATGTGTTAGAGCGATGGAGATTAGCAAAGAATATCGTAATGAATTTCATCAATGGTTTGCCAATTCGAAAAAAATCCAATCGAAACACTCATTCGCATGAAAGATGGCTACGAGGTCGAGAAAGAGCCGATGTATTATGTGATATTGAGTGAAAATAAAGGTGGATGGAAATATACTTTTTTAGATGAAGAAGGAAACGCTGATTATACAAATAACAAAGCACATATTCCAACTTTTACTGAAAAGGAAATCAAAGGGAATGACGAACGCTTCTGGCCATTTGCTGTGCCAGTGAAAGAGGTGGAAGGATGAGGGGATTGATAATAGTCATTTTAGTCTCTACAATAACTTCTTTTATTGTTTCCTTTCTCGTAATGAAATTCCATTTAAGAATACTTAATAAATGGTTGCAAAAGTTTTTCGATGAAGAAACCAAACGAATAAAAAGTTACTTGTCTAGAGGCAAGTAGCACAAAAATTTTTAACAATTGGAATAGGAGTGTCAAGATGGAAAAAGCTAAAAGCTTAATTATATGGAATAAAGACGGATCAACAATGAAATCTGAGAAAGTAACAAATTTTATAGAGGACTGGCAAAGAGCAAAGCGAATATTGCAGTTGCTCGATTAGTGGATATGAAGACTATATAAACAGCGAAAGAATGTACTTCTAAGAGAAAAATTTATTTTCTATAAAAATAGGAAAGTATCATTATGAAAAAGACCACAGAGATAAATAAACCTACCACATAAAAAATGAATATTTCTTGCGATTCAATATAGGTATGTTTAACAATTTGTACAATAAAAAATACTATAGGTAAAAAAGATAACATGAGGAGCTTATTTGTTCTAGAGTGTTTGACAAAGTAACAAAACGCGACAACACCAATACAAACGGGAATCCAAAATAACAGCATGCTCCACATAGTCACTCAACCATCTCCTATACGCTTTATTATCAATAGATAATATCATTTTTCGTAATAAAGATAAAAAAATAAGTAAGGCTTCTCATTAAATATAAAAAAGACAGCCGACCACTGGCTGTCCTTAGCAGAATATTGAAATAGTGAGCCATCTGTTTTCCGCCAGATAGCTCAACATGTATATGGGTAACGAGTGCAACCTCGCTACTTGAAAAGCTTAGCATAAGCATGGGTATAAAAAAAGCCGGATTCCTCCGACCTTAATTAATAATTCTGACACAATTATTATATCATAAATGGAGGAATCAATGGATGGTACTTTTCGATGTAAAGAAGTATGAGACACCAGAGGCAAAAGATGTGGATATGGATCGCACAAAACATAATGTTGGTGTTTTCCTTTCAGCATATCTGTCAGCTAGATGTAGGGTAGGTCAACCTCGTGAGCCTAAAGTAACAGCATCTTACTCCTTGGTTCCACCTTCTACTGCAAATAATACATTTGAAGCAGAACGAATGATGATTGAGAAAGAGGAAGCACAACAAGAATTTGAGTACTTGCACAAATTATTTATTCGTGGCTATTCAGCAATTCAGCATCCGCATAAACCTGATGTAACAGAAAGACGGAAAAAGATATTCTATGATCGTTATATCAACGGTATGTCGATTTATGTAACTGCTCAAAGAAATAATACGAGCGAGGAATCTGTAAAAGCAGAATCGAACAAAATCATCATTCAATTTGCTTCTTCCTTAGAACTGGTTGCTTTTAAGTAGCCAGTTTTTACACTTTTTATACCCATTTACTACCCAGAAGCTTTCCTTTTTATACCTTTTTTGTACCGATCAACTACCTAGCAAATGATTTATTATGATAGTGTCGAAAGATTAGGAAACAGGACTTCGACAAAAACAATTTGAAGGGAGGAAATCTCCCTCATCGTTGTAATTAAGCTTCGATAGACAGCAGCAAATAAACTAAAGGATGTGGGGTTCAGCTCCTGCGGATAGTTCATATGTTGCTGTGGCGGAAGTAGGAGACGCAACGGTCAATGGTGAATAACCTCGTGAGAACCTAGTAGGTTCTTGTGTGTAGTGCAATCCCACTCCAGTGACTTTGGGAGGACTTATTTAACACTGGTCAGTGTAATAAGTATCTGACCCATAACAATAGCAACTGAGGCTGTGGTAGGGAAGAGAAGCGGTTGTCAGGCTTGTGTAAGGTTGTTGGATTTGTTTGTATCTACAATATGAACATGCTTTACTAATTATCAAAAATTGTTTATCCTGTATGGAAAATGTTCTCAGAGGTGAAACGATTTATGTTAGAAACTAGTGAATTGAAAAAAGATGGCATCTACATGGCTAAAGTAGTCGGAGAAAAAGAACTTTATAAAATCAAAATTCGTAATATTTTAGAAAGAACAGCAGTCGTCGAGTTAGTGGACGACAGCAATAAGGTAGCTGTAGTTAAGTTAAAAGATATTAGAGAAGCTGTCCTATAAAGGATAGCTTTTTGTTTTGAGAAAAAATTTGCCGGTATCAAATCTGGCAGATTGTAGGGCCTATTTACTTATAATTCGAGTTTTGCAACAAAAGCTACAAAATAAAAATTCGTCTGAGGGTCTTTTTAAGCTAATAGAGAGAAGAGCATCATTATGTTCTGTATGATACCCGATAGCAGTGATTTCATCTTTTTGTTTAATACGATGGCAAGTGCATTCGTGAATGACGAATCGATTATTCGATATTTTTAACTTTTTCTTTTTGATCACATAGTAAGGCATTTTACTTACCTCTCTTTTTTACTCTATTATACAGCGAAAGGATAAAAAGTCATGAAAAAGTTAAATCAGATGAATGATTAGAAGGGACAAGGTAAAGACTCGTAAGCAATACAAGCTACATTTTTTTACAACATTTGATCAAAGTGTATTGTCTAGGGAGGACTGTTTACACAAGTCTGTCACTTAGAATGTATGAGATAAACTTGGATGTTACAGAGTCTTGCTACCAATATCTTAGGAGGGAATTATGAAAACGAGGCAAATAATTTGGAGAAAGATTACACGCTAATCCAAGATGCGTCAGAGGCCAATAATCAAATTATATCAAAAAAGCCTATACTAGTTTCCGCTAGTATAGGCAAATGACTATAGTAAAAAACAGTTTACAAAAAACGAGCATTAATGTCTAGTGAAATCATTATTGCCCATTTATAAGAAAATCAAACACACTTCTCTGTGTAGTTACATAAGATCGCTCGTTGAGAGGTCTTTTTTATTTTGTCTTAAGGAGGAATGAACTCATGAAACAATACACTGATAAAGATTTTGAGGAAATGAAACAATTAAAGAAGGGCTTTGAAGAAGTTGGTCAAGGTCAAGTATTTACGATTGGAACTATTCAACGTAGATTACGTGTTGGAAAGGAACGAGCTACTGCTCTTTACAATGATTTGATCTCAGATAGAGAGAAGGCCACGTGATGAGAAACTACTGGTACGTATCACTATCTAATAGGTATCCACAGCCGAATGAAGGTGATCTAGTTAGAGTCGTCCAGTCAGTTCAGATCAAAAAGAAATACTCCATTGTAGAAATGACCAGAGAAGCGACACCGAAAGAAATTGACAAATATAATCTTCGATACTGTGGATATGGCTACTTTAATGAATCACATATTGAAGAAAATATTAACAAGAATTCGAGGGATACAAATGCAAATTGAAGTAATGAAGTTACAGGACTTAAAGCCTGCTGATTATAATCCAAGAATTAAGTTAGAACCTGGTATGGCCGAATACGAGAAGTTAAAACAGTCCATTTTGGAATTCGGCTTTGTTGATCCACCTATTTTTAACAAACGAACAGGAAATCTCGTAGGCGGTCATCAACGGGTTGCTGTGGCTAAAGATTTGGGCCTATACGAAGAGATAGACGTATCTGTCGTTGATTTACCACTTGATAAGGAAAAAGCTCTTAATGTGGCTCTCAATAAGATTACTGGGCATTGGGATGATGAAAAGCTTTCTGTTTTGTTGAAAGAATTAGAAAATGAAACCATTGTTTTAACAGGGTTTGAATCGGAAGAAGTAGAAGAATTACTTACTGCGTTTGAGTATAAAGAAGATACCGAAAAGCCTGTAATAGAAGATGGATTCGAAGTGAATGAATTTATAGAAAATCATTCTGATCCTAGAACTAAATATGGTCAACTATGGAAGTTGGGTAAGCATTATTTATTATGTGGCGATGCTACGAAAGCGAGCGACGTCGAAAGATTGCTACAAGGTAAAAAGGCGGATTTAGTTGTCACTGATCCACCATATAATGTAGCGGTGAAATCTGATAATAAAGATTTAAACGAATCTGGTCGAGATAAAATTATGAATGACGATATGAGTGATGAAGAGTTTGATCAATTTTTAATGTCTGTATTCCAAAACTATGCTAATGCAATGGAAGACAACTCGGCAATTTATGTCTTTCATGGATCTTCTTATCAGCGAGAATTTGAAAATAGGATGAATGCCGCAGGAATTATAGTTCGGTCGCAGTGTATTTGGGTTAAAAATAATGCAACATTTGGTTGGAGTCAGTATCGTTGGCAACATGAACCAGTTTTCTATGCACATAAGGAAAGATATGCACCTACGTGGTACGGAGATAGGAAAGAGACAACGGTTTGGCAAGACGATTTACTAGAAGATTTACCAGCAACCATTTGGAGAGTTCCCAAAGATGATGTGAATGCATATTATCACCCGACGCAAAAGCCATTATCACTTATTGCTATACCAGTAAAAAATAGTTCTAAAAGGCAGGATATCGTTTTAGATTTATTTGGTGGCTCTGGTAGTACATTAATGACCTGCGATCAGTTAGAACGTATTTGTTATACTCTCGAGTTAGATCCTCTATTTTGTGATGTAATTATTGAGAGATGGGAACGAGCGACAGGCAACGAAGCAATTTTAGTTTCAGAATAAAAAAGAAGCCGAGTGCGTAAACACTCGACTACTTCAACGAGGACACTAAGCCCCCGAAGATACAGAGAATGCCCACGCGTGGTTTTTCGATACCCTCTGTATCTTTTAGCATCATAACAGATGTCGGGGTGCTTAGACAATGGAAAACGAAAAATTTGATTTAGACTATGAGATTGAAAAAGCGATGGAGAAAGCAGAGTCTATTGATGAATATAAGAAAATCATTCGAATAGCTTTGGGGAAATGGCTTAAAAATCTCCAGTCAGGACAAATCAAGTTAGATAAAGTTTCCGATTTAAAGATATTGATTGAAGCTGATCTTATGTTGAAAGATATTGATGATTGAGAGATAATCAATGTAAAAAAGGAGATCAGTAGTTTGAATAATGATAAACTGACTATTACTGAATTTGAAAAAACATTAGAAATTGTTTTTTCAAAAATACCTGAAGAAGAAAATGAACTGAAATTCTTGGTTTCATCTGACATTGGCTTTGAAATTTTGAATTTAAAACTATCTATCAATATTCTATTAGATAGAAAACATTACACGGGAATCTTATCCCTAATAAGAACTATGATGGAAAATCATATATATTTGAAATATATATTGGAGAAGAATTCGAATAAAAGAAGCAGAGCTTATCAGTTAAATGTATATAGAGATGTGAAAAAACAATATGATGCTCAAAAAAAGAATAAAAAGCTACAAAAAATGATTGCTCAAGATCAATGGTTAAAAGAGCAAACAGATTTATATGAACAAGATGAAGCTAAAATAAAACAATATTTAAAAGAACTTGATTCACTTTATGGGCACAAGCTAGTACCTTGGTATAACGATGATGGAAGTACAAAAGGAATATACAAGCTGTTTGAACGTATGGGTAAATCCGATTGGTACGATGGCATATATAGATACTTATGTATGGAAGCCCATGGGAATAATGGATTAAAACATTTTGAAATGTTAGATAATGGTATGACAAAATTAAAACCAACTATATTGAATGAAAAACAAATTAGTAGTATAAGTTGTAAAATTCTGAATGAAACAAGAAAAGAATTAGCAAACTTGATTTCTTAGAAAAACAAAACTCAACCTAATCAGAATGTGAGGTGGTGTATATTGAATGGCAAGAAAGCGTGATCCAAGACGTGATGAAGCTTTCAAATTGTTTGAAGAGTCTAATGGAACAATAACTAACCGAGAAATTTCTGTAAAGTTATCTGTCCCAGAAAAAACTATTTCAGCATGGAAATCACGTGACAAATGGAATGAAGTACTGCAAAAAGATGAATGTAGTACTTCAAATAATCATTGTAGTACTGCAAATAAAGGTGGCGCACCTATCGGTAACCAGAATGCCATGGGGAATAAAGGGAATAGCAGCGCATCACCGCCATCAGGCAATAAGAACGCCTTGAAAACTGGCGAATATGAAACAATATTCTTTGATACGTTAAGCGATGACGAGAAGGACATCTATTCAAGTTTGGATGATGATCCTTCTTGTGTTTTATCTGAAGAAATACGGCTACTGAAGATTCGACAGCTACGAATGATGAAAAGAATCAAAAAAGCCGAAGAAGGGTTAAATGAGGAAGAAGTTGAGCGGCTGCAACAGCTAAGAAAAATAAAAACTCCTATAGAAAAAGATGGTAAAAAGCTAGAAATCAAACGTGAAGCAATGCAAGATATCCAAGTAAGTAGAAAAGTATACCGTAAAATTGATGATATTCTTTCAATTGAAGATTCACTAACTCGGATTAGTAACCAGTTGACAAAATCGATTAAACAACTAAATGAATTATCCCTATTAGGAGGAAAAGTTGTATTAATGGAAGAGCAAAAACGGAAAATAGCCTTTGAAGCGGATATTCTCGAACATAAAGTCTCTAAACTTATTCTTAAACAAGGTGAGCAAAATAAAGTACAGGGACTTATTGATATCGGCCAATCGCTTATTGGTCCAATAAAGAAAGAGGAGGAGAGTGATACAGATGAGCCAGTTGAAACTATCGACTAAGCAACAAGAGACTATTTTCCAATCGCTCAAGGGAATTCGGATGGAATTGAACGAGGGAACGATTCGTTCAGGCAAAACCATGTCAGATGCGCAGAAAATGGCGTTGATCTATGCAGGACATCCCGACACCAATCATCTTGTACTTGCTTATAACCAAGAACAAGCTTACAGAATGTTTATGGATTGTGAAGGGTTCGGACTGGAACATATCTTTGCCAGCTGTGCTGAAATTCGACACGATGAGCATGGAGATCATTTATGGATCAATCTACCAGAGGGAGAAAAGCGGATCTATTATAAAGGCGGCGGAAAAGTAAATGCTGTCGGCGCTATCACTGGTATGTCATTTGGAACTGTCACTTTTTTGGAATTCAATCTGCTTAACAAAGCGGTCATAGAGGAGGCTTTTCGTCGGACTAAAGCTTCTAGTTTTCGTTATCATCTCGCTGAACAGAATCCGCCAGCACCAAATCATCCGAACCTAGAAACTCTTAAACCTTTTATAGAAACTGGGTCTTTTAAGTTTCGTCATTGGCGACCACAAGATAATCCTATTTTAACGAAACAAGCTTTGAAAGAATGGGAAGCGGAATGTAAAGTCTCCGAGTATCTTTACAAACGAGATTGGCTAGGTGATCGTGTGATGCCTGAAGGTGTGATCTATTCAATGTTTAACGAAGATACTCATCTGTCGAAGGAAATCATTGGCAAGTCTGTAGAAGCGTTCTTTAGTGCAGACGGCGGACAAAGTGATGCAACTACCTGCTCCTTAAACCTTGTTACGTGGAAAGATGGAGAATATTATCTCTATCGAATGGCTAACTTCTACCATAGTGGTGCCGACACGGGTGTCACGAAAGCGATGAGTGAGTATGCCAAGG
Source organism: Enterococcus mundtii (assembly GCF_013394305.1). Lineage (NCBI taxonomy): Bacteria > Bacillati > Bacillota > Bacilli > Lactobacillales > Enterococcaceae > Enterococcus > Enterococcus mundtii. The sequence continues at coordinate 942,277 of NZ_AP019810.1, read as the reverse complement.
AAATTAAGCAGTTTAAAGAATGGTGTTATAAAGAGTGGTCATGGCTGCCTAAACATTCAAAATTCTTTGTCGATCCAGCCTGTAAGTCATTGAGTGAGGAATTACGTGTGTTAGGAATCGTCACAACAAAAGCAGACAACAACTCAAAAGACAAAGTAACCAGCAATGGCACTAAAATTGAAATAGGTATCGAACGTATGCAAAGCGCCTTTTCAAAAGGACGCTTTTTTCTTTACGATCATGATGGCAAGTATGGTCACTATCATTTCATCAAAGAATTAGGAATGTACGTTCGGAATGATTCTGGCTACCCAGTGGATAAAAACAACCATGCATTAGACGAATGTCGTTATGCGATTAATTATTTTACGAAACGCTATGTTCTTTAGCAGGAGGTGATCAGGTGTCATTTTGGCAAGCAATAAAAAGAGTTTTTGGAAAGGGGGCGGTTGCGATAGGAGCGAAAAAAGAGCTACAAAGTATTTTAGATCATCCAAAGATTCAAATGAGTCGTGAAGAATATGATCGTATTCAAAACAGCTTGCTTTATTACCAAGGGTACACGCATTGTAATTCTGATCAGAGAGCAAAGGCGAATATCAATATGGCCCGCAAGGTTGCTACTGAATATGCGAAGGTAATGTTCAATGAACAGGCAGAAATCACGATCGGAAAAGACGATAAATCAAAAAAATATGATGAAGCTAGCGCTTGGATAGAGTCTGTGTTTCAACATAATGACTTCAAGCGTAATCTCAGTAAGTATCTTGAACCAGCAATGGCTCTTGGTGGCTTAGTTGTGCGACCTTATTTCAATGATCAATCAGGACAAGTGGAATTTTCATGGGCGCTCCCGGATGCCTTCTTTCCATTGGAAAGCAGTACAAATAAGATCAGTCAGTGTGCAATGGCATTTAAAACGATCAAAACCCAAGGGAACAAAACGTTCTATTATACCTTGTTAGAATTCCATGAGTGGATCGATGGTGAGTATTGGGTCTCTATGGAACTATACGAAAGTGAAAAATCTAATGTGTTGGGGATGCAAGTATCTTTAAACACATTAAAGCAGTACGAAGAGTTTGAGGCGGCTGTTCATGGTGAAGAAATTGAACGTCCAATCTTCTCTTATTTTAAGACAGCAGGTTTTAACAATATCAACCCATACTCACCACTTGGTGTTGGTGTGTACGATAACTGTAAACGAACACTTGATCGATTAAATAAAGCACTTGATGCGTTCGATCATGAAATTGACGTGGGAAAGAGAAGAGCGGCCTTTCCTGAATCTATGCTAAGTGGAATTCCTGACAAGGGAACAGGCGAAACGAAATTAACCTTTGATAAAGATGATGACTTCTATGTCATTGTTCCTGGTACGAACCCTGATGAATTTAAAATTACTGATTTAACTCATGATATTCGAACAGAACAATACATCGGAGCAATTAATCATCGCTTGCGACTTCTAGAAATGGAAGTGGGGCTGTCGACTGGTACGTTCGTTTTCGATGGTGCCGGGGTACGTACTACGAATAAGACGGCAACTGAGGTAATCAGCGAGAACTCGCAAACGTATCAGTCAAGGAACCAACAAACAACCGAATTAGAGGAATTCATTCGGGATGTTGTGCTAGCGCTGTGTGAGCTAGGTCGAGCCACAGAAGTTGATGGGAAACCACTATTTAGTGGTGAATCTCCAAATCGTGAAGAGATAGGTGTGAACTTTGATGATGGCATATTCTTAGATAAAAAGTCAGAATCTGATTATTATCGTGAACTGAAAAATGATGGGCTGATTCCCGGATGGTTAACTTTAGCCAAAATAATGAAGTTGCCTGAAAGTAAGGCAAAAGATCTTTACCGACAAGCGCAATTAGATGTAGTTGATGAGACTACTGGTAAAATACGAGATTCTGGATACGAAGACTTCGAGGAGTGATTGAATGGCCATTACACCTAACCAGTTAGATATTGAGGCTTCTTACATTCAAGATGCTTATATGGCGATGGAAGATGAGATCATGAGGATGCTTGTTAAGCATTTGAAAATGCCAACTCGAACGCCTTTGAATGAGGACAACGCTTTTCATTGGAAAATTGAAAAGATGCATCAATTAAATTTATTGAATCAACAATCTTTGCAGCGATTGGTCAATGAAACAAGTCAGTATTCTTATGATCAGCTACGTAAAATCATCGTGGATATGGGGTTTGAAGTCATTTCAGATCTTGACAAAAACTTATCTCAACAAACTGGAAAAGAACCGCCATCACGAACTGAGATTGACAATGTGATGGAGTCGTATCTTAATCAGCAATGGCGAGATCTCGACAATCATATCAATCAAACGCTGATCGACACTAATTATCCGAATAATCCACTGGCTAAGATGTATCAACAAGTTTTAAACGATACTGTGGCCAAAATCATCGGAGGCACAAAAACGCCACAACAGGCACTTAGAGAGTCGATCTATGCGATGGTGGAAAAAGGGGTGATGACGACCTTTGTCGACAAGGCAGGGCGTGAATGGAGCCTTGAGCGCTACGTACGGATGGTTTTGAAAACAACAACTCACCATGTTTATCAGGATCTACGACTTAAGCGAGGGTTAGAGCATGGCATTGTCACAGCAATTATGAGTAGCCATATGGCTGCACGACCACACTGTGCCCATATCCAAGGCGGATGGGTATTGCTTGTCCGTAAAGAGGATGCGCCGGAAGAATTACGGCACATTCCATCGATCTATGATCATGGATACGGTGAGCCTGACGGAACCCAAGGTATTAATTGTCGACATCGATTGTACATCCAAATCTATGATCCGGATCTTGATATTCACATGAAGCAGTATGATCCAAAGCAAGCGATTGACAATGCAAACTTGGTTGCCAAGCAACGACGCATGGAAGTCGCTATTCGTCGTGCCAAGCGGCAGTTGAACGGAGCAACGACAATGGACAACAAAGAAGATGTTCTGCACTTCAAACAACTGGTCAGACGACGTCAAGCAGCACTGCGTACTTTTATCAATGAGCATGATCAATTGTTACGTCGGGATTATTCGAAAGAGCAAGTGTATTCATAGAAGGAGAAAGTATGGTGGAGGATTAAAGCAAATTGAGCTTATCTGAAATCTTACTAACATTTTATGAAATTGGTCTTGCTTTGAAGTTTGAGGATTTTGGTTTGTTTAGTCTAGCTTGCTAGGCTTTTATTTTGTCCTGAATATGACATTAAACTGTTCATCTACCGAGTGAGCGGTATAACTCACACTCTAAACTGGTACCAACCAGAATAAAAAGGAACGGAGAATGAATCATGGAATGGATCAAAGAAATTTTATCAAAACACGTCGGAGAGGATGGGAAGTTTGATCTAGACGGAGCGACAAAAGAAATAAAATCAGAATTTCCGAAAAATGCTGTGCCTAAAGCTGATTTTAACGATAAGTCTCAAAAGCTAAAAACTGCAAACGAAGATTTAACCGCCGCAAATGCGCTTGTTGAGCAGTTGAAAGCATCAAACAGTGGAAATGAAGATCTGCAAAAACAAATTGATGACTATAAAAATCAGTTAGAAACCGTAACCGCTGAAAGACTAGCAGATCGTAAGAACGCTGCGATCGAATTAGCTTTAACACAAGCTGGAGCTAAGAACATTACAGCTGTGAAAGCTTTGTTGAAGGCAGATGAATTGGAAATGACTGACGAAGGAGTCAAGGGATTAGATGATAAAGTAGCCTCACTGAAAAAAGATGAAGGCTATTTGTTTCAATCAAGCGATCCTGCACCACAGCCAAAGAAAAAGCAGTTTGTGGCTGCTGGTAATACAGGTGGTGGTGAGCCACCTAAAGAAAAAAGCTGGAAAGATAATCTAGCAGAGAATATTGCAAGAACAAAAAATAATTAGGAGAGTGGTTTAAATGCCAGTAATTTTAGACAGTAAGGATTTAGCGAAAATCGACAAGGAATTTGCAGCTGAGTCGCAAGTATGGGAAGTATTGACACAAGGGGCAAAAGATATTACAGAAGCTGATTTTGTGGGGACTCATGAAGTTCGTGTAAATGAAATGCAAGGATTTACTGCTGCCGATTATAAGCGAAATAAAGAAAATGAACGGAACAATATCTCAGTTGAGAAGTCAACTTTAAAATTGGAAAAGGAACGTTGGATGGGCTACGACATGGATCGCTTAGATCAATCGGAAAATGCAGCCTATCAAGTAGGTGCGGTCATTGAAGAGCACACTCGATTGGTTACGATTCCTGAGAAAGATCAAACCGCTGTTGCTCGTTTGCTTGAAGCTGGATTTGATACTTCTGATAAGATTTACAAAGGAAAAACGGTCAAACAAACAATCACTAAATCTAATATTTTAGATAGCTTCGACGATGCTGAAGCGTACATGACTGACACAGAAGTCATTGGTCAGTTTGTGGCATTTATGTCTAGTGATGCCTACAAAGCATTGAAGAATGCAGATGGAGTTTCTAAAACTTTTACCACCAACACTGTTCAATTTAACGGTATCGATCGTCGTGTCGAGATGCTTGATGGCACGAACATCATCATCCAAAAGGTTGCTAAGAATCGGTTGCAGGTCGATGAAGACAAGCATATTAATTTCATTATGACGCCTATTACCGTTGCTAAGCCAATCGAGAAGTACAATACGATTGATTTGGTCCCTGCTGACCAGGATCGTGGCGGTTACCGTGACACCATCAAAGGGTTGGATTATTACGATTGCTTAGTACTTAAGAAAGCACGTCCAGCAATCTATATCTCTTATGATGACCCAAAAGCATGACCCCGGAAGAACCGGGGAAGTCTGGGGTAGAAGGTAAATCATTAGTCATCGATGACATGAAAGTTGATGAGCTTAGAGCTGAGTTAGATCGTCTTAGCATTGAGTATTCATCTGCTGCCAAGAAACCAGAATTAATTGAGCTGTTAAAAGAGAGTGAATAACCACTCTCTTTTTTGGAGGTGAAACCATGGAACGAATAAGACGTAAGGCGTTGAACGAAATCTTTGACGATCAGGAAAATATCGATCCATGTGGCTACTTGTCTCTTAAAGAGTATAAACGCTTGGTAGACAAAGAAACAGAACTGACCGAAAAAGATTTCCGGAAGCTTCTCAGGAGAGCCAGTGCATTGTTGGACATTCAAACAAGACGTTTTTATCATCGGAATGATCTCGAGTCAGATATTCCGATGCGGCGCGATGCATTCAAGTTGGCTGTTGCTTATCAAATTGAGTACATGCATGAGGCTGAAGCCACTACAACGTTCGGCATGCAAGAGCCTGACAGCTGGTCCATTGGGCGGATGAGCGTTTCTAAAGGTAAAGGTGGTTCGTCATCGACAAACGAAGTATCCCTGCTTTCTGGGGACGCTATGCTGCAGTTATCTGGCACAGGGCTGTTATATCGTGGGGTGAGTCGATGAGAATGCCACCAAAACGTTTTTTTCCTCATGCGATGATCTATCGCAAGAAAAACGGAATGGGTCCACGAGGTGAGCCAATTCTTGAAGAGGATCTTGTGATTGATCATGTCCGCTTTGATGACACAGTCAAATTTGAGCCGAGGGATATTGATGGGAAAGTACAAACGCCTAATGCATTGATCTCTATGGTGAAAAAATATACTGGACCATTACCGGAGTTTTCAGTTGCAGATCAAATTGAAATCTTTGGCGAACAATACACAATCACAAAAATCGTTCCGTTGCTTGTTGATTCTCCTGAACCATTCGCTTATGAATTGGAGGTAGTTTAATGGGAGCATCTGTAAGAATTGATTTAAGTCGAGCAAAGATAAAATTAAGTCATTCATCTATACAAAATGGACGGCACGAAATGGCAAATAAAGCTCATTTAGATATGAATGAAAGATTTGTTCCTATGAGGAGCCAACACTTGAGAGATATGTCTTTTGTTGAAAGTAATGGAGAAAAGATTACTTGGAATGCTCGATATGCTTTGGCTCATTATCACGGAGGGTTTACAAATAAGTTTGGAACACAGGTAATATTTTCTAATTATACTACACCGGGAACTGGTCCATATTGGGATAAAGAAGCAAAATCTATATTTATGTCTAGTTGGTTAGAAGCATTCAAGAGGGGAGCGAATTGGTAATGGATTTTATTGATCAGTTGCTAGAAGTATCGAACCAAGTACCAGTACCAGTCCGTATTCACTCTTTAGATAAAGACGAGTCGATGCGTCTAACCGCATTACCTGGAGGTAAAACGGTCGAAACTTTTATGGATGGATCAAAACAAAAAGAACTAAATTATGAATTTGTCTATAAAACAAAATGTGAAAATGCAGATCGGATAATGATTGAACTAGGTGAGTTACTAGAAGAACAAGAAGATATTCCATCTAGTAACAATAGTTATCAATTTGTTGGAATAACAATTGTAGATGAACCTTTTTTTACAGGTTATGACGACAAAAAATTTCTGTATTATCGATTAGCAATCAAAGCAACATTATATTTTGATAAATAGGAGGAATATTATGAAACGAAAAAAAATTGCGCTAATTGGATTTGAAATTCAAAAATTGAAAGATGGAAAAATTACTGAAGATGGTTGGGTTCGTTTAAAAAAAATTAAGAGTGTCTCTGATGCCTCACAAGAAGAAGTTGACGATGGAGACGGTTTCTTTGATGGGTCGGGAGAACCAGAGCAAACGATCACCTCTCATCGACTAGGCTATAGTTTTACGGGTGAATACTTTGAGGGCGATGAAGCATCTGAATTAATTGATGAAATGATTGGTTTATTTGGAGATGATCGGAAAATTGGTTTTCGAGTAACAGATGATCGAGATAATCCCAAAAAGAAAAGGGAAGGAATTGCAACTTTATCAAGTCCTCAAACGAAAACTGGAGGGGCTACTGAATTTGGTAATATTGAATTTACTGTTCTATATGATACTACACCTAAATGGGAACCTTATTCAAAGCAGACAGCCCAGAGCCAGAAGAACTGAAAGCTACTGGGCTAACTATGCCAGAATTAAAACAAACACTTGATAGTAAAAATATAGAATACCCGTCAAATGCTAAAAAAGACGAACTAACTAAAATATTGGGGGAGGCTTTATAGCCTTCTCTTTTTTATATGGAGGTAATTATGAAACAAACACTTGATATCGATATTGAACTCTCTGGCTTTCCAGTAGGATTTACAAATCCAATTACTGGTGAGCGTGTTGAAATCTGGTTTGATAGCTCATTGGAAAATTTAAAACGAATTATTGTAGAAGAAAACTATGAGGAATTCGACATATACGAACAAAAACTTAAAGAAGATTCTATCCACGAAACTAATGTTGAAACAGTCATAGAACATGCTAAAGGGACTCTTGAATATCAATATGATTTTTTCTTTGGTAAAGGAACATTTGAAAAATTATATGAATGTGTACCAGATTTTGATGCACTTGAACGTGCTTATGAACCAACTATCAAAGCTATTGCTAAAAAAGTCGAACAACAAGCAAAAAAAAGACAAAAGGATAGAGAGATTGCAGCAGAAAAGCTAACCAAGGAGTTTCAGAATAAGAAAAAGCAAAAAGTAGCAAATAAAAAGTAGGTGGTGACATGAGGTTAAATGACCCAGAAGTCACTTCCTTTTTTTATAAAGAACGTGAGTATTTGATTAATTTGTCATTTGATATTGTATTAGATGCTTTTGATGTGTTAAACGAGGCAATATTCACTGATTATGAGAAAGCTTGTCTATGTCTAGACTTATTAATTGGTGAAGGTTGCTATCAATCTGAGGATGCACTTAGTCTATGGGTATTTATTTACGACCAATTTATCCATAAGGAAGTTCCACCGTTCATTAAATATAGTTTTTACGGAGAGCCACTTTCTGTGGAAGAGCACGAACAATTAATAGATATATCAGCGGATGCAGAGACTATTTACGCTTCTTTTATCCAAGCATATAACATCGATTTAATTGATAAACAGGGAATACTGACTTGGTCCAAATTTAGAGCTCTTTTACATAATCTGCCTTCAGACACCCCACTTAAACGAATTATGCAGATTCGAGCTTGGAAACCAGGAAATAATGATTCAGAAGAATATAAGCAAGATATGACAGATTTACAAAGATACTATGCCTTAAATACTGATAGAGAGGAGGAAGATAATGACTAAAGATGGCAAAATAAGTATTCTGATTGATGTCGACGCCAAGCAGGTTCCTAATGTAATAAGTTCAATTGAAAAAAACTTTGGACAGTTAGGAAAAAATGCTGATGATATTACAAAAAAAATTGGTAATAATATGGGTGCCAATACTGAGACAGGAGCGAAAGTTGCTAATCAAGCAGTAGATTCAGTTGAACAGTCGATGACTGATTTGGGAAGATCGACTGATACGGCTACTGTCAAAGCTGGGAAATCATTAAGCGAAAACTTCGAAGTGGGATCTAAGGCCGCTAATACCGCAACAGATAGCGTGGCTAAAGGAGTGGCAGATCTAACTTCCACGACGAGCACTGAACTAGCTAAGTCAGGACGTATCATGGGTGAATCCTTTGATTCTGGTGCCAAAAATGCCAATCAGGCCAATGACAGTGTCGTTAAATCAGTCACAAGCTTGGTTTCTTCTGTGGAATCTTCTGCACCTAAAATTGGTAAAGAGCTTGGTGGCTCCTTTCAATCTGGTGCCAAGGAGGCGACTAGCGCTTTAGATGGTATCGGGAAATCAAGCAGTAACATGTTAGCCAGTATTGAAGCGACGTCACCTAAGGCAGGTAGAAGCATCGGTAATTCGTTTGAAGCAGGTTCCAAGCAAGCAGCTAGCGCTCTTGGATCTATAGAAAAGTCCTCTGCGCAGATGGTTCGTCCTGTTGAATTATCAGCAACTAAGGCAGGAAAGAGCATTGAGACTAGTTTAGAAGCTGGTTCCAAAGACGGAGCAAAGACTGTCAGTGATGCGGTTGATGCGATGAAAAAGGATCTTACGTCATTGGGTGATGAAGCAGAAAAGTCTGGTGCTAAAATGAGTACCTCCTTTTCTCAACCAGAGCCAAAAGCCAATTTGTTAACAGGCTCTGTGGGCAAACTAAGTGCAGCAATGTTGATCACAAAAGGAGCAACTACAGCACTAACGATGGCTAAAGGTTCATTAGATGGTGCATTTGGTCGTATTGATACTTTGAATAACTTTGAAAATACGATGACCCGTTTAACAAGCAGCTCAGAAGAAGCAGCTGCAGGGATGGAAGGCGTTCGAGATGTCGTTGTTGGTACAAACTACATGCTGGATAGTGCGGCACAGACAGTTCAACGTTTAGTGATGCAAAATGGTTCATTAGAACAATCGACGAAAAGTTATCAAATCTGGGGTGATGCAGTTGCCATGTATGGTGATGGCGCTGCAGAAACAATGGATAATGTGATGGATGCAATGATCCAGATGCGAGCAACCGGAACGGTTAACATGGCACAAATGGATCGTATGGTTCGCCGTGGAGTAGATCCTTGGAAAATCTATGAAGATGCGACTGGTATGAGTATGCAAAGTATTCGTGATGCGTTGCGTGATGGCGAAATTAGTGCCAATGAGTTTTTTGATACGGTTGAACAGGCTATGCGTGATGGTGGGAATGAATTCACATCGGTTTCTGGAATGGCTCAACAAGCTGGGGATACTTGGGCAGGATCGTTTGCCAATATGGCTACTGCAACAAGCCGAGGAACAGCAAATATTATCGCATCTATGGACGAGGCATTCTCAGAAACACGTTTTGGCTCGATGAAAGAAAACATCCAAGGATTTGGTAAAACATTTGAAGGTGCGCTAAATGGGATTGCTGGTGTAATCCCTCCTGTTGTTTCGGCTGTTGATACGATGACCGGTGGGGTTATTGCTGTGAAGAACGCAGCTGTGACGGCTTCACCAGTGATTATCGGATTAGGAACTGCATTTGGTGGACTACTTATTGTACAGAAAGTAGCTATAGGAACAACAAGTTTTATCCAAATGTTGAAATATTTAACTGGAGCTACTTCTGCTGCCACAATGGCTACTAATGTTAATACAGTTGCAACTAAGTTGGCATCAGGTGCTAATACAACCAATGCGGCTTCACTTAAAGGTGCTATTGCAGCACAAAAAACTTATGCTATTGCAACTAGTGCTTCTGTAGCGGCTACAAAAGCACTTGGAGTAGCTAAAGCATTAATACTAAATCCTGCATTAGCTCTAGGGGTAGTGGCGTTAGGTGCAGCAGGATATGCAGCTACCAAGATGGGAATGAACTTCTTTGATGCTCGAAAAAAAACTAAGGAATTAGCAAGTGAATTAGATGGATTAAAAGACGATCTAGATAATGTCGGAAAGTCAACCCAGTCCAGTGCAAAAGAATTTGAATCACAAGCTAAAGTGATCGAGTCGAATACAGAAAGAAACAAGGATCTAGCAGCTGAATTACAAAGGCTTTCAGCAATTGAAGATAAATCGGCTGCGGATAAAAAATTGATGGCTGATACAGTTGATGAACTGAATAATTCAGTGACTGGTCTAAATCTCTCTTACGACGAAGAAACAGGCTTGCTTAATGCAACCACAGAAGAAATAAACAAACGGATTGAAGCTTCTAAAGGAATGGAAGAAGTCAATCGGCTAACCGAACGACAAAAGACGTTGAATCAAGAAGCTGCAGACATTGAATCCTCATTAACTGAAGTAGCCAAAGAACGTATGAGATTAGAGAAAGAAGCCTCAGAATCTGGCGTGGATGGAAAGAAAAAGGTTAAAGAATCGCTGGAAGGACTGTCTCAGAAGGAAGATGAACTTCAAAGTTTACTTGTTGAAAATCAATCTGAACGAAATCAATTGTACACGGAGGAGCAAGAGAAAAGGCGAGCAGTCGCAGAGACAGTCTCAGAAGCTAATTCTCAGATGATTACTTCATGGAATGTTCTATCTGATGCACAACAAGCTGCCTTGGAATCTATGAATAGCATGTACAAAAAGCTGGTAGAAGAATCAGGGAATGCTTTTAAGCAGATTGAACAACAAGAAGCGATAAGCTTAGATCAAATGAAAGAAAATCTACAAAAAAATGCTGAAGCTATGAGAACGTGGTCTACCAATGTTGCCATTTTGGCGAAGGCCGGTGTAGATGATGGCATTATTATGCAACTTGAAAAATTAGGTCCAGCAGGTGCATTACAAACGCAACAGATGGTAGATGAGATGGGGTTAAATCTTAGTTCATTAGCGGAGTTAGGTGGAGAACATACAAAAAAACTGCTGGAACAAATGGGTCTTCATATGGAGGACCTACCAAAAATATCAGCTGAACAATCGGCGTGGTTTGTTGAAAATTTAGATCTTGAATTAGGTAAATTACCAGAAACAGCACAACAGCACATTAGTGATTTAAATGGGACTGCGGATGCAACGATGAAGCAAGCGATGGCGAGTATGGGGAATATCGTTGGTGAAGAAACGGAAACTGTTGCTGAAAAATTTGGATTAATTCCAGAAAAAAGTGAGGCATCTTTACGGAGAGGAACAGAGGGGCGAGACTTTGCACAGTGGGGACGTCAACCTGTCGAAGAAATTGGGGATGGGATGGTAGAGGCAACCGCCAAAGTAGAGGAAGCAGCAAAGGAAGTTGCTCAAACGTCAGAGAGAGTTATGGGCCCTCAACTAGAACAAACAGACTACGCCTCAATGGGTACAGCACCACCAACAAAATTGGGGCAAGGAATTTTAGATAATATTACTTCAGTAGAAGAAGCTTCTAAAGAAGTAGCACAAACTCCAGAAACAATGTTTCAGGAAACCATACAAGCAAATCGTTATATTCCGACTGGTAAAGAAACAGGTAAAGGATTAAGTGAAGGAATTAATCAATCTAATGCTGATGTTGAGTTAGCAGCCAAAGCTATAGGAATGATACCAGAAAATACTATTCAAGCTGAGATGACTACAGAAAAAACTAAGGAAAGTGGAACAGAGGTAGGTCGAGGGATAGCACAAGGGATTGATAGCAGTCAAGAGGCTGTGCAACAAAGTGCTAAAGCTGTCGCAGACACTCCAAATAATGAACTATCTAGCCATATGAACCAAGGTATCTATGCTGAGTACGGACAAGCAGTGGGAGAAGGTCTTGCAACGGGAATCGCAGCCACTAGTCCAGTGGTTGTTGCGGAAGTAAATAAGTTGGTTGACCAAATGGTAAAACAAACTGACATTGGTATCAAAAATATGACAGTAAGTTTTAATCAAGTTGTTCCTGATGTAGCTAACGCGTTGAGTGCGCTTCCTATGGTAGCTTCCAATAGTATGAATTCTATGAATATGAGTTTCCAAAGTGGATCGCAAGTACAATTAGCTACTGTGAAAGCTTTGAATAGCAATTTGATACGTACCTTTACTAATACGCCAAGTGAATTTCAATCGATTGGTCGAGATATTATGAGTCGGTTGAATTCTGGAATGATGGCAGAGTCGAGCAGGGTTGTCGCAACTTCCAGAAATATATCAAATAGGATTGTACAATCCTTCAATCAGTTGCCAAATCAGATGCAAATGACAGGTCGCAACGCAATTAGTTCATTAAATAGTGGAATGAATTCATCTGTAAGGCAACCTATTTTAACTGCATCAAGAACTAGCTCGGCGGTTGTATCTGCTTTTTCAGGATTGCCTAACCAGCTAAATGGAGTGGGTCGTGATGCTATGGCTGGATTGAATGCTGGATTAAATGCCGGTACAGCATCTGTATTGGCAACCGCAAATAGAATTGCCAATCAGGTTGCCGCCACCATGAAAAGCGCATTGGATATAAATAGTCCTTCGAAAGTCATGGCGAACGAGGTTGGACGGTGGATTCCAGAGGGGGTTGCCGCAGGTATCGAAAAATATGCAGGAGTTGTTTACCAAGAGATAGATAACTTGTCGGCGGGCATGTTGAAAATTACCACGCCAGAAGTTGCTTTAGGTTCTGCACGTATGTGGAGAGAGCTTTCCAACGAAAAAATCAGTCAAACGATTGTCCACCAATCTTCATCAGTAGATATGGCTGAGTTGGCACGGGTGCTGAATAGTCGTCCAATCAAGGTGAACTCAATCCTAGATGGAGAGAAGATTTCCAGTACTTTTGACCAATCTCTAGGAAGACAAATGTATAAAAGACAATACACAGGGGGTGTGGGTTTTGCATGATGAAACACAAATTTATTTAATCTGTGAAGAAGGAACTATCCATTTCAACGCTTTATTTGAAGGGATAAGGATTGCAGATGTGGGCCCGGGTTCTCCTGAGCCTGTGTATCATTTTGAACAATTTTCAGGAAGCGATGGAAGTCGCCTGGTTAACTTTGCCTACGACAGCTTTCCATTCTTCTTGGTTTTCCGATTGGCTTCGCGAAATCTGTACGATTGGCGACTGGTCGTTAACGAGATGAGAAGTTTATTTTACAGAGAGGATCCTTACTACATTTGCTATTCTGGAGAGCCTGGGAAACGATTTAGAGTTGTTCCGGAGCCCTGGGAAGTACAAAAAATCATGCCTCAAAAAGGAATGTTCGCCCTTTCTTTCACGGTGTTCCCTGGGAGCTCCGAATCAATCGCAAGTACTCAGTCTAACTTTGACTTAGAAGAGGACTGGCAATTTTCACAAGGTTTAGTGGCAGAAGAGTATCAATATACCCATGAAACGAGTCGGTTTACTATTTTTAACGGGGGAGATTTCACGATTGATCCCAGAGAACATGACTTAACGATTCGAATCGAAGGGGAATCAGACGGAGAGTTTATCTTGTTCAATCGAACCACCGGTGATCGTTTTATTTATTACCCGCCACTGCATCGTCGCTACGGAGAATCTTTAGTGCTAGAAAGTGTCTATCCGCGTAAAAATGGGGTCTCTTGCGGTATTGATACGAACCATGGAGTGATTACATTAGCACCCGGCGAAAATCACATTGAATTACAAAATATCAGTCGTGTGAAATCCGAATGGGATTTCCGATTTCTTTATAAGTAGGTGAACCAATGTTAACGATTCGAAATTATGAAGAAACACAAGAAGAACTCCTGACCGATTACGATCAGGGGTCTTTTTATGAAAACTGGCAAATGAACGAAACGTGGGAAGTCGGTTTTGTTATTCGAAAAACAGTTCGAAATAGTGTTGTGTATGATTTAGTGACTTACGAGTCTTCTGTCATCTTTCAAGGCCAACAATTTGTCATCAAAGAAATGCAAGAGTCGGCAGTTGGAGAAGCGGTGTATAAAAGAGTAGTGGCGACACATGTCTATTACACGATTCAACACGGGTATCAATACAATAAAATTACGGGTCGGCGAACCCCGATGCAACTCTTGATGCACATACTAGGAACAGGTGCTCGTGGTTTTACTTGGCAGTTAAGCGGTGGGTTTCCAGCAACCGATAAGGAAAACTTTGGAGATGCGAATTATTTACGGTTGATCAATGAAGTCCTACAGGACTTTCGTTTAGTTGTTGTTCCGGATAATAAACATTTACGCTTTATGTCTGCAGATGCGTTTGGAAAAAAAGTCCATGAGCCGATTCGATTTAAGCATAATACGGATGAAGTGACATTCGATATCGACACGTACAACTTAAAAACCCAGATTCGTGGATTTGGCGCATTAAAAGAAGGTGTGGAAACAGATAATCCTCGGGAGAGTGATTATGTTTTTCCTCCAGTCACACTTACCAGTCAAGAATCGGCAAAATGGGGGATTCGAATTCAAGATCCTGTTCGAGATGAACGCTATCATCATCAGGAAAGTATGATGGAACGCTTAAGAAATGAACTACAAGATACACCAAATATTTCAGGTGTTGTTAAGTTGAAGTGGAAGACGCCAATACAAAAAGGCGATCATGTTCCCTTTATTTACGAGCCGATGGGAATTTCTACGTATATCCAAGTAGTTGGGCTTAAAACATTTCCCTTAGTACCGAAGAAACCACCTGAAGTGGTTCTCTCGAACACTAAAAAAACAATGACGAAACTATTGGTTCAATTACGACAGAAAGGAGTGGTGTAATGAATTTAAAAGAATTAATCAGTAATCGGATTTCAAGTGAATGGAAGAAACTATTTAACCATAATGTCCGTGAAACAAAACAAGAAGTCGACTCAATCCATACACAACAGCGTGCCACCAACCAACGTATTTCTAATCTAGTCCTTAGTGTCGGAGGAAATTCACCAACTGAAGTGGTAGATGCACGAGTGGATCATGAGGGTACGGCACACCCAACCTTAAACGATCGATTATTAAGCGGAGAACAAGGTGTTGCTAGGCGAATACGTGAGCTAAAATTTCAATTAGCCAATCAAGGGGCTTCAGTCGAACAGATTAACGAAGTCATTCAACAACTGTTTTCACCTAGTGCAGCAACATTAAACATCTACGTTTCTGCTACACGAGGGGATGATCGGACAGGAGTTGGATCAGAGGAACGGCCTTTTCAAACCATCCAAATGGCCGTCAATATGATTCCACTTTTAAATCTTTCTTCGATTACTATCTGGGTAGAAGACGGGGTGTATTTAGAAGATGTCCGATTAGCGAATATTCAGGGGAGTACATTGGTTATTCGCACCATTCAAAGTCAAGAAACGTTAGCTCCAGCTACTCGTGATTTGCCTGTAAAAGTCAGAAGTATTGGCTTTTTCTTCTGTAGTGGCTATTTTCAAATTTTAGGTATTCAAATAGTGGATACTGCGAATGCTCCTATTTTCCAAGGCAGAAGATATGGGATCATGAATGAGCAAGGCGGTTATATGGCGATCGCTTCTTGTAAATTTGGGGAGTCTACCCAACAAGCATCTTATAATGCGCTTTACTGTGGCGGGGCCTCGAAGATGAATGTTTATGGACGAACTACTTTTGTGAACCAAGCGCTTGCGATTCATTCACGACTTATGGCAGAAATTAACGTGGGAGATATTTCGGGTTCTGGAAATACCGTAGGTTTTCGTTGTGACTCAGCGACTTTACGAGGAACCACGCCTTCTGGTTTTGCTAGTACAGCGACTCAAACTGCAGGTGTCGGACTGATTGTAACTAAAGGGACGGTGTTGTAAATGGAAGAAAATCAGTTTTTTAAGGTGGCAAACAAACCCATTGTTATTGATACGGTCCAACAAGCTATCATTGACAACGGGACCACCTTTTATTCTCATGACCGTGGAACGGCAAAAATCGACTTCTTTTTAAAAAATGAAGGAGTGGCTTTTTCTATCCCGAAAGGAACACTTATTCCAATTCGATTAACGTTTCCTTTGGAGACGGCCGAGGATGGGCTAGCGAGACATGATTATTTAGCTGTGGTAGATGATCCGGTCAATGGTCATGTGCATGTTGTATTAGAAGAGAATATTTTAGGGTATCAGGGAGTTGTAGAGGGTTCTGTTTATGTAAACTTTCCAAATCAACAGTCCCTTGATACTGCTGGACGATTTAGGTTCAGGATCCATCGTAGTCCTTTGGAAGAAACGACAAATGAAATTGATGCCTATTACTTCAATGGGTTTAATTGGTTTGCCCAGCAAGTCGAAGAATTGACGGATTCAACCAAACAGGAGATTGAAAAACTATTTGCTCGAGCAAATGACCAATCGGTTAGTTTGGAAGAAAAAGTAAAAATGCTGGATGAAAAAATTAATCAAACTGAGCAACAAATCAACGAGCTAGGTAATCTAAAACGGATGTACTCAAACAGCATTGATTTTGGTAATTTCGACTATTCAGGGAATCCTAACCTAGCTATGACTGACTCAGATACATTTAAATGGGGAGACGGTGGTGCGGTAACATATGAAAACGGTGAATATACCGTTGTAATGGACGGTAGTGGAAGATTAGTCAAATGGAATACTAACCCGGAAACAAGTGTGTACTTAAAGGATAAAACACAGTATACGATGAGTTGCGAAATGTATGTGGGGGCTGATTATACAGGGGATGTTACACAAGTTTTTGCTAACTATGCTTATACAGATGGTGGACAAGTTCTTATACAAACTTCACGATTACCACGTGATGTGCCTAGAAATACATGGGTTACGGTGAAAGGGACTTCGACTATAGATTATCAAGGCCGTGAGCCTAAAGTATTATATTTTACTTGGCAAACGGTAAGTAACACGACAATCCCAACAGGAACACTTAAAATAAGAAAGCTAAAAATAGAAGAAGGTGCAGATGCTACACCGCATCAACCTAATCTATTAATTGCACCTTATCAGATTTCAAAAGTACCATTGAATGCTAATTTGGGTAATAAGGAACAACCCTTCCCATACTCATCTAATGCTTGGCTTTTTTACGCTAAGGATATGACAGAAAACTTTATTGTAGGACAACCCTATACGTTAACATTGAAAGGTACGAAACCTACCACACAATCATTTAGAGTATACATTACAGGTCAAGAGAGTAGATGTAGGATAGATGATATGTTACCAGTAGAGGGCGTAGCAGATACTTGGAGAATTACTTTTACACCAACAGCGGATAACCTAACAGGTAGTGCCTCACCAAGTAACCTAAGGATATATCAGATGCCTTCTGGAACAACAGGGGCTGTCAGAATTGATTGGATAAAAATAGAAAAAGGAGATACGGCAACACCACCAATCGCATTCTACAAGTACTTTGGTGAAGGTTTGAAAGACAGTAATAATCTATACGACTATAGCTGGGATGTTACACCTGAGTACACTGAAAAAAGATTGAACGACAAAGTAAGTCTGACAGAGCCACAGTCTATTGAAGGAACAAAGGATTTTTGTGACCATCCTTATATTGAAGGTGAACGTATATCAACTGAAAAGTTTGGAATATCCTTAATTGGTGGAAGATTAGTAGGAGTACCTGTTTCGAATGGCACTGTTTTAAATTGGGGTAATCCGTATGCTTATGATAATGAGCGATCAAAAACGAATGATTTATTTACACTATCTGAAGATAATAAAACTTTAACGATTCTAAAAAACTGTGCGCTCCAATTTGTCGGTAAATTTACCTGTCAAACGAACGATGACAGTTACCATGCTTATCTTGGGATGCGTGTAAACGGAGCGAGCGACTGGCGTGTAGCTGGTATCGCTGGTTCATTGAATTGGCGCAATGATGTTGGCTGGTTTTGTGTAAGAAAGTTTAATGCTGGAGAACATGTCACGCTTGTGACAGAAACTAATTTTACCACTGCTTCAGTGAATAATTGGGGTGTTGATCAAGTGTATATCAAAGAAGTTTTGGTAACATAAAAGGAGGAAAATATGAAATCAATTTGGCAGTATGGACGAACAGGCGGGAAGTATGTTGGGAAAGTCTTGGACGATAGTGTGATATCTGTTCCGTATACAGATGTCCCACCATTAAAAGGAATTGAATTAGCAGATCAGTTTTTTATTCCGACAGAAAACCGTTGGCAAGAATTAGAAAACGCAACACTTCGTGAAAAATTGGAAAATCTTGAATGTTTGTATGAAGAATTAAAAAAGCAAGATGAATGTAAAGGTGAACAGATTCAACAGATGGGACAACTGAATGCCACACTCATGATGAATGATATCCAACTTGCCAATCAGTTGGCCGAAGTAAAGGAGGCGCTCCAAGATGTTTAGTTATGAACAAATTGAACGAATGTATCGCCAAGGTTTTTTCACTGCCGAACAAGTCCGAATGTTTGTGCCGTTAGCAATTTCTGAAAAACAATTAAAAAAACTACTGAGAGAAGTAGAATAGGCGGTGACTTATGGAAGGAATTACTATCGGGGAGTGGATAGCGATCATAACACTCGGCGGCACATTGATCGTAGGTGTGGCGAAATTTTATGCGATGTTCACGAAACTTGATCACACGTTAGGAAAATTAGAAAAGACGATCATTCGGGTAGAAAAAAGTCAGATTGACTATGGCAATCGGCTTTCAATTATTGAAGAACAAATCAGATCTATTTTTAAACAAATTGGAAAGGGGAGAAAATAAAATGACAGAAATCTTAGCTGCTGCAAGTATTATTACACCACTAGTCGTCGGTGTCACAGGGTTAATTAAAACACAAATGAAGGATTACAAACTCTTGCCCGTGATCAATGTGATTGCGGGTATTTTGTTAGGTGTTTTATACGCAGTGACCCTAGCACCACAAGATTTAGCGATTTACGCATGGGCCGGAGCTGTTTCAGGATTAGCCGCTGGTGGATTATTTGATTTAGGAAACAGTGTTATTCAGTCGGAAGAATGACAAATTAGCAAAGGAAAAACACAGCCAAAGGGCTGTTTTTTTATATAAAAAATTAGGAGGAATTGATTATGACAAAAATCCAAGATTTAAGAGGCGATTCAAGAATTTTAGGACCAACCAATGCCAAAAGAAATGTTTCTCAAGTAACTAAAATTGCTCGTCACCATTCTGCAACAACAACCGGAGACGTTTGGGCGTTTCAGAACCATTGGAATGGCACATTAGGCTGGGGAACAGGTGGCTATCATGAAATCATTTTACGAGATGGTACCGTACAATGGTGCTACTTCGATAATGATGTGACAAATGGTATAAGTGGACATAATACACCAACTTACCACATTTGCCTTGTTGGCAATGGCTCATTTACAGCTGAACAAGAAAAAGCATTTGAAGAACGAGCAAAGGCGGCTATGCAACGTTTTGGTTTATCCGTCAACGATGTACTAGGGCATAACGAATTCAGCGGCCATGCCTCGAATATCTGTCCAGGTATCAATATGAATACGGTTCGTGAACGATTACGATCTGGGAATAACTTAACGCATGATCAAATTATTTTAGTGAGCCCACCAAAAACGAGTGGGAACTATGTAGGTAAGTTAGAAGTGTTCAACGAGTTACGACTAGGTACATTCCGGATTGCTGGATGGTTGGTTCCGCAAAATGGTGCAGCGTATTTAAATCAGGGATATGTCTTCTGGATGGATGCCGACAATCCGAATGTCGAAATTGGACGTTGTAAATCAGCCGGTATTATCAGAGATGATGTGAATGCAGCATATGGATTACCTAGTGGCCTGCGATTTGGTTTGGATGGCACACTAGATATCCGAAAATTTGCAGGGAAAAGAGTCTTTCCGATGTTACGACGAACAAACGATCCGAATGGAAATACGATCAATGGACAAACAGTCGACATTCGATTCCCTGAGTATGTTTTGACGATTCCTAAGCGATAAAAAATAGCCCTACGAGAGTAGGGCAAAATACATAAAGAGATGGAGATGATTTATTTTGGACGAGAGATTAAAAATAGATATGCTGGAAAATAAAATCAAACGGTTAGAGTTTAATCAAAATTTATTAATGAAACTTCTGCTTAGTAATGAGCCGGCGTGGTCGTTAGAGTCGGTAAAAGCTGCAGAAAAAAAAGGACTTAACCCGCTTCCCTACGTTGGAGTGAATAGCAAAGGCTCTTATGATTTTTACAGATTAGTTGATTTGCTATATAAGTTAGGTTTATTCGATTAAATTTTTAAATGATTCAATAATATCGCTTATAGTGTTAAGTCTGGTATCTAAAGCTAATCTATTAGAAAGGGAAGGGCTTTTTGAATCAACCTCATCTTTAGTAACGTTATGCCAAAGCGGTAAAATCATTTGACGACCCGTAGAACTTTCTTTGCTTAAGATTCCATCTAATTCGTAGTTAGTCCAATATTTTTGGATGTAGTCTGAAGAAATGACAACTAGGCCAAATTTTGATTTAATTAATCCATTATCAATCGATTGTCTTATTGAGTTTCCCCAGCCAATACTTCTTCTATCTTGCCATATTGAAAATCCAGCATCATTAAAGGCTGATTCCAATTTATCAACATAATTTGAATCTTCGGAAGCATAAGAGATAAAAACATCATACTCTTTATCAGAAAGAGAAGGGTCATTTAAGACATCCGAATGAATGACTTTAATCTCTTCTTGCTGTAATTGCCGCATTGTTTTGAGTTGTTCTCCGTAAGAGTTTTGTAATTTTTTTTGCAATTTACCATTTTCTGTCTGTGTTGCTTTGGTAAGTTTAATTTGATTATCACCTAATTCTTTTCTCTTTCTTGCTAACTTTGAAGAGAGGTCTGCAATTTTCTTTTTAATTTGAACAAGCTTTCTAGTCTCTATTTCAATTGTACGTTGCTTAGTTCGAATGGTTGAAGCATTTTTAGAACGAGCAATAATTGATTGGTTTGAAACAATCTTTTTTTCGCAAGTAGTAATATTTTTTTGCTCGTTTGCCAAATTTCTTTCCAAACGAGCTATGTCGTTTAAGAGAGATTTTTCTTTTTGCTGATAAGTATTTACTGACATTTGGATACCTCTCAATCATTTTAATCATGTCTATAAATTGTTGTATCAGAAAAAAACAAAATTTCTCTAATACTTACAAATAACTGTATCGATTTGTAAAGAATAATAAAAACCTTCTTACTCAGATTCGAGTAAGAGGGTCTTTTGTTATAATTGTTCTTCAAATGAGAATCGCTTGGATTAATTTGGACGAATAAATTAGATGCCTAACCCTGGTGTAATATTTGCATCAATCACATTATAAAAAGCGTTTTGGGTATCCGCAATATCCCAAACAGCCAAGATGATGTGATAACCAATTCGGTCTTCTGGAATTGTAATGTTATGAGTTTCGCCTCTAACTGGTAATGATCCATCATGAGATACTTCAGCAATTTTTTCAAATGCTGCTCGGTTAAGTGGTGTATCTGGATTCCAATCCGGTTTTGTAATATAATAGTGCCACTTTGTTGTACGGTGAAGCGCTGTATATGTCCATGTTAAATCTAAGTTACCCGTTTTTACTGGCTGCTTTGTCCAACGATCTGCGCCTTGCTCGTCTAAAACAAAATCATTAATCTGACCTAAACCTCCCTCCGCAGAAGCAATTCTTCCATCCCTAGGTCCAGCTTCAGGGAAGCCTTTCCGATATTCTAGAGACTGAGGATTTGAAATGACATTACCATAAACTCGATGAGCTGCGGTCCACCCCCATTCTCTATTATGCAATTGACCTTGATATCCTCGACTAATTGGTGTACTTACGTATCCATGAGCATGTGATTCTTTAGGGAAGGCAAAAAATACAACTGAACAAACGAGACTGAGACAAGCGGCAACAAAAACAGATTTCTTTGAAAACATATAAAAACCTCCTTAATATTTGGGTACGCTTACATTATAATGTTTGTTCATCTTGATGTCGAACCGATTTATTCTTAATCATACGAAATAATCAATTTTCAATAACTGCTATTTCGGTGTATAATTTAAAAGATATGGCAAAATTTTATTGCGCCCCCTCTCACTCACCTTTGAGAAGAGGGAGATTTTAATTAACCAAATGGTTAGCTATAAGTCAGAACACTCACTAATTTTAAGATATATGATGATTTTTATGTAGATTACGATATGATTAAGTATAGTATTTTATATTTGGGAGAGAATCGTTAGGAAATATCATGTTTTAAGTTCTTCAATTAACTATATCAACTCACCTGGATTTTCTACCATAGCCTAGCTAATAATAAAAGAACAAGTGTTTATCTAACCGCCTCAAGCACACGGCTTGAACAACGGATAGAGTTATAGTAGTTTAAAGTTGTCCTAGATACTTATGATTTATTTTTCCAAGCCCACTCTCCGGAGTGGGTCTTTTTTATGGGAAAATCTGAAAAAACATAAAAACAAAATGCTTGCAATAAATTTAGGTTAGCCTTAAAATATCCATAGGTGCCATTATAAAAGAGAGTATCAATAACTAAAAACTTTTGGGGAAGTCTATAGCGTGCATATCGATACTCTCTTTAATAATTATATCATACGTATTTTAGACAGCAAAATGATTATATCAGTTGAATAATAGATTAAACAATAGTAATCTTATTGTATCATCCTAACAACATTGCTTTTTTTACATCCCTCTCTTTGGAGCGGGGTACATAAACGAACATATTATTTGAATCTAAATTAAAATGATAGTAAAGTTTAAGTATCCACATTCAGAAGATTCTTTATCCTGAGGCTGCCCGCTCTTATATGAGTGGGTGTTTTTTTATTATATCTACATGAACTCGCGTTTGGTTCTTACTACTATTGAGATGTAATAAGAATGAAGAATGTGTAAGTGTTTGTAAATTTAAATTAAGGAATAATCTGTAACATTGACAATAACAAAAATTGTTCGATACAATTTAGCTATAACTATTTCATTATTTATATTTACGATTATATATATTTAAGTCATAGTGACAAGAAGATTGTTACCATAATAAATAAACTATCTACCAGATAATAGTTCTGACGACCCTTTTGACAATAATTTGTACCCTTAGCTCAGTTAGGCAGAGCATATGGCGAGTTATTAACCGTCCGGTCGTAGGTTCGAGTCCTACAGGGTACATAGTAAAAAACTCAGTCAACCATTCTTGGCTGAGTTTTTTTATCAATTGTAGCAATTCGTCCAGATCCTCAATCTTTATTTATCGCATTATATAGAACGAGCAGATCTGTTATAAATTCCAAAGCACATGACTTGAACAATAAATAAAAACAATACTTCCGAATAGTCATTGTCAATGTGTGAAGAGTGTTAAATATAAGGAAGAGCAGGCATTATCCAAGTACCCATGATTGCAACGCCTAGTACTAATAGCGAAAATAGGATACAACATATCATGAATATGCTCCAATTCGATTGATCAACATCAAGTTTTTTCTGATGAATTATCCAACCGGTTATAAACATCGTGAAACTTAAAAAGTATAGAATAAAAATCAAGAAAATAAAAATCACTTCAAATAATAATATAACAATATTTTACAACTTATGGTTAAATTATCTCAAATTTCATATAAAATTCTTAAATCTATCATATTATTTGAATGTATAAGAGGAGGTGCGTGCTATTGAGTATTCTAAAATCGGCAGTGAAATATAAAGTTGCAAAAAAAGCTACAGATAAAGTAATGGGTGACGGTTTGTTATCAAGCGTTGTTGCTGCAAAAGCAGTGAAGAAAAGTAATCAGCGTAGTAAGCAAAGAACAAAAAAATAAAAACACTAGAAGTCGTGTCCTTAGTTAGACAGGGAATTTTTGTTTTTTAATCGATTGTAGTAACTCGCTCAAATCTTCAATCGGCACCTAACCATTATAAGAGAACAAGCGACAAAAAAACCACATGACTTGAAAAATAAATAAAATCATAGTAATCTAAAAGTGTCCTTGAAACCATTGATTAGGATATTATCATTTGCCCACTTTTCGGAGTGGGTCTTTTTTATGTTTCATAATCTAGCAAAACGCTTGCATTATCATTAGGTTAACCTTAAACTAGCTGTAGGCGTGATTATGAAAAGAGAGTATCGATAGCTAGAACTTTTGGGGAAGTCTATAGCGTGCATATCGATACTCTCTTTACTAATTATAACATACGTAATTTAGACAACAAAGGAATTATACAATTCTAACCATACGTTTTTTTTAATTGCCTACTCTGCGGAGTGGGTCTTTTTACTATAATAATATAGTTAGTTTTACAGAATATATAATGTCCATTTGACTATACGTATATTTTGGATTAGCTTTCTCACTCATAGTTGTCAACGGAAATTGACCATTCATTTAAAGAAAAAATAGTAGATAAATGATTGGAAGTGAAAAAATTAGATTTAATAGGAGTAAAAATATTGAATCTGATTTCAAGTTATTTTGTTTAATATTTATTAAGAGCATAACAACTGGAAGCGTGATTGTAAGAACAATTAGAACCAAATATATTTGATTGGCTGAAAAAAATAAAAGTTTAGCAGCATATACTGATAAGATATGATAAAAGTTATAAACATGTATTGGCATTGACGGTTCCAATATTCCTACATTAAAAACTAGAAAATCAGCTAGATTGAAAAAAGAAAACAGTGTACCTAATCCGCTGATAAAAAATAAGATGATCGGTGTAGACGAAGTATTTAATCGATTAGCGTTCAATACAATAACCTCCTAATTTTCTTTATAAAAGTTTAGAGCTAATGAATCATTTCGGATAGCAAAAAAACTAAATTTAGCGAAACTATTTAAAACAAAAAAATTTCATAAAAAGTTCATATTTTGTAAAGAGATGAATTTGTTTACTTCTGCAAAGTGCTAAATAGAAATATTCTTAATTATTTAAACATATCTATGGATGTTTAAAAAGTAATGTGACAGTAATGTAAGCGTTTCTTATTAATGGTTTAAGCAAATAGGCATCGTTTAATTTATTCTTTTTTATACACTCTAAGTGTACCAAAAAAAAATAATAGGAGTGGTCAATATGAAGAAATTTTTATTAGCATGTTTAGGAATTTTAGCGACAGTTAGTTTTGCAGCGTGTGGTCCTAAAGTGTCAGAAAAGCCAAAGAGCCATTCGCCAAAGCAATCACAACAGATCCCAAGAAAAAAACAAAGTAGTGACACAAATGGTACTAAGAAAAAAGAAAAATCTAATAACAAGAGAAATGAACAGGAGAATAAACAGTCAAGTGATAGTAAAGAAAAGAAGAGCCAAAAAGTAAAACCAAAAAATGAAAGCAATTCTCAAAATAGAAAAAAACCAAATATTACGAACAAAGAATCAAATCATAATAATCTAGCAAATGTAAGCTAGATTAGCCTGCGATGATCTAGTAACCCAGCATTGCCAAAAAAAAGAACATCGATAACTGAGTATTTTTGTTATCGATGTTCTTTTAGCGAGATTAATGACTTGAACTTGCTGTTATTGTTACATAATTAGAAATTAAGTAAAGACAATCCTTTTTTGTAATATTGAGCCATTTCTTCTTCTGGAACCATATTACCACCCGTTCCCCAAATTATGTGTGTGTCAGACTTTATCCAAGTTTTTTTCAATGCGAATGCTCGATTTATATTCACAAATGATGCAATCCCAGCGGCGGATGAAGGTTCCACATAGATGTTTTCACTATCCGCAAGCAATGTTAGATATTGATATAATCTTTCATCTTGAACAGTAGAAGTAGCATATAAAATCGGTTCTATGATCTTGCCGACTAAATGTGAGGGGCGCCCGACGGCTAATCCATCAGCAGCTGTCTTACCATCGATTGCAATATCTTGCACTGAAATTTTGTCGTGTAATCCTGTGTACAGGCCAAGTAACATTGACGGAGCGTGAGTAGGTTCTACAAAAAATATTTTTACAGCATCACCAAAAATGCAGGACAATCCAAAGGCAATTCCACCTGGACTACCACCTACACCACAAGGAAGATGGACATATAGAGGATGATCTTCAGATACTTCAATATTTTTTTCTTTTAATTGAGTTTGTAGTCTCAGTGCAGCTACAGAGTATCCTAGAAATAAATCTTTTGAAGCTTCATCATCGATGAAATAACTGTGGAATTTGTTTACTGTTTCTGCTCGCCCTAAAGCTACAGCTTTGCTAAAATCACCTTCGTACTCTTTGACAACAACGCCTATTTCTCTCAACAAACGCTTTTTCCAGCTTTTTGCTTCATTAGACATGTGGACAGTCGTCTGAAACCCTAACTTTGCTCCCATGATTCCGACACTAAGACCTAAATTCCCTGTAGAACCCACAGCGATTGAATAATTAGAAAAAATATTTTTGAATTCATCATTTGCTAGAATAGCATAATTACTATCAATTGTTAGTTTTCCAGAATCCAGCGCAACTTTTTCAGCAAACGTCAAAACTTCATAGATTCCACCTCTGGCTTTAATTGAACCAGATACAGGGAGATTATTGTCACATTTAAAATATAGTTTACTGTTTGTTTCGAAATGTTCTTTTTCTTTTATTTTATCCAACATGTTAGGAATCTCAACTAATTCTGACTCGATGATACCACCAGTAGCTTTAGTCTCAGGAAAAACTTTAGCAATGTATGGAGCAAACCTTTGTAGCCGTTTAGAAGCGTCTATCACATCATTTAGGGTAAAACATGAAGTTTTTCTTTCTCCAAAATTTGGATTTATCCAGCACACTTCTTGATATGATTGCAATGCTCTTAATAAACGATCTGTTTTATTAGTCATTTTGGAACCCTCTTTCTATTTCTTAATTTGTGCTAACAATGGAAGAATTACTGATTCATCCCCCATGCAACGAAGAAATAAAAGAGTGTAGGGAGAGAAAAAAGTAAATTTATTCCTAAAATCCAAATGGAAATCAATTTATTATTATTAGTGAAGATATTGAAAAATAATCCAATAATTGAAAAAATGATAAATAACGAGAGAGATGATAAATAAAGATTGTCGGAAGAAATGTGAAGGATAGATGAAGTAGCAGAAGCAAATTTTTCAAAAGATCCAAACAGAGGGATGTTCGGATCTGCAACACCCATATGAAAGATATAGATACAAGTGATGTGCAATACCGATATAGCTGTGCCAAGAGCACCGATTACTAATAAAGAGATTGCTTTTAAAGGATTAGCAGATTTGAGTATTGGCATATAAATACCTCCTAATTTTGATACATTTAATTATCTATAAAAAATTTTTTTCTAACCATTTTTTTGTCCGATTTATTCATTACATTTTCGTAAGGAATTAAAAGATAAAGAGGTCTGTATGATTGGAAAGCTTCATTTGAGAGTCACTAGAATTGTTATAGCTTAAGACAATTTACTTATCTCGAAGGTCTTAGTTTTCAATGAGATAGCTACTTTTCAGAGTGATTGTCTTTTAAAAAATAGATACAACCACTGAAAACCAAAACAGTTGAATAATAATTAAAATGATAGTAATCTTATTGTATCACCTAACAACATTGCTTTTTCACAACCCGCTCTTTTCGAGCGGGTGTTTTTTGTGGACTAAAACAGCCACCAATGTTTCTTGACTACGGCAAAGGCATGTAGTCATAGTGACTTAAAATGAAATCAATAACATTATTTTTGCCACAAATTTGCCACAAAAAAATATAAAAGTAAGTAAATCAAGGGGAACGTATTTTCTGTTTTGGCATAAAAACTACTGTTAAATAGGGACTTTTATTAAATTGAAATCAATTGACATTACCTATATATATTTAGTTATGAGATGGAAGGGTCTGTGGGTTAAGTAAATGAATTATGCGGTCTCTTTGTCAATAAGAACTGCTGATGCGTTCAATCAAGTAAAATAGTGTGGGACAATCATCAGAGAATATCTGATGACTGTCCCACTTTTTTTCTTTTTTTTAAATTTAAGGAACGAAAATTTTTCTAACTCATGATAAAGTTGAGAAAGAATGATATCGTTGAGGTCAGCTAAATATATGAAATAATGATCATTAAAAAAATGTTAAAAGGTTTATTCTTTTTATCAAAAAACTAATGCAGAACCTTGTGTATGAGAGTTTAAGCAACTCGTCAAGGAACGTTTGGGAATCAGTCATTGTTGATGTCGTAATGGGATACTGTTGCGTATCAAGTGATTATTCTTGGTAACAAGAGGAAAGCCAGTGTAAAAGCATTGGAGCGCAAAGAACGTGTGCAAAGTGTGACCAAATGTAAGGTAGCGAACTTGTCGGGACGACAATAGAAAGCTAAGTTGATAAGACTTAGCCTCCCCGTAAAGAGATTTGCTAAGGGATTGGCATTTCACACTGATGGAAACATCCAAAGAAGTCCTTCGCCGTGAAGTGATTAGAAATAATCTATAAGACAAGAAACGCGTGAGAGTAGCAGAAGACGGTATATGTTGATACTAATCATAATCAAAATATACCGAATGCCCTTGTGGAATTTGTAGGCTGTCATGCCTGACCACATCTCGTAAAGCTACAATATGCCAGTGGTCGCTCCGACTGGTACGGTATTGTAGAATGTGTGACTGAACAACATTGCAATCGCATGGCGTAGAGAGAGACACTCCGCATAGTTTTTTGGTAAAGGGCGTAAGCCTTTTTCTTTTGCATTTTTTTCTACTTTAAAGAACAATTACAACGAATTGAACGATTATGATATCAAAACTATATTTTATGAGATTTTTCGTTTTTCGATTTGTATATTTGGTAAGCTTTACGTAGAATGCGCTTTCTTTGCAAAGGTCGATAGTGATACGATTTATATCTTGGAAGTAACGAAATGTTCTCTAAAGCGGTAAAAATCATTACTTCTAGGAAGGTTCAAATCAAATGTATGAGATTGAATGGAGGTAAGTAAATGAATGATGAAATGCTAAAAAATCAACAAGAAATTGTCAAAGTAGAAAAACATCAAGAAAAATTATCGAATGAAAAACGTGTATTAGAAGAAAAACTGCTTCAGTTGCAAGATGTACTTCAAAGAGGTTTTCAACAATTAGCTGAATCAAACCATGAGGCATTGCAACGAGGTTATACCTCAACACAGTGGTTACATAAAAATAATGAAACAAAACAACATATTTTTCAACGTCAGTTAAGACAAGCCAATGAGGAATTAAATCATACATATAATAAAGCCATTCAGAAATTAGAAACGGAACGAGAAGAATTACAGGCGCAAAGGAGAAACCTCTCATGGGATTGATTTATGTCAGTAGTGAATCTTCAGACTTTATGTCTGCGCTTAAAAGTAATTTAGAAAGTGGTAAAGAAACTGTAAGTCAATTGAAATCGGGTAGTCAAAAAGTTGTCTCAGCAGTAGATGGCAAGCAATTATCTGGTGCGGCGTATACAGCAGGCAAAGGCTTGTTTGCGGATTTGATCATTCCAACGATCACCCGCACAACAAATGCCATTGAACAGATTGAACAAGAATTGAAAAAATACCAAAATGCCGATAAAATAGTGGCAAGTGAAGGCGAATTGAATGAAGATAAGTTAAATCAACAGATACAAGTCACACGTACAATGAAAAACTCAGTAGACAAGACCTTATTTTTCGTCCGATTACAAACGACACTGAACCCAATCGCAAGTGTACTAGATACCTTGTTGAATGTTGAAAGAGATTTGCAGCGAATGACTGATAGCTTTCAACAAGCTATCGATCATTTACAAAATCAACTAAGAAAACTACAGGATTTCAATACACAAACAAGTGGTTTATTTGCTAATAGTCTAAATGAGTTGAAGATAGCGATGCAAGGTGTATTGATATTAAATAATACGACAATCAAAAGTGATGGCTCATACTCATTACCAAAAGGTACAAATAAAAGTTATTTTGAGAAAATAAAAAAAGACGTATCTTTGGTTATTGAATCAGGCGATCAAGAGATTGAGTTAATCAAAGAAACAGATAGTCTAGAAGAAATCAATCGCAAAACACTTGGTTGTGCGAATATAAGAATCAATCCCTACACAGGAAAGAAAATCAGCCAAGAAGAAGCGAATAAATTCAAGTACGCTGCATGGTCAGGAACATTTACGAATATTGGCGACACAGTGATGGGGGCGTATTATGGAAATAAAGGTGCTTCGAGATTAGATGGCATCGATGATGTTGGGAGTGTCAATAAAAAGTCGTTTAGTGAGAAAGAGGGAGGAGCTACAGTCTTTAAACTTGAAATTCCGGAACAAAGTTTGAAACATGCTGATGTCGGAGATTTTACTGTTAATCCTTCCACAGGAAAAGTTTCCAAAATGAAGGGTGGGGGACATGGCCAAGCTAACATTGACTTTCTAAAGGAAAATGGGTTTGAAGTAAACATTGAAAAAACTTACTCTAATGGTGTCAGAGCTGGAAATGTACCACACCACAAGACACCGTCGAAACGTATAGGCACAGGTCAATCTTGGTTTCCTGAAAATTGGACAAATAAAGAGATAAAACGTGCAGCACAGCATATTGCTAACCAATCAAATTTTGTAGGTGCTCAAAATGGGGATGTTATTTTTGGGGATTATAATGGTGTACGAGTGGGTGTAATAAAAACTGATGGGAATATTGGAACCATTTTTCCAGATGGCACGAAACAACCATAAATAACTATTTAAAGGAGAAAAAATTATGGATATATTTAATCAAATAAATAAAAACTTAGAAGAACGAAGAAGTTTACATGAAGAAGACGACTTTGGACTTGAAAAAAGTTGGACAGAATTAACCACTATATTATCTATGAGTGAAGATAAAACAATTAATTATTTGAAAAATTGTTCTAAGGAAGACTTATTATTGATTAGCTCAGTTTTTGCTGATGTTTCTGAAAAATTACAAAGTAAAAGATTCATCTCTTGTTTAAGGGAACTTGATAAAAAATATCCTGATTTGAAGCTAACCTTTTTTATTTCTGATGCTGAAAGTTACATAAAAAATTAAAATAAAAACCAGTACAGCATTTCCAGAGAGCTGCATTGATACGAAAATCATTGAAAGTTCAAAGACTATTGGTAATAGCAATCTAGTTAACTAGTGATGGTGCTACATGGCATGGAAGTATTATTTGTGGCGTCAAAATTGATGTAATAAAACAAGGAGCTAAAATAATTAGTGCTTATCCTACTGGAACAGTTAATGGACCTCCTCCTATAGGATTTAGTAAATAAGGAGTGTTAAAATATGTATGATGAGTTAGATAAAATATTATCTGAAGATAGTTCAGAGGATTCTTGGTATGATGATGGATGTATCTATACTGAAGAATTACTAGGAAATTTTACTGAGAGCGATTGGAGAGCGTTAATGCAATCTGTAAAAAAAGAATGATAGATATAAAATTAGATTAGCTTATTCTATTGAAGAGGATACTGGTATGAATGGCTTCAACTTGTTGTTAGAGCTAGTAAACGATAATGCTGAGGTTGCTGAATATGCTTTAGATTCGTTGCGTTCATTCGATAGAGAACCATATAAAACCATGATTATTTCCAATGTAGCAACAATAAAAAAAGCAGAAAGTTTATTAAAAAATGCCAGTTTGTCGGTAAAGCATATTTTAGAAGCCTTTTTACAACAAAATAAATAAAAGGATATACAATTTTATTTTAAGATCCAAATCCAATACTGAAAAGAAGCGATTAAAATTTATCGTTTCTTTTTCTAAATATGAAGTTATTACACACTTATCAAGAAAAATGATGAAGTGGAATTAAATTACATAAAGCAAATCTTTGGCAAAGAAATCCAGTATTTAGGTAAGACCGAGATAATTGTTAAAGCAGAAGAAAAATTAAGAATATATTTAAAAGTAGAGTATAAAATATCTAATTCTCTATGTATATTTCTTCTATGTAAGGCTCGATTTTTCTAATAACCATAAGTAGTAAATAATTCATTTGAAAATACACATAGTAAGTAAATGGAGGAAAAAATGACAATAGTGAATAGTTTGGCATTAAGAGATGATGTTTATCGTTTTCTTGAAGAACATGATCATATAAAAACTTATGAACATTGTATATCAGTCGGTGATTGTGCGTAGAAACTTGCTGTAAATTACAATATCAATGGCGAAAAAGCCAAAATAGCGGGTTATTTACACGATATATCCGCAATTTATCCAAACAATCGTAGAATTACTATAGCAAAAGAAATGGGGATAGAACTAAATCAAGAAGAGTTGGTATTTCCAATGATCATTCACCAGAAGATTTCAAAAAGAATGGCAGAAAAGATTTTTGATATCACTGACAATGAGATATTATCTGCAATTGAGTGTCATACAACTTTAAGGGGGAGATATTCTCAACTAGACTTAGTTGTGTTCATTGCAGATAAAATAAGTTGGGATCAAGATGGAATTCCTCCGTATCTAGACGGTTTATTATCAGCACTTGACTGTTCTTTAGAAAGTGCTGCATTGTATTATATTAAATATCTATTGGATCAAGGCGTCAAAGTTGTTCATCCATGGCTAAAAGAAGCACATGAATCATTGTCTAAGGCAGTTAGTAAAGGAGAGGACGGGAGAGATATATGCCAGAATTTATAAATTTACCAAACTTTTATCATGATAGTGAAATTTTAAATAATGTTGATTTACCTGAAGAAGACCAAACTTTACAAATCCAAAGAACTTTAAAAGAAACAGAGAAAATACAAAAATCCGTTTTTTCTCTGGAAGATAGTGAAGAAATAAGAAAAAGAAGAAAACAACCGACCATTCAAAAAAAACAGTAATAAGTGTAGAAACGTTATGGCTTCATCTATGTTAACTTGGATGATGAAGGAAAGGGCAGTGGCAACAGATACAAAAAGAAATCGTTTGACTGGTATAAAAGTGTGATTGAAACAAACGGAATAGAATGATAAAAAGCTAGAAGCCTCTAAAGAAATGTTCGTTCATTCTTTAGGGGTCTAGCCTTTTTCATAGAGGTGGTATTTCTAATACAACGAGAGGACAACTGACGTCAAAACATTTAAGTGACGGCGATATGTTTTCCTGTTTCTTGCGTATTAACTAAAAAATGTATTAGCGAAAGCAATAAAAACGACCAATACAGGAATCATCCATGAAAAACCATACGTTTTATCAAGGATTTTGTTTGACGAATGATTGATCATTCTTAAGATGACCTCAATCAGAAAATAACCTAGAATCATTCCTAGTACATTTGAAATTAAATCGTCAATGTCTGTTGCTCTAGCTATCGTAAATAGTTGGCTTATTTCAATCAACAATGAGGTACCAAATCCAAGTAAAAGAGAATAACTGAATTTTCTATATTTGTTGCTAATTAACGGACACAAGAACCCGATGGGTATAAAGCAAAGAATATTAAGAATATAACCTGCATTTATTCCATCTATAAAAGGGATAAGATTGATATTCGGATTGAAAATACTCTCACCAAATCCACTGATCCTATTCAACTCACGAAGCGTAGGAACACCGAACACATTGAAGAATGTGAAACTCATATAATAAAATAGTAAAAGTGCTGATAGAATGTTTATCAATTTAGAGGAATCTTTATTTTTTCTAGTGAGCCAGAATAAAAAACTTGCCAAAATCAGTAGACCTATCAAGAATACTGGTTTTAAAGTCAAGATATCTACTATGGATTCCCAGAACCCGATTTGTTGCGTCATATTTTCCGCCTTCTTTCCTTAAGTTAATGGGTAATTAGTAAAGTTAATAATCTCATAGAAGGAGAATCGATCCATCAGCCTGTAGACTTATTTTAGAAATTATTTGAGTATAATGCCAAACTGGTAAATGATACAAAGTGAAGTCGATTGGTTAGTACTGGATAATAATTATGGCAGGTAGAAAAGATAGCCCAAAACTTGGATCTCGGCATCTATCTCAATGTAATCTTTGACTTTATTATTAAAATGAATCGCCTTAATCTGATAAATCTATTCTTTTTTCTAATGAATAACATAGGAAATTTTTGCATGGTTTTTAGCAAATTCTTGTCCTTTTACCTTACACTTACATGATAGGAATGACTATCAATAGCTTTGTTTTATTAAAATAAAAAACGTTAGATAAATCAACGAATGATACAGTGTCGTCAGTTTTTATAGTATAAATGAATACCATTTTAAAAAACAGAAAATAATATATTTTTGTTGAAATTCATGTATTTTGTAGCTCTTTTCGCTTGATTTTCGTCTATCTTTTATGAAATCCATATGTTAAAGTATTGGCGGAGATACTTTTGTTGATAGAGCTAAAATTTCCAAGAGATAAATGAGTGAATAAAAGTGAATTTAAAATAAAATAGTCGATTAGATGTCAGGGAAAGAGGTGAAAGTCCTCTACAGACCTACCTACTGTAAGGTGGATGAAACCAATAGGACCACAGATAATTCTGGAAGGGTTGGGAGTAAATGGAAGCCAAGTCAGGAGACCGGTTTAACGGCAATCATGTTCTTTTGTAGGAGAAAGATCAAGCGTTTTTTTGTGTGATCAATCAAACTGTCTTCTCCTGTAAAAGGAAAGGTAGTTTTTATTTACTTTTAAAAAAAGTTGTTTGATAAGAAAATGGAAATGAAAGGGTTATCGTAAAAAAGTAATCACTGGGAAAAGTAAAAATGAGTCAAAGAAAGTGGGAAAAGATGATGAAAAAATTATCGAAATTAGTTGCTGTATTGGGATTGAGTGTAGTCTTTGGGTTGAGTGCTTGCTCAAATAATAACAACGAAACAAGCGAAACAGCAGAAACAACGACAGCTTCAGAAGTTGCTTTGCCGACGAAAGATCGTGGCGGTGAAGAAATCGAGATTCCTGAAGAAGTGGATAAAATGGTTTCTTTAGTTCCTTCAGTTACACAAGTGATCGATGATCTAGGACGTAAAGATCAATTAGTAGCGGTTGACACACAAAGCCCAGCAATGACAAAAGATATTGATGAGTTGCCACAAATTGATATGATGGCTGTGGATGCAGAAACATTGATTTCATTGAACCCACAAGTGATCTATGTTTCAGATATTAGTCTGCATGGCTCTGAAAATGTTTGGTCACAAGTAAAAGATGCAGGAATTACTGTCGTGAACATTCCAACAAGTAATACCATTGAAGATATTGCTTTAGATGTCCAATTTATCGCGGATACTTTACAAGAGCATGAAAAAGGACAAGAATTAGTCGATACAATGAACAAAGAGATCGATGAAATCAAAGAAATTGGTGAAACGATTACGGATAAGAAAAAAGTATTGTTTGAGATTAGCGCATTACCTGAAATCTATAGCTTTGGTAAAGGCGTTTACTTGAATGAAATGATCGAACTTGTAGGTGCAGAAAATGTTTTAGCAGATCAAGAAAGCTGGATTCCAGTAACAGAAGAAGCAGCGATTGCTAGTAAGCCAGATGTAATTTTGACGAACGTAAATTACTTGGATGATGCAGTGCAAGAAATCTTAGATCGTGGAAGCTGGAAAGACGTTCCTGCGGTGAAAAATGAAGCAGTATTCTATATCGATAACGCTGCGAGCTCTTTACCAAACCACCATATGACAAAAGCCTTAAAAGAAATGGCATTAGCAATCTACCCTGATGAATACCAATCGTTGGAAAATGAATAAACAAAGTCGGTTGCTGATAGCAGTGGTCTTAAGTATCATCGTGGTATTCTTTGGGATCAAAATCGGGAGTGTATCCATTCCTTTTGATACCTTGATCCAAGCATTATTTTCAAGAGGAGACAAACAGCTAGATGAAACGATCGTCACCATTCTTTGGCAGGTTCGCCTGCCGAGAGTGGTTTTGGCGTTTCTTGTAGGAGCTGCTTTGGCTGTTAGTGGAACGGTCATGCAATCCTTATTAGGTAATCCGTTGGCTTCTGCTTATACGCTAGGTGTGTCATCAGGGGCATCACTTGGCGCTGCGTTGATCATTGTTTCAGGAATCACTTTACCGTTGTTCCCGAATTTCACATTACCTCTGACAGGCTTTATTTTTGGTTTAGCAACTGTGTTTATTGTTTTGGCGATGAGTCAAAGATTGGATCAGCAATTATCGAACCAAACAGTTATTTTAGTGGGAATGGTTATGACCTTATTTGTGGGCGCAATGTTGACGATCGTCACGGCATTGTTCAAAGATCATTTGCAGCAATTAGTCTTCTGGCAAATGGGTAGCTTTTCAGGAAGCACGTGGGCAAAAATCCATATCTTTTTACCTATCTTACTATTTGGAACAATCGCTCTTTGGTTCTCTGCTAGAAGTTTAGATGTGTTATCTTTAGGTGAAGAAGAGGCGTTAATCTCTGGTGTAGATGTTCGAACGATCAAGCTATGGGTGATGGTTCTTGCGGCTTTACTTGCAGGAAGTGCGGTTTCATTTGTCGGCGTGATCGGATTTGTTGATTTGATTGCCCCCCATGTCATCCGACGTTACTTCGGTGCCAGTCATCGTTGGGTCATTCCAGGAGCAGCACTGTTAGGTGGCAGCATGATGGTCGTCGGCGATACGATTTCACGAACGCTATTATCTCCCCAAGAAATACCAATAGGCGCTGTCACAGCATTGATTGGTGCGCCCTTTTTTGCCTATGTTTATTTCAAACGAAAGTGAGTGTTTTACAATTATGAAAGATATTTATCGAAGTCCTTATGAGGCTTATCCATTTTTAGCAGACGATGCAGATGATTTACGTTGCGATTATGAATTACACACCGATCGCTTATCTTCAGAAATCGGGTTACTACGCGCAAAGTGTGAAGATTCTCCTTTTTACAAGGAGTTAGAAAAAATCGGTGAATTGGTTTACCATGCAAATGCGTGCGTGCGTACAAAAATGACGATCACGCAAGAAGAAGTCGACTGGTTAAAGAGTCGTGTCGATGAATTGAATGCAGAAAGAACAAACCAAAGTGGACCATTCTTCTTACCTCAAGGAAGTGAACGAGGTGCATTAGCTCATATTTTACGTGTCGATTGTAAAGTAATCGTTCGTTTGCTGTATCGCCATCTTTATCAAGGTAAAAAAGTCGATTCAGGCTTGCTAGACTTTTTCAATTTATTGTCGGGTTACTTCTTCATGATCGCGATGAAATTCAACCAAGAAGACGACGTAACGGAAATTCCTTTTGTCAGCAGAAATTACCGCTAAAGGAGGAAAAGTGATGACCTTGAAGCTATCGCAAGTCACAGCTGGCTATGGCTCAGTAAAAATCATCAAAGAAGTTTCCTTCGAGCTGAACAAAGGTGAGAACCTATGTATCCTAGGACCTAACGGCTGTGGCAAGACGACCGTATTAAAATCAATTGCGGGCATCCTTTCCTACGAAGGATCGATCACGATCGATGGAAAAGAAGTCCGCACGATGAAACGCAAGGAAGCCGCACGCAAAGTCGCCTTACTCAGCCAGTTTTCAACCATTGCCTTTGACTACACCGTCTATGAAACTGTCATGATGGGCCGCTATACGCACATCAAACAAGGACTATGGTCAGTCACCACAGCAGAAGACCGCGAAAAAGTCATGGAGTGCCTAGCACTGACTAATTTATTAGAGCTGAAAGACCACCCCGTCAACCAACTTTCCGGAGGTCAAAAGCAACGTGTCTTCTTAGCCAAAGTATTAGCCCAAGACCCAGATATCTTATTACTAGACGAACCCAATAATCATCTCGATATCAAGCACCAGCTCGAACTCATCGGCTATTTAAAAGACTGGGGCAAAAACCAAGACAAAACAATCATCGGAGTCTTCCACGACATCCGTTTAGCCCTCTCTTTAAGCGACCAAGTCTTGTTCATGAAAACAGGCCAAGTCATCAAGCAAGGTCCATTTCTGGAAACAGTTTCGAGAAAATTGCTCAAAGATATCTTTGAGGTGGATCTAGTGAAGCATTTTCAGGAGCAGAGTGAGATATGGGAGAAGTTGGGGGAAGGAGCATCGCAAATAGAGAAATAGTAATTAACTCTGAGACTTATTTGAGGTTTCGGAGTTTTTTGTCGACTAAGATAAAGCGATTTTGAATTTAACTAACACAAAGAATAAAGAGAAATATTTGTTCAACAAAAAAAGATAGATACTTTATTTTGATATCTTAATGGCTATAATTAAAAAAATACAAATTATTACATTAAATCATATATTCTAAATAATAATAGTAGCTTATATTTAAATAAAAAACACTATTAATAACGAAATAAGTGATAGTTATAGACAGATAATTACGACAATAACATGAAAAACAATAAATTGTTTTATGTTATAATAAATACAAGAAATAAGTAAAAATTTATGGGGAGAAATATGTCGTATTATCGAGTTTTAAAACTACAGTTAAACAATGGATGGATATCGAATAATCTATCAAAAATAGAAAATGATATATTAAATAATAATCCAGTTACGTATATATATTATAATCTAGAAAGAAAAATAATTTATGTTGGTGAAACTAGTTGCTTTAATAATAGACATAGAGAGCATTTAGCTGAAAAAGAACCTAAAACTGATTATCGTGAGTATACTGAATGTCTAGTTATCTATTCTAACCTATTTCATAAATCGGCTGTATTAGATTTGGAATCCTTACTACTTAATTATATGGTCGCTGAATCTGATGAAACTAATTTTGTTTTGGCAAATGGCAATAATGGACAAACAAAATTAGTTTATAAAAATAAAGAGGAAATTCGTTCTAGTGTATTTTATAGATTATGGAAAAATGAATTATTTGAGCTAGGTTTATCCAAAAATAAAAATATAAATAAATTGAGAGAAAGTTTGTTATTTAAATATTCTCCATTTAAACAACTATCCGTAAAGCAAAAAGAAATTATTGATGAAATTGAAACTGATCCTTCAGGAAAATTTATAGTCGAAGCACCCGCGGGTTCAGGTAAGTCTGTATTATTTACAAATTTAGCTTTTTCCCTAGCAATAAATAACCCTAATTTAAAGATTGGTGTTGTTACAACTGGGAATTTAAGAAAACAGTTTAATTTAATTTTTAAATCTATAAACTTGAATAATAGATTATTTGTTAAGACTAGTTCACAGTTGATAACAGATGCTAAGAAAAACAAAGAAAAATTTGATATCATAATTGTTGATGAAGCACACAAGTTAAAAAAATACTATACAAAGGGTCATCCTAATTCAAGAAGGCACCTTAATAAAGATGATGATGAAATTACACTCTTAGAAGAAATAACTGAGGGGTTGGTTTTGTTATACGATTCCTATCAAGGAATTAAACCGCAAAATATTACTCCTTCTGAAATTCGAAAATTAACTATTAATTATAAAAAATTAACTTTATCACAACAATTTAGAATTAGTGGTGATGGTAATTTTTCAGGAGAAGACTATTTAAAAGGGATTTTGTATGCTCTACAATTAAGTGAAGATAAAAATTTTAATTTAGATGTATTCAAAAATGACTACTTTGGCATCGCGGATAATTTTAATGAAGTTATCGAGTATGTAGAGCTTCACTCTCATGCCTATCCTGAAACAACTAATAGAGTAATAGCTGGATACTGTAGAGAATGGAAATCTAATATAAATAAAAAGTCTAACAAAGGAAAAAAATTATATGAGTTACCTTATGATTGGGAAATAGACGGTATTAATAGAAGATGGAACTCCACTTATGAAGATTGGATAAAAAAACCTAATTCACAAAAAGAAATTGGATCTATACATTCAATTCAAGGATATGATCTGAATTATTCTGGAGTAATTATAGGAAATGATATCACGGTAATAGATAATCAAATAATGGCAGTACCTAGTAATTATAAGGATAGTGGTGGGACACCTCTAAAAAAAGAATTTTCTTTATCTGAATTAACTGAATATATTTTGAATATATATTACGTACTTCTTACAAGAGGAATTGATGGATGTCGAGTATATTTTGAAGATAAAGATGTAGAAAAAATATTTAAACAACGTATTGGATTATAATTATATCGTGTGTTGTATACACCCAGTCATTTTATTATATAAATAAATACTCTTGAAATCTAAAAAACTAAGACTTTGAACAAAGTCTTAGTTTTTTCTGTAAATAATAATACCTACTATAATTTCATGGCAATATTTGGCGTATATATTAGTAACACGATTTTTTGCTATAACACAAATAAATCAGTTGAACACAATATTTTTGGGGAGTTGCCAAATAAGAACAATGTTCATTCGAGTTACATATGATATGAATCAAGTATCGTGACAATTTTAGCAACTATCTTAATAAAATACAGATGGAATCAAGAAGGGAGAATAAATCAAGTTGGATGAAATCCAATTTTTTGATGTATGAATACAGTGAAGAAATGGTCAAGCTGAGACCATTTGGGCAACACAAAAGACGATTTCGAAGCTTTTGATGTTGGCATTCCGGCAATTAGTAAACATCTGAAAAATATATTTAATTCTAGTGAATTGATAGAAGATCGAACTATTTCCAAAATGGAAACAGTTCAAAAAGAGGGTGGAAGGTTAGTAAAAAAGGCGACCACCTTATATAAACATCCTCAAAAAGATAAACAGTTATGTGATTTAACAATTCTTCAGTTTGTTATATTTCCGGACACAGTACGTTTGGTTAGTTTTAATTGAAATAATTTCATCGAGAATCGATTTAAGCATGAAATATGCTTAAATCGATTCTTTTATTTTTGATCAAATAATGTTGCTTAAGAGAAGTCGCGGAATAATTTTTTCATAACCTCTCTTCTTATTAAAAAATAAAAGTTATTTTAAATACAGATTATAACTTTACGGTTTAACAATTCAGTGTATATAATGATAATATAAAATAATTGATAAAGGAGGTTCCGGGACAAATCAATAAATTTTCGTAAGCGCTTTTCTTCGTGGGGGAGATATCTGGATAAATAAAATAGTGGAGGTTATTTTATGGGATTACCAAAACCTGAAGGAAAACAAGTGGATGTACTATATCTTTCTGATGAAGATAATATTGTTGTTTTAGGTACGGCAGGAAGCGGAAAGACAACTATTGCTTTAGTTAGGGCGATAAATATGGCAAAAAATTACCCTGATGATATAGTCCTTATACTTACATATAATAGGACACTTATTAAATATATGGAGTTTATATTAGAAGATTCTCCCAAAAATTTATTGATTCAAAACTATCATAAGTTGGCACGAGGGTATCTGAATTCAAGAGGTAAAATGGAGACAAACGCCATCTTACAATCAAAAAATAAACTTATTGCAGAGGCGCTAGATAAAGTGAAAAATAAATATCCTGATGAGAATACGTTAGAACGACATATGGATATTTTTATCGATGAAATTGAATGGATACAAAAAATGGGAATAATGGATCAAGAGACGTATATTAAAATTGAACGAACTGGAAGACGGGATGCTCGGATTTTAAGGAAAAACAGAATCTATTTTTACGAAGTCTACCAACAATATGTAGATCTAAGGAATAAAAGAGGCTATTTATATGATTGGGATAGTATAGCTACAGCGGTGTTTGAAGAAGCGCAAAGAGATGATACGGAAAAGCGATATAAATATATACTTGTTGACGAAGGTCAAGACTTTTCGCCAATGATGTTGAAGTCTTTGAGTATGCTAGTATCGAAAGATGGTAGTATCAATTTCTTTGGTGATGAGAATCAACAAATTTATGGAAGTAGGATTTCATGGCGTTCTGCGGGACTAAATAATGTCAAGATTTGGAAATTGGAAAAAAACTATCGAAACAAATCAGGAGTCGGAAAGTTAGCGAAAGCAATTTCGGAATTACCCTTTTTTGAAATTGATGAGAATGATAAAATCGACTCCATTGTTCCAGATGTGGTTGGTCCAAATCCTCTTGTAATAAAATGTAGAGACAAAAAAGAGGAAATAGAATCTTTGATGGGTTTAGTAGACAACTCGGATGTATCAAGAACCAAAGCAGTGCTAGTCAAAACGAGAGAAGATGTCAATTTAATAGCGTCTATTTTTGCTGAAAAAGGAATTGAGCATACAATATTAAAAAAAGACATGGGTAAATGGAAGAATACTGACAACTTGCACATCGGAACTTATCATTCTGCTAAAGGATTAGAATTTGATTTAGTTTTCTTACCATTTATGAGTGATCGATATATGCCTACAGAAGAGGAAATAGCTAAATATGGTAGCAAACAAGACGCGCTAGTAAAATTTGTCAAATTGATCTATGTAAGTGTGACGCGGGCAAAATCTGGAGTAATAATTACGTATGTGGACAAATTAACTGAACTATTGCCAGAGGATACAAGTTTATATGATTTGAGGAACGGTTATGAATGAGTATGAATCATATATTAGTGAGAGAAAAATTACTCGTTTGTGCCATTTTACTAAGTCCAAAAATTTGCCCAAGATATTGGATAGAGATGGTAAGATCCTTGCGAACAATTTTATCAAAGAAGAT
Organism: Enterococcus mundtii; assembly: GCF_013394305.1. NCBI lineage: Bacteria > Bacillati > Bacillota > Bacilli > Lactobacillales > Enterococcaceae > Enterococcus > Enterococcus mundtii. The sequence goes on along the minus strand of NZ_AP019810.1, from coordinate 899,423 downwards.
CTGGAAAAAAATGATCTAAATAGAATTGATGGTAAAGAAGATTATATTTGTTGTTCAATCGAATACCCTAATGTCTATTATTTATATGAGTTAGAGAAGAGGAATAGGCTTGATTTATTTAAAGAATTCTCTATTTTGTTGATTTCTCCTAGTGTCATTAATGATCAAACTCTTTTTTGTCCATGTAATGCTGCTACAGAAAGTGGGAAACTCATAAGGAGTGGTCTATCGAGTTTCAAGAGTCTGTATAAGTCTAGATCAGTAGGGAAGATGGAATTGAACAGAACAAAGAATATGTTGATCTGCTCACCTACTGATAATCAAGCGGAGGTGCTAATAAGACATTCGATCTCAAAGACAAATATTAAAGGAATTGTATTTAGAGACCAAGCACAAGCGAAGAAAGAATTGAATCGTCTTGAAATTGCTCAATGTGATCTATCCACAATTAAAATTTTTACTTGTGCAGATATGTATGACAAAAATTTGGCGAATAAATTAAGAGCCGGTGATATCCCTGAAGAAAGTCTTTATATGGAATAGGAGTGAGAGGATGAACTCAATAGAAGATAAATATCTGGGATCTTTATTAGGGGTTGCAATCGGTGATGCCATGGGATGGCCACAAGAAAGAAGTCAAACAAAAAATAAATCTGCTAGGAGTACAGATTTTCAAAAATGGGTAAGACGTTCGGGTTATGGTCACACCTATACAGAAGAAATCATACAAAAAGGAAGTTACAGTGATGATACCCAACTGACGCTAGCGACTGCGAGGGCGTTAAACTATCGTAATTTTCTATCTTATTTTGGAAGAAGCGAATTACCTTCGTGGTTGCTTTATGAACGTGGAGGAGGAGGAGCTACGAAGCGCGCTGCTCGTTCATGGTCGAATGGCAAACCACCGTGGAAGCAAAATAAGAGTGCCATCCAATCCTATTTTGAAGCGGGTGGAAATGGTGTAGTCATGAGGGTCATTTCGCATGCTTATGAGAAAAATATAAGTAGTGAAGAAATGAATCAAAAAATATTTTTGAATGGAATATCTACCCATGGACATCCTAGAGCTATTTTGAGTGCGTTAGTCTATGGAAAAGCTGCGGAGTATCTGATTACCAACAACAAACAAATGAAATATGGGGAATTAGTTGACTATCTCATTAATAAAAAAGAAGAATGGTCTAAGTTTCCTGTACCTAATAATATCAATGATTGGTTGAATGCTTCATTTTCTATAGGTATAAATTATCAAAAACTGTGGGAACAGACGGGAGAAGAGTTATTTGATGGATTAACATTAATAAAAGAAACGTTAGCAAATGGATTATTTGATCAAACATCTGAGACGTTATCGAAATTAGACTGCAATAATCCGAAAGTGAAAGGTTCAGGAGTCGTTACTTGTTTGACAGCGATCTATATCGTATCTAAATTCTCTATAGATCCACAGAATGGATTGTTAGAGATCGCTTTTTTTGAAGGGAGTGACACGGATACAAATGCGGCAGCAACAGGTGGTTTATTAGGAGCAATCCATGGCACACGATGGATCAAATCAGAATGGTTGGGTGTTCAAGATGTTGAGTATATCACTCAGTTGGCTAAAACGATACCGGAAGCAACCATTCCCGAAAGAAGAGATATGTGGAATTTTTCTGAATCAAAAAATTTGATAAAAGAACTACATGGAAATGATAGAAAGAAAAAGTCTGTAAAGCTAGGTCCTTTTGACAATCTAACAGTTGTAGATAAATACCCTATAAGGTCACAGAAAAATAAAGAAGTCTTTGTATTAAAAAATGAAGAGAGTCAAACATTTTACTGTAAGTTACAAAAACCTGTCTTTAAAAATGAGGACACTGAGTTAAGGAGAAGTGAACTCTTTGATTTGGAACTTTCACCAGAACAAATAATCGAACTACAAAATACTTTACCTCAAAGAATTACTCTAGAAAAGTTTACCTCTTTACTAAGTGAAACCATACGTATGCTTCGAAATAAACCTTTAGATATTTTTGGAGAATTAGATGTAGAGCAAATAGAAAATGAAGTTAGAAAAAAATGCTCATATAAAAAAGAGATACGTTTGTTTGTAGAAAAAGTTTACAGATATTATTTTGAATAGACGATGAATTATTGAAGATAGATTGACAAGTGAAAACGACGCCCCACAGCTGCCAAGTCAAATTTATAAAGATAGAACGATCATCGCCGAATATGGAAAAATCAATGATATAAAAGTTTGTTTAAGCATCGTTAAAGTCAAAGTGAATAACGAAGCCACACCAGAAAAAGAGTTTCCTAATCAACCATAGCCAAGAAGATCCGCTCCAAAGAAAAATGGTTTAAGAGAATCATTTCTTCCTAAAACGGGAAAATCTGTTTTTTATATGCGAATCGCTCTAGGAGGTGTCTTAGTAGTAGTTGTACTAATCGTTGCAGTAAAAAAGGAAACAATGATTTGACTGGACGTAAAAAAACTGAATAATCAAACTGTATTTAATTTGTAGTAAACTTCACTAATAGGATTGGTTATTCTATCTTTTTTTCGATATCAATTTAGCAGAGACTGTCCTCCAAATAGTTGAATAGCAATATTTGGAGGGCTTTTTTTATAGATTATTTGATATTACTCGGTAAAAAAAATGGGGAAAAATCAATGTCAAGTTCAAATTTTGCTCTTAATGATGAAAAAATATGGACTGCTTAACTCTTCTTATTCCTGTTAAAATGAATTATAATAAAGTAAAAGTCTGTCGTATTATCTCAGTGTTCGCTAGATATTTTCACTTAACGTTTGTTATTAGTAGTGGAACGAAGCATTAATATGAGATAAATAATTGTTATTACTTTATAAAAATTATTATTTTTTTAACAAAAAATTCATAACTAACATGTATCTTAAAAATAACTAAAGAAAAGGATGTAAGAAAATTGAAAAAAAAGTCTACGTATAAATTAGTTTCATTTGTATTTCTTTCACAAATGTTACTAACTACGCCTTTACAAGTATTAGCAGATGAACAAGTTTTTTCTGCGGACCAACCAGTAACAGCGGAAGCCCAAACAGAAACAACGACGGATTCGTCTGATATCACAGGTGAAGATAACACAACAGATACAACAACAGATGGTACAGAAGAATCAACGCCACCGTCTACTGGTGATTCAAGTGAACCAACCACACCTGATACTTCAGAACCGACAGAGCCAAGCACACCGGAGGAAACAAAACCAACGGAGCCGACAAAACCAACAGAACCGACGAAGCCGACAGAGCCAACACAGCCGAGTCAGCCACAAAAACCAACGCCACCATCAACTGGCGGTTCTACTGGAGAAACACAACCAACTACACCACAGCCGAGTCAGCCGACACAACCAGCTGCACCTGTGGCACCAACGCCTGCTCCTGCAGCGCCAGTTGCTCAAGAGGTACGTCAACCTTCTGCAACTACACCGATTCAAGATCTTGTACCATCAAGTCAAGAAACGGATGAAGGATCGATCCATTTTGAAAAAGATGAATCAGTTGAGAGCTTCATTCGCAAAATCGGTGAATCTTCTCGAGAAATCGGGCAAGAACATGATTTATACGCATCAGTGATGATCGCCCAAGCGATTTTAGAATCAGCTAGTGGACAAAGCCAGTTGGCGCAAGCCCCTAACTACAATCTTTTTGGGATCAAAGGTACACATGAGGGCAATGGTGTGACTTTTGCCACACAAGAAGATGCTGGTGATGGTACATTGTATACGATCCAAGCAACATTCAGAAAATATGCCAACTATGAAGAAAGTCTTGAAGACTATGCTAAATTAATGACTGAAGGATTGACTGGAAATAGTGAGTTCTATTCAGGTGCTTGGAAATCCAATGCAGAAACTTATAAAGAAGCAACAGAATTTTTAACAGGCCGTTACGCAACAGATACAAGATATAACGAAAAACTAAATGGTCTGATCGAAACTTATGATTTAGAACAATATGACAAAGAAGTTGCCGGACCTGAAGTGAATAAAGAAGGATATATCGTGCCATTAAGAAATTATACGATTTCTAGCCCATTTGGTCCTCGTGGTGGTGAATTCCACCGTGGATTAGATTTTGCGGCACCTCAAGGGGAGCCAATCTATGCTAGTAAAGCGGGTACTGTGATCAAAGCAGAATTCCATCCTTCATGGGGAAATTATGTTGCCATTGAACATGAAGATGGCACAACAGCGCTTTATGCTCATCAACAAGAATACGTTGTGAAAGTTGATGATGAAGTTGAACAAGGACAAATCATTGGGTTTGTCGGTTCTACTGGTAATAGTACAGGCAGCCATCTGCATTTTGAGATCAGTCGTGACAACAGCTTAGCTCAAGCGCAATTGATTGATCCAGCAACTGTTTTGTTTTAATTAGTGATAATGAAAAAATGCCATTGGAAGAGTTCTCTCTTCCAATGGCATTTTTATTTGACTCAATTAGTGATTCATCGGCCGATCAGCCAACAAAACGAATTTGAATGAATCGACTTGATGCCAACTTTCTGTGTATTGAAAGTGGGTATAATCAGTCAAATATGCCCAGTTCCTAACAACAAAGATGTTTTTGTTATGTTTTCCTAAATCTAAATATTGTGCGATCGAAGGGGTGATATTCTCAACAGAAATTTCTTTTTTTGAACAGTTCAATTTCAAATGTAATTGGTATGAGCCAAGAATCATCCGATTCAGACACGATCAAACAAATTGCGATCCAAAATAAAATTTGTGGTGTGGATATCCAACATATCGGGGATGCCGGCTACTCGGGAATCGCTCCGGTAGAAAATATCATGGCGATGAGCCGTGCGATCCGTGGAAACCGTTATACGATCGCGATGATGTCACGCTCGATCGTGCGTTAGAAATTTAAGTGATTAAATGGACCCTACTTTCATTTTAGATATATTCTAAAAAGTGAAAGTGGAGGTCCTTTTTTTATTACTATTGTTCAAGCAACTAATTAACAATATATACAATTGGTATAGCGGCAATTTGCTTTGTGTTGTGATTTCTATCAGTAATCACAATTTTATAGACTATCTGAAGTTAACTTCAAATTTTAATATAAGTGTGAGGGATTTTACTATTCACATAGTTAGATGCTAAGATTTATTTTGACAAACTTGAAAGAAGCGATTACACTAGTGAAAAGAAGCACACAACGATGTGTGCGTATGAATACGGCAATGACGCCTAAAAAAGTAGAGCTTTTTCTGCTTTTTTAGGCTTTTTTTATGGAGGAGAGGTAAATGAGGAGAATCATTTTAATGGGTGCGATTGGCTGTGGAAAGACCACTCTTTGTCAAGCCTTGCGAGGAGAAGCGATCGTTTATGATAAGACCCAAGCGGTAGAATTTCATCCTGAGATGATCGATACACCAGGGGAATTTATTCTACATCGCCAATACTACGCTGCTTTGACTGTAACAGCAGCAGAAGCAGATGTCATTGGTTTGGTGCAAAGTGCGTTAGACCAAGAACAGATTTTTTCACCAGGATTTGGCCACATCTTTCCAAAAGAAGTCATCGGGATCATGACCAAAGTTGATCTAGTGAAAGACGAGAAAGAGTTGACGCGTGTACGTGAACAATTGCTTGCAGCTGGAGCAACGAAGCTGTTTGAAGTCTCATCAGTCGAAAAAACGGGACTAGCAGAATTGATTGAGTACTTAGGAGGAGAATCATGAAAATCTACACAAAAACAGGCGACAAGGGAATGACAAAATTAGTTGGCGGTCATAGTGTATCGAAAGATTCAGATCGTGTGGAAAGTTATGGAACGATCGATGAATTGAACTCATGGTTGGGCTATACGATCAGTCAATTGTCAAAAGAACAAGAGGTTTTTAAGAAAGAATTGGAAGAACTACAACAACTTTTATTCGATGTAGGGACTGATTTATCAACGGTCTTGGAAGATGGACGACCGCTGAAAGTCCAACAAGAGAGCGTTACTTGGTTGGAAGAACGGATTGATTTTTATACACAGCAATCGCCGGATATCGAACGATTTATTTTACCAGGGGGCTGTCAAGGAGCGAGCATGGTCCATGTGGCGCGAACAATTGCTCGTCGCGGGGAACGACATATCGTCCGTTTAAGTGCGACTGCGGCGATCAATCCTGAAGTGATCGTGTTTGTGAATCGCTTGTCTGACTATTTTTATGCGTTGGCGCGTTATATGAATGTGCAAATGGGGCAAGAGGATGTTTTTTATACAAGAGGAGAGAAGGTCTTCCATAAGATAAAAGAAGAAGGTTTATAAAAAGTGTTTGATTTTTCACAAACAGTGTGGTAAAGTGCTGTTAGATTAATCAAATGTTTATGAGAGATACGAATGGAAGCCAGTGAGATGCTGGCACGGTCCCGCCACTGTGATAAAGCGTTCGAGCTTTTAAGTCAGGTCTTTTCTTATTTTTCATTATTGGGCAAACTGTTTCGAGGCAAAACAGGGTGTTGCTAAAAAAATGACGTTTTTTGAAAGTCAGCCCAAGAATATTTGATTCAATCCCACACATAGCACGATGATGTGTATGGGAATATTGGGCTGGTCTTTCAATGGGGAAAGAGATTTCAAGTACAATGGCGTACTGCTGATTCCCAGCGCATGTGTTGATTAATAATTACAGAATAGACACCATACACTGTTGTATGGATTGTAAAAGAAGCAAAGGGGCTTCAGACAAATGGATCTTGTGATTTCCATTGGTTTGAAGGCTCTTTTATTTTGGTTTCAAGGAGGAATGTTCGTGGAAAGTATACAATTCTCGACACAGATCATTGTGGGAGAAGATGCGTTACAAAGTCTTGAGAGTGTCAAAGATAAGCGTGTTTTCATCGTTACTGATCCCTTTATGGTAGAAAATGGTCTGGTAGAAAAAGTCATGACTTATTTAAATCAGTATCACGTATTTAGTGATATTGTTCCTGATCCACCACTTGATAAAATCGTTTCAGGAATCAAAGAAATGGAAAGATTTCAAAGTGAAGTCATCGTAGCAATCGGTGGCGGTTCAGCCATCGATGCAGCGAAAGCAATGAAATATTTTGGGCAAAAGACAATGGATCTCTTGACTGCCCAATTTATTGCAATCCCAACCACCAGTGGGACAGGGTCTGAGGTGACAAACTTCTCAGTGATCACGATCAGTGAATTGGGGTTGAAGATCCCTTTAGTAACAGAAGAGATCCAACCGGATATAGCGATATTAGACACTGGACTAGTCATGAGTGTCCCACCAAAAATCACTGCCGATACGGGAATGGATGTGCTGACCCATGTGATTGAATCCTACGTTTCTACAGAAGCAAATGGGGTAGCAGATGCCTTATGTGAGAAAGTGGTTGCTTTAGTTTTCGAATATTTAGAGCGAGCCTACAAAAATGGGCAAGACAAAGAAGCAAGAGAGCAAATGCACTTAGCCTCTTGTATGGCAGGGATGGCGTTCAATTCAACTTCATTAGGGTTGAATCATGGAATCGCTCATGCTGCTGGCGCTCGTTTACATGTGCCACATGGACGGATCAATGGGATCTTACTGCCAGAAGTGATTGCTTACAATAGTGGTTTAGAAAATGGTCAAGTGACTGAAATCAAAGTGGCTGAACGATATGCGGCATTAGCAAACTGCATAAGCAATACGCAAACGAAAAATCCTCGTTTAGGTGTGCAGAATTTGATTCGTATGATCAAACAGCTGCGAGAAAAATTAGAGATGCCAGCGACGTTGAGTGAATACGGCTTGTCTTCAAAAGAAGTATTAGTACAAGAAGAAGCAATTACCACCTCTTCCTTAGCAGATGGTTGCACGAGAACGAATCCTCGTAAGGCAGATGAAAAAGGCGTTAGAGCAATATTAAAAGCCATTTTATAAAGATTGACATCGTGAAAAGGTTAACATATAATGAATGAGCACAACGGAGTGCTTCAAAATTTAAGAGCAATGGGGCCCTTAATAACAAGCGTAAAGTGAACACTTTATGGCTTATTATTGAGGATTTTTTATTGCTTAAAATGAAGGAGCGAGTCTTGTTTGGAAGAAAAACAACGAATGATCCAAGAATACGTCCCAGGAAAACAAGTCACTTTAGCCCACATCATTGCGAGTCCCGACAAGGAAGTCTATACAAAATTAGGATTACCGGCAGGCACAAGCAATGCGTTAGGGATTTTGACGATCACGCCAAGTGAAGCCGCAATCATCGCTGTGGATATTGCAACGAAAAGTGGCGACATTACCATTGGTTTTATCGATCGTTTCTCTGGTTCAGTAGTTATTTCTGGCGACGTGAGTTCTGTTGAAGCAGCATTACATGCTGTATTGGATGGACTCAAACAGATTTTGCAATTCTCTGTGACGTGTGAAATTACAAGAACTTAGTTCGGGGGAGACAAAGCGTATTGAATATGAAGGGCAGAATTGTGATAGTAGACGATGAACCAATCACACGATTGGACACTCGAGATATTCTACTGGAAGCTGGTTATGAAGTTGTTGGGGAAGCCGCAGATGGATTTGAAGCAATCGAAGTTTGTAAAGAGAACAAGCCGGATCTCGTATTGATGGATATCCAAATGCCGATTTTAGATGGTCTAAAATCCGGTAAAAAAATCATCCAAGATCAGTTAGCAGGGAGTATCGTGTTTCTTTCTGCTTACAGTGATCATGAGAATACGGAGAAAGCGAAGAAATTAGGAGCAATCGGTTATCTGGTAAAACCATTAGATGCAAAATCATTGATCCCGACCATTGAAATGGGGATCGCTAGAGGAAAAGAAACCCAAAACTTGCTGCAGCAGATCGATAAACTACAGTTGAAATTGGAAGAACGAAAAGTTATAGAGAAGGCAAAAGGGATCTTAGCAAAAGAAAATAATATTTCTGAAGAAGAAGCTTATCAGATGTTGCGCGCATTAAGTATGAACAAACGCGCACGGATGAGTGACATCGCAGAATTGATTATTATGGATGATGAATAATGGAACGGATCAATACATTATGTCAGCGTTATACCAACTTAACCCAGTCAGATATCCAAGAGCTTTGTCGGACGAGTGCTTATTTAGCAGAGTCTAAGCATTATGAGATGGCAGATGTGTTCATCGATGTTTTTAATGAAATGACGAAAGAAGCATTAGTTGTCTATCACAAAAAGCCAAAATATATTCCCTCATTATATAAACATGAAGTTGTCGGAAAAGAAGCGTTATTAAAAAATGAACCTGGCGTTTTACGGACCATGGAAACAAGCTTGAATAGCATTGGTTTGTTAGCAGTCACGCAAGAGAATCGCTTGATCAAACAAAACATTTTTCCGATTCGTAATGAACAACGAACAATTGGTGTGATCATCGTAGAAGAGGGAGTCGAGCAACCGATTGGGGCAGTTGAACGACAAGAATTACAGTCAAACGAGCAAGGGACAATAGCAATCGAATCGACAGTTGATCCTCTAATCATGGACCAGTTAGCCGAAGCGGTCTTGATTTTTGATACGACCACAGGAAATTTGGTCTTAGCAAATCATCGGGCCAAAGAATTATACCGAAAACTAGGCTATCGCGAAATGATCAACGATTTACACTATGACAATCTCTCCCTTGATTATACAACGTTCGAATATGTTCTTTATCAGATGAACGATCAGACCGAAAATCGGTTGATCGAATTAGAGACAGCGTATTTAAATTATTACTTTAATATTCGAAAAGTTTGGATTGATGCAGGATCGAGAGTAGCAATGATTATTCAAGATAATACAGAAGTGAAAAAGAAAGAAGATGAAATCGTCTCAAAATCGGTGGCGATCCGCGAGATCCATCACCGTGTCAAAAATAATTTACAGTCCGTCGTTTCGTTATTGAGGATCCAAGCACGCCGTACCACTAGCAAAGAGGCTAGTAAAGTACTAAAAGAAAGTGTGAACCGGATCATGGCGATCGCGATGACACATGAATTATTGTCGAAGCAAGTGGAAGATAATGTTTCCTTGCGACAAATGCTTGAGGCAGTGATGTACAATTTCCGGCATATTTTCAATCCGGAGAAAGTGCGATTGAATCTAACCGTTGATCCGACGATCACTGTTTCTAGCGATCAAATGGTTTCCATTTCCTTAGTCGTTAACGAATTACTCCAAAATATCTTTGATCATGCCTTTGAGGCAGATCAAAATGGCGTAGTTGAAGTCAGCGGGGAAATCGAAAATAGAGTCATTACGATCACTGTCACAGATAATGGCAATGGCTACGATATCAACCGAAACAAAGAGACCAGTTTAGGTTTGATGATCGTGAATAGCTATATCAAAGATAAGCTAAAAGGAAAAGTAAAAATTGAATCATCCAATAAAGGAACAAAAACTTGTTTCTATTTTGAACAGAACACCAAAGATGTTGTTCGGTGAAAAAGCAACGATGCTTAAAGATGCGTAGAAGAGATTCTAGGCTGTCTTTAAGCATTTTTTGTTTGCAGAAAGGAGAAAAAAGATGGCAAAAGAAAAAATTCTTACTGTAGGGATCGATTTAGGTACCTCGACGACTCAGCTTGTTTTATCTGAGTTGACGATCGAAAATTTCGCCTCTGCGTTTTCTGTTCCTCGGATCACGATCTCAGATAAGGAAGTGATCTACCGTAGTGAAATCATCTTCACTCCTTTGATCAATCAGACAATGATTGATGATGAAGCAATCAAAGCGTTTGTTTCCCGACAATATCACCAAGCAGGGATAGAAAAGCAGCAAATCCAAATGGGTGCGGTGATCATCACCGGTGAAACAGCTCGTAAAGCCAATGCGAGCAAAGTATTACAAGCACTGAGTGGCTTTGCTGGAGATTTCGTGGTCGCGACAGCTGGCCCAGATCTTGAAAGTATCATTGCCGGAAAAGGGGCAGGCGCGCAAGAGTATTCGACAAAGCGTCATGCTTCGGTCGTCAACATCGATATCGGCGGCGGCACGAGTAATTTAGTCGTCTTCACCGATGGGGAAATCGATGATACCGCCTGTTTTGATATCGGTGGTCGGTTGATCAAGGTCGACCAAGCAGGGAATATTTCGTATATTTCACCAAAGATCACAGAAATGGTCGAGCAGTTGAGATTACCCTTGAAAGTTGGAACAAAAGCTTCTGTTACTGCCATCCAACCAGTGATCGATGAGTTAGTAAAAGTTTTGGCGAATAGTGTGGGTATCGGAGAACGAAGTCCCTTTTATGAGTTATTCATTACGAACCGAGGATTACGGCTAGATGGCGAACTACCAATCGTCACTTTTTCTGGTGGCGTAGCGGATTGCTTGATCGAAGAAGTGACAGATATATTCAAGTATGGGGATATCGGTCTGTTATTAGGTACGGCTTTACGAAAATCGCAAATTTTTGTTGAAAAAGAAGTCTTACAAAGTAATGAAACGATTCGGGCAACGGTGGTCGGTGCAGGTTCCCATACCGCTGATATTAGTGGCAGTACGATCGCTTATCATGAGCAGATCCTGCCAATCAAAAATATTCCGATCTTGAAAGTTTCCCAAGAAGATGAGTCCTTGCCTGCGGAAGCAATGGGTGAGCGAATCAATGAAAAGCTGGCTTGGCATCGTTTGGAAGAAACACCGCAAATCGCTTTAGCGATGAAGGGGCTCGTGAATCCGACATTCGCAGACGTCCAACGATATGGGAAAGGCATCGTTCGGGGGTTATCTGCCTTGATCAATGAAAATATCCCACTAGTCATCATGGTGGACGAGGACATGGCAAAAGCATTAGGTCATGCATTATATGCGTATTTACCGGGGAATTATCCGTTCATCTGCATTGATTCCGTCAAAGTAGAAAATGGGGATTATATCGATATTGGTCAACCTGTTGCCGAAGGTGCAGTGTTACCGGTAGTTGTCAAAACATTAGTATTTAATTAAGGGAGCGACAAGAAAAATGATTTTAAAAACAAAATTATTTGGCAAAACCTATCAATTTTCTTCAGTCAAAGAAGTATTGGCTAAAGCAAATGAAGAAAAATCAGGAGATAAATTAGCGGGTGTGGCAGCAACTTCTGCGGAAGAACGAGTGGCAGCCAAAGTCGTGCTATCTCATCTGACTTTAAACGATTTATTCAACAATCCAGTGGTTGATTATGAGGAAGATGAAGTCACACGTATCATCATCGACCAAGTCAACATGCGTATTTTCGGCATGATCAAACATTGGACAGTTGCCGAATTAAGAGAATATATCCTTTCAGACAAAACAGGAGATTTTGAAATCAAATATATCTCTCATGGATTGACTGCGGAAATGATTGCGGCAGTCTGCAAATTGATGTCAAATATGGACTTGATCGTAGGCGCAAAAAAAATCCACATTGAAAAAACAGCCAACACAACAATCGGTCGCGCAGGTACTTTCTCCAATCGTCTACAACCAAATCATCCAACAGATGACGTAGACGGAATCATGGCTTCTGTAATGGAAGGATTATCGTACGGGGCCGGCGATGCACTGATCGGATTGAATCCAGTGGATGATTCGACAGAAAGCGTGAAACGTTGTTTAGATAAATTTGAAGAATTTCGTAGCGAATGGGAGATTCCAACACAAACCTGTGTCTTGGCTCACGTGACGACCCAGATGGAAGCCATGCGTCAAGGCGCACCGACTGGTTTAGTTTTCCAATCCATTGCTGGATCAGAAAAAGGAAACACTGCGTTTGGTTTGAATGCGGATATGTTAGCTGAAGCGCAAGCATTAGCATTGAGCAATGGCCAAGCAGCTGGACCGAACGTGATGTATTTTGAAACTGGTCAAGGTTCTGAGTTATCATCTGAAGCTCATTTTGGTGCAGACCAAGTAACGATGGAAGCACGTTGCTATGGATTAGCGAAGAAATTTGATCCATTCCTTGTGAATACTGTTGTCGGCTTTATTGGACCAGAATACTTGTATGATTCAAAACAAGTCATTCGTGCAGGCTTAGAAGATCACTTCATGGGTAAACTAACAGGTTTATCAATGGGTTGTGACGTATGTTATACAAACCACATGAAAGCAGATCAAAATGATATGGAAAACTTAGCTGTGTTACTAACATCAGCCGGGTGTACGTATATTATGGGGATTCCTCATGGGGATGATGTGATGTTGAACTACCAAACGACAGGTTTCCATGAAACAGCAACAGTCCGTGAATTGTTCGGTTTACGTCCAATTAAAGAATTTGAAGGTTGGATGGAGAAAATGGGCTTGATGGAAAATGGGAAATTAACAAGCCTAGCCGGCGATGCTTCAGTATTTATCAAATAAGTGGGGTGCAAGAAAAAAATGAACGAACAACAATTGAAAGAAATGATCACTTCCATGCTAAGTGAAATGGTAGCCGGTGAAAAAACAATAGAACAACCGAAAGCACCAGCCGCAACAACAAATACGATGACAACAACCATGCCAGTAGTAGAAGAAGGGATGATCGATGACATCACAGAGTTAGATCTGCGGAAACAGCTTTTGGTCAAAGATGCAAAAGACGAAACAGGATACTTGCGTATGAAGGCATTTACACCTGCTCGTATCGGAGTGGGACGTACAGGCACTCGCTATATGACTGATTCTACCTTACGTTTCCGTGCGGACCATGCAGCAGCACAAGATGCCGTATTCTCTGATGTTGATCCGCAATTGGTTGAGGAAATGGGCTTCATTTCAACACAAACGATTTGTAAAACAAAAGACGAATACTTGACTCGTCCAGATTTTGGTCGTCAATTTGACGAAGAAAATAGCACAAAAATCAAACAACAAACGACCGCAAAAGCCAAAGTACAGATCGTTGTTGGGGACGGATTAAGTTCTGCGGCTATCGGAGCAAATATCAAAGAAGTACTACCAGCAATCAAACAAGGCTTGAAAATGTATGGCTTAGATTTTGATCAAGTCGTATTCGTAAAATATTGTCGTGTACCATCAATGGATCAAATCGGCGAAATCACCGATGCAGAGGTCGTTTGTTTATTAGTTGGTGAACGTCCTGGGCTTGTAACAGCAGAATCGATGAGTGCGTATGTTGCTTACCGTCCAACTGTCGGAATGCCAGAAGCTCGTCGTACAGTGATCTCAAACATCCATAAAGGTGGGACACCAGCGGTCGAGGCCGGTGCATATATTGCGGAATTGATCAAGAAAATGTTAGATAAGAAAAAATCTGGTATTGAGTTGAAAGAAGCCGAATAGGAGGAGAAACATCAATGAAAAATGATCGTTTAGGCGCAAACGTCTTAAGTGTTCAAGTCATTCCTAATGTAGATGCTGCATTAGCGGAGCAATTTGGGTTGACACCAGGGATGCGCTCATTAGGTATCGTGACATCAGATTGTGATGATGTGACTTATGTGGCTTTAGATGAAGCAACAAAGGCAGCGGAAGTAGAAGTTGTTTATGCAAAAAGTATGTATGCAGGAGCGGCGAATGCCTCTACGAAACTTGCGGGTGAAGTGATTGGGATCATTGCTGGACCAAGTCCGGCTGAGATCACCAGTGGACTATCTGTCGTGACACAAGTCATTGAACAAGAAGCAAGCTTTATCAGTGCAAATGACGATGACAGCATCGTGTACTTTGCCCATGTGGTTTCTCGTTCTGGAAGATACTTATCAAAAGAAGCGAACATTCGTGAAGGCGAAGCAATTGCTTACTTGATCGCGCCACCTTTAGAAGCGATGGTTGCACTAGATGCAGCATTGAAAGCGGCGGATGTTGAAATCTGCAGTTTCTTTGGACCACCATCTGAAACAAACTTTGGTGGGGCGCTTTTAACGGGTAGTCAATCAGCATGTAAAGCAGCTTGTACAGCTTTTGAACAGGTCGTTCAACGGATTGCAGAAAATCCGTTGAGCTACTAAGGGAGTGTCACGAATGAATGCGATTGGAATGATCGAAGTTCGCGGATTTTTAGGCGCTGTCAGTGTCAGCGATGCTGCGTTGAAATCCGCAGATGTGACCTTGTTGAATGCGGAGATCATCAAAGGTGGACTAACCACTGTCCAACTAAGTGGTGATGTTGCTGCTGTGAATGCAGCAGTCGATGCAGGGGTCGTCGTAGCGAAGGCGTTGAACTGTCTGATCTCACATCATGTGATTTCACGGGTGGATGAACAGACGCACATCCTTTTTCAACAACCGAAAACAGAAGAACCAGCCGAGCCGACGAAAGTCGAAACGAAGGTTGAAGCCACCCAGATCAGTGAAACAAACGATCGTCGTGCGGAGTTACAAGCAAAACGTGTCGCAGAGCTACGAAAAGAAGCTTACAAATTGAATGTGAAACATTTAAAACCATCAGAAATCAAATCTGCAAGCAAACAATCATTAGTAGAGGCGATCATGGCAGAAATTAAAGGAGTGACCCATCGTGGATAAAGATTTACGCTCGATCCAAGAAACCCGTGATTTGATCGAAGCTGCAAAAAAGGCGCAAAAAGTATTAGAAACATTTTCGCAAACGCAGATTGATCAAATCGTCAAAGCCGTTTCAGACGCTACATTTGCACAACGTGAACGTCTAGCGAAAATGGCGAATGAAGAAACTGGCTTCGGCATCTATGAAGACAAAATCATCAAAAATGCTTTTGCTTCAAAAATCGTTTATGAAGAATTCAAACATACGAAAACAGTGGGTGTCATCAATGAAGACCCACAGAAAAAGGTAACGGAGATTGCCGTACCTGTTGGCGTAGTTGCTGGGTTGATCCCATCGACAAACCCAACTTCAACAGTGATCTACAAAGCATTGATCGCATTGAAAGCTGCGAATAGTATCGTCTTCTCCCCACATCCAAACGCATTACAATCGATCCAAGCGACAGTGGAGATCATTCGTTCAGCGATCGAATCTGCGGATGGACCAAAAGAGAGTGTTTCAGTGATCACGACACCAACGATGCAAGCAACAAAAGAATTGATGACCCACAAAGATACAAACTTGATCTTAGCCACTGGTGGCAATGCGATGGTCAAAGCTGCGTATTCTTCAGGAACACCGGCGATCGGCGTAGGCCCAGGCAATGGTCCAGCATATATTGAACGTAGCGCATTGATCCCAATGGCGGTGAAACGGATCATGGATTCTAAAACATTTGATAATGGAACGATCTGTGCATCAGAACAGTCGATCATCGTGGAAAAAGTCAATCGTGAAGCAGTCAAAGCTGAATTGATCAAACAAGGTGCTTACTTCTTGAGTCCAGACGAAGCAGATAAATTGTCTCGCTTTATCTTACGACCTAACGGCACGATGAACCCACAAATCGTTGGACGTTCGGTTCGTCATATCGCTTCATTAGTTGGGTTGAATATTCCATTTGATCGTCGTCTGATCGTGGCAGAAGAAAGCAACGTTGGCATCAAGTATCCATTCTCAAGAGAAAAATTAGCACCGATCATTGCTTTTTACACGGTAGAAAACTGGCAAGAAGCTTGTGATCTATCGGTAGAAATCTTAAAAGGTGAAGGTGCAGGACACACAATGTGTATCCATACTGAAAACAAAGAAGTCGTCCGTGAATTTGGCTTAAGAAAACCAGTTTCTCGTCTGTTGATCAACACCGCAGGTTCATTAGGCGGAATCGGGGCTTCAACTGGCTTAGTTCCAGCGTTGACACTAGGGTGTGGCGCCGTTGGTGGAAGTTCTACATCTGACAATATCGGAGTAGAAAACCTATTCAATGTTCGTCGTGTCGCTTACGGTGTCACTGATCTAGCGGACATCCGTCAAGAATTTGGCGCTGGCGCTCAAATGCCAGTCCAAGAAACAAACAACCAAGGGGGCAACAAAGATGAGTTGATCGATACACTCGTTGCCCAAGTATTAGCTCGATTACAATAATATGTAATATATATTAATTGAAAACACACACAATAGGAGGAAATTATAATGTCAAGTACAAACGCTTTAGGAATGATCGAAACTCGTGGATTAGTAGGTGCTGTTGAAGCAGCAGATGCAATGGTGAAAGCAGCAAACGTAACATTGATCGGCAAAGAACAAGTAGGTGGCGGCTTAGTAACAATCATGGTTCGTGGTGATGTTGGGGCTGTAAAAGCAGCAACAGATGCAGGTGCAGCAGCAGCTGAACGTGTTGGCGAATTATTATCTGTACACGTGATCCCACGTCCTCACACTGAAGTAGATGCGATTTTACCAAAAGTGGCTGAATAATCATCGTTATAGACATCTAAAATGAAACAAGAGGTTGTGACAGAAGGGTTCAGCTCCGAGAAATAAGGGCGAAAAGCCGAAAATATTTTCTCATATTTTTGGCTTTTCGCCCTTATTTTTGAAGGAGTTGCTTCTGGAATGCCGTTTATCTATGTTGTGGAAGTAAAGTGGATATTATTGTTATAGGCTTGTTTCCAAGACGAGATCAATGCTTGGAAATAATCCATTGGAGAAAGGAGAGCGTCCTATGAGTGTGATTACAGAAGACCAGTTACGGCACATGTTTCGGAAAAAAGAAATACAAACAGGAATCACTTTCGTTGTGCCAAAGGATTGTCTTTTGACTCCCGCAGCTTCTAGCTATTTACGTGAGCATCATATTCCGCTTATGCGAGAAAACCTCGTTTCTTCTCCAATGGAGAAACCTAAGCAACCTATGTTTGAACAAGAATCGTTGATGCCCAGTGTGCGACGAAAAATCTGTTTAGAAATAAAAAAACTGAAAAATCTACTCTTCTTTCATTTATTGGAAGAAAACGATATTTATGCCGAAGGTTGGTTGTATTTAGAGTATCAGCAAGATTGGTTAGTAAGCTTTAGTCGATTGGATGGGGAAAAGCTCTCAACTCATCCAAAACGACTTTCAGGAATGATGTATCGTTCCTCCTTGCAAAAAAGAACCTTGCGCTATTCAATCAATGAGATCGAGTATCAAATAGAGAAAATCAGTCAATTGTTAGAAGAATTTCCGACAGATTTAGCTATTTTTATGTTATGGGCAGAAGAATTGCAACGTATGATTCAACTGCCGAAAAATGAGTAGGAGATGAACCGATTGGATCATTTAAATGAAATTATCAATGAAGTGGTACAACGTATCCAGTCACAACAACATTCTTTCGAAGTAGAAGCTTCAGGAAGACACGTGCATTTGAGTCGCAAAGATATCGACGCATTATTTGGTCCAGGATACCAATTGACCAAAGTAAAAGAATTGTCCCAACCAGGTCAGTATGTCTGCAAAGAGCGGATCACTGTCGCAGGTCCCAAAGGCTTATTCCAAAATGTGGTTATTTTAGGCCCAGAACGTGCGGAGTCACAAGTCGAAGTTTCGATGACGGATACACGTATTTTAGGCAGTCGCGTGCCTGTCAGAGAAAGCGGCAAAATCGAAGGAACACCAAGTGTGGTCTTGATGAACGGTGAATCAGCTGTTCAATTAGATAAAGGGTTGATCGTGGCAAAGCGCCATGTCCATATGACGCCAGAAGATGCAAACAAAAACCAAGTAGTGAATGGTCAAACGGTGAAAGTACGTGTGGAAGCAAGTCGTCCGCTGATCTTTGATGATGTGGTTGTCCGTGTCAGTCCAGATTTTGCGACGTATATGCACATTGATTACGATGAAGCAAATGCGTGTGGCTTGAACAAAGGAGATCGTGGTTACATTTGTAAATAGGGAGGGGATTTCGTGAAGGTAACGGAGATTGAAAAAGTCATTCAGCAAGTCACCGAAATGCTGATGAACCGATTGCCCGCAGCTGACTATCAGTTAGCATGGATGGACGAAAAAGCAAGTTATCCTACAACGTTATTCGCTGAACGATCGATGGTCGATTGGATAGAAACGCAAGATCCAACGAAAAGCGATGGCTTAGTCGTCCAACATGTCAGTTTTCCTCAATTGGCCGCGATTGCTCAGTTGCTACCGATTGATCGTAAAACGGCGAGTATCCTTTCTTTTTTGTTCGCAGGAAAGCCTGTCTTGGTTCTGCAAACAGAGTCAGTGAACAGTCCAAACAAAATGAAGTACCACCTGAAAAAGAAAATCACTGAATCAACAGTGCAATGCCAACGTTATGGGATGTATTTTTTCGAAGAAGAAAATGCAAGCTATGACTCATTTTTAGCGGCTTGCCGAAAAAAGGTGTTAGCAAATGAGTTGCCAAAGCGAAAGTATATCACAGAGAAGCAATTGATCCAGCGACTACAACAAACAAATGGAATAGATTTAATGAATCAGGAACGGTTGACACCTTTAGCAGAGGAGTATGCGCTAAGAAATCGTTTATTCAAATGAGGAGGGATCACAGATGCTATTAGGTGAAGTGACTGGAAGTCTATGGTCGACCAGAAAAGATGAAAAACTAAATGGTTGGAAACTACTGATGGTCGATGTACTAGACGAGAAAGAAACAAAAATCGGATTTATTGTCGCAGCAGACAATGCCGGTGCCGGAGTTGGTGACAAGGTATTGATCAGCAAAGGACAAGCAGCCAGAATTTCAGCTGGTGATCCAGATACACCCATTGATGCAATGATTGTCGGTGTGATTGATTCAATTGAAGAATAAAGGAGATTTACGATGAGTATCAATGAAATCATTATGTATATCATGGTTCTTTTTATAGTTATCGGCGGGATCGATAAATGTATCGGGAACAAATTAGGTTTAGGGGAACAATTTGAAGAAGGCTTGATGGCGATGGGTTCATTAGCTTTGTCAATGGTCGGGATCATCACATTAGCACCTGTTCTTGCAACAGTTCTTAGCCCAATCGTTGTACCTGTGTATGAATTCTTAGGTGCGGATCCTTCGATGTTTGCGACGACTTTGTTAGCAAACGATATGGGTGGCTTCGCCTTAGCACAACAAATGGCACATGATCCACAAGCTGGCTTGTTTGCCGGTGCGATTCTAGGTGCAATGATGGGCCCAACATTAGTTTTCACGATTCCCGTTGCCTTAGGGATCATTGAAAAAGAAGATCAACAATACTTAGCAACAGGTGTGCTGAGCGGGATCATTACGATTCCATTAGGTTTGTTAGCAGGTGGCTTAGTCGCTGGTATGCCAATGAGTATGATCTTACCAAACTTATTGCCGATCGTGATCGTGGCTGCTTTGATCATCGTTGGTCTATGGTTAGCGCCACAAGGGATGATCAAAGGATTCAATGTCTTTGGTAAAGGTGTAGTAATCGTCGCAATTGCTGGCTTGGTCATTGGTGCAATCCAACAATTAGTTGACATCACATTGATTCCAGGAATTGCTCCGGTGACAGAAGGTATCGAAGTAGTGGGTGACATTGCGTTGACATTGGCTGGCGCATTCTGTTTAGTAGCTGTCATCACACGAGTGTTCAACAAACCATTGATGAAATTAGGAAAAGTTTTAGGTATGAATGAAATTGCAGCTGCCGGCATGGTGGCTACTTTAGCAAACAATATCCCAATGTTCCAAATGTTAAAAGATATGGACCGTCGTGGAAAAATCATCAATGTAGCATTTGCAGTTTCTGCTTCATTTATTTTAGGTGATCATTTAGGCTTTACTGCGGGCGTGGCGAAAGAAATGATTTTCCCGATGATGGTTGGAAAAATCGTTGGTGGGATCACTGCAATCTTTGTCGCAGTATTCATGGCCAATCGTTTATTAGGAAAAGAAAAAGAAGTAACCGTAAGTGAGCAAACAACAACGAAAGAGCAAACGATCGTAGAATAGGAGCGTGGCGAAAATGGCAGAATTAGATCGTCAAATGATCGAAAACTTAGTACGACAATTAGTGATGGAAAAATTGATGCCGGCAAAACAGGTCGATCCTAGTGGTGTTGCTTCCATTAGACTAGCAGAAATGACTGTTTCTGAGGAAGATCGCCTTGATACAGGTAACCCTGCTGACCGTGTGTATACAAAAGATCTTTTTTCATTACAAGAAAGCCCACGTCTAGGTTGTGGCATTATGGAAATGACCGATACGACTTTTGATTGGACGTTAGAATATGATGAAATCGATTATGTGATTTCTGGTCAGTTAGATGTATTGATCGATGGACGCAAAGTCTCTGCAAAAGCTGGCGAATTGATCTTGATCCCGAAAAGTACGAGTATCCAGTTCTCAGTAACTGGTGAAGCACGCTTTATCTATGTCACTTATCCAGCCGATTGGCAATCGCAATAAACAAAGTATTTCGGAAGTACCGGTTATTTGGTTTTATGGCTGGTCGGGCTTCATGATCTCAGGTAACAATGAATAGGTGCAAATAATCAATTTAAGTGAGTGGCTATTTTTTATTTCAAGTATCGTTACATGAGAGTGCGGAAGAAGGTCTAGAATGCACTAAAGCCGAATAACCGGTGCTTCTGAATAGTTTAGGTTTAATGAGTCAAGTGGCATGTTTTGAAGCGGCAGTATTTTTTGTCGCATAAATGATCTGAAAAGTGAAGTGGTAAATTCTGTTGATTCAGGATTTACCGCTTTTTTGTTGCTTTTCCCAATAGCATCATTCCTTAGAATTTTCTTGTTTTATGTTATTGTAAGAGAAAGAACAAACAAGAAAGGAAGAAATCGGATGAAAAAAGCGTTGTTGATCGTTAACCCTAGTTCTGGAGGAGAAAAAGCAAAAGAATATGAAGAAATGGCAGAAAATAAATTGCGTACCATTTTTGAGGAAGTCCAAGTCTTGCACACTGAAAAAAGTGGCGATGCAACAAATTTTGCTCGTGAAGGGGCGTTGGAAAAAGTCGATAGTGTCTTTGCGATGGGCGGTGATGGAACAGTCAATGAGGCAATCAGCGGTCTCGCAGAGCAAGAGGAACGACCAAATTTTGGCTTCTTTCCTTTAGGAACGGTCAATGATCTAGCCCGAGCATTGAATATGCCGATTGATCCAGAAGAAGCCATCCAACAATTCTCGATCGACCACACGAAACCGTTAGATATCGGGAAAATCAATGATCAATACTTTATGAACGTCGTTGCCATTGGAACGATTCCAGAAGCGATCAATGACGTTGATCCTGAAAAGAAAACCAAACTAGGAAAGATGGCTTATTTTATTTCTGGCTTCAAACAACTGACGAATACCCAATCCTATACGTTCCGTGTGGAAGCTGATGGCGTAGAGGAAGAAATCGAAAGTAGCACACTGCTGATTGGTTTGACAAACTCAGTCGGTGGTTTTGAGACGCTCTTACCAGAGGCAGAAATCAATGATGGCAAGCTTCATTTTGTATATTTAAAAGACCGCTCATTTTTTGATACCTTAAAAGCAGTGCCTGATTTGATCAAAGGGGTCGATGCGACAACGGAGAATCTTGCGTATCAGACCGCAGAAAAACTAGTGATTTCTTTAGTGGACGAAGAAGAACTGGCAACAAATATCGATGGAGATGAAGGAACAAAACTTCCAGTAACGATCGAAGTATTACCGTCTCATCTATCCGTTTATTGTTAGAATCAAATTAAACAAAATCAACTAGACCAACTACCTAAAACCACGAATATGAAAGATAAAAATAGAAAAGGGTGACTCGATGATGAAACAAATCAACCGAGTCATCCTTTATTTTTTGCGTTTTTTTGTAAACATTGGATGAATTTGTTAAGAGGATTTTTTATGGTTTTCATTTATTTCAAAAAAAGACGCAGATGTACCAAGGTGTTGGTTGATCAAAGAAAAGAACCCTTGTTTTACAAATGATTTACAATCTTCATCTACTCCTATCGCGAAGTCCATTAGAAATTTACATTGAGTCCATAAAATGGAAGATGTACCAAATAAAAAACAAGGGAGCTTACCACACATGTTTTGGAATAAAAGACGATTGAAACTTATTAGTGCGATGTTTTTCATGACCGGTTTATTTTTATTAGCTGGGTGTAATTCTAATGCTCAAGCGGATGGCGAAAGTCAACATTCTTCTGAGCCAATCAAGATTGCTTTTTATCCCAATGAATCAGCAAGTGAATTTGAACAATCAAGAAATGAAATCCAATCGATCGTATCAGAAGCAACAGGTAGAGACGTCGAAATCGTCATAAGTACGGACTATAATATCGTGATCGAATCCATTGCCAACGGACAAGTAGATTTGGCATATATGGGGCCCGATGGCTATATTGAAGCAAATAGAAAAAACGAAAATGTTCAAGCGATTTTAACAAATTCGGGTGCAAGTGGCACTCTGGAAGATGCCGTCTATTACAGTTTTATTGTCGTCAATGAAGAAGATACAGCGGAGTATCAAGAGGGTGATGCCTATACGTTGGAACCGATCGAAGGCAAAGCGTTTTCCTTTGTCTCTAATTCTTCGACTTCTGGGTTTAGAGTACCAAGTCAAGCAATCGTTGATCAGTTTGGACTTGGTAGTTCGGATGAATTGATCATCGATGGCGATTTCTTCAACAAAGTACTTTTCGGAGGTTCCCATCAAGGCTCTGCCGTTAACTTGCTTAAGGGAGATGCGGATGCAGCAGCATTTATGAACATGGCTCAATATTTTGATGTCGTGGAGGGGGAAGAAAACAAAGCTGGTGTCGTTTACCAAGTAAAAGCTGATGCAGAGGCACCATTTGATACAGTCAGAGGCGAAAAAGTCCGTGTGATCCATTCGATCCCAGTGTTAAATGGACCATTTGTTGTCAACAAAGATAATCTGGATGAAGAAACAGTCGATAAAATCACTCAAGCCATGATGAGTGAAGAAGTGACGAATAATGAAGCGATCTTTTCACCAAAAGACTCAGAATCTGTGGGTCTATATCAGAAAGAAGCCGATGAACAATTTGTAGAAGTCACTGATAGTTTCTATGACCCACTTCGCTCGAAGTAGAAAGGACGAGCCATGCTATTACAAGTAGACTCGATTTCAAAAACCTATAGTAACGGGAAACAAGCGTTAAAGGACATTTCCTTTCAACTAGAAAAAGGAGAATTTGTTTCGATCATCGGACCATCTGGGGCAGGAAAATCCACGATTCTACGTTGTATCAATCAGTTGATTTCTGCCAATGAAGGGGCTGTCTTCTTTGAAGATGAGGACATGCAACGTCTAAAGAAGAAGTCTTTGCGCTTAAAAAGAAGAAGAATCGGTATGATTTTCCAGCATTATAATTTAGTCAGTCGCCTCACAGCTGTTGAGAATGTCCTTCACGGTAGACTTGGATACAAGTCTGCCGTGAAAGGCTCGATTGGTGTCTACAATGAAGAGGAAAAACAGGAAGCCTTCGATTTGTTAGAAAAAGTCGGATTATCAGAGTTTGCTTACACACGTTGTGATGAATTGAGTGGTGGACAAAAACAACGTGTCGGGATTGCTCGAGCGTTGATGCAACGTCCTGCGTTGATCTTATGTGACGAACCGATTGCATCTTTAGACCCCAAATCTTCGAAAGTCGTTATGGATTACTTACGGCAAGTGACGAAAGAATTAGATATCGCTTGTCTAGTGAATCTTCACCAAGTAGAGGTTGCGATCGATTATTCCGATCGGATCATTGGCGTAAACAGTGGCAATGTCGTGTTCTCTGGGAACCCAGATGAACTGACAACAAATCAAATCAATCAGATTTATCAGTCTGATGAATTGTTAGTATAGGGAGGGCTTGGATGGATAAAAAACTGAATCAAGATCTCTTTCGTAAAAAGAAGCAGTTTTTATTTGTGACACTCTTTAGCTTTGTTGTCGTGTACGTTGCCTTTTCACAATTTGTTGGCTTTCAATTTGGTGCAGCTATTGCGGCGATTCCCCAGAGTTTTGTCTGGTTGTTCACCAATTTTATCCCAACGGAAAATTCGATCCAATCCTTGCCATTGATCTTATCTAAATTACTTGAGACGGTTTTGTTGTCGATCACAGCAACGATGACTGCCACAGTATTTTCATTGATCACGGCAATCATTGGTTCAGAGACAACT
This sequence comes from Enterococcus mundtii, assembly GCF_013394305.1. NCBI lineage: Bacteria > Bacillati > Bacillota > Bacilli > Lactobacillales > Enterococcaceae > Enterococcus > Enterococcus mundtii. The sequence goes on along the minus strand of NZ_AP019810.1, from coordinate 874,483 downwards.
GGCCTGAATAAGGGAACAAAAACAGTGGCACGGGTCTTTGCTAGTTTTTTTAGAAATATCCCGATCGTGGTTTGGGCAATGGTCCTACTGTTGAGTTTCAAACAAAATGAATTTACTGGTTATTTAGCCATCACCTTTACAACGTACGGTTACTTGACACGCTCGTTTATGGAAACGATCGATGAAGTGGCAGGAAGTATCACAGAAGCGATGACGGCGACTGGTGCTTCTTACTTTGCGATCATTTTTCAAGGCGTCTTACCGATGGTCTTTGGTCAGCTGATCAGTTGGATATTGTTCATGATCGAAAACAACATCCGTGATGCAACATTGGTCGGCATATTGACCGGAACGGGGATCGGTTTTCTATTTGACCTCTATTATAAGAAATTTCGCTACGATATGGCAGGAATGGTCATCTTGACGATCGTTGTCATCGTGATCGCACTGGAACTTTCGTCCAATAAAATTAGGAGGATGATTCATTGATATGGTCCAACGACAAAGTGAACTTGAATTAGCGGTGACAGAAACCGTCTTAGCCCAACCGACAAAAATCAGACGAAATGCTAAAAAGAAAATCCGTATTCGCGTGTGGAAAACCTATCGGATCGTCCCTTGGGTCTTGTTTACGCTACTGACTAGTATATCGATCTACACCTTACTCACGATGGATTATGGCGAGGTTGTATTGCTGGATGCGACGCGACAATTTTTTACAGACTTGCAACGGATTTTTCTCCAGCCAAGACTCTCTGGACGTTTTTCTTTTGAGACATTGCTCCAAGCTTTAGGTATGACGGTAGGTTTGGCGGTGATCACCACATTGCTTGGAGGTGTGACAGCCTTCTTGATGGCGTTATTTACAGCAAGAAATATCAGCCATTCAGGCCCATCAAACGCGATCCGAACAGTGATGTCCTTCATCCGTGCGGTGCCAACGATCTTGTGGGTCATGATTTTCTCGATCTTGATTGGATTGGGTGCGAATGCGGCAATCATTGGCATGTCTTTTCACACGATTGCTTACCTCACAAAGGTCTTTTCTGAGAGTATTGAAGAAATCGATTCTGGTGTGATCGAAGCATTGCGTGCATGTGGGGCAAGTTGGTGGCAGGTGGTGTTCCAAGCAATTTTACCTTCTTGTATGACCGCTTTGCTTTCTTGGTTGTTCATTCGTTTTGAGATCAACTTTACTAATGCGATTGCCGTAGGTGCCGCCGCAGGAGCGGGTGGTTTAGGGTTCCAACTTGCGATGACAAGTAGTTTTTATTTTGATTTTCATGAGATCGGCGTATTAGTGTATATGATTTTAGCAGTAGTTGCGATCTTAGAAGTCGTGGCGATCAGACTACGAAAAAAATATATCATTCACGCTTGATTGAGATGAAATTGACTGGAAAAAAGGAGAGGAGAACGTCGAGTGAAAGCAGATTTGCATGTCCATAGTTACTTTTCAGATGGTAGCAGTTCACCAGAAGAACTACTCAAATTAGCATTGAATCATCACATGAATATCCTGTCCGTCGTAGATCAAGATACCTCGGCGGGATTAGCTCACATAAGACAGGTCTTCGCTCCTTCCCCAATCAATTTTATTGAAGGCATCGAAGTGACCGCTTATGATTTCAAACGCCGGCAACAGGTACATATCTTGGGGTATAATTTACTGAATTATCAGTATATCGAACAGTTATGTGAACCGTTGCGTGCGGCGCGAACAAGAAATACCTTACGTCAGTTGAGACGTATCCAAACTGAAGGATTTCGTATCAAAGAAGAGCAAGTAAGACAGTTTGCGAAACAGGCGACCGCTCTTTACAAACAACACATCATGTCTGCGTTGATCAAAGCAGGATACGATACATCGATTGATGGACATCTTTACCGTAAATTATTCAAATATAATGATTTTGGTCAAGAAGAGGCAGAGATGATCGATGTCTACGAAGTGATCCAAGCAATCAAGATCGGCGGCGGGATGTCCGTCGTTGCCCATCCGGGAAAGCTCGACAGTTTCGAGTTGATCCCTGAACTGGCTTCGTTTGGTATTGATGGTATCGAAAAATATCATCCAGAACATAGTTTGAAAGATCAACGAAAAGTACAGGAATTAGTTGATCGTTTCAATATCCACTGTTTTGGAGGATCTGATTTTAAAGGGAAGAACGGGCCAGATTATTTTGGTGAGTGTGCCATGGCTAATGTTCGTGAATTTCCTGACGAGTTATTACTCGATGCACATATGAAAGCCAACTAAATTTTTTTCTTTTTTATCCTATATTTTATTTAGCCCCCTGGCTGAAAAGACGGTCTTTCCATTCGTGCGATCATCCTTGCACGTGTTGAAAGACCGTTTTTTGTGTAGGTAAAAAGTATCTAGTACGCCATTACTGTCTAGAATGGAATAAACGGAGTTCAAGAAGGGGCACTTTAATAATAAGAGGGTACTTCTGTTCCCGCCGTTTATTCGGTTATAGGTGGGGGAGGTGAACGAATGTCCCATTCCCTGATCAGTGTGAACCGTTACTTCAAGACAGTGGTTTTTTTGTTTTCAAGTGTTGTCAATCTAACGCAGCAACAAATCGTTGCGTGATCTCTTGTGGGCGGGTAATGGCGCCCCCAACCACGATACCAGCTACACCTAACGCTTGGATTTCCTTGGCTTGTTGGGGCGTGTGGATCTTTCCTTCTGCAATCACGCACACATCTGCTTCAAGAAGGCGTTTGATCAACTGCACATCAGGCCCTTCTGTTTCTTCACTTTCTTCGGTATAGCCGCTTAATGTCGTCCCGACAAAATCGATCCCGGCTTTATAAGCATTGATTCCTTCTTCAAAGGTCGCAATATCTGCCATGAATAATTGATGAGGATATTTCGTTTTGATTTGTTCAATGAATGCGTTGATCGATAAGCCATCGTGTCGTTTACGCAGGGTACAATCAAGTGCAATCACTTCTACGCCAGTGGCGACTAATTCATCCACTTCTTTCATCGTTGCAGTGATAAACGGTTTTTCAGGTGGATAGTCCCGTTTGATGATACCGATCATCGGTAAATCAACTTTCTCTTTGATCTCTAAAATATCTCTGACTGAATTTGCCCGAATACCGACTGCGCCAGCTTTCTTTGCAGCTAGTGCAAAATAAGGCATCAAGCCACCTTCTTCTGAATAAAAAACTTCGCCAGGTAATGCTTGGCAAGAAACGATCAATCCATGACTGATTTGTTCTAAAAATTCTTGTTTGTCCATTTGTCAAAAACTCCAATCTGAAAACAATAGTAAGCAATTTCTACCAAGAAATATAGCATCCGCTTTCATGCGTGTAAAGAGAAAGGGCTTTATTCACAGCACCTTCCATTGGAAAAATCATTCGTTTACAAAAGAAGGATCAAAATTTTTTCGCATATACTGAAAAAGTTCTTGATTTTTTCTTGGATTTTGGATATGATTTTAACAATTTAGGGTGATTTAAAGAAAAGGGGAAGAAAAATGACGAAGTATCAACGAAAGGTATTATTATCAACATCGGCGGGTATTGCTTTAGAAAATATGGATATTATGTTTTTAGCTTTTTCATTATCTTCAATGATCGCAACTTTTAATATTAGTGGAACGCAAGCAGGGTTGATTGCAACGATCACTAATTTAGGGATGCTCGTTGGAGGTATTTTTTTTGGATTGATGGCGGATAAATATGGGCGAGTCAAAGTATTTTCGCAAACCGTCATTTTATTCTCGATTGCTTCTTTACTCATGTATTTTGCTTCGAATATTTATCTTGTTTATCTGTTTCGTTTTATCGCAGGAATCGGCGCTGGCGGGGAATACGGCGCATGTATGTCTTTGATTTCTGAAAGCTTTTCAAAGAAACAAATTGGTCGTGCATCTTCTGTCGCTGCAATCGGCGCACAAGTTGGTGCAGCTTTGGCCGCCATCTTAGCAGCAGTGATCATTCCTTTGTTTGGCTGGAAAATGCTTTATGTCATCGGTGTCTTGCCGGTCTTGATGGTTTTGTTTATTCGAAGAGGGCTAAAAGAACCAGAGGCATTTGAAGAAACAAAAGAAACTGGGAAAAAGACAAAGCTTAGTCATTTGTTCCAAACGAAACACATGGCATGGCAAACGACAGGTCTTAGTCTGATGGTTACTGTACAGATTGCTGGTTATTTCGGCTTGATGAATTGGTTGCCTTCAATCATGCAAGCACAATTAGGTCTATCAGTATCGGGTTCCTCTTTATGGATGATCAGCACGATTTTGGGGATGTCATTAGGGATGATGACGTTTGGGATCATCATGGATAAAGTTGGTCCAACCCTCGCATTTGGTTTGTTTCTGATTTGCTCCTCTTTGTCTGTCTTTTTACTCGTACTTGCACACAGTCAATGGAGTTTAGTTGCTGCAGCAGTAGTCGTAGGTTACTTCATCAACGGAATGTATGGTGGTTATGGAGCGATCATCAGTAGTTTGTATCCAACAGAGATCCGTGCCACGGCGAATAACTTTATCATGAACCTAGGACGAGCAGTAGGTGGTTTTTCATCGATCGTGATCGGCTTTCTAATGGACCATTATAGTTTGACGGCTGTTATTCTATTTCTGAGTGGAATTTATTTAATCAGTTTACTCGTCTTGATGACTTTATCAGGCGTAAGAGATCTGAAAACAAGTTTACAACAATAGTAAATGGATCAAAGTGATATTCTAACATATGATTAAATTGAGGCTGTGACAGAAGCGTTTGTTCTAAGTTGGAGAAGACGAATGTCACAGCCCCAGTTTTACATAAAGCACCGACCAACCAATCCAAACGGTGAACTTAGCGTGGATGAGACGTAAATGAACCTTTTCTTTGATTTAAAACCGGCGATAAGATATTTCTTTTTTCTGAAAAATAGAACAGATTATTAAAATAAGTCTAAACTATTTTTTCGTTAAACATGGTATGATTAATGTAACTTGATTTAAAATTAGGAGAAGATCAATGGAAAAAAGCATGGAAAAAATCAATCAATTTAGAGATGATCGCAATTGGCGGCAATTTCATAATGAAAAAGATTTAGCAATTTCGATTTCTTTAGAAGCCTCAGAATTATTAGAGTTATTCCAATGGAAGCAACCAGAAGAAGTGACAACCACTCAGCTTGAACGAATCAAAGAAGAACTAGCAGATGTGTTGATATACTCTTATATGATGGCCGACAATCTAAATTTAGATATCGATACGATCATTGAAGAAAAATTAGAAAAAAACAATCAGAAATACCCAGTAGAAAAAAGTAAAAACAACAAAGAAAAATATACAGAATTATCATAGGAAGATAAGCGTGGAAGGTGGAAGATACATGAAAAAAAAAGGAAGAGTCAAAAAGTGGCTGGTCAATTTCCTATTGTTTCTACTATTATTAGTAGGATTAGCCTTGATCTTTAATGAACAGATCAAAGATTTTTTTGTTAAAAATACAGGAGATGCGTACGCTATCTCTAATGTGACTCGTGATGATATTGTCAAAAATAATCAAAAAGAGGCAAACTTTGACTTTGATTCAGTTGAATCAATGAGTTCAGAAGCGGTGTTAAGAGCCCAATTGAATCGACCAGATCTACCAGTCATTGGAAGTATCGCCGTCCCATCCGTCTCGATCAATTTGCCGATTTTTAGAGGGTTAGATAATGCAAACTTATTGTACGGTGCCGGAACGTTAGACCCAAATCAAGAAATGGGGAAAGGCAACTATGCCTTAGCAAGTCATCGTGCCAACAATCCGGAATTACTTTTTACTCCATTAGAAAATCTAAACTTAGGGGATAAAATCTATATCGTCGATTTGGAAAACGTCTACACGTATAAAGCGACATTCAAAGAAAAAGTCGACCCTTCAGCAACAGAATTATTGAACATCGAAGAAGGAAAAGAATTGATCACCTTGATCACTTGTGGTGATATGGATGCCATTACACGCCTAGTCGTCCAAGGAGAACTCGAAAGTATCACACCAATGAAAGAAGCCACCCAAGAAATGAAAAACGCCTTTGACATGCCAACGAGAACGTTTTAGAAGAGGTTGTGAGAAAAACGTTTTGATCTGAGCAGTAAGATAGAAAATTGAAAAATAGCTTCTCATATTTTACAATTTTTTAGCTTAGTGATGAAAATCAGTTTTTCGATCACCGTTTATTAGAGGTTGTGAAAAAGCCGTTCAGCTCCAAGTAATAAGGGTCTCCCTGAGAAAATAGTTTTCTATATTTTCTCAGGGAGACCCTTATTTCCGAAGAGGTTACTTCTGTTCCCGCCGTTTATTCGGTTATAGGTGGGGGAGGTGAACGAATGTCCCACTCCTTTTTTGTTACTCTCATCGCATGTATATTGGATTCAGTGTTACAAAATGCTAAAAGTTCTTCTCCTTTTGAAAAAATAAAAACCATGAAAAGGGTTGCATAACGAATGTAATAGTGATATAGTAAATGTAGTTAAACAACGGATTGTTACTGTTCGGCAGGCAAAACCAGAATTCAGCTAGTAATTACGGGCGGGTTCTAGGTTTTTTTATTTTTTAGTTGGGAGGTCGATGTAGATGGTCATAGAAAAAGTCTTGAATAATAATGTCGTCATTTCAAAAAATGAATTAGGCGAAGAAATCATCTGCATGGGAAAAGGTCTTGCTTTTCAAAAAAAATCAGGCGATACGATCTCTGAAGAATCGATCCAAAAAGAATTTGTGTTAAAAGATTCTTTTACTACGCATCAGTTCCAACAATTGATGGCAGATGTCCCATTAGAAGAGGTCGAGCTGGTGAAGCAGATCGTCGACCTTGCCGAAGAACAACTAAACATCCAATTATCGCCAAACATCTATTTGACACTGACCGATCATATCCATTATGCGATCAGTCGAGCAAAGGAAAACATCGAATTACCGAATCCTTTATTATTTGAAACAAAAAAGTTTTATCCTAAAGAATATCGAGCAGCCAAACAAGCCCTTCAACTTGTTGAAGAAAAGCTTGGTGTGACCTTACCAATGGATGAAGCAGGCTTCATAGCCTTTCATTTCGTCAATAGTGAACAAGGAAATGGCGACATGCAAGTAACGATGGCGGCAACGAAAATGGTGCGAGATATCCTAAGTATCATCAGTAAATTTTTCGGCATCGCCTTTGACGAAGATTCCTTGAATTATCAACGAATCATCACACATTTACAATTTTTCACACAACGATACTTAAAAGATGAAGCTTCGGATGAGAAAGATGAATTTCTTTATGCGCTTGTCCAAGGAAAATATCCAAAAGCGTTTCGCTGTGTGGAACGGATCAATGAATACCTGATACAAACACAACAAAAAGAGATGGGACCAGGGGAACAAATCTACCTGACGATCCACATCCAACGTGTAGTAACAGAAAAACAAACCCAATGATAAGGATTGTTACTGGATCAAGCAGGCAAAACCTAGATTGAAAATATGGACACGTCTCATCACGTGACCGTTTTTTCAATCTAGGTTTTTTATTTTTATCAAAAAGAAAGAAGGAAAGAATATGGATAATCAAGCAGTAGGACGGAGAGTCTGGGAAGCCGTAGGTGGAGAAAAAAATGTCAATAGTTTAGTGCATTGTGCGACAAGATTACGTTTCAAATTGAAAGATGAATCGATTGCCGACACTCAGAAATTAAAAAATGATCCAGATGTCATCCAAGTCGTTCAAAGTGGCGGACAATACCAAGTCGTGATCGGCAGTAATGTGTCTGATGTCTATCAAGCAATTGTGGATGAACAAGGCTTGGGCGAAGGGGTAAGTTCAGAAAGTGAGGATACAAGTAAAAATCCTTTGAATCGCTTGATCGATATTATTTCAAGTATTTTCACCCCGTTCTTAGGTGCTATGGCAGCTGCTGGGATATTGAAAGGTTTCTTATCACTGGCGACAGTTCTCGGTTGGTTGGCAGCAGATAGTGGTACTTACCAAATCTTGTTTGCAGCAGCAGATGGAGTCTTTACTTTCCTACCAGTGATGTTGGCCTTTACAGCCGCAAAGAAATTCAAGACCAATCAATTTTTGTCCGTAGCAATCGCGATGGCATTAGTTTATCCAACAATCACGCAATTAGCAGGATCAGGTGTTGCAGTTGATTTCTTTGGTCTTCCAGTGATCTTATCTCAATCAGGCTATACTTCTTCTGTTATTCCAATCATCTTAGCGGTTTGGGTACAAAGTAAGTTTGAGCCACTTGTGAAGAAAGTTATTCCACAATTTTTACAAATGATTTTTGTGCCAATGATCGTCTTGTTAGTCATGGTGCCTTTGACTTTCTTAGTATTAGGGCCAATTGGGACCGTTATCGGTAATGCCTTAGGTGGGTTGTTCAATTCGATTTATAGCTTTAGTCCATTAGTTGCTGGGGTCATCATGGGTAGCATGTGGCAAGTATTAGTGATGTTTGGGATGCACTGGGGCTTTGTGCCAATCATCTTCTTGAATATCGAACAATATGGCTTTGATGTTTTGATGCCAATGCTTTTACCAGCAATTTTGGCACAAGGTGGTGCAGCATTAGGTGTGGCTTTACGTACGAAAGATTCAAAATTACGCTCATTAGGGATCTCTTCAATGATCACTTCGTTCTTTGGAATCACTGAACCGACTGTTTACGGTGTGACTTTACCTTTGAAAAAACCATTTATCGTTGCCTGTATTTCCGGTGGGATCGGTGGAGGAATCATCGGGTTTGCTGGCGTAAAAGCATTCTCTAGTGGTTTGATCAGTTTACTGACCATCCCAACATTTATTAGTACCGATCCAGCGCTTGAATCAAGTGTAACTATGGCGATCATCGGTACAGCAGTTGCTTTTGTTCTTGGGTTTGTCGGTACTTACTTGATTGGTTTTGATGAAGAAGTTCAAGATGAAAAATTAGAAGCAACAGAAACAACCACAGGGGATACGATCAGCACAGCACGTCACAATTTGAAAAGTCCATTGACTGGAAAAGTCTTACCACTGACAGAAGTACCAGATAAAGTCTTCTCTTCTGGGGCAATGGGAAAAGGGATTGCGATTGATCCTGAGAAGGGGGAATTAGTTGCTCCGGCAGATGGCGAAATCACGACGATTTTCCCAACAGGTCATGCAGTAGGTTTGACAACCACAGATGGTGTAGAGATTTTGATGCATATCGGGATGGATACTGTCGAATTAAATGGTGAAGGATTTGCAACATTTGTCAAACAAGGAGACAAAGTAAAAGCAGGGGACTTGCTTGTCCGCTTTGATATTGAGAAAATAAAAGCAGCAGGCTATAGCGTGATCACCCCTGTGGTCGTAACGAATACCGATCACTTTGCAGATGTGTTAGAACTTGATCAACAAGAAATTATTGCTAATGAAGATTTTCTGGCAATTGTAAAATAAAAGGAGGAAAACAAACATGACAGCACGATTCAAAAAAGACTTTTTATGGGGTGGCGCAACAGCCGCCAATCAATTAGAAGGTGCTTTCGACCGCGATGGGAAAGGCTTATCTGTCGCCGATGCAATGCCTGGTGGTAAACAACGTTTTGCAATCATCGGGAGTGAAGAATTTGATTGGACGATCGATGAGGAGAAATACCTTTATCCGAATCATCGTGGAATCGAACATTACGATCACTTCAAAGAAGATATTGCTTTATTTGCAGAAATGGGCTTTAAAAGTTATCGTTTCTCCATTGCTTGGACACGAATTTTCCCTCAAGGTGATGAGCAAACACCAAATGAAGCGGGCTTAGCTTTTTATGATGAACTGATCGATACGTGCTTGAGCTATGATATCGAGCCAGTCATTACGATTTCTCATTATGAAATGCCATTGCATTTAGCAAAAGAATACGGTGGGTGGAAAAATCGTCAGTTGATAGAGTTTTATGAACGTTTTGCTCGTACAGTGTTAGAACGTTACAGCAGCAAAGTGAAATATTGGATGACATTCAATGAAATCAATTCAGCTTTCCATTTCCCAGCATTGAGTCAAGGATTGGTCAAAAGCAATGGCGCAAGTGACTACCAAAATATTTTCCAAGCATGGCATAATCAGTTTGTCGCTAGCAGTAAAGCGGTGAAGATCGCACATGATTTGCGTTCGGATATCCAAGTAGGCTGTATGATCATTTATGCAACGACCTATAGTATTGATGCAAATCCGATCAATCAAGTGGCTACATTGATCCAAAATCAAGAGTTCAACTTCTTCTGTACAGATGTGCAAGTTCGTGGCGAATATCCAGCCTATACAGCACGTACGTATAAGAAATATGGAGTTGACGTCGCAAAACTAGAACAAACAGAAGAAGATTTCCAATTATTAAAAGAGTATCCAGTAGATTATATCGGGTTTAGTTACTATATGTCATCAGCTATCGATGAAACCAATCCAGATGCCGATACATCGAATGGAAACCTACTAGGCGGCGTGAAGAATCCATTCCTTGAAGCAAGTGAGTGGGGCTGGCAAATCGACCCTGAAGGATTGCGCGTGGCGTTGAATGAATTATATAACCGCTATGAAAAACCACTGTTTATTGTTGAAAATGGCTTGGGTGCGATCGATAAAGTGGAAGAAGATGGCTCAATCAATGATGATTATCGTATCGATTACTTGCGTCGTCATATCGAAGCAATGGCTGAGGCAGTTGCTGATGGGGTCGATTTGATGGGCTACACACCATGGGGCTGTATCGATTTAGTCAGCGCATCTACAGGGGAAATGAGTAAACGCTATGGATTTATTTATGTCGACCTTGATGATGAAGGAAATGGGACGTTAGCACGTACCAAGAAAAAATCTTTTGACTGGTACAAGGCAGTCATTAAAACGAACGGCGAAGAATTAGGATAAATAACGACTGGGCCATTTTTATAGAAAGGCCTTTCACCACAAAATTCCTTACAAATTTAATGATTATTTGAAATTTCTGATAAAATTCTCCTTGTTTTTATAATCGGTAATTATGTTATTAAAACAAGGATATAACAAAGGTACGAAAAAAGTAGGGTAATAAGCTTAGACGTTTTGTTATGTCTAAGCTTATTATTTGTACATAGGTAGACCAATTATCAACATTTCTATTCTTTTTTTTGTTTATTTATGTTATTCTTTTACTAACATAAAGGTGAAAGGTGAAGCTATGAAAAGAACGCGTGTTTTATATTTAGAAGTAGCAGACAAGATCAAAGAGGATATTTTTTCAGGAAAGTATCCGGTGGGGAGTATGTTACCGACTGAAAATGAGTTAGAAGAATTGTTCCAAGTGAGTAAAATCACTGTGCGAAAAGCCATCGAGTTATTAGCTACAGATGAATATGTCGAAAAGAAAAGTGGTCGGGGAACGACAGTATTAAGCAATCGTCCTTACAATCGTTTATCTAAAGCCGAAAGTTTTACTCAGATCTTAAAAGATTCCCAATATGAGGTTCGCAAAGAAACGATTGGTTTAGAAAAAATCAGTATCAAAAAAGATCATCCATTATATTCGATGTTTGGTTCAGCTGCGGTATGCTTCAAGCGTTTATACTATTTAAATGACCAACCATATATCTATTTTGTTCACTATTTACCAAAAGACATGAATAAAATGAAACAAAAAGAATTTGATAAAGAATCTTTGTACCGATTGCTCACACAGAATAATCACATTATCGACTCTTTTTCAGATGACTTTTCTGCCACGTTTTTAACAGATGAAGAAAAAGCACTATTAAAGACGACTTCAGAAATCGGGATCAAGCGTGTACGTCGATCAACGACGGAAGATCGAGAAGTGGTCGAGTATTCAGAGGCAATTTATCATACGGATCTACATCCTTATCATATCAACTACGAAACATAGACAATCGCAATGAGGTCGGGGCAGAAGTGTGTAACCTCGAGAAATAAGGCGTCATCCATGAAAATTGTTCTTCAAATTTTTGTGGATGGCGCCTTGTTTCTCGAAGAGGTTACTTCTGTTCACGCCGTTTATTCGGTTTCAGGAGGTGGGAGAGGCTGGGTGTCTCAGTCTCTTTTTGTCAGAATAATCATATATTTTAATGAAAATGTTTACATTATATCGTTGATATGTTATCTTTTATTTAAACATTATAATGTTTAAATGAGGGGGAGTAATAAATGGATAAATTTGTAGGGTTGATCGAACAAAAAATCATGCCTGTTGCGAATCGGATTGGTACACAGCGTCACATGACAGCGATTCGAAAAGGAATCATTGCGACAATGCCATTAACGATCGTTGGTTCATTTTTTACGATATTATTGAACATCCCGATTGCGTCGGTCGCAGCAGTCATTGAACCATATCGGGCAATTTTAGATATCCCATTTCGATATACAGTGGGGATCTTAGCTTTATATGCCACATTTGGGATTGCCTCTTCATTAGCAAAGAGCTATCGTTTAGATTCATTAACTGCTGGTATTTTAGCTTTGATGTCCTTTCTGATCGTAGCTGCGCCACCAACTCAAGTGTTGGAAGATCTTGAAGGGATAACCGCTGGACGCTATATCAATATTGCAAATCTTGGTTCAGGTTCTTTGTTTGGGGCAATCGTAACAGCGATTTTGACTGTAGAGATCTATCGTTTCTTTATTGAAAAGAAAATCACGATAAAAATGCCAGATGGTGTGCCGCCAGAAGTGACGAATTCTTTTGTCGCATTGATCCCAGGAGCAGTGATCTTGATTTTCTTTTGGGTCATCCGTCATTTGCTTGGCTTTGACTTGAATGGTTTCTTGAGTCAATTGTTGATGCCACTTAAAGGCGTGTTAGCAGGGAACAGTTTATTTGGTGGACTACTTACGGTTTTCTTGATTTGTTTCTTCTGGGTATTAGGGATTCATGGACCAGCTATCATGGGACCGGTGATTCGTCCGTTTTGGGATATCTCGATTGCTGAAAATATCGACGCATTCAATGCAGGAACCAATGCACATGATATGCCAAATATCTTTACAGAACAATTTTTACAATGGTTTGTCTGGATCGGTGGGGCAGGTACGACCCTTGCATTAGTCGTACTGTTCATGTTTTCCAAATCCAAGTATCTGAAAAGCTTAGGACGTCTGTCGATCCTTCCCGGTTTATTCAATATCAATGAACCAATGATTTTTGGTGCACCGATCGTCATGAACCCAGTATTAGGCATCCCATTTATTGTCGCACCCTTAGTAACGACAACAATTTCTTATGTCCTTACGGTAAGTGGTTTAGTGCCAATGATGGTGGCAAGGCTGCCTTTCGCGATACCAGCGCCATTTGCGGCTTGGATGAGTACCAATTGGAGTGTCGCTGCGGGTGTCTTAGTCGTGTTCAACTTCTTTATCACTTTGGCGATCTATTATCCATTCTTCAAAGTATTTGAGAAACAACAGTTGGCACAGGAGAAAGCAGAACAAGCAGAACAAGCAGAACAAGCCTCTGTCCAGATCACAGATGGTATCACGAACGAGTAAATAGAAAAGAAAGCAGGCGTTAATATGAAACGTTCACTAGGAATCTCTCTTTATCCTGATCATAGCAATCCGCAAGAAGATCGTGCCTATCTCGAAATGGCACATAAATATGGGTTTACTCGAATTTTTATGAGCATGTTAGAAGTGACTGAGGAAACAGAACAAATCAAACAGAAATTTCAACAATTGATCGAATATGCTTCATCACTTGGCTTTGAAACGATTTTAGATGTCGCACCATCGATTTTCGAACAGTTGAACATTTCTTATGATGACATGAGTTTTTTTCATGAACTAGGTGCAGATGGGATTCGTTTAGATTTAGGCTTTGATGGCAGAAAAGAAGCGCTACTGACTTACAATCCTTACCAGTTAGCAATTGAATTGAATATGAGTAATGATGTGGCCTATTTAGAAAATATTTTGAGCCACCAAGCGAATACCCCGTTTTTATACGGGTGTCATAATTTTTATCCTCAAGCAGGAACTGGACTTCCTTATGAATTTTTTGAAACGTGCAGTTGCCGATTTAAACGCCAAGGCATCCGTACCGCCGCTTTTATTACCTCTCAAACGGGAACAATCGGCCCTTGGGATGTAAACGATGGCTTACCAACATTGGAAATGCATCGTCAGTTAGGTGTCGTTCCAGCGGCTAAACATTTATTTGCGACTAATCTTATCGATGATGTCATTATCGGCAATGCGTATGCTTCAGAAGAAGAGTTGCAAGCGTTAGGTACAGTTGATCGATACCAAACTGTTTTTGCTATTGAGTTTCTTCCTCAGACCCATGAAGTCGAACGAGGAATCGTTTTGAACGAACAACACGTTCGCAGAGGAGATATTACGTCGCAAGTGATCCGTTCAACAGAAGTGAGAAAAACGTATCAAGCAGATGCTAATCCTCCTCATGACAATGAAGAAACGTTTCAAGTGGGTGATGTCGTCATTGGAAATGATTCTTTTGGGAAATACAAGAATGAGTTACAGATCGTATTAACGCCACATCAAGATCCAAGAAAAAATAAAGTGGGTGCCATTGTGGCGGATGAACAACTGTTACTATCCTTCGTCCACCCTTGGTCAAAATTCAAATTTAAAGAAAAGTAGGCGTTTGTCATGTTTGATTTAATTATAAGAAACAGTCAGGAGTTAGGCAAAGAACCTGTTGATATCGGTGTGAAGAACGGCAAGATCGTCTTGATCAGTAAGCATATCGAAGAATCTGGGAAACAAGAACTGGTACTTTCAGATGAACAGTATCTCTCCGCAGGGTGGATCGATGATCATGTCCATTGTTTTGAAGAAATGACATTATATTACGACTATCCCGATGAAATCGGTGTGGATAAAGGGGTAACCACGGTCATCGATGCTGGAACGACAGGTGCGGAGAACATCCATACATTTTATGAACATGCAAAGCAAGCAAAGACAAATGTTTTTGCTTTATTGAATATTTCAAAATGGGGGATTGTGGAACAAGATGAGTTGGCAGATTTATCAAAAATCCAAACAGATCTGGTTCATCAAAAACTAACAGAATTGCCTGATTTTATTGTAGGGCTAAAAGCTCGGATGAGTAAAACAGTCGTGGGTAAAAATGGGATTACGCCTTTAAAGTTAGCAAAAGAAATCCAAAAGCAAAATGCTGGATTAACATTAATGGTCCATATCGGTTCTGCGCCTCCACGTTTAGATGAAATTTTAGCGCATATGGGAAAGAATGATGTGATGACTCATTGCTTCAATGGAAAGCCTAATGGCATCATTGATCCAGCGACCAATGAAATCAAATCCTTCGTCAAAAAAGCCATTGCTGATGGTGTGGTGTTCGACATCGGACATGGGACTGATAGTTTCAATTTTGATGTGGCAGAAACTGCGCTCCATGCGGGAATCAAAGCCGATTCGATCAGCACAGATATCTATATCAGAAATCGTAAAAATGGTCCGGTATATGATTTAGCAACGACGATGGAGAAACTCTACGTTGTCGGTTATTCTTGGAAAGAAATCCTTGAAAAAGTGACCAGCGCACCAGCGAGACAGTTCAACCTAGCGACAAAAGGCAACATCAAAGAAGGCTTTGATGCAGACTTTACGATTTATAAGTTTCTCGATCAAGAAAAACAATTGATGGATTCGAATGGCAATACACGAACGACCACACAGCAAATCATCCCTGTAAGCGTTATTATTGGAGGTGTCAGTTATGACTGTGAATCATGAGAAATTTGGCTTGAATGAAGTGATCAATGCTTCTGGTCGAATGACGATCTTAGGCGTGTCCACCTTGAGCGAATCGGTGTTAGAAGCCCAGCGTTTTGGGGGCGAACATTTTTTTGAAATGGCTGAATTGATGAAGAAAACCGGTGCATACTTGGCAAAACAATTAGAAGTAGACGATGTTCAAATCGTTTCTTCCGCATCTGCTGGAATCGCTCAATCCGTTGCTGCGGTGATCGGTCAAGGATCGATGTACCATGTGCATCACCCTTATGACGAAACGATCAAACGCAGAGAAATCATTTTACCAAAAGGTCACAATGTCGATTACGGTGTGCCAGTGGAATTAATGATCCAACAAGGAGGTGGGCATGTCATTGAGGCAGGGTATGCCAACCAATGTACACCTGACCACATCGAGGCGATGATCACCGAGCAAACAGCAGGTATTTTGTACATCAAAAGTCATCATACCGTACAGAAAAGTATGTTGGATGTGGCAGAAGCGGTAAAAGTGGCTAATCACTACGAACTGCCTTTGATCGTTGATGCAGCAGCCGAAGAAGACTTACTGAAATATACCGCATTGGGCGCTGATCTAGTGATCTATTCAGGTGCCAAAGCGATTGAAGGTCCAAGTGCAGGGATGGTGATTGGTAAAGATCCGCTCGTTTCTTGGGTTCGTCTGCAATCACAAGGCATTGGTCGATCAATGAAGATCGGCAAAGAAAATGTTTTAGGCTTTGTCCAAGCAGTCGATGATTATTTGATACATGGTAGTGAATCAGGTGAATCGATGAAAAAAAGAGTTCAACCATTTGTCGAAGCACTGGAAAAGTTGCCAGGTATCAAGGCTAAAGTCGTCCAAGATCCAGCTGGGCGAGAAATCTATCGTGCCAGCATCCAAGTCGTTATAGGCTCTGCCAGGACGATCATCGAGCAGCTAAAAGCAAAAGCCCCAGTCATTTATACCAGAGAGTACCAAGCGAACAATGGGATCATTGAGTTCGATATTCGCTCAGTGACGCAAAAAGAGATGGAACAGATCATCCAACGTTTAAATGAAATCTTACAACCAAAGGAGTAATCATGATGTCATTGACCCCAAATTATCTTGAAGATAGAATCTGTTTGAATGTGCTAGCCAATTCTGTCGAAAATGCAAAAGAATGTTATGAAGCAGCCAAAGGGCATATCCTACTAGGTGTTTTATCTAAAAATTATCCGAGTGATGATGCAGCTATCACAGACATGAAAAAATACCAAGAAGCAACAAATAACGCCTTATCGATCGGCTTAGGTGCCGGCGATCCAAAACAAAGCCAGATGGTGACTCGCTTGGCGAAAGTATTACAACCCCAACATGTCAACCAAGTTTTCACAGGTGTTGGCGCTTCTCGTGCGGTCTTAGGACAGTCAGACACGATCGTCAATGGTTTAGTTTCTCCAACTGGAAAAGAAGGATACGTCAATCTTGCCACTGGTCCTTTAAGTAGCCAAGGCCCTGCTGCGATGGTACCGATCGAAACAGCTATTCGTTTGTTACAGGATATGGGTGGAAGCTCGATCAAATATTTTCCAATGAAGGGATTGGCGCATAAGAAAGAATATGAAGCTGTTGCAGCAGCTTGTGCAGCGTTTGATTTTTATTTAGAGCCAACAGGTGGAATCGATTTGACGAATTTTGAAGAAATCGTTCAGATCGCATTAGATGCAGGAGTCAAAAAAATCATCCCCCACGTCTATAGTTCGATCATTGATCCAGAGACAGGTGACACTCGACCACAGGAAGTCCGTCAGTTGTTGGAAATGATGAAAAAATTAGTGAAAACAGGTGAGTGACCATGAAAATCGGTGCATTTGGTGAAGTGATGTTGAGGCTGACACCTCCTGAATATCTGATGTTGGAACAAACACACACTTTGCGTATGGCTTATACTGGAACAGGTGTGAATCTAGTTGGTAATCTAGCACATTTTGGATTGGAAAGTTACTTGTTGACGGCACTACCAGCCAATCGTTTGGGAGATGCAGCGTTAGCTAATTTGAAGAGTTTAGGCATCAATACCTCCTATGTCATTCAAAAAGAACAACATATCGGTACTTATTTTGCTGAGATGGGCTATGGGATCAGACCAACAGAAATCACCTATCAAAATCGTAAAAACAGTTCTTTTGGCTTAGCTACAGTGGCTGATTATGCCATCGAGGACTTTATCGAAACAGTTGATTTAGTCCACATCTGTGGCATCAGTTTGAGTTTGAATGAGCATTCAGCGGAAGTGGCGCTTGCTGTAGCAAAAACAGCGCATAGGAAAGGAAAAAAAGTTTGTTTTGATTTTAATTTTCGTCCGAGTCTAAACCAAGAGCCAGATAAAAAAAGAGTGATGAAGGAACGTTATCAAGAAATACTGCCCTATTGCACGGTCATCTTTGGTTCTGTTCGTGATTTGTCTGAATTATTAGAGAGGCCGATCGACCTTTCCAGTCGTTCTGCCAAGATTCGTTCGTTCCAAGAATTTTTAAGTGATTACCAAATTGACTGGTTTGCTGGTACGACACGGCAATCAACCAGTGAAAAGAAACAACTAAGTGGCTATCTGATGACTTCGACAGAATGGATCGAAACAGAAGCTTATCCACTGGATAGTTTAGATCGTATCGGAGCAGGTGATGCCTTTGCTGCGGGGATTTTATTAGGCTATAGTGAGGAATGGTCATTGGATCGAACCGTCCAATTTGCTTTAGGTAATTCACGCTTAGCCCACACGATCCAAGGGGATGTGCCACTGACGACCAGAAAGCAAGTGGACCAATTATTGACGCATCCAACGATTGATTTAAATCGATAAAATAAGTTATACAAAAAAATGGGCGAAAAATGGTACAGTTTTTCGTAGCTTTTCAGATTCGCTTGACTCTCCATCTGGGAATCAGTATCATAAATGGCAGATAGAAACAGTCAAATAAAAAAGGCCCCCCAATTTTTAGTGGCAGCTAAAAATTGAGGGCTTGAGTAGTCAACGCATTGACCAATCAAGTTTGCCATAGTCAATGGAAACCATCGACCGAGTTCATTGTATCGAATCTTAAAAGAGATTGCTAGGTTTTTTGTCGATTAAATGAATAAAATGTATGGGCTTTTATTTACTGTGCCAAAAGAGGAGGGACAATCGTTCCCTCTTCTTTTTTTGTCCAACACGTATACCCAAGGACGATTGATCAGAAGTAAGATCGAAAGAATAAGTAATGATCCACAACATCGTTTATCGCTTTTTCCGAACCCTTATCAATGATCAAGGCAAGTCATGCGTACTGACCTCAGCCATGTTTTGACTGTTTTCTATCTTCTAACGGATCAGCCATTGAGAATTTGTTGATCGATACAAATAAAAATAACAAAAGAAATAAAATAGATTTCTTTCTTCAACAGAAGTCAAATGTTATTCGCAAGAAAGTCGAAAGAAAGAGAATATCACAAAGTAAGACCATACGTTTTTTTAGTTTTTAGTTATTTAAAAAATAGTATTAAAACATAATCTATTGAAATGCTATCCTAAGACAAAACACTATATATAGTGTTTTTTATTTTGCATAACACTAAAATACAACTAAATCTAGTCTTTTATTTTAAAAAAACAAGAGTAGAATAAAGGTAGATCGATTAGTAAGGATGTGTTTTTTTTGAAGTTGACTATTTTTTGTGGTTCACGTTTTGGACAAGATCAGAAGTATATTCTGTTAGCTGAAACGATTGGAAAATATATGGCAGAAAAACAAATTGAATTGGTTTATGGTGGCTCAGATTCGGGTATCATGGGTGTTTTTAGTCGCACGATCTTACAAAATGGCGGACAAGTAACAGGTATTTATCCAGTCGGGCTGTTTTCTGAAGAATTACCAAAAACAGATGTGACGACGTTTATACCAACAGAAACGATCGATAAACGTAAGGAACTATTATTCGAAAAAGGGGAAGCAGTGCTGGTTTTTCCTGGAGGACTAGGTACACTTGAAGAATTTTCGCAGCTACTCTCCTGGATGGCGATCGGCTTGGTACCAGAAAAACCAATTGGTATCCTTGATGTTCATGGGTATTATTCAGGATTGAAAGAATTGATTAGGAATTTTGCAAGAGAAGGATTTATGGCTGAGAAATGGCTCAATCATCTTTATTTTTCAAATGATCCTTTTGAGCTGATCGATCAATTATGTGCAACAGAAAAACAAACGAAATCAATGATGCAGGAGATTAAATAATGAGTTATATTTATTTAGCAGGACCTTTCTTTTCAGATGAACAAATCGAGCGGATTGCTCAGGTTGAAACGGCATTGACTGCCAATCCAACGGTGGATAGTTTCTACTCACCAAGACACCATCAACACAGTAATTATGAGATGTTTAGTAGCGGATGGGCGCAAGAAGTCTACGAGAGAGACATGAAAGAACTTGCCTCGGCAGAACAAGTTGTAGCAATCCTAGACTTTGAACATCAGACGATCGATCCTGGCACTGCCTATGAATTAGGCGTCGCCACGATGATGGACAAACCGATCATCATTTTTCAAGAAGAAACGGTACCTACTAATTTGATGATCACCCAAAGTTTACATTCATATGTAAAAACGTTCGAAGCGATCCAAGCATATGATTTTAAGATGTTACCCAAAAGTGCTTATAAAGGCGAATATTTATAGAATGAGAAGGGATTAGATGTCAGTGATATTGATTTCAGGAACAATTGGCGCAGGAAAGAGTAGTTTGACCGATATGCTTGCCAAAAAGATTGATTCAACACCATTTTATGAAAATGTAGAGGACAACGAGGTACTACCTTTGTTTTACTCTAATCCAGAGCAATATGCGTTTTTATTACAAATCTTTTTTTTGAATAAACGATTTTTAGCTATGAAAAATGCACTGAACCATGATGATAACGTATTGGACCGTTCAATTTATGAAGACAGTTTATTGTTTCATCTAAATGCTGATTTAGGTCGTGTGTCAGATATTGAAGTCCAACAATACGATAACCTCTTAGATACGATGCTTCATGAATTAGATGATGTTGCACCTAAAAAAAGACCCGATCTACTCGTGCATATCAAAGTCTCTCTTGATACGATGTTGGCACGAATCAAAAAACGTGGACGAGACTATGAACAATTGGATAGTGATGAAACGCTCTATCAGTATTACCGCTCGTTAAATGAACGATATGATCAATGGTACGAAGACTTTGATGTTTGTCCAAAAATCCAAATAGATGGTGATGCCTTTGATTTTGTTGAAAGACCTGAAGATGCACAAGTCGTGATTGAGCAGATTCAAGCAAAATTGGCTGAATTAGAAGAACAGCAGTCTGGAAGTTATTATACTGACAATCAACATGCTAAAGGGCAGCAATTAGATTCGTCTGGTGCTATGTAAGGCGAGACAAAAGCAAAATTCACTGATTGTTTTCAACCTGTAACTGAATAAACGATGGAGATAGAAGTTCTCTCTTAAAAAAATAAGGCAACAACTACAAAAAGTGGAAGAATGATTTTTGTAGTTGTCGCCTTATTTTTAGAGACTAAACATTTCTGTTCCGCGCTCTTTTTTTGTATTTTTAACTATTTGTTTCTTTGTTCGACTCTTCTCGGCTTGTAAAAAACTCAAAAGGTTGATTCGAACCCTCGATCATTTTATGGCAATGGTCACAAAAATTGGCTCTTCCTTGGTCGTTGATCTCTGTGTGTACATTTTGATTCGTCGTACAGGTACAGTAATCTTGAGTATTTGCTGTCTGCATATTCTTTCTCCTTAGTATATCAAGTGCTTCTTTACTATAGCAGAAACACAGGATAGAAACAAAATTAATTAAGAAAACTTAGAATTTTTAGTGATGAGCATGTATCAGAAAATTGACTCATCATTGTGAGCTTTCATAGTGAAAAACGGCTAAAAGATGCACGATCTAATGAAAAGAAACATGAGTGGGAAAGCATATTTTAAAACTGAATAAACGTCGAAATAGCAGTAACCGCTTCGAAAAATAAGGCACCATCCACAAAAATTAGGAAAACAATTTTCGTGGATGACGCCTTATTTTTCGAGATGAAACATTTCTGTCTCGACTGCTACTTTTATGTTATGCACTCAAACTATAACGTATAGATATTACCTTCATCATCTTCTATACGAAAATTACCGATTTTTCTAAAATGAAAAGTCTGAGTCGAACCGTCTTTTTTACCAACGATCGTATACTCCTCATTTTCAGTTGTGATCTTGACATCGGTTAACACGATTTTCTCTGGAGACGTGCTTGCTGTATCAGTTTCAGACTCAGCATATGTTCGTGTCCATTCCATCGTGTCGTCTTTAAATTTGATCTCTGCATTGGCAAGGTCCATGTTTTTTCGGACCTTCAGTGTATAGGTGCTATTTGTTATATCAGATTTATCCGCCTGAAAAGTGGTCGTATTCGTTGTTTCTTCCGTTGAGTGATTTGATTGATTACAGCCAGAAAAAGCGAATAAGGCAAAAATCAACGTAAAGTAAATCAATGTTTTTTTCAAAATAATGCCCCCAGTAGATTGGATAAAGTGATTATACCATTGAATCCAGCAACATGAAATAAATGGCTACAAAAAGTAAGTTTTTGAAGCGATTGATGTTTTAGAGTGGTTCCAGGAGAAGTTTGCTGGGAAGTAAAGTAAACATTTTTAGTCTTATTGGTTCGATTTTATTATTTATCCTAATTGGTCTAGTCTTTTTGGAGGAAACGGTTTATAATAATGGTTGTAAGCGGAGAAAACGTTTGCTGTATTGAGATGTGCGACATAAAAAAACATAAATGAAAAGAATCAACGAGGTGCAAAAATGACAACATATCAATTTCCAGAAAAATTTTGGTGGGGTTCTGCAGCAAGTGGACCACAAACAGAAGGTCGGGTACCTGGCGATCATAAAGGAGACAATATTTTCGATTATTGGTTTTCCAAAGAGCCAGAAAAATTCTTTGATCAAGTCGGTCCGGAAAAAGCGTCGCAAGTCTATACAAAATATAAAGAAGACGTTCAGTTGATGAAACAAACCGGACATAATTCATTTCGGACATCTATTCAATGGAGTCGCTTGATTCCAGATGATACAGGTGCAGTCAATCCCCAAGCAGTCGCATTTTATAATAGTTATTTTGATGAACTGATTGCACATGGTATTGAGCCATTTGTTAACTTGTATCATTTCGATATGCCGATGTACCTTCAAGAAAAAGGTGGTTGGTTCGCCCGTGAAACTGTCGAAGCTTATGAAACGTATGCCAAAACTTGTTTTGAATTATTTGGAACGAAGGTAAAAAAATGGTTCACGCATAATGAACCAATCGTTCCTGTCGAAGCTGGTTATTTATATCGTTGGCATTATCCTGAAGAGTCGGATATGAAAAAAGCAGTTCAAGTTGGCTATCACGAGGCATTATCTTCTGCGTTAGCTATCAAAGCCTATCATGAAACAAAACAAGACGGTAAAATCGGGATCATCTTAAATTTAACACCTAGTTATCCAAGAAATGAGAACGATCCTGCCGATGTGAAAGCTGCGCAAATCGCCGATGCCTTTTTCAATCGCTCATTTTTAGATCCCGCTGTTAAAGGAGAATTTCCACAAGAATTGATCGAGATCGTAACTGAGCTAGAGATTCTTCCGGACATACAGGAAGAAGATCTAGCAATTATCAAAAATAATACGGTGGATCTTTTAGGAATCAATTATTATCAGCCACGCCGTGTCAAAGCTAAAGAAACAGCAATCGATACAACAAATGGCCCAATGCCCGAAGATTACTTTGATAACTATGAAATGCCAGGACGTAAAATGAATCCTTATCGTGGGTGGGAGATTTATGAAAAAGGTATTTACGATATCTTGATCAATGTTCGAGACAACTACGGCAACATCGACTGTTTTATCTCAGAAAACGGTATGGGTGTTGAAAATGAAGCCCGCTTTATTGAAGCTGACGGAATGATCCATGATGATTATCGCATCGAATTTGTCCAAGAACACTTAAAATATGTGCATCAAGCAATCGAAGAAGGTGCGAACTGCTTAGGCTATCACATGTGGACGTGTATGGATAACTGGTCATGGACGAATGCGTATAAAAATCGCTATGGCTTTATTTCAGTCGATCTAGCTGATGGCAAACGGACGATCAAAAAATCTGGCTACTGGTTCAAAGAAGTAGCTGATACAAATAGTTTTTCTGTTTGATTAGAAATTTGTTCTTTTTTGAAATTTTTTAATTTAAAAAATGATCCCGAGATTCACAATGATCTCGGGATTTTCACTTTCCTACATCATCGATATGCGTTATTTTTTATTTTTTTCTTTAATTTCTTCGCTTAAAGTTTCATTTTTTGTATATAATAGATTAGGTAAATTTGAATGGGAGTGGAAGAAGGTATGCGAAAAAAAAGGCCTTTTCTTCTCTTTTGGTTAATTGGCTTTTTTATAATACTTATGTTATCCGCAGTATTTTCTGGTAAAATGACCGCTGATCTTGCGCACAAAGAACCAGAAACAACCATTGCAAATAAAGCTTCAGTAGATGAATTCAAAAAAGAATTTTCAACCTATTGGTGGGCGGACTACGAAGTTGTAGCGAACTATGAAAAGGGAGAATTAGAGATTTATCTGCCAAAAGACAAGGAAAAAAATCAATTCATCAATGTCAATGATGTATTAAGTGCCATTTCAATCAGGCAAGTCCAACACGGGGACAAGCACTTGAGCGTGCTGCTTTTGACCGAAGATAAACAGAAAGTCGCACGGTTAAAAAATGGAAAGGTATCTTCTAGTTATTCTGAAAAAGTAGACCCAGAGATGGTCAATCAACGCTTGACTGAATGGCGGAAGACGACAGAAGAAATCCAAGAAATAACTGAAACCACCACCTCTTCATCCGAAGAGACGTCCAATACGACTAATTCTAGTGTAGTAACTGGACCGTAACAGCAACAAGCGCATAAACAAGTGAAAAAAGTTCAAATTTTCTAACATAAAAATATTGAGATCAGCTAGTTGAAGAGTTGGGGCAAGAAATGTTCAGCTCTGATCAATAAGGCGGAATCTAGGCAAATTAAGACAATTAGCCTAGATTCCGCCTTATTTTCGAAGCAGTTACTTTCCGGAAAGCAGAAAAGCAACGATAGAACACCAGTTATTAATTTATAAAAAAGAGTAAAAAAACAGATTTTTTTAGCAAAAACTAAATGTTTAGGAGCAAAATAGACAGGAACAATAATTTAGAGAGAAGTGGTGACTTTGACACAACTAAAAAAAATTGGCCAACATCAAGTACTCATCGTTTTGATTGCTGGCTTTTTCTTTTGGATGAAAACGATTTTTGCCTACTATACTGATTTTTCTTTAGGCGTAGAAGGAAGCATCCAAACGTTTATTTTATGGATCAATCCAATAGCGACAACGCTATTGTTTTTTGGGATTTCTTTGTATTTTAAGAAAGTCAGAACAAGTTTGATCGTTTTATTTATCATCGATTTTTTAAACACGTTATTGCTATATTTGAATATTATTTTCTATCGTGAGTTCACAGATTTCATTACCGTTAAATCAGCACTAGGTTTCTTCAAGGTTTCCCAGGGATTGTCTGGTAGCTCTTTTTCTTTGATGAAGCCTCATGATATCCTTTATTGGATCGATATCGCCGTCTTTGCTTTTCTGCTGATTCGCGTATTTATAAAAAAAGTACCATTGAAAGCACCCCCTGTGCGTAAGCCAGTGGCGGTTGCGGTGACTTGTTTGTCTGCGTTGATCTTTTCTGGCAATCTGGCAATGAGTGAAGCGAATCGCCCTCAATTATTGCAACGGACATTCGATCGTTCTTATATTGTCAAATATCTTGGACTTGATGCCTATACGATTTATGATGGGATAAAAACAGGGATCACTAGCAGTGTCAGAGCGCATGCAAGCAGCAATGGCTTAGATGAAGTCCTCGATTACACCAAATCTCATTACGCTGTTCCTGATCCAGAGATGTTTGGACTTGCAAAAGGAAGAAATGTGATCGTATTGCATTTGGAAAGTTTTCAACAATTTTTGATCAATATGAAAGTAGATGGACAAGAAGTCACTCCTTTTTTAAATAGTCTCTTTACCGATCAGGGAACAATCAGTTTTGATAACTTTTTCCATGAAGTTGGACAAGGGAAAACCAGTGATGCTGAGAACATGTTGGAAACCGGGACGTTTGGGTTACCCCAAGGTTCGTTGTTTACAGAATTAGGTTCAGATAATGTGTTCCAAGCTGCTCCAGCCATCTTGGATCAGACACAAGGCTATACCAGTGCGGTTTTTCATGGAAATGTCGGTAGTTTCTGGAATCGTGATCATGTATACAAAAATCTAGGGTATGATAATTTCTTTGATCGCTCATATTTCGATGATTCAGATGAGATGCTTGGCTATGGTATTTTAGATAAAAATCTATTTCGAGAATCCGCAAACTATCTCGAACATTTGCAACAACCATTTTATGCGAAGTTTCTTTCTGTCACGAATCACACCCCTTATTATACAGATGACAAAAACTTTGATTTTCCTTCGTTAAATACAGGAAATAGTACCGTTGATAATTATGTGCGAACGGCCCATTATTTAGATCAGTCGCTCAAACAGTTCTTTACTTATTTGAAAGCTTCTGGGATTTATGACCATTCGATGTTCGTGATTTACGGGGATCATTTTGGTATCTCAAATACGGACAATAAAGACCTTGCTTCAGCACTAGGAAAAGATCCAGAAACATGGGGCGATTTTGATAATGCGCAGATGCAAAGAGTACCGCTGATGTTCCATATTCCAGGTTATACAAAAGGAACAGTCAAACATGAGTATGGTGGTGAAATCGATGTTTTACCAACTTTACTCCATTTATTAGGAATCGAGGACAAAAATTATATCCATTTTGGTACAGATTTACTTTCACCTCAACATGATCAAGTCGTGGCATTCAGAAATGGGAATTTTGTCGCGCCGGATTACACCGTATTAGGTGGAAAAATCTATGATACGAAAACAGGGGCATTACTTGAAGAAAACCAAGCAGCGGAACAAAAAGTCGCACAAGAACAAAATCAGGTAAAAACAGCTTTGAGTCTTTCTGATAAACTCAATCAAGAAAATCTTTTGCGATTCTATGTGCCAAATGGATTTACGACGATCGATCCTGCAAAGTATGACTATAAGAATCAAGTGCAACGGAACCAACAAATTGAAAAAGAAAAAGGTGCAGCCTCAACAAGTGTCTATTCTAAAAATCATGATCAAACAACAACCAATCTATACCCTGCAGAGGATGGATCGGCGGACAAACCATAGACATGGCTAGATGTCGGTGAAGGAGCAAGCTATCTGAAGGCTTCTTTCACAACCTATGATAAACGGTGTTCGAAAGCCAGCTCCTTCAATATTAAGTCAAAACTTGAAAAAATATAGAAAGCTATTTCCTCAAGTTTCGTCTTAATATTCGGAGCTGAACGGCTTTCTCACAACCTGGATCAACGGTGTTCAAGTAGCTGACCTTCAACACTAAACAGAAAAATCAAAAAATATGAGGAACTATTTTCTGCCTTTTCATCTTACTGTTCAGGTCAAAGCGCTTCTTTCACAACCTTACTAAACTTCTAAAAAGTTGTAATTTCACTTTTTAGAAGTTTTTTTATTGTTCTTCAAATATTTTTTTTATTTATGCGTACTTAATTAGTGAATGCAATAAATATTTCGATAGTTATTTCTCTTTTTCGGTTGTTGTTCTGACGAAGAGGATCTTATTGGAAAATGCACACACTAAAGGAGGCGTATTATGCACGATGGAGAATTGATCAAAAAATTACGGGTAAGTCGCAAGTTGACACAGTCACAATTGGCAGAAGGGATATGTTCAAAAACTTCGCTTGTGGGGATCGAGAATCGTACGATCAAAAAAATTTCTTTTTTAACACTGATGGCATTTCTTGATCGGTTGAATATCACACTTACTGAATACGAATCGCTACGAAATCAAGTGGAAGAACCACGGAAAACGAGAAAAACACGTAATCTTTTGAATAAAGTTCAGGAGGATGATTTTGATCCCTACAAAGAAATTGCCGACAATCGCAAGCAATTTAAGCGAACGGCTGATCTTTACTATCTCGTACTGAATATACATATGTATTGGAAATCAAGTGTGAAGCCAGATATCCAATTGGAATTTTTGGGATATGAGATACGAATGATCGAAGATTACTTTATGAAACTGGAAGAATTTGGTCGATATGAACTAGACTTATTAGCAGAGTTCCCCTTTATTTTCAGCGATTCCTTTATCGAAAACAATTATTTGAAAATTAAAAAACGAATGCGTAAAGCAATGAAGTCAGGTTATGATCAGTGTTTGTTTCTTTTTTTAAAGAATTTGACTATCTATTATATCGACAAAAAAAGATATAAAAAAGCACGAAGCATCAATGAAGATATGTATCGTTGTTTAGGTTTGAAATCAAAGACAGCAGTCATTTACGAGAATTTGATGTCCGATTATTATCGTCGATTGATCGCCACCGCATTAGGGGAACCCATCAAAAAAGAGGAGTTTGAGTCATTATTTGCAGTGATCGAGTATACCTTAGGCAAAGAAGAGCGAGATGAATTAGAAGAAAAACTATTGTCTATCCAAGCACAACGCTAGAGATTTGCTGAAAGCGGCTATTTAGTGGGCATTTGACTTAATACAAAAGGAAAACCAGTCCCTCTAGTATTGAGTCAATCCTCTCACTAAACGTGTGGAGCATGACCTCTAACAGAAGGACTGGCATATCAATAAGATGATCAAAAATTTATGCACTCAAAAAGTCAGTGAGCAAAAAATTTATTTTTTCGCATCTTCTACTTTCTTTGTATCGAATGGCGGAAAGAAACGTGTGATCTCAGTATTGGCTGCATCTCGTGAATCCGAAGCGTGAATGATATTTTCTGTACCAGGTAAGGCAAAATCGCCTCTGATCGTCCCAGGAACGGCATCCGCTGCTTTTGTTGCACCGACCATTTTGCGTACGAGATCGATCACATCTTCACCTGTTAATACCAGATAGACGACTGGACCAGAAGTCATATAGTCGATCAAGTCATCGAAAAAGCTTCGATTAGATAGATGTTGATAGTGTTCTTTTGCTAGTTTTTCAGTCATCGTCGCGAATTTCATTTCAGCGATTGCGAATCCTTTTTCTTCAAAACGCTGGATGATTCGGCCAATCAAATGACGTCTTACCCCATCAGGTTTGATAATAACAAGTGTACGTTCCATATCCTTCACTCCGATCTGTTGTGATAGGTTCATTATACCTAGAGAAAGAAAACATGACAAACGAATCCCTTAGAGTTTCAATTTTTTTGAAAATGTGTTTGACATTCCAGCCAATAGTTGTTACATTAGGTGAGGGAAAACTGAATAAGATTTGTTAGGTGAGGCTCCTATACAAACATAGGCTACTGCCCAAAAATGTCGAGAGACGCCAATGGGTAGAACAGGAATTGTCGAGATAAGGCTTTTCATAAGGTAGCTAAAAGCGCTTTTGCTTTTTACGTTGTATAGTGCCAAAACTCAACGAGTAGATCATCCATGCTTTTTTTTGTGCACTTTTTTGACCTTTCGCTGAGTTTTGGCGAAAGGTTTTTTGTTTCTCACCAATCTGTTTTTTCAAATAAAAAGGTGTTAGAGGGTGATCAAGTTGGGAAGTTGAAGTATCCAGTAGTCGGCCAAGAAAGTAATTTAAGTAAACGAAAGGAGATGAGAACAAATGGATGAAAGTCCGGTGTACAAGGAGACAAAGCGTTGTTATGTTGAGACTATTATCTATCTGTTCTCAGCGCCTTTAGAACACTCTGTCTCCGTTGATTAGATAAACGATCAAGCGCACAACAGATATCAGTGTGTGCTTGATAAGATCAAAGGAGGAACACGAGATGGAAAAAAAGAAAGAAACAAAAAAAGTCTACGCTGGTTTTGCTAGTAAAAATAAGCAACAGTTATTTGACTTATTTCAAACAACACAAAAAGGCTTGTCTTCAGAACAAGTAGAAAATTTAAGAGAAACTTATGGAAATAATAGTATTTCATATGGAAAGAAAACGCCGTTTATTGTAGAAGTGATCAAGGCGTTTATCACCCCTTTCACATTAGTATTGATTGCTTTAGGAATTATTTCTTTTATCACCGAGTATCTATTAGCTGCTCCAGCAGATAAAGATTTGTTTGGTGTAATCATAATTTTTGCCATGGTGTTAGTCAGTGGCACGATGACCTTGATCCAATCCGTACGTTCGAACCAAGCTGCTGAAAAGTTGAAATCATTGGTGAAAGTAACAGCTGCCGTAAAACGAGATGGTGAATACAAAGAAATTCCTATGGAGGAAATTGTTTGTGGCGATCAAGTTCGTTTGTCAGCGGGAGATATGATCCCAGCAGACATGCGGTTGCTTTCTGCTAAAGATTTATTTATCTCACAAGCGGCATTAACGGGTGAAAGCTATCCCGTTGAGAAACATGCGACTGTGTGCTCTGGAAGAACACAAAGCGAAACGAGTTATGAAAATATTGCATTCATGGGAAGCAATGTGATCAGTGGTAGTGCAGAAGGTATCATCATCTCTGTTGGGAACGACACGATGTTTGGACATGTGGCACAAAACTTATCACAAAAACCGATAAAAACAAGCTTTGAATTAGGCATCCAAAAAACATCCATGTTGTTGATCAAATTCATGGCATTGATGGCACCAACTGTGATCGTGATCAATGGATTTACAAAAGGAGACTGGTTAGAAGCATTCTTGTTTGGTTTATCAGTCGCTGTTGGGTTAACACCAGAAATGCTACCGATGATCGTTACGACAAATCTGGTCAAAGGTGCCAGTGCTATGGCAAAAAAAGGAACAGTCATCAAAAATCTAAATGCCATTCAAAATTTTGGTGCGATCGATGTCCTTTGTACAGATAAAACAGGTACATTGACTCAAGATAAAATTATTTTAGAATACCACATGGATTGTGAAGGAAATGAAAATGACCGAGTACTGCGCCACGCCTACTTGAATAGTTACTACCAAACTGGATTAAAGAATCTTTTAGATGTTGCCATTATCGATGAAGCAGTTGAGACGTTAGATACAGAGAAGATTCGTTATCAAAAAGTAGATGAAATCCCCTTTGATTTTGAACGTAGAAGAATGAGTGTCGTGGTGGCTGACCCAGCTGGAAAAACGCAAATGATCACAAAGGGTGCAATCGAAGAAATGTTAAGTATCTCTTCATACATCGACCTTGGTGGTGAAGTCAAACCATTGACTGCTGAACAAAGAGAAACAGTTTTGGCGAAAGTGAAGGACTTGAATGAAGATGGGTTGCGTGTGATCGGTGTCGCGCAAAAAACGAATCCAAGTGTCGTTGGAGAATTTTCAGTGAAAGATGAGTCAGAAATGGTCTTGATTGGCTATCTTGCTTTCCTTGATCCACCAAAAGAAACAACCAAACAAGCATTGAAAGCTTTGAAAGATCATGGTGTTGCTGTAAAAGTATTGACTGGTGACAACGAGTTGGTCACACGTTCTGTTTGTCGACAAGTAGGCTTACAAATCAATGAATTGATCACTGGCGAGAAAATCGCTGAGATGTCTGATAAGGAATTAGGAAAAGTTGCTGAGGCACATGATGTCTTTGTCAAATTGAATCCGCAACAAAAAGCACGATTAACCACTGCCTTACGTAACAATGGTCACACAGTAGGTTTTTTAGGCGATGGTATCAACGACGCACCAGCAATGAAAGTCGCAGATATCGGTATTTCAGTAGATACAGCAGTAGATATTGCAAAAGAATCAGCGGATGTTATCTTGTTAGAAAAAGATTTGATGATTTTAGAAAAAGGATTATTGTCAGGTAGAGAGACTTTCGGCAATATTATGAAATACATCAAAGCGACAGCTAGTTCAAACTTTGGCAACATGTTTTCTGTCTTAGTAGCTAGTACATTCCTTCCATTTTTACCTATGCTACCGTTACAAATTTTATTCTTAAATTTGATTTATGATGTATCTTGTATCTCTTTGCCATGGGATAGAATGGATAAAGAATATTTGCATGAACCAAAAAAATGGGAAGCATCAAGTATTGGCAAATTTATGGTGTACTTCGGACCAACGAGTTCCGTTTTTGACATCACGACCTATCTATTGATGTACTTTGTGATTTGTCCAGCAGTGGTTGGTGGAAGTTACCATACATTGACTGGCTCACAACAAGTTCTATTTATCGCATTGTTCCATGCTGGTTGGTTTGTTGAATCTTTATGGACGCAAACCTTAGTGTTACATGCGTTACGGACACCTAAAGTGCCTTTCTTGCAAAGTAATGCCACTTTTATTATGTTTTCAATTACAACATTAGGTATTCTGGTAGGTTCTGTTCTTCCTTTTACTAATTTTGGTGAAGGACTAGGATTGTTACCATTACCAGCTAACTATTGGATTTGGTTGATCGTGACTGTTATCGCTTATTTAGGATTAGTTACATTCATGAAAAAAATCTATATCAATAAATTTGGAGAACTATTGTAAAAGAAAATCTTTTCTGCACTTTCGTACGGGGAATTTGAGCATCCTTCAGGTAAGATTTCAATAAAAAAATAAACTTCATTTAAATGGTTCGCTTATTCTATAAAATTTTAGCGAATCGCTGCATCGTTCCATCAATAGTAAAACGCTGATAGATTAGGTATTTTAAATACCTAATCTATTTTTTTTCTGCGCTACTAAAAAAGTCAAGTACTCGCGTAAGTTATATTTAAATAATTTTTCAAAAAAGAATAAATTATATTTAAATATAACGGAAACAAGCGTTATACAATGTGTTCGAGCGATTGTTTAAAAGCAATCTATTATTACCCGTTGCCAGCTATTGTTATGTTGGATAAAGAAAATCTATGATTCAAGTAAGACTCAAAATGCTTGATTTTTAGAAAAACTAGATAACGATAAACCATTGATATAGAAGTTCGATCAAACATTGAATCAAATGGATCATTTGTCTCACTTCTTGACTCGCAACGGGATAAGGGGGCGAAGAATGGATCAATTGAAGCAATCCGACGGGGAAATACTCTTGGGAAATACGATCATAAGAGTATGCTGGGAATCGTGGCTTCAATAGAAGCGGGAATGATATATTGTCGTAGTTACTCTAAGTAGATTTAAGCGAATAACTAATGATAAGTGAGTGTAGTTGGGGTTACGGTCACGAATAGTTGCGCTATCGTTTATAAAAATAGCTGTTTGTTTAGATCGGTAGCTAATAATGTTGAGACAGGTAGATAAAATTTTTGTTACAGAGGTTTGAGTCGAAAATAGTGGAGTCTAAAATTGATCCTTTAAGGTCGGAACATAAGTGTTCAAACAAATAAGCCATCATTCATGAAAAATTGTATTTTACAAATTTTTATGAATGATGGCTTATTTATGAAAAATGGTGTTTGGGAATAGAATGTATTCATTTTTGAAGGGATTACGCATGGTCATTCGATGAGTATAAACAAAAAAATAAGATTATAATGCAAAACTCGAAATAAAAAAACAACAAAACGCACTCGGAAAAATAGCCGTTTAAAAAAATGACTGGTTCTTTACTATAATATAATTCATGAAAATTTCATTCTTTTTTCATGGTAGAAAATTAAATAAGCAGAAAATGGGTGATAAAGCGAATTAGCGACACATGATTAACGTTGATATAACAGCTTTTTTACTTTCAATTGAATTTTTTTGAAATCGCTTGTTATTTTTTAAAGTCAAATAAAATGCTCTGAAAAAAAATAATCGTTTTTCAGTAATAAAGAAATTTTTTTTAAAAATAACTGGATTTAACATTATACAATACAAAAAGAATCAAGCAAGCAATAATAATTATCAATAAGTTAATTTTGTTGTATGAAGCAGAAGGGAAGATAAGATGAAAAAAAATATTGTTATGTGTGTTGCCGCAATGCTTCTTTTTTCAGGAATAACTTCTCCATTGTCAACCGTCGTGCAGGCAGTGGATGCTGAAAATGACTCAGTCACTCTATCACCCACAACTCAAACAGAAGAGTCGATTGATCAAACCATGCAAAGTGAAGAGACAGTCACACAGACAACAGAATCAGTAAAAGAGGAGGTGAAACAGTCAGAGGCGCAGACACAAGAATCGACGACTGAAGAAAAACACTTTACTTTAACTTTTATGACAGATAGCACTCATTTATTCGAATCAGGAGCGGAAGTTAAAGAACTGACAGTGAAGGAAAACGAAAAATTAGCAAGTAATGATATCCCGAGTTTTGCGGATGATCAACAATTGAACGGTTGGGAAGTTGAAGGCAAACTCTATACGAATGAAGAAATCAGCCAATTAACAGTGACGAAGGATCTACAATTAAAAGCAGTATTTAAACAACAGGCGTTCCGCTCTTTGAGAAGTACAGATGCTTCGATCAAAGATACGATTGCTACCGCGGATAAGACGAAAGTACTTGTTGTACCAAATCCCACAGATAGCACGCAAGCTTACCAGACATATGCTGCATCAGATGCCGGAGTAAAAGCGGCATTAAATGATTTGTATCATGCGGGCAATATGCAAGATTACGTCATGTATATTGGATCAAACGTCACATTAACAGCTGCAACAGTCGCTAACAATATTCCAAGTACGGTCGATGCAACTAATGCTACGTTTGCCTCATTAAAAGATAAAGTAAATAAACTAGTGATCACTGGCCATTCAGATGATCCAATCACACAAGATTTAACGGTACCATCTGGTGCAAAAACACTTGCTTTTACTGCGAATGCTTACTTTGGTTCAACGATTACTTTACGAAATATTAGCTATACCGGCTCTTACTTCTATATGAATGGACACAGCTTGAATTTGAATGGGGGAGCAAACGGTAATGGTATTTCAATCTATGGTGGAAGCAATTCAGGAGATGTCGTAGGGAATCCGGTAATCACCATCAATACGACAGGTTCTTATACATGGAATATCTTTGGTGGTAATCAAAATGGCGGCACGCTGAAAGGGAATACGAGTATCGTTATCAACAATACGAATAATGGGGGAATCAATACATTAGCAGGAGGAGCTAATATTGGTACCGTTGATGGAAACGTCTCTACGATTATCAATAATGCGGGTGGACGAATCACGAATTTGTACGGTGGTGGAAATGGAACCAGTGCGACCAATACAGCAAATGTTACGGGCACTGTATCTACAACTATCGGGATTACAAATAGTGCAACAGGGTTTCAATTAAGTACCTTTTATGGTGGTGTCATCTACGGGAATATTGGTGGAAAAGTAACCAATAACATTTCAGGTTATGGTCGTTGGTACGGCGCAGGGGAACGATTCATCGGTGGGTCCTCTCGAGGAAATATCGGAACCAATCGTTCAACTGACGGAATCGAAACAAATTTGGATAGTAGTTTATACAGTGCTGGACGGGCAGAATTTGAAGGCGGCAATCGTTATACCGGTACGGTCACTGGGAATATCACGAATACGGTCAAAGCAGGAACCCCATCTGCCGGTGGAATCAATGACTTCAATGGGGGCGCCGGCAATAACGTGGTTAAATTCAATAAAAGTGGGATTGGGGCATCAAATGAAACAACCTATGATGCGTATACACCACAACAAAGAGCGGATTTAGCCAAAGCTGCAGCAGAGTTCAAAGTCTTCGGTAACATCACCTCAAAATTAGTCAGTGGTTCATTCAATAATGGTGCAATTTGGACAACAGCAGCAGGTCGCGGTGGCTACATCGAAGGTAACACAACGATTGAAGTTGGAACGGCTAATGCAGATGGTTCAATCGGCGGAGCTGGCTTTGCCTATTCCGGATCAATGCCAACCGATTTAGCCTATTCGACCACGAAGAAAAATCGTGGGGAAGCTTCTGGTTGGGACGTTGTAGGTGGAGGTGGTTATCCTGCTTCAAATGATACATGGGACATCTATATTAAAGGAGATACACAAACAGTATTAAATAATACTGTAGCGCGATGGACTTATGGTGGTTCTTATTCAGGGGTTATTGAAGGAAATAGCTCAAACATATTAAATGGTGGAATCGCTGATACGTTAGAAGGTACAGGCTATGCAGGTACACGTGTGTATGGTAACGGACAAACCATCGTCAATGATGGTCAAGTAGACTGGTTCTTATCTGGTGGCGGATGGGATGACAAAAAAATTGTCGGAAACGTAGGAGTGACCGTTTATGAAGGCGTCATTAATGCTTCAATGGGTGCATCCTATGGCGCAAGTGGTGGACATACTGTCACTGGAAATTCAGATAATCGCATCTATGGTGGGAACTTCTCTGGTACTCCACGAACTGGTTCTAATGGCTTTTCTGGTGGTATCACAAACTATGGGTCACTACTTGGAAATGCTAGTTTACTCATCGATTTACGAAACTATGACGGTGAATTCAAGTTGCCAGGTAATACGTATATCACAGGTGGACGACCATATGGACAAAACACGAATTTGGGGACATCTGCAGACAATACGATTACGTTGAATATCTTTACCAAACCAGGTGTGGATTCATTAAATGGTGCGAGCATTTATGGGGATGGTGGTAGTAATGCTGCGTACACCAAAAATGGCTCGATCCAGATGAATATCCAAGCGAAGGGTTCTAGTATTGGTAATCTGTATGCTACACAGTATTCCAATATCAGCAGTGGGAAAATTTTGCGTAATGTTACTGCTAATGTTCAAGGAGCGGTCAGCATCAACGGTTTATCCGGTGGTTCAGCCAGTGATAACTTTACGAATACGATCGCTAGTGCTAGTACAAACAAAGTCGTGTTCAATTTTGGTGAGAATGTCGATGGTACAAACAACTATCAAACTGATCCAATCAATCTTACTGGACTAGGCATCGTCAATTTCACCGAATTAAATGTAACAAACGGATTGAAATTAATGGCAAATGGCGGAAATATCAAAAATGGTTTATCTGCGACTGCTGCCAATCATGCAACAACCTATCATTCATTTGGGGACATCCATCTGTCAAAAAATGCTGGGATCGGCGTTTCAACTTCTAGTAACTTAATTTCAGCAGCTAAGTTAACTATAGAGGATGAAGCCACTTTAGAAACGATTCCTGGAACAGGAAAAGTGAATATTTCAGATGTCGAGTTTCCTGATCCTGCAAAAGATGAATTAGTCTGGATCAAGTCAACTACTGGAGATTCAGCAACGCAAGTAGATAGTACCGGTACATGGTTCGGTGCAAATAAAGCCTATCAAGTTTTGACAATCAATCCAACGATTGCCAATGCAACAAAGCTAACACCTTTGAATTTCAGAGGAACTGAAAAAGCAACTGGGAAAAGCTTCATCGGAGATAACGATGTCTCAAAATCCGGTAGTGGTTATGGTATCGCCATACCTGGTTCAGTTATCGATTATGAAGTAGAAAATCCTGGGATCGCTCAAGGCAAAGGAAGTATTTTTCATGACGTCAGTGAAGTGAAAGAAGGAAATGCGCCATTAGTCTTGAATGCATGGGGAACAGAAACTGCAGGTACAAAAGTTCAAAAAGGGCGCTTGGTGATTCCATCAGGAAAAGGTATCACACCAAAATTAAGCTTTGAACCAGAAACACAAACAACTGGTTCATGGTTGTACCAAGCAGAAATCATCAGTTCAAAAAAAGGAGATACCCCGACAACGATTGCTGAACAAAAGGATTCTTCAACGATCGATTGGCAATCG
Source organism: Enterococcus mundtii (assembly GCF_013394305.1). Classification (NCBI taxonomy): domain Bacteria; kingdom Bacillati; phylum Bacillota; class Bacilli; order Lactobacillales; family Enterococcaceae; genus Enterococcus; species Enterococcus mundtii. The sequence continues at coordinate 836,871 of NZ_AP019810.1, read as the reverse complement.
CCAGATAGCGAATACAGTTATGAAGTCAAAGTGAAGTATTCGAATGCAGCTGAGCTTTCTGCTAAAAATGTGATCATTTCTGAAAAAGAAGCACAAGATTTAGTCGATAAACAATCGATTTTAACATTGATGGAGGCGAAGGGACGTCCATTCTTTACGGATTCGATCACCGCTGATGTGATGGACGAGATCAAGCAACCACTAGCTGCAGATGAAGTTTCCAGAAAACATGTCATTGATTACAAAGTCGGTACGACAGGGAATGAAAAGGAACAACAAGCAAACTTGATTGTTGTAAAAAATGAAGCAACGATTTCGACGGATCGCAGTTTTGCAGTCTATGCAAAAGATGTTCGGATGAGTTTATCTGATGCCAATGGGTTGACGTCTCAACAAGAGTTGAATCAACGAACACTGGCACAAGTGATCTTAGCCGATGGCAGTGCGAATCAAGTACCAACGTTGACAGACGCAACGTTTTCAGCAATCAAGAATGCGACAGAAGCGGAAGTTTTAAAAAATGTTTCAACGACGTATAGCTATCAACTAAATGGAATAACAACTGAAAAAACAATCAATGTAGCAATTACAGGGACATTAGAGCTTAAAGAAGTACCAAATACGATGAATTTCGAGACACAAAAAGTTAAGACAACGACTCAAACGTATTGGCCATTGATCGAAGGTGATTTGATCGTGAAAGATACAAGAGGTTCTGAACGGGATAGTTGGCAATTGACAGTCACTGAAAAACAACCTTTGACTTCGGGGACAACCCAACTTTCTAATACACTTTCATTTACAGACGGTACAAAGAATACCGTACTCGGCCCCAATGCAGTGATCGTGGAAGAGAAGACACTGACGACAAATGGTGAATATCTTGTCAATCAAGAGTGGGGACAAACGAACAACAAAGGAATCAAGTTAACTGTTCCTCCGGAAAAACAAAAAGTCGGAAGTTATCAAGGAACATTATCATGGTCATTGGTTGCAGCACCTGGTAACCCATAGAAAACACGACGATAGAGAATAGGTGGGAAAGATGAAGAAAAAAAGGTGGAAGATCCTTGTGTTGTTAGGACTTCTTTTTACTCAAACGCCAATTGGTCTAGCCGATGAAGAGCAATCGTTCAAAAGTGAGGGTGTTACAGGATTTTATGGCACCTATGAATATCCTGAAGCAGGAAGTAGCAGTTCCGAAGAAGGGGTGGGTGAGCCAACTTCCCCCAGCTCTACTCAAGAGGATCAAACGTCCTCTGAAAAAAATGGAGCAACTGTGGAACAGCAAGAGGCGATACAAGGGGATAGCAAACAGTTACCAAAAACTGGAGAATACAGAAGTAAACAATTTACGATTATTGGAAGTTTCCTTCTTTTGATCGTATTGATAATTATTGTTATAAAAAGGAGAAGAAGAGAAAAATGAAAAAGACAACGTTGTTAACAGCTGGAATTATTTTATTTAGTACACTAGTAGGAACAAGCACAGTATTTGCTGCGGATGAAACTGCAAGCTATGAGACAAATGGAGTGATCGCATTTGAAGCAGATACCGATCCAACAAACCCGGTTGATCCAACTGATCCAACAAGTCCGGTAGAACCAGTAGATCCAACTGATCCAAATGGACCAAATCCAGGGACGAACGGACCATTATCAATTGATTTTGCTTCAAGCTTCCAATTTGGGAAACAAAAAATCACTACTGTCACAAAAGACTACTATGCACAGATCCAAACATTCAAAGATGGAACAGACGGACCAAACTACGTCCAAGTAACAGACAAACGTGGAACACAAGAAGGATGGAGCTTATCTGTCAAGCAAGACAGTCAATTCAAAACTGATGCTGATGAAGAGTTATCTGGTGCAGTACTATCCTTAAGTAACGGTGCAAGTGCATCGATCATGGATGATCAATACAAACCAGATCTAGTAACACAAAACACATTGACTCCTGGAAGCGAATCAGTCTTGATGACTGCTGACGCGGGTAAAGGCATGGGAACTTGGATCTACAAATTTGGTACGGATGCCACACAAGGCGCAACTGCTGTAAAACTTAACGTACCAGGTAAAACGGTCAAATTAGCGAAAGAGTATAGCACCACATTGACATGGAGCCTTAAATCTACTCCAGCACCATAAAAGAAAAAGGCAGAAAATGAATCACTTTGGGGGATCGTATGAAAAAAACAGTAAGTGGTTTAATGATCATTAGTCTTTTGACAGGAGTTACGGTTACCGTCCAAGCAGTCGATCAAGCAAAGTATACAAGTAACGGTACGGTCAATTTTATACCTGATACGGAACCAACCGATCCAGTCAATCCAATCGACCCTGATCCAGACAAACCGGTTCATCCAACTAATCCAGATGGAACCGACCCAGAACCAGGTACAAAAGGGCCACTATCGATCGACTTTGCTTCAAGTTTTGATTTCGGCATGAATAAGATATCGAATAAAACAGAAACCTATTATGCCAAAGCACAGACTTATGTAAATGACGATGGCACATTTTCGGATCTAGTCACACCAGATTATGTCCAAGTGTCTGATCACCGAGGAAATAATGCTGGTTGGACATTGAAAGTATGTCAAAACGGTCAATTTAAGAACGATGACACATTAAACAACACGTTGACTGGCGCGGTAATCGAATTGCAAGATCCGGTAGTCAAATCAAATGCAGAGGGTGTGGCTGCACCGACTGCGACCACTGAAATCGCCTTAGATCCAAACGGTGCAGAATCGATTGTTCTAAGTGCAGGACAAGATGCAGGTTCTGGCACGTGGATCGAAGCGTGGGGGGATAAAGTGGAGACAATCACAATGAAAGACCAAAAAAATAAAGACGTATCCTCAATGGTTACAAAAAGTGTTTCATTGACCATCCCGGGTAAAACGCCGAAAGATGCAGTCACGTACTCAACAACATTAACTTGGAATCTATCTGATACACCAGGAAATTAAGAATGGAGAAAATAAAAATGAAAAAATCACCAATGATCTTATTATCAACAATGTTATTAGGCGGAGTATTTAGCACAGTTAGCGTAGCAGCAGCTGATGGTGGAGAGTATACTTCAAATGGTGTCATCAATTATGTGCCAAATACAGAGACGACTGATCCAGTTGATCCACTTGATCCAGAACAACCAGTGACGCCAGTTGATCCAACAAATCCTGATGGTAAGCCAAATCCAGGTACAAATGGACCATTGTCGATCGACTTTGCTTCAAGTCTAGTCTTCGGTGAACAAAAAATCACGTCTAAAACGCAAACATACTATGCTGCAGCACAAAAATATAAAGATGCAAGTGATGTTGAAAAAGAAGGACCAAACTTTGTTCAAGTATCTGACAACCGCGGAACTGAAACAGGTTGGACATTGAAAGTAAAACAAAATGCACAATTCAAAACAGCGGAAGACCAAGAATTGACAGGTGCAAAAATCACATTATCAAATGGTAATGTCGTGACTGGTTCACAATCAGCAAAACCAACAGGCGTTGCAACTTTCAGCTTAGATCCAAGTGGTAGTGAATCATTAGTGATGAGTGCGAAAAATGGTGAAGGTGCTGGAACGTATTTGATGGATTGGGGAAATTCAGTGGATACCGCGAAAAATAGTATTGCACTAGAAGTACCAGGTTCAACGACAAAATACGCAAAAGCTTATCAAACAACGTTCACTTGGACGTTAACAGATGCGCCAGGAAACTAATCGAATACAATCTGGTCAAGGCAAAAATGAAAGAACTTTTTGTCTTGACCTAAAAAAAATTGGTGCAACGCAGTGATATTAGTTACCTTTGAAGGGATAGAACGCTTCTGTCATAGCCTCGCCAACATCTAATTTATCAGGGAGTTAAAAATATTATGAAAAAAAGATTTATCCTTATTGTCAGCCTCATTGTTGCCATGCTAAGTATGGTTCCAGTCCAATCAACTTTTGCATCAGAATTTAATTTTGCGGTTACCCCAGTGATTCCTGAAAATCAAATCGATAAAGAAAAAACATATTTCGATCTATTGATGGAACCTGACAAACAACAAACAATCGAAGTCCAATTACGCAATGACACAGACAACGACATCACGATCGAAACCACGATCAACAGTGCAACAACTAATTTGAATGGTGTGGTGGAGTATGGTGAAAATAAAATTGAACCCGATAATAGTTTGGTTTACAATTTAAAAGATTATGCGAAAGCAGAGCCAGAAGTGACGTTACCAAAACATTCGGAAGTGACAGTGCCAATCACAGTCACGATGCCAGCAGAAAAATTTGATGGTGTCATGGCAGGCGGGATCACTTTTAAAGAAAAAACGGATGACACTCAGGACTCTTCTTCCGAAGATAAAGGATTAGCCATCAAAAATGAGTACTCTTACGTAGTTGCATTATTGATCCGTCAAAATATGACAGCGATCAAGCCTGATCTCAAAGCAACGAAAGTGGAACCCGCACAAGTCAATGCGAGAAATGTGATCAATGTACATTTGCAAAACCCTCAAGCGGTTTACTTGAATCAATTGAATGTAGCAACAACGATCACGAAAAAAGGATCAGCTGAAGTGCTGTACGAAAGCCAAGCCGAAAGTATGCAAATGGCGCCAAATTCTCACTTTGCTTACCCCATTTCTTTAAATGGTGAAAAGTTGGAAGCAGGGAAGTATACGATGAAGATGACTGCTTACGGCGAAAAAGCTGAAGATGGAGAATACAAAGTCAAAACTTCTAATGGCTCTGAGGAAACCTATAAATATAAATGGGAATTTGAAAAAGACTTTGAAATCAAAGGCGAAGTTGCTAGGGAATTAAACGAAAAAGATGTGACGATCGAACAAGACAATACTTGGATCTATCTATTATTCGGTATCCTATTATTATTGATTCTTTTACTTCTATTTATTTTTTGGAAAAGAAAAAAACAAAAAGATGAAGACGAATCTGAAAATAAATAATATCAATCCCTGATAAAAAAACGTCTGACTGATCAAATAAATAAGATCAGTCAGACAATTTTTGCTTGGAAACGAATGGTTTCACTTACTTAAAATGTCTAATCAAAAAAGGGGGAGAAAAGTGAAAAGACAAAAAATCGCCATATTAGGAACACTTTTGTTCGCGGCAGTCTATTTTGAATCTTCCAACTATATATATGCAGAAACGATCATTTATGATCCGTTGAATCCAACAGAAGAAATCCAAATTCAACCAGTTACTCCCCAACGGCCTGTAACGGATGAGAAAGAAGCAAAGGTTGAACACACCGAACAATCACAAGATACTGCAATTATAAATAACGAAAAGCAGAAAGTTGAAGAACAACCACCAGCCGAATTACCGTATCAAGATTCTTCAATTCCTAAAAAAAAGCGACCAAACAAAACAAAATTATTAGATAACCAGGGCGATATTATTAGCCAGATTGCTAGTACATCACGTAAAATAACCTTAGATGATCAATTTTTTTCTGATGATCACTCTCATAGCCAAGTGATGTTGCCACAGTCGAGTGGTTCTGGTTCTGCTAGTTCAGATAATAGTCAGATGGCAGCAATGAGCTACTTATTTTCAGGTACGATACTCTATGGAGAAAAACCAGAAGGTAGAGGAAATCAAAATGTTCAAACTATTTTTAGATAAGCCAGCGCAACGAAAGTTAGAGTTGCTACGTTATTTGGAAACAAAGCCACTTTTAATTGAAAATCATGAAAAAGTGCTGGAAGAATTGGATATCTCTTATTTTTTGCTGAATAAGTCAATGGAAGAATTGTCACATGATTTTGTGGACTATGGGCTAACGGATGAATTTCAACTGTTTTTCGAAGGAAATAACGTCCGACTGATTGAGAGTGGTCGAGGGAATTCGACAATTTTAGGTGAAATGTATGTCCGCCATTCCTTTGGTTTTTTGATGTTACAAGAAATATTTTTTGAAACGTTCGAATCTGTCAATGACTATGCAATCAAGAATTATATCAGTCATCCCCTCGTCTACCAAAAGCTGAAAGACATGCGTACGAGATTAGCAGACAAAAAACTTACAGTCACAAAAAAATTCTTACTAAGTGGGGAAGAAGGCTCTGTACGTGGATTGGTGACGTTTTATTTCACCAAATTATACGGACGGGCTTATTCGGTTTATCCAACAGAGATCACGAAACCAGTGGAAGAATTGATTCGGTTGCTTGAACCGAAATTCGCTGCTTCTTTTACAGGTTTTAGTGAAACAAAACTCCAACATTTTCTTTCAGTCAGCTTGATTCGAATAAAGCAAGGTTGGCGAATGTCCGAGAATAAAAAAAGTCAATTGACATTCAATAAAAAAATGTTAGAAACTAATGATTTCTTTCGAAGCATATTTTCTTGGCTTGAAAAAGAGGCAAAGATCGATACGGAAAAAGAGCTATATAGCGAAGCGCAACAGATTTTTGCTTATCTTGTTGTCGAAGGCGCAATCAATGAGCCGGAACTTATTGAGGGAGTGACACTAAAGGAAATACTTGCCTTGAATGACTTATTTCTTGAAGAACTTGGACAAGCATTTATTCTCTCAGAGAATCAGCTAAAAGAAATCAGAAGACAGCTGACGGTCTTGCATTTGAAGATCAAATATTTCAAAGAAGAAAATATTGATGACAATAACAACCTGGATGTCACTTATTTTTATGAAATGTATCCAGAATATTTTTTGTTTTGCAGAGATTACATCAAAAAACAAAAAAAGAACAAGCAAATTTGGCTCGCAAAAGAATTTTTATTTTTTCATTATGTGTTAGTGATGATGGATATATTACCCATCGATCAACAATTGAAACCGCTCCGTATTTGCATTGATTTTTCCTTTGGACCACAATTTAATGCGTTGATCAAAAATAATATCCAGAAAATCTCTGACTTGAATATCATCTACCAAACGAAGGCAGATGATGAAACAGATCTACTTTTGACAGATAAAGAAATCTGTTCTTTTGGAGACTTGTTCCAAATCATTTGGTTAGTTCCTCCAAGGGCAGTCGATTGGGCTAATTTTACGAATCAATTATTAAAGATTCGTAGAAATAAAATAACTAAAATGAATCCGAATAATTGAGTACGGAGGGTGAGTGTAATTATTACTCATAACAAAAATGCTTGAGATCCCATTGGTTTGAATGAAAAAACATGATACACTACAGATATTGTTTTTTTGAAAGGATCAGTGGATATGAAGGGTGCAATATTTGACTTAGATGGACTATTAGTTGATACAGAAAGAACTTATCGTGACGGTTGGCTATGGGGATTCAAGCAATTTGATATCGAAATACCTCAAGAAATCGTTGATACATGGGGTGGAAAAAATTGGAAACAAAGCTATGATTTGTTGATCAAAATGGCGGGAACACCGGAAATGGTACAAAAGGTTCGCGAAAAACGAGAAGAATATTTTTATCAACAACTGCATAGTGGCGCTATCCAATTAAAACCTCATGCAAAAGAAGTATTGAAAGAATTGAATGACCAAAAACTCATTCTTGGTCTCGCAACGACGACGGTAACAAAACGAGCAAACAATATTTTGGATCAATTTTCTTTGAAGCCTTATTTTCATACATATACCTTTGGGGATGAAGTGTCTGAAAATAAACCTTCACCAATTCCTTATCTAACTGCGCTAGAGCGGTCGGGATTGACAGCGTCAGAAGCCTTTGCAGTGGAAGATTCTTTGGTTGGTGCGACCGCCGCATCACGAGCAGGAATGGGTGTTGTTTTGATTCCAGATTCAAGCTTTGATCGGGCTTATACCGAAAGAGAAAAAGCAGATTTATCGATCTTAGCAGAAGGTACCGATCTTTTGATCGTGTTGGAGATGTTAGAAAAACAAAAAGGAAAAAAATAAACGGCTGGAAATCCAGTGCCACCAACGATTTTTTTATTGATCAATCGACTGAGTGCATATTTTTTTAAATTTCTTGCTTGACTTTTTGTTTTCACTTAGATAAAGTGTTCTCAACAACAAAATATGGATTCGTTGATAAGGAAAGTAAACTTGGAAACTTCAAAGAGAGGCTCTGGTTGGTGGAAAGAGTCAAGTAAGAAAAGTTGAAAAATGGCCTTGGAGAATAACTTGTCGATAAGTAGGCAAGTTCGGAAATGTCTGACCGTTAAAACGGACAACCAATCTCTCGTAAAGAGATGTTGGATCGAGGGAAGGAAACTTCCGAATAAAGGTGGTACCACGATACGTCGTCCTTTTATCAGTAGATTTATGCTGATAAAAGGATTTTTTTTATATTTTTTGCGTTGAAATAGTAAGTACAAATACAAAAACCTTTAACAGAGAGCTTCGGTAGCTGAGAAGAAGCAAGGCGGCATGTTTGGAAAATGGCTATTGAGCAATTCACCCCGAGCAAAATTGTGAGACGGTGACGGTCGCAACCGTTAGCTTGCTAGAGTATGATTGTACTCGAAGAGGAGTTACATGTAAGTGTAACTTGAACATGAGGTGGTAACACGCAAAAAGGCGTCCTCAAGAAAGTGATGAGTCATTTTCTTGAGGATGCCTTTTTTTATCGTCAAACCGAAGGAGGAGTAAAAATGATTGAATTACAAGCAATAAATGTTTCTTTCCAACAAAAAGAAAAGACGATCCAGGCAGTGAAACAGGTGGATCTTTCGATTGCTAAAGGGGATGTTTACGGAATCGTAGGTTATTCAGGTGCTGGGAAAAGTACGCTGGTTCGTGTCATGAACCTGTTACAAAAACCAACAAGTGGCAAAGTCATCATCAATGGAACAGAGCTAGGAAAACTATCCCCGAAAGAATTACGAAAAGAACGAAAATCGATCGGGATGATTTTTCAACATTTTCACCTAATGGAAAGTCGCACGATTTTTGACAACGTCGATTTCTCGTTGAAATATACGAAAAAATCGAAACAGGAGCGTCGTCAAAAAGTTAATGAGCTTTTAACATTAGTCGGGTTAGAAGAAAAAGCTACTGCGTATCCAAAACAACTTTCAGGAGGACAAAAGCAAAGAGTTGCTATCGCTCGTGCATTAGCCAGTGATCCGCAAGTATTACTTTGTGATGAGGCAACGAGTGCCTTAGATCCAAAAACGACCCATCAGATTTTAGCTTTATTGAAAAAACTGAATCAGCAATTAGGGTTGACAATCGTTTTGATCACACATGAGATGCAAGTCGTTAAAGAAATCTGCAACAAAGTAGCTGTGATGGAAAACGGGGAAGTGATCGAACAGGGAAGTAGCGTTCAGATTTTCAGTGCACCAAAAGAAGTTTTGACGCAAGAGTTTATCCGAACAGCCACCCACGTTGACCAAGCATTAGAAACGATTCGCTCGCATCGTGCTTTTGCAGATCAGTTGACCAATAAATGGTTAGTGGAATTGAGTTATGTGGGCACACAAACGAATGAACCGTTGATCGCACAACTTTATAGCAAATACCAAGTCAGTGCGAATATTTTATACGGCAATGTAGAACTATTACAAGAAACCCCATTAGGACGATTGATCGTTACTTTATCAGGAGAGATCCATCAACGAGAAAAAGCCTTGGCTTATCTTATTGAATCCGGTGTACAAGCAACGATTTTACAAAAAAATGGCGCAAGTAAGGAAATGAAAGTGATTCAAGGAGGACGCTGATATGACCCATTTCTTAGAAACCTATTTACCTAATGTCTATTTGATACCCGATGAATTTATTGAAGCGACGAAACAAACGTTGTATATGTCTTTTTGGACCGCGTTGATCGGAGGTGCGATCGGTCTTGGTTTTGGGATCGTATTGGTTGTGACACGGCCCCAAGGATTGCTTGAAAATCGCTTGCTTTATGAGGTACTAGACAAGGTCATCAATGTTGTCCGCTCGATTCCCTTTATCATTTTACTTTCTTTACTGGCATTGACGACTCGCTTTTTAGTCGGTACTACGATCGGCGCGAAAGCTGCTTTAGTCCCTTTGATCTTTGGTGTTGTGCCATTTTTCGCTCGACAAGTGGAAAATGCGTTGTTAGAAGTAGATCCTGGAGTGATTGAAGCAGCCGAATCTATGGGAACCAGTCCAATAGGGATCGTTTTTAGAGTCTATTTGATCGAAGGCTTGCCAGGGATCATTCGTGTCTCTGCATTGACGATCATCAATGTCATTGGCTTGACTGCTATGGCAGGAGCAGTTGGGGCAGGAGGATTAGGAAACCTAGCTATTTCTCGTGGGTATAATCGTTTTCAAACAGACGTGACTATCGTCGCCACTTTGTTGATCTTGATCCTTGTTTTCTTAAGTCAATGGATCAGCAATTTATTGATCAAAAAAATATCACATTAAACTGGAGGAATCATCATGAAAAAACTCATTCGTTATACAGTACTTGCTTTTGTTGCACTTATTTGGTTGGCTGGCTGTAGCCAAGGCAATGCCGAAACAGACACAAAAAAACAAACGACAGTAAAACTTGGGATTATTGGAGAGGACACTGACGTTTGGGATGATGTCAAGGCACGTTTAGCAAAAGAAGATATTGACTTAGAATACGTGAAATTTACCGACTATAATCAACCGAATGCTGCATTAGCAGATGGCTCGATCGATCTCAATGCTTTTCAACATCAATTCTTTTTAGACAATTACAATACGGAACACGGAACGGATCTAGTCTCGATCGGCAACACAGTGAATGCACCTTTAGGGATCTATTCCAATACGATCCAATCCATTGATGATATCAAGGATGGCGCAAAAGTAGCTATTCCAAACGACGTCACAAATGGCGGACGGGCGTTGCTATTGCTACAAACAGCTGGTTTGATCAAAGTTGATCCAGCGAAAGGCCAAACGCCGACTACTTCAGATATCACTGAAAATACAAAAAAACTAGACATCTCTGAACTGGATGCCTCACAAACAGCTCGTGCATTGAATGACGTGGATCTTTCAGTGATTAACAGTGGTGTGGCAGTCGATGCAGGATTGAACCCAACGAGTGATGCTATCTTTTTAGAACCTGTCGATGACAGTGCCAGACCATATGTCAACATCATTGTAGCAAGAAAAGAAGATGAAAATAACGAAATCTATCAAAAGATCGTTGACACCTATCAAACGGAAGAAACAGCAAAAGTGATCGAAGAAACATCAAAAGGATCAAGCGTACCTGCCTGGGAAACATTTGGTGAAAAATAAAAAGCAAACTGGAGGAAGCCAATATGACAACATCTACTTTAACAACACATTCTTTTAAGGAAGCAATCCAGCAACGATTAGCTGAATATCAAGCATTAGCACTAGATATCCATGACCATCCTGAGGTAAGTAATTATGAGTTTTATTCCTCAGATGCTTTGATCAAACAATTAGAAAAAGAAGGATTTTCTGTCACAAAAGATGTTGCTGGTCATCGAACAGGATTTGATGCTCGTTACGCTTCAGGAAAACCAGGACCAACGATTGCTTTTTTAGCAGAATTTGACGCTTTACCAGGAATCGGTCATGCTTGTGGACACAACTTGTTTGGTACGTATTCTGTCTTAGCTGCCAGTGTCTTGCGCGAACGAATTGCTGAGATTGGTGGAGAGATTCGGGTATATGGCACACCTGGAGAAGAGGGAGGCGAAAACGGATCAGCTAAAGGAAGTTTTGTACGGGAAGGCTTCTTTGAAGATGTGGATGCAGCACTTTGTGTCCATCCTGCATATCGTTACGGCAAAACGACAGAATCATTAGCGAATGACCCGGTGGACATCAAGTTCCATGGTGTTGCTTCCCATGCAGCTGCCGCACCAGATAAAGGAGTGAATGCCTTAGAAGCGTTGATTCAAGTGTTTAATGGAATCAATGCGTTGCGCCTGCAACTGCCAAAAGACGTCAATATCCATGGGATCATCACGGATGGGGAGTCGCTGCGAATGTGATTCCCGAATACGCAGCAGGTCGATTCTACTTACGAGCAAAAAATCGTCAGACATTGAATGAGGTGTATCAAAAAGTCGAAAATATCGTGAAAGGGGCGGCTTTGAGTACGGGAACAAGTTATGAATTTGGATTGTTCCAAAATTCTGTCGATGATGTGATCGTGACGCCTTCATTTGATGCGCTGTTCTTCAGTCATGCGAATGCAGCAGGTGTACCTGATGAAGAAATCGAAACAAAAGAACAAACAAGTCTAGGTTCTTCTGACGTTGGTAACGTGAGCCATGTGATTCCGACGATCCAACCAACCGTCTCGATTGCTGATGAATATATCGCCGGTCATTCGGAAGAATTTAAAGCAGCTGCTCGTAGTGAAAAAGGACTAGCTTCGATTGCCATTGCTGCTGAACTATTGGCAAATACTGCATTAGATCTATTTGGAAAGCCAGAACTTCTAGATAAAATAAAGCAGGAGCATCAAGCAATCCTTGCAAAAAAATAACGGAAAATGATGGATGGGTGAAAGGACTAGATCGTTATGAATCAAAACATTTGTTTTCAGAAAAAATACATTTAGATTGACAAATTGGACAGATGCAGGTAAACTTCATGAAAGTTCACTTTTCACCCAGTAGTAGTTTTGGTGTTTTGTTCAGAAAGTCGGTGGTTGCTGCGAACCGACCAAGCCAATTCTATGAATTACAGGAAAAGTTTTAACAATTAAATCATTCAAATCAAAGTGAAAAACAGATCTGTTTTTAATTAAGGTGGTACCGCGGAGAAATTCGTCCTTAGTTGAAAACAGATCTTTTTGTCTTTTTTTTAGGGAGGAAACGCAGATGAATTGTGGCGGAGTCATTCGATATCGAAGCTTTTTTAAGACGTAACAAACTTAAAAAAGGAGAATGGATATGGAAAAAATAAAAAAACCTAGTTTTATAGAAGCAGTGAGTGTATTAATAATTATCGTTGCAACGATAGCAGCCGGAGTAGTTGGCTTTAAGATTTCACCGAATATCGCGATTTTGATTGCTATTGGTATGGTCATGGTCTACGCAGTAGTGAAGAAACAGCCAACCGATCGATTACATGAAGGAATCATCAACGGTCTCAAACCGGGGATCATCCCGATCTTTATCTTTATTTTAGTCGGCGCATTGATTGCGGTCTGGATCCAAGCTGGCATCATTCCAACGTTGATGGTCTATGGCTTTAACATCATTAGTGTCCCATGGTTTGTGCCTTCAGTTTTTGTTGTGTGTGCCATTGTCGGCAGTGCAGTCGGTAGTGCCTTTACTGTCATGTCAACCATCGGTATCGCCTTTTTCGGTATCGGCACAACGTTGGGATTGACCCCCGCATTAGTTGTCGGTGCTATTGTTTCTGGGGCAGTTTTTGGAGATAAGATGTCGCCATTATCTGAATCGACAAATCTGGCAGCAGCCATTGTTGATGCGGATCTATTTAAACATATCAAACATATGATGTGGTCAACACTTCCGGCATTTATTGTTTCTTTGATTTTGTTTGCATTTTTAGGACATACAGATAAAGGTGCCAGCTTGACAGAAATCCAAAATGTAACAACTATTTTAGAAAACAACTTTACGATTTCGATCTGGTCTCTAATCCCTTTATTCTTGATGTTGGTTTGTGCTTGGAAAAAAGTTCCAGCGATCTTAACGATCCTGTTTAATATTGCCGTAGCAGTTGGAATGATTTTTATCCAAGATCCAAGCACTTCCTTCTCAGGACTAGCGACAGTCCTCGAATCTGGTTTTCTATCTGAAACAGGAAACACGCAAATCGATGCGTTACTTAGCCGCGGTGGGATCGAAAGTATGATGCCTACAGTTTCCTTGATTATTCTGACGCTTTCATTAGGCGGTTTATTGATCGAATTTGAGTTGATCTCTACAGTTATGGAAGTGGTATCGAAGAAAATGACGACGATACCTAAACTGATTTTTACGACACTAATGACAAGTATTGGTGTCAATCTGTTTATCGGTGAACAGTTCTTATCTGTGATCTTACCAGGAAATGCGTTCAAAGAAACATACAAAAAAGCAGGACTTGATCCAACTGTTTTGAGTCGTACCTTAGAAGATGGAGGGACAGTCATCAATTACCTTATTCCTTGGGGGATTGCCGGTAGTTTTGTTGCCAGCACGTTTGGAATACCAACGATGACCTACTTACCATTCGTATTTTTCAGTTTGCTTTCTCCCGTCTTTTCAATGGTCAGTGCCATTACTGGTTTAGGTATTGCAAAAAATAATGAAAAGCAGGAACAATTGAACGTTGTGAAGGAAACGATATAAACTCAAAAAAATAGTCACCCAATCAGCGGGGGGCTATTTTTTTTTGGATAATCAATGGATTGACTTATCAAGTGAACGTATCGATGAAGTGAAACAACATCTGTTCAAGTGTCGTTGCAAAAAAACGAGGGGGATCTTTTTGGGCGAATGGTTCATTCAGGCTCAAAGTTCTCTAAAAAGATTAATAAAAACCAGCTAGAAAGCTCAAAGATCCATCAAGTGATCTCGTATTTTCTAGCTGGTTCATGGGGAAGTTTTAGTTATCTATCTTTACCATCAATCATATCGAAGAAAAAGGCTCATTTTTTATCGTAAAGACATCTTTTTTCTTTTGATAGCTAAAGAAAATCACCGCATATAATAAAGCTGTCAAGACCGTTACACCAATTGAATTTGTCATGAGTATCCCAATCAAGATCAAGCTTAACGCGATCAAAGCAAATAAATTAAAACTTTTGGCTTGCCAAGTGCCTTTCTTCAATGCTAAACGAAAAGCGGCAGCGCTGATCATTAGCCAAATCACGAGTACCGTATAAGAAAGAGAACCGGCTAAGTAACCGAAAAGTTTGTCACCTACGAAATAGGAAAGGATGACCCCTAGATATAGCACGCTGGTACAAAATAATACAGCACGTTGTGGCACATAATGTTTGTTCAACTTTGCCAGTTTCTTGGCGGTGCCTTTTTTGTCTTTCAAACGGAAAAACAAGAGACGAGAAGAAGCATAAACGCCAGAATTGATCGATGAAAAGAGTGCCAAGACAATGACGAAGTTCACGATATCACTAGCAAAAGGGATATTCATCTGTTCAAACACCAAGACGAACGGGCTAACCGCAGAACCAGCTAAAGTATTCCAAGGGAAAAGAATCAGCAATAAGAAAAGCGGAATAATATAGAAGGAAACAATTCGGCCCATGACCCCTTTTATCGCTTTTGGTATGGCTTTTTTAGGATCGTCCGCTTCACTGACAGTAATTGCAATCAATTCTGACCCACCATATGAATAGATAACGACAAGTAATGAACTAACGACCCCTTTTAATCCATGGGGAGTAAAGCCACCGTGATCAGTCAATTGACTTAATGTAGGAAAAATTCCAGTTCCTAACATTTGTTGTCCGACGAGATATAACCCGAAAAGAATCATCAAGATAATGACACTGATCTTCGCAAAAGCCAACCAATATTCGGTTTCAGCAAACAAGCGGACAGAATAAAGATTGATCAGAGTCGTTAAAATAGCTAAAAGTAAGATGAAACACCATGCAGGAACATGCGGAAACCATAATTGTAAGAAGGAAGCTGCTGCTACAGCCTCAGCGATGATATTGATCATCCACATGGAATAATAGACCCAGTCGACGAAATCCGCAGAATGATTACCTAAATAAGGGCGAATCAAGCCAGATAATCCATGTTGTGTATCCCCACCGTCTAAAACTAACTTACCCAGACCACTCATAACAATAAATAAAATACCACCACCGATCAAAAAAGCAAGCAAGACCGCAGGACCAGCGATCCCAATGGCTTCACCACTTCCTTTGAATAAACCAGCACCAATTGCACCACCCAAAGCAAGCATCGTGATGTGTCTGGAGCTTAGCTGTTTTTTTAATTTTGTTTGTTCTGTACTTTCCATCAAAAACCCTCTTTTCTAAAAACATGAATGAAAAAACAAATAGGTTATAAAATAATATTCTCTATAATAACAAATTGTCTGACAATTACAACTATTCTGAAAACTTTTTTGTAATTTTTAATGAAACAATCATAGAACTCTTATCTGTTTTGATAATTATTGTTATATTTCTATAAAAAATAACTTGAAACGAAAGCGTTTCATTCGCTTTTTCCTTTCATGCAGGGCTATTATAAGAGGAAACCCATAATTAATAGGATTGTTTTGAGTAAGTAAAAATAAGGAGTTGATAACTATGAGCCAACACGAACGATTGCTTATAGCGAAAAATAAGGCGTTATATTTTTTCCCATACGTACAAACAATGGACGTCATCTCAGCAAAAGATTTGATGGATGATTTCTTTATGTCATCGTTCCAACAGCAACTCGATCAATATAAACTAATTATTTTTTTAGATTATGGATTTGATGTGGCATTTGCTTCTCGTATTCGACCGTACACAAATGCGAAGATCATCCTCTTCTTTTGGAACCATTTTAAAGAAGAACACCTTCAATTATTGAAGAAAGCAGAAGCAGAACCAGCAATTGATGACATTTACCATTTTGATATTTTAGAAGCAAAAGAGTTAGGGATTAAACACAATAGTTCTTTTTATTCAAAAGAGATGGAATTACCAAAAGCTGAAGTCACGACTGATCTGTTCTTTGGAGCAACTGATAACGGCAGAAAACAACGAGCAGATGATTATCAAGCCGCATTTGAACAGTTAGGTATTTCAACAAACTTTTATATTTTACCAAGTCGTGGAAATGATCAAGAAGGGTATCTGACCTATACAGAATATTTACAAAAGACGAATGGTTCGACCGGTATTTTGGAATTGTTGCGAGAAGGTCAAAGTGGTGTGACTTTACGAACATTTGAATCTATTTTCTTCCAAAAAAAATTAGTCACTGATAACAAAGCGATTTCCGGGTATCGTTTCTACAATCCACAAAATATTTTCTTGTTGGAAGAAAGGAATTTGGATGAACTTCCTGCCTTCTTAGATAGCCCTTATCAAACCGTCGATCGTGAGATCATCGAATTTTTTGATGTAGAAAATTGGTCACAGCGGTTTATCGATTATGATCCTGAAGTATTTTCTATCTATGAATATAGCGGTATTGAAGCACGTTAGATATGATATAGTTAAAGAAAAACACGTTGTTCAATCATCGCAGAAAAAGGAGTCTCAGAATGAAATTACTTGCAGCAATCGATTCGTTTAAAGGTAGCGCATCGTCTATTGAACTCAACCAAGCAGCATTGCAAGGCTGGGGGGAGGCGGAACAAACAGTCAATCAACCTATCGCAGATGGTGGCGAAGGAACTGCTGAAGTGATTTACGCTACTTTAGGTGGGGAATGGCGAACACTTTTTTGTCCAGATTTGCTCTTTCGGGAAAAAGCATGTCGTTATTTACTGACACAAAAAAAGAACCGTAAGTTAGCCATCATTGAATCGACGGAAGTCATTGGATTGGACTTGTTGACCGAACCGACAGATCAAACGATCCGGTTAGCTTCAAGTTTTGGTTTAGGAGAGTTGATCAAAGATGCTTTGGATCAGCAAGTAGACGAAGTTATCGTAACATTAGGTGGTAGCGGTTGTTCTGATGGAGGCTTGGGTTTATTGCAGTCATTAGGGGCGAAACTAAATGGCGTTACAGAAGGGAATCCTTTGTTATCCATCGAGACAATCGACGTCTCTCAATTAGAGCGAATCGAGCAACGATTAACGATCGCAGCGGACGTTACGAGTCCTTACACTGGCAAACAGGGTGCGACTCAACTATTTGGGAAACAAAAAGGTGGTTCACCAGAAACTCTAGCATATTTGGAAGCCCAAGCAGAAAAGATCGTTGAACAAATCAAAGAAAGCACAGCAATTGATTTGAATAAACTCGCTGGCAGTGGCGCAGCGGGTGGAATCGGAGGCGCTCTAGCCATTGTCGGGGCTACGATGAAAGCAGGTTTTATGACTGTCTCTGAGTTAGTAGACTTAGAAGATAAAATCAAATCAGCCGATATCGTGATTACAGGAGAAGGACGGATCGATCAACAGACAATTCATGGGAAAGTGCCTTATGGTGTAGCTTCTTTGGCAAAAAAACACAACAAAAAAGTTGTAGCGTTCTGTGGGAGTCGGGAAAAAGATTTAGGTGAATTAACGACGATCCTTCCTAGTGTATTTAGTATCCAAACTGGCCCAACTTCTCTTGATAAGGCATTGGATCATCAAGAAACACTAGAGAACGTCAGACTGCTTTCACAGGCAATCAGTGGCTTGTTTCAATAATTTATTGGTTGACAGTCTTAAAACACCTATGGTAACCTAGTGGCAAATAAAGACAAAGTGAGGGATCCGCGCATTGAAAAAGTAAGTCAATTTGTTGAAGCTGCATTTTAACTATACCTTGTTCGTTCAAGGGGATAGTATGCAGATTTTCAGAATTGGCTGTTTTCAATGAGTGGGTCTCTTTTTGTACTCATCTTCTTTGACCAGTTCTGAAAATAGGACTGGTCTTTTTTATAACGAGGTGAAGATAAATGTCTAAAATCGAAATCAAACAATTGACGTTTGGCTATGACAGCCAAGACGATCTGTTATTCGATCAAGCAAACTTAAATATTGATTCCACATGGAAATTAGGACTGATTGGTCGAAATGGTCGTGGCAAAACGACGTTATTAACTATTTTGCAAAACAAACTACCTTATCAAGGACAAGTGACCCATCAACAAGAATTTGTCTATTTTCCACAACAGGTCAGGGAAACGAATCGACTAACCTATGATGTGTTGTTAGAAGTTTCAGATTGTGAGTTATGGGAGATCGAGCGTGAGCTGATGTTGATGCAGGCAAATCCGGAAATTCTCTGGCGCCCTTACGATTCCCTTTCCGGCGGAGAAAAAACAAAAGTATTGCTGGCTCTCTTATTTACCGATGAGCTGCATTTTCCACTGATTGACGAACCAACAAATCACTTAGATGTGATTGGGCGTCAGCAAGTAGCTGAATACCTGAATAAGAAAAAACAAGGGTTTATTGTTGTCAGTCATGATCGTCAGTTTATTGATGAAGTCGTTGACCATCTTTTGGTCATCGAAAAAAGTCAATTAGTGATCTATCAAGGAAATTATTCCGTCTACGAAGAACAAAAGCGTAGAAAAGATGAATTTGAGTTAGCACAAAACCAAAAAATCAAAAAAGAAGTCGGACGTTTGAAAAAAACCGCAGCTGAAAAAGCGGAGTGGGCTAACTCTCGAGAAGGAGACAAAACAAAAAAACGTGTTGGCTTTATTGATACCGAAGCACGGCGTGTCAATCGTGGCGCAATTGGAGCGGATGCTGCTCGTACAATGAAACGTTCAAAAGCGATCGTCAATCGGATGGAAACTCAAATTAGTGAGAAAGAGAAATTATTGAAAGATCTAGAGTCGATCGATTCATTGAATATGTGCCCAAATCAGTCGCATCATAAACGCTTATTGACAGTAGAAAATCTACAATTAGGCTATGAAGAGATGTTATTCGATCCTATCAGCTTTAGCATCGAGCAACAAGAGTGTGTGGCAATAACTGGACCTAATGGTAGTGGTAAATCATCGATCATCCAGTATTTACTTGGGGAATTTACTGGTCAATCCAAGGGGGATGTCACACGTCCGGCAACAATCAGCATCAGTTATGTTCGCCAAAACTATGAAGATAACACCGGAACATTAACAGATTTTGCGCAAAAGAATCAGCTAGACTTGGAACTCTTTTTAAATAATCTTCGTAAATTAGGAATGGAAAGAGACGTGTTTCATACCTCCATTGAAAACATGAGTATGGGGCAAAGAAAAAAAGTGGAATTAGCCAAATCATTTGCACAATCCGCAGATCTTTATATCTGGGATGAGCCATTGAATTATCTGGACGTGTTCAATCAAGAACAAATCGAGCAGCTTTTAGTACAAGTCAAACCAGCGATGTTGATCGTCGACCATGACCAGCGATTCTTAGAAAAAGTCGCAACGAAAAGAATCGACTTGAGAAGAAGAGAAACACACATTTGAATCACTAAGGCTAATCGAACGTCGTCGACTCCAAGCAGATGATCCATTTGGACTGAAATTGTATGATAAAATTGAAAGAGCATAAAATAAAGGAGAGTTATCTAATGTTATATATTACTAGACATGGCGAAACGACTTGGAATGCTCAAGGCTTAGTTTGTGGCCATGCAGACATCGAATTAACAGAAAAAGGTAAACAACAAGCAGAAAAACTCGCTGAAAAAGTTGCAAACTTGGAAATACCGATCACCAAGATCATACATTCCCCTTTGCAACGCGCAAGAGATACGGCACAAGCGGTAGCCAAAAAAGTCAATCTACCTATGACAGTGGATGAACGACTGATCGAGATGGATTTTGGGGATTATGATGGGCGTCCTAGCGAAGACGAAGACTTTCAACGTGCACGCCAAAATTTTGCGGTACGTTTTCCAAATGGGGAATCGGTTTTAGATGTGTATGCACGGATCACTCCTTTATTGAAAGAGTGCTTAGAAGATGAGGACAATGTCTACTTGCTTGTTTGCCATAATGCACTGATCCGAATCATCAATGCCTATTTTCATCCGATGGCAAATGACACATTCTTTGACTTTTTTGTTGAAAATACGGAATTAGTTACCTTTGACTAGCTGTTTTTATTCTTGGCGTAACAAGAATAACTAGAGGATGTTATCGTAAATTTTCTACTATATAAAATATTTTTTCTTTTCATGAAGATTATTTCACATAAGTACGCTTTCATGGTATAATTTCATAGGAATACAAAAAGAGAGGAAGAAATTTAATGTTATCAAAAAAATTATCTTTATTAGGTTTAACAGCAACAGCACTTTTGGCTTTAGGAGCTTGTGGTGCTGACAACAATGATTCATCTAATTCTAGTTCAGCTTCATCAACAACAGAAGTAAGTACAACAGAAAGTTCAGCAGATGTTGTATCAACAGCTTCAATCAGTGATGATCCAGCTGTTTTAGAAAAAGCAATGTCAGCTGACGGTAACTGGATCGTTGCAGCAACAGGTGATGTGACATTCTCAAATGATGTAACTATCGCAGGCGAATTCCATGACAAAGATGATGCAAGTGCAGACATCTACCGTAAAATTGCTTTGTACTCACAAGACGATGACCGTAACGTAACTGCTGAATACACAATCACTGTTCCAACATTGATCGTTGAATCAGAAAACACAAATATCGTTCACGGAACAATCAAAGGTGACGTACTTGTAAAAGCGAACGGCTTTGTATTAGACGGAGCAAAAGTAGAGGGTAACGTAACATTTGAAAAACAAGAATACCAAGATTCAGCAAAACTTGACGAAAACGACGCATCAGTAACAGGCGACGTAACAGTTAGCGAATAATCTTATAGTCATAAAGACATCTAAAGCAGAAATCCTTCTGTTTTAGATGTCTTTTTTCATTAAAAAACATCCGATATCAATCCTTAGTGATACGACCATAGGCATAGTGAGAAGTTTTACATAAAAACAATTGAGTGAAAAAACGTATATAACAAAAAAGAGAGTAACCCTATGATAGAAAATAATATGAGGGAACAGATATTCATAGATAAAGGAGCGTATATGAAGAAACGACTTTGGTTAGGTGTATTAGTAGTAATTATTTTAGGAGGAATTGGAGGAAAAATGTATATGGATAAAAGAGAAGGAGATCGTCAAGAACTGTTGGAAATACAGAAAGATCTGGCGAATTATGTATATAATAATTATCGTCTCTATGTAAACAATCGGGAGAAAGAAGAAGAAATTTTCAGAAAGTATGACCGCGGACAAGGTGAAATGACAACGGAAGAATATTTGAAAGCATTGTTGGAGGTCAGAGAATATGAGGAGATAACTAAAATTGAATTTACTGGATATTCCATTGATCCAATGAATTCATTAATTATCTATTTCACAGTTAATGATGTCTATCAAGAAGAAGTATGGTTAGATACAAGGTCAGCAGAAACAGACAAGTTCATTTATACAATAACTAATAGTACAGGTGAGGGTCCCTATTATATCACTGAAAAAGAAGCAAAAACTCAACTTGTACTCCCTGATGATCAAATTATATACTATAGGGGAGGGATAGACTAATGGACCAAAATAGAAAGATATCTAAATTTGTATATCGTATCGAAAACGGTCTAGTAAAAATCGGTAAACTAGTAAAAGGGACTCAATTTATCGTTATAGATACAATAGATACAAATAAAGACAAAATCGGCAATGAATCTAAGCCAAAGAAAAATAGTATGCAAGCAATGGTAGTTGCTAAAATAAAAGAGGAATATCTTGGGTACAATGAAGAGCAATTAAAAAAAGTACCTGGCTTCCCCGACTCCGTCATCACCAAAAACCTTACGATTGCTTACGCTGGCACGACTTCGCTCAAAGATTGGCATACAAACCTTGAGGAAATTGGTGAGAGAAATCAACGGTTATGACGTATTACCTATTCATATAATTATCTTTTATTGTAGAAGTACATAACTATGAAAAAAATATATATTACATAAAAATTCCAGAATAAGCGAGAAGCTTAGTCTGAACATATATAGAACAAGATAGAATCTGAAAGGAGGAGCTATGAAGAAACGACTTTGGTTAGGTGTATTAGTAGTAATTATTTTAGGAGGAATCGGAGGAAAAATGCATATGGATAAAAGGGAAGAAGATCGCCAAGAATTGCTGGAAATACAGAAAGATTTGGCGAATTATGTGTACAATAACTATCGAATTTATACGAGAGATAGTGAGAAACAAAAGGAAATCGTAGAAGAATATCAAAAAGAAGGAGGAATAACAACGGAAGAATATTTAGAAAAAATGTTGAGTATCAGAGAGTATTCGAATATTGAGAAGATAGAATTTACTGGATATTCGGTTAGTCCGATGAATTCATTAGTGATCTATTTCACAGTTAATGATGTTTATCAAGAAGAAGTATTGTTAAACACAATATCTGCAGAAACAGATAAGTTTATTTACAGAATAACTAGTGGCAGAGGTCAGGGACCTTATTTTATTGATGAAAGAAAGGAAGAAAAAGGGATTGATATCTCAGATGATCAAATTGTTTATTATACAGGAGGAATAAATTAATGGATCAAAATAGATACTTATCTGAATTTATATATCAATTAGAAAGTAGCAAGGTAAATTATGGTGATAAACCTCTTGGAACAAACCATATCGTTATAGGAACTTTAAATACAGATAAAGATAAAATAGGTAATGAATCTAAACCAAAGGAAAACAGTATGCAGGCAATGGTGGTCGCTGAACTTAAGGATCAGTACAAGGCATTTGATGATGAAGAGCTGATGAAAGTCAATGGCTTCCCCGACTCCGTCATCACCAAAAACCTGACGATTGCCTATGCTGGCACGACTTCGCTCAAAGATTGGCATACTAACCTTGGGGAAATTGGTCGAAGTAATAAACACTCAAATGGTGCATTTGCTTCTGCCTTGAACTATGCCCGTGAAATTGAAAAGCAGTATCCCAAATCAGATGGCTATACGATCTCAACGACAGGACACTCATTAGGTGGCGCTAAAGCACTTTTTGTCGCAGCGATCAATGGTTATGATAGTGTGACGTACGGCGCGGCAGGACCAGGGCTTGCACAAGCCTTATTCGATAATCACAACGGTACCCTGATCAATATCTACGACACTTCGGATGTCGTCACGAGTGGGCTTTTCACTGGTGGGAAAGGGATGCTTCCAATCAATAGTTTTGGGATTGATAACCCGGGGTGGCAAACAGCAGGGCATTCATTGGATCAATTCAGGGTTGATAAAGAAGGAAATTATATCGATAAGCATGGACAGATCATCGTATACGTTGATGGCAATGGGGGGATCTTGTTAGCCCCAACTTTGTGGCAACAAACACTTTTGGAAAACGAAGCAATGATCAAACTACTAGCAGTCAGTGGCGAACATACGCTAGATGAAATCAAGCGTTTGAAAGAAGAAAATGAGTGGCTCAAGGTTCAAATCAAAGAATTCTTGACCTTAAAAGAGTTAGGTAAGAAGCTGACTGCAAGTGGCGGCGGACTTTCTCAATCAGAAAAAATTTATTTAGAGGATAGCCAAGCATTTGCTGTAGTACGGACCGCAGCAAGTAAATTTGATGAGGCGATGAGCAATGTTCGCGTGATTTACCAAAACGGGATCACGGAGTTGGAAGAGTTATGGAATGACTGGTTGGGAAGAGTACGCAATTATACGCCACATTTGACGTACAACGAGGTAATTGAAACATTAGCCGAAGTTAATTGTACAAAATGGGAGATTGTCGATGAGCCAACACAGGAATTTAGAGATAAAATCCGCCAGATCGATCAGATGTCGGAACAGTTTCAAACGCTCGCCGATGAAATCACCCGAAAAATCAATGAAATGGTGACAAGTGACAAAGAATTAGCGAATCAATTGTTTGGTGTATAAAAGGAGGAGAGGAAAATTGAGTCAGGAAATACAGCTTTATGAAACATATCAAGCAACGAAACGAGGGTTATCAGAGCAAGAAGAAGCATTGATTGCAACAGAAAGAAAAGTCCATGAGCTAGCGGAAGCAACTTACAAAGATCTCCGATTGATTTTGCACTCTTTTTCTGAACCACAAGAGGCCTTTGACTATGGACGTATCATGATTTCTCGTTTAGAAGAGGATCTGTCGACGGAATTGCGCCATCAACGAAAGAAAATCCAGCTTGACCTAGAAGATAACGAGCAGGTCTATCGTAAGAAACTGGCACAATTGGATTAAAAAGAATGGAGGTTTTGAGATGTTTGAAATGATTGAAACGATTGATCAATGGTGGGAGAAATATCAGAAAGATATGGAGAAATGCTTAACTCGTTCACTTGGAATCGCGCTGAAAAGTGAGAAGGGATTGAAAATAAGAACGACAAATCAATCTGGGAAGAATGAGACAAATAGAGCAAAACGCACGATTTCTTCAGCAGGTACAGGATTGAAGGAGACCCTCAAAGGGCAATTTGGCAACAAAGTGTCGCTAGCTTTAGACGAACAAGAAAAAGCCTTAGACAAAGGTTAGTCAAAGAAACACAAAAAACTTATTCTTACATAAATTGATTAAAGGATTCTGTCAGAACTGATCAACTGAATAATCTATAAAAGCCGAAAATAGGTTGGACTATTTTCGGCTTTTTTGGATTAGTTGCTTAGATGAATTCATTGATTCGTTTTTTTTTACACTATTAAGAAATGAAATTTAATATATTTTATATTTATGTTGAAAAATTATTTCATACGAAGTATAATCAATTTATAAATGAATGCGGATACATGGTAAGGGGGAGAGTACATGTTTGGTTTTTCTGTATTTATGAATCAAGAGTTGTCCGAAGAAACGAAAACGTATATCCATGAAATGGCAGAGAAGGGATTTATTGGTATCTTTACATCCATGCATATTCCAGAAGATGATCCTTCAGCTTATAAAAGGCGTTTGACTGAACTTGGCCAAGAAGCAAAAGCAACCGGATTAGAGTTGATGGTAGATATATCGGGTAAGGCATTAGAGTTGGCAGGGTTCTCCTTAGAAAATCTTGAGCCATTAAAAGAGATTGGTGTGACAGGTCTGCGGATGGATTATCACCTGTCGAACCAACAGATTGCGAAGTGGTCTCATCAATTGAAAATCAGTTTGAATGCAAGCACGATCACTGAACAAGATGTGCAAGAATTAAAAGAAGCAGGTGCTGATTTTACTCAGATGGAAGCTTGGCACAATTATTATCCGCGCCCAGAAACAGGGTTAGACAAATCGTGGTACCAAAGAAAAAATCAATGGTTAGCAGAACAAGGATTTACGATTCAAGGATTTGTACCAGGAGATGAAGTGTTGAGAGGGCCTTTATACAAAGGACTTCCAACATTGGAAGAACATCGTTACCAACATCCTTTGGCAGCAGCGCTAGACTTAGCTTCATGTGGAACGGATCTGATCTATATTGGTGACGGTGGGCTATCGCTGACCACGCAGGAACAATTTTCGTATTATAAAGAAACAGGTGGTATCTTATTGCATGTGACATTGTTGGACCCAACATTTGGTCCAATCATTTTAGGTACACATACGAATCGACAAGATGAAGCTAAAGCTGTGGTACGTAGTGCAGATGCACGATTTAGAGAAATCCCTCCTATTCCTGCTCGACTAACAGATGAACGGAAAACAGGTACGGTCACGTTAGATAATGAAGCGTATCTTCGCTATATGGGTGAAATCCAACTAATGAAAGAAGATTTACCAGCAGATGAAAAAGTCAATTGTGTGGCACGAGTGATCTCGGCTGATTTGCCATTGATCCAACAAATCCATGCAGGAATGATTTATAAATTTAAATGTAAAGAAGGAATTGAGAAATGACGATCGATTTAGATAAATTAACAACGGAACGTAGAAATCAAAAGACATTTGGTTTGGATGAGATGAGTGTTTCTGAAGCCGCTCGCTTGATGAATCAAGAAGATCATGAAGTGGCGGCAGCTATCGCAAAAGAACTACCAAGTATTGAACCAGTGATTGAAGCCGCGATTGTTTCTTTCAAAAAAAATGGACGCTTGATCTACATGGGCGCTGGCACAAGTGGACGATTGGGTGTACTGGATGCAGCCGAGTGTGTTCCTACATTTGGTGTAGAGCCTGAAATGGTCGTTGGTTTGATTGCAGGTGGTGAAGCGGCTATGACTGTCGCAGTTGAAGGTGCAGAGGATTCACTTGAGTTAGGGAAAGAAGATTTGATCCAGTTGAACTTGACGGAAAATGATTTGGTCGTAGGTATCGCGGCAAGCGGTCGCACGCCTTATGTGATTGGTGGCTTAGACTATGCTCGTTCAATCGGCGCAAAGACGGCCACGATTTCTTGTAATAAAGAAGCTGAAATCAGTCAACATGCTGATTTTCCTATTGAGGTAGATGCCGGACCAGAATTTTTAACAGGTTCGACACGTTTAAAATCTGGAACTGCACAGAAATTGATTTTAAATATGATTTCTACAATCAGTATGATCGGTATCGGAAAAGTATTCAATAATCTAATGGTCGATGTCAAGCCAACAAATGACAAATTAGTCGAACGTTCAAAGCGAATCATCATGGAAGCAACAGAAGTGGATTATGAAACAGCAGAAAAATACTTTTATGAAGCGGAACAAAATGTTAAACTAGCGATCGTTATGTTATTGACGAATAGTGACAAAGAGACAGCAAAAAGAAAACTAGCTGAGGCAGACGGCTTTGTAAAACGAACGTTGTAAGGGGGAAAAGGAAATGGCAAAAAATGAATTGACTTTGACAGAACTGGCAAAACAAATTTATGCTGGGGCTGGTGGCATGGGCAACGTAGACAGCGTTGTCCATTGCATGACACGGGTTCGGATGAAGGTCATTGATGAATCGTTGGTCGACGTAGCGAAATTGAAAGCGATACCGGGCGTGTTAGGGGTAGTTGAGGACGAACAGTTACAAGTCATCATCGGACCAGGGAAAGTAAACAAAGTCGCACAAGAAATGGTTGACCAAGCAGGAGTCAAACTAGGTGAAAAAATTCCTGGAAACCCTAATGTTACAACTGGTTTATCAGGGA
Source organism: Enterococcus mundtii (assembly GCF_013394305.1). Taxonomy (NCBI): domain Bacteria; kingdom Bacillati; phylum Bacillota; class Bacilli; order Lactobacillales; family Enterococcaceae; genus Enterococcus; species Enterococcus mundtii. The sequence continues at coordinate 809,207 of NZ_AP019810.1, read as the reverse complement.
AAGACAAGGTCAACGAACGTGCCCAAGAGATGAAGAACGTACAAAAATCAAAACAAAAACCGTCAAAAATCAAATCTATTTTAAAAGATATCTCGAATATATTTGTCCCAATGATTCCAGCTTTTGTTGGTACAGGGATCGTTGCAGGGATTGCCGCAGTATTGACAAACCTTGTGACAGCCGGAACCATCGATGGCGCATCATGGCAACAGTACATTGACATCATGAACATTCTTAAAAATGGGATGTTTAGTTATCTTGTCATCTATACTGGGATCAATGCCGCTCAAGTATTTGGCGCAACGCCAACACTTGGTGGAGTAATCGGTGCGGTTGTCATGTTGACAGGGATGAATCCAGAAGCTCCTTTGACGAACCTGTTTACTGGAACCCCACTTGCTGCCGGACAAGGTGGGATCATCGGAGTGATCTTTGCGGTCTGGTTGCTTTCGATCGTTGAAAAGAAATTACACAAAATCGTTCCTGATGCAGTAGACATCATTGTGACACCAACACTTTCATTGATTGTCATCGGGCTGATCGAGATTTTCTTGATCATGCCATTAGCTGGTTTTATCTCAGATGGTATGGTAGGAGGGATCAATTGGGTACTTAGTGTGGGTGGTGCCTTCTCAGGATTTGTATTAGGTACATTATTCTTACCGATGGTCATGTTTGGTTTGCATCAAATATTGACTCCGATCCATGTGCAAATGATCGATGAAACAGGACGTACATTATTATTGCCTATTTTAGCAATGGCAGGAGCTGGACAAGTTGGTGCTGCGCTTGCTTTATGGGTACGTTGTAAGAAAGACAAAGAATTGACTGAAATGATCAAAGGTGCGTTACCTGTAGGGATTTTAGGGATTGGTGAACCATTGATCTATGGGGTAACATTGCCTTTAGGTCGTCCATTCATTACTGCTTGTATTGGAGGCGGTATCGGTGGTGCGGTGATTGGCTTGATCGGGAATATTGGTGCCATTGCTATTGGACCTTCTGGCGCAGCGTTGATTCCTTTGATTTCAGATGGCAAATGGTTTGGCTACGTCCTTGGATTATTAGCTGCTTATGCGGGCGGATTCTTAGCTACTTTCTTTTTCGGGATTCCTAAAGAACAATTAGCGAAAGAAGAATTAGCAGAAGAAGCACCTGTTTATACAGCATCAAGTACTGACTCAACAAATCAAACACAAGCCGTTCAATTATGTGCAGTAGCAGATGGTACAGTGCAATCAATCGAACAAGCGAGTGATCCTGTATTTGCTCAAAAGATGATGGGAGAAGGGTATTTTGTTGAACCAACGAATGGTCATATCTATGCGCCAACTTCTGGGATCATCAGCTCTATTTTCCCAACGAAACATGCCATCGGATTAACAACAGCTGATGGGTTAGAGCTATTAATCCACATGGGAGTCAATACTGTGGAACTAGGTGGGACGCCATTTGATATAAAAGTGAGTGAAGGACAAGCTGTCACAAAAGATACGATGATAGCGGACGTGGATCTAGCTGCGATCAAAGAGGCAGGAAAAGAAACCGCTATGATGGTTCTCCTGACAAATATGGAACATGTCCTAACGTTTGTTTTAACACATACAGGTGAAGTAACAGCAAAAACACCCGTGATGGATGTGGAAAGTGTAAAATAATAAAAAGCGCAAAATCAAAGGATTTTGCGCTTTTTATTAAGCTCTATATCGTTGAACTAAGGCATGGTAGATTCTTTCAACATCTATTGGTGTACCACGTAATTCATAATCTTCTATCATAGGAAAGCCGAATTGTTCAGCATATTGTTTCGCTGTCAAACAATATTGATAGTTAAAATTTTTATTTCCGCTACCGACAACACCAAGACAAAGCGCATGATTTTCTTGATATTCCAAGTATTCTCGCATGGTTTCTGTCAAAATCTCTTGGTCACCACTGTCAATGCCATTGCCTCCTTCTAGATAGGTTGGCACAAACACAAAGAAAGGTTTAGTTTCTTTTTCAAAGTCGCTATTTTCATGGATCTCTTTCAGGTGGACTAAGGGAAGTGAAGCATCTTTTTCATGTTGTTCCACAGCAAATGCTGCTAATTTTTTGACGAATCCTCGGGTGTTACCAGAAATTGAGATATATAAGATATTCATGATATCGTCCTCCAATCATTCTTATCCAGTATAGCATTTTTTTGTTTTTTGGGTAGATAAGAAGAGGAAGAGAAGCGGTCGCTTTCCTTGTATAATTAGAAAAAAATAGTTACAATTAAATTTCAATTAGAATTTTTTAGAAAAAAATAAATGAAACGAAGTTTTGCTATACTTTGCATAAAAGCGGTTTATTTTGGAGGATGCGTACATGGACACAGAGCAACAGAAAAAAGGTATTGGATTGATCCCACTAGCGGCCTTAGTGATTGGGTCAGCGATTGGAGGTGGCGTTTTCGGTATTATGACCGACATCTCAGGATCGGCTGGTGGCCCAGCATTGTTCAGCTGGGTATTAGTTGGGACGTCCATGATGATGCTCTCTTTGTCAATCAATAATATCAATAAGAAACGTCCAGAATTAGAAGGTGGTATTTTTAGCTATGCCGAAGCTGGCTTTGGTCGATTTTCGGGATTCATCAGTGGGTGGGGCTATTGGCTGACCTGCTGGTTAGGAAACGTGGCATTTGCTACGCTATTGATGAGTGCGTTGGGCTATTTCTTTCCAGTATTCGATGGGGGGCAAAATGTCGCCTCGGTCATCGTCAGTACTATATTTTTGTGGGGATATGCTTGGCTCGTCAATCGAGGAGTCGAAAATGCCAGTTACGTCAATGCAATCGTGACAATTTGTAAATTAGTTCCGCTATTTTTATTTATCATTGTTGCTATCAGCACGTTCTCATTGCAACAATTCATCAATAATTTTTCAAGTGATATCATCTTGAATGCCAATGGACAGCCGATTCCTTTCTCAAGTCAAATACTAAGTTGTATCATGGTGATGCTTTGGGTATTTGTTGGAATTGAAGGTGCATCTGTGGTTGGTTCACGAGCAAAGAAAAAATCAGATGTCGGAAAAGCCACGATTTTAGGAATTTTTGGATTGATCGTGATCTATGTTTTAGTTTCGATGTTGCCTTACGGTACAATGACGATGGAAGAACTCCAAACAATCCAAACGCAACCAGCAATGGGCTATGTGTTTGAGATGATGGTTGGTAAATGGGGAGCTGTCGTGATCAATGGTGGACTGATCATTTCCTTGGTCGGTGTATGGTTATCTTGGACGATTTTACCCATTGAAACGATGCGCAATATGGCGGATGACGGCTTATTGCCAGCGCGTTGGGGAAAAGTCAATAAAAAGGGCGCACCCACATATGCGATCGTATTAACGACTTTATGTACAAATGTCTTTTTGCTTTCGCTACTGTTTACAGATAGTGCCTATAACTTTGCTTATACCCTCGGAACAGCAGCGATCTTCTTTACGTGGTTATTCTTAGGATTGTATCAAATGAAACTATCTTATCAAAGAAAAGAATGGGTCCAGTTCTTGGTTGGCTCATTAGCAAGTGCTTTTCAAATTTGGGCAATGCTATTTGTCGCTTTCAATGAAGTGATGCTCGTTCTTGTATTATTTTTACCAGGTATCTTATTTTATCTCAAAGCAAGAAAAGAAAAACAGCAAGCTGTTCCACAGACAAAACTTGATTATTTATTGCTTTCGTTAGTATCGATTTTTGGAGTAGTGGCATTGGCATTATTTGCAACTGGAGTATTGCATTTATAAAACGCACAAAAGTTGAAACCCATTCTTTTGTATCACTCAAAAAGCATCTAAGAGATCGACCCGATTCAGGTCATTTCTTAGGTGTTTTTTCATGCTGCCTATTCACTGATTGTTTAGTAAAAACGATACGTGACTTTCTCACAACGTTTTTCCGCGATTGTTCGTTTCATTTCAGTGAAGAGGAATGGTTACGTTGTCACATTTTGACACATTGAGGCAGATTTTGTTTTAATGATGATCCAAACAAACAATTTTGTAAGAGAAAAAGTTGAGAGAAAGATGGTCGAAATAGGTAGTGATTGCCTATACTTATTCCTTGAGGCATAAAAAAATGGAGGGAATATATGAGAGTGAAAGGGTTGACGAGCTATCAATTGAAATGAATAGCAATTGTTTTTATGGTCGTTGATCATATCAACAGTTATTTCGGGATGCAATTAGGGTTACCAATTTGGGTCTCGTGGTTGGGACGTTTTGTTGCGCCATTATTTGTATTTTTATTAGTTGAAGGTTTCAAGTATACGCATAGTAAATATCAGTATGCGAAACGATTAGGAATAGCTGCATTCGTAGTAGCGATTGGAAATATCATCTATCATTTATTAACAGGAAATTACATCAGTGAATATAATCATCAGCCAAACTATTATTTATTTTTAGGTCCACATAATATCTTTTTGACATTATTTTTGCTGTTTTGCTTGATGTGGCTTCTTTCTATAATAAAAGGAAAAACACTTTGGAGAAAAGGAATGCTCGTAGCAGTAGCACTTTTATTGGTCATGATCACGATTGCTTTTTCAGAAGGTGGTCTGTATTTAGTTCCAATGTTGTTGCTGATGTATTTCTTCCGCGAGAAAAAAGAACGAGGGAAATTGGTTCTAGGTATTTTTGTGTATACGCTGATTTTATTTTGTCTAGCAATTTTATCCTACACACAAATGCCTGATTATCAATCATTGTATCAATTTTTAACGTTTGATAATGAATTTATGATGGTCACCGTCATCCCATTTATCATTCTTTATAATGGAAAACTAGGTGGAGCCGGACGCGCATTCGACAAATACTTTTTTTACTTGTTTTATCCGTTACATCTATGGATCATTTATTTGATTTTTTCTTTTATTCATTAAGAAACAAATGAGGCGAGGTCTGGACAGAAATATTCAGCCTCAAGAAATAAGGCACCATCCACAAAAATTGTTCTTCAAATTCTTGTGGATGGCGTCTTGTTTTTTCGAAGAGGTTACTTCTGTTCTTGTCGTTTATTCGGTTTTAAGGGAGAGAGGACTAATGTCTCAGAAACGTCTCATTTGTTTTTATGAGTTGTTTCAAACATTACAGTTTTGATCCCTTAGTTAGATGTAAAGAAATGTTATGTAGTTCAAGAAAATCGGCAGTATAAATAAGACTTCAAGTCATTTGTTGTTATGGAATTGACAGAATTTTTAAAATATATTATTTTTTTTGTAAGAATTCTCTATATTTTCAATCAATTTTATTTTATAATGAAAAAATATCATGTAATTTTTAGGAGGAAAACAGATGGAAAATTATCTTAGCCTGTTAGGCGTACTGATTGTTATTCTTGGTTTTGCTTTCAAGTTAGATTCGATCTTGATCGTTATGGTTGCGTTAGTCGTGACCGCATTTACTGGTGGATTAGGACTTGAAGGTATGCTGGAAACTTTAGGTACAAGTTTTGTAAATAACCGAGGAATGGCAATTTTTATTATTATTATGTTAGCAACTGGTACGTTAGAACGCAATGGTCTGAAGGAGTCTGCTGCAACGTTGATCAAACGTTTCAAGAAGGTATCCGCTGGAATGATCATCGATATTTATGGTGTTTTCCGCATGATCTTTGCAGCTTTCAATGTCAGTTTTGGTGGGGTGGCCGGCTTTGTACGTCCAATCATCATGCCAATGGCGTTAGGTACCGTTGAATCAAAAGGATTAACCGTCAATCCCGAACATGAAGAGGAATTAAAAGGAATGTCTTCAGCGATGGAAAATATTTGTTGGTTCTTTGGTCAAGTATTATTTATCGGTGGGGCCGGTGCTTTGTTAGTACAATCCACATTAAAAGACTTAGGCTACGAGGTAACTCTTGGACAGTTGGCACTGGTGCAAATACCAGTCGCAATCACAGCTCTAGTCGTGGCGAGTGTCTATTTTTATCTAAAAGAAAAGAAATTAGCGAAGAAATACTATTCAGGAAAGGAGAAATAAGATGGATTTTTTGAACTTTTTTACAAATTCTGAAATATTGTTAAGTGAAAAATTATTGGAAATCTTATATATCTTGATGGGACTAGTCTTGATCTATACGGGCCTTCGTAATGCCTTTGATAAAAGTAATCCTCATCGATTTGGTTCTGCCTTTTTCTGGACAGTTTTAGGAGTCGTGATTGCTGCTGGACGTTGGATATCTCCAACTTATAACGGAATCTTGATTTTCGCGATGACGATCCCAGCAATCACCAAAAGAGTGAGTAAAGGTGCAAGTCGTTTGCCATCAAAAGAATACATGGAAAAAATGTCAGATAAATTAGGGATGAAAATCTTTATTCCGGCATTGAGTATTGGGATCTTTGCCATTTTATTCGCACTATTCACTGATTTAGGTGCTTTAGTCGGTGTAGGTGTTGGGGTATTTGTAGCGATGTTGATCTTGATGTTCTTTTCAAGAGATAATCGACCAACGACTTTCTTGGATGATGCTTCAGACATGTTAGGTACAGTCGGTCCTTTAAGTATGTTACCGATGCTCTTAGCTTCATTGGGTGCGGTCTTCACGAGTGCAGGTGTTGGTACCGTGATTTCTAGTGCAGTCGGTACGATCGTTCCAGAAGGAAATGTCAATATTGGTATCATCATCTATGCGCTAGGAATGGTTCTATTTACAGTGATCATGGGGAATGCTTTTGCGGCAATCACCGTCATGACAGTCGGAATCGGTGCACCTTTTGTCTTTAGTCAAGGGGCTAATCCAGCATTGATCGGTATGGTCGCGTTGACATGCGGTTTCTGTGGAACGTTGTTGACACCGATGGCTGCTAACTTTAACGTAGTACCAGTGGCGATGTTAGAAATGAAAGATAAATACGGCGTGATCAAGAATCAACTATTTGTTGCTGTATTCATGCTGGTTTTCCAAATCATCTATATGATTTTATTTAAATAGTATCTTGAGCGAAAAAGAATCAATGATTTCCATAAAATATGGAGAAGATTGATTCTTTTTCTGAACAGCTAAGCATTTCATTATTGACTGTTTTTTGTTAAAATAGATAGACACTGAGTCCTTCTAATAGGAATGACTTACTGAAAGTACTAAATACACGAGTGAGAAACAATCAAATTTTAATGTTTAGTTAAATCTTTGAAGGATGAATTGAGCGCATCATTTTATAGAATAATGGAGGAATGAAAAATGAAAGTACTCGTAACTGGTTTTGATCCATTTGGTGGAGATAAAGTAAATCCTGCCTATGAAGCAGTCAAAAAAATGCCGTCTGAGATTGCCGGTGCAGAAATCATCAAATTAGAAGTTCCCACTGTTTTTGGTAAAAGTGGTCAAGTCGTAAAAGAAGCAATCCAAGAACATCAACCTGAAATCGTGATTTGTGTTGGTCAAGCGGGTGGACGTTCAGCGATTTCTTTTGAACGCGTAGCAATCAATCTAGCTGAAGCACGTATTGCAGATAATGAAGGTAACCAGCCATTTGATACGCCGTTAGAAGCAGACGGCCCAGCTGCTTACTTTACTTCATTACCAATCAAAGCAATGACAAAAAATGTCCATGAACATGGTTTACCAGCCTATATTTCTTATACAGCTGGTACGTTTGTTTGCAACGACATCATGTATCGATTGTTACACTTGATCGAAACAGAGTTCCCAACGATTCGTGGAGGCTTTATCCATGTACCATTCTCACCAGATCAAGTCATCGATCGCCCTGTAGGGACACCGGCAATGTCACTTGATGATATTGCGGCTTCATTGACTTATGCGGTAGAAGCAGCAGTCAACAACAAAGAAGATATTTCAGGTAACGCAGGAACAACTCACTGATAGTTAGCTGAAGCGCAGCAAGTGCAAGACACTCCTGTCACAACCTCAGCTTCACGTATGAAAAAAGCGAAAAGCCGAAAATAGCTCACATTATTTTCGGCTTTTTTGTTGCTCTTTGAACGTATTTATTTTTACTCTCTTAATTTAGAAAGGCAGGTGAAAGGTATGAATGAAAGTTGGCAAGCAATTTTTGATGAATGGTTCCCAAAAGAAATCAAGCAACACTACCCAATAAAAATCTCCAAACAATATACAAGTAGCCAACGATGGGAAATCTATGAACGATTGACGAAACAACAACGAATTGTCATGGATCAACATCGTCGTTACTTGATCCACTCACGGTTTTTGGAAGAAAACTATTTAGCAGCAACGGATTGGATTTTTTCTGACTTTAAGATCAATCCATTTTATCGCACATCACGTAGGCAACAGAAACTTTATTGTGAATGTGGCCGTGAACTGAAAGTCCAATACATCGTTCGTTCCCCTAAAACAGGTAAGGAATTAAAACTAGGGATCAATCATTTTGCAGAACACTTGCACGTTAGTCCAACAGTTGCAGCGTCGATCAATCAGGGAATGACTAAAGTGGATCTAGCGCTGGATGAGATCCTCTGGCTGAAACAACAAAATATTGCCTTTCCTGAACGACTCTGGCAAGAATATTGTCTAATGTTGTATCATAATCGCCGGCTGAAACAACCGATTTTACCAGATAAAAAGCTGACTAAACGACTCACTGAATTTCGTCATGCCCAGTTACCGATTTATCTGGCAGACTATCAAGCAATGGAAAAGTACATCCAACAAGTGAGCTATCAGGCAAAAGAAAAGCCGAAAAAAATCCTTGAGAAAAAATCATTATTTGAGGATTTTTCAGAAGATTTGACTAAAGATGTTGAAGCGTTCTTGACTAATTATCAACTATTTCTTCGAAAAGATTGGTCATCTGTTTCAATGGCTGAGACAAGCCAACCATCTGTCGCTTTTTTTGCAGAGTTTATCGCTAATCTGCGAGAAGGATCGAAGAATGAAGCTGTAGACGTCGATCGATTAGCAAAAGAACAGCGTTTTATCCAACCGCAAATTTATTATTTTGTTTGGCAACAATATCAGCGTTATGGATTTACAACTGGTTTTTTCGATAGTATCCCTCGGGTGATGAGAAATGGTTTTCTAAAGATTTTACGCAAAGAACGCGAAGAAAAACAGCAAGCTACAACAAAAACTGTGACAGAAACTGAATGGCAAGAACTTGCAAAGAAAATCAAAAAACAATCAGTCGCCTCTTTGATCCAAGAATATGAACAAGCAGACTATGTATTTACTTCAGAACAACAGCTTGCATTAAAAAAATTCCAAGAATTGGAATCAGTGATACAAACGATGGATGAAGACATTAGAATGTTGCTCAAGGATTTGATTTAGTTGACTCGAACCGCTGAGAGAATCTTGGTATGACGATACCTAGAAATAAGCGAGAAAAGTCCCATCCTATTTTGGGTGACTTTCTCGCTTTAGTAAGAGGTTTGAAAAACAAACCAATTTCTAGTACAAGTTTATTTATTGTTTTCCATCAAGAAACATGGTGCGAAAAATATTCTGCTTCCATGCGCTGCATGCGCGCTCTTTCTTTTTTGTTGTACCAAGGAGAGACAGTAAAGGCTAATAAGTCATTGATCAAGTAAACAGAGCTATTGATAAACATAGCTAAACTAGCAGACCCATGGGTATAGGAAACATACCATAAGACCATTTGTGCAAGACCAGAAGCAAGCCACCAATAATACTGATTGTTGTAGCGAAGGAAGCTAATGATGCCGGCAGAAAGACTGATCGAAAAAGCAATGGCATCGATCCAAGGACGAGGGTCGTCTGTATACGTACCAATCAAATAACCTGAAATCAAGTAAACGAAAACAGTCCCGGTTAATGCAATCAACCAACTTTTTCCACTAAATTCTCGAATTTTAGAAGCCATATTATGATTCCATTCTTTACTTAATAAAACTGGGATATCCAATGTGACCATGTAAGCAATTTGTTCGCCGATACTTAAATAGTTTTTGGCAGAAAAGCCAACGACGATAAAACAAATAGCAGAGAGAATTCCTAGAATACCGTTGACTGATTTAGCGGCATTGATTGATAAAATACATAACACCCCTAGATTTGTCCCGATAAAGGTAATGATCGATAACCAAGTGATTGGCTGATTCACAAGTGTCATGACTTGGCAACCTAGGCTAAAATAGAATAGATAATAATTTTGTTGAGGCCAACCTTTCAATTGATGAATCAAAAATCTGAAATAATTACTCATAATAAAAAACTCCTTGAAACACAATATATAGTGTCTGTTTATTTTAGAGACACAAATTATTGTATTCCTTTTAAAATTTATTTCTAGTCTTTCATTTTAAAAAAATATATGTTATTATTCGATTTGATTGTTTTCTGAGAAACATTTACTTTCAAACGATGAAAAGTAGGAGGCCATTTGATGTGGTCTCTCTTTTTTTGTGCAGCGGGAGAAAAATCTATGCTATGTCTAAAAGTATTGATAAGATAAAGGAAACAAAAAGATTGGAAGTGTGAGAATGAATTTAACAACCGTTCACCATGTTGCGATCATTGTGTCGGATTACCAAAAGTCACGTGCTTTTTATGTTGATTTGCTAGGTTTTGAAGTTATTCGTGAAAATTATCGAGAAGACCGTGGCGATTATAAGCTAGATTTAAAACTAGGAGATATGGAGCTTGAGATTTTTGGCATCAAAGACGCACCTAAAAGACCGAGCTATCCAGAAGCTTGTGGTTTGAGGCACTTAGCATTCAAAGTGGAACATATCGAAGAAACAGTCGCGGAACTACAAGGATTGGGGATTGAAACTGAACCAGTCCGTATCGATACCTTTACAGGCGAAAAAATGACTTTCTTTTTTGATCCGGACGGATTGCCGTTGGAGTTACACGAATAAAGGTAACAAATTTGTCACTTTTTCTTCCGTTCATTCGATTTTTTTCTTTCCTATTTCTTGTTATTCTAAAAAAAAACGGGGAGAGAGTGGAATGAAAAAAATAATCATTGCAGCATCGATTGCTATCATTGTTAGCTTAGCGGCTTCGTTAGGACTATTGGATGCAAACTTTTCTTTTGATGACATCAGTGACCAAGAATATCAAATCTCATTGCAAAAGGCAGTGTCTATTTTGCGAGATGAGTACCATGAAGAGAAAGTCAGTCGTATCCAGTTCAACCAATTAGACGAAGAACAAAGTAATAAAAAGATGTATGAATATATTTTTTATACTCCCAATCGAGTGATCACAGTGAATCCAATCTCAGGAAAGACGATGGTTGTTGATGAAAGCCGAAACGAACCAGGGCAATTCTTTCACTTGAAAACGATCCATCAAGTGAAACATCCACAGGCAGCAATGAAAGAAGCAGTCCATAAAGTCGGAAAACATCACGGGAAAGCAAAAAGTTGGGAAATCACGACAAAAAGTGGTCAATTGTATTATTCTGTAGCCGTCGATGGAACGAATCATTTAGAAGATGTATTGATCAGTGCTTGAAAGAGAAGTGGTTTCACTTCTCTTTTTTTATAGATAAGAGTAATCTAAAAGTGTAAAACAAAGAAGGGATTGAGGGAATCATGCAAAAAATGGTTTGTCCAAACTGTGGAAAAAAATTCACTTATGAAGAAGTAAATCATATCGTCGAACACGTAAAAAAAGAGATGCCGATTGTTTGCCCCTACTGTCGTTTTGAAGCAAAAACAATCGTTTCGAATGGTTATTTCGTGACACAAAAAATTGAAGATTATTTGAATTAGCTGTTTTGCTCTGAGATTTCATTATGGTAAAATGAAAAAAAGGAGTGTCAGAAATGATTCGTAATGCAAAAAAAGAAGATGCGGCAGCTATCGCTCCGCTTATTTTAGTTATATTGAAAGATATGGACTTACCGTTTCTTTTAAAGTACGGTGAAGAAAAAACATTAGAAGTCTTGGAAGAAGCCATTACAGACCCAGACTATCGTTACAGCTATACAAGAGGGATCGTTGATGAGCGAGAAGGCAAGGTAGCAGGAATCGTTTACGGTTATACAGACGAAGAAGAACCAATCATCGACCAGCCGTTAGAAAAAATCTTACAAAAGCATGGCATTTATGAGCAAGTAAAAATGTTTACGGATAGAGAAACATTCCCTGATGAATGGTATTTAGATTCTATCTGTGTTTCAGAAGAATTTAGAGGACAAGGAATCGGTTCCTCTTTGTTAGAAGCATTGCCACCAATCGTCAAAAAACAAAACCGCGATGTCATTGGACTAAGTTGCGATAAGCAAAACCCGCAAGCTAGAAAATTGTACGAGCGCCATGGGTTCAAAGTAATCGGGGAACGAACGATTAGTGGACATCTGTATGATCATATGCAAAAGAAAATCGTCTAGTGAGTTTTTATTGCTCAATCAAGCTTACCAGATTAACAAAATGCAGGCATACCTGAAAAGGTGTGTCTTTTTTTATTAATAAAAAAGTGAGGAATATCACATAATTCAAAAATAATTGTGAAAGAATATAAATACTATACGTTATGTTAAATGAAGAATGTATGAAATTAATGTAATTTTTCTATATAATTTCAGAAAAATATGTATTTTATCGATTTTTAGGAATATAATTACGAATGTTTTTATGTTATGAAATTTCATATATTGATGAAAAGAGATGAAAAAATGTTCAAAAATAAAGTTGTGAATCTTTCCCTAATGTCTGTTTTGCTTCTCCATTTATTTTTTCCAATCCAAGTAATTGCTGAGACATTTCTTCCACAAGATCCAGGAAGTGTTTATGATGATTTGACTGGTGATTATGGGGTATTAGGGATTGCTTCTCAGTTCCATGTGTTCGCAAAAGAAAAAACGACCATCAATGCGCATACAGAGGGGAATGTAGCAACGAGTGTTTTATCAGCAACGAATAACTTCGGTACATCGATCAGTACAGGGGATTTAAATAAAGAGATCAATTATGCACAATCCGTTGAGACAATCATTAGCTCAGCAGAAACTGCGGCTTCTGTTAAACGATCGAATAAATTTATTGTGGGACCAAACAATGTGATCACGACGGAAAACGATAAAATAATTGTCAATGGAACAAGATTGGATCATTTATCAGTGGATGAGTTCTATCAAGATCGAGAAGATGCTCAATATATTGATTTCAACAAAGAGTTTGAAAATTTAATGCTGACATCAAATATGTTGATGTCATTAGATCCATTAAAAACATATACGCCAGATGATTTCCCTGATATGAATAATCGTGTGATTGACTGTACAGATCTGGTTGGGGACCAGCCCTATGTCATCAATGTTGCTGCTTCTGTTCTGGCAAAGAATACCCCCTTACGAATCAACAATCCTGAGGGGAAAGTGCTTATAATCAATGTTGTCGATGCACCGACTAATTTTTCGGTACAATCCCAGATCCAATATAATAAACGTTCCAATCATCAAACAGAAGATTTTTCTGATGCCAATATTTCTTGGAATTTTGGTAATCTAACAGAAAAATTAGAAATCAATGCGCCTTTCCAAGGAACGATTATTGCACCTTGTGCGGATATTACAGTCAATCAAAGTCAAGATGGAACGATCATAGGGAAAAATGTGATCTTGAATGCTACAACAAATCGTTGGGACCCAAATGAAATTTTTGCTGTACCAAATACGCATGATGACACGACAGATACAACAAGTAGCAGTACAGAACCAAGTACGAGTGAAAGCAGTACAGAACCAAGTACGAGTGAAAGCAGTACAGAACCAAGTACGAGTGAAAGCAGTACAGAACCAAGTACGAGCGAAAGCAGTACAGAACCAAGCACAAGTGAAAGCAGTACAGAGCCAAGTACGAGTGAAAGCAGTACAGAGCCAAGTACGAGTGAAAGTAGTACAGAGCCAAGTACGAGTGAAAGCAGTACCTATCCAGGTAAAAATGGAAAGCAATCAGATACAAGTACCACAACAAGTAGTGCTAGTAGTGTTTCATCAACAAACGAGTCTGACGAGCCTGTTATCAGTGGAGAAGGAACAGTTGAAAGCGATGGATCAGGTACGATGCAAATGAACGATAGACGTGAAAATAAAGTAGCGCTAGCTGTTGAATCAAATACCAATAATGATGATCCTTCGACTAAGAATGTACAATCACAAAATCAACAGCTTTTCCCTCAAACAAATGGGGAAAGAAATAATTTGTGGATCATGGTAGGTGCAGTGCTTGTCTATGTAGTGACACTTCTTTTCTATAGAAGAAAACAGGTGTAAAAGAAAAAACGAAGCTGTGACATCGATTGTCTGATCCCTTTAAACCTGAATAAACGGTGTTCCAGAAGTAACTCCTTTAAAAATAAGCCAGAAAACTCCGAAAATTTGAAAGACAATTTTCGGAGTTTTCTGGCTTATTTCTCGGAGCTGGACATTTCTGTCACAACCTTATTTTTAGTTGACATCAAAGCGATAAGAAAGAGGTGTTTCTTTGTCTTTGTTTTTTCGATAGAGCCAGTAATCAAGGACAGCAGCGATACAGATACAGATAGGCGCATTTTCTTCACAAGGGATATCAAGGACATAATAATCACCGGTAAAGAGGGTTGCTTTGTCCATTTCCATGATTGGTTCATTGAAATGCTGGATCTGATAACGATGATTATAGATATCTCCTTGAACAGTCCAATGTAATCGGCGAATATAATAAAAATCTCCTGGCCAATTGAAAATCTTTTGCATCGTACCGACTTTTTCGAAATCTTTATAAAGTTCAAAGCGTGTCCCAAATGTCAGACTGATTTGTTTGATATGAGCGACTAGATCTCCATTCATGGCATAAAGAGATAAAGCATCTCCTTTCGTTCCCCAGCGGCCGACCATCAAAAAAAGTGATTTGCCTTTTTCGTCTTTGACGATTGTCCGGGTCGCACGACTCAGCTGTTTTTCCTGAATGAAAAATTCTGACATATTTGTTCCCCTCTTTCTTCAAACAACTATAGATTTTCGTTGATTGCGCGTAAGATGGCTTTGCCAACACCCGATTCAAGGTTCGTGTCTGTTAAGTATTTAGCGTAATCTTTGACTTCGATCTCTGCATTTCCCATAGCGAAACTAACGCCGGCGGTTTGCAACATGCTGACATCATTGAAATTATCACCGATCGTCATGACTTCATCTAAAGTGATCCCTCGTTCATGAGCGACATGAGCAACTGCGATTCCTTTTTGAGCATTTTTATGGTTGACTTCAAGATTATTTTGACCAGAAGAGGTCACTGCCAGTTCGCCTAAATTACTGATTTCTTTCCCTACAGGGCCTAAAATACGTGGACCTTCAGTATGGAAACAGATGATTTTTAGGACTTCAAGTTTATCATCAAGTAGTAATTCGCGAATGCTGTCAACATAAGTGATGTGTAAGAGTTCAAGATTAGCTGAAGCCATGGCGATCGCCATTTTGTAAGTCAAATGGGGCATATGGGTCGCAATGGAAGAAGCAAAGCTTTCGATTCTTTTTGGTTGGCTTTCCGAATACAATCCTTGGTTTGTCGCTACCTCGTAATAAATACCATTTGCATCTAAAATATCCATAACTGTCATGGCTTGGGGACTTGGAATTGGTACTGTAAAAAGCGACTTACCGGATCTGTCAAAAACTTGCGCGCCATTCAAAGTGATCATCGCACAATCGATTCCTGCTTCATCTAAGGCTGCTCGTGCTTCTTGTGCGTTACGTCCAGTAGCGACCATAAATTCAATACCCAGCTCATTTGCCATGCGGATTGCTTCAGTATTTTCTGTTGAGATACTCATATGTGCATCGAGTAAAGTGCCGTCCATATCAGAGGCAATTAATTTGATCATGTGATTACCGTTCCTTTCCTTTTCTCCTTCCTAGTTTAACATACTAATGCGAGATAAGATGGAAGATTTTGACTTGTTAACAAATAATTTGTGAGTTATTCTGGAAAATAGGAGGTGGGAAATTTGAAGAAAATCATCCACAATAGTTGGCAAGAAGTATTAGCTGATGAATTTGAAAAAGATTACTATCAGCAGTTGAGAATATTTTTAAAAAATGAGTACGCAACTCAAAAAATCCATCCGGATATGTATCATGTTTATGAAGCGTTAGAGCTGACTCCCTATGAAGAAGTCAAAGTCGTGATTCTAGGACAAGACCCTTATCATGGAGTAAATCAAGCGCATGGTCTTTCTTTTTCCGTACAACCAGGAGTAAAAACACCACCGTCTCTGGTCAATATCTACAAGGAATTGAAGAATGACTTAGGGATCGAACCAGTTTCTCATGGGAATTTAGTGACTTGGGCCAAACAAGGTGTGCTGCTGTTGAATACTGTACTAACTGTCAGAGAAGGGCAAGCTTATTCTCATCGCGGAAAAGGCTGGGAACAATTGACGGATGCGATCATTGAAAAGCTGAATGAACGAGACAAACCGATCGTATTTATTCTTTGGGGGAAACCTGCACAAGAAAAAATGAAAATGATCGATAAAAGTCGACACATTATAATAACAGCCCCACATCCAAGCCCATTATCGGCGCATCGTGGCTTTTTTGGTTCAAAACCATTTTCAAAAACGAATGATGCGTTGCTTGCTCTGGGTGAAACACCGATTGATTGGCAACTGCCTAAAACAGTGTAATGATACAGCGCTTTCCTGTTGTAGTGCAGTTTTTCCGGATTATGTGAAAAACTTAATTATTATCCATTATTTGACTGATACAGAAATTTAAAACTGTTCTTTTTTTTGATAATAGTGTATCATGGTAGTTAATAAAAATAACTGGGGGTCATCTTGTGGAATTGTTTGATAGTTTAAGATTTAAAATTGTACGTCGCGGCATCAAAATCGTGTTTCCAGAAGCAACGGATGCAAGAATTTTAGGAGCAGCAGCACGTTTAAAAGCAGAAGAATTAGTTGAACCGATTTTGATCGGCAGCAAAGAAGAAATTGAAGCAGCAGCAAATGCACGTGGTATCCAAACATCTAACTTCACGATCATCAATCCAAATGATTATGAAAAATGGGATGAAATGGTCGAAGCTTTTGTTGAACGCCGTAATGGAAAAGCAACAAAAGAACAAGCAGAAAAAATCTTAAAAGATGTCAATTACTTTGGAACAATGCTTACATATATGGGCATTGCTGATGGTATGGTTTCTGGAGCGATCCATTCAACCGGAGATACAGTACGTCCAGCACTACAAATCATCAAAACAAAACCAGGTGTAAGTCGTACAAGTGGTGCTATGATCATGGTTCGCGGTAGAGATCAAGAAAAGTATGTCTTTTCTGACTGTGCGATCAACGTGAATCCAAACGCACAAGAATTAGCTGAAATTGCTGTGGAATCAGCAAAAACAGCTGAACTATTCGATATCGATCCAAAAATCGCATTGATGAGCTTTTCAACAAAAGGTTCTGCAGCAGCTCCTGAAGTAGATAAAGTGGTTGAAGCAACAAGAATCGCGAAAGAATTAGCGCCTCAATATACGATCGATGGCGAATTACAATTTGATGCTTCTTACGTTCCAGCAGTCGCTCAATTAAAAGCCCCTGATTCTAAAGTGGCAGGTCAAGCAACAGTCTTTGTCTTCCCTGAATTACAATCAGGAAACATTGGCTACAAGATCGCTCAACGTTTTGGTAACTTTGAAGCAATCGGACCAATCTTACAAGGATTGAACAAACCAGTAAGTGACCTTTCTCGTGGTGCTAATGAAGAAGATGTCTACAAATTAGCAATCATTACAGGTGCACAAACATTATTAGATTAATCGAACAGTAGATCTAAAAAGAAAAGGGCTAGGGAGCTGAGGATTCCTGACTCTTTTCTTTTTTTTTGTTGGATTACACGTTATACTGACAAAAAAGAATGAGGAGAAATGATGATGATTGAATTAACAAGTGTGGCGATGACAGACCAATTAGCAGAAATCATTGGAAAAGTCGCTCATCCGGGAGATAATCTAGTGTTAACTGGCGATCTAGGTGCTGGTAAAACGACTTTGACAAAAGGAATTGCAAAAGGATTAGGCATCGTTCAAATGATCAAGAGTCCGACCTATACGATCATTCGGGAATATACACAAGGAAAAATGCCTTTGTACCATATGGATATCTATCGTGTCGCTGCTAGCGGTGCTGATTTGGGATTAGATGAATATTTTGAAGGTGATGGACTTTCAGTCATTGAGTGGGGAAATCTATTAGAAGATGCTTTACCTGAAGATTATTTGGAACTGATTATTGAGAAAAGTGATACAGAATTAGAAAAAAGATATGTGAAATTCCAATCATACGGACCGAATAGTCAAGAGTTTGAAAAACGTATCTATGAAGCATGGGCGAATTCTCATGGCTAATGATGTTGAACTGACGTTAAAAGAAGCGGAGAAATCAGATGCTGAAGGATTGTTAGTGATGCTACGCCAAGCGAGACAAGAAACGGATTATTTTGTTGTTGAGGAGCGTTCACTCAATAAAAGTAAAGAGGTACTTGCAACTGAATTGTCTCGAATAAAAGAAAGTGCAGAACATTTATTATTTTTAGCCTGTGTCAAAAAACAGGTGGTAGGTGTTGTTTCTGTTGCTCCCAAACCTGACTTGCCCCGTCATGGCGAAATAGGGATCAGTATCTTGAAAGAATATTGGGGAATGGGGTTAGGTAAGATTCTTTTAGAGGAGGCAATCATTTGGGCTACAGAAAATGCGCGATTTAGTACGTTGGTTCTTGACGTATTGGCGGGCAATCAACGAGCCATAAATCTTTATCAAAAAATGGGGTTTCAAGAGGAAACCCAAAGTGTTGACTCTTCGAGAAGACAAGGTCAATCATTGGCGATAATCAAGATGAAACGAACGATCGAGCATAAAATAAACTGATTTCAAAAACAAAGAACCTGAAAAATAGTTGTCCACTTTTCAGGTTCTTTATTTATCATCATCTTTGATTCTTTCGTACGAGGGAATCAACCAATAGAAATGCAAGAATTAGCTTATTTTAGCTAGTTGAACTATTTCACTGTGACTAATTTTTTCAATGGGTCTGTCCCAAAATATTTTTCCTGATATAACAAGATTTCCGCACATGCTCGACTATCTTCTAACGCATCATGGTGATTTTTCAACGTGATATCCAAATTTTCACAAACTGTATTCAAGCGATGATTTGGCATTTCTGGAAACAAGCGGCGACTTGTTTTGACGGTACACAATGAGAGATAGTTCGGTTGAGGCAACTGATAATAATCTAAACAACCAGCTAATACTTTTGTATCAAATGCGGCGTTATGCGCAACGACTAATCGGTTTTTTTGGAAATACTTTTCGATTTTCTGCCAAACATCTGGAAATTTAGGTGCCTGTTGGACATCTTCGGGTCGGATACCATGGATCTGGATGTTCCGCCAGAAAAATGGCGTTTCCGGTTGGATCAAGGTATAAAATTCATCGACAATCTGACTGTTCTCCACTTTGACAAGGGCTAAGGAACACGCACTATGAGATTGGTGGTTCGCAGTTTCAAAGTCCATCGCGATAAAATTCATTTTCAAATAAGCCTCCTTTAAAAAATAAACCATAACATAGATTTGTATGAAAAGAAATAGCTTTTTCAGACTATGTATCAAGTAAATATGGTGCCAGTGAAGGATCAAAGGAAGAAAATCGGGACAACCCAATTTCTTCCGTTGCTATCCTAACTATTCGATAATTAATTCGACAGGGCAGTGGTCACTACCTAGAATCGATGTATGGATTTTTGCATCAACCAAACGAGGTGTCAAATCTTCACTCGTCAAGAAATAATCGATACGCCAACCTGCATTGTTTTTTCGAGCATTGAAACGATAACTCCACCAAGAATAGACACCTTCTAACTCTGGATAGAAGTAACGGAAAGTATCTACAAAACCATTATCAAGTAAATGAGACAATGCGTTTCGTTCTTCGATAGAGAAACCGGCACTTTTTTGATTCGTTTTCCAATTTTTCAAATCGATGTTCTCATGGGCAACATTTAGATCCCCACAAACAATTACCGGTTTTTGTTTTTTCAACTCTTCTAAATAATCATAAAAAGCAGATTCCCATTCTAAACGGTAATCGAGACGTTTCAATTCATTTTGTGAATTTGGTGTATAGCAAGTGACTAAGTAAAATTCAGGATATTCTAACGTGATCAATCGGCCTTCTTGATCATGGACATCAATGCCCATTCCATAAGAAACGTTCAATGCAGGTTCTTTGGCGAAGATCGCTGTACCTGAATAGCCTTTTTTGACTGCATAATTCCAATATTGATGGTAACCTGGTAAATCCAAGTCGATTTGACCTTCTTGTAGCTTTGTTTCTTGAAGACAGAAGAAATCTGCATCAAATTCCTTAAATGTTTCTAGAAAATTTTTGTTGACGATGGCTCTTAAACCATTGACATTCCACGAAATCAGTTTCAAAAAAACACGCTCCTTTTTCTATCAAGTCTGTGCGATTATATTGTACCTCATTTTTATTAAAAATAGTGTAAGATAAGAGTAATAACAGATAGCAGGAGGGAAACCATGAAAATTGGCGTAGTAGGAGTAGGTAACATTGCCGAAAAAGCATATTTACCCACATATGCAGGGAAACAAGGAATGGTTGATTTTTATTTTGCGACACGTAATCAGGTAACGAAAGATCGTCTGAAGAAAACCTATGGATTTGCTCATTTGTATGAGTCTTTGGATGACTTAATTGAAGAGGAGATCGAAGCATGTATGATCCATGCGGCAACAAGCGTTCATTTTCAATTAGCTAAAAAATGTTTGGAACATAATATCCATGTTTATATCGACAAGCCTTTAAGTGTCGACCTAAAAGAAATCCAAGAGTTACAAGAATTGGCAGAACAACATCAAGTGATTTTAATGGTGGGCTTCAACCGACGATTCGCCCCAATGGTCGAAGAATTAAAAGCGATTCCAGAAAAACGGTTGATCCAGTTACAAAAAAATCGCATTGCGGCAAAAGAAGCAACTGCTTTTGTCATTTACGATCTGTTCTTGCATCTGGTGGACACGGCTGTTTATTTATTAGACGAACCAGTGATCAAAACAACTTCTCATATCCGAGAAAAGGAAGGATCTATGGAAGTAGCGATGTTGCAACTTGAAACTGCGAACCAAATGGCAATTGTGACGATGGATCTTGGAAGTGGTGCAAATACTGAAACCTATCAAGTAACGAGCAAACAAGGAACCTATGAATTGAGTGATCTGACAGAATTAGTCATCCGTAAACCAGATACGGTGGAAATAAAGAAATTTGGTGATTGGGAAACCACGCTGAGCAAACGTGGTTTTGTGCCAATGGTTGAACGATTTTTTGAAGAAATCCAACAACCGACGCCAAATAATGAAAAGTTAAAACAAACCAACATTTATGAGAGCCATGCACTTTGTGAGGAGATGTTGAATAATCTTTATCGTCATCAGCTTTGAGCAAAACTGGCAAGATTGTTTTAAGCGTGATAGAATGATGGGGACGTTTGAAAAGAAAGGAAAGTCCTCAGTGAATAAAGAAGATATCGTTAAAAAAAATCCAGAGTTGAATCTGTTGCTTGATGAACCGTTAAGTCATTATACATTTACCAAAACCGGTGGACCGGTAGATGTTTTAGCTTTTCCCAAAACCAAATCAGAAGTCAAACAGGTAGTTGACTATTGTCGAGAAAACCAAGTGCCATGGTTGGTATTAGGAAATGCAAGTAACTTGATCGTCCAAGATGGTGGGATACGCGGCGTGGTCATCATGTTGACAGAGATGAACCAAATCAGCGTTGAAGGCACGATGGTGATTGCAGAAGCAGGTGCGAAACTGATCGATACGACGTATGCAGCCTTAGCAGAATCTTTGACAGGATTCGAATTTGCCTGTGGGATTCCTGGAAGTATCGGCGGTGCAGTCTACATGAATGCAGGAGCTTACGGTGGGGAGATCAAAGACGTGTTTGCAGAAGTCGATTTATTATTAAGTGATGGGACGATCCAAACTCTGTCAAATGAAGAAATGGCCTTTTCTTATCGCCACAGTGAATTACAGAAGATGGAGGCCATCGTCTTAGAAGCTCGTTTCCAATTAACACCTGGTGATCATGAGATGATCAAAGGTCGGATGGACGAATTGACGGAATTGCGTGAAGCAAAACAACCATTGGAATACCCTTCATGCGGTAGTGTCTTCAAACGACCTGAAGGACACTTCACAGGACAACTGATCCAAGAAGCAGGCTTACAAGGTTTGAAATGGGGCGGCGCACAGATTTCGGAAAAACATGCCGGCTTTATCGTCAATATCGACCATGCAACAGCAACTGATTATACAGAGTTGATTGCCCATATCCAAGAGGTGATCAAAGAGAAGTTTGATGTCGCATTAGAAACAGAAGTACGGATCATTGGTGAAAAAAGAAGCTAAAGGAAAGTAGGTGGCGTGATGTTAGATAAGCAATTGCCCTATGCAGAGATTTGGATGACACGCCCACTCAATGAAGAATTGCCTTCTTATCCCTTGAATCAGCAGTATCGCTTTGAAAAGTATCAACCAGGCGCAGAGCAGGATTGGGCAATCATTGAAACAGCAGTCGGTGAATTTGACTCTGTGGAGGAAGCACTGGTTTACTTTGACCAAGCTTTTGCCCCTTATCCAGAAGAACTGGCAAAGCGCATGTATTTTGTGGTCAACGAACAAGGTGAACGCATTGCCACATGCACTGCTTGGTGGAAGCTTCGTGAGAAAGAATATCCGCTTTTTCATTGGTTAGCGGTCAAGCCAGAACATCAAGGAAAAGGGATTGCCAGAAGTTTGACGATCGAAGTGCTCCGTTGTTTTCAGCAAATAACGACACAAAGTCCAATTTATTTACACACACAGACATGGAGTCATCCAGCAATCAAACTTTATCAAAGTTTAGGTTTCACGTTCATCCCTGAGAAATTTGATGGTAGCGAAAATCCCGATTATGAAATGGTGATAGATATTTTATCATCGAAAATTAAAAAAGGCACCTAAAAAATAGGTGATGACAGAAGTATTCAGCTCCGAGAAATAAGCCGTGAAACCCGAAAATTGTTCTTCAAATTTTTGGGTTTCACGGCTTATTTTTGACGGAGTTGGCTTGCGAATACCGTATACACGATTTTAAGGATAGAAACAAAAAGGAATTTCATTTTTTTCCTAACGCTTCAAATTGCTTCAATGTTAGAGAATTATTAGGTTGATCGCTAAGTGGAAAATCCTTCACTAAGGTATTAAAGTTATTAGTTCATATACCAACGTTATTTAAATATCAAGAAATAATAGGTCAACTTAGAAAGAGGTTTGTGTGTATAATCCTGTTAATAAAAAAACAACAAATCGTCCAGATGATTTAGTTATAAGAGTCAATTAGATACTCGAGATAGTTGAATCACCAAAAAATGCAAGGTGTTTTGCTAAAATACTACAAAAATTTCGCATGGAAAAGAACCTCACGTTCATTACTTGTCCATTTCCAGCGTAAAATAGCTTATTAGGATTCCAAGCAGGTATTTCTGCCAAATCTAGCAATTTATCCTGATCGTTCGAATGATTTAGGCCATTCATTAGATAAATATGTCAATCATTGTTTTTGTGACTGGTTTACAACAGACAAAAAAACAGAACTTCAAAAGATCATGGCTATTGATCCTACAAAACAAAAAAAGGTGGGACAGAAGTGTTTGGTCACGAGAAATAAGGTGTAATCCCCAAAAATTACTCTTTGAATTTCTGTGGATTTCACCTTTTTTCTGACTATTATCGCTTATGGTTCAGCCGGTTATTTGGGCTTGAGGTCAAAACTAAAATCAATTTTACTTTTTCTCCAGCTACTCTTTTTTGTTTCCAGCAGTATCCATCCGTGTGGTCACACCTTTTTTTCTAGGGATGAAGTTCCGGATGAACGTAAATTTCCGATAATCGTTTCGTGTATAAAGATAGCCGAAAACGCTGAAGACAAGGGCTCCGATAAAATTGACGAATAAATCTTTCATCGTATCTAAGATCCCGATGTCCAAGTACCCATCTGCCATGACATACTCTTTGGTTTTGCCATGCTCATCTTTATATGTGACGGTTGTTTGTTGGATATCTTTGATCTTATATACGGTGTTGCCATCCTCACTTAATTTGACACTGTTGATCTGATCAACATAGTTATCTTTTTGCATGTCCATCTGCAAGACTTGATCCGCAGAGAATTCGATAAATTCCCAAAAAACCCCTACGGTCATGGAAAAACAGAAAGAGACTAGAGCGACTAGTAATGGCGTCAGATTCATTGTTTTCGTGTTTTTGTTCAAAAGATAGACAAGAGAAAAACCGACACCACCTGCTAGGAAGCCGCTTAGTGCGTGTAACGCTGTGTCCCATAGTGAAAAGTAGCCATAAAAGTCACTTAATTCACCCAAGACAGTGGCACTGAAAATAAAGGATAAGATGATGATTTCCAGTGTGTTAGGGATTTGGATCTTTAGTAATTTTTCTAGTAAATAGGGGATTTCAAACAATAATAAAGTTAATAATAAGAGCATGATATTCCCCATGTTCCGGTCAATCAATTGGTCGACGAGCATGACCACCACAATGATACGTAAAATGATGTAAATCGCATGAGTGACCTTCCCAGCAGACTTACTCCCTTTTGAAAAAAAATGTTTGATAAATTTCATAAATGAACTCCTTCGTGTTTCATATCGATTATACTTGTCTAATGAAAAAAGCCCAAATCTTCTGTTTGGATCAAAAAAAAAATTTTTTTTTGCCTGACTATTTATTCAAGAAACTCGACTGTTTTTCGATAGTTACTAACGAAAACTTGAAAAATTTGGAATATTAATGGTTATTTATAAAAGAGTGAGATACCAGTAGTACGGAAAATGTAAATTGTTGGTTGAATTTGTGAATGCTATCACTTATGATGGGGTAAGTGTTAAATTTTAGGAGGACAACTATGAAGAAAACAATTAAAGGGTTACTGACAGTTACAGCAATTTTTGCCTTAGGTGCCTGTACGCCTGATGAAAAAGAATCTGCATCCAGTAGCTCTTCCACAAAAGAATCAACAGAAGTATCATCCGGAGCGTCTGCTCAAACTTACACAAATCCAGCTGATATGAAAGAAGAATATGATTTGATCATCGTCGGCGGAGGAGGAGCTGGTATGGCAGCTGCAATCGAAGCAAAAGATGCAGGCTTGAATCCAGTCATTTTTGAAAAAATGCCAGTTGCTGGTGGAAATACATTAAAATCTTCAAGTGGAATGAACGCATCTGAAACAAAATTCCAAGAAGAAGAAGGTATCACTGATTCGAACGACGCCTTTTATGAAGAAACATTAGCAGGTGCGAATGGCACAAATGATAAAGAAATGTTACGCTATTTTGTCGATCATTCGGCTGCTGCAATCGAGTGGTTAGATGAAAATGGCATTAAATTAGATAACTTGACGATCACTGGTGGAATGAGCGAAAGACGAACACATCGCCCTTCTGATGGTTCTGCTATTGGTGGCTATTTAGTCGATGGGTTATTACGAAATGTCCACGAACGCCAAATCCCGATTTTTGTAAATACTGAAGTGACAGATATCCAAAAAACGGGAGATACAGTTAACCAAGTAACGGTCCAAGTCCAAGGGGAAGAACCAAAAGAGATCACTGGTAAGGCTGTAGTTGTTACAACTGGTGGATTCGGTGCGAGTGAGCAATACATCCAAACTTACCGTCCAGATCTGGAAGGATATGTAACGACGAATCAAGTGGGATCAACAGGCGATGGTATCAAGATGATTGAAAAATTAGGCGGTCAAACGGTCGATATGGATAAGATCCAGATCCATCCAACGGTTCAACAAGATGAAGGATTCTTGATCGGAGAAGTGGTACGTGGTGAAGGAGCGATCTTAGTCGATCAAGATGGCGAGCGTTTCGTCAACGAAATGAATACACGAGACAAAGTATCAGATGCAATCACTGCATTGCCAGAAAAATCTGCTTATTTGATTTTTGACCAAGGGGTACGCGATCGCGCAACAGCCATTGAGTTTTATGATGAAAAAGGTTATGTAACTGCAGGTGAGACGATTGAAGAATTGGCAGAGAAAATCAACTTACCAGCAGAAACATTAGCACAAACAGTAACAACTTGGAACGAAGAAGTTGCCAATCAAGACGATACAGCATTTGGTCGTACGACAGCCATGGAGCATGATCTGTCTAAACCAAACTACTATGCGATCAAAATCGCACCTGGTATCCACTATACGATGGGTGGAATCAAAATCAATACGAACACAGAAGTTGTGGATAAAGACGGACAACCGATCACTGGACTTTACGCAGCAGGTGAAGTCACTGGTGGCTTACACGGTGAAAACCGCATCGGCGGAAACTCTGTAGCGGAAATCATTATTTTTGGACGTCAAGCAGGACAACAAGCAGCAAAATTTGTCTCTGCACAATAATAGAAATGATATAAAAAGAGAACCTAAGGCGCATGCCCTAGGTTTCTCTTTTTAAGTTTCACTGACTGTCAAAATGATTTTTCCAACGTTTTTGTTGGCTTCCATATATTCATGGGCTTCTTTTGCTTCTGATAATGTAAAGGTTCGATCAATGATTGGACGGATCGCTCCGGTTTCAAAATAAGGATCGATGTTTTTCATAAACTCTTGAGTCAGTTTTGCTTTGTATTCATCACTTCTTGGTGTCAATAGCGTACCAATCAATTGGATTCTTTTTTGCAGCAAAACGCTTAAATCAAGAGACTCGACTGTTGTGCCTCCTAGTGTGCCAATCAAGACCCAGCGACCATCTACAGCAATCGATGCCAGATTTTTTTCCCAATAAGAAGCACCGATGAAATCTAAGATGACATCAACGCCATGCCCATCAGTTATCTTTTTTACTTCCTCCGCGAAATCTTGCGTTTTATAGTTGATTACTTCATCTGCGCCTAATTCTTGGCAAAAGGCTAACTTTTCAGCTGAACCTGCGGTAACGATGATGCGTGCTTGCGAATATTGTTTGGCTAATTGGATCGCTGCAGTACCAACGCCACTTGCACCAGCATGGATCAAGACAGTCTCATTTTTTTGGAGTTTTCCTAACCAATACAAGGTTTGATAGGCAGTCAAGAAAACTTCAGCGATACCAGCGGCTGATACGTAGTCAAGGGAATCGGGCAAGAGGATTGCTCGATCTGCTGGGATTACGGCATATTCTGCATAGCCACCTAAATTCACTAGACCATAGACTCTCGTTCCAGTTGAAAACTCAGAACGGTCACTTGCGTTTTCAATGACTTCACCAGCAACCTCTACACCTAAGATCGGGTAAGGCGCTTGAAGTGCAGTATTTTCGCGACGCATGATATCCGTACGATTGACCGCAGCGGTGTGGACTTTTAACAATAACTCCCCAGCTTTTGGAATAGGTCTAGGGACATCCACTTCAGTCAAAACGTCTGCTGAACCGGGATGTTTCATAGAGATTCCACGCATGATTAAGCCTCCTCAACAAGTTGTTTGATGGCATCCGATACTGTATCCGATCCTTCAGATAGAACAACAGTTGTTTTTGAAATGTTTGGTTGATCCACTAACGCTGCTAAAACTTCTGCTACCGTTTTTCTTGTAATCGATTGAGCTGGTTTTTCGTCTGGTTTGGTCAATTGGATCGAAGTGACCTCCTCGTCGTTCGTCAAAGCTACAGGTTGTAGTATGACATAATCTAATGATGTCTGATTTTTCAACCATTCGTCTGCATAATATTTGGTAATATAATAATCAGTCATTGACTCAGGCCATTTCTCACGGTTATCCGCAAAAGCTGCACTGATCATCAAATAACGAGAGATATTTGCTTGCTCTGCTGCAATCATTGTTTTGATTGCGCCGTCTAAATCAACTTGTAAAAGATTTTGTCCTTGAGAACCAGCAGCAAAGATGACGAGTTCAATCTCTTGAAAGGCTTCCGCCATTTTTTCTGAAGACCAAGTTAAATCAAAGGGAACATAAGCGATATTTTCTTCATCATAAATCGCTTGGTTGGCAACATCTCGCACACCCGCGTAAACTTGATGTTCGGTTGTTCCGAGTTTTTGGATCAAATGACGCCCAATTTGTCCGTTTGCTCCTACTACAAAAATATTCATTTTCTTCATCCTTTCGCTACATATATGTATCAATCATGGTAACACCAAAAGATAAAAAATTCAGGACTAAACACTTATCAACAAAAAAACCAAAAAAGAGCTACCATACCGCATCACTCTTTTTTGGTTTTTTAATCCGATCATTAACGAATCATTCGTAGTAAAACGGTAGATACCGCAGCTGTGACTAAACCAGCGACGATTGCTTCTGGTACGCCACTAGTAAAGATGACCGCTAAAACTGCTGAATAGACTGCATTGATATTTGTCCCAAGAACCTGTGCATAATCTTGTTGGAATAGAAAATAGATCAAGTTCATCACTAAGATCGTATTGGTCAGAGAACCAGCGATCCCTGCGAGAAACAATGAGAGCGGACTAACTTTGTTTTTTGTCAATCGCTGTATTCCTTTATACACGAAATAAGGAACAACACCGATCAGGATTCTAGGTATCAAGGCAATGATCAAGGCTTTCCAGCTTCCTTGATCTGTGCCGATCACCGGAATAAACGGTGAGAAAACAAAAGACAACGGTGTTGGTATGAACGTACTGCGAATCAGACTGATCAAACCAAATGTGCCACCGAGAAAGGCACCTAGCCGAGGACCTAAAATAATTGAAGCGACGATGACAGGGATATGCATCGTTGTTGCGTTGATCGGCCCAATCGGAATAAATCCGAGAGGCGTGACAGCGAGTAAGATCATAATTGCTAAAAACATAGCAGTTAAAGTAAAGTTTTTGGTATTTTTCATCATAACTCCTTAAATACTAGACCGACCTCTGATTCAGCAGAAGTGTGACTTGGTCGATAATGATTTGGTTATCCGCTAAAGCACCTTTTCCGTAATCGCCACAAGCTAAGAGGGATTCTCTAGGTTCAATCTCTTGATAACCGATTTCTTTTAGCGTCATTAAATTTCTTTGATTGATCGGATGTTGGTACATATTAGTATTCATCGCCGGTGCAATCAATTTTGGTGTTTCCGGTAAAAGTGCCATGGCAACAGTCGATAAGAGATCATCCGCTAGACCATTCGCTAACTTGCCGATAATATTTGCAGTGGCTGGTGCAATCAAAAACAAGTCTGCTTGTTTGGCTAGCTCGATATGGTTGATCACTGAAGGATCGTTTTCTTGCATAACGTCTGTATGGACAGCACGTTTTGAAAGGGATTGCAATGTTAAAGGTGTAATAAATTTGGTACTACTTTTTGTCATGATGACATCGACTTGATAACCGAGTTTGACTAGTTGATTTGTGATATCTGCACTTTTATAAGCAGAGATACTGCCCGATACGCCTAATAGGATTTTTTTCATCGTTAATTCCTCCTTATTTTAAAATCGCAGTGACGATACATTTTGCAATCTCTTGCTTGGTATCGGCTTCTATGACCTCTCCATTTTTTGATAATAAGTATCCATGATGTTGTGTTTCACTGACTTGGGTCAAGTCATTTGCTAAAATATAGTCGGTTTGATTGGTGATCAAGCTATTTTTAGCTACTTCCAATAAGTGTTCTTTCGAGACATCGACTAATAATTTAAAACCAACGATGACAGCATTTGGTTGCCATTGGCGTAAAGAACGAATAATCTTTGGTGTTTTCTTCAATGTCAAAAAGAGATA
Organism: Enterococcus mundtii; assembly: GCF_013394305.1. Classification (NCBI taxonomy): domain Bacteria; kingdom Bacillati; phylum Bacillota; class Bacilli; order Lactobacillales; family Enterococcaceae; genus Enterococcus; species Enterococcus mundtii. Next base: position 779,397 of record NZ_AP019810.1, on the reverse strand, counting down.
GTCCGTATCAGATGAAATCTTGGCTTCTTTACTAGCGGTTCGTTCTGTTTCTGCAAACCATGCCGGCAGTGAATCAGGGGTCAATGCCTCTTTACTCAAGCGCTCAGCAAACTGTTGTTCAGAAAGACTGAAAGCCGGTGTGAAATCACTAACTGCCATGCTATGGATAATGGCATCATAGGTATTTTCTTGCATCAATCGTTCTAATGTAGTCAATAAGTCTTGAGTAGATTCGATGAGATGGATCTTCAAATGCTCAGAAGCAGTAGGCTTTACAGCAGAACGTGTCGTCACGTAGTCGATTCTCACCGTCTCGTGAGCCAGAAAGACTTCTGCGATGGCTTGACCTAATCGTCCAGTCGAATGGTTTGTGATCGAGCGGACTTGGTCGATTCGTTCGCTTGTGCCACCGGCTGTGATCAATACCTTCATATTGTTTCACCTACAGTGACAAGTGTTCTTCCTTGGTGTGTCCCATCAAGGATTTTTTGGGTCGTTTCTTCCAATTGATCTAAGGTGATCTCATTGACGACTAAATGATCTGTTACAGATAGGTCTGCTAGTTGTTGCCAGATATTCAAGCGTTTCTCATGTGGGACATTGACTGAATCGATACCGATCAACTGGATATTACGTAAAATAAAAGGTAACACTGTTGTTGTCAATTTGATGCCACCCGCATTGCCACAGAGAGCAGCTGCGCCATCATAAGCAATCAAAGGCAATAATCGTGTGAGCTGTTCGCCCCCAACAGTATCGATCACATAATCGACTTGTTGTTTATCTAACGGTTTATTTTTTTCTGGTAGAAAGGCTTCTGGATGAACGACTTGAGTCGCCCCTAGTTTCTGTAGCCAAGTCTTTGCTTCTTCTTTACGAGAAAATGCGGTGATTTGCTGAAAGCCCATTTTATGCAACATGGCAATTGCCACACTACCAACTCCGCCAGAGGCACCAGTGACGATCACTTTGTCCTCTGCTTTCATTCCTTGGGTAAGTAAAGCATTCACGCAAAGTGCAGCAGTCAAACCAGCGGTGCCTAAAACCATTGCCTGACGTAGGTTCATCGTTTCTGGAAGAGGGATGAGCCAATCTCCAGTTACTTTCTGGTAATCGCTATAGCCACCAGGTTGACTAACACCCAACCCATAGCCGGTTGCTAGAACTTGATCTCCTGGTTGAAATCGTTTGTCCAAGCTTTTCATGACGACACCAGAAAAATCAATTCCGGGAGTCATTGGATAATGACGAATCACTTGGCCATGTTCACTACAAGCTAACGCATCTTTATAATTGACATCTGAGTAAGCGATTTTTACCCAAACTTCATTATTAGTCAGCTCAGGAAATTCTTTGTCAACGATGCTTGTATGAAAAGTAGGCTCGTTGTTTACTTGAAACTGTTTGAATGTATTCATTAGATAGAAGATACTCCTTTCGAAATTTTCCTTAATCATACCATAAAGCGTTTCATTTTCTAGTAGTTTGCTGATTAATTTCTTCTAAAAAAAAGTCGAGATAACCGAAAAAGTACAAAGGAAATTCAAGCAAAAGGGTTGTTTTTTCAGCGGAAATTTGTATACTAATACAGGTGGTAGTAAACTTGGAGTTTACTATTAGAAAACTTCGCATAGGGGGACAGTGACAAATGGAAATTGGTGAGAAGTTACGAAATCTGCGTATCCAAAAAAACTTGACACAAGAAGAATTAGGGGAGCGGACAGATTTATCAAAGGGCTATATCTCACAACTTGAGCGGGATTTAAGTTCGCCATCGATGGAAACATTTTTCTCAATCCTTGAAGTATTAGGAGTTACCCCAGAAGCTTTTTTTCATCAAGAAACACCTAACCTTCAAATCGTTTATACGAAAGAAGATCGAACGGTCTATTATGATGAGGAAAATGGGTATGAACTGGAATGGTTAGTGACAGATTCCAACGAAAAAGAAATGGAACCAGTTTTATTGACATTCGATACAGCTGGTGAATATAAAACCTTTGAACCTTCACTCTCAGAGACATTTATCTTTGTCTTAGAAGGGGAGATCGCGCTAAGCTTGGGTGAGCGAGAGTATGTAGCAAAAAAAGGTCAATCGATGTACTATCAGGCAACGACACATCATCAATTACGCAATCATCAAAACAAACAAACTAAGGTATTGATCGTCGCAACCGAATCATACTTGTAATATAGGGGGCAGAAAAAGTGGGAAAACCAATCATATCATTCGATCAGGTCGTAAAAAGCTATGATGATGAAACAATTTTGAAGAATGTTAGTTTTGAGATCGAACAAGGGAAATTTTATACATTGTTGGGGCCTTCTGGTTGTGGGAAAACAACGATTTTACGAATCATTGCAGGATTTACGGAAGCAACCGAAGGAGATATTTATTTTGAAGGAAAGCGCCTAAACGATCTACCGGCAAATAAGCGCCAAGTCAATACGGTTTTCCAAGATTACGCCTTATTTCCTCATATGAATGTATTTGATAATGTTGCATTTGGATTGAAAATCAAAAAAATGCCTAAATCAGAAATCGAAAAAAAAGTCAAAGACGCATTACGTATGGTGCAATTACCTGGATATGAAACGCGGGAGATCAGCGAGATGTCAGGGGGACAACGCCAACGGGTGGCCATCGCGCGAGCTATCGTCAATGAGCCGAAAGTCTTGTTATTGGATGAACCGTTATCAGCCTTGGATCTAAAGTTACGTACTGATATGCAATATGAGTTGCGCGAACTACAACAACGTTTAGGGATCACCTTTATTTTTGTGACGCATGATCAAGAAGAAGCGTTAGCAATGAGTGATGAGATTTTTGTGATGAACAAAGGGAAAATCGTCCAAAGTGGTACTCCTGTGGATATTTATGATGAACCAATCAATCATTTTGTGGCAGATTTTGTTGGTGAAAGCAATATCGTCAATGGCGTGATGATTGAAGATAACTTGGTTGAGTTTGTTGGCAAACAATTTGAGTGTGTCGATGGTGGGATGCGCGTCAATGAACCAGTTGAAGTCGTACTTCGTCCAGAGGATTTAACGATCACAACACCGGATAAAGGGAAATTAGTCGTGACAGTTGACACTCAGCTATTTCGTGGTGTCCATTATGAGATCATTTGCTATGATGAGCAACAAAATGAATGGATGGTCCACTCAACGAAAAAAGCGCGCGAAGGGAGTCAAGTCGGCTTAGCCTTTGAACCAGAAGACATCCACGTTATGCGTTTCAATGAGTCAGAAGAAGACTTCGATGCACGTTTGGAAAGCTACGAAGAATAGGGGGAGAGAATATGAGAACAATGCGTAGGATCTATTCCATCCCTTATGTTTTGTGGCTTGGATTATTTGTGATTGCGCCTGTTTTGATGATCATCTATCAATCTTTTTTTGATATGAGTGGTCAGTTTACATTAAGCAATTATGCTGCGTACTTTACTTCAGGAACTTACATCGCCATGACGATCAATTCGGTATGGTATGCGTTCTTGATTACATTATTCACATTGTTGATTAGCTATCCAACAGCTTATTTTTTAACGAAATTGAAACATAAGCAATTATGGTTGATGTTGATCATTTTACCGACATGGGTCAATTTATTGTTGAAGGCATATGCCTTTATCGGGATTTTCAGTATCCATGGAAGTGTCAACCACTTTTTCGAGTTTGTCGGCATTGGCCCACAACAGATTTTATTTACTGATTTTAGCTTCTTATTCGTAGCGACATATATCGAGATTCCTTTCATGATCATGCCGATTTTTAATGCTTTAGAAGAAATGAATCCTTCATTATTGAGTGCTAGTAAAGATCTAGGAGCAAGTAATTTTGAAACATTTCGCCGAGTGATTTTTCCTTTGTCATTGAACGGCGTGAAAAGTGGGGTACAAGCAGTTTTCATTCCTTCACTATCACTTTTTATGTTGACACGTTTGATTGGTGGAAATCGAGTGATCACGCTAGGTACAGCGATCGAACAGCATTTCTTAGTGACGCAAAATTGGGGCATGGGTTCAACGATCGGCGTGATTTTGATCATCGCTATGTTCGTTGTGATGTTACTAACTGGTGAGAAGAAAAAAGGAGGTCGCTCATGAGAAAAAAATTCAAATGGTCGTATCTCTATCTAACAGTTGTCTTTCTATTATTGTATTTACCGATTTTTTATTTGATTTTTTATTCCTTCAATGAAGGCGGAACGATGAACAGCTTTACCGGCTTTACTTGGGAGAATTATCAAGCGGTATTTGAGGATACACGACTGATCATCATCGTATTGAATACATTTATGCTGGCGTTCTTATCGGCTTTGATTGCAACGATCATCGGGACATTTGGCGCGATGGGGATCTATTACACGAAAAAACGTCAAGCACGAACGGCGCTATTGAGCATGAACAATATTTTACTTGTTTCTCCCGATGTGATCATCGGTGCGAGTTTTTTGATTTTCTTTACGCTAATCGGCTTTGGGTTAGGCTTTCAGAGTGTCTTGCTTTCCCATATCGCTTTTAGTATCCCTATCGTTGTTTTAATGGTCTTACCAAAATTGCAAGAAATGAACGATTCGATGGTGGATGCTGCGAGAGATTTAGGAGCGAATAATTTCCAAGTCGTAAAAAATATCATTTTACCGTTTTTATCTCCAGGAATCATTGCCGGTTATTTCATGGCGTTCACATACTCTTTAGATGATTTTGCGGTCACTTTCTTTGTAACAGGAAACGGCTTTACTACTTTATCCGTTGAGATCTATTCAAGAGCACGACAAGGAATCAGCTTAGAGATCAATGCGTTGAGCGCACTTGTCTTCCTGTTCTCGATGGTGTTAGTGATCGGCTACTACTTTATCAGTAAAGAAAACCGACCAAAACGATTGAAAAAAAATCGCCGCAACCGTGAGGAGGTGGCTCGTTTACGATGAAAAAATTACAATCTTTGCTGATCGGTATTATCTTGATCATTGGTGTATTGCTTGTCAGTGTTAGACAATTAGAAAAAGCGAGCGGAATGAGTGGAGCGAAAATCGTGACCATTTATAACTGGGGAGACTACATCGATCCTAGTTTGATCACGAAGTTTGAACAAGAATCCGGTTATAAAGTCAATTACGAAACATTTGACTCGAATGAAGCCATGTTTACCAAGATCCAACAGGGCGGAACCAATTATGATATTGCTATTCCTAGTGAATACATGATCCAAAAAATGATTGAAGAAAAACTTGTCATGCCTTTAGATCATAGTAAGATCAAAGGCCTGAACAATATCGATGATCGCTTCTTGGATTTGGATTTCGATCCTGATAATAAATATTCGATTCCTTATTTCTGGGGAACACTGGGTATCGTGTATAACGATAAAGTGTTCGACGAAGAAGAAATCAAGCATTGGGATGACCTTTGGAAACCAGAATTAAAAGACAGCTTGATGTTGATTGATGGAGCAAGAGAAGTGATGGGCTTATCTTTGAATAGTTTAGGGTATTCTTTGAACAGCAAAGACATGACCGAACTGAACGAAGCAGCACAAAAATTGAATAAAATGACGCCAAATGTCAAAGCAATCGTTGCAGATGAGATCAAAATGTATATGATCAACGAAGAGGCATCAGCAGCTGTGACTTTCTCAGGTGAAGCAGCAGATATGATGTATGAAAATGAACATTTACATTATGTGATCCCAACAGAAGGCTCAAATCTTTGGTTTGATAACATCGTTATGCCAAAAACAGCCAAAAACCAAGAAGGCGCCTATGATTTTATCAACTTCATGCTCGATCCGGAGAATGCTGCTCAAAATGCAGAATATATCGGCTACTCTACACCAAATAAAGCAGCCAAAGCATTGTTACCAAAGGAAATCTCCGAAGATGAACAATTTTATCCATCTGATGAAACGATTTCGCATCTTGAAGTTTACGAAAATCTCGGTTCAGAATACTTAGGAATCTATAATGATTTATTCTTAGAGTTTAAGATGTATCGAAAATAGAGCTAAAACTCGATAAAAATGGGGAAAACTCGGGGGTCAAAAGCCTTTGTTTACGTACTTCTAAAAGCTCAGTTTTCCAATTTTCTACCAAAAGCGCCTTTTTAGGCGTTTTTTTTTGTTTTGATTTAAGGATAGCAATATAGATTAAAATAATAGTCTTTAATTAGCGTAATTGATTGTGTAAAGGATAAATCAACCATGAAAAGAAGGGAAAAATAAACATGCAATTTTGATTTGCCTAAAGAAAAAAGTTTTTAACAAATAGTAGAAAAATATAGCTAATTCGCTATATAATGATATGATTACAAGGAAATAAGTTGAATCATCCTAAATTTAAGTGGGACGATGATTTTGAAAGTTTCCTTGATTCATTGAGTGACAAGGAGGCTGCAAAAATTTTATCAATCATTGATAAAATTGAAAAAACAGATATACATACAGCCATGCGGCAAAAGTGGGTAAAAAAACTGGAGAGCAATCTACATGAAGTGCGAGCAAGTATAAGTAGTAATGCTTTAAGAGGGATATATTTTCAAAGAAAAGGGAATGAATATTTTATTACTCATGGGTTTCGAAAGAAAGCAAATAAGCTTTCCAGACGAGAGTTAGAAAAAGGTAGAAAGTTGCGAGACAATTTTTTAAGTAAGAACGAGAGGTGGATATGATGAGTCAAGTACAAAATTATATAAAAAAAAGAGCGGAAAAAAGTGAAGAATTTGTGCATCTAATGGAAATTGAAGAAGATAAATTAGATGTTGCGTTAAAACTAGTAGAATTAAGGAAAAGTGCTGGATTAACACAAAAACAATTAGCGCAAAAAATTGGGAAACCTCAATCAACCATTTCACGAGTTGAAACAGGTGAAATGAATCCTAGTATTGAGTTAGTGATCGAACTAGCACAAGGATTGGATAAAAAGCTTGTCATAAATTTTGAGTAATCATTTTTTAAGTCGGAATCTATTGGTCCAGCCAATTAGTTGTCTCCATAAATCCTTCTTATATATCAATCAGAATTGAAGAAGAAGCCGAAGTTGTGCTATAATAAAAACGAAAAAAGGAACTGCGTCAACAGTTCCCTTTTGACAGCACCGCTAAACCCGGTGACAGAATTTTATTCTAAGTTGGAAATAGTCGTCTCCGGGAAAAAGTGACGGCTATTTCTTTTTGTCATTTTTGTTGGTCAAGGCTAGGATGCCAAAGATCAAAGTAGCGGTAAATGAACCGAAACTGATCATTAGCCCTAACGCTGTTTCAACAGACAAAAGGCTTCTCCTTTCTTCGATTTCAGTACTTATCTCCATAAGCACCACCACCTTTTTGAAGTCGCCACCGTCATTCAACTTTACTGTCCCAAAAAGTATTGCATATCGCCCTAGATAGAGTCCTTGAACTTTAGATAAACACGGATGTTTTTTTGAAAAATTTGTATGTTCACTTAAAATACACTGAATCAGGAATCAGAATTGAAGAAGAAGCTGGAGTTGTGCTATAATAAAAACGAAAAAAGGAACTGCGTCAACAGTTCCCTTTTGACAGCACCGCTAAAAACTAGTGGCAAGTGTAATAGTTAACTCAAAGAGAAGTAAACCATCGGCTCGCTAAAGTGACGGTTACTTCTCTTTGTCATTTTTCAGCATCGTAACACCCAAACCAACTAAAGCAACGGTAAACATACCGAAAGCTATCATTGTTTGGATTGTTTCATATCAAGACAAAAAGGTCAGTTACTTAGAGTTAGAAAAATGACACTATCAATTTAAGCGATTACGTCCTTTTCAATGGGCTCATATTTTGAATATCTAAAAAATAGTTAGTTGTTTATCTGTATCTGCGTAAATCAATTGCTAAGAAAAAGAAAGCAATCAGAAAATACATCCGTGTATTTTCTGGTTGTTTTTCTTTTTTTCTTATTTTTGTCAGTTAAAAGATCCGAAAATACTATCAAAATAAAATAACAAAAAAAATATTTGTTTTATGATTGATCGAATCATCATTCATGGTGGTTATCGGACACCTTCGCTTTTGATTGCCTGAATTAACAATGATTAAACTTATCATTTTATGAGGAGTAAAATTTACAATGTGCAAGTTGGCGGTTGTTTTTTCTATTTTTAGGAAACATTATAATTATCATTCTATGAAACGAAGTAAGAGATCGACAAATTAGTAATTAAACTGGAAGCCGTTAAGAAGATATTGAAAGTTCTCTCGATTCAGAGAGGGACATACTTTTATTTTAGTGGAAAATAAAAAAGATTTTTTTTGCATAACAATGTTTTAATATCTTGTGTTTCCTTATTGGTAAAAAAGTAATAACAAGAAGTTTCATGAAGTAAACATGAACTTTCATATCATAAATAAAAAAACATTTAGTTATAATATAATTAGAGTTCTCTAATTATAGGTGCTGATTAGATAGTAAAAAAAGTTCATTTATCAAATTTTTTATGAGATAATTTGTATGTAAATTAAAATATGGTTAGAGAGCGAAGGGCGGACATATTTATGATTAAACTGAACAAGAAAAACTTATTGCAAATATATTTTTAAGTTCAATGGTGTTAACGCAAACAGTACCGACTTTTGCAAACGTTCTAGAAGATATTGATCCAGTAAGACATACAGTTATTGAAGAAGAGCCAATAGACGAAGAAAAAGAAAGCTTTGATGATGAAATCATAAATGAAAAAGTGTCTTCCGAGGAAGTCGTGGTTCTGGAGGATGATCGTCATGTGGTGGTAACTGAAGAAGACGACCATGTAACACTCGAGACAACCGATCAACTGGTTGAAGTGCAACAGACAGTGATGGAAGAAATGGAAGCGCAAAACGAAACGATCATTGAATCGTACTTTTCTGGAGCAGGTGATGGTTCTCTCACCTCGCCCTTCCAAATCACCACTGAAGCTGAATTGAATGAAATGCGAAATGATCTCACGGCGCATTACCAATTGATGAATGATATTACACTCACTTCAGATTGGATACCTGTTGGATATGGGACAACTTTAGCAACAAAATTTACTGGAAGTTTTACAGCTGAACCTGGAACAGTGATCCGTAATATGATAGTGAATACTGGGGTACAACTTGGGGATCTGCATAATCGTGGGTTCTTCGGTGTGACAGACGGTGCAAAGATTTCCGAGATCACATTAGAAAATCCTCGGGTTGTGGGAGGGCTCTACGGAAATAATGTTGGGGGATTGATTGGTCAAATCAATGACCTATCTAAAGGACCAACGACCGTCACTGATTCTACTGTTATTGGTGGAAGTATTGAAGCAAGTGGGAATAACATTGGTGGACTAGTTGGTTATATGGCGAATACTGTCGCAGGTACTACGATTGCGCGCTCATCTTCTTCAGCAACGATAACAGTTAATGCCAATCCTTACATGTATCCTCAAGCTGTTGGGGGGCTGATCGGAGTAAATGGAAATACAGTTGTAGATAGTTATGCCACAGGAAATGTCACAGCGAATACAACCAATACTGGAGGACTAATTGGTCTGAATAGCTGGGGTAAAGTCAGCCGCTCGTATGCTACTGGGAACATTGACAGCCCGGAAAGTGAAAACGTGGGAGGTTTGATTGGTGGACACGACTTCTACAGTACAGTAGTCGATTCCTATGCGACAGGCGATGTTATTGGGAGAACGAATGTTCGGGTCCGTTCATCCATATGCGATTGAAGTAGCACGCAACTATAGTACAGGACATGTAACTGGCATTGAAGCTGTTGGCGGTTTTGTCGGTAATGCCGGCTCTTTAACAATCAAAAACAGTTATGGGATGGGGGATGTCACTGGAGAATCCGATGTCGATCATTTCGGTTTAGGTGGAACGAATATCAATAATTACTACTATAATAACTCTGAAGCTTTATACGGCGGGGTTCCAGTTGGTGGTCAAGTGATCAAAGATGTCATTGAATTGCGCACGCAAGCGACTTATGAATCAAATGGTTGGGATTTCGGTAGTACTTGGGTGTGGGATACTGCGACAAATTATCCGAAGCTAGGACTAGGTAACGAGATGGATACTTTACCGATCAATGCGTTAGGAGAAACGCTTCAAGTGCCATATGGTGGAGCAGAAACAAAGATTCCACTTACTGATGTCTTTTCTTTATTCGGACGAGGTGGAAATCCAGATGATTATCTTTTTGAGACAAATGCGGATGGGGTAAGCATTTCAGCCGATGGTATGGATTTGATCTTGGAAATTTCTAGTGTTGGGATTTATGAAGTGACTGCTACACCAATCAGTCGTATCACTACATTAGAACCTGGACAGAATTGGAATAAAGCAATGATTGAAGTGACTCCGGCTGAGATCATTCTAGAAAAAGGGACAGTTTTTGCTCGTTCATTCAATGGAACGACTGAAATTGATCATTTCGATATGCCGACGTTAACTGGGGTGGCACCTGGAGATGAGGTGATTTGGCAATAAGCAAGCTTCCAATATACGAATAGTGCTGCTGGAACGAATACGATCGAAGGAGCGAACTGGACCATTGATTGGGGCACGGTTAACCTTTCCAACTATGAGGTTACCGGCTTACCGACTATTGGGAATCATGAGTATCTGGTCACAGATCTCTTTGATGTCGAAGCAATCACGAAAGCAGCCGGTGCATTTCTGAGAATAGATGAGGAATTAGCAAAACAAAACAATACCCATGAAGTGATCACGATTGCGGATACTGCACTTCTACACCATGATGACACCCCAAATACACCAGGCGAGCACTGGTACCATGACCATGCGGAAGAATTGCTGCAAGATGTGACCTACCTGATTTACGACACAGATCCACAAGCCACTCCGCTTGCACGAGTAGTAGCTTATGCGGATGGTGTAGCAGCGGTAGATGGGGTTTTTGTAGGATTAAGTGCCAACACTACCTATTGGATCACTGCAATTTCAGATGAGAGCGACAACTTTTTAGCAGGGGAAGAGTCTGAACCCATTATGCTTACTACAGCACAGTCGGGAGGCACTGGGAATACTGGAAATGGTGGGAATAACATCAGCGCTCCTTCTGGAAACAATCAGTCAGGCAACAATCAAACCGGCACGACTCCAAATGGTGGTAGTGGCAGTGTAGCGACAAATGTTGCATCAACAAAAAATAATGGCAGAGACAGCAATCTACCGAAAACTGGCGAAGTAGCTAGTACATTCGCATTACTTGGTTTTGGCTCGGTAGGTACAGCTTTATCTAGCTGGCTGAAGCGTAAGAAAAATAATTAAGCGGTGACATAAAGATTGAGCTAATTGTGTATAGTGTCAAGAAATATTTCTATGAATCTAGAATTTGTTTTTCGGATTTTTAGGTTTTGGACTATTTCTGAGAACTAACATGATTGTCTCAATCTTTTTTTCGTTGATTAAAAAAGAATAGGGAAGATCAGTGAGTAGTCATTCGACAGACAATCGTCGCCTACGGGCTCAAACTTCTATTTGCTGATTCTTTCGAGTATACTATAAGAAAAGATCAAGTACGAGAGGCAAAAGAAATGAACTCATCAAAAAAAGATAACACATGCAAAGACTACTTTGTAAGTAGAAGCCAACACTTTTTGATTTGATTGCTTGTTACTCCTACTTGCTCAAAATAAAAAAATGGAGAATCACTATGACAAACATTTTATTAGTAGATGATAGTGCACTGATTACAAGCGGCTTAAAAATCATTTTAGAAAGTACAAACGATTTTCAAGTAGTGGGTATTTGTCATGATGGGCGTTCAGCTATTGCTTTTTGCGAAAAAAATCAAGTCGATCTTGTATTGATGGATGTCCGAATGCCGGGAATGGATGGCGTCACTGCTACGCAACAGATTACGGAAGAATATCAGATACCTGTCATCATTTTAACTACGTTTGATGAAGATCGTTACATAGAGGAAGGGATACGCAACGGTGCAAGTGGTTACTTGCTGAAAACAACTCCTCCTGAAGCGGTGATCCAAGCAATCAAGAGTGTGTTACAGGGACAAACGATCCTTTCGAAAGAAATCCTCGTGAAGGCAACGCAACAATTAGGTAACAAGAATGATCAAGAAGCAGATCTCTCCTTACTGACGGAACGAGAGCAAGAAATAGCCTACCTCGTCGCAAAAGGAATGACAAATAAAGTGATTGCGCAAACACTATTTTTAAGTGAAGGAACTGTCCATAACAATCTTTCAATGATTTTAAAAAAATTGAACTTGGATCATCGTACGCAATTAGCGATCTATGTTCTCACAGGTGAGGTTATGACGTAGATGCAAACAATCAAATTATCGATCAACTTGCTATCGATCATTGGTTTGATCGGGTTGATGATCTATCAAACATCCGCTACCATTTTGATGTTTGTCATTAGTTTAAGTATGGTATGGTTGACATTTTTTTTCTTAGGCGAAAGTTTTCAGAAACATCGGCCTTGGTTTGTTGCTTTGCAATTGATCAGTGTTCTATTGAGTTTGATTTTTGTCGAACAAGCGATTTTTCTATTGTCACTTTCCTTGCTGCAAGGTTATTTTTGCTTCCAAAAATCATGGTTACTTTTAGTCGTAGCCTTGATCAATTATAGTGTTGGCAGCTTTTTTCTCTCTGATTCACTTTATTTTCTCTTTGTACTGTGGGTAAGTGGTATGATCAGTATCGTTTGGTCTGCGGAAAAAATGATGAAACAACAAGAAGAGTTAACTACTTCTTCCGATTTTTTACGGATTGAACGAAACAAATTATCAAAACTCTTTGCACAAAGCACTTTGAATGCTGAAGCGATGCAAAAAGAAGCAACGTTAGTAGAAAGACAACGGATCATTCATGAAATCCATGACCATCTTGGGCACGACTTAACGAGTTGCTTGATCCAAATAGAGGCGGCAAAGGTCATCAATCGAGAACAACCGGAACAAGCGCATCAATTATTGAGTCAATCTGCTGGTCGCTTAAGAAAGTCGATCAACGAAGTGCGCAACGTGTTACATGACGAGCGACCAAAGAATGAAACCTTGAACATCAATAAAGTAAAGGCTGAACTCCAACGTTTCTCCGAGACTCACCAGATTATCGTGGATTTCCAATATAGCGGTTCCTTAGATAAAATCAGTCGTTTTCATTGGCAAGTATTAGCGGCGAATTTGAAAGAGTTTTTGACGAATACGTTGAAATATAGTGAAGCTTCAACGGTTACGGTGCGTTTACATGTGTATCAAAAATTTTTACGATTTGAATCGAAGAACAATGGAAAAAGTGCAATAGACTATCGTAAAGGTCTGGGGATCGTAGGAATGGAAGAACGAACAGCCGTATTGAGCGGCAAATTGTTGATCGATGGAACGGATGGTTTTCACATCACCACGATATTACCTTTTGATGAAGAACATGAGATTTCTAATTCGTAAATCATGAGAAACTGTACTATTACAGTTTCTCTTTTTTTTATAAAATAAAGAAAAGGAGTGATTGAATGAATATACTCAGTGTGCAAAAATTGACAAAAAAATTTGGACAGAAAATTGCTGTGGATGGTGTGTCATTTGAAGTACCAGAAGGAACGATTTTAGGGTTACTAGGTCCAAATGGAGCAGGAAAGTCAACCGTTATCAATATGATTACTGGTTTATTGAATAAGACATCTGGAACGGTTCAGTTGTTTTCAGAAGAGATGAGCGAGCGAAAAAGAGAACTTAGGCGAAAATTAGGCGTTGTTCCGCAAGAGTTAGCGATTTATTATGATTTGTCTGCTGAAGAAAATGTCCGCTTTTTTTGTGGGCTATATGGACTCAGAGGGGAAGAACTAAAAAAGAATGTAGAAAAGGCATTGAGAACGGTTGATTTGTATGAACGAAGAAAAGAGCGACCGAGTGCTTTTTCTGGAGGAATGCAACGACGATTGAATATTGCAATGGCGATTGCCCATCAACCTGCTTTACTGATCATGGATGAACCGACAGTGGGGATCGATCCACAATCTAGAAATTATATTTTAGATGCCATTGAAAAAATGAAAGAAAACGGTACGACGATCATCTATACGAGTCACTATATGGAAGAAGTCGCACGTTTGGCGGATGAAATCGTCATTATTGATAAAGGTCAAGTGATTGCTATCGGTAGTGAAGAAGAATTGGTGAATCTCGTCACGGATAAAATCAATCTGCAAATCACTGTGGAGAATCCAGAGGCACTGGATTTAGAAGAAATCAATAATATTAACGGGATCATCAATGTTTCACTCGACAAACAGCAAGTACAGATCGTGACGGTGCTTGAGAGCAAATTGTTGAATCAAATATTAATGATACTGATCAAGCAAGAAGTTAGCGTAGTCGATGTACTGCAACAAGCTCCAGATTTAGAAACAGTTTTTCTTAGTTTGACTGGACGTAATCTACGTGATTAGGAGGAGTGAGTATGAATGAAAGAATAATTATCCGGACCCTGATAAAAAATTTTCGTGAAAAATCCAATTACATTTATTATCTCGCTTTTCCGATCACGTTGATGTTTATTCTAGGGGCCGTCCTCCAAGGTGTATTCAATAATGACATAACCTCTGATATGGAGCCATTGACGGTACAATATCAGGTAGACGATCAAGAAGTTCGTGAAATATTCCAACAAGTAAGTTCTTTTGCAGAAGGTGCTATTCATTTTGAAGAAGTGACAAATGAAAAGGAAGGATTAGCGAATATAAGACAACAAGAAGCTGATGCTTACTTACATTTTTCCGATCGCATCGAAGTGCAGAGTCGGGAATTGACCAATGTAGAAAAAACAATCCTACAAAGCTATCTAGTAGAAATCGTACAGGAAATCAAACGACAAAGTTTCATTATGGAACAGCACTTGCCACCAACTACTGGCCTAGTTTCAGCAGAGCAGTTTACAGAGGCGATTGTCGTCGATCAAGAAAATCAACGAGAAAGCGCATCTTCCTACCAATACTATGCGATTGCTATGATTAGTCTATTTGTTTTATATTTTTCTGAAATTGGTCTGAGCATGTTTCGAGAAGCACGACAGCATGGAACGGTGCAAAGAGAATTAGTCACGCCACTTAGCCGTAAAACAATCATTTTTTCGACATTTTCTGGACACTTCATATTTGGCATGTTGGTAGTGTTGGTCTTGATGCTCATCTCTCAATTTTTATTTGATGTTCCATGGTATTTAAGATTTGGCTTTTCTTACCTAAACTTAATCGCACTTATGGGCAGTTTTCTCGCACTCGGTTTATTTTTAGAAACCATTGGAGACCGTGATGAAAAAAGAATTGGTTCTGGCATTACCCAGATATTTATTCAACTCACTGGATTTTTAGGTGGTGCCTATTTTCCAACGAATGAAACAATGATGGGATTGTCACCATTAGGTTGGGTTTTAGCATCTGTAAGAGAAAGTTTGTGGACCAACAATTCCTTACAATGGTTAGGTATCTATGGAAATTTTGGGTTAATGTTTGTTTTACTCATGTCGTCAGTCGTCATTTTAGATAAAAGGGAGGTATTCTAATGAGAGATATCTTTTGGATCGTTAGAGAACGGTTGGTTCTTTGGAGAAATCGACCATTGCAAATCTTGTTTCTTTTAGGAATTCCTTTCTTGAGTGTCGTCCTTTATCTTTTTGCTTATGGAGATCAAGAAACGAATCTACTGACGATAGGGGTAGTTGATCAGGACCGCTCATCCTATAGTGAATTGCTTATTGAAAGTTTGGAAAAACGAGTCAGTGTTCAGGAAATTGGTTCAGTAGAAGAAATCGATCAGGTTCTTTCCCGACAACAGGCGGTGGCAGTCATCACAATCCCTAAAGGTTATCAAGAAAATGTTTCTGAAAATACGAAACTCTCTCTCCGAACATTCCAAAAAGGGGAGCTGTTGGAGAATATCGACCGATTGACCCAACGCGCATTGGCAGAAGTTTCTAGTATCCATCTGTTAGCAGAAGCTGAAGGGGAGGACGAATCGCTGGAACGCTTGAAAGAATCGACAGAAATCGAGATCAAGCAAGTAGATCAAAGCACAACGACCGAACGAATGTCAGTGCAAATCGTTGGCTTTTTGTTGATGATGTTTCTTTTCCAAGCAGGTAATTTTGGAACGACGACGATTCAACAAGAACGACGAAATAAAATTTATACGCGTTTGATGACGACTTCGGTAGCTAAAAGTACGTATTTTATCGGGACAACGATTTTTGCGACATTCGCTATGCTGATCCAAGTAATGTTAGCAGTTATCGTCATGACAAGTCTATTCAACATCGACCCAGGGTTAAGCGCTTTTGATTTGATTGGCCTACTAAGTCTATTTAGTTTATTAGCGGTAGGTTGGTCGATCGCGATTGGTGTGCTTGCACCAAGTACAAGTGTGGCAGCGGCTTTGCAAAGTATTTTGATTACCGTCACAAGTTTACTATCGGGTGCTTTGATCCCCCATGAGGTGATGCCAGAATTGATGCAGAACGTATCGATGATTACTCCGCAATATTGGGTCTTGACGATTATCAAAAACCTTCAATCCGGACAAACATGGGGAGCTAACAGTAGGGAAATACTCATCTTGGTCATTTATATTCTATTCTTTCTAAGTTTGGCGATATATGGATATACGAGAAGAACGAGGCAAGAAGTATATAGCTGAGCAAAAAAGCGTGAGGTAATTCATGATGGATACGCCAAATTAAAAGAAAAACAAGAGACCGATACAGAAGTATTTAACCTCGAAAAATAAGGCGTCATCCACGGAATTTGTGTTTCAAATTTTTGTGGATGGCGCCTTGTTTTTGAAGAGGTTAAGTTCAATAAAAACGTCAAGTCTTTTTTTTGCATGTATAAGAAAAGAAAGGCGAACGAATCGATTTACAAACTGTATACTCATTTTATCAACAGAAACAAGGAGGAATATTATGGGAATCAGCCAACGTATCAGGAATATCTTTAGTCAAAATCAGGAACCAACCTTGACGATTGAAAATCAACAAACTTCTTTTAATGAGTTTGACAAAACGGTCAAAGAAGAAGTAGAGAAAATTCTAAAACACCAGATACCTGACGGGGCTTGGTCAAGTAAGGAAGCTGCCATCATTCGCCTCCAACAAGCAGAAAAAATTGCAATCAACTGCAAAGACAGTGGACAAAATGAGTTGACTAATCAAATAACTAAGTATTACGATAAAAATTTCTATTTATCGGATTATATACATTTATGGTTAAGTATCGATAAAGAAAAACTTGAGCAATTTCAGCAACAGAAAAATCGAACAATCGATGCAAATGTCGATGCTAGTGTGCTTACGAGATTAGTTCAGTCATTAGAAGAAACCGTTGATATACGAAAGGGAATCCTTCAGTTCTGCTTAAAGAATCCAAAGTACAATCGACTGCTGAAGGATGAGGTAAGAGAAGAAGTGAGCCACCGAGCGAAACCTAGCTTTTTTATGCTTGATCCGATGATCCAAGAATATTTGAAAGACATGGACAAGCAAGAAGCCGCTATTCCATCAACGAATGTTCAAGAAGATTCATTGACTAACCTGTCATCAGAGAGCGTATTAGAAAAAAATAATCGTCTGAAACAAGAACAGGATGCTAGACGAGTGGGTGTATTTGAAACGGTGATGGTTCAAAATAGAAAAATGACCATCCTAGAAAAAAACAAAGAGCCCCAAGAATTAGGAACAGCGTCATCAAAAGATGATCAGAGTCAAAAAAAACAGTTATCATCAGTGCTAGATGCGAGCAAGAATAGCGCCAGACAAAAAAATAAGAAGGCTATTATCATCGCGAATAGGAAAGTAACCATTTATCAAAAGAAACAAAAATCAATGAATAATAGAAGAAGATTCGTCTTTATTCGGAACCAACTAAGAAAACTTAATTTCAGAAATCGAAAAAAAATAAGTTTCTTAAAGCAACAAGCAAAAGCAAGCAAGAAAGTAAGAAGTAGACGAACCGATTACTTTAACTACCTTAGATAAGGGGAAAACAAGGTGTAAAGTTTATCCTATGGAATGATTATCTTGTTACTAAGTAACTAAAGGACTTGGCATTTTACTTTTTCTTAATGAATTATCCTAACAAAAGACAAATATTATAGTGAAAATTCTTCAAACTTTTCTTCTATTCTATATACATACCAACCAACAACCCTATACTTTTTCATTTTTACTCCTCAAGTAAAAATAAACTCCTAGACCGCGGCCACCCACCGCGGTCGCTTTTTTGTCCTATGATGAATTCCTGTGAATCTGCCACCATTATCCTTATTTTTTGCTATTGTAAACGCTTGCTTTAAATTGGAAAATAAAGAAGTAAGAACCAAATGATAATTGCTAGGGTCGAGCAGATCGAACAATCAGTGAAAGGGGAATAAAAATGATCAAAAAAGCAGTAAAAATGAAGTTGTACCCAGGATACGAAGCAGAGTACCTCAAAAGACACCATGAATTGTGGCCGGAGATGCGTGACATGTTGGCTGAACATGGTGCGCGCTCTTATTCGATTTTTCTTGATCCAGAAACAAATACTCTTTTTGGGTATCTAGAGATTGAAGATGAAGAAAAATGGCGCCATGTACCAGAAACAGCAATCAATCAAAAGTGGTGGGTGTTCATGGAAGATCTGATGGAAACAAATCCAGACCATTCTCCAGTAACTGTCGAATTGAAACATGTTTTCGATTTATATCAACAAGTCTAAAGTAAAACCGCTGAAAGCAGGATATAAAGCCAGCTTTCAGCGGTTTTGTTTAAAAAGGATGACAGGAGCGAGTCTATTGATTATTTTCGATTTCTTCTAACTCAAGACTCAAGTTTTCCCATTCAGACAACTTTTCTTCTTGTAGTTGATGTGCTTCATCAAGCGCTTGATTTAATTCATTCAATTTGACATGATCATCTAATACAGCAGGAGAAACCATCTGTTGTTCGAGTTCATCCACTGTTTCTTCTAGTTGAGCCATATCTTCTTCGATTTGCGTGATCTTACGTTGCAAGCTCCGCATGATCTTTTGTTGCTCTTTGCTTTGGAAGTAAGTGGATTTGTTTGTTGAAGGCGTGCTGACCTCAGGTTGTTCAGCTGCTAACAGTTCTGCAATTTCTTCTTCTTCTTTTTTCTTTTCTAAATAATAATCATAGTCCCCCAAGTAGACTTTGCTTCCGTTTTCTGAGAGTTCAATGACTTTAGTGGCGATACGATTGATGAAGTAGCGGTCATGAGAGACAAAGAGCAATGTTCCTTCATAGTCGATCAATGCATTTTCCAACACTTCTTTATTGTCGATATCTAAGTGGTTGGTTGGCTCATCTAAAATCAAAAAGTTCTCTTGATTCATTGCTAGCTTAGCTAACGCGACACGTGCCTTCTCTCCACCACTTAACAAGGGGATCGTTTTTTCAACGTCTTCACCAGAAAATAAAAAAGCGCCTAAAATCGAACGGATATCTTTTTCTGGAACGGTTGGATGTTCATCCCACAATTCAGCTAGAATCGTTTTATTAGTGTGCAGTTCCGCTTGTCCTTGATCGTAATAACCAATGCTGACATTCGTACCAAGTGTTTCTTTTCCACGGATGAAAGGCAGCTGTTGGATGATCGATTTTAGTAAAGTGGATTTACCGATTCCATTTGGTCCCACTAATGCGATTGCTTCTTGACGACGGATATCCAAGTTGATTGGTTCAGATAAGATGGTGCCGTCATAGCCAATAGCGGCATCTTCTACTTGCAACACAACATTTCCCGAAGGTTTCGCCACGTTGAAGAGAAAATGAGCTTGTTTCTCATCTCCTTGTGGACGGTCTAACCGTTCCATTTTTTCTAATGCCTTTCGACGACTTTGGGCACGTTTTGTCGTTGACGCACGGACAAGATTTCTGGCAACAAAATCTTCGAGTTTATTGATTTCTGTTTGTTGTTTTTCATAGGCTTTCCAATCAGAAGCTAATTGTTCAGCTTTCATATCTAAATATTTGGAATAATTTCCTTTATAGTGACGCATCTTTTTCCGACTTAGTTCATATACCTCAGTCGCCACTTTATCCAAGAAATAACGGTCATGGGAGACAATCAGAAGGGCGCCAGTATAACTTTGCAAATAGTTTTCCAACCAAGCAAGTGTTTCGATGTCCAAGTGGTTGGTTGGCTCATCCAGGATCAAGATATCTGGATGTTGTAAAAGCATCCTAGCTAAAGCTAATCTTGTTTTTTGACCACCAGATAACGTATCGATTCTTTGCTCGTAAAACGACGGATCAAATTTGAATCCATGCAATACAGAGCGAATTTCATTTTCATAACTATAGCCGTTCTTATCAGAAAAATCATGCTGCAATTTATCATATTCTTTCAAGAAGGCTTGATAAGCCGGCGTGTCAGGAGTGCCTTCACTGATAAATACTTCAAGGTCACGCATCCGCTGTTCCATCAAGCGCACTTCTTCAAATGCTTTTAGCATCTCATTCCAGACGGTTTCAGTGGAATCTAATCCTGTATCTTGGGCCAAATAACCAAGGGTAGCTGTTTTATTTTTTGCGATATTACCTACATCTGGGGCTTCAATGCCAGCAATGATTTTTAATAATGTCGATTTACCGGCGCCGTTACGTCCGACTAAAGCGATACGTGCGCCCGTTTGGATCTCTAAGTGGATATTTTCAAATAAAATCTCAGCGCCAAAATGGCGAGCGATTTGATTGGCTTGTAATAGTATCATCGAATCCTCTTTTCTACTTTGTGAATTATCCTAGAATTTCATGGACTTTTTCTATTGTAGTCTACCACAAATTCATAGTTACTGCGAGGTTCTGAGAAGCTAGGAAAATGAGAATAAGAATAAAAATTCACAATATACAAGCAACGAAATTGATTTTTTTGTGTAAGTACTGATATGATGTATAAATCGAGAAGAAATACAGTGGAGGTAATGAAGTGAAAGACCATGTAATTCCAAAGGCAACCGCAAAACGCCTGCCTTTATATTATCGTTATTTAAGAATCTTGAATAACGCAGGTAAGAAAAAAGTTTCATCAACTGAACTAAGTGAAGCAGTCCAAGTAGATAGTGCGACGATCCGTCGTGATTTTTCCTATTTCGGCGAACTAGGAAAACGTGGTTACGGTTATGATGTAGAGGACTTGATGCATTTCTTTGCAAAAACCTTGAATGATGACCAATTGACGAACGTTGCATTGATCGGGGTCGGTAATCTAGGAAGTGCTTTGTTGAAATATAAGTTTCACCAAAGTAATAGTATCCGTGTCAGCTGCGCTTTTGACGTGAACCCAGAAATCGTGGGTCGGATCGTTGATGGTATCCCCGTTTATCCAATGGATGACATGATCGAACAAATCAAGATCCAACAAATCGAAGTGGCAATCTTAACGATACCTGCCGAAAAAGCACAAGAAGTAGTGAATCGTTTGACAGAAGCTGGTGTCAAAGGGATATTAAACTTTACATCTGCTCGACTAAATGCACCATCCGAAGTATTGATCCAAAATGTCGATTTGACGAACGAGTTACAAACGTTGATCTACTTCTTGCATTCCGATGCGTCCTTGCATGAGCATGACGACAACGAATAACCGGAAATAAAGAAAAGTTAAACCATCAATGACAAACTATTTTTCTATTCACTAGAAAAAATAGTTTGTTTTTTTATGATCTTTTTTAGAAATAGATAAAAATAAGTGATATTTTCCTTCATTGGCGTCTCTTCAATTAGGAGGCTGATAGGTGAACAACTGAAAGCTTCGAAATTTATTATAGTGATACATTGTTTCTGTGTTATAATAATACTTCACCAAAAAAATCGAGGGAATACGGGAGGATCAGCAATGCAGGAATATATCAGGATACATAATGCCAGACGGGAGGATCAGCAATGCAGGAATATATCAGGATACATAATGCCAGACAGAACAATCTAAAAGGGTTTGATTTACAAATCCCAAAAAGAAAGATCACGATTTTTACAGGTGTCTCCGGTTCGGGAAAATCTTCCATCGTTTTTGATACGATTGCCCAAGAAGCGGGAAGACAACTCAATGAAAATTTCTCTAAATTTGTGCAGAATTTCTTACCTAAGTATAGTCAGCCAGAAGCAGATGCCATCGACAATTTATCTATGGCAGTCGTTGTAGATCAAAGCCGTTTAGGTGGGAATTCGCGTTCAACACTAGGAACGATCACAGATATCAACCCACTGATCCGCTTGCTTTTCTCTCGTATTGGCATTCCCCATTTAGGCCCCGCTTGGAATTTCTCATTCAATGATCCTCACGGCATGTGCCCAGCGTGTGAAGGGATTGGTCGGATCGTTGGATTGAATCTAGACAAAGCGTTAGATTTAGAAAAATCGTTGAATGAAGGAGCGATTATACTTCCAGGCTACAAAGTCGGATCTTGGTTATTGAAGTCTTTCACGAACACAGGTTTTTTTGACAATGATAAGCCATTAAAGGATTATTCAACAGAAGAAATGGAAAAGTTCTTGTATGCTTCAGGAGAAAAAATCGATTCGTTGTATATGGAAGGGATGAGTTCGACCTATGAGGGATTAGTGGCACGTTTCAATCGTTCCAATATCAAAGGGGGCAATGAGAGCTCTGCCGCGACCCAGAAAAAAATCGCAGCGTTCATGGATGAACAAAGATGTCCAGAATGTCAGGGAAAACGATTCAATCAAAAGGTTTTGGGCTGCAAGATCAACGGATATTCAATCGCAGATTTCTTAGCGATGCAACTGGATGAACTATTAGAAATCTTACCGGGGATCACAGATGAAATGATCCAACCAGTGTTGAAAAATCTCCAATCACGACTACAAGATCTGATCAATATTGGGTTAGATTACGTTTCTTTAGATCGCGAGACAGCGACTTTATCTGGAGGAGAAAGCCAACGAGTGAAAATGGTCAAGCACTTATCTTCTAGTTTGAATGACGTCATTTATATCTTCGATGAGCCTAGTATTGGGTTACATCCACGAGATGTTCATCGGTTAAACGAACTATTGATCAAATTGCGTGATAAAGGAAACACGGTCATTGTTGTAGAACATGATCCAGATGTCATCAAAGCAGCAGATCATATCATTGACGTTGGACCAAAAGCAGGAAAAAATGGTGGGTATATCACCTATGAAGGTAGTTACGAAGGATTACTGGCTTCAGATACATTGACAGGAAAAGCTTTTGGACAAATGACAGATTTCAAACAGGAGCCAAGAAAAACAGACAAGTTTATTGAAACTTCAAAATCGACATTGCATAATCTTAAAAATACTTCTCTCAGAGTACCATTAGGTGTTTTTACAGTAGTGACCGGAGTAGCTGGTTCAGGAAAGAGCAGTTTAGTGAATGGTGTGTTTGCGAAGGAGTACCCGGAAGCAATCAATATCGATCAGTCAGCTGTTGCAGGGAATATTCGTTCTAACCCAGCGACTTATTCAGGGATCATGAACGATATCCGCAAGGTCTTCTCGTTGGAAAATAATGTTTCTGCCGGACTGTTCTCTTATAATTCAGAAGGGGCATGTGAAACTTGTAAAGGACATGGTCATATCAAAATGGAATTATCTTTTATGGATTCTGTAGAGGTCCTTTGCCAAGTCTGTGGCGGTAAACGATTCAAAGAAGAAGTTTATCAGTACAAATTAAAAGAGAAATCGATCGATGAAGTATTAGCGATGAGTGTGACTGAAGCGGTGGCATTTTTTGATGAAAAATCGATTCAACGAAAATTGAAACAAATTTTAGAAGTAGGGCTAGGATATATGACGTTGGGACAACCGTTAAATACATTGTCAGGAGGAGAATGTCAACGGTTGAAACTGGCGAAAGAATTAAGTAAAAAAGGCAATATCTACATTATGGACGAACCAACAACCGGTTTACACATGGCAGATATCAAGAGTATCTTAGAAATTATCGAGCGGTTGGTCAATAAAGGTAATACGGTCATCGTCATTGAACATAACCTGGAAATCATGAAGGCGGCAGATTGGTTGATCGATGTAGGGATCGATGGGGGAATTCGTGGTGGCGAGATCCTTTATGAAGGAACACCAGAAAAAATCGTTACTTGTGAACAGTCGATCACAGCTCGTTATTTGATGGATGTTTAAATAAAAAGAGCGACAAGTCATTGTTTGTAGAAAATGACTTGTCGCTCTTTTTTCTAGTGATCAAATAAAGTATCGTAGCCGATTTGATCACTTGATTCATTTAATTGATCTAAACGCTTTGTCAGTTGTTCAAATTGAATAAAGCGGGCTTGTCGCTCGACTTCTTTTCCAAAATGGAAGAGCAAGATCACTGGTGCAGTAAATGCTTGGAATGTGCCAGCTACTTCCGGCATCTCGAAGGCATCTAAATGATACGCTGGGAAATTATAATGAGTCAATAATTGTTCCAATTTTGGCACTACTGCATGACAAACACTACAATTGGGGGTGGAAATCGCAAGCACGACAGTCGGTTCTTCTTGGATAGTTTTTAAGACTTCAGTTAAATCATGGGTTTCTTTCATGGTGATAACTCCTTAAGGTTACTTTTAGCACATCGCTAATTCGATGGTGAAAAAGTATTCAGTCGTATACAGATAGAAAATAGGCAAATGACTCTCTTCTTTTTACCTGAATCTTCATCTTAGCTGTGCTAAAAGTAAATCCTTATGACGGAGATGTCAATAAAAAAGCTTTTTTTGATTTCTTAAACTTATGAAAAAAATTTAAGCTTTCTTGTATTTTATTGAAGAAAAGCGTATATTGATGGGCGAATGAAGTTCAAATGACAAGGAGAAATTATATGTTTTCGTTTATTCCAAATTCGGTATCGCAGATGGGAACGATTTTTTTATCGATCGTTATCGAAGCCTTGCCGTTTGTTTTATTGGGATGTATCATCTCAGGTGCTTTACAAGTATTTTTGACCCCCGAACGTGTCAAACGATGGTTACCTAAAAATCGCTTTTTATCGATTATTGTTGGGTCTATTTTAGGTTTTTTCTTTCCTTCATGTGAATGTGGGATCGTTCCAATCGTTCATCAGTTTGTAAAAAAAGGGGTTCCTGTCCACACAGCATTTGCGTTTATGCTCACTGCGCCAATCATTAATCCAGTCGTGATCTTTTCAACTTTTATTGCATTTGGCAATACTTGGAAAATGGCGGGACTGCGTATGTTAGGAAGTTTTATTGTCGCACTGATCGTAGGTGTCTGGTTGGCCTATATCCAAAAAGGCACAATCTTGAAGTCTTCATTTGATTCAGCGATGGTTGAGCCTAACTCCCATACACATGAGCATGAGGAAGTGGAAGCAATCGCACCACAGAAATGGGGATATCGAATCCTCCATGTCTTGACTCACTCGATTGATGAGTTCTTCGATACGGGCCGCTATTTGATCATTGGCGGTTTGATTGCTGCAGGGATGCAAACCTATTTACCTACGAGAGTGATGTTGACGTTAGGTTCGACAAAGCTATTAGCCATTTTGATCATGCTAGTATTGGCATTCACGATGTCTCTTTGTTCCGAGGCGGATGCGTTTATTGGTTCCTCTTTGTTAAGTCTTTTTGGAACAGCGCCAGTTGTTGCTTTCTTAGTTTTTGGACCAATGGTGGATATCAAAAACCTATTGATGATGAAACGTTACTTCAACACACGCTTCATCGTTTCATTGATCGGGCTGATTGCCTTAAGTGTTATCGGCTTTACACTATTTATTTAGGAGGAGAATCATGCTGCGATTTTTGATTTTATCTGGTTATTTTGAAATGATAATGTATCTTCAAGTTTCAGGGCGTTTAGATCAATACATCAATGTCCATTATCGTTATTTGGCAGTATTATCGATGGTTTTATCTGCCTTACTAGCCTTAGTTCAGTTGTATCTTTGGGTAAAAGCAGATGGAAAAAAAGGAGTCCATGAGTCCCATGATTCTCATGATCACGGATTATCAAAACCGTATCAGCGTTGGATTGCTTATCTCTTATTAGCCTTGCCGATCGTTGTAGGAACACTGTTTCCGACAGTTAGTTTAAACACAACGATCGTGGAAGCGAAAGGGTTCAACTTTCCACTAAGCAAAGAATCTGTCGGTGATCCACAAGTGCAAACGCAATATTTGAAACCAGATACGAGTATTTATTTCAATAAATCCGACTATCAAGATCAAATGAATGAGTTAAAAGACAAATACGAAGATGAACAAACGATTGCGATCACAGACGATAATTATTTAGAGATCATGGAATTGATCTACAACTATCCAAGCGAATTCATTGGTAAGAAAGTCTATTATGAAGGCTTTATCTATCAGTCGAAAAATGACAAGGCTACTGATACCTTTCTCTTTCGATTTGGGATCATCCACTGTGTTGCTGATTCCGGGGTTTTTGGATTGTTGACGCATCTGCCAGAAGGAATGACTGTGAAAAATGATGACTGGTACAAAGTCGAAGGAACGATCCAAACCGATTTTTATCAACCTTTCAAGCGAGAGATTCCTTCAGTCGTAGTGACGAAAGTAGAAAAAATCACTGCTCCTGAAAATCAATATGTGTATCGTGCATTTTAAATGAACGAAATAAAGTTGTAGTCATGTACAACACAAATAAAAAAGTGATAAGAGATGAAACTCGTAAGAATTTCCTCTCTTATCACTTTTTTTATTAAAGCTTGCAAGAATCCCACAGTATGATTGCTCTGTACAAAAAAGATTAAAGCGAGAAACGCTCATTTTTTCTTTCTTCTCTTCAATACAATCGCTTCACGTTTCAGTTTAAAACTACGGATATTGTGGTTGAATACTTCTGATATCACTAGACCTAAGGCAATCGCTCCAGCAATCATGATCGCTTGAACAGTGAGAAATGCCGCATCTTGATAAGCACCTGTAACTAAACTGCGAACAGCTTGATAGGCTAAGCCTCCAGGAACCAGTGGTACCATACCGGGGATATTGAAAATCGTGACGGGCATTTTTAGTTGTTTAGAAAAAAGATCACTAGCAAAAGCAACGCCTAATGAACCTAGTAATGAACCTAAAGCTGCACCGCCACCCATAGCTAGACACAACCAATAGATCATCCAACCTACGGCACCAGCTAAACCACACCAAACTAAGGCTTTCCTTGGCACATTAGTGATGATTGCAAAGGCAGCGGTCGCTAAAAAGCTAAAAGAAAATTGAATCAATACATGCCACATGGCTAAAGTCCTTTCTTAGTAGAAGATTTGAAAGATAAAGGCGATTGCAAAACCAATCATCGCCGCAGTCATCATCGCTTCTGCTCCACGAGAAACACCAGAAACGTAGTGCCCCGCTAATAGATCACGAATCGCGTTGGTGATTTGAACACCAGGAACCAACGGCATGACACAACCAATGATGATCAAATCCTGATTGAGACCGATTCCTAAACGCACACTTAAAATAGCGGCAATGCCGATAATCAAAGAGGAAAGGAATTCAGCTAAAAACTTGATTCTAAAAAAACGCAAACTGCAAAGATAAACAATGTAGCCCACTCCACCAATCGACAATGTGATCGGTAAATCTTTCAATTCGCCACCAAATAAAATCATGATCGTCCCGCTAATGATAGCAGCGCTGATGATTTGTAGCCATACTGGGAACATCCGACGATCTTTCTCGACTTCTTGTAATGCGCTATATAGTTCTTCCAAAGTCAATTCATTGGCAACATATTTTCTTGAAAGATTATTGACCTTGACTACTCTTTCTAAATTGATCGTTCGATTGGTGATTTGTTCCATGCGGATCGTCGAAGTCCGATCAAATCCGATAAATAGTCCTGTTTGGGTCACGTAGCTAACTAAGCGATAATTTCCAGAAGCAGAAGCGATCCGACTCATCGTATCTTCTACACGGTACATCTCTGCATTACTTTCCGTCATTATTTTTCCCGCCAATAAACAGGTATTAAGCAATAAATCTAAATCTCTTTCTGGCATGGCATTTTCTCCAATAGTTGTTTTCTTGTATTTATTTTACTACAAACAAATTGGAAAACGTATAAAAAGAAAACTTGAATCAAAAAAATAAGCAGTGAAAGGTAAAATAAGATCCAAGTGAGAGCAATGCAGAATAGATCCAAGTGTTAAGTCAATAGTTAGGCTAAATCAAGCTTTTTGGTTAATTGTTGACCAATCGTTCAATAATGTGGCATAATTAAGTTATGGGAAGAACGAGAGAATTTAATGAAGAGAAAGTTTTACTAGAATCGGCAAAAATATTTGCCAAAAATGGGTATGCAGGGACGTCGATCAGTCAATTGGTAAAAGCGACTGGCTTGCTTCGAGGAAGTTTATACTCTGCTTATTATAGTAAAGCTGGTTTATTTACGACTTGCTTTAACTATATAGCTGAAGATGGAGTGACCGATAATGGGTTATTGATTGATTTATTGATCATCGCATTATTAGAACGTACGGCAGATGACAACGAAGTAAAGAAAGTCGCACAGAAGGTAATCACCGCTTTGGAAGAGAAAAACGAAGGTTCGATTGAAACGATCATTGCTGATCGAGTCATGCGTCGAGCGGATCTTACGGACAGGGGGAAGTAGAAAATGGCTAAAGTTGAAATCCAAAATGATCGATTGATCATCAGTATGGAGGGCGTACGAAAACTGTGGGCATTGAAAAATGAAATATCCACACCATTATCCAATGTATTAGGCGCAACTGTGGATGCCGATGTCTGGGAAGATACACCGAAATTTGGCGAAAAAAGAATGGGAGTTGATGCCTATGGACATTATTTTGCCGGAACATTCGTCCAAGATTCAAACAAGGTATTTTATGACCTCAAAAGAAAAGAAAACGCAGTCGTTATCACACTAAAAGATGAAGAATTCAATCGTCTCATCATTGGAGTAGAAGACCCAGAAGCAACAGTCGCGATGATTGAACAGGCAATGAACAGAGCAAACTTTGTAAAAGAAACTTGAAATAAGACTCGATGTTGAGCGCCTAATTGTCCTATCGGAAAACGTATTTACTTGGTGATAGAATAGATAAGAAGATCAATCGAATCGAGTGATGAAGTTTTAGTAACAACCTAGATTTCCTTTCACGTGGAAATTTAGGTTGTTTATTTTAGGAAATAGACTAAACATGCGTATATAATTTTTGAAGAAGGAATTGTTGAAAGAATTTAAATACTTCTTTATTTTAAAAAAGGGGAACGTATGTTAAGATTTATGAAGTTCGACTGAATAAAGGAGTAGATACATGAGCAAAAAAACAACCAAAACAATCATAGGAGTCGCAGTTGCTCTTTTAGCTGGTGCATTAGGGATTTCAACGACGCAAAAAGACTCTGATCTCGTTCAACAACTGACAGGTTTATTTGATTCAAAACCTCAAGTCTCACAAGTGGCGAATGTTCCAGAATACGACGGCACGCACCAAGAAATCGAAATCAATCAAAATAAGCCAACTTTTACAAAAGAAGAACTGAGCTTAGATAAAGGAACATGGGAAAGTTATTCCGATATCGATCGACTGAATCGTGTAGGTCAAGCCAATGCCATGTTAGGAAAAGAGATGTTCCCTAAAGAAAAACGTGAGTCTCTTTATATCGATCCTACAGGTTGGAAACAAAAAAAATTGAGTGACGGACAATGGCTTTACAATCGAAGCCACTTGATAGGTTTTCAGCTAACTGGTCAAAACAATAACATCAAAAATTTGATGACAGGGACTCGTTCGTTGAATACCCCTCATATGCTGGCACATGAAAATGATATTGCCGCATACATCAAAGAAACCAATCATCACGTTCGCTATCGGGTAACACCACATTTTGAAGGGGAAGAACTAGTAGCACGAGGTGTTCAGTTAGAAGCCCAAAGCATTGAAGATAACCAAATCTCGTTCAATGTGTTTATCTATAATGTGCAAGACGGTTATACGATCAACTATCAAACGGGGCAAGCTAAGAAAACATGATCCATAGGCGTTCGTTATTTGAATATTTTGTGAATTTTTTGAAAAAACAGAGAAAAGACTTATTTTTGATTAAATATCACGTATACTGTAAGAAAGTGTACTCATAAATGTTGGAATCGATACGATCAAATAAGAAATCATTATTATTTTTATATTTCCAGCGAAGTTGGAATATTTATTTGTAGTTTTACCACATTTCGAGTAAAATAAAGGGTGTAGAGGGTAATTTGACTACCCTGCGGAAAGAGGTGTAGAATCATGGGTTTTACAGATGAAACCGTACGTTTTGGTTTTGATGATAGTCGTAAAAAAGAAGTCAGCGAAACATTAGCGATCGTTTATCGGGCTTTGGAAGAAAAAGGCTACAATCCAATCAACCAGATTGTGGGCTACTTGCTTTCTGGAGACCCGGCCTACATTCCTCGTTATCGTGATGCAAGGAATCTGATCCGTCGTCATGAACGCGATGAAATCATGGAAGTGATCGTCAAAGACTATCTCTCAAATCATGGAGTGAATCTATGAGAGTGATGGGCTTGGATGTCGGCTCAAAGACTGTAGGTGTCGCTGTTAGTGATCCTTTTGGCTGGACTGCACAAGGCGTAGAGATCATTCGTATCGATGAAGATAAAGAAGAATTTGGATTTGAACGATTGGCAGAACTGGTCAAACAGTACGAAGTAGATCGTTTTGTTGTAGGCTTGCCGAAAAACATGAATAATTCAATCGGTCCGAGAGCAGAAAGCTCAATGGTTTACGGAGAAAAGATCAAAGAAATGTTTTCTCTACCAGTCGACTATCAAGATGAACGACTGACTACCGTCCAAGCAGAACGCATGTTGGTCGAACAGGCAAATACGTCAAGAGCAAAAAGAAAAAAAGTCATCGATAAGCTTGCTGCGGTGATGATTTTACAAAATTATTTAGATGGTTCGGGAAAACAACTATTTTAAAAAATGAAAAGAGGGGTTCTAATGGCAGAACACAATCATACACATGATCATGAAGGACATGAACATATCACATTGGTCGATGATCAAGGAAATGAAACATTATACGAAATCTTGTTAACAGTCGATGGACAAGAAGAATTTGGTCGTAACTACGTATTGCTTTATCCAGCCGGCGTACCGGAAGATGAAGATGTAGAATTACAAGCCTATGCCTACGTTGAAAACGAAGACGGAACAGAAGGCGAATTAGAACAAATCGAAACAGATGCTGAATGGGATATGATCGAAGAGGTCTTCAATACATTCATGGCGGAAGAAGAAGAATAGTATTAAAATAGTGGAGAAACCTTGAAATGACAAGGTTTCTCTTTTTTTATCATTCTTTTGATCAAGGAATTGACCATGGTTCATTTCGATAGAAAAATCCATACTATCTTTAGCATAGTACTTAACCTTAGAGAAGAAAGGAAGAACAAAATGATCAGAACTGCTCGTGTGGAGGATGCAGAAACCATAAACAAGCTAAATAAGGAAGAATTAGGGTATGAGATGCCACTTTCGGAAACAACGAAGCAATTAAAATACATCTTGGCACAGCCAGAGATCTATGTCATTGATGTTTATGAGGAAGAAGGGACGAGGAAAGTATTAGGATATGTCCATGCCCAAAAGTATGCAACATTGTTAAGTCCAACGTTGTTCAATATTTTAGCATTAGCAGTTTCTTCAAAAGCGCAACATCAAGGAATTGGCAGACGATTGATGGAGAGTGTTGAGAAGCAAGGAAAAGAACGTGGCTACTTTGGTGTTCGACTAAACTCTGGCGAATATCGCAACGAGGCACATCGTTTTTATGAACGTATCGGCTATCATTCAACCAAATGGCAAAAGCAATTTCAAAAAAGATTTTCTAAATGAATGATGAAGGTCATCGCAAAAAAACTTCTCGAATAATGATCGAGAAGTTTCAGACTGTAGACAAAGTACTAGTTTTTAGTGCTTTGTCTTTTTTTATCCGTTAAAATAAGAGTATCAATTGGAGGTGTATCCAAATGCTCTCAAAACAAGATATGAGTAAACGCGCACAAATCGGTTTCTTTTCTCTTGAAGACTTGGTCCCACAGGACCATTTATTGCGTCAAATAGATCAATGTATTGATTTCTCCTTTATTTATGAATTGGTTAAAGAGAAATACGATGAAATCCAAGGACGTCCTAGCTTGGATCCTATTCTTCTAATTAAATTACCAATGATTCAATATCTATTTGGTATTAAAAGTATGAGACAAACAATAAAAGAAATAGAAGTGAATATCGCTTATCGCTGGTTTTTAGGTTTGAGTTTAGAAGATCCTGTTCCTCATTTTTCAACATTTGGTAAAAACTATATGCGACGGTTCAAAGGAACAGATCTCTTTGAAAAAATTTTTTATGAAATTCTAGAACAATGTATCGCTGAAGGTATCGTAGATACTTCGGAAGTATTTATTGATAGTACGCATATTAAAGCACATGCGAATCGTAACAAAAAAGAATCTGTCGAAGTAATGGAACAAGCTGTTTTTTATACAGATAAGCTGACAAAAGAAATCACCAAGAATCGAGAAAAACATTTAAAAAAGCCCTTAAAAGAAACAAACGCAGAAAGTAAAACCTCCTTGAAAAAAAGAAGTACGACTGATCCTGAAAGTGGTTGGTTTCACAAAGGTGAACACAAAGAAGTTTTTGCTTATAGCTCACAAGTGGCGTGTGATAAACATGGATGGATACTAGGTTATACTACACACCCAGGGAACTTTCATGACAGTCGTACGTTTGTTTCTTTGTTTAACAAGCTCAAAGGAGCTTTTCCCCTAGAAAAATTGATTATGGATGCTGGGTATAAGACACCAGCAATTGCACAATTACTACTCGAACATAAATTGACCCCGATTTTCCCATATAAACGTCCGATGACTAAAAAAGGCTATTTCAAGAAACATGAATATGTTTATGACGATTACTATAATTGTTATATCTGTCCCAATAATAAAATACTCTCTTATACCACTACCAATCGTAAAGGATATATCGAATACAAAAGCAATCCAAAGGATTGTAAAAATTGTCCTTTCTTATCTAAGTGTACCAACTCAAAAAATCATACCAAAGTAATCACTAGACATATTTGGGCTGAAGCTTTAGAAACCTGTGAAGAGATACGCCATCAAAGTTGGTTCAAAGAACTTTATAAAAAGAGAAAAGAAACCATTGAACGAATTTTTGGGACAGCAAAAGAATTTCATGGATTACGTTATACCAATCAAATAGGAATTGAAAAAATGCACATAAAAATTGGGCTTACTTTTGCGTGTCTTAATATGAAAAAGCTAGCAAAAATAAAAAGGATCAGAGTGCAAAAGAGGCGTTTTCCTAAAGGAAAACTGCCTAATCTATCGATTATCCATAGAATATTACATAGAAAAAAGACAAACCTCATGTTTGTATAAGGTTTGTCTACAGTCTGAAACTTCTCGAATAATGATCGAGAAGTTTTTTTACATTTATTCGAATTAAGAAAATAGTTGCATCAAAAATCCTGAAATGATCAAGACGATCGCACCACCTAAACGATTGCCCATTTGAGCAAAAGCAATCAATTCCATGCGGTTTGATGCGGATAAGACGGCAACATTTCCTGTACCACCCATTGAATTGTTACATAGTCCTGCTGTAATCGTTGATTCGATCGGATAAAGTCCAAATAGACGACCAACAAATGCAGAGACAAGGGAGATGACGATGACACTTGTTAAGCAGAGTACGACGAATTGCCATGTTAAAGCAGAAGCTAAAACATTCAAGTTCAATAAAGCAATCCCGATACCTGCTAAAACAGCTGCCGTTAAGTTTTTAACAATCAAGTTATTGAACATGATTGCTGCATCTTCGTAGTATTCAGGAAGAACATTGGTGATTTTACAGATGACCACAATAATGATCATGAAAGCATAAGCATGAACTTTTGGTACAAAGAAATTACAGATTTGGCCAAGAATAAAGAATGTGATCGAGACCATTAAACCAACACCTAATTGAGGGATAGAAGGTTTCACATTGCGTGGTTTGCCGTCACCTAGATCGCCTTTTTCCATCAGTTTCCCATTACCATTCAATTTTGGCATGGATTGTCCAGCACGAGCCACTAAAGCGGCTCCGATAATGGCTAGCACATTTGTCATTGCAGTTGCAGGGATCAAACGTGAAATAATAGCAGAAGCATCTGTTCCTAAGACGTTTGCATAAATAGTTGATAGTGGAACAGCGCCAGCACCTACACCACCAGCCATGGCAGGTAAAGAGATGTATAATACGGAATTAGCGAAGCCATTCCCAATCAACATTCCCACAAGTCCAACTGCAAAAAATGAAACAACCATAGAAATAAGTGCAACAGGGATAAAACGAACGGAAGCCTTCATCAATAATTTGCGGTTCATTCCTAGAATACTTCCGGTAATCAAAGCAGCGATATAAAAGTCTAAAAAGCCCATATTATTGACAAAGTTTTCAGTTGATTTCACGACATAATCAGGTAAAATACCAAAGGTTGCGATAGCTGCGGAAGCGAAGATCGCAAAAACAGAACCACCACCTAAATAACTTTTGACGATTGGGATTTTTGTCCCAATAAAATGGAATAGATTCCCAAAAATGACGAGCACGGCGATAGGACCGATCATATTTGTTGGTAATTTACCTAATGCCATCGCAACGATCAAAACGAGAACCATGATCAAATAGATAGGTAAACTGACCCCACTGATTTTTGTTTCCCAAAAACCTTCTTTGTTTGTCTTAACGACTGTAGAAGTCGTTTGTTCTTGATGTAACATTCTTACAGATCCTTTCCTTGATTAACGTAAGAGGAGTTCCCTATGAGTTGGAAAATAATCTAAAGCTATTCCTCAACTGGCTCCAGTATTTCTTGGCAAAAAACACCCCTTGGATCAATTCGTTGAAAAATAGTTGGTTTTCCTATTTCTCGGTGAACGAATGATCCAAGGCTTCGATGTTTACCATGCGTATTTTTTACTTTAAGTCTCGTTTTGCTCAGAACTGTTTAGTAACGAATTATTGTGAAAGAGACTAGCGTGAATTAAGCTTCTAAATCTTGATATTCAGGCACCCATTTAGCTGCTTCGACAGCTGCTTTGATGTCAGTGATTTCTTCACGGTTCAATTGTTGATCCACGACTGATTGAGCGACTGTTTCAGCAATCGTTTGTGAGAATTCAGTGATTCTTGCAACTGGTGGTAAAATAGCTGCCCCTGGTTTTGTGACATCAACGATACCACCTAATGCACGACTTGCTTGTGAGATGATCTCAGCGTTGACACGAGTAGCTGTTGAAGCAATCAAACCAAGTCCTAAACCTGGATACATCAATGCGTTGTTTGCTTGTCCGATTTGATAAGTCACGCCATTGTATTCCACATCATCCGCAGGGATACCTGTTCCGACTAATGCTTTTCCATCTGTCCATTCAATCAAATCTTTTGCTTTTGCTTCTGCTAATTTTGTTGGGTTAGACAAAGGCATGATGATTGGTCGTGGTGTATGGCTAGCCATTTCTTTGACGATTTCTTCTGTGAATGCCCCTGGTTGAGTAGATGTACCAATCATGATCGTTGGGTGAATTGCTTTGACAACAGCTTCTAAATTAGTCAATTCTTCACTATTGGTAAATTCTGAACGTTTACGTGCAAAAGGAATTTGTCCAGGTGTCAATCCTTCAGTATCTTCGAATAATAGTCCTTGTTTATCCACTTGATAGAAGTGTTTACGTGCTTCTTCTTCTGGTACACCTTGACGGATCATTTCATCTAATAAGATATTCGCAATGCCGACTCCAGCTGTTCCAGCTCCGAATGTTAGGATCGTTTGATCTTTCAAGGATTCACCAGAAATATTCAATCCGCCGAGTACACCAGCTAGTACGACGATCCCTGTTCCTTGGATGTCATCATTGAATGTCGTGATTTTGTCTTCATATTTTTCTAAGATCGTTGCGGCATTGCCACGACCAAAGTCTTCCCAGTGTAACAATAATTCAGGGAATAGTTCTGTAGCAGATGAAACGAATTGGTCGATGAATTCATAGTAAGAATCACCTTCGACACGCGCATGTTTGTTTCCTAGATATAACGGATTATTCAATAACTCTTCATTGTTTGTACCAGCATCGATCGATACAGGTAATACTTGCGCTGGATTGATACCAGCAGCTGCTGTATAAACCATTAGTTTTCCAATTGCGATGTCAACACCATTAACTCCCCAGTCACCCATTCCAAGGATACCTTCTGCATCTGTAACAACGATCAAACGAATATCACGACCAGCTGCGGCATTTTTCAAACTTTCTTTGATCAATTCTGGTTCATCGATCGAAAGAAATGCAGCATCTTGTGGTTTTAAGAAAATTTCATTGTATTGTTCGATTGCATCTGCAACTACTGGATCATATACTACCGGCATAAATTCTACTAAATGTTGTCCCATCAATTTATAGAAAAGTGTGCGGTTTGTATTGAATAAGTTCATTAAGAAAATACGTTTTTCTAAATCAGTTTGTTTGCTTAGGTATTGGCCATATGCTTGCACAGATTGTTGTTCTAATGTTTGGACTGTGCTAGGAAGCATTCCGGCAATCCCGTATTTTTTACGTTCTTCTTTTGTAAAAGCAGTTCCTTTATTTAAAAATGGATTATTTAATAAGTTTAACCCTGTTAGCATGAATGATTCCTCCTAAGTTTTAATACATACGAAGTATAGGATTCGCTCAAGGCTATAGTCAAAATAGGTAGTTATGATAAATTTTATTTATATGACAATAGAAAAAAGAGGAGCCTATGATTAAAAATAGGCTCCTCCTCGATGGGGATTCGAGCAGTTAAAAACAAAAAGAATGAGTTGGATCATTTTGATTTTATATGATAAGTCATCGTTGAAAGTACACGATTTCTTTCTTGACGATTTCAAGTCCTTTCGTTAATACTTCCAAAGGATTAGAGGATAAAGCAATTCGAATAAAAGGATCATGTTGCGGTTGTGTCGTAAAACGATGTGAATGATAGACACGAATCCCTTTATTTAAAAAAGCTTGTTCGATCGTTTTCGGAGACAGATCATTTCGAACAGGGAGATTTCGATAAAAAGGAAGTGGATTGGTCGGTCGAGGCAAGTTGAAAAGTGTATCGAATCGTTCATTTGCTTGTTTTGTATAGCTGGATTTTGTTTCGAGTATGTCCTGTGCGGTTTCTGAACATAGGATTTGCGTGACAATCTCAGCATCTAAACTTGAGGTTTTGACATTGATATTGAAAATCGCCTGTTGGATGTTTTGTTTGTACTTATCGGGAAATACTAGAAAGGCAACACGCATGCCTGCACAGATAAACTTGGTCATTCCGGCAAGATAAATGGTTTGTTCAGGAAGTAACTGCTGGAATGAGGGAATGGGTGTTTTTTGATTATAGGTAGTCAAAAAAGAATGGATGTCGTCTTCGATCACGATCAATTGTTGCTTTGTAATGACTTCTTTTAGCTGTTGCCTCCGTTTTGCAGATAGTTGAAACCCAATAGGATTGTTACATGAAGGCATCAGAAAAATACCGTGGATTGCTTTTTTCCGACATTCTTGTTCAAGTAATTCTGGAAGCATACCCTCCGCATCAAAATCAATCGGCACGATTTCCATATGGTAAAGCTGAGCAAGCTCAATGAAATTCGAATAAGTATAGCGATCGACTGCCAAACGATCTCCTGGAGAAAACAAAGCAGCTAGCGTGATCGCCAAGCCGTTTTGGACACCTGAAACAATAGCAATCTGTTCCCTTGAAGCATAGACACCTTGTGTTTCCAACCATTTTTTGGCAATCGTCAATTGATAGGTTGTCCCTAATGGTTCACGGTAGCTAAGAAGTCCGTTAGTCGCATGATTTTGTGAAACAGCTTGAATAAAAGGAGTGATCATTTCGTTGCATTCATCAAATGAACTGACTAACCCAAAATCAA
The DNA here is from genome assembly GCF_013394305.1 of Enterococcus mundtii. Lineage (NCBI taxonomy): Bacteria > Bacillati > Bacillota > Bacilli > Lactobacillales > Enterococcaceae > Enterococcus > Enterococcus mundtii. Next base: position 741,376 of record NZ_AP019810.1, on the reverse strand, counting down.
TGACATGATCAGGTACTTGATCAGAAGAAATAGTGATGGAGGTAAACGCATTTGGGGAAACAAATGTCCCACTCCCGATACTTGTATAGAGTAACCCTTTTTCTAGACCCAACTTATAAGCTTGACCAACTGTTGTGAAATTGATGTCTAAAAAATCAGCTAGTTCTCTTTGGGAAGGTAACCTTGTATTTTTTTGTAATTTATTTGATAAGATATCAGCTTCTAGCTGCGTGATAAGTGATTGGTAGATTGGGCGATGTAACTTTTTTTTATCTGGACGCCAAGTCAGTGGATAATTCTCATAAGAGTTGATCGACATACTCGTTCCTTCTTTCAAAAATTGTATTCCATACAATTATATCATTGAATGTATTGTTTTCGGGCGCTAGGATAGAAAAAAGGAGGGGAAATATGCAAATCATCGATAGTCATAAAGTAATCACCCATTTTAGTTTTACAGAAGCAATCAACGTAATGGAACAGTGTTTTAAAGATTTTCAAGTCGGAAAGATTTCTCAAGAGAATCGAATGGTCCAACAATTACCAGATGGCGAGAAACAAAATGTATTTGCGATGATGCCCGCTTATTTGGGAAGAAACCGGTACTTTGGTTCAAAAATCATCACGGCTTTTCCAAGCAATCACAAACAAAAGCTACCATCACATTTGGGTGAAATCATGCTCTTCGATTCAAAAAACGGGCAACCCGTCGCAATGATCGATGCGAATGCCGTGACTTGGATACGAACAGCAGCAGTTTCAGCATTAGCCACAGATTATCTAGCAAAGCCATCAGCAGATACACTCACATTGATCGGAACTGGACAACAAGCAGTTTCACATCTAGCCGCAATTACCTGTGTCCGAAAGATTCACCGTGTATATGTCTATGATTTAGATGAAACACGACGAAAACAATTTATCCTAGAACAGCAAACTAATTATCCAAAACTGCGTTTTATTGATTGCTCGACATTGGCTGAAGCGACTATAGAAGCAGATATTGTCTGTACTTTAACACCTAGTAAACATGCTTTTTTATCAAAAAAAGAGGTTAAACCAGGCACGCATATCAATGCAATCGGTACATTTACACCAGAGATTCGTGAATTAACGAGTGATTTGATGGCATCTGGACAATTGTATGTAGATGATTACCAAGCGGTCAAAAGGGAAAGTGGCGACTATTTGATTCCCTTGTCAGAAGGGAAAATTGATCAGACAAACATCCTCGGTTCTCTAGGTGAATTAGTCACCCATCAGAAAACAGGGCGTACAGACGAACAAGCGATAACGATCTTTGATGCGGTTGGCTTAGCAGTGGAAGATTTATGTTGTGCCGAATATATTTATCAAAAAGTAAAGGAGTAGTTTATAAATGAATTTACCCTATTATGTAGTTGACGCCTTCACCAATGAAGTGTTTAAAGGAAATCCTGCTGCGGTCTTTGTGTTAGATGAATGGCTACCTGATGATACCATGCAAAAAATCGCCATCGAAAATAACCTATCCGAAACAGCCTTTACCGTTAGAAAAGAGAAAGGTTATGAATTACGTTGGTTTACCCCTGATCGTGAAATCGACTTATGTGGTCATGCGACCTTGGCAACCGCATTTGTATTGTTCCACTTCTATGGTATCAGTGAATCCATGATTTCATTTTCAACGCAAAGTGGGAACCTAGTTGTCACAAAAAAAGAGCAAAAATATGCGATGGATTTTCCAAGTATTTTACCGCAACCAATTGCTATATTACCAGCATACGAACAAGCAATCGGCACAAGAATAAAAGAGGCTTATCTGGCAAGGGACTTATTTTTTGTATTAGAAGACGAAGAGACAGTGGCAAAGCTGACGCCTGATTATACTGCAATGAGGGAATTAGAAGAAGGCGTCGGCGTGATTGTCACAGCCAAAGGAAAGAAAGAAGATTTTGTTTCTAGGACCTTTTTCCCAAAACTAACGATCAATGAAGATCCAGTGTGTGGCTCGGCTCATGCGAATTTGATTCCTTACTGGGCACAAAAGCTTGGAAAGGACGACTTGGTTGCTCAACAACTTTCTGCCAGAGGTGGGTTCTTGACTTGCAAGTGGTTAAGTGAACGCGTGATGATCAGTGGCGAAGCAACTTTGTTTGCAAAAGGTGAAGCGTACATTTAGAAAATCCATCCAAACAGGTAGGATACAGAGTGCAATAAATAGCATACAGCTCTGAAAAATAAGCAAGAAGACCCGAAATTTATTCAAATTTTTGGGTCTTCTTGCTTATTTTTAAAAGCTTTTTTTGATGTTCGTTTATTTGGATTCAAAAGTGCGAAATAATTATGGAAACTGCGCTTGTTTTATTTGAGATTTTCTCAATTTAGAAGAAACGATTTTCCCGTAATGTCACATTTTTGATATCTTCGATGGTTTGCGTCCCAGCTAATTGCATGACCATTTCTAATTCTTTTTTGAAGAAGTCGAATACTTGTTGGATGCCTGTACTTCCACCGAGAGCTAAACCGTAAATGGCAGGACGACCGATCGCGACTAGATCGGCACCAGAAGCAATGGCTTTAAAGACATGCTGACCACGACGAACACCACTATCAAAGACGATAGGGACACGTTTGTCGACGGCTTCTGCTACATATTTCAAAGAATCAAAGGCTGCTGGCCCACCATCTAATTGACGACCGCCATGATTCGATACCCAGATGCCATTTGCCCCCGCATCTAATGAACGATAAACATCGTCTTCTGATTGCACACCTTTTACATAAACGGGTAAGTCAGAATGAGCGGCAATAAATTCCACATCTTTTGGACTTAACTTTTGTTTGGAGGATTTATAAACTGCGTCCATCGTTTGTCCGACCCCTGATTGATAGGCTTGAACGATCGGCATTGGCAATGGAAAAGTGAAGCCATTGCGAAGGTCTGTTTCTCGATTCCCACCAACGGTTGCATCAGCTGTCAAAACGATTGCTTTTGCGCCATTACGTTTGGCCATCTCTAGAATATCTAAATTGATCCCATTATCTTTACTCATGTAAAACTGGAACCATTGTGGTGCATCTGGACCACCGGCCTCACGGATTTCTTCTAATGTACAGGAAGCGTAAGAACTCGCCGTATAAATCGTATGAAAATCGGCAACTCCTTTAGCTGAAGCTTTTTCTGCATGTGTATGAGCTAAACCATGAGCTGCAATAGGCGCCATGATGATTGGCGCAGTTAATGTTTCTTGGTCAAAGTAAGTCGTTGTATCTGGAATTTCCACGTCTTTTAAAACATGAGGAATAATCAATTGATGATTGAATGATTGCACGTTTTCTTGATACGTAAAGAGATCTCCAGCGCCACTACTGATATAGCCGTATCCGCCAGTAGGAATCACTTGAGCTGCCGCCATTTCTAAGTCTTCTGTATTGATAAAACTGATTTGACCTTCTTGTGAGCCAGCTTGATAAATCATTTCCATAAAACAAACCTTCTTTCGTAGTATCGATCAATAAATAATATCGAATTTGTCAGCGTTTACATTTTCATACTACGCCTTGTTTTTAAAACAGGCAAATAATCTGTTTTATTTTATTTAACTGAACGGAGAGTTACCGCTATGCAAGAGTATAGTCACGCTTTGAATACTCGACTAAAAGAAGAAAATCGAATCATAGCTGTTTTTTATCTGTTAGCAACTTTGATGAAATTTACTTTCTTTTATAAACTTACTCGAATAACAGTGACACCTAATTGTTCGATTTTTTTGGCAAGTTTAGGTGAACAATGCTGATCGGTGATCAAATAATCAAAGGCAGAAATATCGGCAATCTTAAACTGTGAAGTCCGGCCAATCTTACGATGGTCTGCAACAAGAATACGACATTTGATACTCTTTTTGATCATCCATTCGTTGATTTTAGATTCGTTTAAAATTTTTGTCGTCACACCATTCTCTAAATCTACTCCGCTACATCCAATAATACAGACATCTGCATTCATATCTGCTAATGTGCGAGCGGCAATATCTCCTACCAAGACTTCTTTCGGTACGCGTAATTCGCCACCAGTGAGTATATACGTATAATTTCCTTGTCTGACACAAGAAACGACCTTTAAATTATTCGTTACGACGGTGACGTGATTCGATTCTAAATAATCGAGTGTAGCTAAGGCAGTGGAACTTGAATTGATAAATACGGTGGCATAGTCTCCAATATATTGACTAGCACAACGAGCAATTTGATGTTTGATCCACGTTGGTCCTGAAAGATCGAAATTTGTTTGATTGTCATAGTTGAAGAGGCAATAGCCATATTCACGAATAATCTCATTTTTTTCTTCTAATAATCTAAGGTCTCGACGAATAGTGCTGAGTGATACGTGAAGCTTTTCAGACAGTTCAATCGTGGTCATTTTTGTGTACCTTTGTAATAGATCAAGAATTTCATTACGTCTTTTTTTAATCGTCAACAGAGAATTTTTCATTGTTATCCTTCCTTTTCAATCAATTTGTTTCTCTATATGACTAATTATAGCTAAACGAGCATAAAAAAATGGAAACGATCACATAAAGTAATAACAGTCATATAAAGCTATTCCAATCACTTTGATAGCGCTTTATCATTTATATATACCTAATAAAGAGGAGGATGGCACATGAATATAACAGAAGTAACAAAGGAAAGTTGGTTACGTTCGACTTTTCCAGAATGGGGAACCTATCTGAACGAAGAAATCGAAATGGAACAAGTAAAAGAAAAAAGCGTATCTATATGGTGGCTAGGATGTACAGGTATATGGCTGAAGTCACATGAAGGTACAAATATCCTTTGTGACTTATGGTGTGGGACAGGAAAACGAACACACGGGAATGGACAGATGAAAAAAGGCCACCAGATGATGCGTATGAGCGGTACAGAAAAGATGCAACCAAATTTACGAACGCAACCTTTTGTGATCGATCCATTTGCGATCAAAAATGTGGATGCATTAGTGGTGACACATATCCATTCCGATCATCTGGATATTCACACTGCCGCAGCTGTTCATCAAAATTGTCCGGAGGCACTATTTATTGGCCCCAAAGCAGTAGTGGAAACATGGCTCTCTTGGGGGATACCAAAAAAAAAGACCCAAGTAGTCAAACCCGGCGATATCGCTTTGATCAATGAAGTAGAGATCGTTGCGCTGGAAGCCTTTGATCGGACGGCATTGATCACACATGATGATCCTAATGTGCAATTAAAAGATCAGTTGCCACAAGAAATGGATACGATCGCTGTCAATTATCTTTTCAAAACATCAGGAGGGAACATCTATCACGCAGGGGATTCGCATTATTCCAACCTTTTTGCCAAACATGGCAATGAACATCAAATCGATGTTTGTCTAGGTGCATATGGTGAAAATCCGCGTGGCATCACTGATAAGATGACCGCCAGTGATTTGTTGAGAATGGCAGAATCGTTAAGAGCTCAAGTCGTGATCCCAGTCCATTATGATATTTGGTCCAATTTTATGGCTGATCCTAGCGAGATCACTCAATTATGGCGCATGAAAAAAGATCGATTGGCTTATCAGTTTTCCCCTTATATTTGGCAAGTGGGTGGGAAGTATACGTACCCAGATAATAGAAAAGACTTGGCATTCAATTTCGATCGTGGCTTCCATGATGTCTTCACCCAAGAAAATGATACGCCGTTTCCATCATTTTTGTAGGAGCCCAAGAGATATATGACAATAAATCAGCTGAGCTGAGAATTTTTTAACAAAAGCAAGAGCGAGGAGGGAGAACGTATCAAAGCAAGTGAACGTAAGACAAAGTCATCTCTTGATAAGAATGCGCTATTGTCAAATAACGGGTTGACTGCTTGATACTGTTTGTAAATATGTTGAGATATTTCTATGAGAATGACTTAGTCAATTATGTAGAAACTACGATAAATGATTGGCGAGTAGCAATCGAGGAGAGCAGTCGTCACTTATTAGAAAAAAGAATCATTGATCATGTATATGTAGAAGAAATGATCCGCAATGTCGAAGAACATGGGGCATATATCCTGATCGCCCCGCACGTTGCGATGCCTCATGCCATGCAAGGTGGCTCCCATGTTTTCGATACGACGATTTCATTTACCAAAATGAACGCATCAGTTCCTTTTGAGGAAGGGTCAAAGTCTGCCAGCCTTTTCTTCACCTTAGCAGCTAAAGAGCCAAAGCAACACTTAGAAAATATTCAATCATTATCAGAATTACTGATGCAAGATGGGTTGATCGAAGAATTACTAGCGACAGAAACAATCGAAGATTATCAAATGGTCATGGAGAAATACGAGCCACTATAAGGTAGAGGTAGTCTTTTGCTTGCTAGGTATGGCCAGTGAGGACCATTCGGTACAAAGCAAATAGACATAAAAGATAAATTATCAACTAAAAAATACGAGGCAAGGGAGGGAGTCCGTTTACATGAAAACCATGATATCTCGCATCGTTTGAGGAGTTGTTCTGGTTTTTGGTAACGGAAAAATATGGGAGCTATCTTGATGGAGATATGGACGTATTTTGCGACAAATATTTTAACGCAGCCGGCTTATTTGATCGGTTCGATCGTTTTATTAGGGTATATACTTCTTGGCCGACCATTATACGAATGTATAGCTGGATTTTTGAAAGCCACTGTAGGTTATCTGATTTTAGTTGTTGGTTCAGGTGGATTAGTAAACAATTTCCGACCGATCTTAGTTGGTTTAAAGGATCGTTTTGATCTTGAGGCGATGGTGACTGATCCCTATTTTGGTCAAAATGCTGTAGATGCAGGATTGATGGATACTTTTGGACGAACGTTCAGTGATGTGATGATTTTATTATTGATTGCATTTGTATTGAATATCCTGTTAGTTCGTTTCCAAAAATATACGAAGTTGCGAGCTGTTTTTACGACAGGAAATGTCCAGATCCAGCAAGCAGCTACAGCTTTTTGGATCTTACTTTTCTGTTTTCCTGAATTAGGAAGAGTAGAAGTATTAGTATTTATGGGGATCATTTTAGGGTGTTACTGGGCAGTTGCTTCTAATTTAACTGTTGGTGTGACACAAGAATTGACAGACGGAGCTGGTTTTGCGATTGCGCACCAACAGATGTTTGGGGTGTACCTATTTTCTACCTTAGCGAAGTGGTGGCAAAAGAGTAGTCGTAAAAAAAATGGGAATAGAAAAGCCGATAAAAAGCTTGAAGATATGGAGCTTCCGGGTTTCTTATCCATTTTCAACGAAAACATGGTGGCGACTTCTTTATTGATGCTGTTCTTCTTTGGCATCATCTTATTAGTATTAGGACAGGAGTACTTGATTGAGGCAGAATTTATGGTGGCAGGACAAAGTTTTCTATTCTACGTACTGACCACTTCTTTGAACTTTGCTGTGTATTTAGCCATTTTACAGCTTGGTGTCCGGACCTTTGTGGATGAGTTGACACAATCTTTCCAAGGAATCTCAAATACTATTTTACCAGGAGCTGTGCCAGGGATCGATGTGGCTGCAACTTTTGGCTTTGGATCACCAAATGCAGTCACGATCGGGTTTTTATTTGGTGCATTAGGACAATTCTTGATGATCATCTTATTGATCGTCTTCCGATCACCAACGATCGTGATCGCTGGATTTATCCCACTATTTTTTGATAATGCGGTCATCGCTGTGTTCTCTAATAATCGGGGTGGGTTCAAGGCAGCATGTTTGTTCCCTTTCTTATCTGGGCTGATCCAAGTCGGTGGTTCTGCACTCTTTGCGACATGGATCGGGTTATCTAGTTACGGAGGGTACATTGGTATGTTTGATTGGGCGACTGCTTGGCCAGTCTTTACTGTTTTGATGAAATTTTTTGGTTATGCAGGTGTTGCACTAGTGGTCGTCGGTTTGTTGCTAATTCCGCAACTACAATATCGAAAAAATCCAGAAGGATATTTTTTGATTGTGGAGGATTATCAAAAATATAAAGAAAAGTTTGGAGACAGTAATTAATAGGAGGGAAAGTAAATGAGAATTTTAGTTTCGTGTGCCAATGGTTCTGGTACAAGTTTAATGATGATGCGTAGTGTAGAAAAGGCAATGAGAGAATTAAATATTACAGTGAGTAAAATCCATCATTGCCCGATCTCTGAAGGTAAAAGTTCGGCAAGTCAATATGATGTCGTCTTTACGCCACTCAATTTTATGCCGATGTTCATGCAAGCAATTGAGCGAGGTGTGACGGTCGTGGGGATCAAAAATGTGATGTCACCTACTGAGATCTGTGAGAAATTCAAAGAAACAACAATGTACAAAGAATTGAAATCAAAGGAGAATTAGATGAAACGACCAAAATTACAAATTGCACTGGATCATAACACGTTAGCGTCTGCATTGGCAGATGTGAAAAAAATTGGAGAAATCGTCGATGTGATTGAAGTAGGCACCATTCTTTGTCTTCAAGAAGGAAGCAAACCAATCGAATGTATGAGAAAAATGTTTCCAGAAAAAACGATCGTTGCGGATACAAAATGTGCCGACGCAGGAGAAACTGTGGCTGGTAATGTAGCGCAGGCTGGGGCAGATTTCATGACAGTGATCTGCTGTGCCTCTCTAGCTACCATGCAAGCCGCACAAAAGAAAGTCAAAGCACTTCAAGTAGAACTATACGGAGAATGGACGATGGAACAAGCAAAAAAATGGCGAGAAATTGGGATTTCTCAGGTCGTCTATCATCAAAGTAGGGATGCCTTGTTAGCTGGAGAAGTTTGGGGAGAAAAGGATCTGAAGCTCGTCCAACAATTGATCGATTTAGGTTTTCAAGTCTCAGTAACTGGTGGGCTGTCAATTTCAACGTTAGCCTTGTTCCAAGGGATGCCGATCTTTCATTTTATTGTCGGTCGAGGATTGACGGCGTGTGCAGATCCTATCATACAAGCCCAAGCATTCCAAAAGGAGATCAAGCGACTGTGGGGAGAATGAGATGATGAGAATCGGACTTTATGAAAAGGCACTGCCTAGCGGATGGTCGTGGCAAGAGCGGTTAGATGCAGTAAAAGAATTGGGGTTTGATTTTCTGGAAATATCGATTGACGAAAGCGAGGAACGATTGGCTCGTTTAGATTGGACGAATGAACAAATCGCTGAGTTAAAAGAAGCGATAGCGGTTTCAGGGATTGCTATCCATTCGCTTTGTTTAAGTGGGCATCGCCGTTTTCCATTCGGCTCAGTAGATGTCAAAAAACAAGAAAAAGCCTTATCTATGATGAAAAAGGCGATACAGCTTGCGTATCGGTTAGGTATCAGGATCATACAAGTGGCGGGATACGATGTATACTATGAAAAAAAATCAATAGAGACAAGAGAAGCGTTTATCAGAGGATTGCGTGCCAGTATCAAAGAGGCAGCACAGTTTGGGATAATCTTGTCGATTGAAGTCATGGATGACCCATTTATGAATTCCATTCGTAAATTCATAGAGATAAAAAAACAACTCCCTTCTCCTTATTTACAAGTGTATCCTGACTTAGGAAATCTATCAGCGTGGCCAGAAAATAATGTGGCGATTGAACTTGAACAAGGCATCGAATATATTACTTCGATCCACCTAAAAGATACGCAACCAGTAACAGTTAGTAGTAAGGGTAAGTTCAGAGACGTTCCGTTTGGTCAAGGTTGTGTGGATTTTTCTGGCTTATTTAAAACATTGAAACGTGTAAATTACGAAGGGCCATTCTTGATTGAAATGTGGAGTGGTCAGGATAAGGATTATGAAAGTCAGATCTTACAAGCGAAAGAATATCTATTGCCAAAGCTAAAAGAATCGGGATTTTAACCTCAATTTTTTGATGAAACTTAGAAATAAACGACTGACATATTCCTTATTGAATATGATCAACTCAATTGTTTTTTCTTTTATTGATTATTCTGAGCAGATTATTCCTCTAAAAATTTATCAAGTGATAAGATATATTTATCAGTTGATAAATTTTTAGGGGGAATTTTATGTTTTTAGCATTAAATGAAATCATTCATTCAAAATTACGCTATGCTTTAGTGACAGGCGTCATGTTTCTAATTGCGTACCTTGTCTTTTTTTTGACAGGATTAGCCTATGGGTTGGCACAAGACAATCGAACTGCTGTAGATAAATGGGAGGCAGATACCATTGTTTTATCAAAAGACGCCAATACAAACTTAGGGATGTCGATGATCACGAAAAAGATGGCAGAAGAAGTGAAAGGTGATCAAGTCGCTTATTTAGCTCAAACACCTGGAGTAGTCACGAGTCCAGATCGTCCAGATGCTGATAAAGTCAATGTTAGTTTTTTTGGAATCGATCAAAACCAATTCATCATGCCGAATATCGTGGAAGGAGAAGAATTCCAGTCAAATGATGAAGCAGTCGGTGATATTAGTTTAAAAGAAGAATATGGCTTAGACATTGGAGATACAATCAAATTATCAGGAAGCGACAAGACATTTAAATTGACTGGATTTACTGAGAATGCCAAATTCAATGTCTCTCCTGTCGTCTATACAACGATCAATGCGTACCAAGAGATACGATTTGAGAAACAAGATGCAACTGATAATGCTCGTATCAATGCAGTGGTCGTGCGAGGAGATGTGGATAGCTTACCGGATGATCTAGAGAAAATCAGTATTTCGACATTTATCAATGAACTACCAGGGTACAATGCACAAGTATTGACGTTTGGTTTCATGATCGGCTTTTTGATTGTGATTGCAGCAATCGTGATCGGCATTTTCATTTATGTATTGACCATGCAAAAAATCAATATTTTTGGTGTACTTAAAGCCCAAGGCGTTACTGGTGGATTTATTGCACGTTCAGTAGTTGCACAAACGTTCTTACTTTCATTTTTCGGTGTCGCTCTTGGATTGTTTGGAACGTTCGTTACCTCACTTGTTCTACCAGATGCTGTACCATTCCAAAGTAACTGGTTGTTTTTCGGTGTGATTAGTGTAATGATGTTGATCGTTGCTATTTTAGGGGCACTTTTCTCTGTTAGAACGATCGTAAAAATTGATCCATTAAAAGCAATCGGATAGAAAGGAGAATGGGAAATGAAAGCAATTGAATTTATAGATGTTGAAAAAAGTTTTAAAGATGGTGATCAAACCATCCAAGCATTGAAAAAAACAAATGTCAGTGTCGATAAAGGGGAGTTTGTCGCAATCATTGGACCATCTGGTTCTGGAAAGAGTACCTTCTTAACGATTGCAGGCGGTTTACAGACACCAAATAAAGGAACCGTCAAGATCAATGGAGAAGATTTCAGTGAACAACCGGAGAAAAAACGAGTAAAATTACGGTTTAAGGAAATCGGATTTATTCTTCAAGCTTCCAATCTAGTTCCATTTTTGACCGTCAAAAAACAATTAGTACTGGTCGATAAGATCAAGCATGAAAATCGACAAGAGGAGGCAAAAGAACTATTCCAACAACTTGGGGTGGATAAACTCCTTAATAAGTATCCAGAAGATCTTTCGGGTGGTGAACGACAAAGAGTGGCAATTGCTCGAGCGCTATATAACGATCCTTCGATTATTTTGGCAGATGAGCCAACAGCTAGTTTGGATTCAGAAAAAGCAGTAGAAGTTGTAGATATTTTAGCAAAAGAATCCAAGGAAAAAAATAAAGCAATCATAATGGTCACTCATGATACCCGACTTATTGACAGATGTGATAAAGTATTTATGATAGAAGATGGTGTCTTTCGAGAAAAAAAATAAGTCAGAGGGTGTAAAAGTTGGTCCATCGATACAATAAGGATACACAAGAGAAAATTTTAAAAGAAGCCAATCGTTTGTTTATGTCAAAAGGTTATCAAGGAACTTCAACACGTGAGATTGCTAAAAATGCTGGAATCACGCAACCAAATCTTTATCATTACTTTAGCGATAAAGAAAAGTTATATTGTGCAGTCTTAGAAGAGCATTTGAGTACTGTAGGTACAGACTTAAGAGCAATCTTAGAAGAGAACAAACTTGATTTTAAACATTCTTTGACTAAAATGACGAAGTATCTGATCGATACCCATCTTTTAGACCTATTTATGATGCACCATGATTTAAAATCAAACCTTTCTGCCGAGACACGAAATCATCTTTTTACCTTGTGGAAAAAAAGTTATCGTGAACCATTTGAAGTGATTTTTTCGACAAATCAATCTTTGATGCGCGCTCATGTTACGACAGAAATTGCTGCAAAGCACTTTTTTCTTCTGTTAGCACCATATATCACCGAATCTTCTAATTCACTTGAAAACCCATTTAGTGTGGAACGACTGATCGATTTATACCTTCATGGTGTCGTAGCTGATTAAATGCGGTGGGGACAGAAGTGTCCAGCTCCGAGAAATAAGCCGAGAAACCCAAAAATTGTTTTTCAAATTTTTGGTTTCTCGGCTTTTTATGAAGGAGTTACTTCTGGAACTTCGTTTATTTGATTTTTAAGATTAGAAACAAAAATCAATTTAATTTCTTGTCCTCTACGCCTTTTTGTTATTATATTTTCTCAAATTGTTATTTTTTAATTAAAATAATGAGGGATATTTAATTTTTCTAGCAATTGAGAAAAAGAGGTGAAAAGCAAGTGATATAAAGATTTTTAATAATAACGATTATAAAACAGGTAAATAACCAAGGTGATTTAATTTGTTTTTTAAATAATTTTAGGAGAACGGTTGAAAAAGCCATTTTCAGGTGATAATATTCTGTTAGCAACAAAAGTTTCACTGAGTTTAACTCACTATTTTAGAGAAATAGAGGGGGGATGAATAACATATTTTCGTGTTTATTTTGTTACATAATTGTTTTTTGAAAAGTGAATAGTGTAAAAAGGGGAGAATTTAAAAATGAAAAGTATTAAAAAAATTGGGTTGGCAGCGATGTTATTTTCTTCTGTTGTCTCAACGGCGCTTCCGACAATTGGGGAATTGTCTATCGTCAATGCAGAAGAAATCCAACAAACAGAACAACAAGCAACTTATAGAAACGTAATGTATTATGGTGACTGGTCGATTTGGGGCGGCGAAGGTAACTTTTATCCAAAAGATATCCCAGCAGATCAATTGACTCACTTGAATTTTGCCTTTTTAGATTTTGATAGTAATGGCGAACTAGTCTTTACTGATGCAGACGCAGCGACAGGCGCACCTGTAGGATTACCGGGCGTACAATGGAACTCTGCTAGTTCTGGTATCTTAAATGCGATTCAAGATTTACGTGGAAAAAATCCAAACATGAAAATTGGTGTTTCATTAGGTGGTTGGTCTAAATCAGGAGATTTCTCTGAAGTAGCAGCAAACCCTACGAAACGTAAGAACCTTGTAGATAATGTAGCAAAATTTATTAAATATACAAATATGGACTTTGTCGATGTTGACTGGGAATTCCCGGCAGATGTACGTCAACCAGATCTAGTGGATAACGTAAATGACGAAGGAACACCAAATGCAAAACCTGAAGATAAAGAAAATTACATAAAATTATTAGATGAAATTCGCGAAACAATTGATAAACAAGGCGAAGAATTAGGAAAAACATATGAACTATCTGTTGCATTGCCAGCAGCTCAAGGTAAATTAGATTCAGGTATCGACGTGAAACGACTATTTGATGTTGTCGATTTCGCAAACATCATGACTTATGACTTAACTGGTGCATGGTCAGATACAAGTGGTCACCATTCAGCACTTTACGGGAATCCAGCTGATCCTAATTATGATGAAGGCTTCTCAGTAGATCAAACAGTAGAATACCTACGTGAGAAAGGTGCGGCTTCAGAAAAAATCGTTATTGGAGCAGCATTCTATACTCGTGGATGGAACGAAGTGGCAAAAGGGGATAATGAAGAGGCACCGGGATTATTCCAAAAAGCAGAATTATCAAGTCAAGATGCCGATCAAACACCAAGTTATGGAGCGAAAAACAAAAATCCATTAAAAGTAGGTGACGGTGGACGTGCCAGTGGTGTATGGCCATATCGAGATATTGAAACGTTACTTGGTAATACATCTGGATTGAAAGAGTATTGGGATGACGTAGCGAAAGCACCATTTATGTACAGCGAAACAACTGGTGAATTCTTTACTTACGAAAATGAAAAATCAGTGACTTATAAAGCTGAATATGTAAAAGAAAACCAACTTGGTGGAATCATTTCATGGCAACAATCACAAGACAAAGAAACAACTGGAACAAAACGTGATGAGTTAACCAATGCAATCAAAGAAGGATTGTTAGGTAGTGAGAAACTTCCAGAGTTTGAAATCAAGAGCACACCATTGAATGTGGATGTTGAGATCTCAACTTATACACAATATGGCGTTAGTGGTTACGACGTAAAAATTACCAACAATGAAAAAATGGAAGAAACTTCTTCTGTATTGAAATTAGTTGAATTTTCACAAGAAACAATCAAATTACCTAAATTAGTGATTCCAATGGCGACAAATGAAAAGCTTGGCGCTGGTGATTACAAAGCAGGTACTGTAACAAATGTTGATGGCGCTGCAATCGTTGATTTGTCTTCTGTATATGATGGCAAAGAAATCGCACCAGGTGCATCTTATGAGTTCAGATTGAGTTCAAATGCTGCTGAAGCAGATGTCGCTGTTGACAATATCGACTCAATCACATTAAGCCAAAGAATTGGTAACGAAGGTATTGAAATCAATAAACAAGTGATCTTTGGTGAAGGTTCAACGACTGAACCAGGAACACCGGATACAGAAGCACCTTCAGTACCAATAGAACTAACAGCTTCAACAATCGGTGAAACAAACGTTTCTCTATCATGGACAAAATCAACTGACGACAAAGGGGTCGCAGGATACTACGTTTTCCGTGATGGCAAACAAGTGGGTCAATCAGCAACAACTTCATTTACTGACGCTGGTTTAACTGCAGATACAGAATATTCATATACAGTAAAAGCATTTGACCGTGCCGGAAATGTTTCAGAAGAAAGTAAAGCATTAGTTGTTAAAACGTTAGAAAAAGCACCAGTAGATACAGAAGCACCTTCAGTTCCATTAGACTTGAAAGCTTCAACGATCGGTGAGAAAAATGTATCATTGTCTTGGACTCGTTCAACTGACAATGTTGCAGTAGCAGGATACTATGTTTTCCGTGATGGCAAACAAGTGGGTCAATCAGCAACAACTTCATTTGCTGATGCTGGGTTAACAGCGAATACGGAATACTCATATACAGTAAAAGCGTTTGATGCAGCAGGAAATGTTTCAGAAGAAAGCAAAGCATTAGTTGTCACAACTTTAGAAGAAACAACTCCGCCAGCTGAAGGCGAATGGGATGCGAACAAAGTCTATGATTTAGGTGATGTAGTAACTCATAAAGGAAATACTTATCGTGCGAAATGGTGGACACAAGGTGATGAGCCAGGAACTGAACAATGGGGTCCATGGGAACTAATTGGTTAATTTAAATAAAAAAAGAACAGGGCAGATTGCCTTGTTCTTTTTTTATAATGTTATTCTGTCATTGTTATTTATCTTATTTACTAGAATTCACTGAAAAAAACATGTTAGTTAAAAAATAAACAAAATCATATGGTTTAAAAATAACTTGAAACATGACAAGTGTAATCGGTTTCAATTAGTTGCGTTAAAAATAAATAAATGTTAAATTCATATTTGTAAGATTTTTACAATTAAAATTTATCTGATTTCTAATTTTTAAGGAGTGATAAAATAACTTTTAACCTGTGATTTGGGCGCGTTTGTTTTTTCGTAAAAAAACTTAGAAAAAAAGGAGATGAGATTGATATGAAAAGAATTAAGAGTATTAGTTTATTTGCTTTGTTATTTTCTTCGATTGTTGCAATGACTTTACCAGCATTTAATGAGTCGCCAGAGGTTCATGCTGAAGAGGTGCGAGAAACTCAGGTCGCACCTTATCGCAATGTCATGTACTATGGCGATTGGTCGATTTGGGGTGGAGAAGGAAATTTCTATCCTAAAGATATTCCAGCTGATCAAATCACTCATTTGAATTTTGCCTTTTTAGATTTTGATAGTAATGGCGATTTAGAATTTACAGATACGGATGCTGCTGTTGGTGCGCCTGTAGGACAAACAGGGGTTCAATGGAATTCAGCAAGTTCGGGTATCTTGAATGCGATCCAAGATCTACGTGGGAAAAATCCTAATATGAAAATTGGTGTCTCTTTGGGCGGCTGGTCTAAATCAGGTGATTTTTCTGAAGTAGCGGCTGATCCAGTGAAACGACAAAATCTAGTGGAGAACGTTACCCGCTTCATCAAATATACGAATATGGATTTTGTTGATGTCGATTGGGAGTATCCTGCAGATGTTCGACAACCTGACTTGGTAGACAATGTTAACGATGAAGGAACGCCAAATGCAGTGCCTGAAGACAAAGAAAATTACATTATTTTACTAAATGAGATTCGTGAATCGATTGATGAACAAGGCGAAGAACTAGGCAAAACTTATGAATTATCAGTTGCGCTGCCTGCATCTCAAAGTAAATTATCTTCAGGGATAGACATTGATGGTTTATTTGAAGTTGTTGATTTTGCAAATATCATGACCTATGATATGAACGGTGGTTGGGGTGACCGCAGTGGACATCATACAGCACTTTATGGGAATCCTGCTGATCCTAATTATGACCAAGGACTTTCGGTAGATCAAACGGTTCAGTTTTTAAGGGATGAAGGTGCGCCAGCTGAAAAAATCGTGATTGGGGCAGCTTTTTATACTCGTGGTTGGCATGAAGTGGCAGAAGGCAATGATCCATTATTGCCGGGATTGTTCCAAACGGCTGAACAGAGTAATCGAAATGCTGACCTAACGGCAACATACGGTGCAAAAAATAAAAGTCCATTAGTCGTTGGGGATGGTGGTAGAGCCGGAGGTGTCTGGCCATATCGAAATATTCCAGATTTGATCAGTGCAACGAGTGGATTGACTGAGTACTGGGATGATGTAGCGAAGGCTCCTTATATGTACAGTACAGAAACAGGCGAGTTTTTCAGTTTCGATAATGAACGTTCAATCGGTTACAAAACCCAGTATGTGCAAGAAGAAGAACTGGGTGGTGTGATTTCTTGGATGCAATCACAAGACAAAGAAACGACAAGTACAAAACGTGATGAATTGACGAATGCGATCAAAGAAGGATTATTTGGGAATACGCCATTACCACAGCACGAGATCGTTAGCACACCGTTAGATATCTCTGTAGATATTACGCCTTATACAGAGAATAATGTAAGCGGGTACGAAATCACTTTGACAAATAATGAAACATTGACAGAAACGTCTACTGTACTAAGCGCTGTGGAGGCTGCCCAGAAAACAGTCAAATTGCCTAAACTTATGCTGGAGTTGAATAGTAATGAAACGTTAACTTCTGGTAACTTCAAGGCAGGGGATGTGACTACTACGAACGGCATGGTAACTGTTGATCTAGCCACCGTTTATGATGGCAGAGAACTTGCTCCAGGAGCTTCTTATGATTTCCGTTTACAATCTGATACGTCACAGGTTTCGGTTGATCATATTGACACGATCACTTTAAGTCAACGAATTGGGACTGACGGTATTGAAATCAATCACCAAGTGATCTTTGGTGTAGAAGCGCCAGACCCATCAGATGTTGAGGCACCGTCAATTCCAACAAATGTGGCAGCAACCACGATCAATGCGACAGAAGTGACGTTGAACTGGACGGCTTCAACCGATAATCAGCGAGTAGCAGGTTACTTTGTTTACCGTGATGGTCAATTAGTAGGGCAACCAAGAACGCCATCATTTACAGATACGGGATTGGCACCTGATACACAGTATACGTATACTGTAAAAGCATTCGATTCCTCAAACAATGTTTCGGCAGCTAGTCAACCAGTGATCGTTCGAACCTTGGAAAACAGTGTGCCTGGATATGCGGCATGGGATGCCTCAACAGTCTATCTTATGGGTGATAGAGTCACTCATTTAGGAAATGCGTATCGGGCGAAATGGTGGACACAAGGCGATGAACCTGGTACTCAACAATGGGGACCATGGGAATTGATCAATTAGATCGTTTTAATATAAACAGATTCAGCGGTGACCATGTACTGACAACTGGTTGCTGATGAAATGGAAGAACCTTGTTGGTCTTGATGAAACATCAATACCTAACGAGGTTCTTGCGTTTAGAAAAAAATTACTGATTGAAATAAGTGAGTAGCGCTTGTGTGATCGATTGCGCCAACTGTTGTTGATAGTTAACAGTAGTCAATTTAGCTAAATCTTCGTCATTGTTCATATAGCCCATTTCGATCAAGAGGGATGGCTGAAGGTTTTCTCTTAACACCTGATAGTTCCCTGTAGCAGTTCCACGAGATGTAATGAGCAGATCCGCCAGTTCATCAGAAACAGTTTCCGCTAGACGTTGCTCACTATTGTAATAATAATAAGTGGTTGTACCAGTTGCTTCATTGGCTGATTCAGTCGAATCAGCATGTAAGCTGATAAAAAGGTCAGCTGATTTTTCTTCGCTAAATGCACAAATGTCATCTAATGAAATGTAGTCATCTGTTTCATGTGTCAAATAAACCGTTGCGCCAGCGGCTTCTAAACTCGTTTGTAACTGTTTTGCAGCAGCGAGTGTCACTGTCTTTTCTTCTATATGTCCATCTATGCTAAGCGCGCCTGTATCGTCGCCTCCGTGTCCGGGATCTAGTACGATCACCGCTTCTGATAGGTCACTCGGTAGCTCTTGTGTCGAGCGAGTCAGTGATGAGCCATCCGTAAGTGATAAATAGCCAGTTTCACCATCATTCGTGGTAATTTTGTAGGCGTTGTCTGTAGTTGAAAGAAGCGTGGCCAGTTCACCAGCATTGACGGAAATTAGCGGTTCACTTAATGACGAGTCTGCATACAATGTAGCATCTTCTTTTCCGATTTTTATGAGGGCCTCTGAAGAAGAATCAGTTGATTGTATGATGCTAGAGACACTATTGCTTGTCTGTTGTCTCGCATCTGTTTCTTGATTGCTAAGACCAAATTTGAAAAGAGCAATGATCCCGATCAGACATATAAAAATAATAATTCGCATTTTTTTCATCGTTTTCACCTCTTGAACATGAGGATAAACAACAAAACTTAAATCGAACTTAAAGAAAAGCGGAACAAGCTAAAACGGATAGTTAGTTGACTATTTTTTTGGCTTTTTCTGTGTTCGCAAAATGCAATTTTGCATAGTTTGCTAACAAGGCTTCGCCACCTTTTTTTAAAATCGTTGCAGCGACTTGGTCGGATTTTGTACCTGCACCAGAAGGAAGCGTGAGACCAAGTTCAGCAGATTCTTTGTCCAACTCTTCTAAAAAGCTTGCGCGACTAATGATCGAAGCGGCAGCAACAGCTAAATGATATTGTTCACCTTTTGTCACAAAGTAGAGTTTTTCGGTGAGTTGATTTTTTTCTAAACGAGCGTATTTTTTAAAGTTGGCTTCCGGTGTGAACTGGTCGATCAAAATAGCATCCGGCTTGACTGGTGCTATTTTTTGTAACAATAAATGGATAGCTTGATTGTGTAAAGCGACCTTCATTCTCACTGCATTATACGTAGGTTGGATCTCATTGTATTTTTTTGGTGGCAGAACCAGTAATTGATATGGGATCGTTTCCTTTAATACTTTGGCTAATTGAATGATTTGTCCATCTTTTAATTCTTTTGAATCTTTGACGCCTAACGTGCGTAATTCTTTCAATTGTATTTGATCGACATAGGCAGCACAAACAGTCAGTGGGCCAAAGTAACTACCGTTGCCGACTTCGTCACTCCCTAAAACAGATAGTGTTTGTAGATCTTTGGGTAAGGAAGAAGAATTAGTTTGTGTCGATTTTTTTGCTGTAAGTGGGTTTCCCCATTTCGCTGCTTCTTGTTCAGCGCCGGTACCTTGAAACATCACTTTTCCAGAAGTATAGGCAGTGATCGTTGTGCCATTTTTTTTAGCGGAAAAATGCGTATATGGAATCGGCTTTTGTACTAAAAATGGGCGATATGCCTCTTTCATCATGTTCATTTGATTTGTTGTTACCTTTAAGATAATGTTACTCATGTTTTCCTCCTATTGCGATCCAGTCGTAAGAAAAGTTGTATTTGACTAGATCTAGCTGATTTGAAATCAATGCACACATAGCATTTTTGCAAAGTTTATCATATAATAGTAAAGTATTTATAATGAAGTTTTTCGTGTACGGTTAATTGCTTAACTATATGGTACACTAGTTAATATTTTTGGCAATAGGAGGAGACAGATTCATATGGCACATGAAAAAACACGCTATAAAGCGGTGATTGCGGACCAAACGTATACTATTATCGGGCAAGAATCAAAACAGCATATGGATATGGTCACAAAATTAATCAATGAACAATTAGCTGAACTGAAAGAATTGTCCCCTCAATTAGACAATGAACAAGCAGCTATTTTATTAGCAGTCAATGCATTTTCCGATCAATTGAAAAGACAGGAAAAAAATTTGAATTTAATAAAAGAAGTCACAGAACTGAAACAAAAAATGGTGAGATTCACAGAAATGGAAAATCGGATCAAACGAATCGAAGCAATTGAAAATGAAGCACGAGCAGTATTGAAAGAAAATGGAAGTGACCATGAAATCAAGAATCATGTGGAAGCACAACAGATTCTAAATGAAAAACGAAAAGGTCAAATCAAACAAAGATCTTCGAATTGATATTATTATAGAAGAGAAAGGAAGAATGTATGCTTAGTCTTTTGATTTTATTTATTTTGCTGATTGCATTTTTTTCTGGAGCCAGTCGTGGTTTTGCGCTACAGGGAATTTATCTGGTTGGCTATTTTGTCTCATTTCTAGCAGCACAAACCTATTACAAAACATTAGCCAATCATCTGCAATTATATATTCCTTATCCTGCGGTAACCGCCAATTCTAACTTAGTTTTTTTTGATCAAGCTTTTTCATTTAAACTAGATGAAGCATTTTATGCAGGGGTGGCTTTCTTGATCATTTTATTTGTTGGTTGGCTAGTCACACGATTCATTGGGGTATTCGCTCATGGGTTGACATTTATTCCTGTACTAAAGCAATTAGACTGGGTGGCTGGAGGGGTTTTATCCGTGATCATCACCTATATTTCGTTGGTTCTAGTTTTACGTTTACTAACATTTATTCCGGTAGGATTTATCCAAAACCAATTTAGTGGCAATAATCTTGCAACATTTATGGTTGAACGAACACCTATTTTAGCAAATAAAATATATGATCTATGGGTGACACAAGTGATTAACTAAGTAAGAGATGATTTTTTGTCAATGACAGAGGCTATGAAGATGTTGGTTAGTCTTGAAGACTGCTTAGCCATCTATCGGCCTCTTTTTTAGTGAAAGTAAGGTGAAAAAAATGAACAAACGCATTCTAGAAACATTAGAGTTTGAAAAAGTAAAACAACAAGTACGACAGTTTGTGATCACAGCACAAGGGCAAGAAGAATTAGCCCAGCTTGTGCCAGTGAATGAAGCAGAGACGATCAGATATTGGTTGGAAGAAACGGAAGATGGACTAAAAGCCCAACGATTGCGTGGCGGCATCCCAATCCCCAAAATAGAGAATATCCGCCCACATATGAAACGGATCCAAATCGGTGCGGATCTTAATGGGGTCGAGTTAGCACAAGTTTCTCGTGTCTTATCTACTACTAGTGAGTTGCGACGTTTTATTGATGATTTAGCAGATAGCGAGATTGAGTTTGCGCGTCTTTATTTTTGGACAGATCAATTAGTCGCTATCCCATCCTTGAGCCGTCGTTTGAAAGAAGCAATCGATGATGATGGACGAGTGACGGATGATGCCTCTCCAGAGTTGAAGACGATCCGCCATAATATCCGTAGAAGCGAACAAGCAGTCAGAGAACAATTAGATGGGATCGTTCGTGGGAAAAATGCCAAATACCTAAGCGATGCCATCATTACGATGAGAAACGACCGCTATGTTATTCCAGTAAAACAAGAATATCGTGGTGTGTTTGGCGGAGTCGTCCATGATCAAAGTTCTTCGGGACAAACACTATTCGTTGAACCAAAACAAGTCGTGGAGTTGAACAATCGCTTGCGTCAATATCAAATTGCCGAACGCAATGAGATCCAACGTATTCTAAGTGAGTTGTCGGCGGAGTTGGCTCCTCATCGCCAAGAAATCATCCACAATGCGTATGTCATTGGAAAAATGGACTTGATGAATGCGAAAGCACGCTTTGGGAAAGAACTAAAGGCAATCGTACCGACGATCAGTATAGAAAACATTGTTGATTTGAAGCAAGCCAGACACCCATTGATCGATCAAGAAAAAGTCGTACCAAATGATATTTCGATTGGGGAAAACTATCAAGCGATCGTCATTACTGGACCAAATACTGGTGGGAAAACCATCACGTTGAAAACACTGGGCTTATTGCAATTGATGGGGCAAGCAGGGTTACCGATCCCGGTGGATGAAGAAAGTCAGATCGGGATCTTTGAAGATATTTTTGCTGATATCGGAGATGAACAATCGATTGAGCAAAGTTTATCGACCTTCTCCTCACATATGACAAATACCGTGGATATCCTTTCCAAAGTTAATGAAAAAAGCTTAGTTTTATTTGACGAACTAGGTGCAGGGACTGATCCTCAAGAAGGAGCAGCGCTAGCAATTGCTATTTTAGATGATCTAGGAAAGAAATCTGCCTATGTGATGGCAACAACACATTATCCTGAACTGAAAGTCTACGGCTACAATCGTTCGAATACCATCAATGCAAGCATGGAGTTCAACGTTGACACCCTTAGCCCCACATACCGCTTGTTGATCGGCGTGCCAGGTAGAAGTAATGCCTTTGAGATTTCAAGTCGTTTAGGATTAGACAACCAAGTCATTGATGAAGCCAAGCAATTGATGAACGATGAAAGTCAAGACTTGAATGAAATGATCACTGATTTAGAGAATCGTCGAAAAATGGCAGAAACAGAGTATTTAGAGATGCGTCATTATGTCGATGAAGCGCAACGTCTGTACAATGATTTGAAAGAAGCTTATAGCTACTTCTTTGAAGAGCGCGAACAAGAAATGGCGAAAGCCAAACAAAAAGCCAATGCACTTGTTTCTGAAGCAGAAGAAAAGGCAGAAAAAATCATCGCAGATATTCGCAATTTACAAAAACAAGTGGGGCAAGGTACGGTCAAAGAGCATCAATTGATCGATGCCAAATCACAGTTAGCTAACTTGCATCAAGAAGAACAATTAAAGAAAAATAAAGTCTTGAAAAAAGCGAAAGAACAGAAAACATTGAAACCAGGTGACGAAGTACTCGTGACGACTTATGGGCAACGTGGAACATTGTTGCGCAAAAATGGCAACCAATGGCAAGTGGAGATCGGTATCTTGAAGATGAACGTTTCGGAAAGTGAATTGACACCGATCGCTCCCCAAAAAGAACCACAACAACGAGTGATCCATACGGTTCGCTCAGATGCGCATTCGACGGTCTCCAATCAACTTGATCTTCGAGGGAAACGTTATGAAGAAGCATTAAATGAAGTCGATCTATATTTAGATGCGGCAATTTTGGCTGGCTACCCTCAAGTGACGATCGTTCATGGAAAAGGCACAGGCGCACTAAGAACCGGGATCACCGATTATTTAAAAAATCATCGTAGCGTCAAGAGCTTCGATTTTGCTCCTGGAAATCAAGGGGGCAATGGTGCGACAATTGTTAAATTTAAATAAAGCTTACTAAAGGTAAGCAAATAGCTCGAATCTAGGTACCAATAGTGCTATACTTAGAATAGACTAATAAATGGAGGTCTTTGATATGGCTCAAGTAATTACAGATGCAACATTCAACGAAGAAACAGATAAAGGGTTAGTTTTAATCGACTTTTGGGCAACTTGGTGTGGACCTTGTCGAATGCAAGCGCCAATTTTAGACCAGTTAGAAGAAGAATATGACGAAGACGAATTCAGAATCGTGAAGATGGATGTTGATGAAAATCCTGAAACACCACAACAATTTGGGATCATGAGTATTCCAACATTACTTTTGAAAAAAGACGGCGAAGTAGTAGAAAAAGCAATCGGTGTTCAATCAAAAGATCAATTACGTCAAATGATTGCCCAACACTTATAAGATTAAGTAACTAACACATCAGACTGAGACAACAATCATATGGATTGCTGTCTCGGTTTTTTTGCGACTAATCAAGTCATGAAACTGAACAGAGAAGTGGAACAAAAAAGTCATAGATGAAGAGAATAGTATCTATTTTTGGAGACAAGATACTTAAAAATTTATACAATAAACTGCGCAAAATTTTTCTTATGTCTCTTCGCTTGATACTTCTCTCTCAACCTCTGTTATAATAGCGATATCAGAAATATAAAGGAGCAGTCACCATGAATGAACGAATAAAAAATAAACTTGCATTACTTCCTGATCAGCCTGGCTGCTATTTGATGAAAGACAAAAACGGCACGATCATTTATGTGGGAAAAGCCAAAGTCTTGAAAAATCGCGTGCGTTCCTATTTTACTGGAAGTCATAACACGAAAACGGAGCGATTAGTCAGTGAGATCGAGGACTTTGAGTACATTGTGACAGAATCCAACATTGAAGCATTACTGCTAGAAATCAATCTGATCAAAAAGAATGATCCAAAATACAATATCATGTTAAAGGATGATAAAACTTATCCTTTCTTAAAAATCACGAATGAAAAATATCCTCGTTTGGTGATCACTCGTAAAGTATTAAAAGACAAAGCCTTTTATTTTGGCCCTTACCCGGATGTTGGGGCTGCGAATGAAACAAAAAAGATTTTAGATCGTTTATTCCCATTACGGAAGTGTAAACCAAGTCAGACAAAAGAACCTTGTCTTTATTACCATTTAGGTCAATGCTTATGTCCCTACTATTTTGATGTAGATCCAGCGGAATATACAAGTATCGTGAACGAAGTCAAACGCTTTTTGAATGGTGGTCATGAGACGATCGAAGCTGAAATCAAAGAGAAAATGGCTAAGGCTGCAGAAAATATGGAATTTGAAAAAGCAGCAGAGTATCGTGATCAAATCAGAGCTATTGAAACGATCATGACAAGACAAAAAATGACAAACACTGATTTGATTGATCGAGATGTGTTTGGTTATGCCATTGATAAAGGCTGGATGTGTGTCCAAGTATTCTTTGTACGTCAAGGAAAGCTGATTGAACGAGATGTATCGATCATTCCTTTTTATAATGAAGCAGAAGAGGATTTCTTAACATACATCGGGCAGTTTTATCAGGAAAATGAACATTTCATTCCAAAAGAAGTGGTGATCCCTGATACGATCGATCAACCGAGTGTTGAGGCGTTATTATCGACAAAAGTCATCCAGCCCAAACGTGGTGAGAAGAAAAAATTAGTCGAACTAGCCAATAAAAATGCAAGGGTGGCATTGAACGAACGCTTTGATTTGATCGTGAGGAAACAAGAACGAACGATCGGAGCGATCGAGCGCCTTGGTAATGCGATGAACATTCCAGCACCCATTCGGATCGAGTCTTTTGATAACTCTAATATCATGGGAACCGATCCAGTAGCGGCGATGGTGGTATTCATCGATGGAAAACCAGCAAAAAAAGAATACCGTAAATACAAAATCAAAACGGTCGTTGGACCAGACGACTATGCTTCGATGCGAGAAGTCATCTACCGCCGCTACGCACGTGTGATACGAGAAGAACTGCCCTTGCCTGATCTGATTTTAATCGATGGGGGGAAAGGGCAAGTCGATGTAGCGAAGGATGTACTGGAGAATCAATTGGGAATCGATATCCCTGTCGCTGGAATGGCTAAGAATGATAAGCATAAAACCAATGAGTTGTTATTTGGGAATGAATTAGAAGTGGTTCCGCTTGAACGAAATTCACCAGAATTCTTTTTACTGCAACGTATCCAAGACGAAGTCCATCGCTTTGCAATCACGTTTCATCGTCAGTTACGTAGTAAAAATAGTTTTGCGTCGCGCTTAGATGAAATTGAAGGGTTAGGGCCAAAACGAAAAAAAATGTTGTTGAAAGAGTTCAAATCGTTAAAAAACATCACCGCTGCGTCAATTGAGGAGTTACAAGAAATTGGTCTACCAAAAAATGTCGCACAAAATGTTTTCGATAAACTGCATAAAAATTGAACTGAGGGCGCTTTACAAAACCTGTAAAGTGTCCTATCATTTTCATATGTACAATAAAAAACAATAACATAAGTTCTTATGTATAAGTTATTTTATATCGTACAGTAAAGGATAGAGGAATTTAGGATGAAGGAGTGAGAAAATGCTAGAAGTAAAGGATTTGGTTAAGACATTTGGCAGTTATACAGCTGTTGATCATGTTTCTTTTCAAATACCTGATGGGAAAATCATGGGATTGATTGGGCAAAACGGGGCAGGAAAAACAACGACTTTTCGTTTGATTTTAGATTTTTTGACGCAAGATCAAGGAGAAGTACTATGGAACGGCCATCATTTGAGTGAAAAAGATTATGACATCATTGGGTATTTACCTGAAGAACGAGGGCTTTATCCCAAGGTATCGATCCAAGAACAGTTGATCTATTTTGCCGCATTACGGGGAAAAACAAAAAAAGAAATTGAACCTAAGATCGATTTTTGGATGGAGAAATTTCAAGTAAAAGGGAAAAAAACAGATAAAGTTAAGTCCTTATCAAAAGGAAATCAACAAAAGGTACAACTGATTGCAACACTGATCCACGAACCCAAGTTGATTATTTTAGATGAACCTTTTAGTGGGTTGGACCCAGTGAATGCTGAGCTACTTAAAGACGGGATCATCGAATTGAAGAAAAATGGCTCTTGTGTCATTTTTTCTAGTCACAATATGGATAATGTTGAAAAGATTTGTGACCACTTGATCATGCTTCGAAATGGGGAGATGGTACTAGATGGGAAAGTCCACGAGATTCGAGAAGCATTTGGCAGAACAAAGCTATTTTTGGAGTCTGGATTGTCACAACAAGAAGTAGAGGAAATCGCTGGGGTCCAAAAAGTGGTTCTTCGTGAGGATCAATCGTTGGAAATCACGTTGGATCATCCAGATGTAGGGAAAGAAATTTTTACCCGTGCGACACAATTTGGCTATATTCCAATGTTCAATCAACAACCGCCTACTTTAGAAGAAATCTTCAAGATGAAAGCAGATGAACTACATGGGTAAATTTTGGATCATCACAAAAGATGTCTATTTGAAAAATGTCAAATCGATTTCTTTTATTATTATGATATTAGTCCCGTTTGTTTTGATGGGTGTGATTTACTTAGCAGGTAATTTTGCTCAACAAAACAGTGAAACAGATAAAATCGGTGTGATTGCTGAAGACCAACAAATCACTGATTATTTGAGTCAATCCGATATGGGGGATTTCCACTTTGAAGCTTTTTCATCGGAGGATGAAGCCAAAAGTAAGTTATCTGACGAAAAGATCGATGCGTACATGGTAGTCACGACAGATAATGGAGAAGTATCCGGAGAATTATTTAGTGAAAACTCATTAGGCCAAGCAACACAACTGTTGATCCAACAGCAGTTGACTGGTTTACAGTCAATGATGCGGGCAAGTAGCTTAGGGATCTCTCCTGAAGAAGTGGCTGCATTAAGTCAACCGGCTGGATTTTCACGACAAAAAGTCAGTTTTGACGCCAATGGTGAAATGACGATAGGAGAAGATAACTCAGCTGTTCAATATGCAGTCAGTTATGTCGCAACGATCATTCTATTCATCATCATCTTGACGTATGCACAGATCATCGCGCAAGAGATTGCTTCAGAAAAAGGGACAAGAATCATGGAAGTGATCTTGTCTAGTACCACTGCACAAAAACATTTTTATGGAAAACTAACAGGAGTTCTGCTAGTGGCAGTCACTCAAATGGCTTTATACGGTATCATCTTTGCAGTAGGATTCAACCAGTTCAAAGATATGGAAATCGTTAAAAGTGTACTGGATGGGATTTCTTTGGATAGTATTTTCGGGCCATTCTTATGGTACTCTTTACTATTTATGTTCTTTGGGATCTTGATCTACGCCGTGTTAGCTGCCTTATGTGGCTCACTAGTCAACAAAGCCGAAGATACAGCAAAAGCGATTTTACCAGTGACGTACCTTTCTTTAGGTGGTTATATGTTAGGATTGATCCTTGGTGCATCTGATCCGAATAATATCGTGATCCGCATCACTTCATACATTCCATTCCTATCTTCATATATCATGCCGATCCGCTTGGCAAATGAAACGGTTGAAATAAGTGGCGTATTGATTTCTTTGATCGTTCTAGTGATCATCACATTCGTATTGATGTTCATGTCCGCAAATATGTACAAATCAAACGTGCTTGTTTACAGTGAAGGTGGTATTTGGACGTCATTGAAACAATCGATTTCAATCATGAGAAATGAACGCAAAAAGAAATAAATGTTGAAGTTGTAACAGAAATATTCAATGATGAGAAATAAGCCGAGACGCCCGAAAGGTGAAGAACAATTTTCGGGTGTCTCGGCTTATTTTCGTAAGAGTTGCTTTTAGACGTATACCTAGAGTGCTTTTGTTTGATTTGAAAAATCCACGATTTTATATGTACCTATTTTTTATTTAGTAAAGTAATTTTATTGTAAATATCCATTGTGTGTCCTATAATTTTAGGTATACCAATTTTGGAGGCGTTTGGATGGATCAATATTTAGAATTATTGTCAGAAAAATTCCCAACAAAAGAAGAAGTCATTACGGAGATCATCAACTTAGAAGCAATCCTACAACTACCAAAAGGAACCGAATTATTTTTAAGTGATATCCATGGAGAGTTTCCAGCATTTGATCATATATTGAGAAATGGTTCAGGGAATCTACGAGAGAAAATCAAAGATTTATTTCAAGATTGTTTAAGTGAAGAAGAGATGAAACGATTAACGATTTTTGTTGCATATCCGGAATACGCATTAGCGACTGACTGGTACAAAAAACAAGACAAAACAACGTTAATCCATCAATTGATCGAGTTACTGCGATTCACTTCTGTTAAGTATACGAGATCAAAAGTAAGAAAAGCCTTGCCTAAAGAATATAGTTATATCATTGAGGAATTATTGTATGTCGATGATCGTGTGCAAGGGAAAAAATCTTATGTGAGTAAAATCGTTGATCAGTTGCTTGAGATGAATGAAGAAGAGCGCTTTTTAAAAAAGTTAGCGCAGACGATTCAACGAATGGTGATCGATCATGTCCACGTGGTCGGAGACATCTTTGATCGGGGGACACAAGCCGCCAAAGTGATGGACCGCTTGATGGAGATCCATTCAATCGATATCCAATGGGGCAACCATGATATTTTATGGCTGGGGGCATATTGTGGCTCGGAAACTTGTTTGTTGACCTTATTGCGTATCGCTGCGCGGTATAATTATTTATTCGAGTTGGAAAAAGAATACGCGTTGAATCTGCGTTCCCTTTGTTCGTTTGCGACAGAAACTTATCAAACAAACCCTTTGTTTACACCTAAGAATAGCCAAGACGCAACGGAACGCGAGAGAGAAGAGATGGAGAAAATCCATCAAGCGCTTGCGATCATGCAATTCAAACTAGAATCGCATTTACTGAAACGACGACCAGAATTTGAGATGGCGGATCGGGATATGTTAGCGAATATCGATTATGAAAAAAATGAGTTGTTTCTGGATGGTCAAAAGTATACGATCCATCACCCATGTTTCCAGACGATTTCTGCGCAGGAACCGGATCGTTTAACGGCAGACGAACGACGAGTGATCGATATGTTGCTGTATTCTTTTCAACATTCACTCCGAATGCAAAAACATATGGATTTCCTTTTAGAAAAAGGTAGGATGTATCTTGTCACGAACCAAAGTATCTTGTTTCATGGCTGTATGCCGGTAGATGAACATGGTGAGTTTCTAAGTTTTAAACTTGGGAGTGAGACGTATCAAGGGAAGCAATTGATAGCATTTTTTGAAGAACAGATTCGTGAAAGTGCTAAATCACTGAAGAAAAAAGAAGACCTAGCGACTGATTTGATTTGGTACGCATGGAGTGGGCCTTACTCGCCGTTGTTTGGTAAAAGTAAGATGGCTACGTTTGAGCGTTATTATTTAGCAGAAAAAGAAACGCATGTGGAAGTCAGCAATGCTTACTATCGATTACGAGACAAAGAATGGTTGAGTCAAAAAGTAAGGCGTGAGTTCGGTGTACCTATCTATGGTTCAGTGATCATCAATGGACATACACCAGTCAAAGTGAAAAAAGGGGAGTCACCAATCAAAGCGGACGGAACAGTTTTCGTGATTGACGGTGGTTTATCAAAGGCCTATCAACGAACAACGGGTATTGCAGGGTATTCGTTGCTATGTAACTCTTATGGCTTTCAAATCGTGACCCACTACCCATTTTTAGGCATCGAGGAACAATTTGAAACAGCCAATGGCTTGGCAGAAGTCAAAAAGGTCATTGATCAACAGTTGCCACGAAAATTAAATCGTGATACGACAAAAGGGAGCGAATTGCAGCGACAAATCGAGCAATTGAAACAGCTGCTTGAGTATCGTAGAAGTTAACTGCAGATCGATGTTCCTTGCATAAAATGAATGAAAGCCCGTCTAGCTGAAACAACATGTTCCTGCTAGACGGGCTTTTCATTTCGTTTATAACGATCATAACGATTGTACAAAATAATCAAATAATTTTTGATCGAGTGGATTTTTTTGGTGAATAAGCTCAGGATGCCATTGAACACCAAGTATTCGTTGGTTGGATCCTTTACTTTCAACAGCTTCCACCAATCCATCAGGAGAATACGCTGTTGCTTTTAGTGTAGGAGCAAGATCCCTGATTGCTTGGTGATGATAAGAATTTACAAAATAAGAAGTAGGTAATACTTCGTGGAGGATACTATCTGGTTCGACTGTGATTTCATGCGTAGCAAATTGTGGGGGAGTTGGTTGTTGTTCATGTTTCACTGACCAATTTGGATATAACGTAAGGTCTTGGTAAAGATTCCCCCTAACGTTACATTCAATAATTGCATCCCACGACACACAGCTAAGATCGGTTTATTTTGTTTTAATGCTTCATTGATCAACGCCTGTTCAAATAGATCCCGATTCAGGTTTGTTTCTGTCAATTTAGGGTGAGGCGCTTCGTTGTAGAACGAAGGACTGACATCCTGACCGCCAGCTAGGAGTAGCTTATCGACGAGCTGAATGTAGTCACGAGCGCTTTCTGTGGAAGAAATAGGGAGAAGCAAAGGCAAGCCCCCTGCTTGCTGTACCGCATTAACAAAACCTTGCGGGGTGTAAGTGACTTGATTTCCTTGAAATGTTTCTGTAGCCCGCAGTAATTGATTGGCCGCGATACCAATTTTTTGATGCATACGATTTCCTCCATTCATAAACTACTTCTATTTTAGCAATAGTTTAAAAAAAAATTAAAATATTTGTTTTGGAAAACGTACGTAATTATATAATAGGTAGAATGTTTCTAAAGTTGCTCATTTACTGTCAGTTATGAACTTTCTGAAAGGAAAAAGGGATCTGTTAGTTGAAATTTTACCTGAATTTGTTATACTTGTAAGTAAGAAATATATAAATGGTTGGGCGCAAGCTTCAAGGATCTAGTTCTTCAAGGGGTGAGAAGAACATTTTTTTGAAAGTGCCTAGATTATCTGAAGTTATTTTTAGAGGGACATACTTTCAATGAAAAAAGAAAGGATGTCCCTCTTTTTTTAGAGAAAGGAAGTAGGGAATGTGCTAGAAGCCTTAGAAAAAATCAAACAAGCTGAAAAAGAAAATGAACAAGCGATGAAAAAGCTTCAGCAAGAGTTAAAAGATTATAAAGAAGCAAAAGCGGTCGAATTGGATCAACTTCGTGCAAGTCAAAAACAACATTTGGAACAGTTGCTTGAAGAAAAAAAACGAGCGGAACAGCAAAAAGCGATTGCTGAAAAAAATAAATTGAACGAAGACGCTAGACGATTGCAATCCATCGTACAAGAACAATATGAGAAGCAACGTCAGCAAGCGGTTGACGCGATCATTGAAAGGGTGAAAGAAACCTATGGCCGTCACTAAGATGGAAAAAGTGACTCTTATTTCCGATAAACAAAATCAGGATGCCTTATTACAAGCAATCCAAGGCATCCAAAATGTAGAGATTCGCGATCTTTTTCAAGAAACGACAAATAATCAATGGGTGGATACTTATTTTCCTAAGGCAGCGATTTTTGAAAAAGAACCGATCGTCAATGCGCTTACTAGTCGGATCATGCAAACAAGAGAAGCTGTTCAGTTCATTGATCATCATGGGGACAAGCAACAAAAGAAACAACACCTCAAACGAAGAGAAGTGACCTTGCAGGAACTAGAAGCAAATTATTCGGAAGAAGATTTTACGAAGCGTTTAACTGAAATATTAGGCTTGAAGAAACAATGGGAAACATTAGCAGAACAACGAGAACAACTGTCAGAGCAGGAAGACAGGTTGACACATTGGGCAAATCTGGATGTTATACCGCAAAGCTTTAGTAGTCACCAAACAACAGTTGAGATGGGAACGATCAGTGTTGCTAATGCGACAGAATTTAGAGAAGCATTAGCAAAAGTTCCAGAGGTCTATGTGGAAGAAGTCAGCGAAACAGATCACTTCGTTTACTTGACTTACGTGGTGCTCAAAACTTCAGCATCTATTGTCGATGAGATTGCTACTCGTTATGGTTTTGTCAAAGAAGCATATCCTTATGAGCAAACGCCAAAAGAACAGCTACAGGAAATCAAGCAAGAGTTGCAAGCTTGTTACGAAGCACAAAAACAATTAGCGATCAAAATCGGTCGTTGTAGCAGTTACATCCAAGAATTGGAATGGGCAGAAGAAATCCTCTTGGCAATGGCAGAACGAGAAGCAGTGAAGGATCGATTTGTCATGGCGCCTTACCTGATCGTTGTCCAAGGATGGGTCGGCGAGGACGAAAAGCAAGAATTGATCCAGCAGGTAGAAAATACGTTGTCTGCTGATGAAGTCTTTCTTAGCTTTGAAGCGCCCACCGAAGAAGAGATCGATCAAGAAGTACCAACGAAATTGAAGAACCATCCAATCGTGGCACCTTTTGAAATGCTGACGGAAATGTACAGTTTACCTAAGTATCATGAAATTGATCCGACACCATGGATGACGCCATTTTATCTTGTCTTTTTCGGGATGATGGTGGCTGATATTGGTTATGGTTTACTCATGCTTATAGGCGCAATCATTGCGCAAAAATTGTTGGTATTACCTCGAGGGATGCAGCGATTTGCTAAGTTTTTCGAAATCTTAGCGATTCCGTCGATCATCTGGGGATTTATTTATAGTTCCTTCTTTGGACAAGCGTTACCGACCGAAGTATTAGGTATCCACTTACCCTTCCCGTTGTTGTCTACAACAGATGATGTCAATACGATTTTAGTCTTGTCTGTCATTTTTGGGCTTATCCAAATCTTAGTAGGATTGTTTCTTGCAGCAAAAGAGCATATCAAGCGCAAAGATTACGTGGATGCGATCAATGATGGATTTGCCTGGCAAGGGATTTTAGTGGGAGTCGTCCTTTTATTACTTGGTAGTATGATCGTCAAGAACCCGATTTTTGTTTACCTAGGTGCAGGATTAGCGATTTTATCAGCGCTATGTATTTTTGTCATTCCGATTTTCCAATCTTCATCCAAAGTCAAAGGTGCTGCAAAAGGAGCCTATAATTTGTATGGTTTGACTGGTTATATCGGTGATCTAGTGAGTTACACACGATTGATGGCTTTGGGGATCTCTGGTGGGAGTATCGGCGCTGCCTTCAATATGTTGGTTGCTTTCATGCCGCCAGCCGCGCGCTTTAGTGTCGGGATCTTATTGATCATCGCTTTACATGCGTTGAATATGTTCTTGACCTTGCTTAGTGCCTACGTGCATGGCGCGAGATTGCAATATGTCGAATTTTTCGGCAAGTTTTATACCGGAGGCGGACGGGCCTTCGATCCACTGAAAGCAGCGGAAAAATATGTCAATATCAATCATAAGAAAAAGTAAAAAAATTGGAGGAATTTTAAAAAATGATGGATTACTTAATTGCTCAAAATGGTGGAATGGTGTTTGCGGTATTAGCGATGGCAACAGCCACGATCTTTTCAGGGATCGGATCAGCGAAAGGTGTGGGGATGACTGGTGAAGCCGCAGCTGCATTGACGACAAGTCAACCGGAAAAATTCGGACAAGCGTTGATTTTACAATTACTTCCCGGAACACAGGGACTTTATGGCTTCGTAATCGCCTTCTTGATCTTTATCAATTTAAATGCAGATATGTCGGTTGTCCAAGGGCTGAATTTTTTAGGCGCATCTTTACCGATTGCCTTTACAGGATTGTTTTCTGGGATTGCTCAGGGGAAAGTATCTGCTGCAGGTATCCAGATCTTAGCGAAAAAACCAGAACACGCAACTAAAGGAATTATCTTTGCCGCAATGGTTGAAACTTACGCAATCTTAGGCTTCGTTATTTCTTTCTTATTAGTATTGAATGCTTAAACAAGGAGGAAAAACAATGAACGCCATTGATAATATCATTCGTCAAATGAATGAAACAGCTGAAGCAGAACGAGCGGCGTTTGAAAAAGTAGAACGTGAAAAAATCGATCAGCAGTTCAAAATCGAGCGTGCGCGTTTAGAAGCAGACGATGAAAAGCAAAAATCTAAAGAACTTGAAGAAATCGAAAAGAGTTACCGTCAATTAAGAAATCGCCAACAGGTGGAAGTGCGTCAAGCAACACTCAATGAAAAACAAAAATTTTTACATCGTTTGTTTGCTGAAGCACGCCAAGAATTAGAAAGTTGGCCAGCAGAAGATCAACTTTCATTGATGTTCAATATGGTGCAGAATTTATCCTTATCTGGTGAGGTTACTTTATTAGCCGGAGAAAAATCTGCTGCCATTTTAACCAATGAAGTAGTGACAAAGTGGAACCAACAGTTGCCCTTCACCTTGCATCTAAGTGATCGAAGGATTGCCAAAGAAGCAGGATTTTTGATTGATGACCAAGGGGTACAATACAACTTTGTCTATAGTGATCTAGTACAAGAAGTGCAAGAACAAATGCGCTTTGAAATTGCGAAACAACTATTCGAGTAAGGAGGGATCGGTGAATGGATTATCATGAATTAAATCCCTTGATTCGTGGAAGAGAATTAGAACTTTTATCAAAAGAAGATTTTGATCGCATGATCCAGACGAAATCATTGGACGCATTAGGCGAAATGTTAAAAACAACGATTTATCATCCTTATATCTACGAAGGTTTTGAACGGGACTTTGAGGAAAATCTATTGGCTGAGTCGGGCAAACTATTTACCTGGTTGAAAGAATCGGCGCCAGAACCTGAAGTCGTTTGGGTCTATACGATGCGGTATACGTTCCATAATTTAAAAGTCCTGACAAAAGCCGAGATGACGGGTAAAAATCTGGATCACCTGTACCGTAATGATGGTTTTTATTCATGCGAAGCGTTAAAGCAAGCAATCCATACACAAGGCTCTACAGAATTGCCTTCGCAGTTGATGGATAGTATTCGTGAAGTCCATGAATACTGCGAAGAATCCTCTGTGTTACAAGGAATCGATGTTATCTATGATCGCTATTTCTTGACAGAGCAACGCCGTCTTGGAGAGAAACTTGGGTATCCGGAATTACTGGAAGAAATCATTGCGTTTATTGATTTGACTAATATCACGACGATGGCACGCGGTATCTTGCAACAACGATCCAGTGGTTTTATGACTGCAGTACTTTCAAGTTCTGGCAGTATCCCGAAAGAAACGTTTTTGAGTTTCGTCAAAAGCGAGTTGGATACCTATTTGAACTTTCTGCAAACAACAGATTATCGTCAATTGATCGAACCTGCAATCCATGAAGGAGAACTAGATTTTGTTCGATTAGAACAAATCAAAGACGATTACTTATCTTCGCTGTATGAAGCCGCACAAACGCAGGCTTTTGGCCCGTTGCCTTTACTTGCTTTCTTGAATGCAAAAGAAATTGAGAGCAAAAATCTTCGGCTATTAGTGATCGGTAAGAAAAATCACTTTGATAATGAAACGATCAGAGAAAGGGTGAGACAAGTCTATGACGCATAAAATCGGTGTCGTTGGCGACAAAGATTCTGTTTTACCATTTAAATTATTTGGGTTTGATGTGCACTATGCGACAGAGCCACAAGAAGTGAGGCGCGCAATCGAACAAATGGCAAAAAGCGCCTATGGAGTGATCTATGTCACAGAACAATCGGCGGCGATGACACCTGAGACGATAGAACGTTACAAAGAATCGATGACGCCAGCAATTGTCCTAATCCCTAGCCATCAAGGAACGATGGGGATCGGCGTAGCAGAGATCCAAAAGAGTGTGGAAAAAGCAGTTGGACAAAATATCTTATAGAATGTAAAGGAGATAGTGCATTGCAAATTGGAAAAATCATAAAAGTCTCCGGCCCTCTCGTGATGGCAAAAAATATGTCAGATGCAAGTATCCAAGATATGTGCTTAGTGGGAGAGCTAGGAGTCATCGGCGAAATCATTGAGATGCGCGGAGATGTCGCATCGATACAAGTATACGAAGAAACTTCAGGGATCGGCCCTGGTGAACCCGTTCGTTCAACAGGTGAAGCGTTGTCTGTTGAGTTGGCGCCTGGGATCATTTCACAAATGTTTGATGGGATCCAACGGCCATTGGATACGTTCATGGAGATCACGCAAAGCAACTTTTTAAGTCGTGGTGTCCAATTACCAGCGTTAGACCATGAAAAAAAATGGTGGTTTGAAGCAACTGCTGAAGTCGGGCAAGAAGTCAGTACCGGAGATGTTCTAGGTGTGGTGGATGAAACAAAGATCATCCAACATAAAATCATGGTACCTCATGGTGTCAAAGGAAAAATCAAAAAAATCGAAGCGGGATCATTTACGATCGATGAAGTGGTTTGTGTCATCGAAACAGAAGACGGTTTGCGAGAATTGACGATGTTGCAAAAATGGCCTGTTAGACGGAGTCGTCCGATCAAAGCAAAATTGAATCCGGACGCGCCAATGATCACGGGGCAACGTGTTATCGATACCTTTTTCCCAGTGACAAAAGGCGGAGCTGCCGCTGTACCTGGCCCATTTGGTGCTGGTAAAACAGTTGTTCAGCACCAAATTGCTAAATGGGCAGATGTTGATATGGTCGTTTATGTTGGTTGTGGTGAACGTGGTAATGAGATGACGGACGTACTGAATGAGTTTCCAGAACTGATTGATCCTAATACAGGTGAATCATTGATGGAACGTACCGTATTGATTGCCAATACATCAAATATGCCAGTAGCTGCACGGGAAGCATCGATCTATACAGGGATCACTATTGCGGAATATTTCCGTGATATGGGATATGATGTGGCGATCATGGCAGATTCCACTTCTCGTTGGGCAGAGGCATTGCGAGAAATGAGTGGACGTTTAGAAGAAATGCCTGGTGATGAAGGCTATCCTGCATATTTAGGTTCTCGTTTAGCTGAATACTATGAACGTTCAGGACGTGTCATTGCTTTAGGTAATGAAGAACGTGAAGGAAGCATTACAGCGATCAGTGCGGTCTCACCATCTGGTGGAGATGTTTCTGAACCAGTGACTCAAAATACGTTGCGTGTCGTGAAAGTTTTCTGGGGATTAGACTCCAGTTTGGCGCAAAAACGTCATTTCCCATCCATCAACTGGATTCAAAGCTATTCTCTTTATTCGTCAGAAGTGGGACGTTACATGGATCAGATCCTACAAGCGGATTGGGCAGAGATGGTGGCAGAAGGAATGCGTATCTTGCAACAAGAAGAGCAATTGAATGAAATCGTGCGTCTTGTTGGTGTCGATTCACTTTCAGATAATGATCGCTTGACGCTTGAAGTAGCAAAGTCCATTCGTGAAGATTACTTACAACAAAATGCGTTTGATGAGGTGGATACATTTACTTCTAGAGAAAAACAATTCAAGATGTTGAAATTGATCCTATCTTTTGGTGAAGAAGCACGTCAGGCGATTTCATTAGGTGCTTATCTCAGTGAGATCATGAAAGGAACTGTGGGATTGAGAGAACGAATCGGTCGTAGTAAATTCGTGCCAGAAACAGAATTAGAGAAATTAGATGAAATCCAAGCGAATATCAAACCAACGATCCAAGCAATCGTTTCAGAAGGAGGAATGACCGATGATTAAAGAATATCGAACAATTGGTGAAGTGGTCGGTCCTTTGATGGCGGTCGAGAAAGTCGCTGGGGTGAAATATGAAGAGTTGATTGAAGTTCGTATGCAAAATGGCGAGATTCGTCGTGGACAAGTACTTGAAGTACAAGAAGACAAAGCGATGGTCCAAATTTTTGAAGGAACTAGTGGGATCAATCTGAGAGATTCAACGGTCCGCTTTTTAGGGCATCCATTAGAGTTGGGAGTTTCTGAAGACATGATCGGTCGTGTATTTGACGGGTTAGGTCGTCCAAAAGACAATGGGCCAGAAATCCTACCAGAAAAATACTTGGACATCAATGGAGAAGTCATCAACCCGGTGGCTCGTGATTATCCTGATGAGTTTATCCAAACAGGTATCTCAGCAATCGATCACCTGAATACTTTGGTCAGAGGACAAAAATTGCCGGTATTTTCTGGCTCTGGTTTGCCACACAAAGAATTAGCTGCTCAAATTGCGAGACAAGCGACGGTGTTAGACTCTTCTGATGATTTTGCAGTTGTTTTTGCTGCCATTGGAATCACCTTTGAAGAAGCAGAATTCTTTATGGAAGACTTCCGCCAGACGGGAGCAATCGATCGTTCGGTGATGTTCATGAACTTAGCGAATGACCCAGCCATCGAACGGATCGCAACGCCTCGTATGGCATTGACTGCGGCTGAATATCTCGCTTATGAAAAAGGGATGCACGTGTTAGTCATCATGACAGATATGACTAACTACGCCGAAGCATTACGAGAAATCTCTGCTGCCCGTCGTGAAGTGCCAGGTCGTCGTGGCTATCCAGGGTATCTTTATACGAATTTAGCAACTTTATATGAACGTGCTGGTCGAATCCGAGGATTAAAGGGGTCTGTGACACAAATCCCGATCTTGACCATGCCAGAAGATGATAAGACACATCCCATCCCTGATTTGACCGGCTATATCACAGAAGGACAAATCATTTTGACGAGGGAATTGTATAAGAGTGGCATCCAACCACCGATCGATGTCCTGCCTTCGCTTTCACGTTTGAAAGATAAAGGGACAGGTGAAGGGAAAACTAGAAAAGATCATGCAGCGACGATGAACCAATTATTTGCGGCGTACGCCCAAGGTAAACAAGCCAAAGAATTAGCTGTTGTCTTAGGGGAGTCGGCGTTGTCAGACGTGGACAAAATCTATGCTAAGTTTGCGGAACGTTTTGAAAAAGAATATGTCAATCAAGGATTTTATACCAACCGCTCAATCACTGAAACGCTGGATCTAGGATGGGAACTTTTAGCCATGCTTCCACGAACGGAATTAAAACGGATCAAAGATGATCTGCTTGACCAGTACCTGCCAGAAGGGGAGTGAGTGTCAGATGGTTCGATTAAATGTTAATCCGACACGAATGGAATTGACACGACTCAAAAAGCAATTGAGGACTGCAACAAGAGGACACA
Organism: Enterococcus mundtii; assembly: GCF_013394305.1. Lineage (NCBI taxonomy): Bacteria > Bacillati > Bacillota > Bacilli > Lactobacillales > Enterococcaceae > Enterococcus > Enterococcus mundtii. The sequence goes on along the minus strand of NZ_AP019810.1, from coordinate 701,522 downwards.
AATTGTTGAAGGATAAGCAGGATGAATTGATGCGTCAATTCATCCTACTGATCCGTAAGAACAATGAACTGCGCCAAGTAGTAGAAAAAGAAATGACAGCAGCTATGAGCGATTTTGTCCTTGCGAAAGCTTCATTACCTGAAGCCTTCATTGATGAATTGTTTGTACTATCGGCTGAAAATGTCGAGTTAGCTGTTATCGAAAAAAACATTATGAGCGTCAAAGTACCGATCATGAATTTTGAATATGACGAACAGCTAGGCGAAGCACCGGTGGATTATGGCTATTTGAATTCCAATGCAGAATTAGACCGTTCGATCGATCGTTTTACCTCATTTCTGCCTAAGCTCCTTGAGTTGACAGAGATCGAGAAAACCTGTCAACTGATGGCCGGTGAGATCGAAAAAACACGGCGCAGAGTGAATGCGTTAGAGTACATGACGATTCCACAATTAGAAGAAACGATCTATTATATCAAGATGAAGTTAGAAGAAAATGAACGTGCGGAAGTTACTCGCTTGATCAAAGTGAAAAATATGGGGAACGCTGATTAGCTAAGTCATCTGAGCAAATTAGTAACGTTGTTCGTTCATCTGAGCTACAGTTCTAAGCTCCGAAGAATAGGCCGTAAATGTCGAAAAATATCTTTAACTAATTTCGGATGTTTATGGCTTATTATCTGGAGTTTTTTTTTGTAGAACTCATTTGAGCGTTCCTATTGTTTGTTCGAAAGCATGTGTATCAAACGAACAGGTATAAGGGAGGAAAAAGACTCAAATTCTTTGCTGGAAGAAGAAAAACAAGGTAAGATAAGGAATGAAAAGAAAGCGAGCGTTTGGCGGACTTACTTTTACATCCGTGAGAGCAATAGCTACTTCATTTGTTCGTTGCGAAGGTAGCTAACGGTCTTAGAGGAGTGATTCGAATGAAACAGAGGATAACAAAACAACTGTCACCAGTTCAATTGATTGCTGTTGGCTTTTTTCTTTTGATCTTAGTTGGTGGCAGTTTACTTACTTTGCCTTTCTTTAGTAAAAGTGGCGAACCGACGAATTATATTGATGCATTATTTACTGCAACTTCAGCCGTCTGTGTCACTGGCTTGACTACATTGAACACTGCGGCGCATTGGAATGAAGCCGGTCAGTTTCTGATCATGGTTTTGATCGAGATCGGTGGTTTAGGTTTTATGATGATCCCCATTATTTTCTTTGCAGTAGCGAAGAAAAAAGTCAGCTTTAGTATGCGGATCTTACTAAAAGAAGCATTGAATCTTGAAATCATGTCAGGTGTTATGAGTTTGATGCTCTATATCTTGAAATTCGCAATGGTCATCCAAGGGCTGGGAGCACTTGCCTTGAGTTTTACATTTGTGCCGACTTACGGATGGACAAAAGGGATTTGGTACAGCATCTTCCATGCCGTATCAAGTTTTTGTAATGCTGGGTTTGATTTGTTAGGGGATAGCTTAGCAAATGATCAGCCAAACATCTATCTCTTAATGGTGGTCTCTGCGCTGATCATTGCTGGTGGGTTAGGTTTCATTGTTTGGCGGGATCTACTTAGTTATCATAAAGTAAAGAAAATCACTCTCCACTCAAAAATTGCATTGATTGTCACTGGTGGCTTATTGGTGGGCGGTTTTATCGTCTTTTTCTTTACCGAACAAAATGCGATCCATCTAGTTGAAGGAACTTATCTTGAACGTTTAGCAAATACGTTCTTCATGAGTGTCACACCAAGAACAGCTGGTTACTACTCCATCGACTATTTACAAATGAGTCATGCCGGCTTGATGTTGACAATGATCTTGATGTATATCGGTGGAACATCCGGTTCAACAGCAGGTGGGTTAAAGACCACTACTTTGGGCATCCTATTGATTCAAATGCATGCGACATTTAACGGGAAAACCAGAGCTGAAGCTTTCGGACGAACTATTCGCCCAGCAGCAGTACTTCGCGCACTGACATTGTTTTTCGTTACATTGTCTTTATGTATGTTGGCGATCATGGTCTTGTCTGTGACTGAGACGATCCCAGAAACTTCAGGCATCGAATATATTGCTTTTGAAGTGTTCTCAGCTTTTGGAACAGTTGGGTTGACAATGGGGTTGACGCCAGATCTGACAGAAGTCGGGAAACTGATCATCATGTCATTGATGTATATCGGACGTGTAGGGATTTTAACCGTCTTTTTCTCTATTCTTGTAAAAGGAAATCAAGTAGGGACGAAGTACAAATATCCAGAAGAGAGCGTATTGATCGGTTAACAGTAAGTGGTTTTAAGAACAGAAAAAAACAGAGGAAGTTGACACGCGGTGTTCACATCCTCTGTTTTTTAGTATTGCTCTATTTATTTTGTACGAATGACTTCGATTTTGTAACCATCAGGATCGACAACGAAGTAATAAGACGGAGCTGTTCCTGGCAGTCCTTTCAAGTCAGTCACGTTGAAGCCTGCTGCTTGATGTTTTTCATGAAGTGCTTCTAAGTCTTCAACTGAAATAGCGATATGACCGTAGCCGTTTCCTAAATCATAGCCTTCATGATCATAGTTGTAAGTCAACTCTAATTCGTAATCATCTCCTGGTAAAGTCAAGTAAACCAGCGTGAACTTGTTTTCTGGAAAATCGCGACGACGACTTTCTTCAAAGCCGAATGCTGTTTGATAGAATTTTAAAGAAGCGTCAAGATCTTTAACGCGGACGCAAGTGTGAGCCATTTTCATAAGTATATCTTCCTTTCTTTTTTACCTTTTCCACATTATCATATCAAAAATTTCAAGTACGCTATGGGTTTGTGCTTGTTTATGAGAAAACTCTCATGTAGAATAGAAAGAAAAAGATGAAGGGACAATACCTATGGAAAACCCAATGTTTGGCGAAAAAGACGAGTCTGCAAATTACCAAGACCGTTACGCAGCGTATATCATTGTCGAAACACATGGGAAAATCGCAATGATCGAAGCGCCAAATGGTGCCTTTTTTTTGCCAGGCGGTGAAAAAGAGGGACAGGAAACAAATGAAGAAGCGATTTCTCGTGAATTACTGGAGGAAATGGGGATCAGCGCAGAGATTTCTTGTTATCTAGGGGAAGCAGCGGAATATTTTTACTCAAACCATCGAAAAACTTACTTCCACAATCCTGGCTATTTTTATGTAGCAAAGAGTTGGCAAAAGGTAGGGGAACCAACCGAAAAAGACCAATCGATCTGGTGGGTCACTCCTGAAACTGCCTTAGAAAAATTAAAACGAGGAAGTCATCGTTGGGCAGTGGAAAAATGGTTAGCGATGAAGCAAAATTGAACAAAAAAACAGCTCATAAGAAAGAGCCGATACTTCGGACTTTAAAATGAGCTGTTTTTATTCATTACTTTTACAAGACATATTTTTTGATTGCTTCAGCCACACCGTGTTCATCGTTGGTTGCAGTAACCACATTAGCCGCTTCTTTTATCAACGGAACGGCATTTCCCATCGCCACGCCTAATCCAGCGTATTCGATCATCGACAAATCATTTTCGTTGTCACCGATTGCCATGATCTCCTCTTGTTTGATTCCTAGATGTTGGGCTAAGTTAGCAACAGCAGCGCCTTTACTAGCTTCTTTGTTCAAGATCTCAAAGTAGAAAGGTGAACTCTTGACAGTTGTATATTTTTCGCGGAAAGTTTGTGGTAAACGAGCGATGGCCGCATCTAGGATCGCTGGTTCATCGATCATCATCATCTTCACGATACTCATATCAGGTGTCATTTCATCAGCTGTCCGATATTTCAATGGCATGTTGACTAAAAAAGCTTCATGGACAGTATAGGGACTGATATCACGATTCGTTGTATAGATCGTTTGATCATCGATCGAATGCAAATGACTCCCCACACGTCTGGCCATGACTTCGATCTCCAAGAAATCTTCATAAGTCAAGCCATGACGAGCAATGATCTTGCCAGATTTTGTTTGCTGGACTAACGCACCGTTATAAGTGATCACATAATCGTTGTCTTGGTATAATCCCAATTCATTCAATTGGTTTTTGACTCCTGGAAGCGGACGACCTGTACATAGTACGATTGCCACGTTTTTTTCCACAGCGCTTGCAATTGCTTCTTTTACTTCTTGTGTGATTTCTCTTTTTTCGTTTAACAGGGTGCCATCGATATCGATAGCGACTAATTTGATAGACATAAAATTCTCCTTAGTTAGTTTATTTCTTCAATCAATGCGCCATTATGGATATGACGCGCAAATTCTTGGTAGGTTTCATCAAAAAGATCATAGTGATTACGCAAGGTAGGATCGACCATTTCTTTCGGAAAGAAGAAGCGTTCATCTCCTTGTTCTTGCCCTGCGAGTGCAGCAACTAATTGACTGACCTCTGATAATTCTACCAAAGTTCCGTCATTTCGCAAGATTTCAATTTGTGTGCGATGTCTGCCTTCTTCTGGACGGTAAAAATCATAAGGCAGGTCATAGCTTGAATTGATGGCTGTATAATAGTTTGGATTGTAGCCCACTTTTTCGACCAAAGAGGTCAATTCAGCAATCAGTGGTGAGTGACGATCACCAGAAAACATCGCTGATTTCAATGGTTTACGATTTAAGAAGCGTTTGGCTAAGTCACTAAGGATTGGATCAGATGAATCCGTCCATTGACTGAAACACGTATTCAAGACGCCATCATCCAGCTTTAAGTACTCATCTAAACTAAATGTGCCATCTAAAAATGGCAACAGTAACTGTGAATAACGTGCAAAACTATCATCATCTTGGTGATAAAGTTCATGGGCACGATGCAATAGATGCTCCAAGACGACTTCCATTCCTCGAGAAACTGGATGAAAGTATACTTGAACATACATCTGATAGCGACTGACGATATAATCTTCTACTGCGTGCATCCCATTCATGGAAAAAGCGATTCCACCTTGATAGGGGCGAATCACACGCAAAATCCTTGTCAGATCGAACGTTCCATATTCTGTACCTGTAAAGTAGGCATCACGTAAAAGGTAATCCATACGATCGGCATCGATTTGGCTAGAGATCATTTGGACGACTTGTGGATTTGGATATGTTTTTTGGATCACACTAGCCACTTTCTCAGGAAAACCTTCTTCGACACGATTCAAAATCTGATAGACTTCCGTTTCTGGCGAAGTAATGATCTCTACAGTGATTGCTTCATGATTGGTCTGGAAAATATGTTCAAAGGTATGTGAATAAGGCCCATGGCCAATATCATGGAGTAAGGCGGCACATAAAGTCACGAGACGTTCCCGATCATCCCAACCAGAAGGACCGATTTTTTCAATGGAGAAATTTCTTGAAAAAATGTCACAGATGCGTCGGGAGATTTCGTATACACCGAGTGAATGAGTGAAACGGCTATGCTCTGCGCCATGGAAAGTAAATGACGAAGTACCGAGTTGTTTGATCCGTCGTAATCGCTGGACTTCTTTCGAATTGATCAAGTCTAAAATCACTTGATGTTGCACGTGGATGTAGTTATGCACTGGATCTCTAAAGACTTTTTCCATTGGTAATAGTTTGTATTTATAAGGTGTTGTCATAAGCCAGCTCCTTTAGTGCATTTCGTTGGGTCATACGTTCAATTTGTCCGTGCCATTCATCTGGCGAAACATTCGCTTCTTGCCAAATGTCAGACCCCATAGAAATACTTGTTGGATAAGATGTAGTGAACGCTTGGATAAATGAATCTTTTACTTGAGCAACGGTCAACGGTGTATCGAATAACTTTTCTAGTGTCGCCATGCTTGTAGGTGCCACCGCAGGATAGCCGTTTGTACCGAATTGTTCTTTCAATGCTTGTTGATAAAACTGTCGCATCAGTTCGCCTCGTTTTTCTTGATCCCCATTCACGCTCAGATACATCATCACAGAGATCCCGTTTTTGATCCGTCGTTGTGCGATCCCGGCAAATTTTTTACCATTGATACTGAGATCGTAGGTACCAGGACAATAAGAATCTTTGATTTCATAGGCTTCTATTTTGTCTGCATAAACAGGAAAAGCCTGACGAGTAAGAGCGAGCATCTGTTCATATCCTTCATCGATCGAGATCTTGTTCTCATCTTCTTGTGGGAAAATCAACGAGATATTCAAAATCCCTTGGTCTGAAACGATACCTAGTCCACCAGCATTGCGGATCACCGGTGTAAATCCCGCATCTTGGATGACCTTGATCCCTTCAGATAAAAAAGGGGTTCGGGTATCCTTCATACCGAGGATGATCGTCTGTTCATATTGCCAAAAATGTAGAAAAGTTTGTTGATTTTTTTTGGCATACTCTGTTAAAATATCCGTTAAAGCAAACGGAGAAAAATCATTTGTTTGGTAGACTTCTTGATCCAAAATGATGGACGTCATGTACTCAACTCCTATTTAAATCTGCTTGAGCAGCGATTGTTACAACCTCAACTCATTCTAATATACAGGAGTATCACTCCTTCTTTCTTCATTATACTCCAAAATAAGAAAGAAGAGATGAAAAAAGTTATCTGTTCTCTATACCTGTCGGTTGACAAATCAGTGGAAAGTGGGAACAATGTAGCTATGAGAAAAGGAGAATGTCAAATGGAACGATCTGGATTACCGATTTCGATACAATTACGTACAAAAGTGAAACAACAAGGAGAGCAACAAGATTTTTATTTTGATCTGAAAGGACAAATGGTCAAAATTGGCGATACCTTATACATACGCTATAAAGAGATCCAAGAAGGACAAGAAGAAATTCCTGTCACAATCAAGATCATGCCAGATGGTCACGTGCAATTGATCCGTGCTGGTGAAATGCGTATGCGTCTAAAATTTGCCTATCGGGAGCGTCTAGAAACCCATTACCGCACGCCTTATGGAATGATCCAAGTCGACACATACACAAAAGAACTACATGTCAGTCTAAAAGATCGTCCAACGGCTGGCAAAGTCATGATCGATTACGATTTGTTCATGGGTGTCGAAAAAATAGGCGAATATGAGATGGTCTTAGATTTTACTGCATAAATAGCAAAGAAACGTTTGATTTTTTACCTGTGATTTTGTATGATAAGGAGTAGACTGTGAAAGGACGTGTCCTGATTGGAAATTAGTGTATTTGAAGGTGCAAATAAAAACGAATTATCAATGATCGAAGTCGCACACGCGATCTTAGAGCAGCGTGGTGATGTGATGGACTTTTCTGATTTAGCAAATGAGATTCAAACATATCTTGGCAAATCAGATAGTGACATTCGTGATTCACTCGCACAATTTTATACTGACTTAAATATCGACGGTAGCTTTATTTCATTAGGCGACAATCGTTGGGGCTTGCGTTCATGGTATGCCATCGATTCGATCGATGAAGAAGTCAACCATGGAATCGACGAAGAAGACGAGGATACACCACGTCGTCGTAAACGCAAAAAAGTCAATGCCTTTATCAATGATGACGAAGATGCCATCGATTATAACGATGATGACCCAGAAGATACTGATCTGTCTGACGAAGACGATGATGATCTTTTTGAAGATGAAGATGACGATGATGAAGAAATCGCTGCATACAATTCAGACTTACAAGAAATTGGTGCAGATACTGGAGACGACGAAGAAGAAATCCCAGGAAACATCGAAGAAGATCTAAGCATTATCGAAGACGATGACGAAGAAGACGAAGAATTTGAAGACGAAGATTTCCCAGAAGAATAAGTAAGAGAAATCACAAAAAACTGCAAGTTACTTGTAAAAGTAGCCTTGCAGTTTTTTGTATTAGAATAAAAGAAAAAGTCCTAGAGAGTAAGGCAGAACGTCAACTAGAAACCAAAAGTGTTTCTCCTTAAGGATGAAGGCATATTTTTGTGGTTTATAGAAATGTTTCAGAGAAAAGCATTAGGTGATGTCAGCGAATCTTTTTTCATTTGTTGTAAAAAAGAGTATGATGAAAGTGAAACTGAGACATGACAATCAAATATAAAAGGAGACGATCGATATGTTAGATGATCAATTAAAATGTCCCAATTGTCAGACCAAATTCTATTATAATGAAGTACGTCACATTGTGAAGCATCGAGAAAAAGAAATGCCGATCCGCTGTCCTGAATGCAATGAAGTAGTCGAACGGAAACTTTCTCATGGCTATTTCGTGACATACAAAGAAACAGATTTTTCAAAGTTGGATCAAGAAGTGGAGGAAACACCGAAGCAATACAAAAGCTTGAAAACCGGTGCGGTGATCAGTGCAGATGAATACCGGGAAATGATTGAACGTCATGATTTATCTTTAAACGGACCAATGAGTTCGGAATTGATGGGCTGTATGAACTATTTTATTGAAAATGAAGCCTTGAACAACGAAGAAAGTTACGAAGATTATGTTCCTTATGATTGATAAAAAATGAAAGAGAGTGGGACAATAATCCTTTCGCACCATTTAAAATCGAATAAACCGCGGAAACAGAAGTAACTCTTCGAAAAATAAGTCGCCGTCCACCAAAATTTGAAAAATAATTTTCGTGGATGGTGCTTTATTTCTCGTGGTCAAACACTGCTGTAGTGACTTCTTGAGGAAACAGGTTATAGAATCAAGTCGGAAAATAAAAAACGATTGTTTTTTATAAAAACTCTTTGCTTCATTGGCTATTTCTTATTATGATTATAGACAGAAGAATAACAAATAAATAGGAGTAATCAATGAAAAAGTCAATACGAATAAAAGTAATCGGTTTTCTTGTGATTTTATTTGGGTTGTTTCTCTTGGTCCATTCATCACCAAAAGAGCAAACCTCTTTGAATCTTTCAACGAAAAATGAAGAAAATACATATCGTACAATGTCCAGTAAGTTGGACTTTCAGCAACTGCTTCGTGTCATTTCGAGAGAATATCAACTAACCGAAGAAGAAGCTAAAAAACAGCTCGGCTATACTGAGCAAATGGTGCAAAGCGCAATACATAATGGGGCAATCTACCGTATCTTTTCTCAAAACATAACTGTCAACAGAGTATACCAACCAAATTTATTGTTATACTGTGAAACGAGCGAAAGTGGAAATTTCCGAGCAATCAAGTCAATTTTATCCGTTCAGTTGAAATCCGCTGATCAAGGATTGGAAAAACATTTTACAGGGGATGTATTTGCTTATTTAGAGGACCCTAACCGAATATTTTATCTCATCAATGGCGATTTTTATGATCAAAAAACAGCCACTTTAAGAAACGGTTTAACGCTTCGTCAAGGTGAGGGTGTGACAGAGCGCTATACTCCTAGACCTTTAACGAATCATTTCTACTATAGTTACATAGAAGATTGGTTTACTTTTTGAAATCCCATGAAGAAATCAAAAAAAGCAGTTTTCCTAGATAGGAAAACCGCTTTTTTTCTTAGAAATTTGAAAGCAAAATCTTCACAAATATGCTAAGATAACAATAGACGCGTCCTGAGGGAATCGAACCCCCGTCTCAAGAACCGGAATCTTACGTGATATCCACTACACTAAGGACGCAAGCACTGCAACAATTGTATCGAAATCAAAAATAAATTACAAGGGGAATGGACAAAAAAATGAAATTTGAACAAAATTTTTCACAAAAACAACAACAAACACAAAAACTTGCCATGACACAACAGCTCCAACAGTCCATCCAAGTCTTGCAGTATAACAGCGAAGAGCTACTGGCTTTTGTTGAAAATCAGGCGTTGGAAAACCCCTTAGTAGAAGTGATCGAACCGGATTGGCAACCCGATTACCAAAAACGTAATGCCAGTTATGAGGGAGAAGAGATGAGCTACTTGAATCAAATTCCTGATACAACAGGCTCACTTTTTGAATCATTGATCGAACAAGTCCATTTGAATTACCGAGATACTTTCTTACGTAAGTTGATTTTATATTTGATCGAATATATCGACCTGAATGGTTTTTTGACTATTTCTTTAGAAGACGCCATCCAACAAACGAATGCGACACCGATCCAAATGCTTGACGCATTGACGCTGATCCAGCAGTTAGAGCCAGCAGGTGTTGGGGCGCGAAGTTTACAAGAATGTTTGATGTTACAAACCGAAAGAGACGATTATGCGCCCGAATTGGCTTACATCGTCTTGGAAGAATGGTTTGATCAATTAGTCGAACGCAAATGGAAAGAGATCGCCCAACATTTTGCGATTCCATTAAGCGATGTACAACGGATCTTTGACTATATCCAAACCCTTAGTCCAAGTCCTGGACGAGTCTTTGACCATAGTAGCGGTTTGTATATCATTCCCGATGTCAAAGTTGTCGTAATAGGTGAAGAAGTCCAAGTCATCTCAAATCGAGGCAACCAGCCGAATGTACGTTTTCAAGAAGCCTATTTTCAACAGATGCAAAAAAAAGCAGATAAAGAGACTCAAGCCTATTTGAACGAACGAAAACAAGAATTTGAATGGCTGCAAAAAACGATTTTGCAACGCGGTGATACGATCATGCGCGTGGCGCAAATCATTGTTTCTCGGCAAAAAGAATTCTTTACAAATGTCGCACGACCGATCCGCCCATTGACCTTAAAAGAAGTCGCAGAAGAAATCGACGTCCACGAATCAACGGTCAGTCGAGCAGTCAATGGCAAGTATCTTGAAACCGATTTTGGTGTCTTCGAATTGAAAAAGTTCTTTACGACGAGACTCCAACCTACAAATGCAGAGAGTACTGAAGACCTATCAGCAGATACCGCAAAGAAAAAAGTCCAAGAACTAGTGGATGCGGAAGATAAAAGCAAACCATTATCTGACCAAAAATTAGTAGAACTACTGAAAAATGACAAAATTTCGATTTCTCGACGAACAGTCGCCAAATATCGTGACTTGTTAGGAATCCCTAGTTCATCGAAAAGAAAACGGTATGATAGATAATTGAATGAAAGACTGGAAGAATCTTAAACATTTTTCTAGTCTTTTTTTGTTGATAAATACGGACAAAACTGTTAGACTATGTCATGTGAGGTTGAGATTTTCCTAGTAGAAAACGTGCAAGTTGGAAAGTCCGATTTATTTTTTTAGATCACATGGGTCGTTTTGAGTCTACATTGGACGAAAAATGTCCAACTAAGGAGATCGCTATGTTAGATGAATTGAAACTGATTGAAGCTGTTGCGCCAGACATCATGGATGTTTTGCAAGAACGCTATAAGATTTTGCGCAATATTTACTGGATGCAGCCAATTGGTCGTCGTAGTTTATCGGAAAGCATGGGCATGACCGAACGTGTCTTACGAACAGAAACGGATCTGCTCAAACAACTTGAACTGATCAACGCCTCTAAAAGTGGTATGACGCTGACGAAGAAAGGAGAGGAAGTCTATCAAAGCCTCGAAGGCTTTATGGACCAACTTTTAGGAATGCATCAGATTGAAATGAAACTATCTGAGTATTTTGGAAACCAGCGCTGTATCGTTGTTTCTGGAAACAGTGAACAACAACCAAAAGTAGCAGATGCTTTTGGCGAAGCCTTAGACGAATCACTGAATCTACTACTTCCTGAAGGTGATAATATCATCGCAGTCATGGGAGGAACGACGATGGCGATCGTTGCAGAGCAATTGACTAGCTTAGAAAACAGCAAGCGCCATAATTTGTTTGTTCCTGCGCGAGGTGGGATCGGTGAGGCGATTACTGTACAAGCGAACTCAGTCAGTGCTAGAATGGCTACAAAGGCAAATGGAAAACACCGAGCACTATATGTGCCGGAACAATTAAGCTTGGCTACTTACAATTCATTACTCAATGAGCCGTCTATACAAGAAGTTTTAAACTTGATAAGTCAGGCAAATTGTGTTATTCATAGTATTGGACGGGCGTTGCATATGGCAGCGCGACGAAAGATGAATGAAGAAGAATTGCTGATGTTGAAACAAGCCAATGCCGTTGCGGAATCTTTTGGCTATTTCTTCAATGAAAAAGGAGAAGTCGTTTATAAAGTCCCACGAATCGGCATCGAATTAAAAGACTTAGCTAAAGTCCCGATCATTCTTGCGGTTGCAGGAGGGAAAGCCAAAGCCAAAGCAATTCGAGCGTATATGAATAATGCACCAAAACAAACGTGGCTCATCACAGATGAAGCCGCTGCTAATGAGATTTTAAAAGGGGTATCCCTTTAAAATAAATATTTTTTTGATTTTCATAAGGAGGAAATCTTAAATGACAGTTAAAGTAGGTATTAATGGTTTTGGACGTATTGGACGTCTAGCGTTCCGTCGTATCCAAGATGTAGATGGAATCGAAGTAGTAGCAATCAACGATTTGACAGATGCTAAAATGTTGGCACACTTGTTAAAATACGATACAACTCAAGGACGTTTCAACGGAACAGTTGAAGTTCACGAAGGTTCATTTAACGTAAACGGAAAAGAAGTTAAAGTATTAGCTAACCGTAACCCTGAAGAATTACCTTGGGGCGAACTAGGCGTAGACATCGTTCTAGAATGTACTGGTTTCTTCACTTCAAAATCAGCTGCTGAAAAACATTTAACAGCTGGTGCTAAACGTGTTGTTATCTCAGCTCCTGGTGGAGACGATGTACCAACAATCGTTTACAACACAAACCATGAAACATTAACTGGTAAAGAAACAGTTATCTCTGGTGCTTCATGTACAACTAACTGTTTAGCTCCTATGGCTAAAACATTGAATGACAAATTTGGTGTTGTTGAAGGATTAATGACAACTATCCACGCTTACACAGGTGACCAAATGACTCTTGATGGACCTCATCCTAAAGGTGACTTCCGCCGTGCACGCGCTGCTGCTGCAAACATCGTTCCTAACTCAACAGGTGCTGCTAAAGCAATCGGTTTAGTAATCCCTGAATTGAACGGTAAATTAGACGGAGCTGCTCAACGTGTACCAATCGCAACTGGTTCATTAACAGAATTAGTTACAGTTCTTGATAAAAACGTAACAGTTGATGAAGTAAATGCTGCAATGGAAGAAGCAGCTAACGAATCTTACGGTTACAACACAGACGAAATCGTTTCTTCAGATATCGTTGGTATGACTTACGGTTCATTATTTGATGCTACTCAAACAAAAGTAATGACTGTTGGTGACAAACAATTAGTTAAAACTGTTGCTTGGTACGACAACGAAATGTCATACACTGCACAATTAGTACGTACTTTAGAATACTTCGCTAACTTATAAGATAAATCGTACAAGTGTAACCTATATCCATGTACACTTAAAAGCGGGGAAGCAATCGCGCTTCTCCGCTTTTTTTGATAAGATGTTTATTTTAGGAGGAAATCAAATGGCTAAGAAAACAGTCAAAGATATTGATTTAAAAGATAAAAAAGTCCTTGTTCGTGTTGACTTCAACGTTCCTTTGAAAGACGGCGTCATCACTGATGATACACGTATCAAAGCTGCGTTACCAACAATCAATTATGTGTTGGAGCAAGGCGGAAAAGCGATTCTTTTCTCTCACCTTGGACGTGTGAAAACAGAAGAAGACAAAGAAGGAAAATCTTTGGCACCAGTTGCAAAACGTTTAGGCGAATTGCTAGGTAAAGAAGTAACTTTCGTTCCTGAAACTCGTGGTTCAGAATTAGAAACAGCAATTGCTGACATGAAAGACGGAGACGTAGTTGTTTTTGAAAACACTCGTTTTGAAGACATCGACGGCAAAAAAGAAAGCAAAAATGATGCTGACCTAGGTAAATACTGGGCTTCTTTAGGCGATGTATTTGTCAATGATGCATTTGGTACGGCTCACCGTGCGCATGCTTCAAACGTAGGGATCGCTTCAACAGGTATCCCAACAGTTGCTGGATTCTTGATGGATAAAGAAATCAAGTTCATCGGCGAAGCAGTTGAAGAACCAAAACGTCCGATGATCGCGATCTTAGGTGGAGCGAAAGTTTCAGATAAAATCGGTGTCATCGAAAACTTGATTCCTAAAGCAGACAAAATCTTGATCGGCGGCGGAATGACTTACACATTCTACGAAGCAAAAGGCATCAAGATCGGTAACTCTTTAGTTGAAGCAGATAAAGTAGCTTTAGCAAAAGAATTGATCGAAAAAGCAGGCGACAAATTAGTTTTACCAATCGACAACGTTTGTGCCCCTGAATTTTCAAATGATGTAGAAACACAAGTCATCGAAGGAGATATTCCTGAAGGCTTGATGGCATTAGACATCGGTCCTGCTTCAGTTAAATTATTTGCTGATACATTACAAGGTGCGAAAACAGTTGTATGGAACGGACCAATGGGTGTATTCGAAATGAGTAACTTCGCTAAAGGTACGATCGGTGTTTGTGAAGCAATCGCTAACCTTGAAGATGCTACAACGATCATCGGTGGCGGTGACTCTGCAGCTGCTGCGGAACAATTAGGTTTTGCAGACAAATTCACTCACATCTCAACAGGTGGCGGTGCAAGCTTAGAGTTGCTTGAAGGGAAAGAATTACCTGGACTAGCTGCAATCAACGACAAATAAGCATAAAATCAACGAATAAATAAAATGGTGAGAGGACCATCTACAGATTGCTCAAATCTGTAGTCCTCTTACATTCTGAATAGGAGTGCATATCATGCGTAAACCAATTATCGCTGGTAACTGGAAAATGAACAAAACTGCATCTGAAGCAAAAGCTTTTGCAGAAGCAGTAAAAAACAAGATCCCTTCAAATGATAAAGTAGATTCAGTGATTGGATCTCCTGCATTATTCTTACAAGAATTAATGGCTTCAGCTGAAGGTACAGAATTGAAAATCGCTGCACAAAACTCTTACTGGGAAAACTCAGGTGCATTCACTGGTGAAACATCACCAGCAGCTTTAGCTGATCTAGGTGTACAATATGTGATCATCGGTCACTCTGAGCGTCGTGAATACTTCCACGAAACTGACGAAGATATCAACAAAAAAGCGAAAGCAATCTTCGCAAACGGTATGATCCCAATTCTTTGCTGTGGTGAGTCATTAGAAACATATGAAGCAGGCAAAACTGCTGAGTGGATCGAAGGACAAATCACTGCTGGTCTTGAAGGCTTAACAGAAGGTCAAGTAAGTAATCTAGTTATTGCTTACGAACCAATCTGGGCAATCGGTACAGGTAAATCAGCAGATGCTGAAATCGCTGACGAAATCTGTGGCGTGGTACGTCAAACAGTTGAAAAACTTTACGGCAAAGAAGTATCAGAAGCAGTTCGTATCCAATACGGTGGTTCTGTAAAACCTGAGAACATTGCTGAGTATATGGCAAAAGAAAATGTGGATGGCGCATTAGTTGGCGGAGCTAGCTTAGAAGCGGATTCATTCTTAGCATTACTTGATGCTGTAAAATAATTATTGAAAATTTGTGAAAAATGCAAGAAATGTTTGCACAAAGACACAAAATTAACTAAAATCGTATATGAGGGAAATCCCTTAGGAAAAAACCAAACTCAAAGGAGAGACAAAACATGTCAATTATTACTGATGTTTACGCTCGCGAGATTCTAGACTCACGCGGTAACCCAACAATCGAAGTAGAAGTATACACAGAAAGCGGTGCTTTCGGCCGTGGAATGGTTCCTTCAGGTGCTTCAACTGGTGAATACGAAGCAGTTGAATTACGTGACGGAGACAAATCTCGTTATGGCGGTAAAGGTGTAATCAAAGCTGTTGACAACGTAAACAACATCATTGCTGAAGCAATCATTGGCTACGATGTACGTGACCAAATGGCTATCGACAAAGCAATGATCGCTTTAGACGGAACTCCTAACAAAGGTAAATTAGGTGCGAACGCTATTCTTGGTGTTTCAATCGCTGTTGCTCGTGCAGCTGCTGACTACCTAGAAGTACCTTTATACCACTACCTAGGCGGATTCAACACAAAAGTATTACCAACTCCAATGATGAACATCATCAACGGTGGATCACATGCGGATAACTCAATCGACTTCCAAGAATTCATGATCATGCCTGTTGGCGCGCCAACATTCAAAGAAGCACTACGTATGGGTGCGGAAGTATTCCATGCATTAGCTGCAATCTTGAAATCTCGTGGATTAGCAACTTCAGTTGGTGACGAAGGTGGATTCGCTCCTAACCTTGGTTCAAACGAAGAAGGTTTCGAAGTAATCATCGAAGCAATCGAAAAAGCTGGCTATGTTCCTGGTAAAGACGTTGTTCTTGCAATGGACGCTGCTTCTTCAGAATTCTACGACAAAGAAAAAGGTGTTTACGTATTAGCTGATTCAGGCGAAGGCGAAAAAACAACTGACGAAATGATCAAATTCTACGAAGAATTAGTATCTAAATACCCAATCATCTCTATTGAAGATGGATTAGACGAAAACGACTGGGATGGATTCAAGAAATTGACAGAAGTTCTAGGCGACAAAGTTCAATTAGTGGGTGACGACTTGTTCGTAACAAACACTGAAAAACTTGCTGAAGGTATCGAAAAAGGAATTGCTAACTCAATCCTTATCAAAGTTAACCAAATCGGTACTTTGACAGAAACTTTCGAAGCAATCGAAATGGCTAAAGAAGCTGGTTACACTGCAGTAGTTTCTCATCGTTCTGGTGAAACAGAAGATTCAACAATCTCTGATATCGCAGTTGCAACAAACGCTGGCCAAATCAAAACAGGTTCTCTATCACGTACTGACCGTGTTGCGAAATACAACCAATTATTACGTATCGAAGACCAACTTGGTGAAGTTGCAGAGTACAAAGGTTTGAAATCTTTCTACAACTTAAAAAACAAATAATTAAATGAATGTAAAAATGCCCTTCTTATGTCAATGACATGAGAGGGGTATTTTTTTAGGCAGATGATTAATCAGAAAAAATATTTTTAGTACTTACAGAAACGAATGATAAAAACAAATCATAGATTCTTATGAATATAAATAAAGATCATCATTCCTCATATTTTTATTAGGCACAAAATCGATTAATTAGCTTTATCCAAGCTGTTCTTAATTCATCGCGTCTTTATCATGGATGATGAAAACGAGACGATTGAGAACAAGAATGTACCTCCTATAAACTTGAAGATCGACAACTATGTGGGCTTTCTTTTTATTATATAGTGTGTTATAGTCTATTGATTATCTAAACGACGAACGATTCCGAAGGATTTCTTCTTTATCATTTGCTTCTCTTACTTCCTCAAGCTAACCACCAACTCTTTTGACGTCATCACCATATGTTGCCATATAAACAAAACCCGCATAGTGTTCGGTTCCAATATAAATAAGTTGATTTTTGATGAATGTAAGAGAATAAGTTCTCATGGAAATTTTTTTGATAACCGGACACGGATTTGGTCGAAATATCACGCCTAAAAGGTCTAATAACTCTGATCAAAGGACAAATAGGGAGCTTTTATAGAGTTAAGGAGTGAGCCTAGTCCATCTTTCCGGACAAGTTTCTATCATGTAGCAAAGAACGTGGTGAAAGATTATCCTGTTTTTAAAAAAAGAGTTGAATGTTCGGATAAACCCTATGAGGGAATTTAATGTAAACTGATTTTGTGAAAAAAATATTAAATTCCGGAGGCTATCCAACAATGAAAAAAAAGGTATCCACAACAGTTATGCTATCAACTTTGTTGTTAGTAGGTAGTAACCCAAGCTTAGTAAACGCATCCGAGGCAGTCAGTGAAAAACAAATACCGATTGAAGTCCAAGATGGAAAACTAGATATCACTTTCAATGAAGGAACAACAAACAAAGTCGATTTCAAATTATCTGATTTTGACTTAAACTCAGATATGCGTAAACAAACGAAGGTCTTGAAAGCAACTGCTACAGTAAATAATACAAAATCACAGGATGTTTTTGTGAATATTTTTGCAAAACTTGACCAATATGGAAATGGACTAGACATTCAACCTTCAAACCCACATCTTCAAGCACAACAGGTAATGCGAATGAGTTCGGTACAGATCGAAAAAGATTTCGATGTCATTTTAGATGCAAATGATTACGTATGGCGATCAAACAGAGATGATAGTGCCAAAATCATCTTGACAGCACAAGAAGTAAATAATCCTTGGGGATAATACTCCGGACTAAAAAATAGTTTTTTTCAGTTGTGAAAGGCTTGCCAGATAAAAAGAGTTAAGTGTGCGAAGATTGACAGAATACGATGGATCATAATATAGAATACGTAGATCTATCCGTCTGTCCTATAGAATATTCAAAGAAGAAATGCTGATCCAATCAATGAAAACTACTCTTGTTGATTGCCTGATCAGTGTTCCTTCTTTTATTCTTTCGCGTAGTTGCAAGCTTCTACTGTCGCTGGTTGGTCCATCAGATTTATGAATCTAGTAATGCAAACAGAGAAAATTTTAATCAATAGAAATTTATTAGAAAAAGTGAAGGTGTTTAGATAATAATTCCGTAGAAAGACAAATATACATGATCAAAGCTTCACTACCTTAGTAATCAAGTCAAAATGTACAGGCAAGACCAATACAACAGCCATGCAAGTTGAACTAGGAGACATCGGTATAGTTCGCTGAAAATAAAAAATGAAACATTCTGACTAAATGAATTCTTCTTAGTATAGAATCCTCTAAAAATGAAGGTTGGTAGAAGAAATGGAATATATAATGGATACGTTTAGTAGCCGTTACTTAACAAAAAAACAAAACGAAATGTTGCAACTTTTTACGGTTCTAGTGACAGAAAAATATTTGTCATTGAATAAATTAAGTGAGCGGTTAAACTTAACGATGTATCAAACGAAAATATTACTGGTTGAACTCGAAGAAAACTTCGAACAATTGAATTTTACATTTTCATCTTTCTTTTTACTAGAAAAGGGGACGATTGGTTTAATTGAAGGTGTTAATCAGGAACTGTTGCTTCAAGTATTTGTTAATTTGAAAAAAAAGTTTTTTAATGAATCACCTTATTTTCAATTATTGCTCTATCTCTTGAAACACCGAAAAACTCGTGTAGTCGATATTTCCGAAAAGTTGATGTTTAGTAAGTCTTATAGTTATAAATTGATCAGCCGACTGAAAGATATCTTTCATTATCAAAAAATACCAATAACTATTAATAGTAATTTTGAATCAATTTCTTTGGAAGGCAATGAGATGTCTATCAGAACATATCATTACCTGGTACAAATCATGGCCTATAATGTTTTCGCAGATAGCCAAACAAGAGTGAATATTGACCTAGTAGGTGGACACTACGAGAGGTTGAAGACAACAAAAGCAAAGCATGACATTCTATTCTCAATACTTGAAAATGCTGTGTCACGTGGGTATATCATACAAGATTTGGACAAAACAGCGATAGAACTATTCGCTGATATGAAAGAACTATATGAAGAGAACTCGCTAACAAAGTTGATACCAACTCGAAACATGGAAGATAGAGAAAAAGAAGTTGCATTCTTTTATTTTTGTAGACAACTTCTCATCCCTGAAACGACAAGCAAGCAGGACAAGATAGTCTTAGGCAAAAAATTCAAAGAGCATAGACAGAACGAAATCGTTGATTTTTCTATGAATGTCGTCGAAACATTATCAGAAAAATATAAGATAAATTCCGATGTGGAACATGTGATTTTATATGAAAGTGTCATCAATAGTTGGGCATACAAAAATATTTATTTCGAGAATTTAAAAGGAGTGGCTAATCAAAATAGTCCCAATAGTAGAATCCATGAAGTGAAGCAGCTACTATTGGGAATAGTCAAAAACAGGAATTTTCAAGTTGGTGATAGACAAATATTTGCGAACAAGTTAGCACATATCCTTTCGTATTATTTGCCTATCCAAAACAATGAAAGAGTGACTATTGCTATATCGATGTTGCATCATCCGGAATATGTACCAGTTATCGAAAGTAAATTACTAACGATATTTAATAAAAAAATCATTCATTTCACTTCTGACTTTACTGATGCAGATATTTTGGTGTCTGATGGGATTATGTATCACGAAGAGTCCCAAGATTTTGCTTTTTTTAGAGACATTCACAATAAGGATCATTGGGACAATTTAAACGCGATTGTCCAAGCAAGAATTATCTTAAAGTTAGAGTAATGAATTTAATAAATATAAATAATAAAAAAAATCTCTAAGGATACTTATTCTTTTCAATTTGATCAGGAAAAAGTGAAACATTCTGATGAATCAAAATACAAAGTATGATGATAGGATAACTACTGTTGTGAAAAAAGAGGAATAAGAATGATCAAGAAAAAATATAGAGATTTAAGATACTTGATAGGAAAATGAATAGGAGAAATAATGACAAAAAATAGCCAAGCCAAAGAATACAAGTTAGTTGACTTCTGTTCGCTTATTTTCGTTTTATTGATGGGATGTTTTTTTTACATACAACCAGTAGAGGCGTCCGAGGAAGATACTGCATCGATCCTAGTGGATGTGCAACCCAAAGAATATGAGATCAGAGATAGCTATCTGCAGTTTACTCCAGAACTTAATAAGAACTATGAGTTTATTGCTACGATTACAAATATAGGTGACAAGGACTTAGATGTTACTGTCTATCCATCGGTTGCTATATCAACGATGGGAAGTGTCACTTATGTTGAAAATACAGAAAACCTTTTAGATGAAAAGTATGACTTTAGTAAATACGTGAAGATAACTGATGCTAATGGCGAACTAGAAGACGGGAAAATCAAAGTTGAAGCGAAACAAAGTGAAACGATAGCAATTTTGATCAATGTGACTGAGGAACTTGATGGAGAAGTTTTAGGTGGGGTGAATTTCTCTCAGACATTAAGTGAAGAAAGTCATGAAGATGCTGTAGATATCGTTCATGTCTATGAGAAAGTAATCCTATTTCATCTCAAGATGGATGAAATAGAGGCTGAAAAAGAACAAACTTATGATGAGTTTGAGTTTGTGAGCTCACAGGATGCGATAAGGCTTGATTACTATATAGCCAACAATGATCCTGCAGTAACTTTTGCGGAAAGCGGCTCGTACAAAGTAATCAATCCAAACGGGGATATCATTTCTGAAGGAGAAATTGAAGAAAGCTCAATTGCATTGACTCCAATGACTAAAACAAAGCTAAATCTACCGTTAGTTAGTGATGCAGAATTGATGTTTGGGGAATATCAGTTTATCCTAACTGTTGATGGCAAAGAAAAAGTAACTAAATTTAATTATACAAAAGAAGAGCTGGAAGGGTTGATAGAGCAAACAGGTGGTTCAAACAAGATTATCGTCAATCAAGGAAGTAATATCTGGGTGATCGGTTTGTTGCTTGTTTTTTCTGCTCTGTTGATCATCACAAGTGTAATACTTTATCTTAAATATAAGAAAACGAGAATCGACAGCTAAGGCTTCGATTCTCGTTTTGCATTTCAGTCAGATGATTTTTGAAAAATTATGTGGTTTCTTTATTAGGTAAAAGTCCGAATGTATAAATGATTAACAATGTCAGGAAAGAAATTCCAGTACCAACAAAGCCAAAACACATATCAATAAGATCAGGTGTGTTTATGAATCCAAAGACAGTTTCACATAGTGCATTTACTACGAGTAAGAGTAAAGAAAAGATGACTACATAATTGAATTTTATCCCCATCAATAACCAAAAATATGGAATCAAACCTAAAATCAAACTAATTGAAAAGTTTGAGATATGAAGATAAAAATCAGGATAGATAGAGGTGAAAATCGTAACATTCCAATACTTTGATAAATACATGAATGAGCCAATAGCAATCACCACAAGATATAAAATAGAAGTCCATAACTTGGGTAAAAATTTAAAAGCGAGTTGGTTTTTCATGAAGGGTCACCTCCGAATGATGTTTGAGTAATGAATATAGTGAGTTTTATTATGTATACACTGGCTTTTTATTGTTAAAAAAAAGGTGGTCAACTTCATTATAGCCTATGTAATACATCAAACAGTAAAGGACACATCCATATCAATAAAGACAATACCAAGACATGTCTGGTATCGTCCATAAAACAAACAATGCTTTATTCTTTTTGATTTTCCAAAATAAACAGAGACTCTTCTGACTGCTCATAATACTTTGGGGTTAATTTTATATCCACGTGGGAGTTATTTTTTCGAACGATCGATAATAGCATCGGGCTAAAACCTAAAATTGCTAGAACAATAGAACCAACTACTAAGCTTGTTTTTCTTAACATAATTGCTCCCTCTGTAAAAAGGTTAGACGAAATAAGCATTTCTCTATGATCGTATAAGACTAAAACGAACCGTATACGACGTATATGCGCCTTATCCAGTAAATTTTAATTTAAATAGGCAAAAATTACGTATAGTAATAATGAACGAAGTAGATGAGTAAAGAGTAGTACAAATAGAAAATACTAGAAAGTATTGATGTGCTGACAGAACTTACACAAAAAGTATCCGAGAATTTGAAGAGTAAGGAATGAGGGATAATCATTTGGGAAAGAAAAAGTGGCTGATTCTAGTAAGTATAGGTGTATTATTAGTTCTTTTGATGACGATAGAAGTGAAGAAGATGAGCGAACCAACAGAAAGAGAGAAACAAATTGCTTTTTTGAAAGAGCATGAAAGTAAAATGACAGAATATATTAATCAATACAAAGGTGAAAAAGTAACAGAAATTAATTATGATTGGAATAATGTTAATCGAGTGGTTATCGGAAATAGTCTTCCTAGTGGGGCTGGCAAAAAAATTCAAATTTTTGGATTTGTAAACCATAATCCACATATGGATTTCAGACTGGATATAGAATTAAATCAAAATAATATGCCTGATATGTCAACTTTACATTATGGACAACAAATAAGTGATGAGGAACTTAATAGCTGATATAGAGAATCAAGATATATCCTGATTTTAGGCGAAGCTTTTATACAGGTTGTGGTCATAGCGAAAACCTTGGTCTAGTAAAAAAGAAATTAGCTAACTATGATTACTATAGTTGCAGCCACAGAAGGGAGAAGTTCTTGTGAGGAAAAAGGAAAAAATTATTGTAGTTAGTTTGACTATTGTCTTGGTACTTTTAGGCACGTTAGGAGTGAAAAAAATAATGGAACCGACAGAAAAAGAAAAACAAATCGCTTTTTTGAAAGAACATGAAGAAGAATTAACAAAGTACATTATAAAGAGAAATTCAAAAGCTAATATAAATATTGTCAAATATAATTGGGAATCGTTTAGGATAGAAGATAGTGGAGCGTTCACCAAAAAGATGTATATAGTTGATATTGAATTATATGGAATTGATAATAATGAAATAGATGCTGGAGCAATTCAAGTGTTACCAAATAATTTACAAAAACCTACTAAAATAGAAGAGATAGCAACAAATAATTTTGAAGAAGCATTGGAGGAATTTAAATAATGGCTAACTTAGGTAATTCATATAATGTTTATGCTAACTTAGCACAAAGTTCATACAATAATAGAAGAAACAATGCTGGAGTTACGTATAATTTTGTAAATGGCATGACAAAAAAAGAAAAGAGAGCTTTGGAAAAAGGTAAATCTATTCGTTTCAACTTCCCAAATGCAAAAGATGCTCATGGAAATGATTTAAGTACAGTCTACCTCCAACCCGACACCACCGTAAAAACAGTCAAGGAGTTAGGAAACAGCCGAGTGCCGAAAGTAAACGGAGGCTATGAAATACAGAGCTATGTAAAAAACACATATAAGCAAGGACTCTTGACGGATGAAAAAGCTGGATTCAATGCTTATTATGTGACGGATACGCCTAAGTTGTCGATAGAGACTAAGCATACTTATTTTGTTACTAGAGGCAGTGATGGTATTTCTTCAAGTAATTTGAATCTTAATGACTGGTGGCATAATAACCAGGCATTTACAACAAAAAATGCTTATATTCCGCAAGCAAAATTAGCAAATCAAGCCATGCACCAGAAGATAACGGAAATGACCACACAAGCACCTCATGCTACAATGTCTGTCACAGGTCATTCTCTGGGAACGATGGTGTCGATTCAGGCTGTGGCGAATCTCCCTGAAAAAGATATTGCTAAAATCGACAAAGTGGTTTTGTTTCAAGGACCTGATGCGCGTGAAAGTATCAATAAAATGTCTGAACAGGCACAAAAAAATATCCAGAAGTTGGAAGAGGATGGGAAAATCGATTATTACGTCAATGCTTTTGATATCGTTTCCATGTTGAATAGAAATAAGCCTGGAGTAGATGAAATCGGGAATGTTCGCTATTTACTACCGAAATCTTTTAACACGACGTTTGATATGGAAGATCAAAACGGCTCTAGCCATGACTTTGGACAGTTTCAAATAAATCCTGATGGCACACTTCAGGAAGCTAATTTAAAGGAACATGGCTACATTTTTGCTGCGGGGATCAAGGTTTCCCATTTGATCGATAAATATTTGAATCGTGTAGTAAAAGAAAAACCAGAAGGTGGGTTATCTTTTACAGAAGTCATAAAACTATTGTTATCTGGAGAGTATAAAGATTTTGAAAAAGAATACGCTACGATTATTGCGGAAGCAAAAGTTGCTAGTGAATGGAACGAGACGGTCAACGAATTACATAAAAGAATTTCTAATGCTTCAGGTTCTAAAAAAATCACTTTACAATCGGAGTTAGTTCAATCGATCATCCAAAAGGCGAAAAATATAGGCGAAGAGTACGAGATCATCTTTAAAAATGCCCAAAAAGAATTTGAAGATGAGATTACGGCAATATCAAAAGAAATATTGGCTGGTGCGGGAGCAATCAAAAACTATTTGACTTATTGGGAAGTACAAGAGATGGTTTCCCCATATGAAAAAAATAATTTATGGGACAGCGGACAAGCCTCATTAAATACGAATCAAGTGAAACAATATAAAGAGAAGCTGGAGGAATTTAGTAATAAACTGGCGGTAGTAGCAAATCATCTTACAGAGTATGACAGACAGGCAGGCAGGAAATATTTTGTTCAAAAACAAGTGAAAGGAGTTTATCCATGGAAGATAGAGAATTGCAAGAATTTCTAGAAAGACTTGGACAAGAACAAAAGGAACGGGAACGAGTAGCCATACAAGCGCTGATTCTGGCAAAGGAAAGTCGTATTGCTCAGGCCAAGTTAACTTCGATCGAATCCTTAAAAGAGATCTCAGAAGGAATGTATCAACAAACGAATAGTGTCTTACCATCTACTTTGAAAGGCGCTTTAGAAGGGGAAAGTGCCGTTGCAGCAGAACAGTATGTCAAACAAATGAAACAACCAACATTGCTCACACCTGTGAAAAGGGGATAAAGAATGGGGACAGTAGAGAAACAACGTAAACTACAAGATTTAGAGGAGCGATTTAATGAAAACAAACGTCAGATACACCGTCAACAAGAAGAAATCGATCATCAGTTAGTAAACTTTAGGAAAGAAACAGGTCAATTGGTACAAAAAATCATGTATTTGTCGAAGAATGATCATTGGGATAACCGACAATTCTATCATCAAATGGAGGCAATAGATCGTAACCTGATCCATACGGCTCAAAACTATGAACGACAATTAGAAGAAAAAGAGCAAGAATTAACAAAATCCTATCGAAAAGAGATAGAGCGAATTCAAGAAACCAATTACTAGAAAAAAACAGTCACGATCTTTCACAAATCTCTCTTCCTTATAGAAAATAGACTCTCTGTTATAATACATGTAAGCAAATAAGATAATAGGGGGAGAATGATGAGCGAAGATGATGTGAAACAGATAACCAATACAGGGTTGCCATACGATGATATGGACTCTAAAGTAGTACACGCACGAAATCATGCCTTGAGACAATGCAGGAGATACAATTTTCTCGTGAATTCAGAAAATCATTATAAATACCCCATTTTACGGGCGCTATTCGCTTCAATGGGTGAGAATGTCTATATCGAGTCGAATTTTCAATGTGAGTTTGGATTCAACATTTCTATAGGAAATAATGTTTATTTGAACCATGATATGATCATTCTTGATTGTCATGAGGTGACGATCGGAAATGATGTTTATGTAGGGCCGAGAGTTGGTTTGTATGCAGCCAATCATGCAGAAGATCCATTTGAACGTGCTGATCATGTCGTTTATGCGAAGCCAATCCATATTGGCGATAAAGTTTGGTTAGGAGCGGGAGTCCATGTTCTTCAAGGGGTAACGATTGGTGCAAATAGCATCATTGGGGCAGGAAGTGTCGTAACAAAAGATATACCAGAAAATGTGATTGCTGCGGGAAATCCATGTAAAGTGATCCGACCAATTACGTATAAAGATCGAGAAAAAAATATTAAAGTCCAGGATAGTGCCTTGTTGATGGAACGATAGCATACTGGATTTAGGAAAGTCTCTTTCAGTCAAATAAGAGACAAAAACTTTTGGATAACAAACAATACCCGAACGATGGATCATTCCTTCTCATAGAGATGAGAGAAATTGATTCGACGTTCGGGTTTTTGCATTTAGTGATTAGCTATAGTACAAATACGCATCAACGATTTCTTGTCTTTGCCACTACTTGGTTTGGTAATTTCAACACAACGAGTGAAACGACAAGGACCGATAGTAGCCGATCTAAATAATCTGTCGCTGCTTGAACAATCGTGACACTTACAGCTTGGTTTAGTCCTAATCCATAAAGAAGTTGGACAATGGTACTTGAACCTGATGAAGTGATACCACCAAATAATTGGATCGTGATGATCGAGGATAGTATGGTTCCAGGCGCTGAAAGGACAAACGTCCATGCGAATAATGAAAGTTTACTCTTCAAACCTTGCGCCTGTAATTTCTGTGGTAAAATCAACCCCGCTAATAACCCAGTGATGATTTGTATCGGGGAATAATACAAAGAGAACATATCCATCGTCACGCCACTAAGTAAGCTACTACTCAATCCTGTCAAAATCCCAGGAATTGGTCCAAGTAAGGCACCTGCAAAAATCGTACCGATCGAATCAAGATAAATCGGTAAACGGAGCCATAAAGCAATCGTTCCACCGAGAAAGTTGATTCCGATACTTAGTGCCATGATTGTGATCATTCTTGTCGTGATTTTCTTTTGTGTCATCTTTTTTCATCCTATCTTTAATCTTTCCAGATCATTTTTTATCAATTCTTCTTGTGCATGTAAAAGAACGGCTAAAAACTTCCGGAAAAAAAGAGAGGTGTCGACATCTGTCATGATTAGACTGTTTGGTTTTTTCTGCCAAAAATCATAACGATCAACCAAGGTTTGTCCGCGGCTGATGCCTTGTGTTTCAACAGCAGTATAGCTAGTGAATCCTTGGCACAGTTGTTCATCGATGAAATATGCAACTGCCAAAGGGTCATTGATGACACAACCTAGGACGCGTTCTTGCTGCCAATGAAAGTCAAAGTAAAAGCGTGTGATTGCTTTTAAATAGTTGCCTTCTTCGGGCGAAAGTTGGCAACAATATTCTAGGATCGTTGGTGTAAAGACGATTTCTCGTGTCACGTCTAAACCGACCATCTCGATCATTTGACCAAGATGTTCAAATACATAAGCTGCGGCATCAGGGTCACACCAGTAATTGTATTCTGCTACTGGTGAACAATTGCCGTGGCTTTTATACGTGCCGCCCATCGAAACAAATCGATCCATGTGCTTTCCTATTTGTGGATTCTTTTGTAAAGCAGAAGCGACATTTGTTAGCGGCCCTAAAGCAATCACTGAAGTATCTTTTTGTTCAGCAAAATAACTCGCTAAAAAATCAACAGCGTGGATCGTTTCGGCTTGCTTGTCTGTTACTAATGGGAAGTTCGTTTCCCCTAGACCGTCCATGCCGTGAGTATCTTGAGCGCTGATAAATGGCGTGTTGAGTGGTGTTGCAGAACCTTGATAGACAGGGATGTCTAAACGGTCACAACGTTCCAAACAACGGATGACATTTTCAGTTCCCAAATGTACGGGGACGTTCCCACAAACGGTGGTGATTGCGACAACTTCGATTTCTGGTGATTTTAATGCAAACAATAGCGCTAATGTATCATCGATACCGGGATCGCAATCAATAATAACTTTTCGCATTATTTCCAATCTCCTTTCTTTAGAGACACTTAGTTTTTTATCCTGGGAAGTTTCCGAACCAGTCCAAGGGGTCAACCCTTGATTCCAATGCACGGCATTAGTATACTTATTTTTATGAAGAATGTAAATGTTATGCAAACAATTCATTATCTCTTATGAGTGTTAGAAGTAGGAAGAGAAGATCGTTTGTAAGGAATAAGGTGTTTAAAATTACAGCTGGTCAATGGTTCACTGTCTGCCTCTTTGGTAGAACGTGGTACAATAGAAATGAACGTTGAAATACGTAGGAGAATGCTAGAGCACCATTTAGCATACTTGAATTTTTGTTTCAATCACCAAGTAGAAAGTGTGGGATGCAAGTGATTGTTTTTTATAGTTTATTAATTATGTTATTAATGATCGGTAGTTATCATTTTATTGCTTATCTGTACGCAAAGAAGTTGATCAAAACTGGATTACAACGTGGTTATGCTTGGTATGAAGAGACAGGTCATCAACTCATGGACCCTGCCTCTTTGACGACAGTCGAAGAGCAACGCCAACGTTTAGAAGATCTAGCAGAAGATTTTTGGCAACAAGGAGAACCCATTATGACTAAAAGTCAAGAGGGGTTAAAATTGAAGGGGAGGATATTCTCTACTTATTCGAACAAAGGTAAATGGGTAGTCTGTGTCCATGACTATCGCAGCACAGGAAAAAAAGACATGTCTTATATCGGGAAAAAGTATGCAGAAAAAGGATTCAATGTCTTGATCCCTGATTTGCGTGCCCATGGGGAAAGTGAAGGGGAGATCATTGGGATGGGGTGGTTGGATCGATTAGATCTGATACTCTGGATCAATGAGATCTTGCAACGAGAGCCAGAGGCTAAGATCATCTTACATGGAGGCTCAATGGGGGCTTCTACGATCATGATGGCTAGTGGCGAGAAGTTGCCGAGTGCTGTCAAAGGCTTGGTCCTTGATAGTGGCTTTGTATCCGTTTATTCAGAATTTCGTTATATGTTAAGCAAATTGACAGTTTTTCCCAAAAAAATCATTATGCGACATGCGAATCGTTACGCACAAAAATATGCAGGCTATTCTTTGAAACAGGCATCAGCAACGAGACAGTTAGGGAGCAATCATTTACCCGTTCTGATCATCCATGGTGAACATGATCATTTTGTTCCGATGGAAGCAGCTTATACGATCCAAAATGCAACGGCAGGAGATAAAGCCTTACTGCTAGTGCCTGGAGCAGAACATTTAGAAGCAGTCAGTAAAGATCCAGAGACCTACTGGACAGTGATTTTTTCATTCATTGAGCAAAGAGTGGGTCTATAAGTAAAAATGATTGTTTGAAAAAAATAGGACTGGTAAAATCAAATTGAATAAAGAAACTGTTCGTTATTTTAGGGTTGGGAGAGTGAAATGATGGAAATCAAAGAAGAAAAGAATCGCTTAGTGTTATTGGACGATGAACAAAATGAAATAGGAGAAATGACGTGGTCTGATGCTGGTCCTGATATTATGATCATTGATCATACATTTGTTGATCCTGCATTTCGTGGACAGAAATTAGCAGAAAAATTGGTTGCTACAGGAGTGGAAGTAGCCAGACGTACTGGCAGAAAAGTTATTCCGCTATGCCCCTACGCAAAAGCGGAGTTTGAGAGAAAAGCTGAATATCATGATGTTTGGCGGAAATAAGCGTTAATGGTTAGCAAAAAAGCATTGATTTTAGAGGAGGATACAGGTGGATCGTTTGTCACAGAACCTGCAAAAAAATCGATGTAAAAAAGCCTAGAAATGTTCTCTAAAACATCGCCCATCTTATGAAACACTGTTGTCACAAGACATGTTATGTGATAAAGTTAGAAGGACGATATTTTGAGAAAGGAGGCTGTTTGATGTATAATATTATTTTAGGGATCGTCATTGTCATCTCGATTATGATGGTCATTGCGATCATGATGCAACCAAGCAAACAAAATAGTGCAGCAAGTGCATTTACAGGTGGCGCAGATCAATTATTCGGAAAGCAAAAAGCACGTGGATTTGAAGCAGTAATGCAACGCTCGACAGCTGTTATGGGCGCTGTATGGATGATTCTGTTGTTCGTACTTGCATTTTTATCTTCTAAATAAATCGTTCGAAACTAATGATCAGAAGTGATCATTTGCTTCATTCAGATTTTGAGGATACACGGATGGTTCATCGATTGTTCAAAAAAATAGAAGGTCTGGGAAACGAAATGCTCCCAGACCTTTTTTGTTGAATAGAAAAAGAACCGTTATATAAGAAGGTATTTGCTAACTATGGTAAAATAAGGCTAATGAGGTGAATAAAATGAAAAGTCTACCACAACCTATTTATGAAAAACATGGGAAGCGTGCAATCCTCTTATTGCATGCGTATTCAGGTAGTCCAAATGATGTACGGATGTTAGCCCGTTTTTTAGAGAAATCAAACTATTCGGTCTATGCCCCAATGTTTACAGGACATGGCACGCTTGCTCCAAATGAGATCTTAGAACAGGACGCTGAGACGTGGTGGCAAGACACGAAACAAGCGATCAAGTTTCTCAACGATGAAGGATTTTCTGACATCGCCGTATTAGGATTGTCGATGGGTGGCATTTTTGCCGTTCGAGCATTATCAGAATTTCCGATGATAGGAGGCGGATTTTTTTGTTCGCCAATTTCTCCAGTAGAAAATCATGTGCCGGAGAATTTTGAGAATTATGTACGCCAGGTCTTGAAAATTGCCGGTGAATCGGAGTCGATGATCGAACAAAAAGTCGAAAGCTTTCGGCCACGAGTACAGCAACAATTAATAGATATTCAAGAGCAAGCAGCAATAACAGAAAGTAAGTTATCAGATATCCAAAAACCAGTATTCATGGCTCAAGCGGGTCAAGATGAAATGATTGATCCTTATGGTGTCTACGAGACAGCAAAAAAACTTACGCAAACTGACATTTCCTTACACTGGTATCCAGAAAGTAAGCATGTGATCACAGTAGGAATAGCAAGAAAAGCGTTTGAAAAGGATGTACTGGATTTTCTAGAGAACTTACCTTGGAATGAGGAATAATAATGACAAAAGAAACATTAAAAGAAAAAATCATTTTCTTTATTGAAAGCAGTCGCAAGAAAAGTTTTTCGATGGAAGAAATCGCTGAAGGTCTTGGCTTTCAAAAAAGCGAAGATTTTAAATTACTAGTGCAAACCATCGCACAGATGGAAAGAGAACAAAGTATCGTATTTACCAAAAAAGGAAAAATCAAACTGCCACTTCAGCCTATTTTGATTGAAGGAACGTTCCGCGCAAATGAGCGAGGATTTGGGTTTGTCACGATCGATCCTGAAGAAGATGATGTGTATATCCCTAAAGAAGCGACTGGCTATGCGATGGACGGGGATACTGTTGCAATCGATATCGTCAAAACGGCGGATGCCTTTTCGGATCGTGGAGCCGAAGGAAAGGTCGTTGAGATTCGTCAACGCGCAACCACACAAATTGCCGGAGAGTTCATCGCTTATACAGAAGATGAAATGGCAGAAACGGATCTTTATGGAGTAGTCATTCCAAAAGATAAAAAAATGAATCAATTCAAAGTGTACGCCGCAGCAGAAGGTGTCCGTCCAGTAGATGGAAGTATCGTGCTGATCGAATTGACCCATTATCCAGAAAAAAGCTATGCAACGAGTTTAGAAGGAATCATCAAACAAGTCATTGGTCATAAGAATGATCCTGGGATGGATATTTTATCGATTGTCGTAGCCAATGGAATACCGACCCAGTTTCCGGATGATGTATTAAGCGAAGCAGATGCTGTACCAGATAGTATCAGTGACAAAGATTTGATTGGTCGCAGGGATTTACGTGACCAATTGATCGTGACGATCGATGGCGAAGATGCCAAAGATTTAGATGATGCAGTCACAGTTAGAAAGTTAGATAATGGGAATTACTTTTTAGGCGTCCACATTGCCGATGTTTCATATTATGTGACAGAAGGCAGTCAATTAGATCGTGAAGCCTATGAACGTGGAACAAGTGTGTATTTGACTGATCGTGTGATTCCGATGATCCCGCAACGTTTATCAAATGGTATTTGTTCGCTGAATCCTAAGGTTCCTCGTTTAACGATGAGTTGTGAAATGGAGATCGACCCAACAGGGAAAATCATTTCTCATGAGATTTTTCCAAGTGTGATCCAAACAACAGAGCGAATGACTTATACAGCAGTCAATCAGATCTTAGAAGAGCAAGACGAAGAAACTATGGCTCGCTATGAACCATTGGTTCCTATGTTTCAAGCGATGGGTGAGTTGCATGAGATCTTAGAGACGATGCGTATTCGTCGTGGTGCGATCTCTTTTGAAGATCGGGAAGCCAAAATCATGGTTGATCCAGACGGTCACCCTCAAGATATCCTCTTGCGGAGTCGTGGTGTAGGAGAACGTTTGATTGAATCCTTTATGTTAGCAGCCAATGAAACGGTGGCAGAACATTATTCACGTGCGAATTTCCCTTTTATTTATCGTATCCATGAGCAACCAAAAGAAGAGAAAATGCAACGATTCTTTGATTTTGCATCTGCTTTAGGGATTTTAGTCAAAGGAACGAAGGGCACGATCACACCTAAGGACTTACAAAAAGTGATCGAAGATGTTGAAGAAAAACCGGAGTCAGCAGTGATCAATACCATGTTGTTAAGAAGTATGCAACAAGCACGCTATTCTGAGGATAATTTTGGTCATTACGGATTAGCAGCAGAGTACTATACACATTTCACGTCACCGATCCGTCGTTATCCAGACTTGATCGTGCATCGTTTGATTCGTTCATATGGTCAAGATCCAAGTGAAAGCAATCAGACGCATTGGGAAAATGCACTGCCTGATATTGCCGATCATAGCTCGAAAATGGAGCGACGTGCAGTTGAAACAGAACGTGAAGTGGACTCAATGAAGAAAGCCGAGTTTATGATGGATAAAGTGGGAGAAGAATTTGATGGGATCATCAGCTCTGTGGTGAAATTCGGGTTATTCATCGAACTTCCAAATACAGTAGAAGGTTTGATCCATATCAATGAATTGAAACAAGATTACTTCCACTACATTGAAAACCATCTAGCGCTCGTTGGTGAGCGGACAGGATTAACTTTCAAGATCGGACAAAAAGTTCGAGTAAAAGTAGTCAAGGCTGATCCTACGGAGCGAGCGGTTGATTTCGAATTAGTCTCCGCAGAGGAATTGGCACCGTTGGAAGCGCCAAAAGGAAGAAGAAAAGAAGCCAATAAAGGTTCTTCAAAACATTCAAATGGACGGCAAACGGACAAGAAAAAACGTCCGAAGAAAGCCGATAGTAAATATGGTCCAAAAAAAGAAAAAGGGAAAAAAGGGAAAAAACCTTTTTACAAAGGCGTCACCAAGAAGAAAAAGAAAAAATAAATATAAAATGAAAATGAATTGGGGGAATGTCCAATGCCAAAAGGCGAGGGAAAACTGATTGCGCAAAATAAAAAAGCTCGCCATGATTATTCGATCATCGACACAATGGAAGCAGGAATGGTTTTACAAGGTACAGAGATCAAATCTATTCGCAATAGTCGTATCAACTTAAAAGATGGATTTGTTCGTGTGAGAAACGGCGAAGCTTTTTTGCATAATGTCCATGTCAGCCCTTATGAACAAGGGAATATCTTTAATCATGATCCACTAAGAACTAGAAAATTGTTATTGCATAAAAAGCAAATTGCGCGTTTATTGAATGAAACAAAAAATACCGGAATCACGATTGTTCCTTTGAAAGTCTATATCCGAGATGGCTATGCGAAAGTCTTGATCGGATTGGCCAAAGGGAAAAAATCGTATGATAAGCGAGAAGATCTGAAGCGAAAAGATGTGGATCGACAAATTGATCGTACATTAAAAAATTTCTCTAGATAATTTCATTATCCTTTTTCGCATATTCGGTGCTTTTAGATTTACTTAATGATAAAATTTGTTAGCATTTAATCTGATGAAACATGATTATCACAGGTTTTTTCTGAGTTTCCTGGCATCATATCATCCATGTTTTTGATGATTTTTAGACTGAAATAAAAAAGTGTCTAATTTTCATGAAAATACTTTGAAATTTCTATTTCGTGGTGGTATGATACCGTTTGGTTAGAAACCGATAAAGAAAAACCAGATACACACATGAAATTGATTTTATGTGAAATTCGGGGAAAAGAGGTGAAATGGATTGGATGAACGCTCGCTAACGTTCCACATTGGACCGGTTTGGTTTGATGGGACTGTTTGTTTGATGGTGTTGTTAACTTGTTTGATCGTTTTCTTTTTAGTTTACTTCTTTACAAGAAATCTAAAGATGAAGCCAACTGGGAAGCAAAATGCACTTGAATGGGTCATTGATTTTACACGAGGGATCGTTACAGATAATGTGCCTAGAAAAGAATTGAATAATTTTCATTTATTGGCATTTACCTTGTTTCTCTTTGTTTTTGTTGCGAACAATATCGGTTTAGTTACAAAAATCGTCTTACCTAGCGAAACGACACTTTGGAAAAGTCCGACAGCAGACCCGTTTGTAACTTTAACATTGGCATTTATTATGATCACACTTACTCATCTATTCGGGGTGAAGAAGCTCGGCTTCAAAGGTTACTTTGTCAACTCGTTCCTAAAACCTTATAGTTTTATGTTTCCAATGAAGGTGATCGAAGAGTTCACAAACTTGTTAACACTTGCTTTACGTCTTTATGGGAATATTTATGCGGGAGAAGTATTGCTAACTTTAATCGCAAAAATGATGACAAGCTTAGGCTGGTTCTCATTGCCTTTAGCAATTCCGTTAGAGATGGTTTGGATCGCGTTCTCATTATTTATCGGAAGCATCCAAGCATTTGTCTTTGTCACTTTATCAATGGTATATATGAGTCACAAAATCGAAGTAGAAGAGTAAAATAACTAGATTTAATTACTATTTAAACTATTTTAGGAGGAAGTAAATTATGAATTATATCGCAGCAGCAATCGCAATCTTAGGGGCAGCTATCGGAGCTGGTTACGGTAATGGTCAAGTAATTTCTAAAACAATCGAATCAATGGCACGCCAACCTGAAATGTCAGGTCAATTACGTACAACGATGTTCATCGGGGTAGCCTTAGTCGAAGCCGTTCCTATTCTAGGTGTTGTTATCGCCTTGATCCTAGTTTTTGGTGTGTAATAAAAATGCTGAGGTTGCGCGATAGTCAAAAAAGCTATCTACTATTTTATTAAATACGCAATCTAAGAAAACTGGATTCTCAGAGAAAGGAAGGCTAACCTATGCTGAATCAATTGGCAATTGCAGAAGTTGGCAATCCGATGTTAGGTAATATCATCGTTGTCAGCGGCTCATTTTTGATATTAATGGTCCTATTAAAACACTTTGCGTGGGGACCGATCAGCGATATTTTGAAAAAACGTGAAGATAAGATCGCCAATGATTTAGATTCTGCAGAACAATCTCGCATCAAATCAGCAAAATTAGAACAAGAACGTGAGCAACAATTGTTGGCTTCTCGCTCTGATGCTGCGGATATCATCAAACATGCGAAAGAAAGTGGAGAATTAAGCCGCCAAAATATTTTGAAGGAGACGCAAGAAGAAGTTGCTCGTCTAAAAAGTAAAGCTCAATCGGATATCACGATGGAACGTGATACGGCATTGAACTCAGTCAAAGACGATGTAGCTGAACTTTCTCTTCAAATCGCGGAAAAAATCTTGAATAAAGAATTATCTCCAGAAATGCACGAATCTTTAATCAATCAATATATCGAAGGTCTAGGTTCGTCAAATGAAACTAGATAAATATACAGTAGGTAGACGTTACGGAAAAGCATTATTTGAACTGGCGATCGATTCAAATAATACAGAAGAAATTTACCAAGAACTTCTTAGTCTACGTAAAATCTATGCTGATGTTCCTGAATTAGGGAGTATCCTTAGTGATGTTCGGTTGGAACCTCATGAAAAGCGATTGATCATGGACAAATTAGTCAGTGGTTATCAAGGAATCGTAAAAAACTTTTTAGAAGTCGTGTTCATGTACAATCGGATGAACGATCTACCTTTGATGATCGACGAATATGAACATCGTTACAATGAAAATAATGGTTTGTTACTGGGAAGTGTGACTACAGCAGTCCCACTTTCAGCGGAACAATTGACTAGACTTGAAGAAAATGTCGCTAAAACAATGAACTATCAAACGGTCGAATTGAAGCAACAAGTTGATTCTACGATCATTGGTGGGGCAATTGTAGAAGCAGATCATCAAGTGATCGACGGAAGCATTCGGACGCAGTTGGAAAAATTGCGTAATCAATTAAATAGATAGTACAAAGAGGTAGGTGAATCGAATGGCTATCAAAGCAGAAGAAATTAGTGCCTTGATTAAAGAACAAATTGAACATTATGAAAACGTGCTTTCAGTCGAAGAAATCGGTACAGTCACTTATGTTGGTGACGGAATCGCACGTGCGCATGGACTTGAAAATGCCATGAGTGGTGAACTACTTGAATTTTCGAACGGTTCATATGGTATGGCACAAAACTTGGAATCAAATGATGTCGGAATCATTATCTTAGGTGATTTTGAATCCATTCGTGAAGGGGATAAAGTAAAACGCACAGGAAAGATCATGGAAGTACCTGTAGGGGACGCAATGATCGGACGTGTCGTCAATCCTTTAGGACAACCCATTGATGGGCTAGGAGAAATCGTGACGGACAAAACACGTCCAGTTGAAGCGATGGCACCTGGTGTTATGCAACGTAAATCAGTCAACGAACCAATGCAAACAGGGTTGAAAGCGATCGATGCGTTAGTTCCGATCGGACGTGGACAACGTGAATTAGTCATCGGTGACCGTAAAACAGGGAAAACATCGATTGCAATCGATACAATCATCAACCAAAAAGGTCAAGATATGATTTGTATCTATGTAGCTATTGGACAAAAAGATTCAACGGTACGTACACAAGTAGAAACATTGAAAAAATATGGCGCAATGGATTATACGATCGTAGTCAATGCGGGCGCTTCTCAACCTGCACCATTGCTATACATCGCACCTTATGCTGGAACAGCTATGGGTGAAGAATTCATGTATAACGGCAAACATGTATTGATCATTTTTGATGATCTATCTAAACAAGCTGTTGCCTATCGTGAGCTTTCTTTATTACTTCGTCGACCACCAGGCCGCGAAGCCTATCCAGGGGATGTTTTCTACTTGCACTCACGTTTGTTAGAACGTGCAGCAAAATTAAGTGATGATCTAGGTGGAGGGTCAATGACTGCTTTACCATTTGTTGAAACACAAGCTGGGGATATCTCTGCTTATATTCCAACAAACGTCATTTCGATCACTGATGGACAAATCTTCTTAGAAAGTGATTTGTTCTATGCAGGAACTCGTCCAGCCGTAGATGCAGGGTTATCAGTTTCTCGTGTTGGTGGTTCAGCACAGATCAAAGCAATGAAAAAAGTTGCCGGAACATTGCGTCTAGACTTAGCAAGTTACCGTGAATTAGAAGCATTTACGCAATTTGGCTCTGATTTAGATGCGGCGACACAAGCGAAATTGAATCGTGGTCGTCGTACAGTAGAAATCTTGAAGCAAAAATTACATGCACCTCTTGCAGTGGAAAAACAAGTAGTCATCTTATATGCATTGACACACGGTTACTTAGACAGTATCCCTGTAGATAGCATTTTAGATTTTGAACATGAGTTATTTGAATATCTTGAGACAAATCATGCAGATCTCTTTGAAACGATCCGTACAACGAAAGATCTTCCTGAAGAAGAAGCGTTGAACCAAGCAATTCAAGAGTACAAAGATATCTTTATGGCAACAAAAGGAAATAATTCTTCAACAGAAGACAAATTGAAATCCATTCAAAATGCATAGTGAGGTGAGATGAATGGGCGCTTCATTAAATGAAATCAAGACACGAATCGCGTCAACGAAAAAGACGAGCCAAATCACTCGTGCCATGCAAATGGTGTCAGCCTCTAAATTGACAAAATCTGAAGCTTCTTCACAGAAGTTCCAGATTTATGCCAATAAGGTGAGAGAAATCGTTACGCATTTAACAGCAACACAATTAACTGACATTGCTTCGGCTAATCCAAGAGGAGATGTCAATTATAATAGTATGCTGATCAGTCGACCAGTTAAAAAAACCGGTTATATCGTGATCACAGCTGATGGTGGGTTAGTCGGTGGCTACAATAGTTCCATATTGAAACAAACCATGTCCATCTTGGAAGAAGACCATCAATCACCAGATGAATATGTCATGATCGCCATTGGTGGTACCGGAGCGGATTTCTTTAAAGCTCGTGACATCAACTTAGCGTATGAACTGCGCAATTTGTCTGATCAACCTAGCTTTGATGAGGTTCGTAAAATCGTGAACATGGCAACGACCATGTATCAAAATGAAGTATTTGACGAATTGTATGTATGTTATAACCATCATATCAATTCATTGACTAGTCAATTTCGTGTAGAAAAAATGTTACCTATTTCAGATTTAGATCCGGGAGAAGCGAAAAGCTTTGAGCAAGAATATATTTTTGAACCTTCAAAAGAAGAAATCTTGACTCAACTGTTGCCGCAATATGCCGAAAGTTTGATTTATGGTGCGATCGTCGATGCGAAAACGGCAGAACATGCCGCGGGAATGACTGCAATGAAAACCGCAACAGATAATGCTGCGAACATCATCGATGATCTGACGGTTTCTTATAACCGTGCAAGACAAGGGCGATCACCCAAGAAATTACCGAAATTGTTGCCGGAGCATCGGCACTAGAATAGCAAGGAGATTGGAGGAAAAAAGATGAGTTCAGGCAAGATTGTTCAAGTAATCGGTCCCGTTGTCGACGTGGAATTTTCTTTAGACCAATCCTTACCAGATATCAACAACGCATTAGTTGTTTATAAAAATGATGAGCAAAAATCAAAAGTTGTTCTTGAAGCAGCATTAGAATTAGGTGACGGTGTGATCCGTACGATCGCAATGGAATCGACGGATGGACTACAACGTGGAATGGAAGTCATCGACACAAGTAAAGCGATCTCTGTACCAGTTGGAACAGAAACATTAGGTCGTGTGTTCAACGTGTTAGGTGAAACAATCGATTTGGAAGCACCATTTCCAGAGGATGCCCAAAGAAGCGAGATCCACAAGAAAGCACCAAATTTTGATGAATTAAGCACAAGTACAGAGATTCTTGAAACTGGGATCAAAGTCATTGACTTATTAGCACCTTATTTAAAAGGTGGGAAAGTTGGATTGTTTGGAGGTGCCGGTGTTGGTAAAACCGTACTGATCCAAGAATTGATCCATAATATCGCCCAAGAACATGGGGGAATCTCAGTGTTTACCGGTGTTGGTGAACGTACCCGTGAAGGAAACGATCTGTATTACGAAATGAAAGATTCAGGCGTAATCGAAAAAACAGCGATGGTGTTTGGACAAATGAATGAGCCACCAGGTGCTCGTATGCGTGTCGCACTAACTGGATTGACGATTGCGGAATATTTCCGTGATGTCGAAGGACAAGACGTGCTCTTATTTATTGATAATATTTTCCGTTTCACCCAAGCAGGTTCGGAAGTATCTGCCTTACTAGGACGTATGCCATCAGCGGTTGGTTATCAACCAACCTTAGCGACTGAAATGGGACAACTCCAAGAACGGATCACTTCAACGAAAAAAGGTTCGATCACTTCGATCCAAGCAATCTACGTGCCAGCGGATGACTATACTGACCCAGCGCCAGCAACGACATTTGCCCATTTAGATGCAACGACAAACTTGGAACGTAAATTGACCGAACAAGGGATCTATCCAGCCGTTGACCCACTTGCTTCTTCATCAAGTGCGTTATCTCCTGAAATCGTAGGAGAAGAACACTACAAAGTAGCGACTGAAGTACAACATGTATTACAACGTTACCGTGAATTGCAAGACATCATCGCTATTTTAGGGATGGATGAATTATCAGATCAAGAAAAAATATTGGTTTCACGCGCTCGTCGAATCCAATTCTTCTTATCACAAAACTTCAATGTAGCTGAACAATTCACAGGTCTTCCAGGTTCTTATGTACCAGTTGAAGAAACTGTCAAAGGCTTCCGTGAGATTCTTGAAGGTAAATACGATGATCTTCCTGAAGAAGCATTCCGCAGTGTCGGCCGAATCGAAGACGTTGTCGAAAAAGCGAAAAAACTAGGCTACTAGAAAGGGGTGCCCCATGGATCAATATTTAACTGTTAATGTGGTTACTCCCGATGGTTTAGTTTATGATCACCATGCGGCAATCGTTGTTGCACGCACTACTGCTGGCGAACTTGGTATTTTACCACAGCATGCGCCAATCATCGTGCCTTTAACGATCGATGAAGTTCGTGTGAAGCGGACAGATTCAGATACACACGTTGACTGGATCGCTGTGAACGGCGGCATCATGGAAGTTCGCGATAACTTAGTTTCAATCGTCGCAGATAGTGCGGAACGTGAACGAGATATCGACGTCACTCGAGCAGAACGCGCAAAACAACGTGCTGAACGCCAAATCGAAGAAGCCAAACAAAAAGAAGATAAGAATGAACTGAAACGGGCAACTGTTGCGTTACACCGCGCAGTGAACCGTATCAATGTATCAAAACATAAGTGATTACTATAATTGACAAGTAATTGAATTATGGCGGGAGAACAACTCCCAAAAGAAGAGATCGGGACAAACACTTATGGGTGCTAATGCAGCCACGTGTGTTTCCCGATCTCTTCTTTTCGGCTCTTTGTCAATAAGGACTGATGAGTTGTGCAAAATCAAATCTGGGTCAGAATGAACCTCATTCTGGCTCAGATTTTTTGTTATCTTACTTTGATTAATTGATTGATCAAAAAGATTCTAATTCTCATGTTCTCGAATGATTTAAATCCGTAGGATACTCGTTTCATTGTCTTTATGTGGGTATTCTTCGCTTCTATTTTTCCATTGGAATAAGGATAGATCATTGCGTTGGTGATGCCTTCTTCATAGGTCAGAAGGTTTTGAAGCTTTTCCCGAAAGCTGTCATCCAACGTTTCGGGAAGTTCTGCTAATAAGGAGAAAAATAAGTCAGGGTCTTTGTCTCGAAAGGCTTCAACTAATTCATGAAAAAAGGGATACGCCTCCTTTAGGGGCGTAGAAAACTCAAGCAATCGATCAATCATCATTGCTTCAGTAAGAAATGGGTATTTTGGTGCTCGGAAACTTTTCCATGTTTTGTATTCATAATGGTTGATGTTTGCACGATTTTTTAGCAAAAAGCGCCAGTTCTTTTTCAGTTTTTCTGCCTGGCTTTTCTGTCCTGCTTTACGAAGTTCATTCATTTCACGGATACGCAACTCATTGAACGCTTGATTCATGTGTTTGACAATATGAAACCGATCAATCACTATTTTCGCATTTGGCAGAACACGTTTGGTGAGCTGGAAGTAGGCGGCGTTCATGTCTGTCACCAAGAATTCTACTTCTTCTGGATTGGTACACTTTAAGAAATAGCTTGTTAATCGAGGTAATTTACGCGTAGGCAAAACATCTATTAATTTTCCTGTTTCGCCATCTGCGCAAATAAAGCTCATTTTATCTTCTATGGAAGCATGCGAACGAAATTCATCAACCATCAATACTCTTGGGAGAATCTTCTTAGATTGCTTTGGTAAATAGCTTTTAAACTCTTTCAATGTACGAATAACAGTGGTCAAAGATACCTGACAGCTTTTCGCAATAAAAGATAAAGATACTTTTTCAGTCAGTAAAGAAGCAATTTTATATCTAACATGATTTGCGATTGAATGTCTGGATTGGACAAAATAACTTTGAGCAGTCCAATGGGTTCGGCAGTTTTTACAGGTATAGCGCTGCTTTTTTAGGCGCATAACCAAAGGCATATGATTGTATTGTTCAAAACGGACAATCGTTTCTTTTTTTCCATTTTTCACTATAATTGCTTTCCCGTTTCCATCTACCACAGTAGAACCACAACTTCTACAAGCACGAGGAGTAGGCGAGAGAACAGCATCGACGACCAACGTCTTTTTCTTCTGAAGGGTCTCGTAAGAGACCTCTGTAATCATCAAATCTTTCTCTATTATTCTCAGCATTTTTTTGATAGAATCATTCATATAGCATATCGTCCTCTCAGTTGTTTATTTTGTGGTGATTTAATCATACTAGAGAACGATATGTTTTTTAATACCTAAAATGAAAATGGGACTGAAGAATCAATTCTGATTCATCAGTCCCATAAATTATAGAGCCTTCTTTTCTTTATCATTCATTGTTAGGATAAAATTTATTTTTTTGGTGTAAAGAAATGATATTTTTCATCCATTTTTCAGAGTTTGTCAAGAAAATTACAGAGATTTATCATTTTTACAACCAATAATTTCTACTTTTATAAAATTTATGGTATCATCAGTGTGTTAGTTATCAAAAACATTTGTTAGAAAGGGCGTAATGATGCAAGTATATGGTATTGATGCAATCATTCGGATCGTTAGTCATTTGGCATTTATTTACTTAGCCTTTTGGTCTTTGCGTTCTTTACGCGTTGACGCTTTTTTTCGTTCAATGCATACGACACAAATTAGAATGGCAATTGTCCTTTTTTCAATTTTTTTAGGGTATACAGCGAGCAGTTTTTTCTTAGAGATCATTGCGCTATGTCGAAATCTTTTCGTCAGCCTATAATTTTAAAAAAAGGTACTATTTTAAAACAAGAAGTGATATAATAAAAAAGATTTTGAGCGAATGTATACTCAACGGATTTTTTTGGGGGAACAACATGGAAGAGATCATCGTAAAAGGTGGCAATCAATTAAAAGGAACAGTAAAGATCGAAGGAGCAAAGAATGCGGTATTGCCGATTTTAGCCGCAAGTTTATTGGCTGAAGAAGGAACGACCGTTTTAGATAATGTGCCAATTCTTTCTGACGTGTTCACTATGAATCAAGTGATCCGTCATTTGAACGTAGATGTAGCGTTTGATGAAGAGAATAATCGTGTGACACTTGATGCATCGAGAGAATTAGAAATTGAAGCACCTTATGAATACGTAAGCCAAATGCGTGCGTCAATCGTTGTGATGGGACCATTATTGGCTAGAAATGGTCATGCAAAAGTTGCAATGCCTGGTGGATGTGCGATTGGAAAACGTCCGATCGATTTACACCTAAAAGGTTTTCAAGCCTTGGGTGCAAAAATCATTCAAAAGAATGGTTATATCGAAGCAATCGCCGATCAACTGATCGGAAATACGATCTATTTAGATTTTCCAAGTGTTGGTGCGACACAAAACATCATGATGGCTGCTGTCAAAGCAAAAGGCACGACGATCATTGAAAACGTCGCACGTGAACCTGAAATCGTTGATTTAGCGAATATCTTAAATAAAATGGGTGCGAATGTTTATGGCGCTGGTACAGAAACGATGCGTATCGAAGGCGTTGATCATTTGCATGCAGTCAACCATTCAATCGTCCAAGACCGTATCGAAGCTGGTACTTTCATGGTAGCAGCAGCAATGACTGAAGGCAATCTATTGATCGCTGATGCGATTTCTGAGCATAATCGTCCATTGATCTCTAAATTGATCGAAATGGGTGCAACGATCACTGAAGAAGACGGTGGCGTTCGTGTCATCGGACCAAAACATATTTTACCAACAGATGTAAAAACAATGCCACATCCTGGTTTCCCAACGGATATGCAAGCACAAATGACTGCTATCCAGTTGGTTGCAGAAGGTACAAGTGTTGTGACTGAAACAGTCTT
This sequence comes from Enterococcus mundtii, assembly GCF_013394305.1. Taxonomy (NCBI): domain Bacteria; kingdom Bacillati; phylum Bacillota; class Bacilli; order Lactobacillales; family Enterococcaceae; genus Enterococcus; species Enterococcus mundtii. The sequence continues at coordinate 657,620 of NZ_AP019810.1, read as the reverse complement.
TGAGAACCGTTTCCAACATCTTGAAGAAATGCGCAGAATGAATGCACATGTAAAAATCGATGGCAACATTGCAATCATGGATGGTAATCACGAATTACAAGGTGCTGAAGTCTATGCAACAGATCTAAGAGCAGCAGCAGCGCTCGTATTAGCTGGTTTGAAAGCAAATGGAATCACACGCGTTCGTAACCTAAAATATTTAGATCGTGGCTATTATAATTTCCATATTAAATTGCAACAATTAGGTGCAGATGTGGAACGTGTAAATGTAGAAGAAACACCAGTCGAAAAAACACCACAAACAATCGCTTAAGGATGTGACGAGAGATGACGAGTCCACGCTATATTTTGATAAGTTTGGTAAAAATTTTAGCTGTCATTTTACTTGTACTCCTATTATTCATCATTGGAACAATGATCGGATATGGTTTGATTGGCGGTGGAAGTCCATTCAAGGTCTTTCAACCGAGCTTATGGTTGCATATCTTCGATTTCTTTAGTTAAGTGTGTACACTAGGTAACAGATAAGATAAAAAGAGGTTGTGGCAAAAGCGTACAGCTCCGAGAAATAAGCGCCAAAATCCGAAAATAGCTTTTCATATTTTTGGGTTTTGGCGCTTATTTCTGTAGGAGTTGCTTTTAGAACACCGTTTATCCGGTTATAGGGGATGGTAAGTGGATGTATGACCAATCCTCTTTTTTATGGAGATGAGAATATGAAAAAGATTTTAATTTATTTAGTTCGAGGATATCAGCGTTTTATTTCACCTGCGTTCCCACCAAGTTGTCGGTATTATCCAACTTGTTCTAATTACATGATCCAAGCCATCCAAGTACATGGTGCGCTCAAAGGAACCCTAATGGGAACAGCACGCATCTTTCGTTGCCACCCATTTGTGAAAGGCGGTATCGATTATGTGCCTCGTAACTTTCGTTTGACGCGTAATAAAGAAGATCAATCGATGCCAGACTATAAAAAATACAAAAAATAGAGTCATTGATTTTTATTAGATGGGAGAAAGCGATGTTTCAACAATTGAACAAAAGTGACTTACCATGGGCATTACTACTAGAAGCCGATCCTGATAAAAACAAAGTGATCGCTTATGTGACCAATGGCGATGGATTTATCTGGAAAGAGCAGGATGAAGTGATTGGTGTGCTTGTTTATGAAATCAGAGAAACGGAATGTGAGATCATGAATGTTTCTGTTGCTGATGCGCATCAAGGAAGAGGAATCGGTGGCAAGCTGATTGACCATGCACTCGAACAGTTTAGCAAAGAATGCAAACAACCAACAAAAATACTGATCCGTACAGGAAGTATCACGAATCCAGCGTTACATCTTTATCAAAAAAAAGGCTTTAAAGAAGTATCAAGAGAAAAGGATTACTTCATCAATAACTACCCAGAACCAATCTATGAAGAAGGAATACTTCTGAGAGATCAAGTCACTTTATCCAAAGAATTATAGAATAAAAAGAAAGCGTTTCATAGTGAAAATAATGATGAAAAACTATCGAGGAGGAACAAATAATTATGGGGATTTTAGCATTCGATTTTGGTGGTTCAGCTGTCAAATATGGTTATTGGGAACAAGAAACACTAACACATAAAGGTCAGTTCACAACACCAGCTACATGGAAAGAAATGAAAGCGCAATTATCATTGGTATTCCAACAATTATCACAAGAAGTAGCAATCAGTGGGGTCGCCTTTAGTGCACCATGTGTTGTGAACAGCCAACGACAAGTAATTGAAGGTATCAGCGCGATCCCTTATATCCATGGGTTTGATATTTATACTGAATTAGAGGAATTATTTGGTCTGCCAGTTGCTATGGAAAATGATGCGAATTGCGCGGGAATGGCTGAGTTTTATGAAGGTGCTGCTCGTGGCTATCAAAATGTTGCTTTTGTAGTAATTGGTACAGGCGTAGGTGGTGCGATGTTCACTAATGGTGAATTGAATAAAGGCGCTCATCTTTATGGCGGAGAATTTGGCTTGATGTTTCTTAATGGGGAGCATACATTCAGTACATTAGGAACGGCAGTCCAAATGGCGTGGCGGTATTGTGAACGCAAAGGATTAGATAAACATACCTTTAGTGGAAAAGAAGTCTTTGAATTAGCAGAAAATGGTGATCCGCTCGCACAAGAAGAAGTTGAATCTTTTTATGATTATTTAACAAAAGGATTATTTAGTATTCAATTTTCTTTTGATCCAGAAGTGATCGTATTGGGTGGCGGAATTTCTGCAAAAGAGGGATTACTGACAGAAATCAATCAACGGATGAAAAAATTGACGAATCATTTTGGGTTGAATGATTTTGATCCATTGATCACCCTGTGTGAGTATCGCAATGATGCGAACCTGATAGGGGCAGCAGCAAATTATCTAGCGCAACACGAAGCAGGAAAATAAATTATCAAATAGAAGGCACGCAGTGAATGTTTTCTGCCGTTAAATGTGATAAACTATTGAGGAGGTGGGAAATAATGTCAAAAAAGAATAAAGATATTGAAGTGCGTACCGAAGAGATCAAAAAAACGATCAAAGGGAACACATATGAGGTAACGCAGTTATTTATTGGTAAAAAAATGATCGGTGAAATTTTAGCGTATGGCCCAAAAGAATTTGAGATTTTCTTGGGAGAAGAAGACTTTGGCAAAGAAAAAAGTCTTGAAAATGCGATAGAAACAGTAATTCGTCATTGGAATTTACACGAATAAAAAAATATCAAAAAAATTTTCAATAAAGGGTTGCAATCACTTGGAAAATTAGGTATTATAACTAAGTCAGGTTGATACAAACCTTTCGGAGGAGTAGCGAAGTGGCTAAACGCGACGGACTGTAAATCCGTTCCTTAGGGTTCAGTGGTTCGAATCCACTCTCCTCCATTTCATTGGGGTATAGCCAAGCGGTAAGGCAAGGGACTTTGACTCCCTCATGCGTTGGTTCGAATCCAGCTACCCCAGTTCCTAGAGTGATCAGTTGCAGATCACTCTTTTTTTTGTGTAAAACACCTTGTTTCTTGCTGATTTTGCTATTATAGGCTAGAGTAGATATAAGAAGAAAAAAAGGAGGCGGCACAAATGAAGTGGAAACAAAAAGTAGATGAAACAGCAGAAAAAATTTACGATATGATCAAATCGGAGAAGTACAATGTAGAGATCCATGTACCGAAAAAATCAGAAAAATTTGTCCAAATCAAAGCGAAACGTCCAACAAATCATACCAAAAAATGGTTGTCTAAAAATCGTTAAGAATAACAAAAGCTCTGAAGTTCACATAATCTTGTGTTCTTCAGAGCTTTTGTTATTTTTCAATCTCGATCCCTAAGACGGTCAAGTGACCATTTCCCACTAATTTGATGACTAAAGTAGCTAACTGCTGTGGTGTCATCTCGGTATCACTAGTGACCCACCAATGTAAAGTACCGGTGAAAATGGCAGTTATGTATTCTGTGATAAAGTCAATAGGTACTTCTAGTTCGTTCTCTGTGATTTTTAGACGATCAAAGATAGTGGCGTATTTTTCTGATAAGAAAATTTTTAACTTTTTCCTGAAAAACTCGATCGAAGTGCCGTCCAAAGTCGTAATAAATATGGCTTTGTTCTCAGCCACCAATTGGTAAATTTGAGTTAAGGCGCGGTTGACCCGTTTCAGCTTCAATTTATTGTCTTCCATCAAGGGTTCCAAATCTAAGATCGAGGTAAATGTCTGGATAGCGATATGGAATAAATGCTCATAAAGATCTTGTTTATCTTTGAAATGAGCATAAAAAGTCGCACGATTGATCATTGCTTCATCGGCAATTTCTTGGATCGTGATTCGCTCCATACTTTTTGTTTCTAGTAAACGTAAGAATGCTTCAATAATCATTTTATTGGTACGTTTCACTCGAAGATCGTTTTTCTTCATCATAAAAATCTCCTCACTTTTGGTCGACAAATCGCACACGATTGTTGTTTATCTCACAAACTGACGATTATTGCTTATTGAAATCGCTCTAAATCGTTTTAAAATAGATATATGTAGTATAACAGACGGTTTGTTCAATGTTAAACAAAGCGTTTTTTTAAGAAGGTGGCGAGACGATGAAAATGTACGGAGGTATCGATGTAGGTTCAACGACAGTAAAATTAGTGATTCTTGATAACCATGGCGAAACTCTTTTTGCTAAATACGAACGACATTATGCAGATATCAGAAAAGCAACCATCAACATATTAGAAGAAGCCAAAACAACCTTACAAGATCAGGGGATTGCTTTTGCCATCACTGGTTCTGGCGGTATGGGATTAGCGGAACATCTACAATTACCTTTTATCCAAGAAGTGATTGCATGTACAAAAACGATCGAAGAAAGGATTCCCGAAACAGATGTAGCAATTGAATTAGGGGGAGAAGATGCCAAAATCACTTTTTTTGGTTCTTCTTTAGAACAACGCATGAATGGTAGCTGCGCGGGAGGGACAGGCGCGTTTATTGATCAGATGGCAGCACTATTGAAAACCGATGCAAATGGGTTGAATGAACTAGCCAAAGCGTACCAACAGCTTTATCCAATTGCCTCTCGCTGTGGTGTATTCGCTAAAACGGATGTACAACCACTGATCAATGAAGGAGCGGCGAAAGCCGATATCGCTGCTAGTATTTTTCAAGCCGTCGTCAATCAAACGATCGCTGGTTTAGCAGCAGGCAGAAAGATCAAAGGAAAGGTCGCCTTTTTAGGTGGCCCACTTTACTTTATGTCCGAATTGCGCCAACGCTTTATTGAAACGCTTGGTCTATCGACAGAAGAAGTGATTTTTCCAGAAAATCCGCAACTATTCGTAGCATTAGGGGCAGCTTATCACGCAAAAACTTCAAAGGAAAAAACACTCAGTGAATTAATCCAGAAATTGAAAAGCCAAGAGCAAGAGTTGCTTCATCCATCTCGTTCTTTAGCGCCACTGTTTCAGAACGATCAAGAGTTAGCTGATTTTCGCAGTCGACACGAAAAAGCGAAGGTGCAAGAACGTGCGCTAGCTACCCATCAGGGGGTGGCTTTTCTAGGTATTGATGCTGGTTCGACAACGACGAAAGTCACCTTGATCAATCAATCAGGAGAGCTATTATTCTCGTTTTATGGAAACAATGAAGGACAGCCTTTAGAAACAACCATCAACGTATTGAAAAATATGTATCAGCAAATGCCCAAAGGCTGCTTTATCGGTAAAGCGGTAGTGACTGGATATGGTGAAGCGTTGATCAAGAGTGCGTTGAAAATCGATATTGGTGAAGTCGAGACGATGGCGCATTATAAAGCAGCAAATTTTTTTCAACCAGGTGTCGATTTTATTTTAGATATTGGCGGACAAGATATGAAGGCAATGACGATCAAGGACGGCGCATTGTCCTCGATTCAATTGAACGAAGCCTGTTCTTCAGGTTGTGGTTCATTTATCGAAACATTTGCTAGGTCATTAGGTTATGGAATCCAAGATTTTACGGTTGCAGCTATTTCAGCCAAGAACCCTGTGGACTTAGGTTCCAGATGTACGGTCTTCATGAATTCAAAGGTCAAGCAAGTCCAAAAAGAAGGCGCTTCTGTTGGAGACATCTCGGCTGGTCTATCTTATTCTGTGATCAAAAATGCGATCTACAAAGTGATCAAAATCAGAAAACCAGAAGATCTAGGCAATAAGATCGTGTGCCAAGGTGGAACCTTTTACAACGATGCAGTCTTGCGAGCATTTGAAACAATCAGTGGAAGAGAAGTTGTTCGTCCTTCTATCGCAGGATTGATGGGTGCATATGGGGCTTCTTTGATTGCTTTGGAAGAATATCAAAAAGGGGAAATAAGTGAAGTACTCTCATTCGAAGAATTGTCTCAGTTGACGACAGAAAAAGAATTGACGCACTGTGGGTTGTGTGAGAATAATTGCCTATTGACGGTCACTTTATTTTCTGATGGTCGGAAGTTGATTTCTGGTAATCGTTGTGAACGTGGGGCACAGATCAAAATCAAAAAAGCCGATAAGAAAATCAATTTAGTGGCTGAAAAATCTCGGCAATTATTCCGTTACCGTCCATTACGAAAAACAGAAGCTGTCAACGGGGAAATCGGGATTCCAAGAGTATTGAATATGTATGAAAACTTTCCTCTTTGGCAGACTTTCTTTCGTACTTTAGGCTTTCGAGTAGTCTTATCCCCTCGTTCGAGTAAGGAAATCTACGAACAAGGAATCGACACGATTTCAAGTGATACCGTCTGCTATCCAGCGAAACTGGTGCATGGCCATATCCAGTCACTGATCGATGCTGGTGTTCCCTGCATTTTTTATCCGGGCGTGATCTTTGAGCAAAAGGAGAACAACCAAGCGGACAATCATTTTAATTGTCCCATCGTTCAAAGTTATCCAGATGTCATCAAAAATAATGTCGATGCGATTCGGGAAGGAAGGATCGATTACCGTCAGCCGTTTTTGAATCTAGCGAACGAAGCATCAGTGGCAAAGACGTTACACCAAACATTTTCTGACTATGGATTTTCAGAAGATCAAATAAAAGAAGCCTTACACCAAGGATATGAAGCATTAGCCGATTTAAAAAAAGAAATTCAGCAAAAAGGAGAAGAAACCTTGAGGATGCTACATCAAAACAATGAACGTGGCATCGTCCTTGCAGGTCGCCCTTACCATCTAGATCCGGAAATCAATCATGGGATTGCAGAATTGATCACACAAGAAGGCTTCCATGTCTTGACAGAAGATAGCATTGCTCATCTAGGAGATGTGGGGCAATTACGAGTAGTGAATCAATGGGTCTATCAATCAAGATTATATGCAGCTGCCCGAGTCGTCGCCAAATCTAAGGAGTTAGAATTAGTGCAATTAAACTCTTTCGGGTGTGGTATCGATGCGGTGACAACTGATCAAGTGGAAGAAATCATGGCGCAATATGGCAAGTTATACACTGTCCTAAAAATCGATGAAGGTGCAAATTTAGGTGCCATCAGGATACGCTTGCGCTCATTAAAAGCGGCAGTCAATGCACGAACCAAACAAAAATTTCGCCCAACGAAACAATTTCTTACACCGGAAAAAATCACCTTTACCAAAGAAATGAAGAAAACACATACCTTGTTATTGCCGATGTTAAGTCCTATCCATCAATCTGGTTTAGTTGATGTTGCTCTAAAATCCTCGGGATATCGAGTCGTTTGTTTGCCAAGTGAAAGTGGCAGTGCCGTTGATGTTGGGTTGAAGTATGTCAACAATGACGCGTGTTATCCAGCAATCATCTCGATTGGGCAAATAGTCGAGGCATTGGAAAGTGGCACATATGATTTAAATCATACCAGCGTGATGATGACCCAAACAGGAGGTGGATGCCGAGCGACTAATTATATCCCACTACTTCGCAAGGCGCTTGATGAAGCTGGCTTCCCACAGATACCTGTGGTTTCTGTGTCTTTCGGCAATCAAGGGGTAGAATCTTCTCCTGGTTTTACGTTCACATTGCCATTGTTGAAACGTTTAGCTGTTGCTTTTTTATATGGCGATCTTTTTGAACGAGTCGTTTACCGCACTCGACCGTATGAGATAGAAAAAGGCGCGATTGATGAAATACACCATCAATGGCTTGAACGAGTGGAACGCAATGTCAAAAATGGTTCTTTGACAAATTTCAATCGAAATATGGCGAAAATCATCCATGATTTTGACACGGTTCCGCTAACGAACCAAACGAAACCTAAAGTAGGGATTGTTGGAGAGATCCTAGTCAAGTATTCACCGACAGCCAATAATGATATCGTCCGATTATTAGAAGAAGAAGGAGCTGAAGTCGTTGTACCTGATATCATGGGCTTTATGAATTATTCGATATACAATCAAATCTGGAAATATGAACATTTAGGTCATTCGAAAAAAAGTAAATGGGTCGCGCAGTTTCTTATCCGCTTGATTGAATATGTTGTAAAGCCAATGGATAAAGCATTAAGGAAATCACAACGCTTTGATGGAATAACACCAATTCATCAATTAGCAGAGGGAGCAAGCCAGATTTTATCAATTGGCAATCAGACCGGCGAAGGCTGGTTTTTAACCGGTGAGATGATTGAATTGTTGGAAAATGATGTGCCTAATATCGTTTGTATGCAACCATTTGGCTGTCTACCGAATCATGTCGTAGGCAAAGGGGTATTCAAAGAGCTTCGTCATCGTTACCCAAAAGCCAACATTACGGCAATCGATTATGACCCAGGTGCTTCCTTAGTCAATCAATTGAATCGAATCCGTTTGATGATGGCAACGGCCATGAAAATACTGGATCAATGATTAGTTGGGTGAACTTGAGCCAGCCTTTTTTGATTCTGTCGTTTCCGAGCAAGAATAGTAAGGGCTTGTTACTTTAATTACTTATTGAATAAGAGTGAATGATCATAGGTCTATATCCAAACGCTATTATATCGGAGGGCAAGGCAGTGGAATGAACAGCATGATGGGCTCTTTTTTGTTGAGAATTAGGTATATACCAGTTATAATAAAATAGAAATGAAAGGACGGGTAGATGTTATGTCGAATCAATTACCGGTATATATACAAATTCACGATCAAATCAAAAGTGAAATCGAGCAAGGCGTCTGGAAAATTGGAGATCGTCTTCCTTCAGAAAGAGAATTAGCCATCAAGTTTAATGTTAGTCGAATGACTTTAAGACAAGCAATCCAAAACTTAGCCGATGAAGGAATCCTTGAAAGAAAAATTGGATCAGGTACCTACGTGGCACGAGAAAAAGTCCAAGAAAAGATGTCTGGTGCAACCAGTTTTACCGAAATCATGGAATCACAAAATCGTGTACCATCCAGTCGAACGATTTCTTATTTTCTCACGTCACCAAGTTCGAGTGAAATGGAGAAATTGCAACTAAAAAAAGATGATACTATCTTACGAATGGAACGTATTCGTTTTGCTGATGATATCCCTATTTGCTTTGAGATTGCGAGTATTCCGCAAAAAATCATCGACGGATACAGCAAAGCAGAAATTACGGAGTCATTGTACCGAACACTCGAAGAAAAAAGAGGAAACAAGATCGGTGCGGCGAAACAAACAATTTCAGCAGTCTTAGCTTCAGAAAAAATTGCTGAATATTTAGAGGTCAAGCGAGGAGATGCTGTTTTACGTTTAAGACAGATCTCTTACTTTGAAGATGGCACGCCATTTGAATACGTACGTACCCAATATGTCGGCGACCGCTTTGAGTTTTATTTAGAAAGATGATCGTTCATATTGAATAAAAAGACCAGAGAATAGTCATTGGCATAGCTGCCTTCTATTCTTTGGTCTTTTTCTCTATGATCAGGCTCATTCTCTTGTTTGAATGAGTTGTTCATGATAAGAAACAGCGCCTTCAGTAAATGTCACTTGACCGCTCAAAAGTTCAATGATTGCTTCTTGGAAAGCAGAGACCTCTTTTTCATTGATCATGCAAACAACGATGACTTTTTCTGTATAGCGGATTTCTTTCACATTCACCTGCTGGAGTGCCAAGAAGTTTTCTATTTTTCCTAGCTGGGGATAGGCAATATGAATCGATAATTCTTGTTGCAATGTCCCTTCAACGATGCCAATTTCTTGTAATGCGTGGGAAACCGAATGCGCATATGCACGAATCAAGCCGCCTGTACCTAATTTGATCCCGCCGAAATAACGTGTCACAACAGCCGCAACATTGATTAGTTCATTTTTTTTGATTACTTCTAGCATCGGCACGCCAGCAGTTCCACTCGGTTCACCATCATCGCTACTTCGTTGAATCTCATTTTTTTCACCAATCACGAACGCACTACAATTATGATTGGCTTTCCAATGTTCTTTTTTTGTTTCTTGGATAAATTGTTTTGCTTCTTCTTCCGTTTCAACTCGTTTCAGTGAGCAGATAAAACGTGATTTTTTTATTTCAAGCTCACTTTGACCATTTTCTTTGATCGTGTAATAACGTTCTAACATCTGTTTCACTACTTTCATTGTTTGTTCTCGTCTCTTTTCAAGTATAGAGAATTTTTTTCTGCATGACAATTATGTTAATAGTTGCTTAACGAAGGGAATATGGGATAATAAAGAAAAGTGAGGTGCGTAACATGAAAGAACGAGTCAAAAAGTATGATGCCATCACTCATTATTTAAAGACAAATGGTGGCTCTCAAATCACGCTGACATTTACTCAAATCGATGAGTTGCTTTTTCCAAGTAGTGCCTTGCCCCGTTCTGCACGAGAAAGTACCGATTGGTGGGCGAACGACTATAAACATCCTGAAAAAGGCGCCTATGGCTGGATCAATGCTGGCTATGAAGTGGTGGTCATCAATTTAGAAAAAGAATTTATCGTATTCAATCAATTAGTCAAATCCAGTTGGTTGTTTGACGAATAACTATTTTTCTAGCTGTTGATCCGATCCCTCGATTCAAGTTCAAATTTAGGTCTAGCTACATATATCAGTATGATCTGAGTCCGAAAGTTTCTGTTAAAGAAATGGCCCGCTGACTCAGTTTCATACTTTTTTTGTTTTTCATTGAAATCATCACGTTCGTTCGTCCGCTTATTAGCTGATTTTCTAATTGGATCAATCCGATTGATTCTGCATGAAGAATTTCTTTTTTGGCGTATCTATTTTGCGAAGGGAGAGAAGTGCACATGCAAGCGGAAGATTTTTTTGGGCGGCGATTATTAACTAAAGAAGTATATGGGAATGAACATTCTTATGAAAAATTGAACTATGTAGTGGTCGATGCAATCACAATAAAAAAGAAGCAGCTTTATTGCAATCGTTGCAGTCAAACGACCCCTTTGCAAACTGCAAGGCTCAATGCGTCTACCTACTACTGTCCCCACTGTCTGTTTTTGGGGCGTTGCGATACCCTGCAACAGCTCTACTTATTCGAACAACCAAATGGAAAGAAGCGTCATATAAATCACTGTTGGGAAGGTCAATTAACAACACTACAACAGCAAATTTCGGATGATCTATGTGAACGATCGGGTGAGCATTTGGTTTGGGCAGTTACCGGTTCAGGCAAGACGGAGATGCTTTACGCCAGTATCCGAAAGACCTTAGCTAAAGGTAGGAGAGTTGCTATCGCCTCACCAAGGATCGATGTTTGTCAGGAATTATACCTACGACTTAGCAAGGTCTTCCCAGAAGAAACGATCCGCCTGCTTCATGGGAAATTAGACGAACCTGATCGCTATGGTTCTTTAGTGATTTGTACGACGCATCAGTTGTATCGTTTTTACCGAGCATTTGCTCTTTTAGTAGTAGATGAAGTGGATGCTTTTCCATTTGTGGGGGATCAAGGGTTAGCTTATGCAGTGGAAACCGCGCTACAAAGAAATGGCCAACTGATATATTTAAGTGCGACACCCGATGACCAGTTATTGAAAAAAAGCCGAACAGCTATGACTGTTCATCAGTTGGCTTTACGCTTTCATCAACGATTATTGCCAGAACCGAAACTGCTTTTTTGGGATCAGTGGGCTAATCGCTGTTTACACCCAAAAAAGAATCAACGATTGTGTCGCTTGATCCAAGAGCTAGTCAAAGAAAACCATGTGCTATTGTTTTGCCCGAGTATCTCTTTAATGGAGCAATTGGAGAAACAATTAAAAAAACAATTGTCTTGTCGTATGACATCCGCCTCATCAAAAGATGAAGCACGTAGTAGCAAAGTCCAAAATATGAGAGAGCAACATTACGATGTGTTTTTGACAACGATGATCTTAGAGCGCGGGGTGACTTTTGAACGGATCTCAGTCGTTGTTTTAGGCGCCGATCATCCGGTATTCAGCAAATCATCACTGGTCCAAATTGCTGGACGTGCCGATCGAAAGGGAGGATTCACCAATAGTCAGGTCTATTTTTTCTATGAAGAAAAGACACGTGCTATCGCAAAGGCGTGTAAAGAAATCAAACAAATGAATAAAAAAGGAAAAGAGCAACGAGATGAGATGCGTATACTGTAAGAAAACATTTAGTAGAAATATAACAATTAGTGAATTGCTTGGACTGAAAAAAATAGCGAGACGTTGCCAGGAATGTCAATTTTTATTCCAACGAATACAACAGGAGAGTAGCCATCAGTGCGAAGGCTGCCAAAAAGTATGGACGAAACAGGCGATTGATCAACCTGACTATTGCCGAGATTGCTTGCATTGGCGTACGCGTTATCCTGACTATCGTTTTTGTCATCGTGCGTTCTTCCGCTATGATCACGCGTTCCGTACTTGGCTCAAACAATATAAATTCATGGGGGATATCCTGTTGGCACACACATTCAGCTTAGAGTTACAAGAATTACGAAAACAATATAAGTCGTTTGTTTTTTGTCCGATCCCATTGTCTACAGAAAGGATCAGCGAAAGGGGATTTAATCAAGTGAGTGAACTATTGAGAGCTGCTGGGCTTCCTTTTCAAGAATTGCTGATCAGAGAAAAACACCATACACCGCAATCTAAAAAAACAAGAGAGCAACGTTTGATTACGTCCCAACCATTTGTTTATCAGCCATCTACACTTAAAATCAAAGGGGAAAATATCTTACTGATCGATGATGTTTATACGACTGGCCAGACGATGTTCCATGCAGCGACCTGCCTATTGGCGCAGTCACCCAATAAAGTACAGACGTTCTCACTTGCTAGATAAGCTTTTTGTAGAAACAGCAGTAAAATGACAGCGATTTAGTTTGCAAATGCTTACGAGTTCGATATAATAGAAGTAAGAAGAGGGAAAGAGTGGTCCTTCTCCTTCTTGATTGTGGTAGATGAAAGGGGTAGTTTTTATGTTTAGATATAATGTACGCGGCGAAAATATCGAAGTAACTGAAGCGATTCGTGACTACGTAGAGAAAAAAGTAGGAAAATTAGAACGTTATTTCAGCGATGCTCCCGATGCTACGGCGCATGTGAATTTAAAAGTTTATACTGAAAAAACAGCAAAAGTGGAAGTTACGATTCCATTACCTTATCTCGTATTACGTGCCGAAGAAACTTCACCAGATCTATATGCAAGTATTGATTTGGTTGTTGATAAATTGGAACGTCAAATCCGCAAATTTAAAACAAAAATCAATCGCAAATCTCGTGAAACTGGTTTGAATACAGCAAATGCGGCGGTTATGTTCAATAATGAAGACGAAGAAGAAAATGAGTCTGAATTAGATATCGTGCGTACAAAACGCTTGTCATTGAAACCAATGGACAGCGAAGAAGCTGTTTTACAAATGAATATGTTAGGCCATAACTTTTTCATCTTTGAAGATGCAGAAACGAATGGTACAAGCATTGTTTACCGTCGTAAAGATGGCAAATATGGATTGATCGAAACTGATTGATAAATAACGAAAGAATAACATGAGAAAAACTTGCAGTGGTCTCTAATGACTACTGCAAGCTTTTTTTTCGGATTGAATAGATAAAAAAGAATATGAAATAATTATGAAGATATCACTTTAATTGTCTTAAGTTATTTCATTTATCCACAACTAATGATAAAATAAGAAACAGAGTCTACATAGTTTGGATATTATATAAAAGGAGATTAAACAACGCATGGCCAATTTTATTCGTTCGATTATCGAAAATGATAAGAAAGAACTAAAACGTTTAGAAAGTATTGTAAAAAAAATCGAAGCTCATGCTGATGATATGGCAGCATTAACAGATGAACAATTACAAGCAAAGACAACCGAATTTAAGGAAAGATATAAAAAAGGGGAAACATTAGATCAACTTTTACCAGAAGCTTTCGCAGTCGTTCGTGAAGCAGCAAAACGCGTATTAGGATTGTACCCTTACCCTGTGCAGTTGATGGGGGGGATCGTACTTCATGATGGAAATATTCCAGAGATGCGTACCGGTGAAGGGAAAACCTTGACTGCTACGATGCCTGTTTATTTAAATGCTTTGACGGGAGAAGGCGTTCACGTAGTTACTGTCAATGAATACTTGTCTACCCGTGACTCCAATGAGATGGGTGAGTTATACAACTTCTTAGGTTTGACAGTTGGTTTGAATATCAATTCAAAATCAGCAGATGAAAAACGTGAAGCCTACAATTGTGATATTACGTATAGTACAAACAACGAGCTAGGGTTTGACTATTTGAGAGACAACATGGTCGTTTATCGTCATCAAATGGTACAACGTCCATTGAACTATGCAATCGTCGATGAAGTCGATTCGATCTTGATCGATGAAGCAAGAACGCCATTGATCATTTCTGGACAAGCAGAAAAGTCAACTGCGTTATATACGCGTGCTGATAACTTTGTCAAACGATTGAAAGAAGAAGAAGATTATAAAATCGATGTTCAATCAAAAACGATCAGCTTGACTGAAGCGGGAATTGAAAAAGCCGAAGAAACTTTTGGTTTAGATAACTTATATGATATCGAAAATTCTGCTTTAACGCATCATATCGATCAATCATTACGCGCAAACTATATCATGATTTTAGATATCGACTATGTGGTCCAAGATGGAAAAGTAATGATCGTTGACCAATTTACTGGTCGTATCATGGATGGACGCCGTTATTCTGATGGCTTGCACCAAGCGATTGAAGCCAAAGAAGGCGTGGAGATCGAAGATGAAACAAAAACGATGGCATCGATCACATTCCAAAACTATTTCCGTATGTATAAGAAATTATCTGGTATGACAGGGACAGCGAAGACAGAAGAAGAAGAGTTTAGAGAAATCTACAACATCCAAGTCATTCAAATCCCTACAAATCGTCCGGTCATTCGTGATGATCGTCCAGATTTGTTATATCCGACATTGACAAGCAAGTTCAATGCAGTCGTTCAAGATATCAAAGATCGTTACCGTAAAGGACAACCTGTTCTTGTAGGTACTGTCGCTGTTGAAACGTCTGAATTGCTTTCTGATTTATTGAACCGAGAACGCGTACCTCATGAAGTACTAAATGCCAAAAACCACTTTAAAGAAGCCGAGATCATCATGAATGCTGGTCAAAAAGGAGCAGTTACGATTGCAACGAACATGGCTGGTCGTGGTACGGATATCAAGTTAGGTCTAGGTGTTCGTGAGTTGGGTGGATTAGCCGTTATTGGTACAGAACGTCACGAATCAAGACGTATCGATAACCAGTTACGTGGACGTGCCGGTCGTCAAGGAGATCCAGGGATGTCACAATTCTACTTGTCTCTTGAAGATGACTTGATGAAACGATTCGGTTCAGAACGAATCAAAGCTTTCTTGGAACGCATGAAGATCGGTGAAGAAGATGCAGTGATCCAAAGTAAGATGTTGTCGAAACAAGTTGAATCTGCGCAAAAACGTGTAGAAGGAAACAACTACGACACACGTAAAAACGTTCTTCAATACGATGACGTGATGCGTGAACAACGTGAAGTCATCTATAAACAACGTCAAGACGTCATCATGGAAGAAACAAGTCTATCTGAACCATTGATGAATATGGTCAAACGAACGATCAGTCGAGTAGTAGATGCACATACTCAACTTGAAAAGGAAAACTGGAACCTTGAAGGGATCGTTGACTTTGCTGGTAGTACACTTGTTCATGAAGACAGTATTTCATTGGCTGATCTAGAAGGCAAGACACCGCAACAAATCAAAGAATTCTTAAATGAAAAAGCACAAGAAATCTTTAATACGAAAGCTTCACAACTAAATGGACCTGAGCAATTACTTGAGTTTGAAAAAGTCGTGATCTTACGTGTTGTCGATTCAAAATGGACAGACCACATCGATGCAATGGATCAATTACGTCAATCAATCGGACTACGTGCTTACGGACAAAACAATCCACTTGTCGAATATCAAACAGAAGGCTACAAAATGTTTGAAGACATGATTGGTGCAATCGAATACGAAGTAACACGTATCTTTATGAAAGCAGAGATCCGTCAAAACGTCCAACGTGAACAAGTGTCTCAAGGACAGCCTGTTCAACCAACAGAAGGCGGCGCGAAAGAAAACAGTCGATTGAATGTGAAATCACAGCCTGTCAGTGTCAATAAAGTTGGTCGTAATGACCCTTGTCCATGTGGCAGTGGTAAAAAATTCAAAAATTGTCACGGCAAGAATGAAATGTAATCTTTCCTATTGAAAGAAATCGTTCATACTGAACAATAAGATTTGATCAATTCAGAAAAGGAACTCCCCTCATATGAGAGTGATCGTTCCTTTTCACAAACTAAAATAGATAGGGAATCTTAAAGCACTATTTTTTGTTTTATGACTTCCCTGAGGTCAAGCAGTACTGAGCCTCAAGAAATAAGGTGGAATCCGCAAAAATCGTTCGTTGAATTTTTGTGGATTCCACCTTATTTCCGAAGAGGTTACTTTTGGGACACACTACCATTAAGAACGGAATGAAAAAGGGAAAGTGGCAAGCTTGTCGCATCTTATTCTTTCTGTTCGTTCAAGATTCTGGTAGACTAAACAATGAAGATTAGACAGAAAGAAGGAAATCGAAATGGAAATTTCTGAAATTCGAAACCTCCTAACCGAAATGCAAGAGAAAGTCACAAGTTTTAGGGGGTCTCTTTGACTTAGATCAGCTGGAAGAAGATATTGCTGAAGCAGAAGCAAAAATGGCTGAACCAGGTTTTTGGGATGATAGTGAAGCTGCACAAAAAGTGATCAATGAAAATAATGCAAACAAAGAAACCTATGATCAGTTCAATGAACTCGCACAAGAGCTAGAAGAACTAGAATTGATGGTGGAAATGTTACAAGAAGAGCCAGATGCACAAATGCAAGAAGAAGCACAAGAGCGAATCAGTGCGTTAGCTGAAAAAATGACGACTTACGAATTAGCCATGTTACTAGACGGACCTTATGACCGCAATAACGCCATCGTCGAGCTGCATCCAGGTGCTGGGGGAACAGAATCTCAAGACTGGGGAAGTATGTTGTTACGAATGTACACCCGTTGGTCAGAGCAACACAACTACCAAGTGGAAATGTTAGATTACCAGGCTGGTGATGAAGCTGGAATCAAAAGTGTGACATTATTGATCAAAGGGCATAATGCTTATGGTTATCTGAAATCAGAAAAAGGCGTTCACCGTCTTGTTCGGATCTCGCCATTTGATTCGGCGAAACGCCGACATACGTCATTTTGTTCGGTCGATGTCATGCCAGAATTAGATGACATGATCGACATCGAGGTCAATCCTGATGATTTGAAGATCGACACTTACCGAGCAAGTGGAGCGGGTGGACAGCATATCAACAAAACAGAATCTGCTGTACGGATCACACATTTGCCAACAGGAACGGTCGTTGCCAGTCAGGCACAACGCTCACAATTAAAAAACCGTGAACAAGCGATGGGGATGCTGAAAGCGAAACTTTATCAATTGGAAGTTGAAAAGAAAGAACAAGAAGCAGCTGCATTACGTGGGGAACAAATGGAAATCGGCTGGGGCTCACAGATCCGTTCTTATGTTTTCCATCCGTATTCGATGGTCAAAGATCATCGGACCAATGTGGAAACTGGAAATGTCCAAGCGGTGATGGATGGCGAGTTAGACCCATTCATCGATGGCTATTTAAAAATGCATATATAGTATGCTTACGATTAGTAGTAAATTGAAATAAAATTGTAAGATTTCGAAAGCAAGCTGAAACATTCCCATGCTATAATGACTAAAGACTGAAAAGATATGGAGAGAACGCCATGATTGAAATGAAGGATGTAATGAAGAAGTACTCAAATGGTACCACAGCTATCCGAAATCTCTCGATCGTCATTGACCAAGGAGAGTTTGTTTATGTAGTAGGACCATCTGGTGCTGGTAAATCTACATTCATCAAATTGATGTACCGAGAAGAAAAAGCAACGAAAGGAACATTGAACGTTGCTGGCCATGATCTGATAAATATCAAAGATCGTGAAGTACCTTATTTACGTAGAGAAATCGGAGTAGTTTTCCAAGACTATAAATTGTTGCCTCGAAAAACAGTATATGAAAATGTCGCATATGCGATGCAAGTCATCGGTAGAAAACCTCGTGACATAAAAAAACGTGTCATGGAAGTTTTAGACTTAGTCGGCTTGAAACATAAAGTACGTGTTTTCCCAAGTGAATTATCAGGTGGGGAACAACAGCGTGTTTCGATTGCTCGAGCAATCGTGAATACACCAAAAGTATTGATTGCAGATGAACCGACAGGAAACTTAGACCCGGAAAACTCATGGGAAATCATGAAGTTATTGGATCGGATCAATGCGCAAGGAACGACTGTTGTTATGGCTACACATAACAGTACGATCGTTAATACAATTCGTCACCGCGTAATCGCCATTGAAAATGGCCGGATTATTCGTGACCAAGCGGAAGGGGAATATGGATACGATGATTAGAACCTTTTTCCGTCATTTATTAGAAAGTATCAAAAGTTTAAAACGAAACGGTTGGATGACCATCGCATCAATCAGTGCGGTGACGATCACACTGACTTTGGTTGGTGTATTTATGGCAATCATCATGAATGCGACTAAATTAGCCGAAGACATCGAAGGTAACGTAGATGTTTCTGTGTTCGTTGATATCGGGACGAATGAGAAAGATATGAAAACACTCGAAAAAGAATTGAATGAACTTGAACACGTCAACAAAGTTGAATTTTCAAGTAAAGACCAAGAATTAAAGAAAATCCAGGATCAAATGGGTGATTCTTGGAGTTTGTTTGAGGGAGACGGCAATCCGTTATACGATGTATACGTTGTAACAACGACACAACCTTCTTATACTAAAGAAGTTTCTGAAGAAGCCGCGAAGTTGAAAAATGTTTTCCGTTCGGATTATGGTGGCACTTCGTCTGACCGAATCTTTGATATTGCTGCGGCAGTACGTACATGGGGATTAGCAGCAGCTGCCTTGCTATTATTTGTCGCGATGTTCTTGATCTCAAATACGATTCGTATCACGATCATTTCACGTCAAAGAGAGATCCAGATCATGCGTTTAGTTGGTGCCAAGAATGGCTATATCCGTTGGCCTTTCTTCCTTGAAGGAGGTTGGATCGGCTTGATTGGAGCCATTATTCCTGTATTGATTTTCACATTTGGGTATCAGGAAATCTACAAATTGCTCAACCCAACCTTGTTGCGTTCAAATTACTCATTGATACAGCCACAGGATATCGTTTGGAAAATCGACGCATTGATGGCCGGTATTGGTGTCATTATTGGTTCATTAGGTTCGATTATTTCAATGAGAAGATTCTTGAAATTTTAGTCAAAGATATGAAGCAGACCAGTGGGAGCGATCCTGCTGGTTTTTTTTTGTAAAAATTTTCATTCTCGAAAAATCTATTTTATAGAAAAATAAACTTACTCTTTCCTGTCTATCTATAGTATTCTAAGGAAGTCGGTTTTTCTGGTAGACAAATCAGTGGTTTTTCTTTACTTTAAAAAACAACTTCGCTATCCTAAGGAGGATAGCCGGATAAGAGGTGAGGCAATGGATATTATTTTTGACAATTTTTCGACGATCTTACTGCTTACGAACACATTATTATCTTTAGTGATCGTTTTTACCGAAAGAAAAGAAACTGCTCAAACTTGGGCATGGTTACTTGTATTGACTTTTATCCCGATACTAGGTTTTTTCCTTTACATTTTCTTTGGACGTGGGATTTCAAAAGATAAGATATTTGATTTGAAGATTCAAGGAAAGATCGGTAAGAACTTAGAGATCGAAGAGGATCGACAGGCATTGATGCGGGGATTATACCCACATCCTCCGACTGGACAAGTGGATGTCAAACAGTTGATTTATATGTTAACTGTTGGAGAAAGCACACTGTATACCACAAGCAATGATGTGACGCTGTTCACCGATGGCAGAGAAAAATTTGACCGGTTGATCGAGGATATTGAACAGGCAACTGACCACATCCATCTACAATATTATATTTATCGCAGCGATAGCTTAGGGATCGAGGTCTGCCAAGCATTAACTTCTGCTGCTCGCAGAGGGGTACAAGTAAGAGTTTTACTGGATGCGTGGGGATCGACGGAAGTTTCAACCAAGTTTTTCCATGAGTTAAAAGAAGCTGGTGGAGAAGTTGCTTTCTTTTTTCCGCTTTTTGTTCCTTATCTGAACCCGCGAATCAATTATCGTAATCATCGAAAGATCGTAGTAATCGATGGGAAAATTGGTTATACAGGTGGATTCAATGTGGGAAATGAGTATTTAGGTCTCGTACAAAAATTTGGTTATTGGCGAGATAATCATTTGCGTATCTATGGTGAAGGAGTCTATGCGCTACAAAATCGCTTTTTGATGGATTGGAATTCTCAACATACAAAAGAAGTGCATTATGCGGCGCGCTTTTTCCCAAGTATTGCATCAACCGGTGAGATTGCCTTACAGGTCGTGACGAGTGGACCAGACTCAGAACATGAACAAATCAAAATGACGTACCTTAAAATGATCTCACTGGCCAAGCGGGAGATTTTGATCCAAACGCCTTATTATATTCCAGATGAATCAATCCATGAAGCGTTGAAATTGGCATTGCTATCCGGTGTGAAGGTCCATTTGCAGATTCCCAATAAACCAGATCACCCATTAGTGTATTGGGCAACGTATTCTTTTGCTGCTGAATTGATCGAATATGGTGCTGTCATCGAAACTTATGAAAATGGATTTATTCATGCGAAGACAATGATCATCGATAGCGGAATCGTTTCCGTAGGTTCAGCAAACATCGACGTTCGTTCTTTCCGTTTAGATTTTGAGGTCAATACACTGATCTATGACGAACGGCTCGCAACTCAAGTGCGAGGGGCATTTTTTGAAGATGCAAAAGTTTCTGAGCGTTTGACAAAAGAACGTTACGAGGCTCGGGGCTGGATGATCAAGCTAAAAGAGGGATTGGCTCGACTTGTTTCACCACTCTTGTAAAAAACTGAACAAAAAAGGACATGAAATAGACTCATAAGAGCAGATTTTCATGTCCTTTTCTATCGGGGCCATTTCTGTAGTTTTATTACAAGAAATGGAGAAAGCGTCTCGCAAGAGCGGGAATTAACTTTTGGGGTATTTCTTGTTTTTTGGGGAAAGCAAGAAATAAGTTAATGCTTGCTTGGTACAGAGACACATTTCAATGCCAGTATAGCATAGAAAAATTTATTGAGATAGTATTTTTTTTAATTAAATTAAATTATTTGTTATTTAATAAAATCAATTGATTTTCAAGTAATAGTGAAAATGTTAAAATGGAAATACTTTAGGATTGAAGGAGATTTCTAATGAAAAAATTACGATTATTAATACCAATGATAGCACTATTTATAACAATGTCTGGGTGTTCAAACCTGGTCGACCAAGGTGAATCGATCACAGCGGTGGGATCATCCGCTTTACAACCTTTAGTTGAAACGGTTGCTGAGACATATCAATCAGAAAATCCCGGCAAATTTATCAATGTACAAGGTGGCGGAAGTGGTACTGGTTTATCGCAAGTCCAATCAGGTGCTGTTGAGATCGGTAATTCTGATTTGTTCGCAGAGGAGAAATCAGGGATCGATGCGTCCGCGCTGATTGACCATCGAGTAGCAGTAGTGGGCATTACACCAATTGTCAACAAAGAAGTCGGCATTGACAACATTTCGATGGAAGACTTGAAAAAAGTATTTACTGGTGAACTGACGAACTGGAAACAACTAGGTGGGAAAGATCAGCCAATCGTGATCTTGAACCGTGCAGCAGGTAGTGGAACGAGAGCAACTTTTGAAAAATGGGTCTTAGACGGTGAAACAGCGATTCGTTCCCAAGAACAAGATTCTAGTGGAATGGTCCGTCAAATCGTTGCGGATACCCCAGGAGCAATCAGCTATGTCGCATTCTCTTATGTATCAAAAGATGTGGATACACTGAAAATCGACGGAGTCGAGCCAACAGACAAGAATGTCACAACAAATGATTGGACGATTTGGGCTTATGAGCATATGTATACGCGAAAAGAGACAAGTCAATTAACGAAAGACTTTTTAGCTTATATCTTATCAGATGAAGTGCAAAAAAATATCGTTGGAGATTTAGGCTATATTCCAGTGTCGAGTATGAAAGTTGAACGCGATTGGGAAGGTAATGTGGTGAATTAACCATCTTTACACAAAATTTACAAAGTTAGCAAAAAATTTACATGTTATTAAAATCAAATTGATATTCGCTTAGTAGACTGTATAGGTATGTTAAAGGACCAAGGAGGAATCATCTGTGGAAGATGTAAAAAAAGCACTAGTAACTAAATCCAAGCGCTCGAAAATGGAACAACGTGGAAAGTTTATCAGCTTTTTATGTATTGCATTGATTGTAGTGGTTGTTTTAGCAATATTTTATTTTGTTGCCAGCAAAGGGTTAGCGACCTTTTTTGTTGATAAAATCAATGTTTTTGATTTCTTATTTGGAACAAATTGGAATCCAAGCGCACTCGGGCCGGATGGAAAACCAATGGTAGGAGCTCTACCAATGATCGCGGGTTCGTTTATCGTTACTTTTTTATCTGCGATCATTGCAACACCTTTTGCCATCGGAGCAGCTGTGTTCATGACAGAAATCTCTCCGAAAAACGGAACAAAGATTTTACAACCGGTCATTGAACTACTTGTAGGTATTCCTTCAGTTGTTTATGGGTTTATCGGTCTATCCGTCATCGTTCCATTCATTCGCGGCATTTTTGGCGGAACGGGTTTTGGTATTTTAGCCGGAACATTTGTGTTGTTCGTAATGATCTTACCAACGGTTACGACGATGACAGTCGATGCGTTAAAAGCCGTACCAAGACACTATCGTGAAGCTTCTCTTGCATTAGGAGCAACGAGATGGCAAACCACATATAAAGTAGTCTTACGCGCAGCAATTCCAGGAATCTTGACAGCTATCGTCTTTGGGATGGCTCGTGCCTTTGGTGAAGCCTTAGCGATCCAAATGGTTATCGGTAATGCGGCATTGATGCCAACAAGCTTTACCACTCCAGCTGCAACGCTGACATCGATCTTGACGATGGGTATCGGAAATACGATCATGGGTACCGTTGAAAACAACGTTTTGTGGTCTCTAGCCTTGATCCTACTCTTGATGTCATTATTCTTTAATATCGTTATCCGCTTGATTGGTAAGAAGGGAGAATTGAAATAATGAATGCAAAACGTTCTGATAAAATAGCAACAGGTGTCTTATATGTGATTTCAGGCATCATCGTCCTGATCCTCGCTGCGTTGCTTCTTTATATCTTAGTTCGCGGTATTCCACATATCTCTTGGGCATTTTTGACTGAACCGTCAAAAGCGTATCAAACTGGCGGAGGAATTGGAATCCAATTATTCAACTCTATCTATTTACTGATCATCACAATGATCATCAGTTTTCCGATTTCACTGGGTGCAGGAATCTACTTGTCTGAGTATGCAGGTAAAAACTGGTTGACAGATGTCATCCGCACATCCATTGAGATTCTTAGCTCATTGCCTTCTGTCGTTGTCGGTCTCTTTGGTTTCTTGGTTTTCGTTATCCAATTCCAATATGGGTTCTCGATCATTTCAGGTGCCTTGGCATTAACCGTATTCAACTTGCCTTTATTGACTCGGACAGTCGAAGAATCTTTACAAGCAGTTCATTACACACAACGCGAAGCTGGTTTAGCTCTAGGATTGTCTCGTTGGGAAACAGTGCTTCGTGTCGTTGTTCCTGAAGCGACACCAGGTATTTTGACGGGGGTCATCTTGAGTTCTGGCCGTATTTTCGGTGAGGCCGCAGCGTTGATCTATACCGCTGGTCAAAGTGCGCCAGCCTTAGATTTTACTAACTGGAATCCATTTAGCATTTCCAGCCCGATCGGTATCTTCCGACAAGCTGAAACACTAGCTGTCCACATTTGGAAAATCAATACAGAAGGAACGATGCCCGATGGGGTTTCCGTTTCGGCAGGAGCTTCTGCAGTATTGATCATCGCTGTGTTACTATTCAACTTTGGTGCTCGAGCAATTGGAAAACGTCTGCACCGTAAAATGACTTCAGCTTAAGGAGAAGAAGCAGAATGAAAGAATATAATATGAATGAAACCAACATCATCAAAATGGGCGCTGAAAAAGATATCGCGCTATATACAGATGATTTGCATGTATGGTATGGCGATAACGAAGCCATTAAAGGTGTCAATCTTGAATTTGAAAAGAATAAAATCACTGCATTGATCGGACCATCAGGGTGTGGGAAGTCCACTTATCTACGTTCATTGAATCGAATGAACGATGGGATCGCAAACACGAAGATCACTGGAAAGATCATGTATAAAGAAGTCGATGTCAATGCACCACAAATCGACGTTTACGAAATGCGCAAACGAATCGGCATGGTGTTCCAACGTCCGAATCCTTTTAGTAAATCAATCTATGACAATATTACGTTTGCCTTGAAACAGCATGGTGAGAAAAACAAACAAAAACTAGATGAGATCGTCGAAACTAGTTTGAAGCAAGCGGCATTATGGGATCAAGTCAAAGATAGTTTGAATAAAAGTGCTTTGGCGTTATCAGGTGGACAACAGCAACGTCTTTGTATCGCTCGTGCAATCGCGATGAAACCAGATATTTTATTGCTTGATGAACCAGCGAGTGCGTTAGACCCGATTTCTACTGGGACTGTTGAAGAAACGTTAGTCAACTTAAAAGAAGATTATACGATTATTATTGTGACTCACAATATGCAACAAGCTGCCCGGATCAGCGATTACACTGCGTTCTTCTATCTTGGAAATGTGATCGAGTATGACAAGACGAATAAGATATTTACTAGACCTAAGATTCAGGCAACTGAAGACTATGTGTCCGGTCATTTTGGTTAAGACGGAGGACTTGCTATGACAAAAGAAATTATCTCATCAAAAGATCTTCATCTGTATTATGGGGAAAAAGAAGCCTTGAAAGGCATTGATCTAAGTTTCAATAAAGGCGAGATCACTGCAATGATCGGACCATCTGGTTGTGGGAAATCTACTTATTTACGTTCATTGAATCGTATGAATGATTTGATCCCAGGTGTAACGATCACTGGTAGTGTCGTTTACAAGGGCAATGATATCTACAGTCCTAAAACGGATATCGTTGGACTACGTAAAGAAATCGGTATGGTGTTCCAACAACCAAATCCTTTTCCATTCTCCATCTATGAAAATGTCATTTATGGGTTGAAAATCAAAGGTGAAAAAGACAAAAAAGTGTTAGACCAAGTAGTAGAAGAGAGCTTGAAAGCAGCATCTGTTTGGGAAGATGTCAAAGATAAATTGCATAAAAGTGCGTTGTCTTTATCAGGTGGACAACAACAGCGAGTGTGTATTGCCCGTGTGTTAGCTGTCAATCCAGAAATTATTTTATTAGATGAGCCAACTAGTGCCTTAGATCCAGTCTCTACTGGTAAAATAGAAAGTATGTTATTAGAATTAAGAGAACGCTATACGATGATCATTGTGACTCACAATATGTCACAAGCATCACGTATCTCAGACAAAACAGCTTTCTTCTTAGATGGCAATTTGATCGAGTTCAACAATACGAAAAAAATATTTATGAATCCTGATAAAAAAGAAACGGAAGATTATATCTCAGGACGATTCGGATAAGGAGGAAAGAGGATGTTACGAACACAATTTGAAGAAGAATTATTGAACCTTCATAATCAATTTTACGAAATGGGAATGATGGTTAGTAATGCCGTGCATAAATCAGTGCGCTCTTATACAAAACACGACAAAGTTCTTGCAAAAGAAGTAATTGAAAATGACATTACAATCAATGATATGGAAACACGATTAGAGAAAAAAAGTTTTGAAATGATTGCTTTGCAACAACCGGTGACAACTGATCTACGAACGATCATCACAGTCATGAAAGCAAGTTCAGATTTAGAGCGTATGGCTGACCACGCAGTATCAATCGCCAAGTCAACGATTCGTCTTAAAGGAGAAACAAGAATTCCTGAAATCGAAAAAGAAATCTCTGATATGTCTGATTATGTCAAAAAAATGGTAGATAATGTCTTAGTCGCTTACGTTAAAACAGATGAAAAGGATGCACGTACGATTGCAAATATGGATCATCGTGTCAATGAATCATTCAATCGGATCTACAATGCAACGATCAAAAATATGCAAGCAAATCCCGAAACTGTTATCAGTGGAACGGACTATGTCAACGTAGCAAGTTATTTAGAGCGGATCGGTGATTACGTAACAAATATCTGTGAATGGATCGTGTATCTAGCTACAGGTAAAATCACTGAGTTGAACACAAATCATAACGAAGAGACTAATCAAAGATAAAAATCATTCGCTGATTTTTGTCAAATGCTGATCAGTATTTCTGAGAAATAAGCGCCAACTTCCGAAAAGAGAGATATATTTTTGGAAGTTGGCTTTTTTATTAATATAGAAGACAATTATTCGAGATTTGGCGATGATTAATTGTTTGTTGTTATCCATTTCATAAATTTTAAGGATCGGGTACATTAGATATCCTGTTCCTTCTAAAAATGAATAAATGGTGTTCAAGAAGCAACACTTCGGACATAAGTCAAAAAAATAAAAAATGAAAAAGCCATTTTCGATTTTTCTGCCTTATGCCTTAGTACTGACCGCTTCTTTCACAACCTTAGAAAGGAAGGCGTATGCACAAAAAAAAACGATTATTGATCAAATGTTTGATTCTTTGTAGTTGTTTTGTGGCCGCATGGGTAATCCAACATGCCACTGAATGGTACGAAGACCCAATCATGCAAGTACAGCAAGTATCGCTAGAAAATGAACAACAAGTAATCAAAGGAGAATTGATGAATACGCAAGCGAAAGGAACAGAACTCACTCTGTTTATTCCGCACCAAGAAAATCAGATCGAACATGCAAAAGCTAAGACGAATCAACTTTATCTCGTACGGAAAATCGGGGATGAATGGCAGATACTCAGCAAAAAAAATGACGGCTGGTTATTCCTTTTTACAAGTTTATTTATCTGTGCGCTCTTGTTCGTAGGCGGAAAAGCAGGCATATTCACTTTGATCAGTGTAGGACTCAATCTCTTGTTATTGATTTTACTTCTTCAGGGTTTCACGCAGATCCAAGGGATATCTTTGGTGATGACGAGTGTCCTTTTTGTCTTTCTAGGAACGGTCATTTGCGTTTTTGCCTTAGATGGTTGGCAACAAGGTGGACGGATAAAAATCGTCGCAACCATGACGAGTGTAGGTGTAGCTTTTCTAATTTGTTTGTTCGCAATGGATTATTTGAACGATCAAGGATTACGTTATGAGGAAATGAGTTACTTGACTCGACCGTATCGTTCCGTTTTTTTAGCTAGTTTATTAGTAGGGATGACAGGTGGGGTATTGGATACAGTTGTCACAGTCACGACAACTTTAGATGAGTTGGTGAATAAAAAACCAAAAATAACGATGAAACGATTGTGGCAGTCTGGTCAAATGGTAGGACAAGATGTAATTGGCTCCATGACGAATATCTTACTATTCGTATACGTCAGTGGGACGATCCCGATGTTACTTGTTTACTTTAACAATGGTTGGCCCTTGAGAGATGCGATTGAGCTACATCTCTCGTTGGAATTGCTACGTGTGATCAGCGGAAGTCTAGGCATTGTCCTTTCGATTCCCATTACACTTTTATGCTATTTAGGCCATTTGAAGTATCGGAGGGCGATTTGATGAATGTACTTTTGCTCTTAGCACTTCTCTTAGTGCTATTGATTTTACTGGTTGGTGGGAAAAATGGGCTCTATACGATCTTAGGTCTGTTCATCAACGTCCTGTTGTTTTTCCTTCTATTACTCCTCTATCATTTTCGGTTGCCAATATTACCAAGTGCCATCGTGATCTTTTTATTGATCACTAGTGTCACATTGTTTTTTGTTAATGGCTATAATCTCAAGATGAAAGCAGCTTTTCTTAGTGTATTGCTTTTTTTAGTGGTTTTCTTAGTGGTGACGCCGTTTCTTTCTGAATTAGCGATCCAAGGGTTTACAAGGATTGAATTAGATGAACTGACAGGGTTCGATTTGCATGTACCCTTGGATTTTTTCGCATTGACGCGAGCAATTTTATTGATCAGTGTGAGTGGAGCCGTATTAGATGCAAGTGTGTCCATCGCTAGTGCGACGTATGAAGTATATCTGACAGATCCATTACAAAGCTATCGGGAATTAGTAAAATCGAGTATACGGATCGGCAGAAAAATTTTAGCTACAACAGTAACGACCTTGGTTTTTGCTTTTATGGGAAATTGTTTAGCCCTGATATTGTGGTTCATTGATCTAGAATTGTCTTTTGGCCAGTTGATCAACGAAAAAACTTTCGTTTTGGAGTATGTAACTGTAGTAGTCACGACAAGCGCAGCGATCCTTGTTTTACCGATAACATCAGTCATTTCTTCAATTTTATTTACTCGACAGAAAAAATCATCCTAAGAATGAGAGAAAGTTACAACTTAAGTCCTATGACTTTTTCTTCAAATCATTGCATAATATGTATGTAAGGAAAAGCTTGCAAACAATTTTTGCTATAAGGAGGCAATTTCCATGAAAGAAAGAGAACGTATTTTAGAATTAGTTAAAAAAGGCATCCTTTCAACTGAAGAAGGTTTAGACCTATTGGAGAGTATGGCAACTGAAAAAGATGAAAAGCAAATCGCAAAAGAGGCAGATCGTGTACATGCTGATCGTAAAGAAAAAGATGAAGCAAGTCGTTTGATCGATGAACTTGAAAATGGCAAAGCTGAACGTGAAGCAGTAGAACCAGATCCAAGACAAAAAGAGCAAGAAGACAAAGAGAATCTAGAAAAAATCTTAGATGAATTGGCGACTGAAGCGAACAAAACTTCTGCTCACTTAGATGAAGTCAACGCAAAACTTTTTGAAAATAAAATTGCACGCAATGAAAAACAGGAAACATTGATGCAATTGAATACAAAAGAAGAGTTGGATCAACTAACAGAAGAAGAATTGACACAACGTCAACAATTGGAGCAAGAAGTCAAAGAACTTGAAGCAGCCGGAGATCTCTTATCTGAAGAGCGGATCAAGCTTGAAGCTGAATTAAAAGATATCCGTAAAAGCCAATGGTCTGAGAAAAAAGACACCTTTGCTGAGAAATTTGACTTGCCAGAGGATTGGAAAGAACAAGCAAATGACACATTGAACCAAGTCGGCGAAAAAATGACTGAAGCTGGGAGTCAACTAGGTAAATTCTTAAAGAAAACCTTCCAAAATGTTTCCGTAACAGTGAATGATAATATGGAATGGAAAGATGTCAGTTTACGAGTACCTGGGATCGCTACAACTAAATTTGAACACGAATTTTACTATAGCGCGCCACAAGCAAGTATTATCGACATCAAAGCGGCTAATGGGAATGTCACCTTGAAAACTTGGGATAGCGAAGACGTAAAAGTCGAAGCGAAAATCAAGCTTTATGGAAAAATGGGTGCAGAGCCTTATGAAGCTTTTGCTGAACGCAGTCAAATCGAAGTCAATGATGAACACATTTCTTTCCAAATCCCGAACAAACGTGTACGTGCCGATTTAGTCTTCTACTTACCAAAACGCACGTATGACCATACAGCAATCAAATTACTCAATGGTAATATTGTAGTTGAAGATTTAGATGTAAAAGATATTTATATGAAATCAACAAACGGTAATATCTTGGTTGAGCAAATGGCTGCAACGATGCTTGAGATTGGTGGAGTCAATGGGAATATCGATGTCCGTAATGGAGATATTTTAGATTCAATCATTGAAACAGTCAACGGTACAGTTACTTTTGGCGCAACACCAGAAAACTTAGCGATTTCATTAGTCAATGGGGATGTTCGTTTGACAGTGAAAGAAGATCGTTTGAAGAAAATCGAAGCAAGCTCAGTCAATGGTAACGTCAAAGTTGCATTGCCAACAACCATCGGTATGGACGGTCATGCAAAAACAAGTCTCGGCAGTATCAATAGCCGCCTGTCTGATTATGAAGTGATCCGTGAAAAGAAAGAGCGCACGAATCAAATGTTAGAATTCCGTCGCGTTTCTGAAAATGAAATGGCGAAAATTGAATTGTCTACTACAACTGGTAGTATCTATTTAAAAGATACAGATAAATAATTTTTTCGCTTCGACCTTCTGAAAGAGGAAGGCGAAGCGAAAATCATACTTATAAGAAACAAACAATAGGTTTATTATTTCAATAAATCTTCCGAAGTAAGATTGTTTTAGCATCTTTCTTCAATTAAAATAGGAGAACAGAGGTGAAAGAAAATGAAAAAAAAGTTGACAAAATCAAATAAAAATATTGTATTGACAGGTACTTTAGCTGGGATTGCTGAATATCTTGGGATTGATCCAACAGTTGTTCGTGTCATTTACGTCTTCTTAAGTTTAGTTGCATTCGGAAGCCCAATTATTTTATACATTCTGTTGGCTTTGCTTGTGCCTTCAGGAAAGAATAATCAACGTCGTTATGGACATGACAACGACTATTATCAAAAAAACAACTACAGAGAACAAACGAATAAACGAAAAGAGGCAGAGAAAATCAACGATGACGAATGGAGTGACTTTTAATGTCTTATCTTCAACGTATTGTTGTTAGTACGCTGACGTTTATCTCTCTGGCAGTTATTTTTCCAAATATGATATTTGTGAATAGTATTTGGACCGCAGTTGTGGCGAGTTTTGTTCTTTCTGTGCTGAATCTATTAGTCAAGCCATTCATTATGTTTTTATCGATCCCCTTTACCTTGTTGACGTTTGGATTATTCACTTTTGTGATCAACGCATTGATTTTACAAATGACCTCCTTCTTTGTCGGAGCAGCTAATTTTAGCTTTTCGTCATTTGGATCAGCTATAATGATTGCAGTGATCATGTCATTCGTAAATATCATCGTTAGCAATCGTAATATGAACAGGAATCGTTAGAAAACAATGCAAAGGACAATAAAGCACAATCAAATAAGTGGAAAGAGGAAGTGGCAATTGTCGCTTCCTCTTCTTATTTCTAAAGAAATGACAGCGATTTCTTGATCGGTGCTTGCCATAAAAAACGAGTGTAATGAAAAGGATATCCCTTGTTTTTTTTATTGGTAGTACTTTTACCGATAGAATGATAAAATAAAAGAGAACAGTTTAATAGAAATGAGGTATACGAATGGCAGAAATGGTAAAAGTTAGCCAATTAGTAGAAAAACTATCATTAGAAATCGTCACTGGTGACGAGCAAAGTTTAAATCGTGTCATCGTAACCGGTGATATCTCCAGACCTGGACTGGAATTGACCGGTTATTTTAATTATTATTCGCATGATCGACTACAGTTATTTGGGAGCAAAGAAATCAGCTTCGCAGAACGGATGATGCCGGAAGAGCGTTTGATGATCATGCGTCGTTTATGCAGTGAAGACATGCCAGCCTTTATCATCTCTAGAGGTTTAGCTGCACCAGAAGAAATGATTCAAGCAGCAAATGAACATGGCATGGCCGTTTTGCGTTCGCCAATCTCAACCTCACGTTTACTTGGTGAGTTATCAAGTTATTTAGATGGACGATTAGCACCTAGGACAAGTGTTCACGGCGTCTTAGTCGATGTCTATGGACTAGGTGTCTTGATCCAAGGAGATAGTGGTATTGGGAAGAGTGAGACAGCGTTAGAACTGATCAAAAGAGGCCATCGATTGATTGCAGATGATCGAGTGGATGTGTATCAACAAGATGAGCTAACTGTTATTGGAGAGCCACCAAAAATCCTTGAACATTTGATTGAGATTCGCGGAATCGGGATCATTGATGTGATGAATCTTTTTGGTGCCAGTGCAGTCAGAGGATCGATGCAAGTCCAATTAGCTGTCTACTTAGAAGCTTGGGCAAAAGAGAAAAAATACGATCGTTTAGGGTCTGAAGATACTTCTGTTGAAATTGCGGAAGTAGGTATCCCCCAAATCAAAATACCTGTGAAAACTGGACGAAATGTCGCGATCATCATTGAAGTTGCTGCGATGAATTTCCGTGCGAAAACGATGGGATTCGATGCAACGAAGACATTTGAAGAAAGATTGAGCCGTTTGATTGAAGAAAATTCAAACGGACAATAGCTAGGAGTGAAAGTATGATTGCACAAATCAATCGGGTCGCTTTTGACCTTTTAGGAGTTCCTATTTACTGGTATGCATTGATCATTGTTTCAGGCATTATCATCGCCATGTGGTTAAGCAGTCGAGAAGCAGTAAGAGTAGGAATGAAAGCAGAAGACGTCACTGACTTTATGTTATGGGGATTACCGCTATCGATCATTGGCGCACGCTTGTATTACATCTTGTTCGATTTACCACAGTATATTGCAAATCCGATCCAAATATTCAATATCCGTTCAGGCGGTCTAGCGATTTATGGTGGTCTGATTGCAGGCGGTATCACATTATATTTTTACACGAAATATCACTTCATTGATGTCTGGACGTTCTTGGACATTGCTGCACCTAGTGTTTTATTAGCACAAGCAATTGGGCGCTGGGGAAATTTCATGAACCATGAAGCATTTGGACCAGATACAACAAGGAGTTTCTTAGAAAGTCTATATTTACCGAATTTTATTATTGATAATATGTATATCGATGGGATCTATCGACAGCCAACTTTCCTTTATGAATCAGTATGGAGCCTTATTGGCGTGATCATCCTCTTATTACTACGGAAGAAAACGCATCTTTTGAAAAAAGGGGAAATCGCACTGCTTTACTTGATATGGTATAGTTTTGGTCGTTTCTTCATCGAAGGAATGAGAACGGATAGTCTTTACTTTTTAGATACGATCCGTGTGTCACAGCTTTTATCTGCTGTGCTATTCATTGGAGCAATCGTTCTATTCATCTGGCGTCGGAAAAAAGGCAACTTACCAGATTACGACCGATCTTTAGGGAAAAATCAATTCATTATCTAAAGTCCAAGTCGAAAAAAATGAAAAAATTTGCAGGAGTGGTAAAATGAAATATAGGGTAGCGGTTTTAGGTGCTGGCTCGTGGGGAACAGCATTAGCACAAGTGCTTGCTGAAAATGGTCATGACGTTCGACTCTGGAGTCACCGTGCCTCACAGGTTAATGAAATCAACCAAAAGCATACCAATGAGCATTATTTACCAAAACACCAATTGCCCAAAACGATCATCGCATACTCGGACATGGCGAAGGCTGTTTCTGATGTAGATGCTGTTTTGTTCGTTGTACCGACTAAGGCGATTCGTTCGGTATGTCAAGAACTCGTTGAGGTCTTGCAAACAAAACCAGTGATCATCCATGCAAGTAAAGGCTTAGAACAAGGAACACACAAGCGGATCTCAGAAGTCCTGGCAGAAGAGATCCCAGCAGAAAAGAGACAAGCAATTGCTGTTTTATCGGGTCCAAGTCATGCAGAAGAAGTGGCTCGTCACGATATTACGACGATCACTGCTGCAAGCACGGAAGCAGATGCTGCTAAATTTGTTCAAACAATATTTTTGAATCATTATTTCCGAATCTATACGAATCCTGATGTTATTGGGGTCGAAATGGGTGCCGCTTTAAAAAACATTATCGCAATCGGTGCAGGTGCAATCCATGGCTTAGGTTTTGGGGATAATGCAAAGGCAGCTATCATGACAAGAGGATTAGCAGAAATCAGCCGCTTAGGTGTTGCTATGGGAGCAAATCCGTTGACCTTCATCGGACTGAGCGGTGTCGGTGATTTAATTGTCACTTGTACAAGTATCCACTCGAGAAATTGGCGTACCGGTAATCTGCTTGGACAAGACCATGAATTAAGCGAAGTCTTGGATAATATGGGCATGGTCGTGGAAGGTGTCCAGACCACACGAGCTGCTAAAGAGTTAGCTGAGACCATGGGGATCGAGATGCCGATCACTCAAACGATTTATGAAGTGCTATATGAGCACAAGAACATAAATGAAGCAGCGACAGAGATCATGTTGCGCGATGGCAAAAAAGAGAATGAATTTCACTAACATTTTTAAGGGAGAGAAAAAAATGAAAGTAAAAAAAGCAGTGATTCCAGCAGCAGGTTTAGGAACAAGATTTTTACCTGCAACAAAAGCGATGGCAAAAGAAATGTTGCCGATCGTTGATAAACCAACGATTCAATTTATCGTAGAAGAAGCGTTAAAATCAGGGATTGAAGATATTTTGATCGTCACAGGGAAAGCAAAACGCCCAATTGAAGATCATTTTGACTCAAATATCGAATTAGAAACGAACTTAGGCGAAAAAGGAAAAACTGAATTACTAAAATTAGTGGAAGAAACAACGGATGTAAACCTTCATTTTATTCGTCAATCGCATCCTAAAGGGTTAGGACACGCTGTGTTGCAAGCAAGAGCATTCATCGGAAATGAACCGTTTGTTGTCATGTTAGGTGATGACATCATGGAAGATGAAATCCCATTGACACAACAACTGATCGACGATTATGAGCGTACACATGCTTCAACGATCGCCGTGATGCAAGTACCTCACAAAGATACATCTAAATATGGGATCATCAATCCAGGAGAAGAACTAGAAGACGGCTTATTCAATGTCAAAGATTTTGTTGAAAAGCCTGAACCAAGTAAAGCACCAAGTGATTTAGCAATTATTGGACGCTATTTATTGACACCCGAAATCTTTGATGTCTTAGCAGAGCAAAAACCAGGTGCAGGTAATGAGATCCAATTGACCGATGCAATCGATACATTGAATAAGACACAACGCGTATTCGCACGTAAATTTACGGGTAAACGTTATGATGTCGGCGACAAATTTGGTTTTATGAAAACAAGTATCGAATATGGATTGACACATCCAGAAGTGGGTGGACCATTAAGAGAATACATTCTATCATTAGGCAAGTCTTTAGCAGCAGAGACGCCTTCATCTTTCAATCAATCAACAGAAACTTCTGAACCAACTAACAAAAAGTAAACAAGCGAGATGCTTCAGCTGCTGATCAAAATGTAGGTAGTTGAAGCTTTTTGCTATTTTTTATTTGTTTAAAAAATATGAAAATGCTATCCTTATAGCAAGAAGAGGAGAAGGAGGCTTGATTATGACAGTTGGAGAAATTGCTGGCTTGATTGCAGCAATTGCTTTTGCAATACTTGTGGTCTTTCTAGTACGTGTATTGATTCGATTAGCAAAAACGATTGAAAAAGCAGAACAAACAGTAACAGAAGCAAACACAACGATTGAAGTCGTTACCAAAGATGTTGATCTTTTATCGAGACAAGTCGAAGGCTTGTTAGTGAAAAGCAACGAATTGTTGAATGATATCAACGGAAAAGTAGCAACGATCGATCCTTTATTTACAGCTGTCGCTGATTTGAGCGAGAGTGTATCAGAATTGAATTCTTCAAGCAAACACATCGTTACAAAAGTTGGTGGCATCGGTAAAACAACAGCAAAAGCAACTGTTGCCAGCAAAGTCGGTGGGACTGCAGTGAAATTCTTTAAACATAAAAAACCAACAACAGATACGACAGGAGGAAAATAATCATGGCAAAAAAAGGTGGATTTTTACTAGGTGCAGTGATTGGTGGTACAGCCGCAGCAGTGGCAGCATTGCTACTTGCACCAAAATCTGGTAAAGAATTACGTGATGAATTAGCAGCACAAGCGGATGATTTTCTAGATATGGCTTCTGATTATACAGAGATGGTAAAAGAAAAATCAACTGAATTGACAAGTATCGCAAAAGACAAAGCGCATGATCTTTCACAACAAGCAGGCGATTTAGCTGGTAATGTCAAACAAACAGTCTCAGACGCAACAGCCGACGCAGGAGACGAATCAGAAGATATTTTAGTGACATTGAAAGAGCAATCAGCTGATTTATCTGATCGTTTCAAAAAATCAGCTGCTGATTTAGGCGACACAGCAGCTGCTGCGAAAGAAGACATCATGATCGACATCAAAGATACAGCAGACCAAGCAGGTAGTACTGTAAAAGAAGGCATTGACGAAGCTAAACCAGTAGCTGAAGATGCAAAAATCTTGTCTGAGATGGCAAAAGAAGATGCAGCTACTGCGAAAGAAGATTTAAAAGATACATTTAAATAAGCAACACTAAAAAGTGAGCAAGAAAAGGCACGATCAGGAAACAACCTGATTCGTGTCCTTTTTTCTCTAATCTTACGTGGAGAGGATATTGTAAATGATTGAGATCAAGAAAAGCGATTCCGAAGAAACAGAAAAGAAAATCATTGGTCTGCTGAACGAACAATATATGCAATCATTTTCTACAAATGAACACTTAACAACTCAAATCATTTCAATCAGTGCATCTAAGGATGAGAAGTGGATCGGTGGCGCAGTAGCATCTTTATTTGGTAATACCTTGCATCTATCATTGCTCGCCGTAGATCAATCGTACCGTCACGAAGGCATCGGATCGCGATTAATAGAAGCGGTTCAACAAACAGCATTGGAAAACCAGTGTTTGTATATGACCGTCAATACGCAAGATTATCAAGCTCGAGAGTTCTACGAAAGGCATGGCTTTGAGGTGTTTGCTTCGGTGGAAAATATGCCTTTTGTTGGCACAACGAAATTCTATTTAAAGCAACAAATAGCAAATGAATAGGTATCGACAACTAACGGATATCAGAAAAAGCAACTAAAAAAATAAGCGATAACCCGAAAATAGTTTCTACTTTGGGGTTATCGCTTATTTACAGGTCAAAACGCTTCTTTCACAACCTATGATAAACGGTGTTCAAGAAGCAACACTTCAATAATAAGTCAAAAAAACCAAAATGAAAAAAGCCATTTTGGTTTTTTGCCCTTATTACTCAGTGTTGAGCGCTTCTTTCACAACCTAGATAAACGGTGTTCGAAAGCCAGCTCCTTCAATATTAAGTCAAAACTTGAAAAAATATGAGAAGCTATTTTCTCAAGTTCTGTCTTAATACTCGGAGCAGAACGGCTTTCTCACAACCTCGATGAACGGTGTTCAAGAAGCTGACCTTCAACATTAAGCTGAGAAATCAAAAAATATGGAAAGCTATTTTCTGATTTCCCCTCTTACTGCTCAGGTCAAAACGCTTCTTTCACAACCTTACTCCACTACTAATAATTCTTTTGGTGTTGTTGTAAATGGGATGCAACCGTCACTTGTGACATAGACGCAATCTTCGATTCTTACGCCTACTTGATCAGGGATATAAATACCTGGTTCTAATGAGAAGCACATGCCTTCTTCGATCACTAGATCATTGCCTGCCACTAATGAGGGATATTCATGAACAGTTGTACCAATACCATGACCTAGACGATGATTGAAGTATTCGCCGTAGCCGTAGCTTTCAATGACGTTACGTGCGACTTGATCAAGTTCAGCGGCTGTGACGCCTGGACGAACAGCTTCTTGAGCTGCTAATTGGGCTTCAAGCGTGATTTGGTAGATTTTCTCTTGAAATTCTGTCGGTTTTTGGAAGGCAACTGTTCGTGTCGCATCACTACAATAGCCATCCCATACGACGCCTAGATCGAACAAGACAAGTTCATTTGGTTGGATCGTAGTACTTCCAGGTGTTCCATGAGGGCTTGCTGCATTTGTCCCCGCTAAAACTAGCGTGTCAAAAGACATTTGAGATACCCCTTGTTTTTTTAGTTGATATTCGATTTCAGCAATAATCGCTTGTTCCGTTACGCCTTCTTTGATGGAGCGAAAACCAATTTCAAAAGCTACATCTGCCCATTTTCCTGCCGCAATCAATTGCTCTTTTTCTTTTTTTGTTTTGATCAATTGCAGACGTTGGATGACCGGAGTCAGGTCAGCAAATCGGACGCTGCTTGTCATTTGTAGCGATAATGCGTCAAAGCGATCAACCGTCAATGCATTTTTTTCGATCCCGATCGTTTTTATTTGTGGATAACGGGTGCGGATCTCTTGCCCGATCAATAGCCAAGGATCTTCACTATCAAGATAACCACGGACATCATAGGCCCAAGGACTATTTTGTGCATCTTCTACTTCTAAGGCTGGTGTAAACAAGAAAGGATCTTGGTCAAGTGGAAGAAATAGAGCTAGTACACGTTCGTGGGGTTCACTTTCATAACCAGCAAAATAGGCGATATGACATGGATCACTGATATAAGCAAGGTCGATTTCTTTTTGAGCCATCCATTGGCGTAATTCATTGATTTTTTCAAGATTCATTTGGACATCCTTCTTTCGCATTTATGGCATGTTTCGATAATTCATTGTACCACTCTTGT
This sequence comes from Enterococcus mundtii, assembly GCF_013394305.1. NCBI lineage: Bacteria > Bacillati > Bacillota > Bacilli > Lactobacillales > Enterococcaceae > Enterococcus > Enterococcus mundtii. The sequence goes on along the minus strand of NZ_AP019810.1, from coordinate 619,272 downwards.
AAAAAAAGACCAATTGACTAAAAGTGAAAAAGGTGATTTTTTTCATGAAAACGCTAGTAAAACGGTTGCAATTTCTGTCAATCTTTGATATCCTGTTTTAGAAATGTAAATCGTATTTTCAGAAAAGATATAAAAACAGAATAGGAGAACAACGATGGAAAAACAAACTATCACTATTTATGACGTAGCGAGAGAGGCAAATGTTTCTATGGCTACTGTTTCACGTGTTGTCAATGGGAATCCAAATGTAAAACCAGCTACAAGAAAAAAAGTATTGGAAGTCATTGACCGCTTAGATTATCGCCCAAATGCTGTAGCTCGTGGTCTTGCAAGTAAAAAAACAACGACGGTTGGGGTCATCATCCCAGATGTCAGCAATATGTTCTTTGCTTCATTAGCACGTGGGATCGATGATGTGGCAACGATGTACAAATATAATATCATTTTGGCAAATTCAGACGGAAATGACCAAAAAGAAGTCAACGTACTGAACAATCTTTTAGCCAAACAAGTTGACGGTGTGATTTTCATGGGGCATCATATCACAGATGAAATCCGTGGCGAATTCTCACGTTCAAAAACTCCAGTTGTTTTAGCTGGTTCGATCGATCCAGACGAACAAGTAGGAAGTGTCAATATCGACTATACTTCAGCGACAAAAGATGCAGTAACTAAATTAGCTAAAAACGGCAATAAAAAAATTGCCTTTGTAAGTGGTGCATTGATTGACCCGATCAATGGCCAAAACCGTTTGAAAGGCTACAAAGAAGCGTTGAAAGAAAACGGACTGACTTATAGTGAAGGTTTGATCTTTGAATCAAGCTATAATTTTAGAGATGGCTTGTCATTAGTAGAACGTATCCACAATAGTGGAGCAACTGCTGTTTATGTAACGGATGATGAACTAGCAATCGGTATTTTAGATGGCTTGATTGACCGTGGTGTCAAAGTACCAGAAGAATTTGAGATCATCACAAGCAACAATTCTTTATTGACTGAAGTTGCTCGCCCACGCTTGACAAGTATTACGCAACCATTATATGACTTAGGTGCGGTATCAATGCGTCTATTGACAAAAATGATGAACAAAGAAGAAGTAGAAGAAAAAACAATCATCTTACCTTATGGAATTGAAGAAAAAGGTTCAACGAAATAAATCGATTGAGATAAACATCAAGCGATTGATCAAATAAAACGATAACTAAAAGTAGCTGAAATGACAAAGAATAGTCGTTTCAGCTACTTTTTTATGGAAATAACAGGGGCAAAGCTTCACCAAAGATAAGTAAAAACGAAAAAAAAATGAGCCGGATCTTGATATCATTTATCAAGATCTGACTCATTTTTTTTTGAGAAAGAGTAGTGGACTCAGATTGTTTCGTTAATCGTCGTCTTTGTCATCCTCTTTGTTCTGTGGATTTTCACGTTCGAATGTTCCGACAGTATTCCAGTAATCTTTGTAATTTTCATCCGTTCCACCTACACCAAATTTGAAGGTGCTTTTCTCAGGACCATTTTTTGCCCAAAGTGACTCGACAGTTTTGCTAGGTGTATTGATCGATCTTCGGTCAACGGTCACTTTTCCAGGTAATTGTCCTGTGAAGGCAGAAACGTCTTCTTTCTTCACATCAGAAGCAAGTGTGAATTTCTGATCGGTACCAAAAATCGTTGGGTTTACTTGATACACTTGATTGATTAAATTCGCTAAATATTTGGATGAACGCAATCTTGCTTGGGCATCCATTCCGGTATTATCATCGTGTCCTGCCCAACTACTGATCGTGACAGAGGGTGTGGAGACAACTAACCATGAATCTCGGTAATCATTCGTTGAACCAGTTTTACCGATCCAGTCCGCTTGACCTAAGCTGCCATTGAGACTAGTGATATCATCTTTGAATGGTGTGGTGATCTTTTCATTGATAACGCTACGCAACATATCATTGACGATCGAAGCTGCGGCTTCGGAAAAGACGCGCACTGGTTTAACTTCGTGTTGATAAATGACATTCCCCTCGTTGTCAGTGATTGCATCAATGATATACGCTTGCTGGAATTCGCCATTATTTGCTAATGCCTGGAAGCCATTGGTTTGTTGAAGAGTGGTGACATCGACTGTTCCCAGTGGTGCCGATTCAACGCCCCAGTTGGCATTTGCGGGATAGTTCATTTTTGATAGATACGTTTCGTAGGCGTATTGTTTTGAGCCGCCATTGTTCAAAACATCTTGATATAAATGGTAAGCAGGGATATTGTTCGACCATTCCAATGATTCACGAACCGTTTGGAAGGTATTTGATCCTTTATTCGTCGCATTGACGATGTCTTCTCCCGCATTTGAGCCTTCTTGCCAAGTAGTTGCATAGTCAGAAACACGTGATTCTGAACCAACTAAGCCCATATCGATCGCTGGACCATAAACCAACATCGGCTTGATCGATGACCCGGCTTGTCTTTGAGTATCAAAGGCATGATTATTTTGGTTCAGCGCATAATTACGACCACCGACAAATCCATAAACTCGACCGGTTTTATTATCCATCAGAACGTTACCAGTCTCAACAGGTGTGCCTTTTCCGTCATCAAGTAAGTAACCATAATTGGCAACACCTGCTTGCATCGCATCATAGATGCCTTTATCGATCGTTGAATGAATCGTGTACCCTTGATTTTGGATCGTTTGTTCTGCACGTTGATAGTAGGCATTGTAGACGTCTGTATCGGATAGATCTGCGTTATCTTTTTCTCCCAATTGTCTAGCAATGATATCGGTCGCGGCATTCATGACCGTGTAATATAAGAAGTCACGGTCAGTTTGTTCTGCCACTTGTTGACCTAAGAAATCTTTTGTTAAGTCATAGGCTTTTGCTTCTTCATATTGCTCTTTTGTGATTTGGTGTTCACGGTACATGCTAAATAGCACGATGTCTTTTCTTTCTAAGCCGGCAGTAAGGTCTTCTTTCAATCCACCTGTATTGGTATAAGGGCTATAAGTGATCGGACTTTGTGGTAAACCTGCGATAAATGCCGCTTGTGGTAAGGTTAAATCGCTCGCATTGACTCCGAAGATCCCTTGCGCAGCTTCTTGGGCACCGGCAATATTTTGGCCTTTATTGTTTCTTCCGAAAGGTGAAACATTCAAATAAGTGGAGATGATTTCGTCTTTTGTAAAATGTTTCTCGACTTGAGCAGCCAATAAGATCTCATTTGCTTTACGTTTAAAGGTTGTTTCATCGGTCAAAATCTGTTGCTTGACTAACTGCTGGGTCAGTGTTGATCCTCCAGATGAGCCGATCCCGGTTGCTTCAGAGAAAAGTGCTCGGATCACCGCTTTAGGAACATAGCCTTTATGTTCTTCAAAATATTCATCCTCTGTGCTGATGATCGCAGATTTTAAATAAGGCGACATTTGATCTGAAGGGACGGTTGTCCGCATCAAATCAGTTTGGATCGTCGAGATCTCTGTATTATCGGCATAAACAAGTTTTGATGTTTCGGTTATATTGCCTAACTCAGATTGTAACTCAGATTTGGAAGGTAGCTTTGTATCTTCAACTAGATACGCAAAATAGCCGGCACCGACTCCCACACCTAATGCAGCGAATAGAATGATAAGAACCATGATAAAAACGGTTAATGATTGAAAAACGCGAAAAATGACCTTAGGAACAAACCACTTTTCTTTTGTTCGTCGTGCTTGTTTTCTTCGTGTATTATTACGTGGCAAAGGTTTCACCTCAACTAATGGTTTTATTTCGCTAATTATAGCAAATAATAGAACAAAAAAACAGACATGGCTTTTTTTGTGTCTTATTTGACCTTTGGTTTTGAGAAAACATTAAAAATTCTTCTAGTTATTTTGTATCTGCTCGGATCATTGGACAGATTTCAAACTTTTCTTTCAAATTCGTTTCAGTTAAGATAAAAGGAGAGTGAACAAATCCATTCACTGAGTGACTAGCCGAGAGGGCTTTATAGGAGGAGTAAGATGTTATTAGGTTCACATGTCAGTATGAGCGGTAAAAAGATGTTACTAGGTGCAGCAGAAGAAGCAGCCAGCTATGGTGCTTCTACTTTTATGATCTATACAGGCGCACCACAAAATACCCGTAGAAAACCAATTGAAGAAATGAATATTGAAGCTGGAAAACAATATATGGAAGAAAATGGATTGAAGAATATAGTGGTCCATGCACCGTATATCATTAATTTAGGAAATACAACGAAACCAGAGATGTTTCCTTTTGCTGTACAGTTTTTAAGAGAAGAAATCGTTCGAGCGGAAGCATTAGGAGCAACTCAGATCACATTGCATCCAGGCGCACATGTCGGTGCTGGAGCAGAGGCAGGGATTGCAAGGATCATTGAAGGGCTAAATGAAGTCTTGACGAAAGAACAGACCGCACAAATCGCCTTAGAGACAATGGCAGGAAAAGGTACAGAGATCGGCAGAACGTTCGAAGAGTTGGCACAGATCATTGATGGAGTGACATTGAATGAAAAGCTATCAGTCACCTTTGACACGTGCCACACGAATGATGCCGGCTATGATGTAGCGAATGATTTTTATGGCGTCATTGAAACGTTTGATAAAGTGATTGGTTTAGATCGCTTAAAAGTACTACACGTCAATGATTCAAAAAATCCACAAGGTTCACATAAAGACCGCCACGCCAATATCGGCTTTGGTACGATCGGTTTTGATGCATTGAATAAAATCGTCCATGAACCAATGTTCAAAGATGTTTCAAAGATTCTTGAAACACCATATGTCGGAAAAGATAAAAAATTAGCTTATGCCCCTTATGGGAAAGAAATCGCGATGTTCAAAGCTGAAACCTTCAACCCAGAAGTATTCCCAGAATTATTAGCAGATGTAGAAGGCTAAGTAAGTCATATTCTTTATTAAATAAATTGATTTTTAGGATCGAATGACATGAGGTCGGGACAGAAGTGTTCAGCCTCGAGAAATAAGGCACCATCCACGAAAATTGTTCTTCAAATTTTTGGCTCTTTGTCAATAAGGACTGATGAGTTGTGCAAAATCAAATCTGGGTCAGAATGAACCTCATTCTGGCTCAGATTTTTTGTTATCTTACTTTGATTAATTGATTGATCAAAAAGATTCTAATTCTCATGTTCTCGAATGATTTAAATCCGTAGGATACTCGTTTCATTGTCTTTATGTGGGTATTCTTCGCTTCTATTTTTCCATTGGAATAAGGATAGATCATTGCGTTGGTGATGCCTTCTTCATAGGTCAGAAGGTTTTGAAGCTTTTCCCGAAAGCTGTCATCCAACGTTTCGGGAAGTTCTGCTAATAAGGAGAAAAATAAGTCAGGGTCTTTGTCTCGAAAGGCTTCAACTAATTCATGAAAAAAGGGATACGCCTCCTTTAGGGGCGTAGAAAACTCAAGCAATCGATCAATCATCATTGCTTCAGTAAGAAATGGGTATTTTGGTGCTCGGAAACTTTTCCATGTTTTGTATTCATAATGGTTGATGTTTGCACGATTTTTTAGCAAAAAGCGCCAGTTCTTTTTCAGTTTTTCTGCCTGGCTTTTCTGTCCTGCTTTACGAAGTTCATTCATTTCACGGATACGCAACTCATTGAACGCTTGATTCATGTGTTTGACAATATGAAACCGATCAATCACTATTTTCGCATTTGGCAGAACACGTTTGGTGAGCTGGAAGTAGGCGGCGTTCATGTCTGTCACCAAGAATTCTACTTCTTCTGGATTGGTACACTTTAAGAAATAGCTTGTTAATCGAGGTAATTTACGCGTAGGCAAAACATCTATTAATTTTCCTGTTTCGCCATCTGCGCAAATAAAGCTCATTTTATCTTCTATGGAAGCATGCGAACGAAATTCATCAACCATCAATACTCTTGGGAGAATCTTCTTAGATTGCTTTGGTAAATAGCTTTTAAACTCTTTCAATGTACGAATAACAGTGGTCAAAGATACCTGACAGCTTTTCGCAATAAAAGATAAAGATACTTTTTCAGTCAGTAAAGAAGCAATTTTATATCTAACATGATTTGCGATTGAATGTCTGGATTGGACAAAATAACTTTGAGCAGTCCAATGGGTTCGGCAGTTTTTACAGGTATAGCGCTGCTTTTTTAGGCGCATAACCAAAGGCATATGATTGTATTGTTCAAAACGGACAATCGTTTCTTTTTTTCCATTTTTCACTATAATTGCTTTCCCGTTTCCATCTACCACAGTAGAACCACAACTTCTACAAGCACGAGGAGTAGGCGAGAGAACAGCATCGACGACCAACGTCTTTTTCTTCTGAAGGGTCTCGTAAGAGACCTCTGTAATCATCAAATCTTTCTCTATTATTCTCAGCATTTTTTTGATAGAATCATTCATATAGCATATCGTCCTCTCAGTTGTTTATTTTGTGGTGATTTAATCATACTAGAGAACGATATGTTTTTTAATACCTAAAATGAAAATGGGACTGAAGAATCAATTCTGATTCATCAGTCCCATAAATTATAGAGCCAAATTTTTGTGGATGGTGCCTTATTTTTTGAAGAAGTTGCTTCTCTTCTCGTTGTTAACTTGATTTTAAATTAAAAAGATAAGGTTATGTTTATTTTGAAAGAAACGGATGATAAAAGAAAACCAATCAAATAAAGAAAATTTGTTGATTATCATTTGCCTTGGAGTTGACTTTAGGGTTTATGATAACCTATATAAAAGTGGAGGGTGATGGAATGAATATAAAAAAAGCAGCTGACATGTTTGATTTGAGTGTGGATACACTCCGTTACTATGAACGTGTAGGAGTCATCCCGCCGGTTAGTCGTAATGAGAGTGGGTATCGGGATTACACAACAAATGACCTAAATTGGATTTATTTAGCAAAAAATTTACGTAACGCGGGTTTGTCTGTAGAATCTCTCATTGAATTTGCTCACTTGGCTCAATTACGCGAAGCACAAAACGTGGAAAAAGCGCAAAAGCAGATTTTAGTTGATCAGTTAGAAGAACTAGATAGAAAACTAGAGGAGATGCAGGAAGTGAGAGAATTGCTGGTTTATAAGATCGAAACGTATGATGAACATATTGCGAAGTTCAAGGCTGGGGAAATGACTCCAGATAAAGTCGAAAAATTATGGGAACGAAAAAAGTAAAAATTTTTTCTTGCTATGGATCTAACTTCAAGGTTTAGGATAGAAAAGGTAAAGAAGAAAAGGAGGAAATAACATGAACACAATAAAATTGAACAATGGTGTAGAGATGCCTCAACTAGGATTTGGGGTTTATCAAATTCCACTAGAAGAAACAGCAGAAGCGGTTTATCAAGCCATTAATGCAGGATATCGTTTGATCGACACAGCATTTATTTACGGAAATGAAAAAGAAACTGGTGAAGGAATCCGACGTGCGATCGCCGAAGGAATTGTAAAGCGTGATGAACTTTTTGTCACTTCTAAATTATTTATTCTACAAACTCCAGAAGAAAAAGCAACTGAAACGATCGAACATTCTCTGGAGGCAATGGGGTTAGAGTATCTTGATTTATATCTAATTCATCAACCCTATGGAGATATCTATGGCGCATGGCGTGCAATGGTTGCTGCTCAAAAAGCAGAGAAATTACGTGCAATTGGGATTTCCAATTTCAAATCGGCTAAAATGATCGAATTTGTTGGTTTGAATGATGTGAAACCTCAAATCAATCAAATAGAAGTAAATCCTTGGAACCAACGTGTAGAAGATCAAGAATGGCATGAAAAATATGGCGTACAAATCGAAGCTTGGGCACCATTTGCTGAAGGTCGTCACGAGTTGTTCACAAATCCTGAATTAGCAGAAATCGGTAAAAAATATGATAAAACAGTCGGACAAGTTGTTCTTCGTTGGTTGATGCAAAGAGGGATCGTTGCTCTAGCAAAATCTGTTCGACCAGAGAGAATGGCTGAAAATATTGATATCTTTGATTTTGAACTTTCGAATGAAGATGTTGAAAAAATAGCCGCTTTAGATATGAAAGAGTCTGCCTTCTTTGACCATGATGCACCACAACAAGTGGAATGGTTTATGGAGAGAATGTTGGCTACAGAAGAATGATAGAAAACTATTGATCTGTGAAAAGGATAAAAGTTTAAAAGAATCGAATGTGAAAGGACGAAATAATAAAAGCAATAGAAAGAAGTTAGGAAATTTGAAGAGAGAAAAATTTGGTGTCATTTTACCAATTACTTTATTATCCTATTTTTTGATTTTAATGGATAATTCTATTATTTTTACAAGTTCTATGAAGATAGGAGAAAGTTTAGGTTTATCTGCAAGAGCACTTTCATGGGTATCAAGTGCATATACGCTTACTTTTGGTGGTTTTTTACTATTAAGTGGTCGCCTTTCTGATTTATTCGGAAGAAAAAAGATTTTTTTAGTTGGTTTATTTATTTTGGGATAAGTTCACTGCTTATTGGATTATCACAAACAGCAGGAACGTTGATCATGATGCGTGGTGTCCAAGGAGTAGGTAGTTCCATTATTGCTCCGACATCTTTAGCACTGCTCATGGATGCTTATCAAAATAATATGAGGCAACGTGCGATCTCTTATTATGGAGCAACGGCGGGAATTGGTTCAAGTATTGGTTTGTTAGTTGGTGGGGGACTGACTAGCTTGATTTCTTGGCGCGCTGGTTTCTTAATAAATGTGCCATTTACTCTTTTGTTAGTGGTTTTAACATTGAAATATGTGAGACCTTCGGAACGTCGAAGGGAACGTATTGATTATTTAGGAAGTTTATTATCGATCCTCGGATTGATAGGAATCATCTACGGTCTTACTGAAGGAAAAAACAACTTTTTATTCATAGGTATCATGTTTTTAGGTTTGTTTATTTTATGGGAGCGAAGGACTTCTTCGCCAATGCTTCCCCTCGAACTTTTTAAAAATAAGATACGTTCTGGTGCCTATGCTACTCGTCTCTTATTTATGATGGCGATGCTGCCATTTTGGTTCTTTTTACCTCAAATGATGCAAAGTCAATATGGATTCTCAGCGTTACAATCAGGATTTGCTTTTCTACCACTAACGATAGTTCATTTTATTATTGCGATGCAGTTGCCGAGAATGACTGCACGATTTGGAAATAATAGGATATTGTTTGTTGGAGAAATAATACTAGTAATAGGGTTGATTTTACTGGCGGTTTCGAACCCGTTTAATGGTTATTGGCAAACGATCTTTGTTCCTATGATGATCCTTGGATTAGGACAAGGAATGATTTTAGCGCCAGTGACATCTGCTGGTATCCATGAAGCACCTGACGAATTAGCAGGTATCGCAAGTGGTTTGACGAATACCATGCACCAAATTGGTGGACCAATTGGTTTGTCATTGATTGTCTCGACTACTACTAATTTTCAAACTGAGATCTGGTGGATGGTTGCTTTTACAATCATAGCTATTGCCGTGGTAGCTATTTATCTTCATGATGAAAAATAGAACTTTCTAATTTAGTAACCACAAAAAAGAAGCATAGGTCAAAACCTATGCTTCTTTTTTTCCTGCTTAGAGGGGGGAATGGCTCACGACAACTCTTGTAAACGTTGTTCATAGCGTTTATTTCCCTTGTAAAGATCAACGATCGTCCAAGCGAGTAAGGCGAGAACTGCAACGATGATGATGTAAGCGATCCGATCAGCAAGGGCGATTGACGCAGTAGAAGCTTGATCGCCGAAGAAAGCTTCGATTTGTCCAGGGAGTCCGCGCAAGTTTAAATACGTCAAACTGATGACAGAAAACCAACCAAGTATTTTGACGATCAGTGAATTTTTGAAACGGGCGCCCATTTCTGCTTGGCTGTTGGTCATCATCAATAAAGGAATCATTGAAAAAGGTAAGGCAAAAGCTAAGAATACTTGGGACTCATTCATTAGATTATTAAGTGCTGTATGTTCTTCGATCGTGCCTTTGGAGCTAGTGAACAAGACACAAAGTAGTACTGGAATGACGGACAATAGTCGAGTGACTAAACGGCGTAACCAGATCGGCATGCGCATATGGATAAAGCCTTCCATAATGACTTGTCCAGTCAATGTACCGGTAATCGTTGAATTTTGACCAGAAGCAAGCAGTGCTACTGCAAATAAGGTTGATAAAATGCCTGATTTAGCTACGGCGATCAAGACGCCGTTACTCATCGCAGATGGATCGGAAAGTGCTTCATATAAACCAAAGAAAGAGGGATCTTGAACTGCACCAGTTTTAAAGACGGCAACCCCCATGATCAATAGAAGTGCATTGACAACGAAAGCCATCGTTAATTGAATATTGGAATCCCATGTTGAGAAACGAACCGCTCTTGCAATATCTTCTGGATCTTTTCGATCGATCTCGCGGGTTTGGGAAACAGCAGAGTGCAAATAGAGATTGTGAGGCATCACAGTTGCACCAATGATCCCTAAAGCTCCAGTCAATGGGGTCTCTCCACCGATTTTTGGTTCTTCAGCAAATGTTTGGCTATTAGGAATAAAGCCTTTGAAGAGACTGCTCCAATCAGGGTTTGAAAGCGCCACTTGGTAGACAAAGACAAATAGGATAACGAAAATCAAACAGACGACTAACGCTTCGATTTTACGAAAACCGATCTTTGTCAAAAGAAGCAAGACAAAGACATCCAAGACGGTAATAAAGACAGCAATTGCCAAAGGAATATCAAATAATAAATATAAAGCGATCGCTGCACCAATGACTTCAGCGATATCTGTCGCCATGATCGCTAATTCGGTCAAGATCCAAAGAATGACCCCTAGCGTTTTACTCGTACGAGCACGAATCGCCTGTGCCAGATCCATTTGGCTGACGATCCCAAGTTTGGCCGCCATATATTGTAGTAACATAGCAATCAAGCTGGACATCAGAATAACTGACATCAATAAGTATTGGAAATTTTGGCCACCGGTGATCGATGTTGACCAATTACCTGGGTCCATATAGCCGACTGCTACGAGTGCACCAGGTCCGGAATAGGCAAGTAAGGTGCGGAAGAAACTTTTTCCTTTTGGTACTTTAACCGTACCGTTTACTTCTGAAAGGGATAACCCATTAGTGTGTTCAATCCATTTATGTTTATTCTCGTGATTATTCAAATGAAAACCACCCTTCTATTTCTTTTCGAATTCATTCTACACCCAGAGACGAAAAAATAAAAGAAAAAAATTCGGCTAACCTAAAAATTAAATGTGGCTCACTTTCTAAATAGGTATTTTTGTATAATCATGAAATAAAAATGACTTTTTTTACATATTCTTAAGAAAACGCCTTTCTTTTTTTTGTAAGTTTTAGTAAAATGAATCATTGAGAGCAATTAGGAAAAGGAAAGGAGAGATTTACATGGTATCAAACGGAATCGTTGTACTTATTGCAGTTATTGCATTGTTAATCGGCGCAGTCGGTGGATTCTTTCTTGCGCGTAAATATATGAAAGATTACTTAGAAAAAAATCCTCCCGTTAATGAGGAAATGTTAAGATCAATGATGATGTCTATGGGGCAAAAACCATCTGAAAAGAAAATTCGTCAGATGATGCAACAGATGAAGAACCAAGGGAAGAAGTAGGTTCTTATTCGACAACATCAAAAAGCGGGCTGATTGATTTCAGCTCGCTTTTTTCTTTTTCTCCATTTGAGAAAAGCGCATTCATGCCGATCAATCATTATTTTTTATAAATTGTATGACGATCATATTTTTTCGATTGTGATCAACGATATCTGAGGATGCAATTCAACCTCGGAAATAAATGAAATTTTTAGGAGTTAGAAGGAGGAAGTATATGTCGATTTTCAGAAAATTGGGTTGGTTTTTTAAACAAGAGAAAAAGCACTATTTGATTGGCGTATTTTCTTTGTTCGCGGTGGCAATAGTGCAGTTGATCCCACCTAAAGTCATCGGGATCATTATCGATGAAATCGCCGATCAAAATATCTCGATGCAAATCATTGCATTGTGGATAGGTGTATTGATCATTGCAGCTTTTTTGCAATATCTTTTTCGCTATATTTGGCGAATGAACATTTGGGGCAGTGCAGCTAGACTTGAAAAAGAATTACGCCAGCGTCTATTTGCTCATTTTACGCGAATGGATAGTTTGTTCTATCAAAAATACCGGACGGGTGATTTGATGGCTCATGCAACGAATGATTTGAACGCGATTCAAAATGTAGCTGGTGCAGGAATTTTAACATTTGCAGATTCAGTGATCACTGGAGGAACGACGATCATTGCGATGGTTCTATTCGTTGATTGGCGGTTAACGTTGATTGCATTGATCCCATTGCCATTATTAGCGGTTACTTCAAGGATCTTAGGCTCAAAATTACATGATGCGTTTCGTGACTCACAAGAAGCCTTTTCAAGTATCAACGATAAAACGCAAGAAAGTATCACAGGTATCAAAGTCATCAAAACATTTGGTCAAGAAAAACAAGACTTGGAAGATTTCCAAGAAAAGATCGATGATGCCATTGAGAAAAATAAGCGAGTAAACTTTTTAGATGCGCTTTTTGATCCATTCATCACATTGATCATTGGCTTGTCATATGTGGCGACAATTATTTTAGGTGGACGTTATGTCTTGGATGGTACGATCTCAATTGGACAGATGGTTTCCTTTATCAGTTATATCGGTATGCTTGTCTGGCCGATGTTTGCGATTGGACGTCTGTTCAATGTACTAGAGAGAGGGAATGCTTCGTATGATCGTGTCAATGAACTATTGCATGAGAAAACACATATCGTCGAAAAAGTAGGAGCAGAAATGACACCAGCAAAAGGTGAGTTGAATGTGGCAATCACACAATTTACCTATCCAGACGATGAACAGCCAGCATTAGAACACATCAAATTTGCGATCAATGAAGGTGATACGTTAGGTATCGTTGGTAAAACAGGTGCCGGTAAGACGACGATCATCAAATTATTGATGCGTGAGTATGACCATTATCAAGGAGAAATCAAATTTGGCGGACGAACGATCAGAGACTACTCACTAGATGCCTGGTTGCGCTCGATTGGTTATGTGCCACAAGATCATTTCTTGTTTTCGATGACGATCCTAGATAATATTCGCTTCTCCAATCCACAGAAATCACCAGAAGAAGTGGAAGAAGCAGCGGAATTGGCGTATATCAACACAGAAATCAAAGGACTGCCAGAAGGGTACCAGACAATGGTCGGTGAACGTGGAGTCTCCCTTTCTGGTGGACAGAAGCAACGGTTGTCGATTGCTCGTGCATTGATCCAAAGTCCCGAATTATTGATTTTGGATGACGCATTATCCGCTGTTGATGCTAAGACAGAAGAAGCAATCTTACGTAACCTTAAAGCAGAACGGAAAAACAAAACCACGATCATTGCGGCCCATCGTTTAAGTAGTGTCATGCACGCCAATGAAATCATCGTCATCGATCATGGTCGGATCATTGAACGTGGCACACATCAAGAGTTGTTAGCTCTTGGCGGTTGGTACGAACAAATGTGGCAGAAACAACAATTAGAAGCAAAAATTGAAGGAGGTGGCGAATAATGGAAGATCAATATCAGTCGGAATGGTCAAAATCCATGACCTATAAAGAACAAGCTTCGATCATTAAACGGTTGATGCAATTTGCTAAACCCTTTCGCTCGACATTCATCATTGCGATTTTATTTGCTTTAGTATTATCAGTCATCAATGTGCTATTGCCAAGGATCATCCAAACATTCATGGATGAGCATCTAGCGAAGCAGTCAGCAACGACACAAGTCATCCTTTTCTTTGCAGGGCTTTATCTATTTGGGGTCATTGTCAAAAGTATCATCTGGTTTTTCCAATGGTATCTATATTCGATGGCGTCATTGAAGACCTACCAACATATCCGTGTAAAGTTGTTTGAGAAACTTCATACACTAGGAATGCGGTACTTTGACCAAACGCCAGCTGGATCGACTGTTTCTCGTGTGACTAATGACACAGAAACACTGTTTGAATTTTGGTATGTCTTTCTGATGGTTTTAACAGGAATTTTTGCCGTGATTTCTTCATTTATTGCGATGTTTCAAATCAATCAAAAAATCGCGCTATGGTGTCTGATCTTTTTACCGATTTTAGGAGTAGTGATTTGGTATTATCAAAAATTCAGTTCAAGGATCTATCGAAATATGCGTGAGCGCTTGAGTCAATTGAACACAAAATTAAATGAATCGATTTCTGGGATGCGGATCATCCAACAATTTCGTCAAGAATCGCGTTTAGCAAAAGAATTTGAGGAAGTCAATGAAGAGTATCTAGCGACTCGCTATGCCATGATCAAGACAAATTCGATTCTTTTGAGTCCAATCATCAGTTTTTTATATGCTTTAGCAGTTGCCTTGACTTTGACGTTGTTCGGACTCGACGCGTTACATTCACCAGTTGAAGTCGGTTTGATCTTTGCCTTCACCACCTATGTTCAAGGATTCTTTAATCCGATGTCGCAAATGATGGACTTCTTGAGTGTCTTTACGGACGGAACAGTCGCAGGAAGTCGTATCTTGAAAATCATGGATACGGAAGAATATGCACCACAGCAAAAGGAATCAGCGGATCGGACGATCACTGCTGGAAAAATCGAATTTCGTAATGTCAGTTTCTCTTATGATGGAAAAAACAATGTATTGAACAATATTTCATTTGTTGCTAATCCAGGAGAAACTGTCGCATTAGTCGGACATACAGGAAGTGGGAAAAGTTCGATCATCAATGTGTTGATGCGTTTTTATGAGTTTTACGAAGGGCAGATCTTGATTGATGACCATGACATTCGTGAATATCCGATCGCTGAATTACGCAATAAAATGGGTCTAGTATTACAGGATGCGTTCTTATTTTATGGGGATATCGCTGGAAACATCCGAATGATGAATCCAGAGATCACAGACGAACAAATACGTGAAGCCGCTGAGTTTGTCCAAGCGAATCAGTTCATTGAAGACTTACCGAAAGGGTATCATTCAAAAGTGATTGAAAGAGGGGCGAGCTATTCAAGTGGGCAACGCCAATTGATCACGTTTGCCAGAACGATTGTAACGGATCCTAAAATCTTAGTTCTGGATGAAGCAACGGCGAATATCGACACAGAAACAGAAGTGTTGATCCAAGAAGGACTTGCGAAGATGCGTCAAGGTCGGACAACGATTGCTATCGCCCATCGTCTGTCAACGATCCGTGATGCAGAGTTGATCCTCGTATTAGATAAAGGACATATCGTGGAGCGCGGGAATCATGAAACACTTTTAGCGGAAGAAGGGCTATACGCAGATATGTACAAATTACAAAGTGAGTAACAGGGAAGAATAAAGGCATCTGTTTTTGAAACACTTGTATCGTAAGCCGTGATAAAAATAGTTAGCCTCAACTCATAAGTCTTGAATCCCCAAAAACATGCCAACTTTTGGGGATCAAGGCTTTTTTTTATGACTTGATTGATAGCGGTGTGATTCAAATCAAAAAAGTCAATCGGCTATTCTTACTGTCTAGTTAATGGCTGTTCTGGGGGAGTGGTAGTTTCCATGTTAACGTGAAAGAATTTTTTTTAGAAATATAGGAATAATACAAAAGAAAGCGTTGACATTTTAAAATTGTTTCGCTACTATGAAGAAAAGAACATACTGTTGGATAGTGATTGCATCACGCAAGCTAAACCTAATCAGTCACCATGAAACGATTCCATGGCTGACTTTTTGGGTTTTTTTGTTTTTTTAGGAGTGACAATCATAGAAAGGGGATATTATGCGGATTGAAAAAATTCTAAATAATAATGTCGTTGTCACAAGGGACAAATTAAATCGAGAAATGATCGTTATGGGAAAAGGATTAGCATTCAAAAAAAAGATTGGTGATGCTATTTTAGAAGCGGGTGTGGATAAAGAATTTCATTTGACAGATGATCGACTGTCGAGACATTTTCAAAAATTAGCGGAGGATATCCCGATGGAATACCTCGAACTCTCCTACGAGATCATTGAGTATACGAAAGAAAAGTTAGATGTGACATTGAATGAATCCATTTATATTTCATTGACCGATCATTTATACAATGCGATCAAACGTTATAAAACCGGCGTTGGATTACCTAATGTTTTATTATATGATATCAAGCAATTATTTCCGAGAGAATACCAAATAGGTAAAAAAACGATTGAAAAAGTCCATCATAAATATGGATTTGATTTATCCGAAAATGAAGCTGGATTCATTGCCCTTCATTTAGTCAATGCACAATCAGAACAAGATAGTATGAACAATATGTACCAGTTTACGAAAACCATTCAAGATATTTTGAATATCGTTCGCTATTATTATCAAACACCCTTTGATGAAGAATCGCTTTATTTTTTCCGATTTGTCACGCATCTTCGTTTTTTTCTTAGCCGTGTGATGAACACGTCCCTTACCCAAGAAGGTGAGGTCGAGGAGGAATTGATCCAGATGATCCAGCGAAAATACCAAACGGCTTCTGGCTGCGTGGACAAAATCGCTTTATTCTTACAGGAAACATTTAATTATCATATGTCAGACGATGAAATTGTCTACTTAACGATCCATCTGGCTCGTTTGGCAGATAATAATCATTAAAAAAATCACTAAAAGGAGGGCCGTGGATTCAACGAATGAGTACCAAAGGATAGTGACATTGAGTTGGCTAAACCTTCAATCAAACAATTGGAGGAAAAGAACATGGGAAAATACCAAGATTTAGCAAAAGAAATCGTGAAATATGTTGGAGGAAAAGAAAATATCAGTAGTTTGACGCACTGTGTGACTCGCTTGCGTTTTCGGTTAAAAGACGAAAGTAAAGCAGATGACGAGACATTGAAGAATATGGATGGTGTCGTGACCGTCATGAAAAGCGGTGGGCAATACCAAGTAGTCATTGGTAATCATGTACCAGACGTATATGCAGATGTATTAAGTGTAGCAGGGATTTCAGAAGATGCGGAATTAGCCCCTGCGAAAGGCAATATATTTAATCGTTTGATCGATATTTTAAGTGGTTGTTTCCAACCCTTCTTAGGAGCTTTAGCAGCTGCCGGGATGGTCAAAGGATTGAATGCATTATTTATCTTTTTAGGATTTTATGAGCAGACTTCCGGAACTTATATCATGTTAAATGGGATCGGTGATTCGATCTTTTATTTCATGCCAGTTATTCTAGGGTATACAGCAGCTAAAAAATTCAAATTGAATCCAATGGTCGGCATCGTCATCGGTGCAGCCCTTGTCTATCCGACCGTGCAAGGTCCCGCATTACAAAGTAGTTTTGAAGCAGCCAATCAAGGTGCTGCAGCGCCGCTTAGCCTTTTAGGATTACCTGCATATGAAAGTTTCTTGGGTATTCCCTGGGTAGGAGCTTCTTATACATCAAGTGTCATTCCTGTCATCTTTATCATTGCTTTTGCCGGACAAGTCCAAAAATTTGCGAAGAAGATCGTTCCAACAGTTGTCCAAACATTTGTTGTTCCTTTTATGGTCTTATTGATTGCTCTACCGATCGGCTTTTTGGTGATTGGCCCAATCGTTAGCTTGTTAACAGAGTGGTTGAGTGCAGGTTTCCAAGCATTGATGGATTTTTCACCAGCATTATATGGTGGGGTTCTAGGCTTCTTCTGGCAAGTATTAGTTATCTTCGGTCTACATTGGAGTATCATTCCTTTGGCGATCATGCAGTTGGCACAAAATGGCTCAAGTCAAATGCTTGTAGGTGTTTTTGGGGCAAGTTTTGCACAAACCGCCGTGGTATTAGCAATGTACTTCAAGTTTAAAGACAAGAAAATGAAAGCCTTATGTATGCCTGCCTTTATCTCAGGAATCTTTGGTGTGACAGAACCAGCCATCTATGGAATCACTCTACCTAAAAAGACCCCGTTCATTTATTCAATGATTGGTGGGGCAATCTCTGGTATCTATTTGATGATGAGTGGTACGACAAGTTATACAATGGGTGGATTGGGCATCTTCGGAGTGGTCAACTTCATTAGTGGTAGCGATGCAAGTGGCATGTACAATGCCTTTATCGGTATCGCAATTGCAGTAACAATCGGTTTTACTTCGACTTTCTTGTTCTGGAAAGATACCGAAGAAGTAGTGTCTGAGAAAAAAGAAAGTAAAATCAAAGAAATCGTCAAAACACCGATCCAAGGTGGTATTGCATCTTTAAGCGAAGCAAAAGACCAAGCATTTGCTAAAGGCGCGTTAGGACGAGGAATCTTGATCTATCCAGAAAAAGGGGAAGTCGTTTCACCATTCGATGGGACAGTGATGACGTTATTTCCTTCAAAACATGCGATCGGTTTAGTTTCTGAAAGTGGATTAGAACTGTTGATCCATGTTGGGTTAGACACTGTACAATTGGAAGGGAAACATTTTGAGTCTTTTGTGAAACAAGGGGATAAAGTGAAACAAGGAGACGTCTTATTGCGATTTGATATCAATGCGATCGAAAGTGAAGGCTATAGTGTAGAAACCCCTGTCATCATTACCAATTCAGCAGATTACCTCGATATCGTCGAGAATCAATCGAAGATCGTGACGAATGGGGATGAGTTGATCACAGCGTTGACTTGATGAGTTCAAAGCCCTTTAGATCAAGGTTTTAGAAAGTTAGCTTAGTGTTAAAAAGCATTTTTCCACAGGAGAATGTTTCTAAGTACCTGATTCCAAAAAAAGTCGTAACATCCGAGGGTTTCCTCTCATATTTTGGATGTTACGGCTTATTTTCTTAGAAGTTCAGCTATTTAATTAGAGAGTAAATTTCAAGGAGCAACTTTGTTCTGAACGAATCTTTCTGATCGTTCCCGCTATAAAAGTAGACTAATCGCCATCTTCGATTGAATCGGTAAATAGTTCTTCTTTCATAATGGATGAACTGATCTGCCGTGTATCGACTTTTTGCCCGACTTCGATCAAATAATCGAGGTTCTCACGATAATGTTCAGCAAAGACACAACTATATAACACATCCAACAAATAGGAGATCGACGTATTGATCGTGAAACTACTGATTTTTGAGTACAATCGTTCACGTGTTGTCAGGCGTAATACCACATCGCTCGCTGTGGACAAACTGGACTCACCGATGCTCGTCAACGATAAAATCGGCACATTTTTTTCTTTCAAAATTTCAGCAGTCCGAAGCATCATCTGATTTTCTCCCGTATAAGAGATCAAGATCGCACAGTTTTCAGGCTGACAATTGTAGGCATCGTAATAGGACTCGCCAGATGTGGGCACGATGGTCACTTCTTGTTTGATCCGATTCATTTTCAATTTGAATGATTGAGCAATCAATGTGTTGGTATCACTCGAAAATAATACGATTTTATTCGATCGCAGCAGAAGTTGCTTTGCTTGTTGGAGATCGTCGTGCATCAACAAGGATAACGTATCTTGGATCGTCATACGTTCAAGTGCCGCAATCCGATTAGCGATCGTCATGATGCCTTCATTTTCGGAAAAAGGGAGATTGGCGTCCACTTCTTGAAAGTTTCCTTGTAGATATTCTGTTTCAGCAATGAACGCATCTCTAAAATCCACCCATCCGTGAAAACCCATTTTTTTGGCGATCCGAATCAAAGTAGAAGGATGGACATAGCAAGTTTCAGCAATTTGTTGAATCGTTCGATCGGCCAGAGTTGTTTCATTGGCTTGGAGAAAACGGATGACTTCGCTTTCTGAAGGTGAAAAGTTGATTTGTTTAAGCTTTTCCTTTAATAGCATAATTCGATCCTCTTTTTTACGTTTTTAGTTAAAAATATGTAAAATAATTGTAAACGGTATTATTTAGTGTGTCAATGAAACAAAAAAAAGAGAAGTAATTCCTTTACTCGTTTATTTTGATTGAAAAATTAGGTTTTACTTGGATTTTCTCATTATTTTTCTTTTTGTTATGCGCAATAAATTTACAAAAAAATGCAAGAATATCGAGCATTTTGTAAATGGTTATTCAAATTGGTTAAAAAGTATTGTGACTTTTATTTACAAAAATGATAATGGAGTTGTAAAAAAGAAGAAGGAGTGAGTGTATGAATCAAGGAATCAAGATCGCGACAATTGGTGGCGGAAGTAGTTACACACCGGAACTAATGGAAGGATTCATCAAACGTTACGATGAATTGCCGATTCGTGAAATCTGGTTAGTCGATATCGAAGCTGGGCGTGAAAAACTAGCGATCGTCAGTGAAATGGCCCAACGGATGTGGGATGCTTCTCCATATGACGTGAAAATCTATGCCACCTTAGATCGCGAAGAAGCATTGAAAGATGCGGACTTTGTCACTACACAATTTCGGGTCGGTCAATTGGATGCTCGTGTAAAAGACGAACGCATTCCAGCGTACTACGGCATGTTAGGCCAAGAAACCAATGGAGCTGGGGGAATGTTCAAAGCATTTCGTACGATCCCAGTCATTTTAGCAGTAGTTGAAGACATGAAACGCCTCTGTCCGAACGCTTGGTTGATCAATTTCGCTAATCCAAGCGGTATGGTGACTGAAGCAGTCGTTCGTTATGGGAAATGGGACAAAGTGATTGGATTGTGCAATGTACCAGTAATGGCAATGATGACAGAGCCAGTCATGATCAGTGAAAAGAAAGAAGAGTTGATTTATAAATTTGCTGGGCTGAACCATTTCCATTGGCACAAAGTAGCGGATGCAAAAGGAAATGATCGTACAGAAGAGTTGATTGAACAACTTTATGCGGAAGATAACGGGTTGCCAAAAAACATATTCGATGTGCCATTCTTTAGAGAACAACTCGATCAGATGAAAATGATTCCTTGTGGCTATCACCGCTATTACTATCGTGAAGAAGAAATGTTGGAGCATGCGTTGGAAGAATACCACACGATCGGAACGCGAGCACAACAAGTCAAACAAACAGAAGCGGAATTGTTTGAGCTATACAAAGATCCGCAACTCGATCATAAACCAGAACAATTACAACAACGAGGTGGTGCCTATTATTCGGATGCTGCGTGTGAAACGATTGCTTCGATCTATGGCAATAAAGAAACTCAAATCGTTGTCTCAACGAAAAACAATGGGGCAGTGCCTGATCTACCAGCAGACTGTGTCGTTGAAGTAACAGCGTATGTAGGCGCGCAAGGAGCAAGAAGTGTTGCTTTTGGTTCATTACCTACAGCAGAACGTGGCTGGTTACAAGTGATGAAAAATATGGAGTTGTTGACGATCGAAGCAGCTGTCACAGGTGATTACGGGACGGCGTTACAAGCATTTACGATCAACCCATTAGTTCGTTCTGGTAAAACAGCAAAACGTATGATGGATGAATTATTTATTGCTCATCAAGAGTATTTACCACAATTTAAAGAAGCCATCGATCGCTTAACAGCAGAAGGCATCGAAGTGCAAGATGAATTAGCAAGAGAATTGTCAGAAAAACGTGTAGTGGAAGGAGTATAACAACGATGGGATTTAGAAAAGACTTTTTATGGGGTGGCGCAACAGCTGCCAATCAATGTGAAGGTGGATACGACGAAGGAGGGCGCGGCTTAGCCAATGTAGATGTCGTGCCGATTGGTCCAGATCGTTTTCCAGTGATTACCGGTCAACAAAAAATGTTTGAGTTTGATGACGAACATTTTTATCCAGCAAAAGAAGCGATCGATATGTACCATCACTATAAAGAAGATATTGCCTTATTTGCAGAAATGGGCTTTAAAACCTACCGTCTATCGATTGCCTGGAGCCGTATTTTTCCATTAGGTGATGAGAAAGAGCCAAACGAAGAAGGGTTGAAATTCTATGAAGATGTCTTTAAAGAATGTCAAAAGTATGGGATCGAACCCTTAGTAACGATCACCCATTTTGACTGCCCGATGCATCTAGTCAAGGAATATGGGGCATGGCGTTCGCGTGAATTAGTCGGATTTTATGAAAACCTTTGTCACGTGGTCTTTAACCGTTACAAAGGATTAGTAAAATATTGGTTGACCTTTAATGAAATCAACATGATTTTACATGCACCGTTCATGGGCGCTGGCTTGTATTTTGAAGAAGGTGACAATGTAGAGCAAGTCAAATATCAAGCAGCTCATCATGAGTTACTAGCGAGTGCGATTGCCACAAAAATCGCGCATGAAGTCGACCCTGAGAATAAAGTCGGCTGTATGTTAGCTGCGGGGGCTTATTATCCTTATTCATGTAAACCAGAAGATGTCTGGGCTTCACGCCAAGCAGACCGTGAAAACTACTTCTTTATCGATGTGCAGTCAAGAGGAGAATACCCAGCATATGCACTAAAAGAAATGGAACGCCAAGGCATCGAGATCAAAATGGAACCAGGAGACTTAGAGTTATTGAAACAACATACTGTTGATTTTATTTCATTCTCTTATTATTCTTCTCGTGTTTCAACAACCGATCCAAAACTATTAGAACAAACCGCAGGAAATATCTTTGAATCAACGAAAAACCCTTATTTAGAAGCAAGTGAATGGGGCTGGCAAATTGACCCATTAGGTTTACGGGTAACCTTGAATGATATTTATGATCGTTATCAAAAACCATTGTTTATTGTCGAAAATGGTTTGGGCGCGGTAGATACTCCGGATGAGAATGGCTATGTGGAAGATGACTATCGCATTTCATATCTTGCTTCACACATCCAAGCGATGAAAGATGCAGTCGAATTAGATGGTGTTGATCTTTTAGGTTATACGACTTGGGGATGTATCGATCTAGTTTCTGCTGGAACTGGTGAAATGAAGAAACGCTATGGTTTTATCTACGTTGATCGTGACAATGAAGGCAATGGTACATTGAAACGAACAAAGAAAAAATCATTTGATTGGTATAAACAAGTGATTGCTTCGAATGGTGAAAATCTAGCGAACAAATAGGATAGAATAAGAATGTCTATTGTTTTTGTCTATCGATTTCGAGTATAATATATCTATTCGAAACTCGTAGGCAGAACAATAGACTTTTTGTGTGATTGGCTGTAAAGTAGGCTTACTTGATTTTAAAACGGAGGAATCTACATATGTATGATGTAATCGTAATTGGTGCAGGACCTGCTGGCATGACCGCTGCTTTGTATGCTTCAAGATCAAACTTATCAGTAGCGATGATCGAACAAGGGGCACCTGGTGGGCAAATGAACAACACCGCAGAAGTAGAAAATTATCCTGGATTTGATTCGATCATGGGGCCAGACCTTGCGTATAAAATGTATGAAGGTGTTTCACGATTTGGAACTGAAAATGTCTACGGTATCGTCCAAGATATCAAAGATCATGGCAACTATAAAGAAGTCATCTGTGAAGACAAAAGTTACGAAGCAAAAACAGTCATCATTGCAACTGGTTGTATCCATCGTAAACTAGGAGTACCAGGCGAAGAAGAATATGCTGGACGTGGCGTTTCTTATTGCGCGGTTTGTGACGGTGCATTTTTCCGTGATAAACGCTTAGTCGTGATCGGTGGTGGCGATTCTGCAGTAGAAGAAGCTGTGTATTTGACACAATTTGCTTCAGAAGTCGTTATCGTTCATCGTCGTGATGAACTAAGAGCGCAAAAAATCATCCAAGATCGCGCATTTGCGAACGAAAAAATCTCATTTGTTTGGGATACGATCACTGATGAGATCATCGGAAATGATATGGTCGTTACTGGTGTCAAAGGGCACAACGCAAAAACAGGGGAAGAAATCGAATTAGCAGCTGACGGTGTGTTCATCTACGTTGGACTAGATCCATTAACTGAACCTTTCCGCAAAGCAGGACTCACGAATGCTGCTGGCTGGATTCCAACAGATCAAGATATGCGTACGAATATGCCTGGTGTGTTTGCTATTGGCGATGTGCGAGAAAAAGATCTACGCCAAATCACCACAGCAGTAGGCGATGGCGGGATTGCTGGACAACAAGTGTATAAATACTTGGAAGCATTAGAAGAAACGCCAAACGCTCAAGGATAACTAATGATTTAAAAAACGAAAGGTGTCTGGGACATTAGTCCTCATGTGCCACCTAAAACCGAATAAACGGCGGGAACAGAAGTAACCTCTTCGGAAATAAGGCGCCATCCACAAAAATTTGAAGAACAATTTTCGTGGATGGCGCCTATTTCTCGAGGCTGAACACTTCTTTCCTGACCTCTTTTTCTTATGCTTTGCTATCTAAATAGAGAATGCTATACTTAGAAAGGAATATATTTTTAGAAAGAGGTGTCAGCTTCATGTCTTGGAAACAAGTTTACGAGCAATGGGCAACTGAAGAATCATTAGAAGAAAATTTAAAAAAACAATTAAAAGAATTAAGTGAAAATCCTGAAAAATTAGAAGATGCGTTCTACGCACCTTTGGAATTTGGTACAGCAGGAATGCGCGGGATCTTAGGACCTGGAATCAATCGAATGAACATCTATACTGTACGTCAAGCAACAGAAGGGCTTGCACAATTTATGGATGAACAAGGAGCAGAAACAAAAAAACGTGGGGTAGCGATTGCTTATGATTCACGTCATCAATCGCCAGAATTTGCAATGGAAGCGGCAAAAACTTTAGCGCAACATGGTATTCCATCTTTTGTATTTGAAAGCTTACGACCAACCCCAGAGCTTTCATTTGCGGTTCGTCATCTTAACGCATTCGCTGGGATCATGGTTACAGCTTCTCATAATCCAGCGGCATATAATGGCTATAAAGTCTATGGCGAAGATGGTGGACAAATGCCGCCTGCTGATGCAGACGCATTGACAAAATATGTACGAAACATCAGCAATCCATTAAAAGTAGAAGTTTTAGCAGAAGAACAAGCAAAAAATAGTGATTTGATCACGATCATCGGCGAAGAAATCGACCAAGCGTACTTGGAAGAAATCAAAGCAGTGACGATCAATCATGAATTAGTAGAAACATTAGGGAAAGAATTGAAGCTAGTCTTCACGCCGTTACACGGAACAGGCAAAATGTTAGGTGAGCGTGCGTTGACTCAAGCGGGATTTGAACAATTTGTCTTGGTTCCTGAGCAAGCAGTCGCTGACCCAGACTTCACCACAGTCAAATCACCAAATCCAGAAGAACACTCTGCTTTTGAATACGCAATCCGTTTAGGCGAAAAAGAAGGCGCAGATCTATTGATTGCTACTGATCCAGATGCCGATCGTCTAGGTGCAGCTGTACGCTTGCCAGACGGTTCATACAAAGTATTGACTGGAAATCAAATCGGCGCTTTGCTTGTCCAATATATCCTAGAAGCTCACAAAGAAAAAGGAACACTGCCAGAAAATGCGGCGGTCTTGAAATCAATCGTTTCAAGTGAACTACCGACAGCAATCGCTAGACATTATGGTGTAGAAATGATGAACGTTTTGACTGGCTTCAAATTTATTGCTGAAAAAATCCAACAATTTGAAGAAACCAAGGCGCATACATTCATGTTTGGTTTTGAAGAAAGCTACGGTTATTTAGTCAAACCATTCGTTCGCGATAAAGACGCGATTCAAGCACTATTATTATTAGCAGAAGTTGCTGCATTTTATAAAAAACAAGGTAAGACCCTTTATGATGGGTTACAATCGATTTTTGAAACGTATGGCTATTATGCAGAAAAAACAATTTCAGTCACAATGAGTGGGCAAGAAGGTTCAGCGAAAATTGCAGCACTGATGGAGAAATTCAGAAAAGATGCACCAACTGAATTTGCCGGAGAAAAAGTTTTACAAACAGAAGATTTCAAGGCACTGACAAAAACAGATGACCAAGGAAATGTAGAAAAACTAACGACTCCACCTTCAGATGTATTGAAATATACACTAGAAGAAGACGGTTGGATCGCGATCCGTCCTTCTGGAACGGAACCAAAAATCAAATTTTATATTGGTGTCAAAGGTGATTCAAACCAAGCAGCACAAGAAAAAATTGCTGCACTTGAAGCTAGCATCAAATCAATGACAGAAGAATAAACAGTTGAGACTGACGAAAAAAGTGGTACACTTTAGTAGTCAGTCTTTTTTTGGAGGTGAATCGTTTGTCGGGGAATCAAAACATTAAAGTAGAAAAAGTGAGTCAATTATTCAAGGTATTAAGTGATCCGACACGTTTGAATATTTTACTTTATTTAAAAGATGGTGAAAAAAATGTGACGTCGATCAGTCAATCTGTTCAAATGGAACAATCGGCTGTGTCTCATCAATTACGGTTGTTACGTGAAAACCACGTGGTGAAATCACGACGTGAAGGAAAAACGATCCTTTACAGTTTAGATGACTTTCATGTATTAGATATTTTAGAACAAACGATCAAACATGTAGAGCATCAAAAAAGCTAACTAAAGTCATTAAAAAAGGATTTGAAAGTGTCTGGGACATTGGTCCTCTTGTACCACCTAAAACCGAATAAACGGCGGGAACAGAAGTAACCACTTCGGAAATAAGGCGCCATCCACAAAAATTTGAAGAACAATTTTCGTGGATGGCGCCTTATTTCTCGAGGTTGAACACTTCTGTCCCGACCTCGATCAACTCCTATTTTTATCATTTAAAAAGATAATAAAAAGCTATTTCTCTTCCGAAGTTTCTGTGCCGTAATAGCTATGGTCTTCCAGCTCTAACTCATTCAATATCAATGATGCTGTTTCTTCAATGGAAAGAGAAGCAACATTGATGACGACACACCCTAATTTTTCATAAAGTTCATTGGCAAATTCCAATTCTGCACGAATTTTTTCGATATCGGAGTACGCAGTATCTGGATTCAGGCCATATGAACGCATGCGTTCTTTACGAATGTTATTTAAAATATCAGGGTTATTTGTTAATCCAACAATCTTCTTCGGATCGATTTCCCACAACTGTTTAGGGATATGTGCTTGAGGTATCAGTGGGAGATTCGCTACTTTTAAATTTTTATTGGCTAAAAACAAACTTAATGGTGTTTTAGAAGTTCTGGAAACACCAAGTAAGACGACATCGGCTTCCAAAAAACCTCGAGGATCTTTTCCGTCGTCATATTTCACCGCAAACTCCATCGCTTTGATTCGTTTGAAATAATTTTCATTCAATAAGTGAAGTGCCCCTGGTTGACGTGTCGGTTTGATGCCAGTCAAGCGCTCGATTTCTGCAATTGGCGGGGTCAATACATCAAAGCTGTATAATTTGTTTTTTTGACAAAATTCATTTGTTAAATCCACCAATTCTTGGTTGATCAATGTATGGAGAACTAATGCTTGTTCTGACAATGCATCATTTAGTGCGCGTTGCAACGTCTCTGGATCAGTCACAAAAGTTCGTCGAAATAAACTAAATTCGATAGATGGATATTGCGCCATTGTGGCTTGGGCTAATTTTGTTGCTGTTTCACCTGCAGAGTCTGAAATGACAAAAAAGGTGACGACTTCATTTGATTCGGCAGTCATAAATAAAAAACCTCGCTTGCTTTTTTTTTAGGTTTATTATACCATACTCGAGTGTACATACTTCGTAATCATTTTGATTTGGGGGATAATGATGAATAAACAAACATTGATCGAACAATCTTTAGAAACATTGAAAAATAACGGGTTCAAATACACGAAAAAGCGAGAAGCATTACTCGCATATTTAATCAAACGAAATCGTTACGTCTCTGCAAAAGAAGTCTTTGACTACATGAGTCAGGAATTTAAAGGAGTCAGCTATGATACGATCTATCGTAATTTACATGACTTTTCAGAGTTAGATCTTTTGGAAGAAACGGATCTAAATGGAGAAATGAAATTCCGTTTTCATTGTTGTCAAGGCGAGATTGGGCATCATCACCACTTCATATGTACCGTTTGTGGGACGACAAAAGAAATCCATATGTGTCCAATGAATTATTTTGAAGAACAACTCAGTGGGTGTACCATTGAAGGGCATCGCTTTGAGATATTTGGTCGCTGTGAGAGCTGTCAATAATAATTTTCAATAAAATAACAGGTGATTATTTAAAAAAATCATAAGATTCTCTTGACGGTCAAAACTGCTTTAGCTATAATGTTTATAGAACAGTCTTGTTTCTTGAGATTAACATTTCAATAACAATTACGGTTACTTTTTAAGCTCGGAGGGAGGGAATTAATATGTCAAAAACAGTCGTTCGCAAAAACGAATCACTTGACGATGCTCTTCGTCGCTTCAAACGTTCCGTGTCAAAAGCGGGTACTTTACAAGAATCTCGTAAACGTGAATTCTACGAAAAACCAAGTGTAAAGCGTAAGAAAAAATCTGAAGCAGCTAGAAAACGCAAAAAATTCTAGTTCTTTGATGAATTGGAGTTGGTAGTGTGTCACTACTAAGTAGATTGAACGATGACATGAAGACAGCGATGAAAGCTAAAGATAAAGAATCTTTACAGGTGATTCGTATGATCAAGTCATCTATACAAAACGAGCAAATTAAAGAAGGTCACGACTTGACAGAAGAAGAAGAACTAACAGTGTTGTCTCGCGAAATGAAACAACGCCGTGATTCTTTGCATGAATTCGAGGAAGCTGGACGTGACGATTTAGCTGAAAAAGTGAAAAGTGAAATTGTGATAGTCGAAAAGTATATGCCAGAGCAACTTTCTGAAGAAGAAATTCGACAACTTGTTCAAGATGCGATCACGCAAACAGGTGCTTCATCTGCAAAAGAATTTGGTAAAGTCATGGGAGTTATCATGCCTAAAGTCAAAGGAAAAGCTGATGGAAATCAAGTAAATGCTATCGTAAAAGAACTATTGCAGTCTTAATCTTAGCAAACGAAACTACGGACGCGAAAGTGTCTGTAGTTTTTTTGTGTTCATTAAAAGAATAGTTTTTTGATCAATATTTTTTTGTTTAAAAACGTTTGTTGTTACTTGACAAAAGATTCATAGATTAAAATAAATCGGACAACTGATGATCAAAGTCAGGTATCTCTGCTAGTTACTAAATGATTAGGTTGTTTTAGTTGAAGAACGTTTTGTCTCAGTAATCCAAATTAAAACTTTTTTCTCAAGTCGTCTCATTTTATTCGCTATATAGTTTTTCATGATTATGGTAGAATAGGTAAGAACGATTTGAAATAAAGGAGATGTCTATTTTTGACAGAAGCGTCTAGTTCTTTGGATATTAGATTAACAGCAACTGATGATATCAGTA
This sequence comes from Enterococcus mundtii, assembly GCF_013394305.1. Classification (NCBI taxonomy): domain Bacteria; kingdom Bacillati; phylum Bacillota; class Bacilli; order Lactobacillales; family Enterococcaceae; genus Enterococcus; species Enterococcus mundtii. The sequence goes on along the minus strand of NZ_AP019810.1, from coordinate 590,105 downwards.
TGCTTTTAGGGTCACATGATAAACATATCAAACTGATCGAAGAAACAACTGAAACGACGATCCACACAAGAGGTGAAGTGATCCAGATCATCGGGGAAGAAACCGATATTTCTTTGGCTGCTTCCGTCATCCGAACGTTACAAGAATTGATCAAACGAGGGATCCATATCAGTATGCCTGATGTGGTCACTGCCTTGAAAATGGCTCAAAAAGGGACATTGGACTATTTTGTTGAGATGTATGAACAAGAGATCGTCAAAGATCGCAATGGCAAACCGATCCGTGTCAAAAACAGCGGACAAAAAAAATACGTCGATTCTGTCGCCAAACATGATGTGGTCTTTGGCGTAGGACCAGCTGGTACTGGGAAAACATTTTTGGCTGTCGTATTAGCGATTGCTGCCTTAAAAAAAGGCGAAGTCCAAAAAATCATCTTGACTCGTCCAGCCGTCGAAGCAGGTGAAAATCTTGGATTCTTACCTGGAGATCTGAAGGAAAAAGTCGATCCATATTTACGACCAGTTTATGATGCACTGTACCAGATTTTTGGGTTGGATCATACCAATCGTTTGATGGAGCGAGGAATCATCGAGATTGCACCACTTGCATATATGCGTGGTAGAACGTTAGATGATGCCTTTGTGATTTTGGATGAGGCGCAAAACACAACAGTCGCCCAAATGAAAATGTTTTTGACTCGGCTTGGCTATCAGTCAAAAATGATCGTCAATGGGGACACGAGCCAAATCGATTTACCAAAAGGGACAATGAGTGGATTGATCCATGCAGAACGAACACTCAAACAAATCAAAAAAATCGATTTTGTGAATTTTGAAGCTAGTGATGTCGTTCGTCACCCTGTCGTGGCAGAAATCATCAAAGCTTATGAAAAAGCGGATCTTCATCAAGAATAGCTTTTTTAGGAGGATTACCACATGTTGAACAAAATATTGCAGCAGCTTCAAGCGAAATTAGGGAAAGCTGCAGCACCTTTTCTCTTATTGCTTTTCTTTCTATTGATGTGTGGGATCACGTTTAGCAGCGTGAAGCAAAAGCCCAATGATTTTAGAGAGGGACAAGTAGCGGAAGAAAGTATCCGTGCCAATAAAACGATTGAGAACACGGAAGAAACCGAACAAAAAAGGAAATTAGCAGCTGAAGCAGTGACACCTGAGTACACCTACCAAAGTGACCTAGCTTCGGAACAAGATCGTCGGATCAATCAACTGTTTGTTTTGATCGATCGTGCGAATGACACGATCGACAAACAATACGAAGAAAAAGTCAGTAAGGCAAAAGAAGATGAAAATGTTCCAAAGCCAACAGTAGAAGAACGGATAGCCGCATTGAAACGAATATTCGAAAGTTCAAATGCGGATGATGTCGCGTTCTACCAAAAATTACCAAATAGTTTTTACTCAACGATCATGAATATGTCAGAAAGCGAGATTACGACGGTTCGTGATGAAAGCTTGAAATTGATCGACGAACAAATGAGTAAGCAAGTTCGAGAAAGTGATTTAGATAATTTCAAACAAGAAGCAAATGATAAGATCCAGTATTTGAATGTTTCGGCAGAACAACAAGAAATGATCCGCTATTTAGTCGATCAGGGCATTGTTGTGAATGATGTGCTAAATGAAAAACGAACAGAAGAGTTGAAGCAAGAGGCACGTGACTCCATCCAACCCGTCATGATTTTCCAAGGGGAGATCATTGTTCGTGAAGGGAATCAAATCGATGCAGCTGCTATGAAAAAATTAGAGTTGTTAGGTTTGACGAGTCAATCTACTTCGATTTTTCCTCTTGTCGCTATGATTCTAGCGGTATTATTGCAAATTGGTGTGTTATTCTACAATTCACTACAGTATAAAGATCTATTCAAACGAACAGAGTATATTCTTTTCTACGTAACAGCGATGTCCATCAGTATTTTATTGATGAAATTTTTCCAAGTCTTTCAAACAGAGCAAGCGACGTATATTCCGTTACTTTACCCAGCAGCGTTTGTACCGCTTGTCTTAAACTTTTTCTTGAATCGAAGAGCGGGTATCATGGCTGCGTTATTCCAAGCAGTTTCAGCGCTATTCATTTTTTACAATTCGATCGGTACGAATTTCTTGACTGTGATTTTGGTCTCGTACCTATTTGCCGGCTTTTTAGCAGCCATTTTAAAACGGCAACGTATTTCAGAACAATGGTTCCCAGCAATCATGTGGGTCGTTGTCTTTCCGTTATTGATGGATGTCGTTTTAGTGGTTTATCAAGGCATGAGCTTTAGCGATGGCACCACTTGGTTAACACTTGTATGTGGCTTCATGGGCGCATTTCTGTCGTATTTACTGACGATTGGTCTGCACCCTTATATTGAGCTATTAGTGAATGACGACAGTGTGATCGTTCTAAATGAATTGAGTAACCCGAACCATCCATTATTGAAGCAATTGTTAGAAGAAGCACCGGGAACGTATCATCATAGTATGATGGTTGCGAATCTGAGTGCGAATGCAGTTGCTGAAATCGGTGGGCGTTCATTGTTGACACGTGTGGCTTGTTATTACCATGACATCGGCAAAATCAAACATGCCAGCTTTTTCGTGGAGAACTTACCTTCTGGTGCGGAAAATCCCCATAACTTTTTACTTCCTGAAGATAGTAAACAAATTATTTTTGGGCATGTGACAGACGGTGCGAAGATTTTAGAAGAGTACGATATGCCACAAATGGTGATCGATATCTGCAAGCAACATCATGGGACGACTTTGATGCGTTATTTCTATATCAAAGCAAAAGAACGTAATCCCGAAGTAACAGAGGAACAATTCCGTTACCCTGGCCCTAGACCGCAAACACGGGAAGCTGGGATCGTCAATATTGCGGATAGTTGCGAAGCCGCTGTGCGAGCGATGGATCATCCAACCAGTGAAAAAATCGAAGCTTTTGTGCATAATTTGATTGAAGAACGGATTTCTGATGGTCAGCTTGATGATAGTGGATTGACACTCAAAGAAATCCGCAAAGTTGAAAAATCTCTTGTTAGTGGATTGAGCAGTACCTTCCACTCAAGGATCAAATACCCTAAAATGAAGTCTGAAGCAGAAAAAATGAAACAAGAAAAAGAATAGCAAGAAGGAAGCGATGACTAATGGATATTACATTTATCGATGAAACAAACACTGTATCTGAAACGAAAATCAAAGAAATTGAAGAATTGCTTCAATTTGCGGCAAAAAAACTTTCTTTATCAGATGAGACGGAAATGTCGGTGACCTTCATGGATAATCCGTCTATCCAAGAAATCAATCGTACGTACCGTGGCAAAGACGCACCAACAGATGTGATCAGTTTTGCGTTAGAAGATGAAGGTGAAGACGAGATCCCAGTGATTTTTGAAGAGGACGATGAGCCAATGCCTCGTGTATTGGGAGATATCATGATCTCAATCGATCGGGCAAAAGAACAAGCTGAAGAATATGGTCACTCCTATGATCGCGAACTAGGCTTCTTAGCCGTCCATGGATTTTTACACATCAACGGCTACGACCATATGACACCTGAAGATGAAGCGGAAATGTTTGGCTTACAGAAAGAGATTTTAGATGCTTATGGACTTAAAAGATAAAAGAGAAGAACAAAAAGTAGATAAAAACAAACATTTTTTGATGTCAGTGGAGTTTGCTTTACAAGGAGTCAAAACCGTTTTTGATGAAGAAAGAAATATGAAGAAACATGTGGCTCTTGGGATCATTGCTCTGATCATGGGGTTCATCTTTCAATTGGATCGAATGGAGTGGCTATGGTTGCTCCTTTCAGTCTTTCTCGTATGGATCGTCGAAATCATGAACACTGTGTTTGAGAATGTAGTGGATATGTTCACAGACTTCCATTTTCATCCCATTGGGAAAAAAATCAAAGATATGGCAGCTGGGGCAGTGTTATTGACTGCTTGCTTCGCTGTAATCGTGGGGATCATCTTATTTGGTCCAAAAATCTATCAACTGTTTTTTAATTAAAAGGAGAGTAATTATGTCAGAACATAAATCTGGATTTGTAGCAATCGTCGGACGACCAAATGTTGGTAAATCGACGTTGCTCAATCGGATCGTTGGTCAAAAAATCGCGATCATGAGTGATAAAGCGCAAACGACAAGAAATAAGATCCAAGGAGTGTATACGACTCCTGAAGCACAATTGATCTTTATTGATACACCTGGAATCCATAAACCCAAACATCGCTTAGGCGATTTTATGGTAGAAACAGCTTATAGTGCTTTACGTGAAGTTGATGCGGTATTGTTCATGATCAGCGCCGATCAAAAAAGAGGAAAAGGCGACGATTTCATCATCGAACGCTTGAAAAATGTCCAATCACCGGTATATTTAGTGATCAATAAGATCGACAAAGTCCATCCAGATGAGTTATTAGGGATCATTGAAGATTATTCCTCACAAATGGAGTTTGCCCAAGTTGTTCCGATCTCTGCGACAGAAGGAAACAATGTCGAACGTTTGATGGAGGTCTTAGTGGACGAAATGCCTGAAGGCCCGCAATATTTCCCAGACGATCAAGTCACTGACCATCCGGAGTATTTTATCGTTTCTGAATTGATTCGGGAAAAAGTCTTGTTTTTGACACGAGATGAAGTACCCCATTCAGTCGCAGTAGTCATCGATACGATGAAACGTAATGAGAATAATAAAATCCATATCCAAGCTACGATCATTGTCGAGCGGGATAGTCAAAAAGGAATCATAATCGGTAAAGGCGGTAAGATGCTGAAAGACATCGGAACAAAAGCACGAAGAGATATTGAGAATCTGCTAGGGGACAAAGTCTTTCTAGAACTTTGGGTAAAAGTCCAAAAAGATTGGCGAGACAAACGAGTCTATTTACAAGACTTTGGATATCGTCAAGACGAGTATTAAACAAGGTTGTGAGAAAGCCGGTCAGCTCCGAATAGTAAGGCGAAACGTGGGAAAATAGCTTTCCATATTTTTTCACGTTTCGCCTTACTATTGAAGAGTTGCTCTTGAGCACCGGTTATCCAGTTACAGAAGTTAGAGGACAACTAAGTCATGGAAGCAATTAAGAGTCTGGAATAAAAGTAATAGTTACTTTTGTCTCGACTTCACGGATGCTCGCATGACTTTTTCCTTCTTTTCAATTTAAAAAAGCAATTTACGTTAAAGTCAGAGGAGGGGTGACGATGAGTCAGCTTGCAGAATCAAAAGGAATCATCCTTTCTAGTCGCAACTACAAGGAAAAAGATAAATTAGTCAAGATATTTACAGAATCGGCAGGAAAAATGATGTTTTATGTCAAGGGGATCCATCGTCAAAATCAACCGATTGCACCCGCATTGTTGCCTTTTACGGAAGCAATTTATATTGGTCATTTTCATAATGAAGGCTTGTCCTTTGTTAACAGTGTAAAAGATGTCCACTCGTTTCGTAAGATACAAGAAGATATTTTTCTTAGCGGTTACGGGACTTATTTGTTGAACTTAGTGGATGCGGCGATCGAGGATCGGCAATATGATCCGAATCTATTTCAATTCACACACCAAGCATTGCAACGCATGGATCAAGGAGATGACCCAGAGATCATTACGAATATTTTTGAGATTCAATTATTGCAACGTTTCGGGATCTCGCCAGTTTGGACCCACTGTGCAGTGTGTGGAAAGACGCAAGGAAAATTTGATTATTCATCCAAATATGGAGGCGTCTTATGTGAAAATCACTGGGAGTTAGATCATTATCGGTATCACGCGGACCCACGTGCAGTTCACTTCGTACGGCTCTTCTCAGCAATCTCGTATGATCGCATCAGCGGGATCGACCTCAAAGAAGAAACCAAACAAAAGATTCGCCAATTGATTGATCTGTTATATGAAGAATACGTAGGCATCCATTTGAAAAGTAAAAAGTTTATTGATCAAATGAAAAGTTGGGAACATATCATGAAACCGACCAATGAGGCAACGAAGGAAAATCCTGCAGAAGAATGAAAAAATGTTTGAAACAATGGATTTTTTTCAAAAATATTTGACAAAGTACTTGGTTAACGTCTATTATAAAGCCTAGATAGTAACTATTGTTTTTTCAATAGACGAATGTCATTTATAAAGGATATTCAATAATCACATACGTACGATGATCAAGATCAGTAGAAAATCAAGTGGCACAAGCGAGTTCGGGAGAGTGTGAGCCGAATGCTAACGGTTTTTGAAGAGGCACTTGTGAGTACGATCAACGAAGCTGCCGAGTCGCTCGGAAGTAGGGTGGAACCGCGAAGATATTCGTCCCTATGTTTGTTTACGCAAACATAGGGACTTTTTTTGTTACTATTTTTGATTCTTGGTTAAGATGAAAGGGGTAATTATATGAGTAAGAAGCAAACAGTTCAAGAAATGATTTTGACATTACAAAAATTTTGGTCATCGAACGGTTGTATGCTGATGCAAGCATACGATACAGAAAAAGGGGCAGGTACAATGAGCCCTTACACGTTTTTACGAGCAATCGGTCCAGAACCTTGGAATGCCGCTTACGTTGAGCCATCACGTCGACCAGCTGATGGTCGTTATGGTGAGAATCCTAACCGGTTATATCAACACCATCAATTCCAAGTGGTGATGAAGCCATCACCAGAAAATATCCAAGAACTTTACTTGGAAAGCTTGCGTTTGTTAGGGATCGATCCGTTAGAACATGATATCCGCTTTGTTGAGGACAACTGGGAGAACCCTTCGATGGGTTGTGCCGGTGTTGGTTGGGAAGTCTGGTTAGATGGCATGGAAATCACGCAATTTACGTACTTCCAACAAGTCGGCGGTTTGCCATGTAAACCAGTCACTTCAGAAATCACTTATGGGTTAGAGCGCTTAGCTTCTTATATCCAAGAAGTGGAAAGTGTGTATGATCTTGAATGGTCAGCAGGTGTCAAATATGGTGAGATCTTCAAACAGCCTGAATATGAACACTCAAAATATTCATTTGAAGTGAGTGATCAAGAATTATTATTAAGTAATTTTGATCGTTTTGAAAAAGAAGCGAAACGTTGTATTGAAGAAAATCTGGTCCATCCAGCATATGATTACATTTTAAAATGTAGTCACACCTTCAATCTATTAGATGCTCGTGGTGCAGTATCTGTGACTGAACGTGCTGGTTACTTGGCTCGCATTCGTAACATGGCGAAATCTGTGGCGAAAATCTTTGTTGCAGAACGTGAAAAACTTGGATTCCCATTGCTAAATAATCAATCAGAAAATCCAACGACTGTTAAGGAAGGTGAATAAGATGGCAAAGGACTTATTATTAGAAATTGGCTTGGAAGAAATGCCAGCGCATGTTGTGACACCAAGCATGAAACAATTAGAAGAAAAAACAGCAGCGTTTTTAACGGACAATCAATTGACTTACGATGCAATCGAGACATTCTCTACTCCGAGACGTTTGGCGATCAAAGTAACAAATGTACCAGAACGTCAGGCTGACAGTGAAGAAGAAGTGAAGGGACCAGCGAAAAAAATCGCATTAGATGCTGAAGGAAACTGGTCGAAAGCAGCTCAAGGATTTGTTCGTGGGCAAGGATTGACGACAGACGATATCACCTTCCGAGAAATCAAAGGTGTGGAATATGTCTATGTGACGAAATATACTCAAGGAAAACCAGCAATCGAAGTCTTGACAGGATTGATCGATGTGATTAAAAGCATGACATTCCCTGTGACAATGCACTGGTCTTCTTTTGACTTTGAATATATTCGCCCGATTCATTGGATCGTGGCACTATTTGGAGAAGAAGTGATCCCGTTTGAATTTTTAGATGTGAAAACTGGACGTACTTCTCGTGGGCATCGTTTCTTAGGTGAAGATGTGACATTTGCTCATCCAGCAGAATACGAAGAAAAGCTATCTGAACAATTTGTAGTTGCTTCGCCACAAAAGAGAAGAGCAATGATCATGGAACAAGCGACTCAATTATCAACAAAAAATGATTGGCACATCGATTTTGATGAAGACCTACTTGAAGAAGTCAATAATCTAGTGGAGTATCCAACTGTCTTTGCTGGTGATTTTGAAGAAAAATATCTATCTGTACCGGAAGAAGTACTCGTGACTTCCATGAAGGAACACCAACGTTATTTTGATGTTCGAAATGCCGAAGGTCAACTCTTACCACATTTTATCGCTGTACGAAATGGCGATCGTGTGAAGCTAGATAACGTTATTCGTGGGAACCAAAAAGTACTGACTGCGCGTTTAGAAGATGCGGAATTCTTTTACAATGAAGACAAAAAATTCCCAATCGAGCATTATGTCAATAAGTTGAAATCAGTGACTTTCCATGAAAAGATCGGTAGTATTTATGAAAAAATGCAACGTGTGCAAGTGATTGCATCTGTTATCGGTAAATCTGTCGGTTTATCGGGGGAAGAACTAGCTGCATTACAACGTGCCGGCGAAATCTATAAGTTTGACCTAGTGACGAACATGGTTGGAGAATTTCCAGAACTTCAAGGAATCATGGGTGAAAAATATGCGTTGTTGCATGGAGAAGATCCAGCGGTTGCGACAGCGATCCGTGAACATTATTTACCGATCGCTAGTGAAGGTGAATTGCCAGAAACGACGATTGGTGCAGTCTTAGCCATTGCCGATAAATTAGATAGTATTTTCTCTTTCTTTACTGTAGGAATGGTGCCAAGTGGTTCAAACGACCCTTACGCATTACGTCGTCAAGCATATGGTATCGTTCGGATCATTGAAGCAAAACAATGGGCTTTCCCATTGGCACAATTACAACAAGAAGTGAATGCTGCAATCAATGAAAATCAAGAGCGTTTCGGGTTAGCTTTCGTTCAAGGAACTGATGTAATCGACTTTATCAAAGGTCGTTTGCGCCAACGATTGATGACAAAAGCCATTCGCCACGATGTGATCGATGCTGTCTTGAATGCGAAGGAAAGTAATTTGACAACCGTTTTTGCAGCTGCACGTCTGTTGAAGGAACGTTTGCAAGATGAAAACTTCAAACCATCGATGGAAGCTTTGACGCGTGTGATGAACCTAGCGAAAAAAGCCGAAAGAACAACGAATGAGATTGATACAAGCCTGTTTGAAAATGAAGCAGAGCAAGCATTGTACGAAGCAGTTGAGAAAGTGAAAGCTCAGTTTGCGGAACGTACACTTAAAGAGAACTATGAGCAATTAGTCAGCTTAAGACCAGTTATCGATCAGTATTTTGATCAAACGATGGTCATGGTCGAAGATGAAGCTGTCCGTAACAACCGTTTAGCACAGTTGCAACAAATTGCTGATATGGCATTAAGTATTGCTAGTCTGGATCAAATCATTACAAAATAAGACGGATCAAGTAAAAGCTTGAAACAAAAAAGGTTTGGGATGCGAACATCCCAAACCTTTTATTTTTTACGTTGCTGTTTACCGGCATTTCGACCGTTAGCATTTTTCTTGGTTGCTTGTGTATTGATTTTTTTCGTTGGTTTCGTCGCTTCTTCAGGTGTCACATCTTTTCGAGGTGTCACGACTTGTTTCGGTTGATTTTGTTTCAATTCTTCTGCGACTTGAGCTTTTAAGCGTGGCTTCATGATCACATTGGTGATAAATGTTTGTAGACAACTAAAGATACCACCGACTACCCAGTAAAGGGTCACTCCTGCAGGAGCACTGATCGACATGAAGACGATCATCGCAGGTGAAACGATCAACATGGTGCGCATCGTTTTTTTCTGTTCTTCAGGAATACCGATCGTTGAGATGTACCCTTGAATTAGGTAAGCAATCCCGGCAATCGCAACTAAGACTAAACTTGGATTTCCTAAGTCGATACCATAAAAAGTCGATTCACGGATACCTTCTGTATAGCGAGCAGTAAAGTACAGCGCTGAGAAGATCGGCATTTGGATCAATAAAGGTAAACAACCGATTCCACCAGTCATACTTAACCCATTTTCGCGATACACTTGTTGCATTTCTGCTTGTGCAGCCATTTGTTCTTCTCGGGTCGTTGCCGCTTTTAGTTTTTCTTGGGCGGCACTGACTTGAGGTTTCAATGCTTGCATTTTTTCAGATTGGATCATTGTCTTTTTCGATTGACTGATTCCTAAAGGTAAAATGATGATTCGTACGATCACAGTCATCAAGATAACAGCCCAACCGTATGACCAGTTGAAATTCTGCACGAGATATGTAATCGCTTGTCCCATAGGTTGTACTAATACGCGATAGACGATTCCAGATGTATCAGGGTTTCCTTCAGCATCCATTCTGACACAACCAGATAAGAAAAGTAAGAGTGTTACAAGACCAGAACCTAGTAACCAATTTTTCCATTTATTCATAAAATACTTCCTCTTTTAAAATTTTTACACAAGCTTAACTATACTAAAAATATGAGAATAATTCAATGAACTTCATAGAAAATTCAAATAATTCCCTTAAGTTTAACCGATCATGGGAAGGACAGGGAAGCGCACATAAAAGAACAGAGAATTGAAACGATCATCTTCCAGTAGACGGCAACAACGACTTTCTTCATATGTGCTTTCAAGAAGAAACATTTAGCCGATCACATCAAATTTCTTTCGTTCTTCCATCATCGGATGTTCTTGCAAGTCGACATATTGGACACGGCCACTGGGACTAGGGGATAGCTTGACTTCTTTGATGAACTGATCGATGGTTTCCTCCTCACCAGCGGCTTCGATCGTCACCGAACCATCTTCTTCGTTTTTAACTGTTCCTGTCACGCCCAATTGATCAGCTACTATTTTTGTCATATAACGAAAACCTACACCTTGGACACGCCCTTGCACATTCATTTTAACTTTTTTCATTTGAAGCACCACTCTTTCCTCTATTTGATAAATTTATGATAACGATTTTTTATAAAACTAACAAGCCCAACGATTGATTCCATGCTATAATAAAGTGAGGTGGAAAACGTGAAAAAAATTCAATCAGCAAAAAATCCTAGAATCAAAGAAATAAAAAAATTACATAAAAAGAAGCACCGCGAAGAAGGACAGAAGTACCTGCTTGAAGGGTTTCACTTGATCGAAGAAGCTGTGAATGCCAAAGTCATACCTAAAGAGATCTTTCTGACAGAACGAGGCTGGTCAGAATGGGGGACATGGGTCGAACAACACGCATTGGATTGCTTTTTAGTCACTGATGAGGTGATGGCGGTGATCTCTGATCTACCAACACCACAAGGAATCGTGGCAGTGATGCCGCTAGAAGTTAGCCAAGTGTCAATAGATACAGGAGGCTGGTTGCTTTTAGACAATGTCCAAGATCCTGGAAATGTCGGAACGATGATCCGAACAGCAGATGCGTTTGGTTTAGCAGGTGTGATCTTAGGGAAAGGCTCAGCTGATATTTATAGCACCAAAGTTTTAAGAAGCATGCAGGGAAGCAATTACCATTTACCAGTTATCTCACAAGAGTTAGACGCGCTCATTCCTGAATTGAAAGAAAAAGGATTTGCGATATACGGAACAGAACTCAATGAAGAAGCTGTTTCTCTTCCAACCGTCGTACCAACAAAAAATTATACGATCATTATGGGAAATGAAGGGCAAGGGGTGCGATCAGAATTATTGGCGCTAACTGATAAAAATATCTACATCCCGATGAATGGCCATGCTGAGTCATTGAATGTCGGCGTAGCTACCGGCATATTGTTGTATCATCTTTCTTCTTGATTAAGGAACTATTAAGCTTTTTGGATTTTTAATCAACCTCACTAGAATATTCCGAACATGAATGATATACTATGTACAATTTCAACGATAAATGAAATTCAAAAAGGTGGCAGATCGAAAATTATGACAGAAAAATGGCGTGAAGACGAAGAATACATGTCTTATATCGAAGATCTATTAGAAACAGAAGCAGTACAAAAATTAGCTGATTATATCCAACATGTACATTCGACAAGATTGGAACACTCAATCAGTGTTTCTTATTACAGTTACAAATTAGCAAAAAAATGGGGTGGAGATGCAAGAGCTACTGCACGTGCAGGACTTTTACATGACCTATTCTATTATGACTGGCGTACAACAAAATTTGATGAAGGCACACATGCGTATGTGCATCCTAGGATCGCTGTGAAAAATGCAGAAAAGATTACTGAACTTTCTGATTTAGAGCGCGACATCATCTTGAAACATATGTGGGGAGCAACGATCGCTCCACCAAAATACAAAGAAAGCTATATTGTGACATTTGTTGACAAGTATTGTGCAGTGAAAGAAGCGGCGCAACCAGTAACGGATACAATGAAACAAAAATGGCAACGATATTTTGGAAAAGAACAGTCGATCTAACTATTTGACCAGCCGAACGGAAACAGTCGAAGGTCCCGATCATGGGAAACCTTTGACTGTTTTTTTTTGCGAAAGTAGTTGACGAAATAAGATTTATAAGGTTAACTCTTTATTAGGTGAATGTACATAGATGAAAAAAGCATAAAGGGGGTGATGATAAGATGCCATACGTATCTTATTTAGCAGAGTTCAAGGACTTCAGTTATTAAGCTAACTTTGTTGAAGGACTCTTTTTTCTTCAAAGTAGCTACTTTTGAAAGAAGAAAGGACTCAAAAAATCATGGAAACAACAATCAAAACGTATCAATATTTCTTTATCAAACGAGAAATCGAGCAACTGTTAAATGTCTATCATTCAGTGAATGATAAAAAAACTGTCGCAACCGTTCAAGCATTAGCCAAAGAAAGAATCAATGAGGTAGTAGAAAATGATCCACAAGTAATCGCCTTAGTTGAACCATTTGTGAAGCAAGTTATGGATACAAACTTGAAAAAAGAAAAAGCGACAGAATTGCTCGAACGTTTAAAAGAACATGTTGCGCCATTCAAGCAACCATCAAAAATCCAAGTGGAAAAAATATTCCGAAAAGTAAAAAAGTTGAAACACCCAGATTGGCAAACATTGGATCTTAAAGAGCATACTTATGTGGGCTGGAATGATCCAGGAACACAGAAGAAATATCTGCTTTATTATGCAGATGAGCGGCTACAAGGTGTCCATGGGACACTTTCTCCGACGATCATCAAAGGAGTATGCGCGATTTGCCATAAGACTTCGAGTGTTTCGATGTTTCTTTCCACGACAAAATCAGGATCAGATGGCACGTATACTAAAAAAGGAAATTACATTTGTCATGATAGTGATCAGTGCAATCAGCAACTAGTAAAGCTGGCACCATTTTATGAATTTACAGACATCGTGAAGAAAGAAAAATAGCACCATTGTTTTTCTTGAGAATGTATGATAAACTTTCTGTAAATGAATAGGTGATGGTGTTCGCCTTTAAATGTCGATCGATAGATGACTAATGACGCCTACTAAAAATCGGAGAATCCGTTTTTTTAGTAGGCTTTTTTTGTGGGGAGGAATAGAAAAATGGATCAACGGTTACTTAGTCCATTCAAAATAGGGACATATATGGTGAAATGGTTAGTGATCACTGCTTGTTTAGGCGTACTAATGGGAGGACTTTCCGCTTTTTTTCTAAATAGCTTAACTGTGGTGACGGATTTACGAGAAGCACATACTTGGTTATTGTATCTATTACCTGTCAGTGGGGCATTATTTGCGTTTCTTTATCAACGATACGGTGGGAATGCTAGTCGTGGGAATAATCTGGTCATTGATCAAGGGAATGGTGGGGAAGAAAAAATCCCGCTCCGATTGATTCCTTTAACGCTTTTCGGTACGATCACGACGCATCTTTTTGGCGGTTCTGTCGGTCGAGAAGGAACAGCAGTCCAAATGGGTGGCGCTTTAGCTGAAAATCTAGCAAGGGGATTAAAATTGAGTCCTATCGAGCGAGAGGTGCTGGTCATCAGTGGGATCAGTGCAGGATTTAGTTCAGTGTTTGGGACACCTTTAGCAGGCACATTGTTTGGACTTGAAGTACTAGCAATCGGAAAGATGCGTACAGAAGCGATCTTTCCCAGCTTTTTTGCTGCTTTATTTGCTAACTTCGTAACCGAAAGGATTGGTGTCACACATATCCATTATAAGATGGGAGAAATTCCAGGGTGGAGTCCTGCACTCTTTGGCAAACTGATGGTGGCGGGTATCGCTTTTGGGATTATTGGTTGGGTTTTTAGTCGTTCAATCGTCTTTTTGAAAAAGTGGTATCTGAAATGGTTCAAACATCCAATCACTAGAAATTTTATAGGTGGAGGAATTGTCGTAGTTGTGGCAATGATTTTACAAACACAACGCTACTTAGGACTTAGCTTGCCTTTATTGCAAGATGCGTTTGCCGGAAAAGCACATGCCTATGATTTTATCGGTAAGTTAGGATTTACTGTCCTTTCTTTAGGCGCTGGCTATCAAGGTGGGGAAGTGACCCCTTTGTTTGAGATTGGTGCAACTCTAGGGGCAACTTTAGCGCCCATCCTGCATGTTTCGATTCCTTTTCTAGCTGCATTAGGATTTATCGGTGTGTTTTCTGGAGCGACGAATACACCCATTGCTTGTTTTGTCATGGGCATCGAATTATTTGGAGGAGAAGCAGCTAGTTTCTTTTTTATGATTTGTTTGATCAGTTTCATGTGTTCGGGAAATAACGGAATCTATTCCGCACAAAAAGTAATGATCAAAAAAGGGATTTTATTTTTACCAATGAATAATGATCAGAGAGAATAGTTTACTGATTGAAAGAAAAAAAGAAGTTGCATGAAACGCAACTTCTTTTTTTAGGCAATAAGTGTGATCAAAGCTAACAATGCAGTCAGGCCAAGGATGATACCACATACGATCATGTGACGTTTTTTATGCAACATCAAGATCGCGATATATTCTCTAAGAAAAGCATTTGGCAAATAATAAAAGGCTGTTTTTGCACCAATGCCATTGGCTTTTAACTGTGCTTGCTTCGCAAAGAGTCCTGCACGGAAAATGTGGTAATTATTTGAACTGAAAATCGCACGATAAGCGCCACCGCCAGATTCACGATCCATTAATTCTTTGGAGAAACGCATATTTTCTAAAGTGGTTGTTGAATTTGTTTCAACTAAAATGTCCCGCTCCGGAATCCCTTTTTCTAAGGCATAGTTTTTCATGGCAATTGCTTCTGGTAACTTTTCATCTGCACCTTGACCACCAGACATCAAAAGAATCGGTGGATTGAGCGTAGCATGACTCTGGGCCCAATAAAAAGCAATTGCTTTGTCGATCCGTTTGGCTAGGAGGGGAGAAACACGTTCCCCGTTGATCAGGCCTGCGCCTAACACGATAATATAATTCTGGTTGTAACGTGGTCGGTTGAACTGATATAAGAAAGAGACAGTCATAAAATTATAGAAGACAATAAACAGATAAATCAAGATGACTGCTATACCAGAAAGAAGAACATTGATCCACGCTGGTAAGTAGTTGATTAAAAATACAGTGGCAATTAAATATAGCGTTAAGGCAATCCCTAGCAGTAAAGTCAAAAGATTAGCTAGTGAACGTGATTCTCTTTTTAAGACGATGATGCCATTCCAAATGAGAAAGACGACCAAAATATATATGCCAAATAGTAAAATCAAAAAAGCTGGTACTGCAATCAAAGCAAAAATCCCACCAATAAAGATATTCTGCGTCTCAAAAAGTAAGAGTAATAAATAAGCGCCGAAACTAATCAAAAATAAATTGAAGATCAAACCATTCAGTAGTCGCCTTTTTTCGGTAAAGTAAAAAAAAGCAAAGATACTGAAAAAAGCGAGAGGGATCAAGAAATAAAAACTCGCATAAAAAATCTCTAATACAACGAAGTACGTAAGCATCAATGTGAATGTCCAAGTACCACAATAAAAGAATAACGCGGGATCTTTTTGTTTCCTGCGCCAGGTGATGATCCCAACCATCCCTACGATATAGAGAATCGAAAAAATCAAATCTCTTGTTAAATTCATAATACCAACTCCTTTTTCTAATCGTGGAGTCATCACTGCGAATGAAAAGGAAACAGCTGATTAGCAGACTAGTGATGATTATTCAACACGAACTGATAGTGTTACTCGCCTCTCATAGACCAACCCTACAAGTAACAATCTACCATCTACAGTATAACGAAAAATTTGTAAAAATGCTGTTATAAAAAAAAGAAAAAATAGAAAATACATTTATTTTCTGTAAGAAGCAGAAAAATACCCAAACAGTAAAGGTTGATAGCGTCTCGTCGATTCGTGAAGAAGAGCCAGCATTTACTGTTTGGGTAAGGAGTGGATGTAACTATTTGGAATGTTTATTTAGAATAGATTACTGAAAAAATTAGTGACATTGCGCCAGCCGATCACAAAGATATTCGCTTTTTCAACCGAACTAGCAGTGATGATGTCTGTGCTTGGAGAGGCACCATCTTCTAAGTACCCTAATTGATCATCAGCTAAAGTGATAGTGGCTGTGCCAACCTTTGTGCCTCTAACGATCGGTGCTTCAAGTTCATTATCCTTTACTTTTGTCTCATCGATCTTAGGTGTGATCGTCAATTGACCCGTATCCATATCATTTCTGACCCAGACACTGACTGGGCTTTTTAGTACGACATTGACAGAAGTTTCTTTTCCGTTTTTCACATCGATCGATTTGAGTGAAGGAATGCTTGCGTTTGCTTTACCGATTTCTTTGACTGACCAGTTATCATAGCAATAATCCATCAAGCGAGCCGTTTCGGTGAACCGAACGCTTGGGTTTTGCTCATGACCTTCCGCATTCAATATGACTGTAATGATGCGTTTGCCGTCTCGTTCGATGGTACCGACAAAACAAGCACCAGCAAAATCAGTTGTTCCAGTTTTTAGTCCATCAACGCCTTCTTTGAAGTTGATAAAACCTGGAAGCATCCAATTCCAATTGACCATTTCAACCGGCGATTTTGTGTTTTCACCAAACATTTTTGTTGCAGTACTCGTCACTTCTAGTACCTCAGGAAAATCGAGTAACAGGTGACGTGCGATGATCGCTACGTCTTTTGCGGACATTTGATTTTCATCTGCTTCGCCAGTACCTTCTGGACGATTTGCGCCGAGGTAAACATTGTTCAACCCAGAAACATTGACGATCGTTGCATTTTCAATGCCCCATTCTTTTAACTGGTCATTCATGACAGTCAGAAATGCTGTTTCACTACCAGAGATCTTTTCAGCTAAAGCGACCATTGATGCGTTGGCTGATTGGATAAAGGCAGAGTCAAAAAGTTCTTTTACAGTATAGGTATTCTCCTTATGTAAGGGAACATTCGATAAATTAGGTGCAATGCTTAATGTTTCAGCATAATCGGAGATTGCCACTTCATCATCCCAGGATAATTTTCCTTCTTTGACTTGGTCAAGTACGATGTACAACCCGATGATTTTTGAGATTGACGCGATCCCCATTGTTTTTTCTCCGTCTTGGTCGTATAAAATTTTTCCGCTTGTTGCGTCCACAGCAAATGCTGCTTGGGAATTCACAGAAAATGCTTCATCGGCCTGTACGGATAAAGTTGGCAAGAATGATCCTAACGTCAAAAGAAGCGTTGCCAACAGTAAAGCGAAATGTTTTTTCTTAGTGCCCATGTCCAATCCCCTTGTTTTCTAATTTGATTTGCTACAAATTAAAATTTTATCAGAGAGTGTGCGTAGTTTCAATCTTTCTGAAAAAAACTTTAGATAAACCAAACGAACACAAGAGGATAGTTAGCGTTGATTCTTTTTGACTCGTACAGGTTGAGCCTCGGGTTCATTTAGACGAAAGGCAGTGAATACAAATAGAGCAGTCATACATAGTAAACTAAATATCATCAATAATTGCATATAAACACCTCGATTTCTACTTTTCTCTATGTTATCAGTTAGGTATGAATAATTTCGCTGTGAAATGTAACGAATCATTGATGAAATTTTGAAGAATAGTTGAAGAAAACAATCCTTAGTCAGAGATGGGATTGTAAACGATTTTTTGTCTAGGGACCATTTTGTTTTATGGATAAAAATGGTTGTGGTAGACTTTAGTTAGTAGTATTGAAGAAATGATTTTTAGGAGGGGTACGTTTATGGCGAAAAAGGATAGAGAGTTACTGTCACAACTGACTTCAGAAGGTGTCAAAGGACCATTTATTACTATTATGCTAAACACTCACGTTGCACATCAAGATGTGGAAAAAGATCAGATCAAATTCAAGAACTTTGCAAAAGAAGCAAAAAAACGTTTTGAAAAGAAATATGCGGAGCATGATTGGTCGAATTTTCAAAAAAAAATCGATCAACTACTAGAAGATGCTTCATTTTGGCGCAGTGCCACTGCGAGTGTCGCGGTGATCTTGTCTCCTGAAAGTACCATTGTTCATCGTTTGAGCATTGCAGTAGATGATCAATATTATGTAAGTGACCTACCTTATTTATTAGCGATCATTAAAAATGGACATTTTAACTACTCGTATTATTTACTGGGATTGAATCGTGATTCAATGAAGCTTTACGAAGTAAGCAACAAACAAGTAAAAGAAGTTGATCTACCCGAAGGAGCACCTACAGATGTGGTGACAGCTTTAGGATCTGAGTTGACAGGTGGAGGTATCAACTACTCGTCAAATGGTAGTGAAGGCTCAACATTCCATGGGGTGAATCCTAAAGACGAAGAAGTTGAAATTGACTGGATCAATTATTACCAAGCGGTCGATGAATTTCTTAAAGACAGCTTGGATAATCCTGAAAAATGGCCTGTGTACTTGTATGCTTTGCCTGAAAATCAAACAATGTTCAAAAAAGTGGCGAAAAACCCTTATTACCGTTCGGATGTGGCGATCTCAGCTTCACCTGCCCAATTATCTTTAAAAGATATCGAAGTAGGTGCGAAGAAACTTTCGGATGAACTGGCAGCGAAGGAAGCAAGTAGCTACAATCAATTGTTAGATAAAAAATTCTTGGATCAACTAGTGGACATCGTGCCAGCAGCGAAAGAGGGAAAGATTTCTCACTTATTTATCGCGACCTCTAATCTGGCTGACGGATTTGGTGAAGACCCAGAAACAGAGTACGACCGTCGACAAGTGTTGAATCAACTAGCTGATGATGTGATCACCAATGGCGGACAAGTCTTTATCTTGGATCAAAAAGATGCGCCTGACGAAAAGAGTTTGACCGCGATATTGCGTTATTAGTCTCTAGGAACAGTACCTAGAACCGATTGATCATTCATTTTATAAGAAAGGAAAAGCCATGTAGATCATTTATTTGATTTCGTGGCTTTTTCTTATTTCTCAGGGGAGAAAGATCAGAAGATCATCAAGTTTAAAAGTGAATTTTTTTTTAAGCGTAAATTAAAACGTTCGTTTTTTTTGGATAAATAAGCAAAAGAATGAAAAAAAAATAAAAAAAGTTCAAAATTTACTAGCTAAACTGTAATTAATGTGCTACAATAACTATGTAGTTTTTGTTCGGTAATCTTGGTAGTTTGTTTCAAATAAACATCTTCCAGATATTCACCATTCAAGTAATTGCAAAATATGTGTTTGATACACAAGGAGGATTTTTATTATGGAAACAGGTACAGTGAAATGGTTTAACTCAGAAAAAGGTTTCGGTTTCATTACAGCAGAAAACGGCAACGATGTATTCGTTCATTTCTCAGCTATCCAAGGTGATGGATTCAAAACTTTAGAAGAAGGCCAAACAGTAAACTTCGATGTTGAAGAAGGTCAACGTGGCCCTCAAGCAACTAACGTTGTTAAAGCTTAATTAACCCACTACTAAATAAAAGCTCAGTCTGCTAGTTCCTAGCGGTCTGGGCTTTTTTGTGTTTTCTTTTCATATGCTTTGATTCTCTACACCTAAGAACATCGCCTTACATGGTTAGATGAGTGATAACGAGAAAAGGAAGGGGAGAAGTAAACTTACTGTTTCTCTCAGTAGCAAAGATAACAACAGAAGTATGCTTTAGGTTGATTTCCTAAGAATTTTCAAGTGATTTGTAGTATAATTTCAAAAGAAGACTAGAGGGAAGAGAAGAGGAAGATATGTTGAAACCGAAAACTTATGCAGTCGTCGATATTGAAACGACTGGGACAAATCCAAAAGAAGATCGCATTATCCAATTTGGATGTGTCATGATCGAAGATGGGCGGATCACCTCTCGTTATTCGATGGATATCAACCCTGGGCGAAAAATCTCAAAACAGATCCAGCATTTGACAGGGATCACCAATCAACGTGTCCATCGTTCACCCTATTTTGAAGATGTAGCACAAACGATTTACAACCTTCTAGCGGATACCATCTTCGTGGCGCATAATATTTATTTTGATTATCAGTTTTTGAACCATGAATTGACTCGCTGTGGCGTACCTAAATTACAGATTCCAGGAATCGATACAGTCGAGTTGGCCCAGATATTTTTGCCGACTGAACCGAGCTTTCGTTTAGCTGATTTGTCGGAAAGTCTGGGGTTTATCCACGATAATCCCCATCAGGCAGATAGCGATGCGGAAGTGACAGCACAGTTGCTTCTACTGATTGAAGAACGGATGCGTCAGTTACCTTTAGTGACGCTTGAACAGATCGTGAAACTGAGCAATCATACAGGGATGGATACTAGATTATTCATCGAACAAACCACCAACGAACTGAGAAAGCAGCCCCCACCTTTATCAGATGAACTGGAAATCATCGAGGGAATCGCCTTACAAAAAAAAGAAGTCGAACTGTTTTCAGAAGTTTACTATGGTCATAAAGCTTATCCAAGAAAAAAACAAGCGAAAGAGAAAATATTTGGAAAAACGTTGATGTATCGTAAAGAACAAAATCGTTTGATGAATGTTGTCTATGATCATTTTACCAAAGATGAATCGAAAAATTTGATGATCGAAGCAGCGACTGGTATGGGCAAGACGATTGGCTATCTATTGCCTCTTAGCTATCTGGCCACACCGGAGAAGCCGGCAGTGATCAGTACGGTATCGCTTGTTTTACAAGAGCAGATCATGGATAAAGATATTCCTTTGTTGAATCAATTATTCGACCAACCGATCCAAGCGACGATTATCAAAAGCTACCGCCATTATCTCGATTTGCAACGGTTCAAAGCCACACTCCTTGAGCCAAAGGAGCAAAAACAATATGCACTCTATCAAATGACAGTTCTTGTCTGGCTGACGCAGACGAAAACAGGAGATTTAGATGAGTTGCATCTAACGAATTTGAATCATGCCTTTTTTACAGATGTTTCGCATCGCGGGCTTGACTTTTTAGCGAAAAAACAAGCGTTCTATGAACAAGATTTTATTCGATTTTTGCATCGACAAATCAAGCAAAGTAACTTCTTGATCGTCAACCATGCTTTTTTAGTCCAAGAAACACAAAGAAAGACACCGTTGTTGCCTGAAAGTCCTTATTTATTGATCGATGAAGCACATCATTTACCTGAGATTGCTGAAAAAGTCAATGATCAACGATTCAGTTTGAGCTATTTTAACAAGGAAGTACAATTATTCGAAGAACCTGATCGTTTGTTCGATCGCTTCAAAGGCTATCTTCCAGCCAATCATGAGGGGCAGCGCTGGCTTGATATCTACAAAGAAGAGTTGTCTGCGCTTCGTGAGGCACAGCTTTGTTTAGCTGAAGGGTTACTTGAGATCATACCTCAACAAAAAAGACAAACTTACCCGGAAGAAGTCATGATCACGAAAGAGGACTTAGATAAATTATCTTTTGAAGCAAGTACAGCCATTGACCATCTTCATCTTTTTTACCAAGAAATAAAGGAATTACAGTACAGGATCCGTTCAGGCTTAGAGGTGCTTCAAGAAAGTTGGACGAAGCAAATGCGTGTCGATCTTGCAAGTCTGTATGCTTTGTTTGAACGTTTAGATCAACAAGCAAGTTTTATGGAAGAATGGTTGGAGAATTGGCAAGAAAGTTTAGTCCATTGGTTTGTTCCGGGTGCCACCCCTCAGCAGACGATGTTCCATCTCCACGATTTTACTGCCGCACTGATTCCCAATACAGTTTGGTATCAGCGCTATGAACGGATTTTATATATAGGAGGGACATTGAAAGTGGGCCCAGATCGTCAATATTTGGCGAAACGATTAGGAATTGAAGGTACTCCGCTGAAAGTCATTGCCTCTCCTTATGATTACGAAAAACAAGCACGGATCTTCGTGCCAAAAGAAGCACCAGAGATCAATCAATTAAGTGGTACAACGTATGTCGACTATCTAACGGATGTGTTATACCAGTTGATCAGACAAGAAAAAAGACCGATCCTAGTTTTGTTTACTTCTCATGATGTTTTACAAAAGGTGTATCAACGAATGCATTTGACAATGCTTGAACAAGGAAGAGAGATTTTAGCTCAAGGAATCGGTGGCAGTCGTGAGAAACTATTGAAGCGTTTTGTTCTTTCTGATATGAGCGTGCTATTCGGCGCAGATAGTTTTTGGGAAGGCGTCGACCTGCCAGGAGATGCGTTACAGCTAGTCGTCATTACGCGGTTGCCATTCGATCATCCACAACGTCCAATGGTCAAAGCGAGAAATGCGTATTTGGAATCGGAAGGCATCAACCCTTTTTATCAAGAATCCTTACCAAAGGCAGCACTGAAGGTCAGACAAGCTTTAGGTCGTTTGATTCGTTCGGAAACGGACAAAGGTGTCTTGCTGATTTTAGATCGACGATTAGTGACCGCAAAATATGGCGCGAGGATCATTCATGCCTTGCCTAAAAAGATGCCTGTCCAAGAGGCGCCTTTTGAACAAATTTGTGAGGATATCCATGATTTCTTAAACAAAAACGAAGAAATTAAGCCATAATCGAGGACTATTTTCACCTCGAAATCTGTTATAATGGACATCAATGAAAAAAGAAGGAGCGACAGTCCTTGAAGAATCAGACAAACAAAGAACATACGATCAATCGCATCTTGCTGGGCTTGATCATCGCTTTATTAGCAGTAATCGTGATCAGCACGATTTTTTATCTGCGTGCGACACGCCCAATGACGCAAGCGAAACAAGAGGCGACAAAACTAGCTGAACAATATGCAAATCTTGAGGAAGTGGACCAATTCTATTGGTTTACTCGGGAAGCCACTTATTTTTCATTAACAGGCCAAAATGATAAAGGACAAGATATTGCAGTGATCATACCTAAATCGGGTGAGCGTGTGAAAGTGTTAGAACAAAAAGCAGGCTTGACCGAAGAAGCTGCCCGCCAAGAAATCAGCAAACAACATCCCGATCAACAAGTGGAAAAAGCTTCCTTAGGGATGTACAAAGATGAACCGGTATGGGAAGTCATTACCAAAACGTCAGATGACCAGTTGAATTATTATTTACTTTCTTTTAAAACGGGAGAGGAAGTCAAAGTCATTAGCGGGGTATAGAAAAGACGGATGAAAGGATAGATTGGATGAAACAGTCAAAAAGAGTGGAACGCTTAGAGCCTTCCGTAACACTAGCAACTGCAGCAAAAGCAAAGGCATTGAAAGCACAAGGGAAAGACATTATCAGTTTGACCGTAGGAGAGCCTGATTTTGCTACACCTGAAAATATCCAAGAAGCAGCGATCGCAGCCATCAAGAATGGAAAAGCAAGCTATTATACGCCAACAGCGGGTATTCCAGAATTAAGACAGGCAATCGTTTCGTATCTGGAAACCTATTATGGCTTGACTTACGATGCTTCTCAGACGATTGTGACAGACGGGGCGAAATTTGCCCTCTATGCCTTATTCCAAACAATCCTAGATCCAAAAGATGAAGTCATCATTCCAGTACCTTATTGGGTGAGCTATGGTGAACAAGTCAAGTTAGCAGAAGGTGTCCCTGTTTTTGTCACTGGTCAAGAAGTCAATGATTTCAAAGTGACCCTCGAACAATTGGAACAAGCACGTTCTTCCAAGACAAAAGCAGTCATTATCAATACTCCTTCTAATCCGACAGGGATGATCTATACAAAAGAAGAACTACAAGTTATAGGTGAATGGGCAGTAAAAAACGATATTTTAATAGTTGCTGATGATATTTATGGCCGATTAGTTTATAATGACAATGAGTTTACTCCAATTGCAACGATTTCAAAAGCAATACGTGAACAGACGATAATCATCAACGGTGTATCAAAAACCTATGCAATGACAGGCTGGCGTATCGGATACGCGGTCGGCGATCAAAAAATCATTGATGGGATGATTGCGATTGCATCACAATCAACTAGTAACCCAACTGCAGTCAGTCAATATGCGGCTGTTGAAGCATTACAAGGGGAACAAGATACCGTTGAAGAGATGCGCAAAGCATTTGAAGAACGTCTAGACATCGTATTTCCGCTTGTTGCTGATTTGCCCGGGGTGTCGGTCAAAAGACCACAAGGCGCATTTTACTTGTTTCCGAATGTGAAAGAAACGTTAGCGATATGTGGCTATGAACAAGTGACGCCGTGGGTCGAAGATCTACTAGAAGAAGCAGGGGTTGCTCTAGTTACAGGTGAAGGTTTCGGCGCACCGGAAAATGTTCGTTTGAGTTATGCGGCGAATCTAGCAACGTTAGAAGAAGGAATCCGACGAATCCAACGTTTTATTGAGAGTAAAAGTCAAAACGAATAGAAATTATTATAGGACAAAGGAGAATTTTACGTGGAACAAATTCAAATCATCGATTCAAAAAAACATGTAGGCGAAACAGTAACGATCGGTGCTTGGGTCGCTAATAAGCGTTCAAGTGGGAAAATCGCCTTTTTACAATTACGAGATGGGACAGCATTCTTCCAAGGAGTTGTCGTAAAAAGCGAAGTGCCTGAGGAAGTTTTCCAAATGGCAAAAAATCTTTCTCAAGAAACATCGATCCTTGTGACAGGTGAGATTCGTGAAGATAGCCGTTCTAAATTTGGCTATGAGATAGGGATCACGAACATTGAAGTAGTGAGTGAAAGTCATGATTATCCAATCACACCAAAAGAACATGGAACAGATTTCTTGATGGATCATCGTCATTTATGGTTACGCTCTTCACGCCAACATGCAGTGATGCAGATTCGAAATGAAATCATCCGTGCAACCTACGAATTTTTCAACAACAACCAATTCGTTAAAATCGATCCACCGATCTTGACTGGCTCTGCCCCAGAAGGAACCACCGATCTATTTGAGACAAACTACTTTGATCAAAAAGCATATCTGTCACAAAGTGGTCAATTGTACATGGAAGCTGCTGCAATGGCATTTGGTAAAGTATTTTCATTTGGACCAACTTTCCGTGCTGAAAAATCAAAAACACGTCGTCATTTGATCGAATTTTGGATGATCGAACCTGAAATGGCGTTCACGCATCAAGAAGAAAGCTTAGAAGTACAAGAACAATATGTTGCTTTCTTAGTTCAAAGTGTATTAGATAACTGCGAGTATGCTTTAGACGTCTTAGAACGTGATAAAGAAGTATTGAAAACTTATACTAAATTACCTTTCCCACGTATCACGTATGATGATGCCATCGAATTATTGAAGAAAAATGGTTTTGACGATATCGAGTGGGGCGATGATTTCGGTTCACCACACGAAACGTTTATTGCGAACTCATTTGAACAACCAGTCTTTATCTTGAACTATCCAAAAGCGATCAAACCATTCTACATGAAACCACATCCAACAAGAGAAGATGTCGTGATTTGTGCAGATATGATCGCACCTGAAGGATATGGCGAGATCATCGGCGGAAGTGAACGTGCGACTGACTATGATTTCTTACTTGAACAAATCAAGAATCATGGCTTAGACGAAAAAGAATACTCATGGTACCTAGATCTACGTAAATACGGATCTGTTCCACATTCTGGTTTCGGCTTAGGCTTAGAACGTACAGTGACTTGGATCTCAGGGATCGATCATGTACGTGAAGCAATTCCATTCCCACGTTTGTTAAATCGTATTTACCCATAAGAAATAAGACGCGTTCCACGAAAATCGTTCATCGTATTTTCGTGGAACGCATTTTTTTTAAGAAGTTATTATGAAATCACTATTGTTCCAATTCCTTCTTTCTTTGGCTAGATGTGTGTGGGATAATAACGTAAAAGTGGCAAGGAAAGTAGGGTGTGTGATGGAACAACGACTTTTATTCATTGGAGATAGTATCACAGATCCGGGTAGAGGAACTGACGATCTCGGTCAGGGCTATGCACTGTTAACAGCGGCAAAATTGGCTGCGAGTGATCCAGAAAACACGTGGACATTCGTCAATCGCGGAATCGGCGGAAATAAGTTAGCAGACCTAAAGAAGCGCTGGCAAGCAGACTGCATCGATTTGAAACCTGATATGGTCTCGATTTTGATTGGTATCAATGATACATGGCACAATGTAGGCGAGCCTGCAGCATTTGCGACAAAAGAATCTTTTGAGCGTTTTGAAGCCGATTATCGGTATTTACTTGATCGTTTAGTGGAAAGTGGCATCAAAAAAATCGTCTTGATGGAACCATTTGTTTTGCCAGAGCCTGACGATCGGAGAAGTTGGCGTAGTGATCTTGATCCAAAGATCCACTTGATTCGTCAACTAGCAAAAGAATATCAAGCAGTTTTTGTCCCGTTAGATGGAACGTTGAATTCTTTAGGCATCTCATATGGCTATGAGAAATATACAGGGGATGATGGTGTCCATCCGACACTACTGGGTCATGAAACGATTGCCAATATTTGGATAGAAACGGTCAAAAAAAGAAAAGAGTGGTTTGAATGATCATTCGCCCAGCAACCGAAGCAGATCTACCGATGATCAATAGGTTGATCAGGCAACAAGAAAATCGATTCTTGGAGGAACTAATGCTGCCAGATATAAACGATCCATTGAATATATCCTTTATAGCAGCACATGATGACGCAGAAAAACAAATGATTTTCGCTTTTGGACAAGCGAGACAAATCGAAACGACTGAAGCAGATCAACAATCAGGTGAACTGCTTCAAACGATTTTTGTGGCAGTCGATCAAGAAAGAACAGTAGCCGCTCAGTTTATGGAGCAGTGGTTACTAGAAGCAAAAAAACGTAAAATCAAGAGAGTCGATTTCAATGGTTTTTAACGTAAGACTCTTATTAGAATGGAGAAAGAAACAATGAGTTGTATTGGAAATATTATTTGGTTTATTTTTGGTGGCTTACTCGGAGGACTGAGTTGGGCGGTAGCAGGTGTATTATGGTGTATCACAATTGTTGGTATTCCGGTCGGGCTACAATGTTTCAAACTAGCTTCTTTATCGTTTGCACCCTTTGGAAAAGAAGTCATTTATACAAACAATGGCGTGTCTTTGATCGTCAATATCATTTGGTTGATCGTGTCAGGTTTGCCGATTGCTTTAGGTCATGTCATCAGTGGGATTTTACTTTGTATCACGATCATTGGTATTCCTTTCGCAAAGCAATCCTTCAAACTAGCACGCCTAGCGTTGATGCCATTTGGGGCAGAAATCGTTTAAATAGTGACTAAATATAAAAGTAACTCTCTTGCACAGTTGGTTGTCTGTCCAAAGAGTTACTTTTTTTACACTTAGCGAGTGATATCTGTATGTTTTTTAGGTATTTGCTTACTCAAAAAATTCGATTTGTTGGTTGCGTCTACTACGCGATGATTAAAATTCGCTTGTGTAAAGGACGTTTGTGTTGGAGAAGTTGGAAGTGTCACGTCTGTGGTGTTACTTTTAGAGGTCTGTCTATCAGAAAAAATCCTATCTTTGACTGTTTTGACTGTTCCCCCAAACCGCTGGCTCTTAACTTTTACTTTTTGGCGAAATCCCTCTTTTAATGGTTGATCCGTTCCATCGATGATTGCGTTGATGTGAGCATCCAATGGTTTCAATCGCCTGGAATCATCATAAAAAACATGATAATAATAAGGTGCAACCTCGACGGATTGATTTTTGACAAATTTTTTAGGTGTTTTAGGATCTTCGTAGACTTTCTTTACGAAATCATCCGAAATATCAACGAATTCATCTCTGGAGATAGTTTCTTTTAGACCAGTGATTTTTTTTCGCTGTTCGTAATGTTTCCATAATTGAAAAAATTTTTGATCGTGTTTTAAATTTTCACCTAAAAAAGTCTGAAAGAACCGCTCACGAAACGCAAACGATGAGCAGAATTTAGGTTTCACTTTATCTTCAATCAATGGTGGAGTAAAAATAGCTTCCTGACAATTATGAAGAACACTTCGGAAAGTGACAAGCGGTTCTAAAATCGGGCAGTTGGGAATCATTGCATACCCTCTCATTTCAAAATTAAGGTTTTTTGCAGGCTTATCTGAGAGTCTGGTGATTTCATTGATGAGGTTGATCTTAGACTCACTGTGGTGTTCAAGCTTTGTCACAAATAGTATTTTACTTAATTTCCCCAACTGATCCGCTGGGATTTTTAGCAAATGATTCCCCATCTTTTTATTTGTCTCATATTTATCTAATTTCGCGACAAGATAGTCATTATCTTGCTTATAAATTACTAAGCCATAAATATGATTATGATAAGAGTCAGGGGTCACTGAATAAGCTGGAAAAATCATAAAACTGGCTGGGTCATCTTTTTTTAAATGTCTGATTTTCTCTTCCAGTTCAGTCGGTTTTTTCATATCGTAGTAGACGATCGTATTTCTTAAAGACTGGATCACTTGATTTTTTTGACTTTCATTGATCAAGGTACCAGCAACATCATTTTCAATCATTTTGATAAATCTTGAAAATAAAAATTGATAATTTTTTCTTCCGCCTGAACCGACAACTTCAAATGCCGCCGCATTTCCTAATCTTAAAGCAAGTGCCAATTGGTGGTATTGTCCATCAAAATCAAGCATAATAACTCTCCTTATTTTTTATTTTCGTGCAATAGTCCCACCATAGAAAGGATAGGATAAATTTACTTGGCAACTGTTTTTCGCTTTATCTCAATTTCGTAGGAAAACAGTTATCTTTGTATTGAACAGACTTGGCGCTCTTTTTTTGAGAGAAAACTAATGGAGGTAACGTTATCTGATGAAGTAGAAGCAATACTATTACTTGGTCTAAAATATTGAGAATTCTCATTGTTTTTATGTTGAGATTTATCAGTTGTTATGTTCTTTTTATTGGTTATATGACTTATTTTTGTGTGCAATGTTTCCAATTTTTTTGACCTTGAATGAAATACTTTATAATTTTGTTGACTGGCTTCATTTGTTTGATTTCTCTTAAATTCTATTGGAACGGCTGGATCATTTAAGACTTTATTTAAATATTTAATAGAAAGATAGCGGATTTTTCCTTTGTATTCTTTATCAACTAATTGAGTTTCTGCTTTTCGCATGGTGTAATAATGCCATAATATAGAAAATTGTTGATTATGTTGCTCATTATCGGTTAAAAACGTTTGATAAAATCGCATCCGAAGCTCCTTTGAAGGCCATAGTTTTGGATTGATCACTTTCTTCTCCTTGATTTCGGCAGACGAAATTGGCTTATTGCAATTGTAGACAGTCCATTTTAATGCTGTTAACGGTTCAAGTATCGGGCAATTTGTAATGCCTGGATAACCACGCATTTCCACATGTAAAGCAGAGGGTTTTTCAACAGCTATTTTTTTTAGTTTTGAGAATATATCAACAGATATTCTCGTCTTTCGATACTCAAACTTAGAATAATAAAGAATATCGCTAAGCTTATTTAAATTTTTTTCATCAATTTTAAGCTGGAAGTTCGTAGTCATTGACTCTAATTTATTGATCTTAGTAACAATGTAGTCCTTATTTTTGTGAATGATCAAGCTATATATGTGATCATGAAATAATCTTATAGTAGTAGAGTAAGAGGGAATGATGACAAAGCTAGTTGGGTCATCCTCTTTTAAGTTTTCCATGATGTGCTGAATGTCTTCTCTTTTTTTGGCATCGTAATAGTCAATTGTATGTTCAAGAGAGTGTATCAAGTCATTTTTTTTGACTGTTTCAATAAAAAATGAATCTTGATCATTTTCGATCATTTTTATCAATTTTGAAAATAAAAATTGATAATTTTCTTTTCCTTTCTTTCCGACTGCTTTGAAGTTGGTAGCTTTTCCTAGTCGCAAAGCCATAGCTAGTATATGGTATTGATCGTTGAAATCAATCATGTATTTCCTCCTTTAGTTTCTTATGTAAAAGTTTATCATTCGTCACTTTTACATAAGAAACTTCTTTTACACCTTGCAGAAATAATGATTCTCCCGAACGATACTTTAATCATGATCTGTTATTACTATGATTTGACATATGAATAACCATTCATGTATAATAACTTATGAATAGATAGTCATATGTTTGGTAAGGAGGGACTTGAAATGAAAAGTTATCAATTAGAAGGTTTAGATTGCGCAAATTGTGCGATGAAAATCGAAAAAAAAGTACAAGCAATACCTGGCGTAAAAGAAGCATCAGTCAATTTTGCGACTGGAAAAATGATGATCGATGCAGATAAAGCGGTCATTGAAACGATTGAAAAGCAAGTAACAGAAGAAATCCATCAATTAGAACCAGAGGTCAAAGTAATCGAAGTGAAAAACCAGATAAGTGAAAATCATGAACCAGAAAAAGAAAATAAAACAGCGTTGTTACGTATCATCATAGCGTCACTTAGTTTACTTTTATTGTTTTTATGGAAGCCTGCTGAGCCAATTCGTTTCGTTACTTTTTTCGCCATTTTTGTTCTTATCGGCTTTGATGTGATCAAGCAAGCGGTTGTCAATATTCGTAAAGGACAAGTGTTTGATGAAAATTTTTTAATGTCGATTGCAACGATTGGTGCAATGATGATCGGTGAATATCCAGAAGCAGTTGCTGTCATGTTGTTTTATCAAATCGGTGAGTATTTCCAACATTTTGCGGTCGATCAGTCTCGTCGGTCCATTCGTGAGTTGATGGCGATCCGACCGGAAGTTGCTCATGTGATCACTGAAAGCGGCTTGGTAAATAAGCAACCAGAAGAAGTGCAGATCGGTGAGTCGGTCATGGTCAAACCAGGTGAAAGAATTCCTTTGGATGGAACGATTTTGAAGGGACAATCCCTCGTAGATACATCTGCATTAACAGGAGAATCATTGCCTAAAGAAGTGATGAATGGTGAAAATGTATTAAGTGGTTTTATCAATAAGACCCATCCTCTAACCATCGAAGTTAAAAAGAACTATGAAAATTCGACCATCAGCAAATTATTAGAACTAGTGGAGACAGCAAGCAGTAAAAAGGCACCTGCTGAAAAATTCATCACTAAGTTTGCTCGTTACTATACGCCGATCGTCGTTGCGTTAGCTGTTCTTTTAGCAACTGTCCCACCCTTACTTTATGGAGGAGATTTTTCTGAATGGATTTATCGAGCATTGACATTCCTAGTGATCTCTTGTCCATGTGCATTGGTCATTTCTGTTCCACTTAGCTTTTTCGGAGGAATCGGTGGAGCTAGTAAACGGGGGATACTTGTCAAAGGTGGAAATTATCTAGAACTTTTAGCTCGTACAGAAACAGTAGTATTTGACAAAACAGGTACCCTGACCAAGGGTGATTTTGCCGTACAAAAAGTTGTTTCTACCATTGACAAGAAAGCATTTATGAAATATGTGGCGAGTCTAGAAAATGTATCGACACATCCAATCGCCAAGGCGGTCATGGATACCTACAGTGGCCCGTTATATGAAATTGAAGAACCTGCAGAAATCGCTGGAGAAGGAATCAACGCTCAGGTCAAGGGACAAGAGGTACTTGTCGGAAATCAAAAATTATTGGCTCGCTATGGAGTCGAGCAACCAGAGAATCATGAAATAGGAACATTGATCTATTTAGCGATCGACAGTCAGCTCATGGGCTATTTAGTTATTGCGGATACGATCAAACCAGATGCAACATTTGCTATCGAGACATTGAAAAAAGTCGGCGTCAAAAAGACAGTGATGTTGACAGGTGATGCCCAAAAGATTGCGGAACAAGTCGCAAAAGAGGTCGGAGTCGATACAGTCTATAGTGAACTGCTTCCAGAAGATAAGGTAGAAAAATTAGAAGCATTGATGAGCGAAACGACTCAGAAAACTGCCTTTGTCGGAGACGGGATCAATGATGCACCGGTATTAGCTCGAGCAGATGTGGGAATCGCCATGGGTGGTTTAGGCAGTGATGCAGCCATTGAAGCAGCCGACGTCGTCATCATGAACGATGAGCCATCAAAACTTGCGGAGGCGATTGAAATTTCAAGAAAAACGTTGAAAATCGTCAAGCAAAATATTGCGTTTGCTATCGGAGTAAAAGTAATCGTATTGGTTCTCGGAGCTATTGGCTTTGCTTCTATGGGAAATGCAGTCTTTGCCGATGTGGGTGTGACCCTGATAGCAGTTTTAAACGCCATGCGTGGGCTATCTGTCAAAAAAGTCAAATAAACAGTCAAAAAAGCACCGTTAAACCACAGAAATCATTTATTTGAGGACTGTGGTTTTTCTGTGATTAAAATAACTGGAAGATTTTAATTGTTCTGAAAATTCCAAAATAGTTAGAAAATACTTCTTGTTTGTGCGCCTTTAGATTAGGTGTTAGAGGGTAAAATGAAAAATAAATGTAAAAACAATGTGTTTTACCTAAAATAATCCACAAATAAAATAACGAAGTGTTGTAAACATTATGAAAATTGAATATGATAGTCAATGAATAATTATTAAATATTTATAAAGGAGAAATCAGATGAACGAAAAACAACTGCGCTGGTTTACAGTAGCGTTGATTGCATTCAACATGGTCTGGGGTATGGGGAATGTCGTCAATAACTACGCGCAACAAGGAATCTCAGTAATCACTTCATGGTTATTGATCCTAGCTATTTATTTTATCCCCTATGCACTGATCGTCGGTCAATTAGGATCAGCATTCAAAGATAGTAAAGGGGGCGTTAGTTCTTGGGTAGAAAATACTACTTCGAATAAACGCTTAGCTTATTATGCTGCCTGGACATATTGGGTCGTGCATATTCCATACTTAGCACAAAAACCACAAGCGATTTTGATTGCAGCTGGTTGGGCAGTTCAAGGAAATGGCGATATCGTCAATACGATGTCTGTCCAAATGGTCGCAGTGATCTCCTTGATCATTTTCTTAGCTTTCTTGTATCTATCAACAAAAGGCTTATCAACGTTAAAAGTTATCGGTGGTTTAGCAGGTACAGCGATGTTCGTCATGTCATTATTATTCATTTTACTTGCTGTTACTGCGCCATTCATCAATCCAACGATGGAATTTGCGACAGCAAATATGAACCAAGTCAAAACGTATATTCCTAAGTTTGACTTTAGTTACTTTACGACTGTTTCAATGTTAGTCTTTGCTGTAGGAGGCGCTGAGAAAATCTCTCCTTATGTTAATTCTACACGTAACCCGGCAAAAGAATTTCCAAAAGGGATGATCTTTTTAGCAGCAATGGTCGGTATCTGTGCTGTTTTAGGTTCTGTGGCAATGGGTATGTTATTTGCAAGTGACAATATTCCGAAAGATTTAATGGCAAACGGTGCGTACAGTGCCTTCCAAATCTTAGGTAACTATTATGGTATCGGTAATGCATTGATGATCATCTATGCATTGACGAATATGGTCGGTCAAATTTCTGCCTTGGCATTTTCTATTGATGCGCCATTGAAGATCTTGTTAGCCGATGCAGATCCAGAATTTGTACCAAGTTGGTTACGTAAACGTAACCGTAAAGGAACGTTGGTCAATGGTTACATGTTAACTGGTATCTTAGTCGGTATCATCATTCTATTACCGATTATTGGTATCAAAGATATGAATGAATTAGTTAAATGGTTGACGAACTTAAATTCAGTCGTTATGCCAATGCGTTACTTATGGGTATTCCTAGCCTATATGATGTTGAACAAAGCATACAAAAAATTCACGTCAGAATATAAGTTCGTGAAAAATCCTAAAGTTGGATTCATCTTTGGTGCTTGGTGTTTTGCTTTCACTGCGTTTGCATGTATTTTGGGAATGGTACCAAAAGTGGAATACGCTGCTGATCCACAAGCTTGGTGGTTCCAATTGATCTCAAACATCGTCACACCGATCATTTTGATTTTACTAGGTATGATCTTACCAGCAATCGCGCGTCGTGATAATAAGAAAAATCCATTGAAAGAACCAGTTTCTCAACTTTAAAATAAGATTTGACCGAATCAGTCCAACGATTGGTTCGGTCTTTTTTTGAGTTATTAAGAATAAGAGGTAAAATAAAAAGATGACCATTCGAAGGAGGACAAAAATGAAAATAATGATTATTGGACAGTCGGGTGCAGGTAAGTCCACACTTGCAAGAAGCTTACAAGCAACGTCAGGAAGCCCTCTTTTAGCACTGGATCGTTTGTGGCTAACAACGGACTATGGAAAAGCAGCTAAGCAATGGTTGTTAAAAGAACAGGAAAAATTTATGGCTGAGAACAAGGATTGGATCATCGAAGGGAATTATCTATCGATTGCAAAAGATCGAATTGAACAAACTGACTTGATCCTGTTACTTCGCTTGCCGAGACACATCGCGATGTATCGTGTGGTCAAACGTTCGATTAAACGAAAATTAGATAAAAGTACCCGTCCAGATGTTCCAGAAGAATTTATAGAAAAATTCGACAAAGAATATTTGGACTTTTTACTTTTTGTTTGGCGTTTCAAGAAAGAAAGGGAACCCTTAGCAATCAAAAAAATCTATGAACAAGGAGCAGAAGGAAAATTAGTCATTTTGAATGGTTCACGACAGCAAAAAAAATTTCTAGAGCAATGGCGAAGTAAAAGTAGTTGACACGTTTCGTTTACAAGTGTAATCTGTATTTAGAATTCAAGTTTACATTTGTAAACGAAGAGGAGAGTGATACATATGGAAGAAGTGAAAAAGCCAATCAAAATCAGTGACTCAGAATGGGAAATCATGCGTGTCGTCTGGACATTAGGAGACACCACAGCTCAGGAAATCACACAGATCCTTTCTGAATCAATGGGCTGGAAAGCAGCAACAGTCAAAACGTTATTAGGACGACTTGTCAAAAAAGAAGCGATTTGGACAGAACAAGAAGGGAAAAAATTTATTTATCACCCAGCGGTGTCTGAAACGGACACTGTGCAAAGTGCTGCTGAAAATTTATTCTCACATATTTGTGCGAAGAAAATCGGCGAGACGATTGCAGATCTTGTCTCAGAAGCAACTTTAACACATGCAGATATTGACCAAATCATGGCAGAACTAAAGAAAAAAGAGCCAGTAACAGATATCCAGTGCAATTGCATTCCAGGACAATGTCATTGCCATCAAAACAACTAGGAGGAAAACAGGGATGAAAACAAAAGTAACGATCAAAGGAATGAGCTGTAAACATTGCGTTGCAAGAGTGGAAGAAACGGTCAATGCGCTACCGGGTGTAAAAAAAATTAATGTCAACTTAAAAAAAGAGATCGGAACTGTGTCATTAGATGAAACAGTGATCCAACCATCTACGATATGTCAAGCAATCAATGATTTAGGCTATCAAGCAGAGGTGATTTAAATGGAGTATCCAGCTAAAAAAGACACACTCGTGATTACTGGAATGACTTGTGCCAATTGTGCTGCACGAATCGAAAAAGAGTTGAATGAACAGCCCGGTGTATTATCTGCGACTGTTAATCTGGCAACAGAAAAAGCGACGATCAATTATCAGGAAGTATCAATTGAAGAACTGATCCAGAGTGTTGAAACCATTGGTTATGGTGCGATTTTATATGATGAGGCCCATAAGCAAAAAATTGCAGAAGAAAAGCAAACTTATTTAACAAAGATGAAGCGAGATGTCATCATAGGTGCTATCTTGACGCTTCCTATGATGATCGCGATGATTGCAATGATGTTAGGCTTTCACGGAACGCTTGTCCATTTTTTCCATGATCCATGGGTCCAACTGATTTTAGCAACCCCTGTCCAGTTTTATATTGGTTGGCGCTTTTATGAAGGAGCGTATCATGCCATCAAAACAAACGCACCCAATATGGATGTGTTAGTGGCAATCGGTACGACCGCCGCATTTGCGCTTAGTGTATACAATGGTTTTTTCAGTACACATTCATCGGACTTATATTTTGAAAGTAGCAATATGATCATCACACTGATTTTGTTAGGAAAATATTTGGAACACACAGCCAAAAGTAAAACCGGCGATGCCATCAAGCAGTTGATGTCTCTTCAGAAAAAAACAGCACAGGTCATAAAAAATGGTGAAGAAAAGACCATACCAATCGAGGAAGTAGAGATTGGGGATATTTTACTCGTCCGACCGGGAGAACAAATCCCAACAGATGGGAAAGTCATCAAAGGAGATAGTGCGATCGATGAAGGAATGTTGACTGGAGAAAGTGTGCCAGTTGAGAAAAAAACGGGGGATCTACTCTTCGGCGGAACCATCAATTCCACAGGGATTCTTGAAATGACGGTGACCCAAGTAGGAAAAGGAACTGTCCTCTCACAAATCATCCAAATGGTGGAAGATGCCCAAGGAAGTAAAGCACCGATCCAAAAAATTGCTGATAAGATTTCTGGTATTTTTGTTCCTATCGTTTTAGTCATTGCTTTCTTTACCTTAATAGTCACTGGACTCATCAGTGGCAACTGGGAACTGGCAGTGATCCATAGTGTTTCAGTGTTGGTTATTGCTTGTCCTTGTGCGTTAGGACTAGCGACACCAACTGCTATCATGGTTGGTACAGGATTAGGCGCACGAAAGGGTATTTTGATCAAAGGCGGCGAGGCATTAGAAGCTGCAACACATCTAGACACGATCCTTTTAGATAAAACTGGTACGATCACACAAGGTAAACCAGTGGTCACAGACGTTATTGGTGACGAAGAAGTGTTAACGATCGCCACCACATTAGAGCAAGGCTCAGAGCATCCTTTAGGCAAAGCCATTGTGACTTATGGAAAAGAACAGGCGATCGCGACTTTGCCTGTGGTTCAAGCAAAAGCACATCCGGGTGCTGGGATCAGTGGGGTAATAGATGGAAAATCTTATTTTATTGGTACGAGAAAACGACTAGTGGAGCTGAACGTTTCATTTGAAGCGTATCAAGAACAAGCGTTACAATTAGAACGACAAGGAAAAACCGTGATGTTTCTTGCAGATGACAGACAGGTATTGGGGATGATCGCTGTGGCTGATCAGATCAAAGAACACGCAAGATCAGCAATCCAACAATTACAAGCCCAAGGATTGGCAGTTTATATGGTCACAGGGGACAATCAATCAGTTGCAACGACGATTGGACAAGAAGTTGGTATTCCAAAAGAACACATCTTTGCTGAAGTATTACCTGATGAAAAAGCAGGATATGTCGAAAAATTGCAAAAAGAAGGAAAACAAGTGGGGATGGTCGGTGATGGTATCAATGATGCCCCCGCCTTGGCTTTAGCAAATGTCGGTATCGCCATGGGGAATGGCACCGATATCGCTATGGAAACAGCAGATGTAACGTTAATGAATAGTCAACTCTCGTCGATTGGACAAACGATCGAACTTTCAAGTGTGACCTTGAAAAAAATCAAACAAAACTTATTTTGGGCATTTATTTATAACACGATTGGCATTCCATTTGCTGCGTTTGGCTTATTGAATCCAATCATTGCCGGAGGAGCGATGGCCTTTAGCTCAATCAGTGTGTTACTCAATTCATTAAGTCTAAACCAAAAAATGAAGAAATAAACGGTTCAACAAAGGAAAGGACAGAATGAAAATGAACGAGCAAAAAAAACAAACGATGCACGAGCATCATCATGATGAAATGAAGCAACAAACGAACATAACACACCATAAAATGGATCATACGAGTATGGACCATACAAAAATGAACCACGAGAGCATGGCACATGAGCATCACTCAATGGACCACAGTTCAATGGATCATCATGACCATATGAGCGGCGGGATGGATCATTCGATGCACATGGGGAATTTTAAACAAAAATTTTGGTTGTCCTTGTTGCTAGCGATTCCGATCATCTTGTTTTCTCCCATGATGGGCATGGAATTCCCCTTTCAAGTGACTTTCCCTGGCTCTGATTGGCTCGTCTTGATCCTGGCGACCATCTTGTTCATCTATGGCGGACAACCCTTTTTAAGTGGCGCTAAAATGGAATTGAAACAAAAAAGTCCAGCAATGATGACCTTGATTGCTATGGGGATCAGTGTCGCCTATGTTTATAGTGTCTATTCTTTTATCGCAAATCTCATCAATCCCCATACTCATGTGATGGACTTCTTCTGGGAATTGGCGACGTTGATCGTCATCATGCTATTAGGGCACTGGATCGAAATGAGTGCCGTTTCTAATGCAAGTAATGCGTTACAGAAATTAGCAGAATTATTACCGGAAACGGTCAAACGATTACGAACAGATGGGACAGAAGAGACAATTTCTTTAAAAGAGGTCAAAGAGGGCGATCATTTAGTCGTTCGAGCAGGAGATAAAATGCCAACGGATGGGAAGATCCTGAAAGGTGAAACGATCGTGGACGAATCTGCCGTAACTGGCGAATCCAGAGGGGTCAAAAAGCAAACATCTGATCCAGTGATCGGTGGTTCGATCAATGGAGACGGTACTATTGAGATCGAAGTAACTGGAACTGGTGAAAATAGCTATTTAGCAAAAGTCATGGATATGGTCCGTCAAGCACAAGGTGAAAAGTCAAAACTAGAATCTTTGTCTGACAAAGTAGCCAAATGGTTGTTTTATGTCGCATTGATCGCCGGCCTATTGGCATTTGTTGTGTGGCTCTTTTTAACCGATTTACCAACTGCTTTAGAACGGATGGTCACCGTCTTCATTATTGCCTGTCCTCATGCGTTAGGTTTGGCGATTCCTTTAGTTGTTGCACGTTCGACATCGATTGCTGCTAAAAATGGGTTGTTGCTCAAAAGTCGTCGCGCCTTAGAACAAGCCAATGAGTTAGATGTCATCATGCTGGATAAAACAGGTACGTTGACGGAAGGAAAGTTCACCGTCACTGGTATCGAAAGCTTAGACGATGATTATCCTCAAGAAGAACTATTGAAATATCTAGGTGCCTTAGAAGCGAACGCCAATCATCCTTTAGCCATTGGGATCATGCGTTATTTGAAGGAACAAAATATTTCTCCTTATCAAGCAGAGAATCAAAAAAATCTTTCAGGGGTTGGCTTAACTGGCACAGTAGCAGATAAGAATGTAAAAGTAGTCAACGAAAAAGAAATCAAACGTTTAGGACTTGAAATTGCAAAGGAACGATTAACTCCTTACGAAGAACAAGGGAATACAGTCAGTTTTCTATTGATCGATGATCGTTTAGTGGGATTAGTGGCTTTAGGCGACATCATCAAAGCAGAAGCAAAAACCTTTATTCAAAGTCTCAAAGAAAGAAATATCACTCCGGTGATGTTGACTGGTGACAATCCACATGCAGCAGAAGTGGTCGCACAATACTTAGGTATTGAAGAGTATTATGGCGGACTTTTACCAAATGACAAGGAAGATATCGTCAAACGTTATCAGGAACAAGGGAAAAAAGTCATCATGGTCGGTGACGGAATCAACGACGCCCCAAGTTTAGCACGTGCGACGATCGGGATGGCGATTGGAGCAGGAACCGATATTGCGATAGACTCAGCGGATGTGGTTTTGATCAACAGTGATCCAAAAGATATCTTGCATTTCTTAGATCTAGCCAAACAAACGAGAAAGAAAATGATCCAAAACCTATGGTGGGGAGCTGGTTACAACATTCTTGCCATTCCTTTAGCAGCAGGGATTCTTGCGCCGATCGGGATTTTGTTAAGCCCAGCGATTGGAGCTGTCTTGATGTCATTGAGTACCGTAGTTGTAGCACTGAATGCGTTGACGTTGAAGATCAAAGAATGATCATTTTTAGTAAATAATTATTGAATAAAGAGTGAATATGACTATGTCAATGCGGTCGGGACAGAAGTGTTCAGTCTCAAGAAATAAGGCGCCAGCCACGAAAATTGTTTTTCAAATTTTTGTGGCTGGCGTCTTATTTCCGAAGAAGTTACTTCTGTTCCTGTTGTTTATCCAGTTTTAGGTGGTGGGAGAGAACGAAGGGCTCACTTCTTTTTTGTCGTTGGTATGATTTACACAAACGAGAGACTTTGGATTAATTTCTGGTTAATTTTGTAAATTAGTAAAATAATAAAAATAAAAAATATTTCTTTGCGTACTTTATATAAGAGACATTTTCAGAGTATTGATGAACCACTCTGGAAAAACTATTGATAGAGTGAGGTTAAGCAATGAATTGGCAAACATTACTAACAAAAAATGCACAGAATATCTTTTTACTGATCAACCAAATGAAAGATCTGACATGGAAGAAAAGCGACTTAGCAAAAAGGATGGATGTCGATGTCAAAACGATCGATCGTTATTTGAAGCGATTGAAATCAGAGGATTATCCCTTAGAACTAGCGTATGACAAAAAAGAAGTCCAACTGGTTTATCATCAAGCATACAATGAGCCATTTCTTTTGTTTGAATTTTTGATCCGATCGGATTCGTTCTGTTTATTACGGGATCTGATTTTACAAAGGGAATACTCCTTCGAATACGATCGTTCCGCACAAGAACGATTGAAAAAATGGCTAGGGGATTATCATCTTTCTTTTTCCTACAAAAAGCGACAAATCTATGGTTCTGAACGAAAAATCAGATATTTACTTTTTTGTTTTCTCAAAGAGTTCCCAACTTTTTTTAAGGAAGACCATGATCAAACATTTTCAGAACTATTCATCCAACTTCTAGACCAACGTCCCAAACATACAGATATTGAGATTTTTACAAATCATCAATTGTTCTTCTATGAGATTTTTCCAGAACTACTCTTTCGCTCTGAACAAAAGCTTCCGACAAAAGAAAAGAATTATCGGGCTATCCTGCGACTGAATAGCCATTTGATCACAGACAAGCGGTGGGAAAGGATCGAAAAAACCTCCGTCTATCAAAAATTATCGATCGTTACTGAAAAATTAGATTCATTATTTTGGTTGACGAATGATTTTGAAAGTTCCAACAAAAAGAAAATAACAAGAGTACTATTCCAAGAGTGGTTAAAATATTCAATTGGTCTTCATGATCGCTTTATCCATGAAGAAGCTGTTGCCTACCAAGCATTAGCAGACACGATCCCTAATTTTATTGAAAAATCAAACCAGTTTCGTATCGCTTTGCAACAAGCTTTGTTTCAGCCAACCACCGATTGGGCAAGGATGTTGCTGAAATTATTAAATGAACGAGGCTATCTGGAGATGTATGCACCGGAAGTTAAAATCGTATTCTTTTTTCGCTATGACCATGAAGAAGCTAGACGACTTGCAGCAATTTTAGATAAAACGTTACGTCATCGCAAACGCACATCGATCCACGTATGTACCAGGAGTAAGCCACCTAGTTATGCTCAACTTGTCATCACAGACCATTTTTTTTCTGCTAGTCTCACTAATGATCAGAAAACTTATTTTTATCAAGACTCACTTGGAATCGAAAAACTATTATCAGACATCGATTATTGGATCAACACAAAGATAACTTTTACGAGTAAACGAATCATCGAACGCTAGAATATGCTATAATGGACTGGAAAAACAAAGGAGGAAAATCCATTGGAATTAAAGAAACTAGAA
The DNA here is from genome assembly GCF_013394305.1 of Enterococcus mundtii. Classification (NCBI taxonomy): domain Bacteria; kingdom Bacillati; phylum Bacillota; class Bacilli; order Lactobacillales; family Enterococcaceae; genus Enterococcus; species Enterococcus mundtii. The sequence goes on along the minus strand of NZ_AP019810.1, from coordinate 548,378 downwards.
GTACCTACATCTTCAATTACAGAAGTGAAAAGATCGCCGATGGATGTGTTTGACCAAGCTAGAAAAGCTGAAACAGGCGTATATATTTTTAATCGTGAAAAAGTTGCTGGTGTGATGTTGACCCAAGAGCAATATGAGACGTTGTTGCAAGAATTAGCCACGCTTCGCCAACTCGTTGCGACAGAAACAGAAGAGGTAAAAACAAATGGAACTGGGACAAACGAACCATTCACAAAAAATCGCACGGCCATCGTATCCACTTCTGAATCGTTAGATGAATTGGTTAGCGCCTTAAAACAATATTTAGTTACAGGTGTATCTATCTCTGCTAAAAATCTTGATGAACGAATGGTGGCATTGGGATTCATTACGAAGAAAACTGGTTTTGGCGGGGTTGTTGATATGCTCAATGAATTAACAGAAACGGGTAAAATCAATTACCAATTAAGGAAAAAACCAAATGGTAAAATCGTGATCGCAGAGATCATCGGTGAACAAGATAGTCAATCTCAACTATTCGATAAGCTGATCATCAAAAAAATCTATTTACATGAAATATAAAAAACTACGAAGTGTTGCCTTGATTGCTTCGCTAAACATCGAACCTAGGCCAAAAAGAATATAAAAATAAAAGTAAAGCCCTCTAACGACCACTAGCCGTCTCTGGGGGTTTTACTTTTATTTTGCTATCTAAAAAAGTGAAAGCTTATTTTACTTGCTTACGCGAATAGGCAAATATACTACCCCAAATGATCCCTAATAACTGTGGAAATAAGTAAATACCAGCGAGCAGTAAGATGATCTGTTCAGGGGGAAAAGGATGATATAAAAAATGCCATTCAGTACATTTAGCAAAACATAAATAAGAGGTGATCGTAGAACAAAGATTGCCAAGAACCAATGTTCCTAAACGATTGGCTCGTCTCAACGTAAAACCAAGGAAAAAAGCCCAAAATATCAATAGTATAAATAGGATGACTGAATGATAATAATAATCAAAAAGTAGAGCAAGATAAAAATAAGGCACACACATCAATAAGTAGATTGTTTTTTTATGTAGAATAATTGCAAAGGTCCATTCCTCCAAATCAGTTCTCCTTGGTTTTAATTGTAAAATCAAACAATGAATAATCAATTCTTTTTAGAAATATTCTGAATAAAATGAATAAACTCTCATTGCTTTATTCTTAAAAAACTAGTCTTTCCCCTCAGTTTTTTTAGAGAAATAGAATATATTATGATAGATGGAGTGTCTTTTGGGAGGTTTTGTATGAAAAAGAGAATAAAACTAGAACAATTGTATTTGTTTCTTTGGTTTTTCCCAATTTTTCTTTTGCCTTTTACATGGGTGAATGCAGTGGTACAAGGTGCTGAGATTCTTGGCATCATCAATGGAAGTGGCTTTATTATTTCCAAAAATTTTCCGACATTGACCCTTTTTTATTTTTTGATCAGTGTGAATTTGATCGTTTCAAAAACATTTATAAAAAAGTATAATTGGCATTTGATCCAGTTTTCTTCTATGCTGGTCTTTACATCTTATTTCTCGATATTACCGAGAATCATCATCGGTCCGAATGGATTAAGTGAAAGTGGACTAAAAGATACAAGCTATTCTGCGATGTATTTTTTGACCATCAAACCTTGTTTTTATGTAGCGATTGCTTCCTTTGCGTTAGCAGTCGGCCTATTCTATTATACAGAGATCCGTGAACAATCTTTACTTATAGAAAAGATATAGTTTTTTGTAGGACGTCCATTTTCGGACGTTTTTTTGTTTTACGATATATTTATACAACTTAACAATAACTTTACATATTCAATATCTAGGATTTACAGTACCCTGATACAATCAATTTGTAACTAAGAAAGGGGCATATAAATGAAAAAAGTTTTATTTTCTTTAGGAGTATTAGGTTTTATCTTAGCTGGATGTGGTTCTGGTTCAGGAAGTACGGATGGATCAGCCAGCAACTCGGCTAGTTCAGATGATCAAGTAAAAATCGTAGCGGTCGGTTCAACCGCTTTGCAACCTTTAGTTGATGCTGCACAAGAAATGTTTACCCAAGATAACCCCAACTATCAGATTTCTGTTCAAGGTGGCGGAAGTGGAACAGGTCTTAGTCAAGTAGCGTCAGGTGCTGTAACAATCGGAAACTCTGATGTATTTGCAGAACAAAGAGATGGAATCGATGCAAGTAAATTGGTAGACCATCGTGTAGCAGTTGTTGGAATGGCACCAATCGTAAATAAAGATACAGGCGTTGAAGATATTACAAAAGAACAATTGATCGACATCTTCACTGGTAAGATCACTAACTGGAGTGAACTAGGCGGAGCAGATCAAGAAATCAACGTCATCAACCGTGCAAACGGAAGCGGCACTCGTGCAACCTTTGAATACTGGGCATTAGATGGCGCTGTACCAATACAATCTCAAGAACAAGATTCATCAGGAACAGTTCGTCAAATCGTTTCACAAACACCAGGTGCGATCAGCTATTTAGCTTTCTCTTATTTAGATGATTCTACTCAAGCGTTGAAAATCAACGGTGTAGAACCAACTCCTGAAAATGTCTCAGACAACAGCTGGGAAATTTGGTCTTATGAGCATATGTATACAAATGGCGAACCTGAACCAGAAGTGAAGAAGTTCTTAGACTTCATGATGACAGATGCCGTTCAAGAAGGACCAGTACAAGATTTAGGCTACCTACCGATCAGCATGATGAAAGTTGAACGTGACGCAGAAGGTAACTTATCATAAGATTGAATACATCTTTCAATCACATGTTTATTCAAAACGACTACCATTGATCATTAAGCTTAGTTCCTCGTTGAGGATCTAAGCTTTTTTAGTTTATTGCCCACTCTACGGTTTCGTTTTTTTTCATATGACAGTTTTGAAAGAAGAATATCAGTTATATCTGAGGATTTATTGGACAAAATGACGTATGGTTAAAGAGTAGAAAAAAAGTTGAGGGATTAGCTATGAATAAAAAAGAAAAACAACGAAAAAAACAGATGCAGCAAATGTTGGCACAATTAGAACGCATTGATCCTAACAAAAATGAAGGGCTGACAGACACACAGGTACAAGAAAGAATACGTGTTGGCGCTGTCAATCAAGCAACGAGTCCTACATTTAAAACGAACAAGCAAATCGTGATGGAGAATGTCTTTACTTATTTCAATCTGATTTTTTTAGTCTTAGCGATTCTATTATGTGTCGTCAATTCCTATAAAAATTTGACTTTTTTACCTGTCATATTGGCAAATACGGGCATCGCAATCTATCAAGAGATCCATTCCAAGAAAATTTTAGATCAGTTGAGCATGTTACACGCCGCAACGGTCAAAGTATTACGGAATGGTCAAGAACAGAAGATAACTATCGAAGAGTTAGTGCTAGATGATCTCGTCATTCTAAAAACAGGAGACCAGATCCCCGCAGATGGAAAGATCATAGACGGCAATCTACAAGTGAATGAAGCGCTATTGACTGGTGAAGCGGATGAGATAAATAAGGAAATCGGCGACGAACTAATGTCGGGAAGCTTCATCGTCGCGGGTAAAGCGAAGGTTCAGTTGACACGAGTCGGCAATGAATCTTATATTGCCAAATTAACGATGCAGGCAAAAGAAATGGGTACTGGAGAACAATCAGAGATGATTGCTTCGTTAGATAGGATCATCAAATGGGTAGGGATCATCATTATCCCCATTGGATTGACCTTATTTTCTCAAAGCTATTTTTACAATGGCAATACGTTGAGGGAAAGTATTGTTTCGATGGAAGCTGCGTTGATCGGTATGATTCCTGAAGGACTGTACCTACTCACGACGATTGCTCTAGCAATGAGTGCGACACGCTTAGCGAAACAACAAGTGTTGCTTCATGACATGAAAAGTATCGAGACGTTAGCACGAGTGGATGTATTATGTGTCGATAAAACAGGAACAATCACTGAAAATTCAATGGACGTTCAACGTGTGCTGATTCCTGAAAATCCTTTAGCAAAACAAACAGCAGATCAGTTGGATGAATTACTTGGTGACTACGCACAGGCAATCGAAGCTGACAATGAAACGATGCAAGCAATCAAAAATTACTTCACGAAGCATTCTGACAGAGAGGCAACAGCAAGTTTACCCTTTTCTTCTGTGAGAAAATATAGCAGCGTGACATTTACAGATAAAACGTATGTCCTTGGAGCACCAGAGATGGTCTTACGTGAAGCGTTCACGAGTTATGCTTCTGAATTTAGCGCGTATACGGATCAAGGCTATCGGGTATTAGTTTTCGGTGAATACCAAGGGATACTGTCACAAGAAGACTTGGAAGAAGCCGTTATCCCGTTAGGTTATTTATTGATTGCTAATCCGATCCGTCAAGAAGCGAAAGCGACGTTTAATTACTTTAAGAAGCAAGATGTTGCTATCAAAGTGATTTCTGGTGATAACCCAACGACAGTTTCTCATGTTGCCACACAAGCGGGTATTTCAAACGCGGAGCAATATGTGGATGTCTCCTCGTTAAGGGAAGAAGAATTTCCAGAAGCCATGGAAAAATATACCGTCTTTGGCCGTGTCAAACCAGAACAAAAAAAGGAATTTGTTCGTTTACTAAAAGAGAAGCATACAGTGGCGATGACTGGGGATGGGGTAAATGATATCTTGGCGATGAAAGAAGCCGATTGTAGCATTGCGATGGCATCAGGGAATGAAGCGACGATGCAAGCTGCACAAGTGGTCTTGTTGGAATCAGATTTTTCTAAAATGCCAGAGATTGTTGGCGAAGGACGGCGTGTCGTAAACAATATCGAACGTTCTGCCAGTCTTTTCTTAGTAAAAAATATTTTTTCATTCTTATTGTCTGTTTTTTCTGTTCTTTTTGCATTCACTTATCCATTAGAACCTTCACAAATCACATTGATCAGTTTATTTACGATCGGGTTACCTTCCTTTTTATTAGCATTGGAAGAAAATGAAAACCGAATCAAAGGCCGATTCATTGAGAACGTCTTGGAAAAAGCCATTCCGGGTGGTCTGACCGATATGATGGTGGTAGGCGCTTTAGTCGTGGGTGGTTCAATTTTAAATCTGAACAAAACCGATACGTCGACAGCCTCTACCATGTTGCTGATCGTTGTTGGCTTTTTAGTCCTTTATAAAATCTGTCAACCATTGAATCAATTTCGAACACGGATCATACTATTTTGTGCAAGTGGAATCGTCTTTTCTGTTGTCTTCTTGCATAAACTATTTTCAATATCAGCCATTTCGCCAGTGTCTATCTTAATGGTGGTCATGCTCTTTTTCGCAGCAGAATCCATCTTTCGTCAGTTGACCTTTTTCGTGGAAAAATATTTGCATTTAGATAAGATCGATACGACACGTACGAAAAAACGTTGGAGAAAAGTATTTCCATTTTTCAAGAAATGAGCGAAGAATTGTTGGGTACAAAGAGATAGCGTCAACCTCCTAAAACAGAAATGTTCTTGGAGGTTGACGCTTATTTCATTTATACCTATCAGGTTCACGATTAATTGATTTTAGGGATCTTCACAATAAAGGTAGAGCCGATACCAGGGTGACTCTCGATCTCCACCGTACCATGAAGTAAATTCACGTATTCTTTCACGATCGACAATCCTAATCCTGTACCACCTGAATGGCGACTACGCGCTTTATCTACACGATAAAAACGTTCAAAGATGCGTTCTTGATCTTCGCGATCGATACCAATACCAAAATCTTGTACAGAGAAAATCAGCTGATCGTGGCTTTCGTAGCGAATGATGATCTCACTTTCTTCTTTTGAATATTGGATCGCATTTTCAAATAAGTTTTTGATGATCGGGTAAAGCAAATCAGGATGTGTCGTAAAGGCAGTATTTTCTCCAATCAATTTGATCGTCAACTGTTTTTTCCGGATCATTGGTTGATAGCTTTGGATCACTTGTTGGAAATAAGGCTCCATATAGATCGTTTGGGTTTCATGTAAACTCTCTTCGTCTTTTGATAACTGAATAATTTCTCGGATCAGCTTATCTAAACGAATCGCATCTTTTTGCATGATCAATAGAAATTCAGTCAGTGTGTCGGGGTCTTCTTTTGCACCGTCCAGTAAAGTCTCAGTAAACCCGATCAAAGAAGTGACAGGTGTTTTTAATTCATGTGAGACATTGCCGACAAAATCTTTTTGCATTTTTTCTAAATGTCTGACTTTTGTCAGATCATAAGCAACACCTAAAATTTGGCCAGTATCCTCTGAACTATTGAAATAACGCAAGCTGATATCCAGTGTTTGCGTACCGTCAGCAATCGTGACTTCTTGATGAACGATCGGTTCAGTCGGAGAAACTTGATGGATCAATTGGATCAATTTTGGTTCGCGGATCACTTCTGTGTAATGTTGATTTTCTTGATAATCTTTCACACCTAGATGGACTTGCATTTTTGGATTAAGCAGACGCAGTGTCGCATTGGAGTCAATCAGAAAGACACCGATCATCAATTCATTCAACAAGCTGTATAATTGCTCTTCCGTCGTCGTATAGGCGCGATACATTTTGGTCATCTGTTCACTCAAGCCATTGATCGTCTGGTATAATTCTTCCCATTGATCAGAAGTCTGCATAATGATTTCCGTTTGTTCCGGGTTCTTGACCATCTTTTTCAAAACAGGAATCACTGTTTTGAGTGGTTGGTTCCGTTGGTAAATCAGATAGTAGATCATAAATGTCAATAAAAGAAAGAAAACTAAGAAGAAACCAAATACCCAACGGCGAAAACTTTCCGTGCGAGGAAGAAAGCCACTTGTAGGTTCAGCGATGCGAATGATCGCTACTAATTTCCCATTGACTTTGATAGGCAAGGCGACATAAAGTAATTCTTCGTTCAATGTCGTACTCTTACGAAGTGAAGTGCCAAGCGTACTGCCTTCTAAGATCGCTTTGATTTCCGGACGTGTTTTTCTTTGTTCATGCAAAGAAGATTCTTCCGTGTCATAAATGATCGTGCCAGTTTGATCGATCAACGTCACTCGTTCATTGGATTGATGGACAAATTCATCCAGAACTGCTTTATTACTAGCAGAAGCAGGATTCTCAACATCTAGTTGACGAGCCAATAACTGCGCTTTTTTAGTCAAATAACTTTCTTGCTGTTCAATGATCTGTTGTTGGAAATAATGGGAGATGATCTGCCATCCGCCAAAAAATAAGCCAAGCAACAAGACGAGGAAAAATAAGCGCTCGGAGAATTTTTTCCATTGTTTTTTCATCGTTTTGGTTCCTGGAATTTATAACCAAAGCCCCGAACAGTCAGTAAATATTTAGGATGTTTCGGATCACGCTCGATTTTTTCACGTAAATGACTGACGTGGACATCAACAATACGACTTTGTCCAGAAAAATCAAAATTCCAGATACGATCCAACAGTGTATCTCGATCGATCACTCGATCTTTGCGTTTCATGAAATAAACAAGCAACTCAAATTCTTTCGGCGTAAGTTCGATCGGTTGGTCCTCGATCGTCACTTGATAATTCGTCAAGTCGGCTTTGATTTGTCCAATGGATAAGTATTCTGGTTCTGCCTCATCAGATTGAGTTTTACGGGGTTCGATCCGACGAAAGATGGCTTTCATCCGTGCAAGGACTTCCCGAGGGCTGAAGGGTTTCGTCAAATAATCATCCGCACCGATCTCCAGTCCAATGATTCGATCGACTTGATCATCTTTAGCTGTTAGGATCAATATAGGTGTGTCATTTTTTTCTTGACGGAGTTTTTGTGTGATCGCGATTCCGTCGATCGAAGGAAGCATCACGTCTAAAATAATGAAATCATATGAATGTTCCAATGCAAGATCAAGACCTTCTTGACCATCTGCAGCACTGGTTACTTTATATCCTTCTTTTTCAAGATTGAATGTCAGTAATGTTACAATTGAGGGTTCGTCATCAACAACTAGTACTTTTTTCATAAATTCTCCTTTTGATAAATTTCATCTCCTTTATTTTAGCACAGAATCGGGGGCAAGGACTATTTAACCAGCTAAATAAATGGTATAATATAAAAGCAATTTGCTCGGCTAAAGGAGAAAATGTCCGATGATCGGTATCAGTGCTTGTTTAGGTGGCGTGTCATGTCGCTATGATGGCCGGGAACAAACAATCCCTGCCTTAAAAAAACTCGTGACAGAAGGTCAAGCAATCGTGATCTGTCCAGAAGTAGCAGGAGGTTTGCCCATTCCAAGAGAACCAGCAGAAATCGTTGGTGGTGATGGGTTTGATGTCTGGGATCATCAGGCTAAGGTCATGACGATCTCTGGAAAAGATGTCACAGAAGCCTATAAAAAAGGTGCGATCAATGCTTATCAAGTGCTAAAGGAAAAGCAGATCTCAACGTTGATCTTAAAAGCAAATAGTCCTTCCTGCGGCTCATCAACTATCTATGATGGTAGTTTCACTGGTAGTCTGAAAGAAGGCATTGGCGTAGCTACCGCCTATTTTCTCCAACAAAAAATCAGTGTCTGCTCAGAAGAAGAGTGGATGGATCAACGAGGTGAGTTGAATGGAAATTGAGAAAACCAATCGGATGAATGCTCTTTTTGAATTTTATTCGACACTGTTGACTGAGAAACAAATGAATTATATGGAATTATATTATGCAGATGATTTCTCACTTGGAGAAATCGCTGAAGAATATGAAGTCAGTCGCCAAGCAGTTTATGATAATATCAAACGAACGAGCAAGATCTTGGAGAATTACGAAAAAAAACTCCACCTTTTTTCTGACTATGTCGTTCGTGAACAGTTGTTGACAGAATTGACGAACTATATCAATGAACAGTATCCTGAAGATCAAACGCTACAAGGATACATCAAAAAAATTCAAGAAATCGAAGAATAACAAAAAGGAATGAATAAAATATGGCATTTGAAAGCTTAACTGAACGCCTACAACAGGCGATGTCAAAGTTACGAAAAAAAGGAAAAGTCTCTGAAGCTGACGTCAAGGAAATGATGCGCGAGATCCGTCTTGCGCTATTAGAAGCCGATGTCAACTTACAAGTAGTCAAAGATTTTACGAAACGTGTGCGCGAACGTGCAGTTGGAGCAGAAGTACTTGATAGTCTTTCTCCAGCACAACAAATCGTAAAGATCGTGGATGAAGAGTTAACGATCACTTTGGGTTCTGAAACAGTTGAATTGACTAAATCTCCTAAAATCCCGACTGTCATCATGATGGCTGGGTTGCAAGGGGCAGGTAAAACAACGTTTACTGGTAAATTAGCGAATTATTTAAAGAAAAATGAAAATGCTCGTCCCTTATTGATTGCAGGTGACGTGTACCGTCCTGCTGCCATCGACCAGTTAAAAGTTTTAGGACAGCAATTGGATGTTCCGGTTTTTGATATGGGAACAGATGTGAGTCCTGTAGAAATCGTTCGTCAAGGGATGGAACTCGCAAAAGAAAAGAAAAATGATTACGTATTGATCGATACAGCCGGTCGTTTACACATTGATGAAACATTGATGGATGAATTAAAACAAATCAAAGACTTAACACAACCTAACGAAATCTTACTCGTTGTCGATGCGATGACTGGTCAAGATGCCGTCAACGTTGCGGATAGCTTCAATCAACAATTAGGGATCACCGGGGTCGTCATCACAAAATTAGATGGAGACACACGTGGGGGAGCGGCGCTATCAATCCGTTCAGTGACAGGCGCACCGATCAAGTTCATCGGTTCTGGTGAAAAGCTGACTGACTTAGAAGTCTTCCATCCAGATCGCATGGCAAGTCGTATCCTTGGTATGGGGGATATGTTGACGCTGATCGAAAAAGCGCAACAAGACTATGATGAGAAAAAAGCAGAAGAGCTTGCGCAAAAAATGCGTGAAAACTCATTTGACTTCAATGATTTCATTGAACAATTGGATCAAGTCATGGGTATGGGCCCAATCGAAGACTTATTAAAAATGATCCCAGGAATGAATCAAATGCCAGGAATCGAAAATATCAAAGTTGATCCGAAAGATGTTGAGCGTAAAAAAGCAATGGTTTATTCAATGACACCTGCAGAACGTGAAAACCCAGACCTATTGAATCCAAGCCGTCGACGCAGAATTGCTGCTGGTTCAGGGAACAGCGTAGTGGAAGTCAATCGTATGATCAAACAATTCAAAGAATCCCGTAAGATGATGCAACAAATGTCTAAAGGGGACATGAATATTCCTGGCATGGACCAAATGTTCGGTACCGGTGTCAAAGGTAAGCTAGGAAAAATGGCGATGAATCGCATGATGAAGAAAAACAAAAAGAAAAAGAAGAAAAAGAAATAAACAGTAATCAAGTGCAAAAAAGCTTCGAAGACGTATTTAATTTTGTCTTCGGAGTTTTTTCATACATTGTTTGAAAATCCTAAAAGGAGTGAGTCGATGAAACGCTGTCCATGGAGTGAATCAACTGAAATGATGCGTGAGTACCATGATACGATTTGGGGGGTACCTGAATATGAAGATCAACGACTGTACCGTAAATTAATGCTTGATATCAATCAAGCAGGTCTCAGCTGGCAAACGATCTTGAACAAGAGCCAAGCTTTTGATGAAGCTTATGACCAGTTTGAACTCGAAAAAATTGCCAAGTATGATGAAGAAAAAATCGAAGAATTGATGAACAACAAGGGGATCATTCGCAATCGTCGAAAAATCGAAGCGGCAATAACGAACGCACAAGCTGTTCTGGCAATGCAAGCCACTGGACTCAGTTTTTCGGATTATCTCTGGTCTTTTGTGGATGGCAAAGTAGTAACCGGAAACTACCAAGACCAAAGTGAAGTGCCAACTACTAGTGAACTCTCTGATCGTACCTCAAAGGACTTGAAAAAACGCGGCTTCAGATTTATTGGAAGTACGACTATTTATGCCTTTTTAGAAGCGGTAGGGATCATCAACGATCACCTGATCACTTGTTTTCGCCACCAAGAAGTCAAACGCTAAAGGAGAAGGATAATATGTCTAAGATCATTTTTTACGGAGCAATCAGTATGGATGGCTATCTAGCAACAACTAATGATGACTTACAATGGCTCTTCGATACGCCTACTGGGGAAAAAACAACCTATGATGCGTTTTATCAAACCATCGATACAACGATCATGGGCAGAAAAACGTATCAAGAAGCCAAAAAATATTTAGATACAGCCAAGATCTATCCAGAAAAAACCAATTACGTCTTTTCAACAGACAAAGAATTGAAGCTGGAGGATGCTAGGGTCGTTCACGAAGATCCCGTAAGCTTTCTCAAGGGGTTGAAGGAATCAAGTGAACAAAGGATCTGGGTAGTTGGTGGGGGCAGTTTGCTCAAACCAATCATTGAACAGCAACTGATCGATGAATGGTACATTCAAATTGCGCCGGTTTTACTTGGAAATGGGATTCGTCTTTTTCAAGAAGGGGATTATGTACGGCGGTATCAATTGGTGGACACGAAACGCTTTGGCGAGTTCATCGAGCTACACTATCGTAAAGAAGAGCACAAAGAATAGTAGGTCACACAAAAAACCACGAAACAACATGCTGTTTCGTGGTTTTTTGTAAAATTAGCAAGACATCAAGCGTTCAATTTTCCCGCGAAATCTAGATACGCATCTAAAATCGTTTGGAAGAAATCAACGGTTCCTTGGATAATGTTGCCTTCTTCATCAAGTAAGTTAGTGATATTTCCGATATACGCTTCTGGTTGTTGTAATGTTGGGACATTTAAAAAGACTAATGATTGACGTAAGTGATGATTTGCGCCAAAACCACCGACTCCACCAGGAGAAGCAGTGACCACTAAACCAGGTTTTTTATCCCAAACACTTTGACCATAAGGACGAGAACCAACATCCAAGGCATTTTTCAATACAGCTGGCACTGAGCGGTTGTACTCAGGAGTTACAAAGATCACGCCGTCTAGATCTTTGACTTCTTCACGGAAACGTGTCCATTCTGCAGGTGTTTGCTCAGGTGTTTCGATATCTTCGTTATAAAAAGGAAGGTCATCAATTTTTACAAATACGCTCTCGTATCCTTCCGGTAATAAGTCCGCAAAAGTTTCTGCAACTTTCTTATTGTATGAATCTTTTCTTAAACTTCCGATGAAAAAACCAATTTTTTTTGTCATAAAACAATTCCTCCTTCAATCTTTCTATATTTATCTTACAAAAAATAAGTAAACTGAGCAAATAAAAACACTTGGGTTATTTTAATGTGTGATCGAAAACATAGGAAATGCTTATGGATAGGGGATTTACAAGCTTCCTATGTTCAACCTTGATGATTCAAAAAAGTAAGAAAAAATCCGTAGAAAAGGAACAAACTACTTAGAGAAAGAATAAAAATAGAAAAAAATCAGACTGTAAAGAAAAAAAGCTTTACAGGGTAAAAAAAAACTGGTACACTACATCTTGTGAATAAAACAATGGAGGTGGAAATATATAATGGCAGTTAAAATCCGTTTAAAACGTATGGGTTCTAAAAAGAGTCCTTTTTACCGTATCGTCGTAGCTGATTCACGTTCTCCTCGTGATGGACGTTTCATCGAAACTGTAGGTACTTACAACCCTTTGAAAGACCCTGCAGAAGTAGTTTTAAAAGAAGATTTAGTACTTGACTGGTTATCAAAAGGTGCACAACCTTCAGATACAGTACGTAACATCCTTTCAAAAGAAGGCGTTATGAAAAAACATCATGAAGCTAAATTCTCAAAGAAATAAGGTGACCGGATATGAAAGATTTAAGCGACTTAGTCTTAACAATCGTTCGTCCGTTAGTTACTTATCCTGATCAAGTCCAGCTAGAAGTCGTTGAGTCGGAAGATTTTTACGAATACAATCTAACTGTGGCTCCCGAAGATATCGGTCGTATCATCGGTAAACAAGGACGCGTTGCGAAAGCAATCCGCACAATCGTTTACGGAGTACGAATCAATGCACCGAAAAAAGTGCGTTTGAATATCATCGACAATAAAGAATAAACTGTTTCGTTTTCGCGAAACAGTTTTTTTTTGTTCTTTAGAGATCATATTTGGCAAAAACAGGTACAAAGCGTATCCTTAATAGTAAGAGAGGAGTGTTTCGAATGAAAAAAATAGGTTTGATCAGCTTATTCGCAGTCGCTTTACTCGGTGCCTGTCAATCACCAAGTGAAACGAGTCAAGAAACGACAAATGAAACAGTTCGTACGAAAGAAACAAGTACTTCAAAAGAAGAGATAGGGTCATCTTCCGTGAGTAGCAATGAGACAGCCTCATCAGCTGAAACAAGTACGAGTACGCAAGAAAATTCGACGCAAACTGCCTTTGAGCAATTGCAAAAAGAGTATCCAGACACACCGATGCCCAAAGAGATCCCAGTTGGGTCATCTAACTTGAACATCGCAGCAACGATGACAAAACAAGGCTTTTCTGTCTTATACTATCAATCAGAACAAGCGCTACCACTAAACGACGCCTCATTGAACCAAGCAGAACCAATCGCTTCTTACCTTTATCAAGATGACTTTGCATCTTCCCAAGAAACACTGAACACGATTCAGCCATTTACGGTCGATACTGGAGGAAGACAAGTCGATCTCGGTTATAACATTGTCGGTTATCAACAAGGTGCTGCTGGTTCTTCGATTCTTGAGTGGCAAGAAGGAAATTGGCGGTTACGAATACGTGCCAGCAATATTGACGGACAAGATCCTGTACCTTTGGCGAAACAGATCGTGACTTACTTGGAGTCTGCCCGCTTACCTGCACCGGAAAAAGTCGGAACGATCGAAATCAATATGACCGATGGCACGAATCAAAATACTCGAATCATTTGGCAAAAACCAACCACTGTCTATACCATCACGAATCAAGATTCGATGAATGCATTAAAAATGGCTGTTTCCATGGAACAACAATAAAAGAAGACTAGAATTGCCAAGAACCACATGCTAAAATAGACAGGAAACGATAGAACACTCTGAGTCCAAAAGCAAATCGGGACCAAGCAGAGTGACAAGAATCATGAAAGAAATGAGGACAAAAGTTGACTGAATATCTAAACGTTGGCAAGATTGTCAATACCCAAGGAATCAAAGGTGAAGTCCGTGTCATCTCAACCACAGATTTCCCTGAAGAACGTTACAAAAAAGGTGAAGTTTTGACACTCTTCCAAGAAGGAAAAGCTCCTGTAGAATTGACTGTAAAGAGTCACCGTAAACACAAAAACTTTGATTTACTCAGCTTTGAGAATCATCCTTCCATCAATGACGTTGAAAAATACCGTGATGGTATCTTACGTGTATCAAAAGAAAACTTAGTTGAATTGACAGAAAATGAATATTACTACCATGAAATCATTGGCTTGAAGGTCATTGATGAAAACGAAAAAGAACTAGGAAAGATCAAAGAGATTTTATCTCCAGGCGCAAATGACGTTTGGGTCATCCAACGACCAAAGAAAAAAGATGCACTGATCCCGTATATCGATTCCGTCGTTCAAGAAGTCGATCTTGAAAATGGCTTGGTTCGTGTGACATTATTAGAAGGATTGATCGATGATGAAGATTGACGTGTTGACTCTGTTTCCACGAATGTTTGAAGGTCCGATGGGGGAATCGATCATTGGTAAAGCAGTAGCAAAAGAATTGTTAGAAATCAATGTTTCTAATTTTCGTGAGTATTCGGACACCAAACACCAAACAGTCGATGATTATCCATATGGTGGTGGGGCAGGGATGTTATTGAAAGTCCAACCCATCTATGACAATATCAAAGCCATCGAAGAAAAACATCCAGAAACAAAAAAACGTGTGATCTTGCTTGATCCAGCTGGTAAACCATTTAATCAAAAAATGGCAGAAGAATTTTCGGAAGAAGAGCATCTGATCTTTATTTGTGGCCACTATGAAGGCTATGATGAGCGCATCCGTTCACTCGTAACAGATGAAGTCTCATTGGGAGATTATGTATTGACCGGTGGTGAGCTAGGCGCCATGGTGATGATCGATGCGACCGTTCGGCTATTGCCAGATGTTTTAGGTAATCAAACATCTGCCCAAACAGACTCGCATTCTACTGGCTTGTTGGAACATCCTCAATATACAAGACCAGCAGAATTCAAAGACATGAAGGTACCAGAAGTATTGACCAATGGTAATCATAAATTGATTGAAGAATGGCAACTAAAAGAATCCTTACGCCGAACATATCTTCGACGTCCAGACATGTTAGCAAAATTAGACATGACACCGCAAATGGAAAAAATGCTAGCGGAGATCAAAAAAGAAGAAGCTTGAGTTGCAACAAATAAATGAAAATTTTCTTTACACTCACCATAGAATATGATAGTATTCTATGGTGAGTGTAAAAACACTTAACTATTACGATGTTCCGCTGTGAGAAATTACTCATAAGAATGTTTGGAATAAGGAGAAGAAAACAATGAATCCATTAATCGAAGAATTAACAAAAGAACAACTACGTTCTGACATTCCAGCTTTCCGCCCTGGTGACACTGTACGTGTTCATGCGAAAGTTGTCGAAGGTACTCGTGAACGTATCCAGTTATTTGAAGGTGTTGTAATCAAACGCCGTGGTGCTGGAATCAGCGAAACTTATACAGTACGTAAAGTTTCTAACGGTGTAGGCGTTGAGCGTACATTCCCATTGCACACACCACGTGTTGCAAAAATCGAAGTTGTCCGTTACGGTAAAGTACGTCGTGCGAAATTGTACTACCTACGTGCATTACACGGAAAAGCAGCTCGTATCAAAGAAATCCGTCGTTAATTTCTTATTATCAGACAGAGGAAGAACCCTTGAATTTTCAAGGGTTCTTTTTTTTGCTTTACGACAAGTAGGGTTCGTGAATTTAAATTAAATGAATATCATCGAGGATCAATCGAAATGTAAATCCCCCTTTTTAATGGTGGTTATGTTTTTACTGTTTTTTGATAAACGTATTGATTTGTACAGTAAGTTCTTTAGTTGCTTTTTTTATTTCTTCTTTTGCTAAGATCGCTGAAACCACAGCAAAGCCTTGAACGGGGAAGGTTTTGAATTCTGCAATCGTGTGTTCGTTGAGACCACCGATCAAAACAACAGGGATCGAAACGTGTTGAAGAATCTTCTTGAGTTCATTTTTTGATACGATGATGGCATCTGTTTTAGTAGCGGTTGGAAACATCGTCCCTACACCTAAATAATCTGCCCCAGCTTGTTCAGCGGAAATTGCTTGTTCGAGTGTTTGGACGGAAGCGCCGATGATTTTTTCAGGGCCAATCATTTTTCTCACCACAGCCACAGGTAGATCTGTTTGACCGGCATGAACACCGTCTGCATCACAAGCTAACGCAATGTCTACTCGATCGTTGATGATCAATGGAACATTGTATGGTTTAGCTAATCGTTTCAATGCGATCGCTTCCTCATAAAAATCTCGTGAATTGGCTTTTTTTTCTCTCAACTGTAAGACGGTAATACCTCCTTCAAGAGCTTGTTGCACTGCTTCTTGGAGGGGCTTTTTTTTCAGCAGTGACTGGTCTGTCACTAGGTATAAGGAATAGTTGATGTCATTTTTCAAAGTAGTTTCCTCGCAGTAGTAATGTTTCCCGATCAATACGGCTGATTTCATCAATCAGTGCGATCCGAAAACTTCCCGTACCAGCCGTTTGTTCCAACGCAAGCTCGCCAGCAATCCCCATGGTAAGAACAGCTGTAGTTGCTGCATGGAAAAGATGTTCAGGAGACCCCCCACAAAAGCTAGCAATCAATGAAGTGAGCATACAGCCAGTGCCAGTGATCCGACTCATTTCAGGACAACCATTGTGCACTAAGATTTTACGCCGCCCATCAGAAATCACATCTGTCGCACCGGTGATCACTACGATACATTTGTGAGCGGTTGCTAATTGATCAGCAATCCGTTGGGCTTCTTCAATGGAGCTTGCATCATCTGCCGAGGCATCGACACCTTTCGTCGTGCTTGCGATTCCCGCTAAAAAGCGGATTTCTGAAATATTGCCACGAATCACTGCACATTTCAAGTTTTCTATGATCGTTTTCGCTGTTTGATTACGAAACTGTGAAGCCCCTGCACCGACTGGATCAAAAATGATCGGGATACCTTTTTCGTTGGCTGTTTGCCCAGCTGAAAGCATCGAAGCTACGGTACGTTCATTCAAAGTACCCATGTTTAGTACCAATGCCTGTGACATTGCTGTGATTTCCGCTACCTCTAACGCATCATCAGCCATGATCGGTGAACCACCGATCGCAAGTGTGACATTCGCACAATCATTGACCGTTACATAGTTCGTGATATGGTGGACCAAAGGATTTTTCATACGGACCGTTTCTACAGCTGTTTTTAAAAATGTATTCATTGACTTTGTTCCTCCTTAAGACCATTGCGATAGAGTGAATAGAAATGATTGGTTGGGCCATGACCTTCGCCCAATTCTAGTGAATGTGCGATTGCAGTAGTGATATATTTTTTAGCCTTGGAAATTGCTTGGTCTAATGGTACGCCCAAAGCGAGTTGTGAGGCAATCGCTGAAGAGAAGGTACAACCAGTGCCATGGGTGTTTTTTGTGACGATTCGTTCAGATGTATAGGAGTAAATATTTTTCCCATCATACAATATATCAGTGGCTTCACCTGTGCGATGGCCTCCTTTGATCAAAACTGCAGCGTGACATGTTTCATAAATAGCTTTTGCTGCTCGTTCCATTTCTTCCAGGGAAGTAATCGAGCGATCAGCGATTTTTTCTGCTTCTGGAATATTGGGGGTGATCAATGTAGCTAATGGTAAGACGTTTTTGATCAATGTGTCGATTGCTTCTGGCTCCATCAAAGCATCGCCATTTTTTGCATACATCACAGGATCCAGTACAATATTTTTAGGTTGCCATTCTTGTAGACTGCTTGCGACAGCTAACATCGTATCTGCACACGACAACATACCGATTTTAACTGCATCAGGATAGATGTCCTCGAAAACAGCTGTCATTTGTTCATTGATAATTGTTGGTGCGATGTCTTGGTATGAGATTACACGAGCGGTATTTTCAGCGACTACTGAGGTGATCAAAGACATCCCATAAACACCATGAGCGGCAAATGTTTTTAAATCGGCTTGGATACCGGCGCCACCGCTACAGTCTGAGCCAGCAATACTTAGTACTTTTTTCATCAAATTCCTCCTTAAAAATAGAAAAAAAGACATTCTTCCAGTATAGAAGAATGCCTTGATTGTTTCGATTTCGCATCAACAAAAAGGACATTTGCTCCCTACGCTGGTATCAACCAACAGGTTCAAAGGGTCAGGTTTTACCTTCTCAACGCGATAACGTCCCCCTGCAAACAAAATCATATTTAGTTACGAACCAATGATATCTGAAAAAAGCAGAAGATTCAAGTTTACAGGAGCAAGCCTACACTGAGTAGCTAAAAGCAACAGTTTACTTTCTTTCGAAGTAGCGTTCTTATAGGAATTGCTAGTGCGTTTCTCAAGATGGTATACTAAAGAAAAACGATAGAATATTCTAAGTGTACGATGCAATATATCAAAGCCAAACTTTTGGAGGGAATCTCATGACAGAGTTAAGTAATCTACCGAATATAGGGAAAGTATTAGAAGAAAATTTACGAAAGATTGGTGTGACAACGGAAGAACAATTTAAAGAAAAGGGAACGGAACAGATATTTTTTGAAATTCGTCAAAAGGTGGACAGTGGCGCCTGTCTGCATATGCTATATGGAATCGAAGGAGCGAGAAAAGGCAAGCCTATGCAAGCTTTGACAAAAGAGGAAAAAGAAAAGTTAAAGCAATTCTATCGAAGCCTAAGCAAAATAATAAGCAATGAAATCCGGAAATTGTGGCTTGTTCCGTATTTCGTTGCTTATTTTTGTATAATTTTTTTAAAAAAGTTCATTGCTATCGATGGATAAGCAATCTTTGTTTTACTTTTCTGATCAAAATAAGCGATGAAGATAGAAAATACGAAATTATTAAAGGATATTTTTTGTGAATTTAATAACAATATTTAGTTTTTTTATAACTTTTTAACAGAAATATATATTGCTAGGAAAAAGCGATGAAATTGATCGGATTTGAAAAAAACGAGAACTTAAACAAAAAAATAGAACATATTTAATTACCGGTTTACTAGCATTATGATAATTTGGTGTGCTGAAATTCATGCAATTTTAATTTAAAATTTGTTATGATTTACTTGAGATTAAGTGAACTTTCATTTTTGTAAACCACTAAAAAATAGCTAATAAACAAAAAAATATAACAATTTTGGTGTATGATCGGCGTCCCATTTACCATCGAAGGTGAAGTCGGTGATATAAATACACTTGAAATTCATGTCTCGCTACCAGTAGATGCGTCAAATGCTTCTCGACTAGCATCAATTACTGTAAATGCTTCATTCACAACAATTGAATCGTTTACAGTGAGTTATGCAGATGGTGTAGAGAATGACGTTGTATTTGAGGATAAAACTTTCAAACGTATTGAACCTGGAACTGCTACACCAGGTTTTGGTGCAGAACCAACAAGAAAAGGTTATACATTTGCTGGTTGGAGTCCGACTGTCAGCGAGACAGTTACAACCGATGCGCTTTATACAGCAACATGGGAACCAATTCCAACGTATCAGGTCAACTATACAGACGGTGTACCAGATGAAGAGATTTTTGCAGATCAAGTCTTTAACAATTTAGTCGCCGGTTCTGCGACACCCATATTTAGTGGGCAACCTACAAGAGCTGGGTATATATTTAAAGGATGGGATAAAGCAATAACTAATACAGTGACTGGTGATGGCACTTATACGGCCATTTGGGAACCTGTGATTCCACAAACTGTCACTTATCAAGTGATCTATACAGACGGTGTTGCAAATCAACCCATTTTTGAAAACCAAGTATTTTCAAAATTGATTAAAGGCATAGCAACCCCTGTGTTTAGTGGAACACCATCAAGAGAAGGCTATAAATTCATCGGTTGGACGCCAACTGTCAGCGAGTTTGTGGAAGGTAATATGACTTATACCACACAATGGGAAAAATTACCGCAAATCATTGAACCGGTGATACCACCGATCCAACACCCATAAAACAACCTAGAAAAGTGAGTCATCTTCCAAAAACGGCGGAACAATCGATGTATTCGACTAGTATGGTTGGCTTGGGTATGTTTATAGTCTTCGTAATAGGAATATGCTGGTTAAAACGTTCGAAATCAGAAGGTAGCCGATAAAACTGAAAGATAATCCTCACGTAAAAAAATATTATAAAGGAAAGAACTAGTAAATAAAAAAAACATCACTCATAAAAAGACATTAAGTCAGATTTTTTTTGGAAATTCAAAAAAAGTCTGACTTAATTATTTTCTTCTACGTAGCGATACTGAAAGCGTAAACAAAAAAAGGGGTGATAGCTTATGACAAATTGGCTGAACATTGAGAGGAAAACGATTATTGTAACCGGAGGATCTTCTGGTATCGGGAAAAGTATCGTAGAAAGTCTATTGGAACAACATGTCAATGTAGCAAATTTTGATATTAAAGATTCGACACTTAAACATCAACGATTATTATTTGTAAAAACCAATATAACATTACGACAAGAAGTAGAAGCTGGAGTTGCAAAAGTAAAGGACCACTTTGGTACGATAGATGGTTTGGTCAACAATGCAGGCATCAACATTCCACGCTTATTAGTGGATAAAAAGCAAGCGCATGGGAGATATGAATTATCCGAGGAAGTATTTGACAAAATCATCGCAATCAATCAAAAAGGATTATATTTGATGACTCAAGCAGTAAGTAGAATCTTAGTTGCTAAAGGAGAAGGAGTAATCATCAATATGTCTTCTGAATCAGGACTTGAAGGTTCAGAGGGGCAAAGTGCGTATGCGGCAACGAAAGCCGCTGTCAACAGCTTTACTCGATCTTGGGCAAAAGAGTTAGGAAAATCAAATGTTCGGGTAATAGGGATCGCCCCAGGAATCATGGAGGAAACCGGACTACGCACACTTTCTTATGAAGAAGCCTTGGCCTATACTCGTGGCATCACGATTGAAGAGCTTAGAGCAGGTTATGCCAAAACGAGCACGATTCCATTAGGTCGAAGCGGGAAATTAAAAGAAGTCGCTGACTTAGTTAGTTACTATCTATCTGATCGTTCGAGTTATATCACTGGAGTAACCACAAATGTGGCCGGAGGAAAAACTAGAGGATAAAAAGTGGGGGAAGTAAATGACGGTGGTGAACAGATGGTATCAAATTCTACAATTACTGGTTACCCACAAAGAAATGAGGATCGGCAGTTTGAAACAACAGCTGAATACAAGTACGCAAACGGTAAAAACCAGCATTGAATCTTTAAACGAAGAATTGATTGGAATTGCAGAAATCGTTCAACATAAGAATGATTTTCATATCGAAATTGAAAAATTTGAAAAATTTGATTTGATAATGAACGGCAGTTTGAGGCGGAAGAGCGATTTTAATTCTTGCAGTAAAAGAGTTTTCTTTATCGTCAAGAAGCTGATCGAGCAAAAAGATTTTTTGCTGATCGATGATCTGTCAGAAGCATTAGGGGTCAGCCGAAGTACTGTCGTTAAAGATCTACGAGTGATGAAAAAACTGATTTCCTCTTTTAATGTCGAAGTGATTGGAACGCCGAATCGTGGACTACGTATGCGTGGAGAAGAACTGGATCTACGACTGTTACACCTTCATTATGTACAAGAATATTTTGCCGAACGTCCATTATCAGAACGCACACAAGATTTCGTAGAACACTTAGTTCAAAAATTTAATTTACCTAAAAATCAGGGCCTTCTTTTGAAAAAAACGATTTCTATTACAATGAAACGACTCCTTAAAGGAAATATACTGGTAGATTTGCCAAATGAATATATGGACCTTATGACGAGTCATCCTGCTTTTGTCGAATTGATCCATCATTTGGAATATGAATATAGCATCACATTAAGCCAAACAGAACAAGCTTTTCTCAGTTTTCCTCTTAATATAAGTGCTATTGCTGGCATGGATAAGTCTACTATTGATGAGCAAAAAATCGAACAGTTATTTCAACAAATGATAGAGACAATTCATCAAAATTTACTAGTAGAATTTGATGAAACCTTCTTAGTCCATGAAATAAAAGAGCACTTCATTTACATGCTCAATCGTTTGATTTTTCGAATAGAGCTTCAAGATCTGTTCTATGGTGAAATCGAATCCCAATATCCTCTAGCCTATGAACTGGCAAAAATTGGTCTACAGCAGATCGGGGAGCAGTTACAACGAGTGGTTCCGACTGTTGAAATCAGCTATATTGCCTTTTATTTTGAACTTGCATTGAGGAAACAAACCAGTAACAACGAACACAAAGAAATTGCAATCGTCTGTAATACCGGAAAAGGAACAGCCTTGATTATTCGCCGTCAATTGGAACGGGTTTTGGGTCCGCAAATCATCATGGTCCATTTTTCTGAGGAGGAGTATCAGCAGGAAGACTTAGACCAATATTTTGCTGTTTTTACAACCATTCCGCTGAAAAATGTAAAGAAACATACCCCAATCATTCGATTGATCAATCTATTCAACGAAACTTGGTTGCAAGAAGAGTGGCGTAAAGCAGAAAAGTTGAGAGCCGCAAACGTTCA
This sequence comes from Enterococcus mundtii, assembly GCF_013394305.1. Classification (NCBI taxonomy): domain Bacteria; kingdom Bacillati; phylum Bacillota; class Bacilli; order Lactobacillales; family Enterococcaceae; genus Enterococcus; species Enterococcus mundtii. Next base: position 525,647 of record NZ_AP019810.1, on the reverse strand, counting down.
TCACTTAAAATTAGATTTTGAGATTTTAAATGAAAAGAAACCCTACAAACAAAATCTTGATCATATGCTTGAATCTCTTGAGAGCAAAGGCTTAGTCGATCAAGAATTTAAGGAGCAACTGTTTATTAGAGAAAAGTTAAGGAGTACGATTTTTGAATATGGCATTGCTTTTCCTCATGCCATCAATAAAAAATCGGCTGAAATTATTTTATCAGTGGGTATCTTTAGGAAAGGAATCTCCACGATCAACGGACAAGTACAAGTCGTCTTGTTGTTAGCCATTCCACAAGATCTAACGATGGAAAAAGAAAAAGAATTGCTAAAACTGTATGATCAGCTTTTTGCTGTTATTGGCGATCCTGAATTTAGAAGTGAACTATGTCGTTTGGATGATTTAGTTGGGTTACAAAATTGGATGATACGAAAGGGGGTCATAACATGAATTTCATATATATATTCGGCGCATTTGCACTTGTTGCTTACGGACTGCAAGTAATATTTGGAATGAAACAAATCAAGCACTTTAATCAAATCTATCTAGAAATGCGCAGAAAAGGGAAGGTGGCTATCGGTCGTCGATCTGGAAAAATCAAAGCAGGAACGATCGTCATGTTTGCTGTCGATCAAAAAGGGATCATTATTGATGCGCGAAAGATGCAGGGCGTGACTGTTCTAGCAAAATTTCGTCTATTGCCACAATATATCGGAACAGATATCCACTACATCGACAACTATCATCCTTTGGTACGAACAGAAAATAAATTGGTGCAACAAGCAATGGCAAATGCCAGAGAAATCTATTTGCGGGTAGAACTAGGCAATTATCAAGAAGAATCGCTACCTTCCCCACTTACGATGCTTGGCATTCAATTCAGTTTATGGAAAAAACAATACCTATCAAAAAAAAGGAGTGTTGAATAATGGAATATATCACAAAATTTGCGGAAGGCTTCATCGGTTTATTTGAAACGGGTGCGGAAACTTTTATATCTTGGATGACTGGTATCGTCCCTGTAGTGTTGATCCTAATGGTCGCAATGAATACACTGATTGCTTTCTTAGGTGAAGAACGAGTAACTAAAGTTGCCAAACTATCAACGAAGAATCCCGTCACAAGATATTTGATCTTACCTTTTTTATCTGCCTTTATGTTGGGGAATCCGATGTCTTTTACAATGGCTCGCTTTTTGCCTGAATATTACAAGCCAAGCTATTATGCTTCTCAAGCACAATTTTGTCATACGAGCAATGGCGTCTTTCCCCACATCAATCCGGGTGAATTATTTGTTTGGTTAGGAATCGCCCAAGGAATCACAACCTTAGGATTAAATTCAATGGAATTAGCTGTACGTTATATGTTTGTCGGAATTCTTATGAATTTTATTGGTGGTTGGGTGACAGATTTTACCACCGCATATGTTTGTAAACAACAAGGGGTTACCCTGAGTAAAACAGTAGAAACAGCGACAGAATAAGGAGGAAGTGAGAAAATGAGCTATCATAGTATTCGAATTGTAAGAGGAACTGGTGGGTTCGGAGGGCCATTAGTGATCACACCAACAGAAGAAAAACACAAATTCATTTATATTACTGGTGGGGGAGAAAAGCCAGCAATCGTCGATAAAATTGCTGAATTGACAGGCATGGAAGCAGTCAATGGCTTTAAAACTTCTATCCCAGATAATGAAATCGCTTTAGCAATCGTTGATTGCGGAGGAACGTTGCGTTGTGGGATCTATCCAAAAAAAGGAATACCTACGATCAATGTCGTACCAACAGGAAAAAGCGGACCATTAGCACAATACATTACAGAAGACATTTACGTCTCGGCAGTAGGGATCAATCAAATCACACTGACTACTGAAGAAGGCACAGTCGGTCAATCTGATAACATAGAAAATAAGCGTGTAGCAGCACGTGAATATAAATACGATACAAGCAAAAAAATTACTGAACAAAAAGCTGAACAGCAGAATTTTATTGCAAAAATCGGCATGGGTGCAGGAAAAGTAGTGGCAACTTTTAATCAGTCCGCGCGCGAAGGTGTACAGACGATGATCAATACGGTCATTCCATTCATGGCATTTGTTTCTTTGTTGATCGGGATCATACAAGGATCTGGTATCGGTAATTTCTTTGCCAATATTATGGCACCTTTAGCAGGGAATATTTGGGGGTTGATGATCATCGGTTTTATCTGTTCCTTACCGTTTCTTTCTCCATTATTAGGACCTGGGGCAGTAATCAGCCAAGTCATCGGGACACTGATCGGGGTGGAGATCGGAAAAGGCAATATTCCACCACAGCTTGCTTTACCTGCGTTATTTGCCATCAATACTCAAAATGCTTGTGATTTCATCCCTGTCGGATTAGGCTTAGAAGAAGCAGAGGCTGAAACAGTAGAGGTTGGCGTACCTTCCGTTTTATATTCACGCTTTTTAAACGGTGTACCTAGGGTGTTAGTCGCATGGATAGCAAGCTTTGGAATGTATAGTTGAATCTAGGAGGAAAAAAATGTCAGTTTATTCAACAAAAGTCACTTCGATTGGCGCAGAAGCTACGCTCTTTAAAGAAGAGAAGCTCGTGATACTATTTGGAAAAGATGCACCCGATATGCTATCAGCCTATTGTTACCATATTGAACTTCAGCCAATCCACGGAGAGATCAAAGTAGGACAACAGCTCTTCGTCGATGAGACAAGCTATCGCATCACGTCTGTCGGAAGTTTGGTCAATGATAATCTAAAAGAGCTTGGACATATCACAATTAAATTTGATGGAGCGGTAACACCTGAACTTCCAGGTACTTTATACGTCGAAGGAAAAGAAATCGTTGAGATTGGTATCAAGACTAAAATCAGTATTAAGTAAAATACAGAGCAACATATCTGTTGAAAGGATGAATAAAATGGAATTTATGTTAGATACGATCAATATTGAGAAAATTAGTTATTACCAATCGATCCTTCCGCTATCTGGAGTAACGTCGAATGCTTCAATCATCAAAAAAGAAGGAAAGATTGATTTGTTTGCTCACTTGAAAGAAATCAAGAAGCTCATTGGAAAAGCAAGTTTACATGTACAAGTAGTTGGAGAAACAACGGAGGAAATCTTAACTGATGCCCAAGTAATCATGGATCACCTTGGTAAGGATATCTTCATTAAAGTACCAGTAAACGAACCAGGACTGGCTGCCATCAAACAACTGAAAGCCAAAGGAGCATATGTCACTGCAACCGCTATCTACTCTGAAATGCAAGGATACTTAGCAATAGCCGCAGGTGCCGATTATGTGGCACCTTATTATAACCGTATGGAAAATCTGAATATCGATGCTGTTGCTATTATCAAAGCATTAGCAATGGAAATCGAACGAACGCAATCTCAGAGTAAGATCTTAGCTGCTAGTTTTAAAAATGTTGCACAAGTCAATCATGCTTGTCGCCAAGGGGCGCACAGTATTACTGCGTCACCAGATATTTTTGCACAAGTATTCGGTATGCCTTCCATTCATAAGGCAGTGACAGATTTTAGGAAAGATTGGGAAGAGACATTCGGTGTCAAAGATGTGAAAGCATTAGCAGCAACAGGGGCGATAAGTCTTACTAAATAAAAAAGAATAAAGAGTCATGGAATGGTTGATCGATCCGTTCTATGGCTCTTTTTTAAATAACGTTATATTTATTATATTCATCCATAATCAAATAGTCACCGTGTAGTTAAACCAACAATGGAATGGGAACTTCATATGTCCGTCTACATATAGTTGATATCGTAAAAAATTATTTTTTTATGATATTCAACAAATAAGCATATCTACTTTATGACTGGATGTTTACTAAAAAAATGAACGGTATATTTCATCCGTTGAAGCAAGAAAGATTATATTCTTTAATATACCGATTTGAATAAATGGAAGAGGAAATAGTTGCTTCATTGCGTCTTAGTGGTTAGACCTTTATAACTGACAACTAGTCTTTCTAAGTGATATAATTTATATAAATAGTAGATTAAAAATAACCGTATGTATATTTTATAGCATGCTTTTATTAATGAAGGAGGCAGTTGATGAGGATCATAATTGTTGGAGGAAACCACGCGGGGATTGCCGCAGCACTTCGTATTCGTGAGGAATATCCAGACGATGAAGTAATCGTATTTGAAAAAAAGATGAAATAACATTTGTCTCCCAAACAATCCCATTATTTTTGATGGGACATCAAGATATCCACTCCCAAGCAAATTATGCAACACCGCATGAAATTATTGCTCAAGGAGTGGATTTACGCATTCAAAAAGAAGTAACCAACATCGATGCGAAAAAGAAGACGTTGAATTTTAGAAATGTGTTAAGTCAACATGAGCACGAAATAACTTATGACCGATTGATCATGGCTGCGGGCTCGTATCCCAACCTTCCTCCAACTGGCGGAAAACTGAATGAGACACTTTTTCTTTTGAAAGAGCGTAAGGATGCTGAAGCAATTGAAAAATTTATATCAGAAGCCCATCATGCGGTAGTGATTGGCGCTGGACTGGTCGGTGTAGAGATTGCTCGTATCTTAGCTCAACGAAAAATGAAAGTCACTTTGATCCAATCAAATGCAAGAATCCTTGACAAATATTTGGATGAGAATGCCGCAATCGAAGTAGAGAAGCAACTAGAAGAAGAAGGTATCCAACTATTACTAGGTACTAGAGTGACAAGCTACCATACAATTGATAAAAAAATCTGGAGTCGACCTAAAATCGAAGTTGAAACTTCTTCTGATTTGACTATCCGTGCAGATGGCGTCTTTGTTTCTGTTGGCTTCCGACCAAATTCGTTCTTATTAGCTGGACAAGTCGAAACCGGTGACCGTGGAGCAATCGTCGTTGATAAGTACATGTATACAACAGATGATTCGATTTTAGCGATAGGGGATTGTTCTACGACTTATATGGACTTGACCAAAGAAAATATTTATAATCCTCATGCTTCCGATGCTTTTCGTCAAGGACTGATCGCTGCTGTCAATATCCACGAGAAAAAGCAAGAAGTAGCAATGACCACAGGGACTTATAAATTCAATATGGATGGATTTACCATTGCGAATACTGGGATTACATTGAATCAAGCAAGAAAATTCGGATATGATGCAGAAGAAGTACACTACCAGAATCGTTATCTAGAGCGTGGCGGACAGCTTGTGCATGAATCGATTGTCAAATACTCACCAATTGAAAAAGGCAGAAAGAATCATTATTCAAGTATTTATCTAGTTTATGAGAAGAAAACAAAAAAAATCTTAGGATTGCAGGTTCTAGGAACAGTTGATATTTCTCAATATGTCAATATCATCAGTTTAGCAATCCAAAAAAATGTGACCGTGCCAGAAATTGAATTTACGGATTTCTTTTATGAACATGGCTACAAGAATCCTCTAGGTTTTACAAAAATATTAGCCTCTTTAGTTAGGGAAAAAGAAAGAGAGAGTGGTCGTGATGGCAAAGAAGAGAGATCAAATGAAATTAAATAAACCAGATAAAGAGATGTCAAAAAAACAAAAGCGAATGATTGAAGCTGGCGCACTGTTGACAGTAGGTGCTGGTGCATTTATCGGTGGCGTCACGATTCCAAATCTTTCTGCCTCTGCAGACAGTTCCTCTTTGTCCGAAAAGCGACTTGTTGAAGATGAGACCATCCAAGATATTGAACATACTTCTGTGGATGAATTGAATCAATCCTTACAAAAAGGTCAAAGTAGCAGTGTGAAGACAAATACTGGCTTTGTAGCTAAGTTAATGGATCAACTACCAAGTAAAGAAAAACTTTCTTCTATGTATGAAGGAGAAGGGATCAAAGTCAGTGATAGTCATACGGCATATGATATCCAACAAATTCTAGGAATCAAAGATGCGGACGTTTATTACCAAACTTCCACTTTATCTACAAGTGATGCGCAAGTAATGAAAATGTCAAGCTATCGGCAATTGATCCAAGCAAATCCGAATGTGAAGGTAACTTCACAAGATAATTATAAAACGGTCTCTCCTCATTTATATGAATCCAAAGAAAAGGCTTATGAAGATTCTGCAAACTGGAAAGATTCAAAAGTAGTTGCAAGTACGAGAGAAAAATCCTTAAGTTTCTCATCTAAAACGAAACCTGAAAGCACCAACTTTACCGCGGATGATGGTGCAGTATTAGGAAATATGAAAATCGATACAGGCTTTTCTCTGAACGTGAAAGCAGAAAATGGTCAAGCAAAATTAACAGATGAAATCAAAAGCGATTTTGAAGATGCAATGGAGAAGAATTTTTCCATCACTTATGAAGGTAGTACCTATTATGCAGTTTATCATGATGAGTCTATTTCTACCGACCATGGTAAAAATCAAGCAGATGGTTATTTCACATTTTCTTCGTCGACACATGGATTGCCTTTAGAGATCAATGGTCATTACTTGGTCTCACCTGTTCAGTTCGGTAGTACAGTCGACAGCTTGAAAACGTCTTTATCCTTGCACGGTGTACGGAGTTTTGAGAACACAGATTCTTGGTTAAATACAGATGAATCCAATATCAATGTAAAAGTAAATTTCGTTGATCAATTAGCGGATGAAAATACAACTTACTATGAAATCCAAGCAAAAGATCAAGTGATCGAGTCATTGAAATATGAATATGTGACCGTTAGTTTAGACGAGCAAAAAGCCACTGATTCAACTACAGCATACGCAGATGAGATGTCGATGCCAACGTATAGTGGTTCTCAATCAGGTATTAGTCCTGGGGGAGCAGTTGATGGTAATCTCGCAGAAGACGCAGCTGGATTAGCAGGATGGAATCAGACAGCGACGTTTTCTGGTGGTGGATATGGCGGACACACGATTACAGCGAATTCGGCAGTAACTGTGAAAACAGGACAGGTTTCTCAGACAAACTTTTCTTCAGTTATAAGTACGGTCAATATAACAGTAGACGGTGTGTCTTATAATCAGTTTGTTGCTCAACCAATCATGGTCAATGGGGTTCAGTATGCTGGTTATTTAACTGGTGCAAACGGAAGCGGCAGTGATTTTACGATCGTTGTGAAAGATACGAACTTTAATATCTACCAAATCGGGGGAGAATTTGCTTATATTTCTTCCTCAATGACGGATATGGCTTCACCAGATGCAACAACACCGGATGCAACCAACCCACAAGTGACCCCAGGAACAACTACACCAGAAGTCGATCCAGGCACAGGTGGCGGAGAAACTACTGATCCAGGAACAACTACGCCAGAGGTAGATCCCGGCGCCGGTGGCGGAGAAACTACTGATCCAGGCACAGGCGACGAAACCGATCCCGGAACGACAACACCGGAAGTCAATCCCGGAACGGGCGGCGAGACTGATCCAGGAACAACTACGCCAGAGGTAGATCCCGGAACGGGCGGCGAAACTGACCCCGGCACAGGCACACCAGAAGTCGATCCAGGCACAGGTGGCGGCAAAACTGATCCCGGAACGACAACGCCGGAAGTAGACCCCGGCACAGGCGGCGAAACTGATCCAGGAACGACAACACCGGAAGTCGATCCAGGCACAGGTGATGAAACTGATCCTGAGACAGGCACGCCAGAGGTAGACCCAACGATTCCAGATAAGCCAGATGCAGGTATTCCAATTGTCAATCCAGTTTTACCAAGTCAACCAGGAGCAAGTATTCCAGGTGTAGATATCGTAATACCAGATAAAAGTCTAAACACGGTCACGCCAGAAATTGATCCGTTAATACCTATTAACCCCGGCACGGTCACACCAGAAGTCGATCCCGGAACAGGTGGAGGCGAGACTGATCCAGGAACAACTACGCCAGAGGTAGAACCAAGCACAGGCGGGGAAACTGATCCCGAAACCGGTACACCAGGGGTAGATCCAGGTACAGGCGGGGAAACCGATCCAGGAACAGGCACACCAGAAGTAGACCCAAGTACAGGCGGGGAAACCGATTCAGGAATAGGCACGCCAGAGGTAGACCCAAGCACAGGCGGCGAAACTGACCCAGGAACAGGCACACCAGAAGTCGATCCAGTTACAGGAGACGGCGAAACCGACCTAGGCACGACAACACCAGAGGTAAATCCAAGAACCGGTGGTGGAGGAACTGATTTAAGTAGTACCACAACAACTGAGACTACCAATACAGATAATCAAATTGTAAGAACCCAAGTACTAAGTGATAACAGCTCTAACGATGGATTATCTAGTAATAACCAAACGACTAACACACAAGGAACAAGTGACTCTGAAGATGTTTCAGGTAAGCAATTACCTAAGACTGGTTCAACTTCAGGGATTTTTGGAAAATTTGTTGGTGGAATACTTGTTGCTTTTGCGGGATTCTTTGGACTATTCAAACGTAAACGTCGTGAATTACAAAAGGATGAAGATCGTGTCGAACGTGTGATCAAAGAGGAAGATGAAGAACAAGAAAATAAAGAGGAAAATAAGGATAAAAAGTAGAAGATAAGATACAATAGAGTACTTTTACCTCGATAAGCAAGAAATCGAAGCATAAGTGCTTAGCCTCGAAAAAAAGGCACCATCCACGAAATTTGTTTTAGTGGATGGTGCCTTATTTCCAATGATGTTACTTTTGTTTCTGCTGTTTATTCGGTTTTAGGTGTGTGATAGGACTAATGTCCAGACACTTTATTTGGAAGTGGTCATTTTGATTCAACTCATTCCAACTAAAGAATGGATAAAATTAAACGATAGAAAACAATCCATGAAACCCCGAAAATAGTTTCCTATTTTTGGATTTCATGGGTTGTTTTCTAATAGCTATTAGTTACAATGCTTATTCTGCTAGATTTTTATTAGGTTGTTCATCTAGAATAGGCGAACTCTCATTCACTAAATCAATCGGCTTAATAGCTAAAAATTGAGTTTGAAATTGTAATAGTTTTTTCATGAAAAATGAAATGAGATAAATGGAGATGGCAGAGATAACCGCTTGTCTTATCCCAAGAATCACAAGGTTTAGAGCGATGATCACGGTATTTGTAAGTAAAACGCCTAGAGCATGTTCGATTCCAAAATATTTTTTGAAAATCAATGGGGGAACCGTAACCCCGCCGTTTGACGCGCCGATTTGATAAAGAATGAATATTCCAAGACTAAATAGAAAACTGCCAGCGACTAAGGCGATTGGGAAATGTTGGGTGATTACCAAAGCCGGTGTGTATGCTAAAATAATCGGAAATATCAAACTACCTATCAGAATTTTAAAAAAAACTGCTCTTTCCAGAAAGATAAAAGCTAAACACAGCATCGCTAGATTGATTGCCCAAACAATCAATGTCCGGTCGATCAGCAAGACCATTTCTAGAAGAAAACCAATTGATCCTACGCCTGCTGAAGCAATTTGATGTGGAAGCAAAAACATATTTAGTCCCACAGTAATACTAATGATTCCAACAATAATCACAGGTAATTTCTTTATTTCTGCTTTCACACGCGTATTCCTTTCTTTTTTCACTATTTCTATAATTATAGCAAGTAGTCCAGTTAAGAAAGTAACAACTTTTTCAGACTAAACTGAAAAAAATACTCCGCGACTTTGTTGCTTATTTGTTGACTAGATAATTATTTTCTTGTAAAGAATGTGTACGATTTTTTTTCATTTTTCGATACTCTTTTGGTGAGATTTTTTCTTTTCGCTTAAAAATAGAACTAAAATAATTTGGATCATTGTATCCCACTTCTGAGGCTATGACAGATAGTTTTGAATTGGTTTCCCGCAAAAGTCGCCTAGCCATGCTCAATCGTTGTTCAGTAAGATAGTCAATAAATGTTTGTCCTATTCCTTGAGAAAAAATCGTACTGAAATGTGAGCTGCTCAAATGGACATGATTAGCCACTTCTTTAAGAGAAAGCTCTGGTTCAAAATAGTGGTTTTCAATATACGTGATGGATTGTTCGAGTACTTCTTTATATTGATTCATGTGATTCTCAAGTACCATTTCTTTTAAAAAGTAAATCATTTGTTCAAGGTATTGGATGAAGAGAGGCCTCTCTGACAGAATGTTCGGAATTTCCTCTGTAGTGGTAAAAGAAACGACTTGATTGGTTTGGTTTTGACGTATCGTTACTAATTCATTCAACTCATTGATGATCAGATGCCTAACGAGAAGTGGATCGGCATGTTGATTGGTCTGTTTGACCAACTTCTCAACAAACGAAGAAATTTCGCTTTTTCTTAGTAAACGAATGGATTCTTTTAGATCAAAAGATTGTCCGTAATTGCCAAGCTTTTTTTCATAATCTAAATAAGAAAGAATTTTTATTTTAGGATCGATCTTCAAGTAACTGAGCAAATGAACAGCAGTCTGATAACTATGTGGAATTTCGCTGATTCGTTTCACAGGATATCCGATTGCAATAACTAAATCATCTGTTGTATGCCCTAATGTTTTGTGAGAAAGCAATGCAACCTGATTTGCTTTTTTTTGTAATAGATCTTCATTTGGATCAAAAATCAATAGTTTGATAAATCGTGAAGAAAGGGAAGAAAAAAGTATTTGTTTATCGTGATCGAATAGCTCAGCCATCTTTTCATGAAAAATATCATAATCTGAAAAAAATTTATTTGTATGATTTGCGATCAAAAGAACCATATATTTATTTCCGGCGATTTCACGTTCAAGTTTTCGACCTTCTTCAATTGCTTCTGAAAGTAGTAACTGATTATTGAACAGGGCATTCAAGTAGAAGTTTTTTTGTACTTCTAAGGAATAGCCATTTGTTTCTTTAGACTGTTTCAATAAGGAGTCAGCTTCTAGTTTTTGAATGATTTGTTCTAGGCTTTTTTGTAGTTCATTAGGTTTGATCGGTTTTAACAGATACTCGGCTACTTGAAGTTGAATCGCAGCTTTTGCATACGTAAATTCATCATATCCACTAATAAAAATGATTTGGATATCAGGCAAAAGTTTTTTTACTTCATTGGCTAATTCAATCCCATTCATAAAAGGCATACGAATATCTGTCAATAAGATATCTGGTTTCTGCTCGGCAATCATTGATAAAGCAAGTTCGCCATCGCTGGCATCTTCAATAGAGCCCAAAGGTAAAAAGGTTGAAAATTCAGTGATCATCCTCTTCAATGATTCGCGAATCAAATGTTCATCTTCTGCAATAAAAATTTTATACATTTGCTTCATTCCTATCTATATTTTTTGTAGGGACAACGACATGGATGACCGTTCCATGATCGATCCGACTAGTAATCTTGATACTTGCATCGATTCCATAGTATAAAAGCAAGCGTTTGTTGACATTAAAGAGTCCATATCCTTTATGGAAATTAGTATCTAGACCATCTGCGAGTTCTTGGTTGATCTCCTCTAACTTGGTTTCAGTAATCCCTTTTCCGTTATCAATGATCCAAAAATGGATAAATTCTTCTTGGTCTATATACGCTTTTACGATGATTTTTCCTGGCCGACGTACCAATTTGGTTCCATGATAGACCGCATTTTCAATCAATGGTTGAAGAATCATTTTCAATATTGGATGATTATTGACTTTTGGATCAATGGTTAATTGATAAGATAATTGGTCTCCATAGCGGATTTGCAAAATCTTCAGGTAATTGTCGCAATGTCGAATTTCCTGTTCGACTGGTATCCAGTCTTTTCCTTGGCTTAATGAAATGCGGAAAAAGTCAGATAAGGAATATGTCATTTCTTTGACTTTTTCAATTTGACCCATTTCTGCCAAGACCAAAATGGCATCTAAACTATTATAAATAAAATGGGGAATGATCTGAGCTTGTAGTGTCCTGACTTCACTTTGCGCAAGATTATATTGTTTCAACGCATTTTCCTCTAACAAAATCACTAAGTTATCAGCCATATCATTCATGCTATTACTTAATTTTTTTAACTCATTATTTTGTGGAGTTTTGATCCGATGATTTAAATGTCCTTCTGCTAAAGCATCAGCCATTTTGATCATTTCATCCATAGGCTGTTGAATTTGGTACATCATTTTCGTGTTGAACTTTCTTGTCATTAGGAAAATCAGCGCGATGATAACAGCCTCGATGGTGGAGAGAATCACCAAGGAACTGCGAACTTCTTCACTTTTTACGGAAGCTGTATCGATTTCGATTTTGACAAAATCTTGTAAGATGTCATGGGCAAGTTTGACCGCAGATTCAACATGTAACATCAATGCTTGATTCTCTGCGAATGTTTCTTTTTGATGGATATTTGCAATGATTTTGTCTAAATAGTCAGAAACATTATCAAGGGAGCGCAAAACGATATTGAGTGTTGCTAATTCTTGTGAGTTTTGAGTGCTGACCTTGATTGCACTGATTTCTTCTTTGATGCGATTGATCTGGTTGCTCTTTTGGAATTCTTCAGGTGTGATCTGTCCATAAGTTAATCCAAGAGCTTCTTCGATGATCGTTTCTTCTACATTACTGGCGATTTGATTAGCAATCGAGATATTATGGATACTTTTTTCATAGGAAAAAAGATAATGTGTATAAAGTGCAATGCTAATGATCAAAGGCGTGATTGCTAAAGATAACATTAGCCAACTTGTATGTCGAAGTAGTACTTTAATGCTTTCGTTCTTTTTCATTTTTCCTCCTAATATCCCCGCGGTGGGATCGTTGAAAAATCATTTTGATCTGAGAACACCGTATCAGAAACGTAGATGTCTTGTGGAATCGCTTTCTTTTCGAAGTAGCGTTTGACTGTATTGGCTACTAGTTCACCCATAAAAGGATTGCATTCTACCACACAGTTGACCTTTCCTTTTTTTAATTGATCAATCATCTCTTTTTGTGCATCAATGCTGACAATCACAAAATTCTTTTCGAGCTTTTTTTCCTTGATCGCATCTAAGGCACCTAGTGTCATTTCATCATTGTGAGAATAAATGACATCGATTCCCTGAAGTTTTCCCTCATCAATGGCTTTTGAAAATTGTTCTTTGGCTTTTAAGCGAATATAGTCTCCGGTGATCACTTGCCTGACATGGATTCTTGGGTCGCGACCGATAGTTTCTAAAAAGCCGTCTGATCGTAAGCGAGTGGGAGATGTGTTTTCTGAACCACGTATCTCAAATACTTGGATCGATTCTTGTGTTTTTTGCTGGTAATGATTGGTGACGTAGAGGCCAGCTCGACTACCTTGTGCTTTGAAACTTGAACCAATATGGGTCAAATAGAGATCTTGTTTTTCCGTTGTGATGTTACGATCAACGATGATGACTGGGATATTCGCTTCTTTGGCTTCTTCCAAAACAGAATCCCAGCCAGTTTCTTCGATAGGAGATAACACGATCATATCGACTTGATAGGCAATAAATGTCATCACATCTTGTATCTGTTGTTTTGGATCAGAGTAACTATTTCGGTGAAGGACTTGGAAATTTTGTTTTTCCAGTGCTTCTTTGATGGACTGATTTTGAACTTTGCGCCAATTACTTTCAGTGCCAGCTTGAGAAAAACCAATAGTCAACTCATTTTTTGTAGGCTCAGTAGAGTTGAAAGCACACCCAGTCAACAACAGGCAAAAAGCTGCCAGGATAAAAAAACTTTTGTTCTTCATAATGAATCTCCCCTTTTATCTATATCATATAGCGTTTTCAAATTTCATATTAGCATGTTTGTCAATTTCGTAAGAAAATCAAGAATCGTCAAAAGAAAATGAAGAAAAATCAAAAGTTTACATAAATTTGCGAGGGAATTTATAGAAACACAGAAAAATAATCAATGAAAGCGTTTTATATTTCAACTATGATAAATTCATCAAATAAGTATTTGGAGGGACACACATGAAACGAGTTGGGAAAAATTGGTTGGTAGCAATTGTTTTTTTATTAATGTCAGTGACAGTATTTGCTGGTTGTAGCAATGGCAGTGCAGCCGGAGATGAAAAAGGGTTCGTAGGTATTTCGATGCCAACAAAATCTGCAGAGCGTTGGATCGCAGATGGCGACAATATGGTCAAGCAACTAGAAGAAAAAGGCTACAAAACGGATTTGCAATATGGAGAAGACAAAGTAGAAAACCAAGTGGCGCAAATCGAAAATATGATCACAAAGGGAGTGGATACGTTGGTCATTGCTTCGATTGACGGTTCAGCATTGACAGATGTCTTAGAAAAAGCACATCAGGCGGATATCAAAGTCATTGCGTATGACCGTTTATTGATGAACTCTGAATATGTCGATTATTATGCAACATTTGATAATTTTGGTGTAGGTGTTTTACAAGCTTCTTATATCGAAGATAAATTAGACTTAAAAGATGGTGCTGGCCCATTTACGATCGAATTATTTGGCGGTTCGCCTGACGATAACAACGCATTGATCAATTACAATGGTGTGATGTCGATTCTTCAACCTTATATCGACAGCAAACAATTGAACGTCTCATCAGGTCAAACGAAATTCAATCAAATCGCGACGCTTCGTTGGGATGGCTCAACTGCACAAGCACGTATGGATAACTTATTAAGTGCTAACTATACAGATGATCAACTAGATGCAGTTCTTTCTCCTTACGATCCAATTAGTTTAGGGATCATTTCTTCCTTAAAAGGAGTAGGGTATGGCTCAGCCGACAAACCACTTCCAGTTATCACAGGACAGGATGCAACGATTGCTGGAGTGAAATCCATCATTGCAGGAGAGCAAACACAAACGATCTTTAAAGATACACGGGTGCTAGCTGATAATACGGTAGAGATGATCGAAGCAATCAACAATGATAAAGAAGTGCCGGTCAATGATGAGGAAACCTACGATAACGGTGTGAAAGTCATTCCGACTTATCTAGCTAACCCAGTTTCTGTAGATAAAGAAAATTATAAACAAGAGCTGATCGATACTGAGTATTACAGCGAAAGTGATTTAGGCCAATAAGAGGGCTTTGGAACATTTGTCCTCTTGTACTCCTTAGAACCGAATAAACGGTGTTTAGAAGCTGACCTTCAATATTAAGCAAAAAAACGGGAAATATAACCAACTATTTTTCAATTTTCTCTCTTATTGCTAAGTTCAAAATGCTTCTGGCACAACCTCAATAAATAGTGTTTCAGTAGTAGCTCCTTCAAAAACAAGCGTGAGATCTCAAAATTTGAAGAACAATTTTCAGTTTTCGCGCTTATTTTTCGAAGTTGAGCGCTACTATCACACCCTCGATTAGGAAGTGAAAAAATGGCAGATTATATTTTAGAAATGAAAGAAATCATCAAAGAATTCTCTGGTGTTCGTGCGTTGAACAATGTCAATCTCCGCATCAAACGTGGAGAGATCCACGCCCTTTGTGGCGAGAATGGTGCAGGAAAATCCACGTTGATGAATGTGTTGAGCGGTTTGTATCCTTATGGCAGTTATTCAGGCGAAATCATGTATGACGGTGAGGTATGCCAATTCAAAAATCTTAGAGATAGTGAAGCGAAAGGGATCGTGATCATCCACCAAGAATTAGCCTTGAGTCCTTATCTATCCATCAAAGAAAACATTTTTTTAGGGAACGAACAAACAAAACATGGCGTGATCGACTGGAACTTGACGGAACGAAAAACAGAAAATCTACTAAAAACAGTGGGCTTGAAAATCGATCCAAATACCTTAGTTTCACAAATCGGTGTCGGGCATCAACAGTTGGTGGAAATTGCGAAGGCTTTTTCTAAAAATGTTCGATTACTCATATTAGATGAACCGACAGCAGCACTGAATGAAGAAGAAAGTGCCAATCTTTTAGCCTTGATCAAGGAGTTTCGCAATCAAGGGATCACTTCGATCATCATTTCGCATAAATTGAATGAAATCGTTGCGGTGGCGGACAGAATCACGATCTTACGAGATGGCCAAACAATTGAAACGTTAGAAAATACAGCAATCAGTGAAGAACGGATCATTAAGGGGATGGTTGGTCGTGATTTAACGAATCGTTATCCTGATCGTCATCCTGATATCGGCGAGGTTTATTTTGAAGTCAAGGATTGGACGGTCCATCATCCATTGACCACCGACCGAATCATCAATGATCATATCGATTTTTCGATTCGACGAGGAGAAATTGTTGGTATCGCCGGATTGATGGGGGCAGGACGAACTGAATTTGCCATGAGTATTTTTGGTCGATCATATGGAAGCAATCTCAGCGGTAAGATTTTTAAAGATGGAAAAGAATTAGTGATCAAAGATGTTTCTCAAGCAATTGATCATGGGTTGGCGTATGTGTCCGAAGATCGTAAGTCTGTTGGCTTGAATCTTTTGATGGACATCAGAGAAAATACGACGATTGCTAGTCTCAAAAAAATTAGTCGAAGTGGTATTTTAGATCAAGAAAAAGAAGTGATCGAAGCAGAAAACTTCCGGAAAAAAATGAGGACCAAAGCCACTAATGTGTTCCAAAACGTTGGTAGTTTAAGTGGTGGGAATCAACAAAAAGTCGTTTTAGCTAAGTGGTTGATGACAGAACCGGAAATTTTATTTCTGGACGAACCGACTCGTGGTATCGATGTCGGGGCAAAGTATGAAATCTACACGATTATCGAAGAAATGGCTGCCTTAGGAAAATGTGTCTGTATCATTTCTTCTGAACTACCTGAGATCATCGGTATGTGTGATCGGATCTATACCATGAATGAAGGGAAAATGACGGGAGAAGTGCTTAGAGAAGAGGCAAATCAGGAGTTATTGATGAACCTGATGACAAAAGAAGAGGAGGCAGTGGGCTGATGGAAAATGTCACAAAAAAAAGTCAGGAAAAAAAAGCTTGGAATGTAAAAGAAAAGATATTAGATATCTTTAGTAAATATAGTATGGTCATTATTTTGGTTGCTTTATTGATTGCTTTTCAACTAATGACCGGCGGGATCTTTTTAAGACCGCTGAATATAACGAATATCGTGTTGCAAAACAGCCATATTTTGATTTTGGCTGCGGGAATGTTGTTGGTCGTGCTTTTAGGCTACGTGGATCTATCGGTAGGTTCAGTCATGGCATTTGTTGGAGCGATGGCCGGTATGTTGATGGTCAACAACAACATCAGTCCATGGCTCGCCGTTCCTTTATGTTTATTAGTCGGTGGAGTGATCGGCGCATGGCAAGGCTTTTGGGTCGCTTATGTAGGGATTCCGGCGTTCATCGTGACACTTGCCGGTCTATTGATGTTTCGTGGTTTGACACAGGTTGTCTTAGGAGGGCAATCTTTAGCGCCTTTCCCTGGAGGTTTCCAAAAAATCTCGACGGGGTATTTACCAGATATCTTTGGTGTTCCTGGAATGCACTTATTGACGTTGATTTTAGGTGTCGTGTTAGCTGTTAGTTTAGTATTTGCTCAATGGCGTGCGAGAGCGCGAAGAAAAGAAAATTTATTTGAAGTACCATCAATGAACGCATTCTTGATCAAAGCGGCATTGACGATCGTTCTTGTCTTAGGATTAAGTTATATCTTTGCTTCCTACCAAGGATTTCCAGTAATATTGATCATTTTAGGTGTGATTGTTGGGATATATGGATTTTTGACCAATCGGACAGTTGCGGGACGACAAATTTATGCCACAGGTGGTAATTTGAAAGCTGCTCAATTATCTGGGATCAAGACGAAGAAAATCACTTTTTGGGTATTTGTGAATATGGGCGTCATGGCTGCTTTAGCAGGACTGATCTTAGCCGCACGTTTAAATGCTGCTACCCCACAGGCAGGGACTTCGCTTGAATTGGATGCGATGGCTTCTGTCTACTTCGGAGGAGCTTCCACTTCTGGAGGGATTGGAACGATCACTGGAGCAATCGTCGGTGGCTTAGTCATGGGCGTGCTGAACAATGGGATGTCGATCATGGGTGTTGGAGTAGACTGGCAACAAGCGATCAAAGGCTTGATTTTGTTGCTTGCTGTCGTATTGGATATTTACAATAAAAAACGCAAAATTTCTTAAGGTGGTGAACGGATGGAAACGACAGAGGAAAAACGGATATTATTGATTTGCACCGCTGGGATCACTTCAGGTCTGCTAGTAAAAAATATCCAAAATGCAGCAAATGAAAAAGGTGTACCTCTACATGTATACTCTGCACCAGCAATCGTGGCAGAGCAGGCGATCCAAAACCAGCAGATTGACGGACTGATGATCGGTCCACAATCAGAATATGAAGTGGAACGATTAAAAGATTTTCTGACGGTGAAAGCTGTTCCTTACAAATTGATTCGTAAAGAGGATTACGAATCATTTGATGGAGAATCTGTCTTAGCAGATATCTTACAATTCTTTTGAAATCACTTGAACTAAAAGCTGAAAAAAAGCAGTTGTTCCTTACAAAGCGCTAATAAAAAGAAACTCGTAAATATTTTTTCGTGTTAACAAGCCTTTCCAAAACAAGTTGTGCTACAATGATATCAAATAATTGTTCGGACAACTTACGTCGGAGTGAAAGGATTGGCAAAGTAACCATGGATAAAACAAAATATCAAATGATCGCAGATGAGATAAAGGATAAGATCATTGACCAAATTTTCAAACTAAATGAACCGATACCACCTGAACTCCAATTACAAAAAGACTATCAAGTCAGCCGTCATACGGTAAGACAAGCGATTGGACTGTTAGTCAATGAAGGATATCTGCGTAAAGAGAAAGGCTCTGGAACATATGTCGATGACACGTATAAGAAAACATCACAAAGTAGAAAAAACCAAAAAACGATTGGAGTCATCACGACGTATTTATCGGATTATATATTCCCCTCGATCATCCGAGGAATTGAAAAAGCGTTGAGTGAACAAGGCTATTCCCTCTTACTAGCCAGTACGAATAATGATCATCAACAAGAAAAAAACTGCTTGGAAAAAATGTTGCAGTTTGGTGTAGATGGCTTAATCGTAGAGCCGACAAAAAGTAATGAATACAATCCGAACCTTGCGCTCTATGTCAGATTGAGAGAACAAGGGATCCCGATGGTCATGATCAATGCTGTCTATGAAGAATTAGCGGTCGCCTCGATTTGTGTCGACGATGTAAAAGTTGGCTTTAAAGGGACGGAGTATTTGATCCAGCAAGGACATCAGCGATTACTGTTCATCACGAAAATCGATGATTTACAAGGGAAATATCGGATGAAAGGATTTATTCAAGCGTGCGAAGCCTACGGTATCCAATTTTCGCCGGAAGATATCATTACCTACACGACTGATTCACGTGGGAAACTAGGTGAAAAAGTCCTCTTACAGCTAAAGGAATCGGCAAGCACCGGCATCATCTGTTACAACGATCAAGTTGCTAGCCAGTTGCTTGATGAGGTGATCGCAAAGGGTTATCAAGTACCGCAGCAATTGTCGATCATCGGAAATGATGATTCCTCGTTGAGTCAGATGGGCGCAGTGAAACTGACCACTTTAACTCATCCAAAAGAGCGGATGGGGAAAGATGCAGCAGAATGGATCATTCACACGATCCAAACGGGCAATCAAGGAGAAAATATCGTCTATGAACCTAGTTTGGTGATCAGAGATTCAGTAAGTGCAACAAAGAATGGCGAGTAGCTGAGGGAAAACGATAAGTGTACCAAATACGATAAAAATTTATTTAATGAACATTAGTCAATGTCTAGCAAGATTATTTGCTCTTAAAAAGGTAAAGAGGAGGAAATTACTCTCTTTGCCTTTTTTATATGATAAATGTGAATTTATCAGGAAAAAGAAAAAGGATTTATGTACGAACAAATAACTATGTTTGTATTGACATGTACGTACAAAAGGTTTTATACTGTAACTATCATAAAGAGAAACTAAGGGGGCGTTTGACATCGAAGCGAAAGAAACTAGGCTGAAACGAATAGAAGCGATTCGCACAGGACAAACAGCACTAGGTATTGAGCTAGGTTCGACGAGAATCAAAGCAGTGCTGATCGATCAACACTATGAGCCGATTGCAGCTGGAAGTTACGATTGGGAAAACCAGTTAGAAAACGGTATTTGGACCTATTCACTTGACGAGATTTGGAAGGGGTTACAATCGAGTTATCAGCAATTAGTCGATGTGGTTTCTGAAGAGTATGATACGACACTGACTACGATAGGAGCGATCGGCTTTAGCGCAATGATGCACGGTTATTTAGCATTTGATCAGCACGATGAATTGCTTGTTCCTTTTCGCACGTGGCGCAATGCCATTACCGCAGAGGCAGAAGAAAAATTGAGCAAAGCCTTTCATTATACGATTCCACAGCGTTGGAGCATTGCCCATCTATATCAAGCAATTTTAAATAAAGAAACACATCTAAAAGATCTTAGTTACTTTACAACATTAGCTGGGTATATCCATTGGCAGTTGACCGGACAAAAAGTATTAGGAGTTGGAGATGCTTCAGGAATGTTTCCGATTGATCGTCAAACGAAGGGATATGATGCACAAAAGATTGCTATTTTTGATCAATTGGCACAAGCAGAAGGTTTTATGCAACCTTTAGAAACGCTTCTTCCAGAAATTCGTTTAGCTGGTGAGGTTGCAGGGACGCTGACTGAAAAGGGAGCCAAGCTCTTAGATCTATCCGGTAACTTATCTGCAGGGATTCCTGTTTGCCCACCAGAAGGGGATGCCGGCACCGGCATGGTCGCAACGAACAGTGTGGGGCTACGCACAGGGAATGTTTCAGCTGGGACATCGGCTTTTGCAATGATCGTATTGGATAAAGAGTTAGTAAATATCCATCCAGAAATCGACCAAGTAACAACACCTGACGGAAGCCCTGTTGCAATGGTGCATACAAACAATTGCTCATCAGAAATCAACGCATGGGTCAAGATTTTCAAAGAGTTCAGTGAGAGTCTTGGCGTGACGATCGATACACAGCAGATTTATGAAACCTTATTTTTGAAAGCGCTACAAGGAGAGAGTGACTGTGGAGGATTACTCAGCTACGGGTACCACTCAGGAGAAAACATCACAAAAATGGAACAAGGAAGACCATTATTCGTGCGACAGTCGGATAGTAAGTTTGATTTAGCGAATTTTATGCGGATGCACCTTTCAAGTGCTTTTGGGGCGATGCGTCTAGGGATGGAGATTCTTAAATCCGAACAAGTCACGATCGATCGTTTAGTCGCACATGGCGGGATCTTTAAAACGCCGAAAGTTGCTCAAACGATTTTAGCTTCAGCAATGGAAGCACCTGTCACAGTCATGGAAACAGCCGGAGAAGGAGGCGCTTGGGGGATTGCCTTATTAGCTGCTTATCTCCGATCGGCAGACGGCATGACTTTGGAAGAATTTTTAGCAAAAGAGGTATTTTCAACTAGTGAAGGTCTGACGATCGAGCCTAAAGAGGCAGATTTAAAAGGTTACGAAAAATTTATTGAGCTGTATGAAAAAGGATTGCCTATCGAAGCATCCGCGATCGTATCAATGGAAGAAGGAGTGAGAGAATGTTAGAAAGTCTGAAAGAATCTGTTTATCAAGCGAATTTAGCTTTACCAAAACAAGGACTGATCAAATACACATGGGGGAATGTGAGTGCATTTGATCGGGAAACGGGTTATTTTGTCATCAAGCCTAGCGGCGTGAGTTATGAGGAAATGAAAGCAGCAGATATGGTCGTTGTTGATTTGAATAATCAAGTCATCGAAGGTGAACTAAATCCATCTTCCGATACACCGACACATGCGGTTCTCTACAAACATTTCCCGGAAATTGGTGGGATTTGTCATACGCATTCGACGTGGGCAACGATCTGGGCACAAGCGGGTATCGATCTACCCGCCATGGGTACGACTCATGCAGATACTTTTTATGGGAGCGTTCCTTGTGCAAGATTTTTATCACAAGAAGAAATCGATGCTGGTTATGAACATGAAACCGGCAATGTGATCATTGAGACATTCCAAAATAGAAATATTGATATCATAGCAATTCCAGGAGTGTTGTTACATGGCCATGGACCATTTACTTGGGGGAAAGATGCTTCCCAAGCGGTGATGAATGCCGTTGTACTGGATGAAGTGGCGAAAATGAACTTATTTACTCGCCAATTGAATAGTTTTTCTGAACCATTGCCCCAACGAATATTAGATAAACATTATTTACGCAAGCATGGTAAAGATGCGTATTATGGCCAAAAAAATAAAAAATAGAGGAGTTACAATCATGTTAGCAATCAGTAAAAAAGAATTTTGGTTCGTCGTAGGTTCACAACATCTATACGGGGAAGAAGCGTTAGCGCAGGTCAAAAAGAATGCAGAGACGATCGTTACGGCACTAAATGATCAACAAACGTTGCCTTATCCGATCGTACTAAAAGAACTAGCAGTAACTGCTGATACGATCACCTCGATCATGAAAGAAGCGAATTACCAGGAGCGAGTAGCAGGTGTGATCACTTGGATGCATACTTTCTCCCCAGCAAAAATGTGGATTCGTGGCACGCAGTTATTACAAAAGCCTTTGTTGCATTTAGCTACGCAATTTAATGAGAGTATTCCTTGGGAAACGATCGACATGGACTTTATGAACTTGAACCAAGCAGCCCACGGGGATCGGGAATATGGTTTTATCAATGCACGACTCAATAAGAAAAATGAAATCGTGGTAGGTCATTGGCAATCCGAAGATGTGCAACGTCAGATCTCAGACTGGATGCACGTGGCTGTGGCTTATAATGAAAGCTTCTCGATCAAGGTTGCTCGGTTTGGAGACAATATGCGTAATGTGGCTGTGACCGAAGGAGACAAAGTAGAAGCACAGATCCAGTTTGGCTGGGTGGTCGACTATTATGGGATCGGCGATTTAGTCAAAGTGATCGATGAAGTCACTGATGAAGAGGTAGCGTCATTATTTGAAGAATATAAACAACTTTATGATTTTGATTATGCAGATTATGACCATGACACTTGGGAAGCACATGTCAAAGTACAAGCAAAACAAGAAATCGGGATCAGACGTTTCTTGGAAGCGGGCAATTATAATGCTTTCACAACAAACTTTGAAGATCTTTACGGTATGCAACAATTACCTGGCTTGGCAGTCCAACGGTTAATGGCAGAAGGCTACGGATTTGCCGGTGAGGGGGATTGGAAAACAGCTGCTTTGGATCGGATGTTAAAAATCATGGCACAAAACAAAGACACAGGTTTTATGGAAGATTACACGTATGAATTGACGCCAGGAAAAGAAGCAATTTTACAATCTCACATGATGGAAGTAGATCCGACATTGGCAGTCAATCGACCAAAAATCGTTGTTTCGCCATTATCGATGGGTGATCGAGAAGATCCGGCTCGTTTGGTGTTTGACGGTAAAGCAGGCGATGGTGTCGTGGTTTCCATGGCAGATTTTGGCACGCATTATAAATTGCTGATCAATGAAGTGGAAGCCTTCGAACCAACAGAAGAAGCCCCACATTTACCAGTGGCACGCGTACTTTGGAAAGTCAAACCGAATTTCCATGAGGGAGTAGGTGCTTGGATCCGCACAGGTGGCGGACACCATACCGTTGTGTCATTGCACCTTACTACTGATCAGATCCAAACATGGGCGCGCTTGGTTGATTTAGAAGATATCGTCATCAAATAAGTGAAATGATCAATTGAAGAACTTTGGGACTTTAGAAAAACTTACGTCAAACACTCTTTTTCAAAGAAGTAGAGCGTTATGATGTCATTTCTTAGAGATTCAAGTTAAAGTTAAATAAATACCGTAATGTTATCAGCTGATTAAGGGATAGCACATACGAGCAGTCGAAAGAAGCGACGAAGATGAGTCTGGACACTCTGGTAAAGGCCAGACTCATTTTTTGTTCTTTCGTAGGACTAGCAATGATTAAAGGGGTGTTCGATATGACAAACGTAGACAAACAAATAGAATTCGAACAATTAGATGCTTGGTGGCGGGCTGCAAATTATATTTCTGTTGCTCAAATGTATTTAAAAGATAATCCATTATTACGCCGTCCATTAACTAAAGACGATGTAAAGACACATCCTATTGGGCATTGGGGAACGATTGCTGGACAAAATTTTGTGTATGCACATTTAAATCGTGTCATCAATAAATACGATTTGGATATGTTTTACATAGAGGGCCCTGGTCATGGTGGACAAGTGATGGTATCCAATTCTTATATTGATGGCAGTTACAGTGAGATCTATCCTGAATTTACAGAAGATGAAGCCGGATTGGCACATTTATGTCGGGTGTTTTCTTATCCTGGCGGGATTGCATCCCATGCTGCGCCGGAAACACCAGGATCGATCCATGAAGGTGGAGAACTTGGCTATTCACTTGCCCATGCGACAGGTGCGATCCTTGATCATCCGGATGTGATCGCGGCGACAGTTGTAGGCGATGGCGAAGCAGAAACAGGTCCATTAGCTGGCGGTTGGTTTTCAAATGTCTTTATCAATCCGGTCAATGACGGTGCGGTGTTACCAATTTTGAATTTGAATGGCGGAAAAATTTCTAATCCAACCATCCTTGCCCGCAAGAGTGATGAGGATCTTCGAAAGTATTTCGAAGGAATGGGTTGGAAACCATATTTTGTTGAGGGAACAGATCCAGAGGTTGTTCATCACATCCTGGCTTTAACGCTAGATACAGTGATCGAAGAAATCAAAGAAATCCAAAACGAAGCAAGACAAGCACCTGCGGAATCAGCCACGATGCCAAGATGGCCCGTCATTATTTTTCGGACGCCAAAAGGCTGGACAGGACCAAAGACGTGGGAAAATGAACAAGTGGAAGGAACGTTTCGTGCGCATCAAGTACCGATTCCAGTCGATTCTGAGCATATGGAACACGTCGATCATTTGATTGATTGGTTACAATCTTATCGTCCGGAAGAGCTGTTTGATGAACAAGGAAGAATCAAACAAGAAATCAAAGATCTTTCACCGAAAGGCAATCGTCGGATGTCGACAAATCCAATCACAAATGGCGGAATCGATCCCAAACCGTTAGTTATGCCTGATTGGAAAAACTATGCCGTGGATACTGCAACACCAGGAGCTGTTGTTGCGCAAGATATGATGGTCTTTGGAGAACAAGCCAGAGATGTAATCACGAAGAACCCAACCAATTTTCGGATCTTTGGCCCGGATGAAACAAAATCCAATCGCTTGAATAAAGTCTTTGAAGTGACAGATCGACAATGGTTGGAACCTAAAGATGCTTCAGATGAGTGGCAGTCTTCTGTAGGAAGGGTCATTGATGGACAACTGTCGGAACATCAAGCAGAAGGATTTTTAGAAGGGTATGTTTTGACAGGGCGACACGGGTTCTTTGCTAGTTACGAATCTTTTTTACGTGTGGTTGACTCGATGTTGACGCAACACTTCAAGTGGATGCGTAAAGCTAGTGATCAGCCTTGGCGGAAAAACTATCCTTCATTGAACTTGATTGCCACATCGACTGTTTTTCAACAAGATCACAATGGGTATACCCACCAAGATCCTGGTGTGTTGACCCATCTAGCAGAGAAGAAAGCAGAGTTTATTCGCGAATACTTGCCTGCAGATGCGAATAGTTTGATGGCTGTGATGGATCGTGCGTTGCAAGAAGAGCAAGTCATCAACTTGATTATTTCCAGTAAACATCCACGTCCGCAATTTTATTCTGCAACAGAAGCAGAAGAACTAGCCAATGAGGGGTTGAAAATCATCGAGTGGGCTAGTACGGTTTCTGCGAATGAAGAGCCAGATCTAGTGGTCGCAGCAGCAGGCACAGAACCAAACCTTGAAGCACTTGCGGCAGTCTCGCTATTGAATCAAGCATTTCCACAACTAAAAATCCGCTTTATCAACGTGGTGGATATCTTGAAGTTAAGACACCCATCCGTTGATCGGAGAGGACTAAGTGATGAAGTGTTTGACACGTTCTTTACGAAAGACAAACCAATTCTGTTTGCTTTCCATGGCTATGAAGGCATGATCCGGGATATTTTCTTCTTACGGCACAATCACCAATTGATGGTTCATGGTTATCGAGAAAATGGCGATATCACTACACCGTTTGATATGCGTGTCTTTAGTGAGTTGGATCGTTTCCACTTAGCGCAACATGCAGCGGTAACTGTGTACGGTGAAGAAGCAACAGCTTTTTCTGAGGAAATGACGCAACAATTGAAAGCACATCGAGAGTATATTCGGAAAGAAGGTCATGATCTGCCAGTAGTGGAAAACTGGAAATGGACGGAGTTAGCTCGGGTGAAGGAATAATAACTAAGAATGACACTAGTAAAACGCGGATCTATCTGCCTTTACTAGTGTTTTTTTAGCAATCGTAAATTTAGTTGCTTTGCAGAATTTTAGTGTGGGGAAAATCAAAGCAACCTATTAGTTGATTAAAAAAGCGAGTCGTGCATACAATGAGCATCGTATTCATTGTTTGTTCATAAATATTAATGTTTTGTGATTGCGTTTCCAACTATTGGTATTGAAGTGTTTTATTATAGTTATCGTTCTCTAAATACATAATGTTATAAGCATAAAAATTCATTTAAAAAATAAAGTATGTTATTATTTTTTTGATGAGAGATATCGTAAGAGAATAGTTAGATTATACATAGTTTTATTTTTTTATTTTGGGTAACTCGCTTAGTTTCTCCGTTGTTTTTACATAATAGTCTTTGATAAATTTTCATTTTCTAGTGAAATCTAGTAGAAATGGACCTGATCTCAAAGGCTATTTGAAAAAATGATAAAAGTAACGACTTTTTAAAAGTCTTCTATATTCAAATTGCGATAGTTTGGACAAAGGAGGTAAAGTTTGTGGGGATAAGGAATGGAATTCAAACCAATACGCGACCGTTTTTTATAACGTTCATTATTATTGTGGTGTTCTTTATTGGAGGCGTTTGCTCTTCTGTTTTTGCTGATGTCAATCAAAGGCAGTCAAAAAATGTGTTGGTCGATAATGGAGAAGTGGCGTTATCACTCGAAGACACGAATAAAGGGGTGCGTTTTAAACTAGAAAAAAATTCATCTGAAGCGTTACAATTTTCCGTAAATTTGATTGATTCTAAGGGTGAAAAAATCCCACTTATGATAGATGATCAATCCATTACTGAGAATCAGGTGTTGACAGAAGAACAATTTTCTACCCTACATTTTACCAAACCAACTGAACCTGTTCGATTATTTGTCAAGTACAAGTCCGCAAATGGAACACTGACGGATCTGACACCACCTGAAGGAGAAATTCTTCCACTTGTTGAACCAGAAAATAATGATCAGTCAGGTACTTCAGGGAGTCAACCAACCGAAGTAACGAGCGGTACCATTGAAGAAAATAGCGAAACTGGAGAAAATCAGGAAACAACTGAGACACAGCAAGCAACCAGTGAAGCGAAAGTAGCGGAAGAGCAAAGCTCGACGTCTTCTGACTATCAACCACCCCAGGCACGAGCAATCCAAGCTTTTGCAACAGGTACAGGTTCTCAATACGTACCGCCGGGAGCTATCCCTATCAGTGGCGCTTTTGCCGCACCAAATGGTGGGGCTGTCGTTTCAAATGTCACGAATACAAATGACAATGGCGGAAAACCATTTTCACAAATCTCTCTTTCGGGGAGTAATAACTGGACGTCGATTTGGTCAAATGACGCGTATCGCTTGGATTTCACAAAATCCTTTTCGCAACGTGTCTACGTCAATTTTGGCACACAACAAGCAGATGGCGTGGCGTTTGTCATGCATAACGATGCAAGAAAAACAACGGCCATTACGAACTCACGAGCGGTAGGTGTCGACGGTCAAAACTTGGGTGTCTACGGAGCGACTGGCGGCTACTATGAGTTATTGGCTCAGAGAACGCCAGAAACGACAGCTATTCGTAATTCATTTGCGGTTGAATTTGATTTATTTGCCAATGAAGCAGTAACTGGTAGAGCACGCTATGACGCACAGATTCCTGCTGGAAGTACGCCACATATGGCGTATACCTTTCCGGGTAACCTAAGCCGAACGTATCAACCAATCAATGCAGTGAATGGTGATTTAGGAGCAAATGAGTGGTTCACTTTGACCCTCGCCAATCCCGGACGGATCAAACACAACAGCTTGATCCCACTTAATGGAGCTGTCAGTACCAATGTCCAAGATGGAACATGGTACGAGTTCAATTATAGCTTTAATAGCAACACACGGAACTTTACGTATTCATTTAGAAATCCTGTCAATGGAGCAAAAACTGCTGACACAACGATACCTTGGGGGGATTTGAACTCGGAATTACAATTAGCGACCAACAACAATCGAGCCTACTGGGGATTTACAGCGGCCAACGGTAGCGTATCAGGACAAGTTCGTTTTGCTTTTACTCAGCCGCCGATACCGATAGGCGCGACAGTGACGAGTAATGTATTGGACAACGCCAATACATCTGTGACTGTTCCAAGTACAGATACAAGTAAAAGTAAATATTTGATGAGTGAGCAGCCAGCTAAGATCCAATCAACGATCAAGGTAAATACAGGTGAAGCAGCCTTGAATACTACGAGGTGGACGACGGTACTTGATGCGAAAGCAGTCAATTTGGCAACAAATGCGACAGTCACACCGACGATCACGAAAACGACTGCTGCAGGGGTGACGTCAACGATTGCCCCAGCAAATTTAGCAACAGTCGTGACAAATAATACAACGACTGGCGTGATCACAGTGGTCACGACAATAGCCAATAACGCGATCAATCTCAATCCAGGAGATTCAGCGACACTGAGTTATTCAGCACCAACAAGAACATTGTCAGCGGATGCACTAACTAGTTACGGAAGTTCAGTCTTGGCAAATCCAGTGGGAACGACACCAAATGATACAACAAACATCATCTACTATGGCGATACCGTGTATTATTGGGTTCGAAAAACGGATCAATTTACTGCTTTGTCATGGGAAAATGTCAATACGGTGACCAATTTTAGTGAGACGTTGGATATCTCTGCGAATCGCGATCCTGGGTACAAAAGAACATTTTATTGGAAAGATTTAGATATCGGCGATCGATTGAGTTTCAAAGTGAGAAAAGGAACGAATTATCTCACTGATGTTCCATTCTCTGATGTCACGACAACAGGGGCGACAAATTTTAACGCAAATACACAGTTAGTGATCCCAACAAAATATTTTGATTATGGTGAGAATAAATTTGTCATTGAAGTCTACTCCTCCGGAAAAATGACGAAACCTGAAGAACCGGCAGCGTCATTGAATCTGACGGTAAACTACACTGGAGAATTAAGACTTGAGCAGGCACCAAGTACATTCAAATGGACGAATCGAAAGGTTCGTCAAAGTAAAGGGATCTTGGATCGTGATGCGGGCAATAGCTTAGAATTAAAGGTATGGGATTCGAGAGATCCACGAACAACAAGAAATTGGTCAGTTGGACTTTCGATCACGAGTGGAACGAACGCACCTTTTTCTTTCGTCTGGAAAACAAGTCCTACGAGTGCGGTTCAAAATCTGGGTAATTCACCAATCAAAGTGTTTGATTCTGCGAGTGTGACCCCGACTGGTTATGTTTATACGCTGAATATGAGTGAAAATGCGGGTGTATTGTTAAATAGCTCAAAACTGTTGCCTGTAGGTGATTATAGTGGACGAGCAACAGCCAATTGGAAGCTATATAACACGGCTACGATCGAATAAGGAGGCGATGAGATGAAGAGAATAACTATGAATC
This sequence comes from Enterococcus mundtii, assembly GCF_013394305.1. Lineage (NCBI taxonomy): Bacteria > Bacillati > Bacillota > Bacilli > Lactobacillales > Enterococcaceae > Enterococcus > Enterococcus mundtii. The sequence continues at coordinate 495,966 of NZ_AP019810.1, read as the reverse complement.
TTTTGTTCCTGCTTAGTGTTGTTTTGTTCACTGGCTTTGTGCGAGTCGCTCCTACGTTTGCCGACGAGGTGATTGCTTCCGATCAGCAAGAAATCCAGTTTGAATTATATGAAAAAGACGAAGTGAGTCCCATAGATAAGGGTGAAAGTGGAACGACCAAACCGCAAGCGGAAGGGATGCTTCCGCAAACAGGTAGTTTGTTGTATGGAACGTCTGCATTTCTCGGTACATTGCTGATTGGATTTGTCGGACTGATGTATCGATCAAGGAGGCAGAAGCGATGAAGCCTAAAATCAAATGGTTGCTACTATTTATCTTGCCCCTGATGTTTGTTTCTCCTTCAAAGATTCGAGCGTCTTCTGTTGGTGAAGAGAAAAAATCAGCAGTGAATGTCCAAATCATCGAACCTGCTATTTATTTAAAGAAAGTAATACCCCCAACTTTTGATCGCTACCCAGTCCCTGAGACGGACATTGAAGTACCAGCAAAGCAAGATCTAGTGATCGAAGTGGTTGACAATCGTTCTGGAACAAACGGGTGGAAACTCGATTATTCATTATCTGCTTTTAAAAATCAGCAGGAATATACAGCAAAACTTTCTATGAAAGATGGACAGTTGACGACAGAAAAAAACAGTGTCTATCAAGTCAATGATATAGAAAATATCAGTCATGGTGAAACGCAAGAACTCGTCAAAGTCAGTCAAGGAACGAAACAAAACTTTCGATTGATCATCCCGAAAGAAAGTATTAAGTTGAGTGTTCCTGCTAATAGTCCAAGTGGTACCTATAAAGCGATACAGACGGTCAACCTCGTAAATGTGGTTGCCGATGTAGATTAATTGAAAATCAAGGAGGAATAAAAATGAACCACAAAACAAAAACATTAAGTGCAGTATTCGCAGGGTTGATTTTAGTAAATATAGGTGGAGTAGCAGCATTCGCAGCAGAGGTACCAGGACAAACTGGAAGTACACCAACGACTGTAACGATCACCGATGCTACTTCAGGAGATTTAAGACTCGATGCCGTTCCAGCGACTTATGCGTTTGAGACGGAAATCGAAAATGGCACGTATTCACTTAGTACTGGAACGATCGGTACACCAGGAAATATCGTTGTTTCAAATGATAGTATCGCTCAAGCATGGTCTGTGAGAGCAACTGTTGCGAATAATCAATTGACACGAGCAGCTGCACCAGCCACATTTGATGTGAATTCATTCCAAATCAATGGCGCACAATTAGTTGGTACAGGCGCAACTGGGATTGTCGCTCGATCAGCGACTACACCAGATGCCGGAAATAATACCGGTCAAATCACCACTCCGGTAACATCGATCGCAATTGGTTTTACCGATCCGAGCAATGTCTTACAAGTAAATAATGTCTTGAACGGTACGATCAATTATCAATTGTACAATACGGCAGATGCTTCTTAATGGCTGTGTCCAAATTGAGAAGATTGGAGCAATCGCATTCAGCGATTGCTTCAATTCTTTCTATAGGTTTTTGTTCATGATCAAATCTCTGGGAAAAACCAAATGAATCGATAAATGAGGTGTAGTGATGCGGAAAATAATTTTAATCATTTGTTTCATGTTTGCTTTTTGCTTCCCCTTAGTCACCGAGGCAGAGACTGAGAGTGAAGTGGGCTTTCATATCAAAGCAATTATTCCAGAAAATCAAGCCGATAAAAAATTAACTTATTTTGATTTACAACTAGAACCTGGTCAAAAACAAACGATCAAGTTCCTGATAGAAAATACATCGAATGAAGAGTCAACTTATCAGGTTGCAGTAAACCAAGCCTATACGAATGATCAAGGATTTATTGATTACACGCAACCAACTGATGAATCAGATATACCGGAGGAATTTCAAATCAACAACATTGCGAAAGTCCCAGAAAGCATCACTTTAGCTGGTGGGAAGTCACAAGAAGTTAGCGTTGACCTCACAATGCCGGAAAAAGAATTTGATGGACAAATCTTGGCAGCCATCCATGTCATGAAAATAGGTCAAGCGGAACAAGAGGGCCAAATCGTTAACAATTATGGCTATGTCTTAGGATTGAAATTAACGAATAATACGAATGAAGTGCAAAGAAAGGTGGAATTAGAAGGCGTCGAACCAGCCATTTCATTTGGGAAAACAAGTGTGGTAGCAACTTTGAAGAATCCAACGATGGATGCGATCGGTCATTTGAAATATGCAGCTGAGGTGAAAGATGCCACAGGGGAAGTCATAAAAGAAGTATCTTATGATAAAGAGATGCAAATGGCGCCCTTGTCAACGTATCGATTTGCAATCGATTGGGACAATGAACGACTGGAAGCGGGAGATTATTCCTTACATTTGACAATCTCAGATGCAAAAGACAACGAATGGGTATTCGATCGCGATTTTTCAATCAGTGAGAGTGATGCGAAAGAAGTGAATAAGGTAGCAATCTCTAAAGTGAATCAGCAGTCAATCCCAACTTGGGTCTATGTAGTTGTGGGTGTCTTACTTGGGATCATCCTTCTATTGATCATTTATTTTCTATTCATACGTAAGAAGAAAAAAGAAGAGTAACCAAAAGGGGTTGTGATCCTTATGTTAACACGAGTCTTAGCATAGGGATCACAATCTCTTTCTGTCAGTTAGCGTTTTTTATAGAAATAATAAAGCACACTGATGAAAAAAATCACAGATATTAGAAGGCCGATTTCGTAATATACAAACACCCTCAGAGAATCGTAAAAGTAATACGCCATGATTTTAGTGATAAAATAAATCACTGGACATGCAGCTAGGAACACCAGGAAAGTGCGCTTAGTTAATTTAAAGAAATAAAAAAATGCTAGCACGGCAATACTTAAAGGAAACCAAAATAAAAACTTGCTTAACTGAACCAACATCATTCACTCCTCTATAATCTTCGTAATCAAATAATACCATTTTTGTGTTATTTTTAAAACTATTAATAGTATCATAACAAAATATTTTTTTTGATTTTAAAATGAAAATATGTGGTTTTTAAATATGAAAGATTGATATATATAGGATTGTGATAACGTAATTATGCAGAATGTTCATTTTTTAATAACATTTTCAAAAAAACGAATTAGGTTTCTTTGTTATATTGATTATTTTTTTTAAATGATTTTAACGAGTTTGTACAGATGGAATGTAAAATTATTTCAGTGATTCAAGGACAGTCTTGGCGACGCATACTGAATGACTGGGTAACCGGTAATTGACTGGTATAGGTGATTTCGGCTAAACCAACCAAAGCAAAAATTTTCCCTAACGCGGATAGTTTCTCTTGTTGTACATATTATTTGACGATCAGTGTTTGCTCAAGATAGAGCATGGAATCTTCAATCGGTTCATTTTGATCTATTTTCATTTTTAATCAATAAGCTGTATCCATAAAAGTATGATTTCTTCAATTGCTTATTGTAAGTATTTGGTAAGGGTTTCACAAATCCAGTATAACATTAAATGGCTGTTCCATGATGGAGCAGCCATCGAATCTTAGCTGGGATATTTCGATTTTTCTTTTTTATTTCTGAAAAAATTATGATACTGGGAGATTTCTAATAATTGAATGTTCTTTTAATAGAAATAATCAATGACGAATATTTCTAAGTTATTGGTGTTTATTTATATAATAGGAAATAATAAGCACGATAACGCTGATGAATGGTGTTATTATTCTTGGTTAAAGGATGTAGATTGTTATTTATTTGCAAAAAACCGCTAATAAAAAGGGACTATGAATGGGTGAAGAATCTATCCGTAGATAATTGGTGGGTAAAATTTCCTTAGGAGGATGATTTACATTATGAAAAAAAGAAAACAATGTGTCCGTTGATGTTGCTCGCTCTCTCTGTGTCGACAACAATGGTGACAGTTTCCCATGTGTCAGCAACAATTCAATCAGTAGAAAAGAGGAAGGGGAATGATTCGATACAGACGAGTCAACGCAATCAGTCTTGACTAGGATCGATCACTTCTAACCGAGAACAAATCAATCGTTTAGAACAAAAGTATGAGTTAGTCGCTTATGATGCAACTGTCTTGCCTGAAAAAATTGATCCTAAGTCACTCTTAGTGGCTGCAGATGCGAAAGTTGTTGATGGAGAAGGGAACCTCTAAGTGATTTCACGCCTTATATCAAAGCAACAACCGTTGAATCAAATCCAGGAGAATACCAGATAACCATTGGCTTAAAAGAAGGTGTCAGTGTGGAAAAAGTAGTAAAAGTAACAGTTTTAAATGAGAAATAAGAAGAAACAAAATATACGATTTTAGCAAAAGACGTGACTGTACTAGTAGGACAAATACTCCAGGAGAATATGAAGTGACGATTGGTCTTGAACAAGATGAATGTGTGGAAACAACAGTGAAAATCACAGTTGTTGGGGAGCAAGTTCCACAACAAGAGTACATTTTAAATGTAGCGGATGCTGCTGTGACTGTCGGACAGACGGATGATCAATCAATCTTAACGGCAGTCGGGCCACTGTGACAGATTTATCTAGTCAACCAGTCGACGCACGACCAGTGATCAAAGCATCGACAGTCAAAGACGAAGTCGGTTACTATGATATCTCACGGATACCACAAGAGGTGGGAATAAAAGTATTCAAGCTCAATAAATAAGGCGACAACCATGAAAATCGCTTCTTAAAATTTTTGTGGTCGTCGTCTTTTTTTGAAGATCGTACTTCTGTTTCCGCCGTTTATTCGTTTCTAAGGCGCGCATAGTCTTCTTTTTATTTTAGGTAAATGTTACACTTGTGAAAAGAATCCAACGATCATCAAAGGAGAAAAAAATGAAAAATCACTGTCTGATTTACCGAGCGTTTGGCTTGCCACAAGAGGTTGTGCAACTAGCAGAGCAACCACTCTCTTTAAGACAAGGAGAAGTCTTGGTCAAAATGTTAGTGGCTCCAATCAATCCTTCTGATTTGATTCCAATCCACGGCTCCTATGCACATCGCATCAACTTGCCACAAATTGCTGGGTATGAAGGTGTCGGGAAAGTGATCCAAGTCACTGATCCTCAGGATGAACAAATGATAGGACAATACGTTTTACCTCTACGAGGGGAAGGAACTTGGCAAACCTATCACACAGTACCCAAGAGTGAATTAGTTATTGTTCCCTCTTCGGTCGATCTTTTGACAGCTGCCCAGATGTACATCAATCCTGTAACCGCCTGGTTGATCTGTACAAAAGAATTGAACCTGAATAAAGGAGATCATATTTTGCTCAACGCAGGAAATTCTTCCATTAGTAGAATTTTTATCCAATTGAGTAAAATTTTATCATTTAAAGTCATTGTAATCGTTCGCCACGAAAAATATAAAGAAGAGTTAACTGAACTAGGAGCAGATTTGGTCGTTCTTTGGGATGAAGAAACAACGTTGCCGCAAATTTTAGCATATACAAAGGGGAAAGGCGTAAGGGCGGCGATTGATCAAGTAGGTGGGAAAAGCGGTGAAACCATGGCGCGAGCGATTCAACCGTATGGGAAGTTCGTTGCGATCGGGTTACTCTCTGGTCAACAAGTTGATTGGGCGTTTATCCAAACATTGCCGATCCAAGCTAAAGTCTATCATCTAAGGCATTGGGCGGATTCGGTTTCCAATGAAGAATGGCAAAAACAATTTCAACAACTATTCCGTTTGGTTGAAGAGGGACAATTGAATCTACTAACTACCGCTCCCGTATATCCAATTTCTGAGTATCGCCAGGCTTTAGTAGAAGCAGAAAAGAAAAAAAGGAAAATATTTTTAAATTTCAATGTTCCATTAGAGGGCTGAGACAATCAAAAGAGAGTGTGATATTCGTCCTCTCGTACCACTTAAAACCGAATGAACGGCAAGAATAGAAGAAACCTCTTCGCAAAATAAGGCGCCACCCACGAAAACTTGGAGAACAAATTTCGTGGGTGGCGCCTTATTTCTCGAGGTTAAACATGTCTGTTTCGACGTCTTTTTGAGATCACGGCTAAAGGATAGGGAGTGTTTTTCCTTTAGTTAGTTTCTGAATACGCAGGCAAAGACAAATAAGTGATCGTCTCCATTAAAAGACGCCAATCCGCTATCGTCGGTACATTGGAGATTCGATGGATGCGACAAACCTGTTCATCAATCAAATGAAGATCGTAATTACAAACTACGAGATCAGCTTGGTAGGTTTCGATCGATTCTTTTGTGACAGCATGTTCAATTTGAAATTCGACCGTTGACCGTTGCATAAAAAGTGTCTCGATCTCATTCAGGATATAATCATCTAAAGATGGCGGTCCTTGGATCGTAAACAAAATGCGTAAAGGGCGATACGACTGCTTCATCAACAGCGAAGCATGAAACGTTGTCAACGCAGCTGCAAGATAGTCGATATGAACAAAACCAAATAATGGGTTATTTTTTAGAATCGTCAGTTTTTCAAGCCATACTTGGTAGAGCTCAGAATAACGTACCTTCATTTGTGTCACCATCGTGGGTGAATGTAATTCATAAGTATGGCTCATTTTAGAAAGTAAACGCGCATTGACCAAGTAAGCTTCCATTTTTTCTAGTGTCCCGTCTTTGATCATGTGTTCCGGGAAAACAGTCGCTAGAAAACGTTGGATCGCTTCGATGACACCCGGGCTTTCTTCTCGATAAAATGCATAGGAGCGACCATCGTCCAAATTACTTTGTCGTGTGTAGGAAATACAATGAAGTGAGACCAAGTATAACCACATCGTTTCATTTAATGAGAGTGTTTCATTGGAGCGTGAAAGATAGTAATCCTGTAATAATGGCTCAAGTGAAGAGAAGCCTTTGCTGCTTTTGATCAACACTTTGATACTTCGATTTAAGTTGCAAAGTTTTTTACACTTCCAACGTGCTTTTGCAATCGACAGCCATAAAGCGGCACGAAAATGGCTAAAATGTAAAAAGGCATGATCTCTTTTATGGCCTTCGTCGACTAAATACTGTGCATCGATTTCACTATCTGAATCAATGATCGTACTATCGCCAAAACTTGAGTAAAAGGCAAAAAAACAAAAACGAATATCTTCTTCTCTACCTGATAAACTCAATGGTCCAGTGGTGATCGTCACACTGAATTCCTTCAAGATATTATTCATATGACGGATCGTTTTAAAAATTGTACTTCTAGAGACCATCAAGGCATCGGCTAATTCATCGGTTGAGTAAGTTACATTATGAAGCAATAGATCCATGATCTGGTAGGTGATGGTCCTTTTAGCTAATAAGGTGATCATTGAATCGATCGTCATTACCTTTTTGTAGTGAAACGATAGTAGTCCTTTGTGATCAATCTTTAGTGAAACGCACTGCTCATTCAGCGCATGGTTGATTTCCTCGATGTCTTTTTTTAGTGTTGGTTTTGACTTCTCTAAGTTAAGAGAAAGATCATTGAGCGTTAACTGGTTGGTTTTATTTTTATGTACTAAATTTAAAATTTGATATTGTCGTTTAAACTGATTATCAAGTTGTAAGGTGATGGGTAAATTTTCCATTATTCTGGCTTCCAATCTTTATTTTTCTATAAATATGTAAGAAATATAGTCTCTCTTTAAAGTTAAAACACATAGTTAGATAGGCTCAGGGAAAGATGTGCATATTATAAGTATACAAAAAAAACAAACGTTTGAAATAAAAAATCATTATAATTTAAAAATAATCTGTTTTAAATTAAGGGGAAATAGTTGGAATTGCCGTGTTTTTTATCGAATAATTGTTTTTTAAATAATTTTGTTATTTTTTATAAGTGAAGATATTTTGTTTTTTCAATAAAAAGTATACAAAAATTTCTTAGGTGTATAGTGTGATATTTTTTTCTGAATAATAAAAAAATAGTTTTGGCTATAGATATATGTATTGCAACCAATGACTATTACTAGAATTACAGAACTTATAGAAATAAGGCAGTGCTTTATTTTTTTTGTTCGAAAAAAAAATAAAAATAAACAAAGGGTAGATTAGTGTTATTATAATCAAAAGATGAAAAAATAACAGCTTTGTTACGTCGTTATTTAATATCGTAGTTTCATCTGGGTTAAGAAAGGGGTGCAGCTATTTAATTAGTCGAACATATAACTAGCGATATCTAAAAAAGTAGGCATGTTCTAATGTAAAGAACAGTTGTTTAGGAAATCAATCGTGCAATAGAAGACACTAAGTAGAAAATGAATCACTATAAATTAGTAGATTCCATACATTGAGTATAACTTTTTGCCAAAAATCAGCAGATTACGTCACGTCAAATAATACGTGTAGAGTAGGAGGAGGAAATGACTCATTTTTATAAGAAACAAAGTTTACATATTATTGTAATTATCTTGCTGCTTTTCTCGTCATTAGGAAATAGTATCAGTGTTATAGCAGAAACAACAAAAGAGAGCACTGCTGGACAAATAAGTGAATCAACAGATGATGATTCCCCAACAGAGAACGATGAACTTTCAAGAGAAGTACCTGTAGAGAGCGGGGACGCCCAAAAGACCTATGCTTCGGAAGAAAAGACCCAGGGGGATAAGGGGGTAATAAAATTAGATCCCGGTCTGCGGAATGTACCTAATTTACTCACGAGTCTAGATCATCATTTTATTACTAGATTTTTACAAGGCAATGCGAATGCACCCGGCCGTACGCAATTCCCAACGACATATGCTAATTTCTTTGCCAATGATAGCCGTGCAAGGGTATCGTGGAATGGTAGCGATCAATTAGGGAATAGGATAGGGGACAAGATTGAAGGCACGGTTAATTTGCCGAGGCAGTATTTGTATAGGGATAGCGCAAATGATAGTATAGGCTCGTTGTTACAAGCGGGGGTTTCTTTCTATTCGATGCCTATTCGAAATGACTATCAATTTGGAAATGCAGTTATTGAACATAACCAAGGGGACTTTTTAATTACAGTTCGAGAAAGCTCGCCGTACAATATAAAGTCGGCAGTTGTATCACCACCTACAGATGTTAGAGAGGGTGTATTGGCAGACTTTCATGAGTTTAGCATTGTTGTGGAACGAATTAGAGCTGCGTCAATTACTAGTGCACGAACCAATTCATTTACGATAGATCTAGATTGGATTTTTAATACGTACTTCTATATGAGAACCCTTCCTGCACATGCATATTATCCGAACTACACAGCGACAGTTCGTCAGGCAATTCGAGGGAGCTTTACTGAACTACCAATTACACTTCAAACATTGACCTTAGGACGTTCTCCGGAAGCAGAAAGTGCAGGAAACCCAACAGCGGGAGAGACAACTCTTCAAATGGGCCAAACAACAACAGTGACTGCAGCGGCTCCAGCGACGGGATATCAATTTGCAGGGTTTGATGTGAGTGGTACAGGAAGTTCGATCACGAATGTGAATATAGTTAATCGCACAGGCACATTTACTATGGGATCACAAAATGCGACCGTTACCGCATGTTATGAGTTGAGTAATCGAAACTTGACTCTGGCACATTCGCCACAGGCCGGAAGTGCAAGTAATTCAGATGCACCAACGACTACTCTAGTAGTAGGTGCAACGACGACAGTCACAGCAGGCGTACCTTCTCCTGGCTATCGTTTTGCTGGTTTCAATGTGACAGGTAATGGTACGATCACAAATGTTGATTTAGCAAATCGAACAGCAACCTTTACCATGGGAACTGAAAATGCGACAGTCACAGCAGAATACGCCTCAACGATTATCCGTAATGCCGATGATCTCGGAAAATTTTTACGAAGTGAGTCTCCTTATGATGCAAACGACCAGACTTACACGATCGAACCAGAATCAAATCAAACGATCGACATGTCAGGAGAAGGTGATTTTTCAGGACGTAGTCAATTTTCTGGTCATCTGATCGGAAATGGCACGATCATTAAAAATCTCTCATTAGTAGATTCCGGCGTTTCTCTTGGATTGATCCAAACGTTAAACGGTGGCAACCTTTCACGAATCGAGAACTTGAAGTTAGAAGGAGTACTCGTCAATGATACGAGGACGCGGTCTAACGTGGCTGGAATCATCGGTCAAGTAGTAAGCAGTAAGTCAGTTGAGCTTGAAAATATCACGCTCGATGAAAACAGTCAAATTACTGCTAGTCAACCCGATGGAAGTGCAGGATTGATCGGGAACAACCAAGGTTCAGCATTGATCAAAAACAGTGAGGTTTCAGGAACGTTACATTCCAACACAGCTAATGGACTAATGGGTGGACTCGTTGGTAAAAATGACGGTTCATTGACCATTGAGAGTAGTCTTTCTCGAGTTACTTTTACTGGTGGTGGTTCATATACATTAAATATCGGTGGACTAGTGGGCGAAACCAGCAGTGAGGTAACAATCACTGATTCTGTGAGTGAAAGCCAAACAGCAATCAATTCATTGAGCGGGACATATCGAGGTGGAATGATTGGTCGAGTGACCTTCTCAGGAGATGTCACGATCCAACGAAGTATCAATGCCAGTGATATGCGAGGAAGTAGCAGTTATGTGGGCGGATTTATCGGAAGGATGTCAGGAACTGCTAAAATCGAGGAAAGCTATCACAATGGACATGTTCAAGGAAGTACAAGTCTAGGAACTGCTGGGTTCATTGGTATGACCGAAGGCAATGGCGCACTTGGTATCGTGGATAGTTATAGCATCGGCTCCTCCAATAGCAATGGTGTGATCGGGATCAATCAATTAACGGATCGAGTGACACTCAGCCAACTATTTGTTGCAGGGTTTACAGGGGGACAACCCATTACCTCAGATACGATGGGTATCACTACGACCAATGTGTATTATGATTCCAGTACAACGAACAAATCAACTACGACTGGAGTAGGTGAAGCGAAAACTACGCTAGAGTTGATTGAGTCAACAACTATTGCGCTAGGTTTCGGGAGTCGTTGGCGAACCGACTTTTCAGTGGCTCAACGCACGAATAAAACTTATCCATACTTGAGTTGGCAGACCCAAAATACGCAACCATCTATGTTTTTTGACAGCATCGATCCAATGGTCGATCGTCAAGTAACGGGTAATCAAGTGTCGGTAACGTTAGATCTACAAAACGAGCCATTGAAACTATTCAATCCATATAGTTCTGGCTTAGCTGGTGAAGCGACAGCAGGAACCTTCACTTTCAATCGTGGATCTATTGCAAGAGTGTCGATTGGTGTCATCAATCAGCAAGGAGTCGTGGGCTTTACCGCACGGCGAATGAGTTTGACACTGGCCCGTGATCCCTTGGCAGGGAGTGCAGCTGATCCAAACGCTGACCAAACGAATTTTATCGAAGGGGAAACAACAATGATTCAGGCAGCTGAAGCAAATACAGGGTATCGTTTTGTTGGATTTAGCGTGACAGGCACAGGAAGTACAGTGACAAATGTTGATCAAAAAAATCGAACGGCTACTTTCACGATGGGGACAGAAGATGCAACAGTGACAGCAAATTATGTGCAAACGGTCATTCGTACATCAGAAGATCTAAGTCGCTTTTTGAATAGTCAAGCACCTTTTGATCCAGACGATGAAAACTATTCGATTGAACCAGAAGATGGGATAGCAATCGATATGGCAAATGCAGGTACTTTTTCTGGCAGACAAGGATACGGAGGGAAATTGATCGGTAATCATGCGGTCATCAAGAATTTGACTTTGACTAGTGGAGAAATAGACTTAGCCTTTATTCGCTCAGTCGGGAATGATTCTTTACGAATTGAGAATCTGACATTTGAAAACTTGAGAGTGACGAATACTAGAGAACAGTCATATACCAACTATACAGCCGGGGTGATTGCTCAAATCGGTACAGGAAATATTGTTGAACTTGAGAATATCAGGATGGACAGTAACAGTAGCATTGTTTCAAACCAGTCAAATGGAAGTGGAGCTTTTATTGGAGAAAACAATGGACAACTAACGATTACGAATAGCCAAGCATCAAGTAATCTTCACTCGAATACTTCGAACGGTCTATTAGGTGGTCTCGTCGGTCGCACGACGGGCGTGCTTACCATAAATCACGCTAGTTCAAAAGTGAATTTTACTGGTGGTAATAATTATACCTTGAATCTAGGCGGGCTGGTCGGTGAAGTATCTGGTACAGTTACGATCATCGATACACATAGTGAAACTCGCTCGACAGTTAATTCTTTAACTGCTAGCTATCGTGGAGGATTGATTGGCTATGTGACAGAAAATGGTCAAGTGCAGATTGAGCGAAGTATCAATTCGAGTGATTTACGAAGTGGAAATAGTTATGCTGGCGGATTTGTTGGTCGTTTAGCAGGAAATGTAACGATCAATGAGAGTTATCACAATGGCTATATCCTTGGGAATGTTACTAGTGGATCTGGTGGTTTTGTCGGAAAGATCGAAGGCAATGCTCAGTTAGTGATGACCGACAATTATAGTGTTGGTTCATCAAATGCACAAGGGGTGATCGGAGCGATAAGTGCAACTGCTACCGCAAAGCTTACGAATTTATTCGTCGCAGGATTTACTGCTGGAGAACCAATTTCGAATACTACCACAGGAATTACAGCAAGCAATGTATATTTTGATGCAACCACTACAAGAAAAACGACGACAAATGGTGCGGGGGAAGCAAGTAGCACCATAGGGCTGATTGATACAGCTATAACTGAACTTGGGTTTGGTGAAAAGTGGTTCACAGGTTTTGCTTTGGGGAGCAATGCCAATCGAACTTATCCGTACTTGAGGTGGCAGACGAATGGAGCGCAAACAGCCGAGTTCTTCCACTCGATCCAACCAGAAGTAGATACAGCTGTCTCAACCAACCAAGTAACAGTAACTTTAGATCTTGCAGGACAACCTGTTCGCTTATTCAATCCATATCAAGCGGACTTGGCAGGAGAGATCACATCAGGTACATTCCAGATCAATCGGAATAATGCCGAACGCTTTTCAATCGGGGTCATCAATGAACAAGGCATCATTGGTTTTACTGGTATCGGAAATTATACAGATATCCAGCCAAAGAACCAAGTTTTGAACTATGGATATGGAGAAACGGATTATCAGGCAAAAGACTTTGTCACAGTCTTCAAAGATCAAACTGAAACAGAGGATTATGATGCACGTTTTGTAAGTTTCCCTGATTCACTGAATGGTCAAGCTGCACGTGTAGAGGTTTCAAAAAATGGCACAGTATTAGCTACGATCGATGTTCCTGTCACTTATCAGTTTGGTCATTCGCTAAATGTAAGAGGCATTAGTTTTCAAGGAACAGACCTACGAGCAGCAACTTTAAGCTTGAACAGTGATCAAACACAAATTGTTGCGACCTATAATAGTGCATTAGCTGGAACTTCGGTTCATCCCTATTTTGGAGATGATATGTATTATCAAATCAGGCACTATAACCAAGCAACTGTTTCTAGTGGTCCAATGAATGCACAAACGCCAGATTTCGATTTTTCTGTAAATGGCAATCAAAGGTTAGACACATTGAATGGTTTTGGAACAAATCGAAGACTATCAGTTACGAAAGGCGATATCGTGGAAATTTTCCATGCAGAAGCCAATGGCAGACTGGACAACTTCCAAGATAATGTGGTGCAGTCAAGGATATCGGATAATCGAAGTCGTTATCAAATCACTGCGAAGGGGTTTGAACGAATAAACATCGATCGTTTAAATCCAAGGGAACAAAAAACAGTGTTAGGAATGTCTCGTGAAGATATGGATCGTCAAGTTGGGCGATATTTAGATATCAGTCAATATCCAACCTTGAAAATTGAAGGTTTCACTCAATATCCTGATACGTCAAAAGAAGGAGCGACGATTGGTAAGATCGTTGTCAGCGAGTCATTGGTTAATGGTGAAACAGCCACATGGGAATATACCGTTCCTTTTGTGGTGGAAAGTGATCCAGCGATCCATGTAACGTTACCGGTTCGGATGGCTTTTGATGTCTTAGACGATCAAGTGACTAGTGATGATTACGAGGTGGTCAATCATTCGACAACGACAGAACTGACAGTTTCCTTCCATACCAAAAACGATGTGGAATTAGCAAGTACTTCAAATATTGTCTTTTTAGATTCATCAGAACAAGAGACGACGAGCGAATCGATGTTTTTATATTTACAACGAATCGGTGCGGCACCATCTGAAAAGCCGTTAGTTGGACAAGCAAGTACTTTTGCTGGTACTCAATGGGCGGAATCAGTGCCGTCAGATTCCCGAATGTCGCTTGGTTTTACAGGAAAATATTTTGGGGATACCACACAAAATAATAAAGTAACAGGCAAGTTAAATTTACACCTTGCTGCGAAGATAAATTGAACACACACAAGAAGGTGAACATGATCACACAGGAAACACAGAAAATAACTGAAAAAAATGAACAACAAAAGAAAAAAAGATTACTGGCGCTTCTTTTATTATTGCTTGCGTTTGTTGCGATTGGTTGGTATTGGTATGTCAATATCCAACCAACGCAGATTTTGTCGGACGATTTTCCGGAAATCAAACATGCGGAAAAAATGACAGGCGATCAACTGAAAAAATATGCCAATCAAGCGGTAGACGATAGTAATGTAACTATCAATGTGTATCCAGAAGTCAGTGTCAATGCGGATGGGAAAACGGGCAATATCTGGATCCAAAACTTGCCGACCAATCGTTATGGGCAACAAGCCATATTGTCTATGAAGGATTCTAAAGAAACATTATATGAAACAGGCTTATTGGAGCCTGGATATGAAGTAACCGAATTGACATTAGCAAAAGAGTTAACGACAGGCACGCATCCAGGAGTAGTGGAACTAGAGTTTTATGATTTAGAAAATAAAAAGCTTATGGGTAAAACGACGGTTGACGTGACCATCAATGTCAATCAATAAAGAGGGAATAAAGCAATCATGCTTTAGGATATAAAGACATAAATAAAGGAGAAAACAAAATGAAAGCAAAAAATATTCTAGCAACAGGTTTGATGTTCGGCACGATTTTAGCAGCAGGGGCAAGTGTTCAAGCTGATATTGTCATCAACGGAGATGATCAAACGATCGATAATTCATTAGGTGGATCGATCGATAAGACTGCAGATGTGGCGATCGATGGAACTATAGGTTTTGATAACACAGATCCGGAAGCGCCAGAACCAGGAAATCCAGATAAATGGTTGAATGTGACGTTACCTTTAAAAGCGGTCTTCTTCACTGAACCAGAAGACTATAAGACAATTCTAGGTGGAGAGCATACGATCACCAATCATTCAGGTCGTCCAGTAAAAATCACTCTAGGAAATTACGCAGTTTCATCTGGTGATATCTCAGCAATCGATCGGTTAACATTGGTTGGTAGTTTAGGAGACAGCAATCTTTTGATTGAAAATGGTTCGGTGAATTCAACCTTATCACAAGACTTTATGACTTTAGCTTCACCGAATGCACGTCCTGGTGATTTAACAGGAGCAAGCACAGCGACGTTTACTTTTGAAGGGGATGTTGATACTGATGTTCTTGATTTTCCAACGGATAAAGGATCAATCTCAATTGCAAGTACGTTGACATTGAATATTGAAGCGCTAGATGAAGCTGGAGATCCTTATCCATAGTTCAAATCGTGAGGTGATTGGATGAAACAAAAAAAACAAACAATTCTTTGTTTGTTCATGGCTTTAAGTCTATTGATCGTTGGATTGCCACAAACGCACATAGAAGCTAGTTCTAATACCATTGAAGTCACTGGAGAACTAGAGTTTGATTCAAATGCGATACAAGAAACAAGCCCCACAAAGCCGAACACCGATGATCCGAAAGAATCAGTGACACCAAGCGCACCGCCTAAAAAGAACGTTTTACCACCATTGGGAGAACAAATACAAGTATTGTACGTTTTGACAGGTGTGATTTTGATTTTGATCGTTCTTGTTAGTTATCAAATTATTCGTGACAAGCGACGAAATCCAAAAAAAAATGGGTAAAATCATTGTGAACTATTCATCGAAGAAATAAATAAAAACCGTAGATTGAAGGATCTACGTTTTTTTTTTTTTATAAAAAATAGCTTTATAACAGCAGGTTCAACATTTTCGCAAATCAGAATTATTTGTTAAAAAAATCACTTGACTTAGAGTTCGGTTCAAGGTGTATGATTAAGCAGAAATAAAGGAGGGAAATTCATGTTATTAAAACAAATAAAAGGTCCTCAAGATCTAAAGAAATTGAAGCAAGAAGAGCTTCAACAAGTGGTAGAGGAAGCACGTGCCGCGTTATTGCAAAAAATCAGCCAATATGGTGGACATAATGGCCCCAATCTAGGCGTTGTTGAAATGACGGTAGCGCTACATTATGTGTTCGATTCACCAAAAGATCAATTTGTTTTTGATGTCTCACACCAAACCTATGTGCATAAAATGTTGACAGGAAGAGCGCAAGCGTTTTTGGACCAAGCACATTATCAGGAAGTCTCAGGTTACACGAACCCATTAGAGAGTGAACATGATCTCTTTACGATCGGACATACATCGACTTCATTGTCTTTAGCAAATGGTTTAGCTAAGGCGAGAGATTTAAAAAACGAAAAAAATAATGTCGTTGTAGTGATTGGCGATGGGTCTTTATCGGGAGGTTTAGCCTATGAAGGTTTGAATAATATTTCTGAACTAGGCACCAATACGATCATTATCGTCAATGATAATGACCAGTCGATCGCAGAAAATCATGGAGGACTTTACAAAAATCTCAAAGAGCTAAGGGAAACGAATGGTCAGGCCACGAACAATTTCTTTAAAGCATTAGGACTTGATTATCGCTATCTTGACGCAGGTAATCATTTAGCTGCTTTGATCGAGTTATTCGAAGAAGTAAAAGATCAAAAAGAGCCAGTTGTGTTGCATATCCATACCGTCAAAGGAAAAGGTTTCTCCTTTGCAGAAGAAAATCGCGAAAAGTTCCATGCGGGTGGACCGTTTAGTCTCGAAACAGGTGAGTATCTGCGATCGAAAGGAGCAGAAACCTATAGCGGTCTAACAACAGACTTCTTATTGCGCAAAATGGCGGATGATCCAACAGTTGTGGCAGTAAATGCAGGCACACCGATGATTTTATTTACACCGGAACAACGTCAACAAGTTGGCGCACAATTTGTTGATGTAGGGATTGCCGAAGAACATGCGGCGACGATGACTGCTGGTTTAGCTAAAGGCGGGGTAAAACCTGTATGGGCAGTCCATTCACCATTTTTACAAAGAAGTTACGATCAAATTTCTCATGACTTAGCGTTGAATCGTTTATCAGGTACGATCCTCGTGACACTTGCTTCTGTAAACGGAATGAATGATGAAAGTCATTTAGGGATCTTTGATATTCCATTTTTGAGTCATATCCCAAATCTAGTCTACTTAGCACCGACAACTAAAGAAGAATACTTAGCGATGCTTGAATGGACGATCGATCAAACGGATCGATTAGTGGCAATCCGCGTACCAGTCGGCCCAATCACTTCTTATGGTAAAGTAGATCGAACAGATTACAGTCAGTTATATAAGAACAAAGTCATCCAAAAAGGCGAAAAAGTAGCAATCATTGGTGTAGGTAATTTTTATGGTTTGGCAGAAGAAGTCGCTGTTGAATTGAAGAAACATCTCCAACTAACTGCTACGGTGATCAATCCAGCGTTCATCTCTGGTTTAGATACTGAATTACTGGATGAACTTAAAGATACGCACGATATAGTAGTAACACTTGAAGATGGTCTCTTGGAAGGTGGCTACGGTCAAATGGTCGCTGGCTATTTAGGAGATGCAACGATTCGTGTACAAACTTACGGCTTAGATAAAGCTTTTCATGATCGCTATGAAGCATCAGAACTATTAGCGGAAAATGGGCTGACAGTAGAGAATATCGTGAAAAATATTAAAGAAACACTTGCCGAGCAACGATAATCAAGTCGAAGAAGTGCTTATTTCCGGAGAACGATTTGGAACGAAGCGAGCTTACACTTGAACCAAATTTACATCAAATAGATAAATAAAATGATCTAATAAGTAATCACTGAAACAGTGGTCTGCTTTCAATGCTGAGGATAGCGCATTGAAGCAAGCCACTGTTTTTTTATAGAAATACTTATCTGAAAATGATTAGAAAATTTACACAAAAAATATATATTCCTACAAATAATTTACTTAAAGTTAATCAGAAGTAAAAAGTGATTTTCTACAATTAGCAGTATAGAAAGAACAAAGGAGTGAACGCATGTTAAAGCTAGATGGTATTAGTAAGACGTTTAATCATCATGAAGTTTTAAAAGAAATCAATGTATCGATCGCTAAAGGTGAGATCGTTTCGATACTCGGTGCTTCGGGTTCAGGAAAAACAACTTTATTGAATATCATCCTTGGATTGGAGCAACCAACAAATGGTCAACTACTTTATGATGGCGAAGATATCACAAAACAGGTCATGGAAAAACGACCATTTAATATTGTCTTTCAGGACTATGCTTTATTCCCTAACCTAAGTGCCTATGAAAACTTGGTGTACGGGTTGCGAAAACAAAAAAATATCACTTCCAAAGAAGAATTGCAAGAATTGATCGATCTATTGGATTTGAATGATCATTTGGATAAACGCATCCACCAACTATCTGGCGGGCAAAAACAACGGGTGGCATTAGGTCGGACTCTGGTGATGAAACCCCAAGTATTGTTACTTGATGAGCCCTTAAGTGCATTGGACGGTGTCATCAAAGAATCGATCAAAGAACGTATCCAATTGATTGCTAAAAAACTGAACTTAACGACGATCATCGTTACGCATGATCCAGAAGAGGCATTGACCCTTTCTGATAAAATCATGGTTTTGAAAGATGGTCGAATCGCACAATACAGTACACCAAAAGAAATCGTGACGAATACGATGGAACCCTTTGTACAGGCATTTATTGTCGATCAGCTAAAAATCAAACGACGTAATATTGAACGGATCTTTACTCAAGCAACCGGCGTAGTTCATGAAAAAGTGGTTCGCTTCTCATGAGAAAGATGAAAATAGAAGCACTACTGCCAGCGTTCATCTTGTTTGGTTTTGTCCTCGTATTGTTTTATCCCTTAGCGAATGTTTTGAAAGAAGCGTTGACTGTTGAAGGCGGATTTTCCTTTGAGTTGTTCAGGGAACTAGCAAGGAACTTCGATTGGCTAAATGCGTTAAGTAATAGTTTGCTCATTGCTGGGCTCACAGCACTTTTTGCCACCTTTCTTGGCTTCTGGTTTGCTTACGGGATGCATTTTACGAATCTACCTAAGGGGTTCAAGTGGATGATTGAGAAATGCTTTATGTTGCCAATGTTATTACCGACCATCACATACGGGTTTGTGTTGATCTATTCTTTTGGCCGTCAAGGATTGTGGACACGTCTAGTCGGTCAAGAATTGTTTTCGATCTATGGAAAATCAGGTGTGATCTTAGGATTACTGATCTATACGATCCCAGTGACTTTCTTATTGATGAATGACGCCATGAATTATTTGGATAAACGCTATTTGACGGTGTCGAGATTGATGGGAGACGGATTTTTTAGAGGATTGAAAATCACAATCCTGCAACCTTTGGGCAAAACATTTGGTGTTGCTTTCGTCCAAGCCTTTTTCATGAGTTTTACGGATTTTGGTATACCTGTAGCGGTGGGGGGCGAGAACCGTTTATCACGACTTTATTGTATGAGTACTTTATGGGTTCGATCCCAGACTTTAATCGAGGAGCCGTCATTGCATTGATCATGTTAGTTCCTTCGATCGTTAGCATTCTGTTTTTGCGTAAGATCCAAAAAAATGATCATGCAACCCCCGGGACAAATACGTCAGTAAAAAGCAACCCTGTCAGAGATTTATTCTTTGGCGTAGGACTGACAGTTGGTGGTTTATTTATTTTAGGAGTCTTCCTCGTGATGTTTCTTCTTCCTTTTGTAGAAGGGTGGCCCTTTGATATGACTTTTACTACACGTCATATCGAAGCGTTCCTACAAACGTCTGATTTAAGAAGAACGTTGAATACAGGGATATTCGTTGCCTTATGGACAGCGTTGTTTGGAACAGTTATTGCTTATTTGGCAGCCATTTTTACCGCTAGATCCGCAAAACAAAACGTGATCCTGAAAATGATCGATAGTCTTGCTTCTATCACGAATTCGATTCCAGGAATGGTTTTAGGGATTGCCTATTTGCTGGTGTTTAGCGGAACAACTCTTCAAAGTACGATCAGTATTTTGGTGATTGCCAACATGGTGCATTATTTTGCAACCCCTTATCAGTTAGCGAAAAGTGCCTTATTAAAAATGAATCCCAACTGGGAAAACACAGCGAAGATGATGGGGGATAGTTGGCTTGATACAGTGGTTCGGATCATTCTTCCAAATTCAAAGCGGACGATCGTGGAAATGGCTTGTTACTATTTTACAAATTCGATGGTTACGATCAGTGCAGTGGTGTTTTTGACAAGTGCCCGAACGATGGTGATCACGACCAAAATCAAAGAATTACAACATTTCGGCAGATTCACTGAGATCTTTATCCTATCCATCTTATTATTGTTGATCAATCTAACCGCAAGAATACTTGCGCAATCTATCATGAGGAGATTTGAAGCAAATGAAAAAATTAGTCAAAAAAGGGTTCATTTATCTGTCTTTCGCCAGCGCTTTAGGAATTTTAGGGGCGTGTAGTACGTCAAACGCAAGTGAGAATGCCAACGGTAACGAAGAAAAAGTCATAATATACACGAATGCAGATGAAGAGCCGGTTCAAATCATCAAAGATGTTCTTGATTCGAATGGATTTGAAAACCAATACTTGCTACAATCCTTCGGTACTTCGGAATTGAGCGGTAAACTCTGGGCAGAAGGCACAGATATTGAAGCGGATCTAGTGACAATGAGCACGTTCTATTTGGATGGTGTCCAAGAAAATGAACCGATATTCAAAGAATTGGCATTAGAAGTCCAACCAATCGATGATCTGCCAAATTACCAAGCACCGATGACGACACAAGAAGGGGTCATTTTCTACAATACTCAAGCAATGGAAGAAGCAGACTTGCCTGTACCGACAAGTTTAGCTGATTTAGCTGATCCGATCTATGAAGGGCAACTAGCGATTTCTGATATCAACCATTCCTCAACAGCTTGGTTATTGTTCCAAGGATTGATTGATCAATATGGAGAGACAAAAGCACAAGCGATTTTAGCCGATATTTATGACAATGAAGGCGACCATATTGAAGCGTCTGGTTCGGGTCCGTTGAAAAAAGTCCGCGTCGGTGAATTGGCGTTGGGTTTTGGGTTACGTCATCAAGCAATCAAAGATAAAAAAGAAGGATTGCTGATCGATTTTGTGGAACCAAGTGAAGGAACATATGCTTTAACAGAATCACTCGCGGTGATCGATAAAGGAGAAGCGACGAATCCTTTAGCCGAAGAAATGTTGAATGTGATCCTTAAAGAAGGTCGGGCAGATTTATTACAATTCTACCCAAGTAAACTTTATGAAACAGATGATCTAGCGGGGGTTGAAACCGCCAAAAATCAAAAAGTTTTCCCGGAAGCATTAACCCCAGATCTGCTAAAAAAACATGCCAGTCTAGTTGAATAGGAGAAAGAAAATGAGTGGAAAAACAAAGGTGATCGAACATTATGAAAAAGAAATCAATCACAGTAAAATCAATTATAAATTACTGACACCAGGTCCTCTGACCACGAGTCGTACAGTGAAAGAAGCAATGCTTGTCGATCATTGTACATGGGATGATGATTTTAAAGTCATCACTCAGGCGATTCGACAACGATTGCTTGATCTTGCTGGTGTCTCCAATGAGGCTTATACAGCTGTTTTGATGCAAGGAAGTGGCAGCTTTGCAGTTGAATCTGTGTTAAGTTCAGTTGTTGGCGCGACCGATCGTTTACTGATCTGTACAAATGGTGCTTATGGCGAACGGATGGTGCAAATGGCTCAATACCATGGCATTGATCATGTGATTTATCAAGTGGCTGAAAATGAAACACCACAAGCTGAAAAAATCGAGGAACTATTAGCGTTGCATCCTGGTATTACTGCACTTGCAATGATCCACAGTGAAACGACTTCTGGTATTTTGAATCCTTTAGAAGAGATTTCAGCAGTGACAAAGAAACACAAATTATGTTTTATCGTCGATGCGATGTCAAGCTTTGGCGGCATTCCGATCCCTGTTGGCGCGTTAGGAATCGATTTTCTAGTTTCAAGTGCAAATAAATGTATCCAAGGAGTACCTGGATTTGGTTTTGTGATTTGTCAAAAAGAGCTATTAAAAAAAAGTGCCGGACAAGCACGCACGTTGAGTATGGATCTGTATGATCAATTTCGTGTGATGGATGTAGACGGGAAATGGCGTTTCACTTCACCAACCCATACTGTTCTCGCATTTTGGCAAGCGCTAGAAGAGTTGGCGGAAGAAGGTGGTATCGATGCTCGCTATGACAGGTATCAGATGAACAATGAGCGTTTGCGTGAACGAATGGCAGAAATTGGGTTTGAAGCCTATGTTAGTGAGAATCAGGGACCTTTCATCACGTCATTCAAATATCCTGAGAACATCCAATTCGAATTCCAAGCATTTTATGACTATTTAAAAGCACATGGCTACGCGATCTATCCTGGGAAAATCAGTGATACTGATTGCTTCCGGATTGGGAATATTGGTGAAATCTATCTGGAAGATATCGAAAAAGTAGCTGGGTTGATCCAGCAATATATGGAGGAGCGAAAAAATGATTAATGTGGTCATCTTAGATTGGGCAGGAACAGCAGTCGATTTTGGTTGTATGGCACCGGTGTCGGCGTTTCGCGAAGCATTCAAACATCAAGGGATCACTGTGACTGAACGAGAAATCAGAGAGCCGATGGGAATGAAAAAAATCGAGCATATCCAAATGATGCTAGAAATGCCTCGTATTGCTGAAAGTTGGTTAGAAACTCACGGACGTCAGCCTGAAACTACTGATATCGAGGCAATCTATGAAACATTTGAAGAAGTATTATTCCAGCAATTGGCAAATCATGCAGAAGTGAAACCGGGTGTACTTGACACCGTCGCAACTTTACGTAAGCGAGGAACCAAAATCGGCAGTACGACTGGTTATACGAGTGAAATGATGGCAATCGTTGTTGCGAAGGCGAAAGAACAAGGGTATCAGCCAGATCACATCGTCACACCAGATGAAGTAGACGGCAAAGGGCGTCCCTCTCCAGAGATGTTATTAACGAACTTGAATTATTTTAAACAGGAAAATAGACAAGAAGTGTTAAAACTAGGAGATACGATCTCTGATATACTCGAAGGAAAGAATGCAGGAGTTCTTTCTGTGGGCGTAATTGAAGGAAGTTCACAAGCTGGTTATTCCTTTGACACGTATCAGCAATTATCGTCTACTGAAAAAGAGAAACTTTTTGAGCGGGTGCGGCAAGAATTTTTAGAAGCTGGCGCAGATTATGTGATCGATCGGTTTTCTGATTTGCCAAGACTCATTGAAACAATTGAAGAGAAGCAAGCTGTTATGAATTGAATCAATCAACCATCAAGAGGTCGAGACCGAAATGTTTAGCCTTGAAAAATAAGGCGCTAGCCGCGAAAATTGTTCTTCCAATTTTTGTGGCTGGCGCCTTATTTTTTTCGAAGAGGTTACTTCTGTTCCTGCCATTTATTCGGTTTTAGGTGGTAAAGAATTAGTGGCCCACTTATTTTACGAAAAAAACAGCAGAATATTGCAAAATAATGCAAAATAGCGTATCTTAGATGAAAGGAGTGAGCGGTCATGTTGAAGGAAGAACGCATCCAACGTATTAAAACAATGATTGATCAAGAAAAAAGTGCTTCGATCGAAGATTTAGCAGATCGCTTAGATGTGTCTAAAGATACGATTCGTCGGGACTTGATCCAGTTAGCAAAACAGCGCCAAATCAAACGGACCCATGGCGGTGCTTTAGCGATTCAAAAAGAAGCAACGATCTTTGATTATGAGCAACGGTCAACGATCCTAAATGATGTGAAAAAACAAATGGCTGAGCAGGCGCTTGAAATAATGGCAGATCCTTCCTCGATCATCTTTGATTCTTCGACTACAGTGGAAGCAGTGATTAGAGAACTGCCGGACAAAAAAATCCATGCGGTCACCAATTCTTTATCTCACGCTTTATTACTAGCCCATCATCCGAAAACAGCTATTTCCTTATTACCTGGTAGATTACACAAAGAACAGTTGTTTTTATTTGGAACGGAAACAGTGGAACAGTTGAAAAATTATCAAGCAGACTACACACTACTTGGAGTATTTGCGTTGACAAGCGAAGGACTGTTCATCCATACAGAGGAAGAAGGCTTAGTGAAACGTCAGATGATCCAACAAGGACGTAGGGTGATCGCGCTAGCGGATCATACCAAACTAGATAAAACTGGTTTTTATAAAGTCAGCGACTTATCAGCGATTGATTATTTGATCACGGATCAAAAGCCTCCAAAAGCATTAGCCAAAGCACTGACTCAGAACCATGTAGAACTCATAGAAGCGAGGAAGAATGAATGAAAAAAGAAAACATCCAGTTAACAACTATACCAAAACCAGCGATTTTTCCAGATGTTCCCCCTGTCTTTTTGACGGAGGACACGATCACCGAACGGATCAACAAAACGATCGAACGCATGAAAGACGAAGCGATAGATCTGTTGGTGATATATGCAGATAAAGAGCATGGTGGTAATTTTGAATATTTTACAGGCTTTATTCCGCGATTTGAAGAAGGATTATTGGTGTTAGATCAATCGGGCAAATTCACGATGATTCTTGGGAATGAGAATCTAAAAATGAATGCCCATGCGCGGATCACTGCGGATTTGATCCATTATCCAGCATTTTCTTTACCGAATCAACCAATGGACCATGAACAAAACCTGTCAGCTATTTTTGCATCATTAAAGGTGGCAGATAGAAAGAAAATCGGGTTAGTCGGTTGGAAGTTGTTTACGTCTATGACACAAAACAATAGCCAATTGTTCGATGTACCATTCTTTATCGTAGATGCGCTAAAACAAGCAATCACTGCGGAAACTGCTATCGTCAATGGCACTCATCTATTGATTGGTGAGGAAGGGGCGCGTGTCACGAACAATGCAAATGAAATCGCACACTACGAATATGGGGCAAATCTTGCTTCGTCTTGCATGCTACGTGCATTAGATGCCATTGAGCTTGGTGTGAAAGAATCCGAGATCGGAGAGTTGTTGCACGGACAAGGACAAGCGAATACAGTGATCACGATTGCTGCAACTGGACGCCGTTTTGAATTTGCGAATCTTTATCCGACAGCAAAAACGATCCAATTCGGTGATCCGCTGTCATTGACGACAGGCTTCAAAGGTGGCTTATCCAGTCGTACAGGATTTGTGATCGAAGAAGAAGCTCAACTGCCAGTAGAACAAGCCGATTATCTGGATCGAGTAGCAAAACCTTATTATGCAGCTATCGTCAGCTGGCTAGAAGCTATCCATATCGGAATGAAAGGGGCTGATCTCTATCAATTGATTGAAACAGTCTTGCCACAAGTGACCTATCACTGGCATTTGAATCCAGGACACTTGACGGCGGATGAAGAATGGTTAGCCTCGCCCATTTATTCTGGTTCGCAAGAAATCATCAAGAGTGGTATGATCTTCCAGTTAGATATTATTCCTTCTGTATCAGGATATACTGGAGTAAGTGCAGAAGAATGTGTGGCACTAGCAGATGAAGGATTGAGAAATGAACTGAAAGAGCAATATCCAGACATGTGGGAGCGGATCGTTAGACGTAAGCAATATTTAGCGGATGTCTTGAAGATTCATTTAAGTGAAGAATTGCTGCCTTTATCAAACACTGTCGGCTATCTCCGTCCGTTCTTTTTAGCCAAAGAAAAGGCATTCTGTGTAGATTCAGTTGAATAAGCAACCTCCCTTCTTAACGATCGAGTAATCTGGTTGAGAGGGGATTTTTTTATTTAAGTGCAAAAGAGTATTTTCGTTGGGCCTC
This sequence comes from Enterococcus mundtii, assembly GCF_013394305.1. Lineage (NCBI taxonomy): Bacteria > Bacillati > Bacillota > Bacilli > Lactobacillales > Enterococcaceae > Enterococcus > Enterococcus mundtii. Next base: position 469,888 of record NZ_AP019810.1, on the reverse strand, counting down.
CTTTATTGTATAATATGTAAACGATTTCTTTTTGTGGAGGTAAAGATGAAAAAGGTTTTATTGATTGATAATGGCCGTAAATATTTTTCGAAAGAACAATTGATCCAGATCATAAAAAAAGCAAGTCAATGTCGATACACGGGGATTTCTTTTGCGCTGGGAAATAACGGATTACGCTTTTTACTGGATGACATGACGCTGACTGTCAAAGGGAAAACTTATTCCAGTCAATCAGTCAAAGAAGCATTGATTGCAGGAACAAAACAGTACTATGAGGATCCTAATGGTACTTATTTGACGGAAACAGAAATGGCAGAGTTAGCTAGTGTGGCTAAGGCAGAAAACATGGAAGTGATCCCGCTTATCAATACCCCTGGCCATATGGACGCGATTCTAACAGGAATGCAACAATTAGGCATCGAACACCCTTGTTATCAAACGTCGATTCGAACACTTGATTTGGATAATCAAGAAGCGGTCGCTTTCACCAAAGCACTACTTGAAAAATATGTGAGCTACTTCTCAACGATCACTAATTCCTTCAATATAGGTTGCGATGAATTTGCCAATGATTTAACTGATGGCGGATGGCGAGGACTCCAGCAGTCTGGGAAGTATCGCGATTTTGTCACTTATACCAATCAATTGGCTGAACTGGTCAAAACCTATGGGATGATTCCGATCGTATTTAACGACGGCATCTACTACGAGGAAAAAGAACAATTTGGTCGATTCGATCAAGACTTAGTGATTGCCTATTGGACAGCAGGGTGGGACAACTATCACGTCAGTTCTGCCGAATTTTTACTTGATCAAGGGCATCAAGTAGTGAATACGAACGATCACTGGTATTGGGTCATCGGTCGAAAAACAAGTGAACAAGGACATTACTCCTTTGATACAGCAAAAAACGCACTAGCGACAATTTCGACATCCACTGTAGTCAGCAATACCGAATTACCAGTGATGGGTAGTATGGTTGGTATTTGGGCAGATGAGCCACAAGCAGAGTTTGTACTAGCCGATCTGTTTGAACTACTAGAAACAACTGTAAAACAATAGTAAAGACAAAAAAACTGTCATTCGATGGCGTACGTAGTTGCCTGTTGAAAATCAGTTTTTTGTTATTTTTAATTGTTTAAAATGAGTATCCATTCATTTGAAGTTATTTTCATTCGTTTTTTTATTGACAGTAATTCGCTACTAGCGTATATTATATTTTATAAATCGTAATCATTACTATTTAAAATTTGAGTGGTTTGATCGAAGCTGAAAATAGGGCAACGATTGAATTGCTAAAAAAGAGTGAGAGAAGGAGAAAACATGCGCCAAAACATTACATTAGAATGCAAAGAAACGGGTGAACGAATCTATCTGACGAGTAAAAACAAAAGAAATACACCGGAACGATTAACGTTAAAGAAATATTCGCCAAAGTTAAGAAAGAAAATGCTATTTACAGAAGTAAAATAAGGTGAAATGAATGTTCTAGAAAATGGGGGGATAAAATGGAGAAGCAAGACCTTTCAAGCGCATATAGACGATTGAACAGCCCGAATATCAAAACACGAAAACGTGCGCTCAAACTCATTCAACAATCAAAAAGATTGAAGAATAAACACTAATAGTAGTAATATCATTGGTTTCGATACAACTCTTTTTTTTGCTGTATAACGATGATAAAAAACGTGTTATACTATTCAAAAATAAAGGGGGCGAAATCAATCGATATCAAGTATACCTATGCAACGATCAAGGATCTACCGCGAATTGTGGACATTTATAATCAGTCTATCGCATCGAAGCAAGCAACGGCGGACCTGGAACCGATAACGGTTGACTCGAGGCTCCCTTGGTTTGAGGCGCATCATGCTGATTCTAGACCGCTTTGGGTAATGCGTCATGGCGATCATATCGTCGGTTGGATCAGCCTTAGTGATTTTTATGGTCGGCCTGCGTATCAACAGACAGCGGAAATCAGTATTTATCTAGACCTAGTGACACGTGGTCATCATTTAGGTAAGGCCGCGCTTGCCTTTGTGGAAACTCAACTGCATCGTTTAAAAATCCAGACAGTGCTTGCATTTGTTTTTGATATGAATCAGGCAAGTAAAAAGTTATTTCTCAAAAATGGATATGCAGTTTGGGGACATTTGCCAAAAGTTGCCAATATGGGCAATCAAGAAAATGACCTGATCATTCTAGGGAAAAAATATCAAAATCAATAAAAAAGATGTACATTTTGTCTATGTGACAAAAATGTATGTTTTTTTTTGCTTCTTACTACACAAATGACTCATTAAGTGCTAGACTAATAGATGAAACAGGTGTTAATATCTGTATTAATATTATTTTTATTTATAATGTAATGATCATGTAAATAGCTTTGAAAAGGAAGGTGTCTCATGTTGTTTAAGGAAAAACAAGGCGTAGGAACTGTATCAGAAGAAGTAATTAAAGAAAAACAAGGTGACGAAACTGTATCAGAAGAAATGATTAAAGAAAAACAAGGTTCAACAACTGTAGTAGAAAGTTTAATCAATCATCAAGTTGATTACGTATTCGGTATTCCAGGAGCGAAAATCGATGGAGTATTCAATGAATTAGAAGATCATGGTCCAGAGTTGATCGTGACGCGTCATGAGCAAAATGCTGCCTTTATGGCGCAAGCAATTGGTCGTATTACTGGAGAACCAGGTGTGGTGATTGCGACAAGTGGGCCAGGTGCGAGTAATCTAGCAACCGGACTAGTCACAGCAACAGCAGAAGGTGATCCCGTGTTGGCAATCGCAGGGCAAGTAAAACGAAGTGATTTATTAAAATTAACACATCAAAGCATGAACAATGCTGCGTTGTTTGAACCAATCACAAAATATAGTGCAGAGATCCAAGATCCTGAAACAATTTCAGAAATTATCGCTAATGCCTATCGAATGGCAAAGAGTTCGAAAAAAGGCGCTAGTTTTATCAGTATCCCTCAAGATGTGGTGGATGCACCAGTCAAAAGTGAGGTCATCAAACCATTACAAGATCCTAAATTAGGCTCAGCATCTTCAGGAGATATCGACTATCTGGTTGAACGGATTCGTGAAGCGAAGTTACCTGTATTGTTAGTTGGAATGCGTGGATCAAGTAAAGATGAAACAGCAGCCATTCGCCAACTTGTTGAAAAAACAGGATTGCCTGTGGTAGAAACTTTCCAAGCAGCTGGTGTGATTTCTCGTCAATTAGAAGACCACTTTTTTGGTCGAGTAGGTCTATTCCGCAATCAACCAGGAGATATGCTGTTAAAACGGAGTGATTTAGTGATTGCAATTGGCTATGATCCAATCGAATATGAAGCGAGAAACTGGAATGCTGAAAAAGATGCTAGAATCATCGTCATTGATGAAACACCAGCTGAAATCGACAGTTACATGCAACCAGAACGTGAACTAATCGGGGACATTTCTGCAACATTAGATTTACTGACAGAGTCATTAGAAGAAACACAAGTATCGGCAGATGCGCAAGAATATTTAAATACGTTGCAAGAAAAGTTGAAGGCACGAGATATTTGTGAAACCAGTAGTGAAGACGGGATCTTACATCCGTTAGAAGTAATTAATACACTGCAATCGAAAGTAACGGACGACATGACTGTGACAGTTGATGTAGGTAGTCATTACATTTGGATGGCCCGCCACTTTAGAAGTTATGAAGCGCGTCATTTGCTATTCAGTAATGGCATGCAAACATTAGGCGTCGCACTTCCTTGGGCGATCTCTGCTGCACTGGTTCGTCCAAATACGCAAGTAATCTCTGTGTCAGGAGACGGTGGCTTCTTATTTTCTGCCCAAGACTTAGAAACAGCTGTACGTAAAAAATTGAATATCATTCATTTGATTTGGAATGATGGTCATTATAATATGGTCGAGTTTCAAGAAATCATGAAATATGATCGAGCATCAGGGGTTGATTTTGGTCCAGTTGATTTTGTTCAATATGCCCAAGCTTTTGGGGCTAAAGGTCTGCGAGTAAGCAATGCAGAAGAATTGGCATCTGCCTTAAAAGAAGGATTTGCTACAGAAGGGCCAGTCATCATCGATATCCCAATTGATTATCGAGATAATGAAAAATTAGGTGAAACGATCTTACCAGACCAATTTTATTGAAAAAATAGCGTGATTTGTGAAATATCAAAATCATAAAAAAGAAGTCCTTGAACCTCTAAGAGTTCAGGGATTTTTTTTGTGAAACATATAAGAAAAATTCTCAATGGAATTTGTGAAAAATTGCCAATAATTGCCGAATAAAATGCCCTTTTTTCTCCAAGAGGATGCTAGAAACTATTCAAATGCTCTTGTGAGAGTATGCACAAAAATAATGAAAGAGAGCGTATTACTGCTTTTTAAAATCTACGCTAGTATGGATGAAGACACAAGCGGTTTAAAAGATAAAAATTCATCAAGTGTTTACCACAGTTTACATTGAGCTGGAAAAAAACTGGATTATAATACTCTCTGCCCGTAACTAGCCAAATAGAATTTAACTTTTTGAGGTGCATTGCAACTACTACGTTAAAAGAGATTTGGCGAATAATACTTTTTTTGCGCGATTCCAAAAAAAGAAGTACTTGGTCAATTTGACCAAGTTAGGTTTTGTTAGGTGGAATTTAGTGTATAAATAGATGTACAAAATTTTTTCAAAATCAAAAGTAAGGAGAAAAATTATGGGAACTAAAAAGAGGAAATGTTTTAATTTGGTTGCTGTAGGTTTAGCACTTGCGTCTGGCTTGGTGCTAACAGGTGCTAATGGAACCGTTGCTAGTGCCGATAGTGTTAAGACAGGTTATAAGTCTTCAGATGACTATTTGGTACAGCATGGTATTTATACGCTTGGTGCGACAGATGCAACGATTGAGGTTGGTTCTGTGAACGCAACTTCAATTTTATCTGCTACACATGCTATTGCTACGAATGTTCTTGCAAGTGAAATTCCGATGCAGTCACCGAATATACAAGTTATTCTGAAGCAAAGCAACGTTAAAGATGTACCTGGTCAATATAAGGTTACATTAGGCATTGCTGAAGATCCAGAGTTAGAAAAGACTGTGACAATTACCGTTGTAGATGAGAAAAAGGATGTTGGTCAAAATGGTATTTATTCATTAACTGCGAATGATGTAGTTTTTTCTATCGGGCAGGCAAATGAACAAACTATTATTGCTCAATCAGGAGCTCAAGCTAAGACTACGGCAGGGATTCCTCTAGAAATAATTATTAAAAAATCAGATGTTAAGAGTTCAGAGGTTGGAGATTACAAAGTTGTATTAGGTATAAATGAAGATCCAACTATTAGCATTACAATTAACGTGAAGATTGTTGGAACAGAAGGTGAAAAGCCTAGCACAAAGGTGATTCGTGCTTATGATGCCGTGGTAGAGGCAGGGCATATCGACGATAATTTGATTCTTTCATCTGCGAATGCTGCGGTTATCAATCCAGTTACTGGAATGGAAGTAATAGAAACCCCAGTTTATATCAAATCAAGTACAGTCGAAGATAAAGCAGGAGTCTACTCTGTCGTATTAGGAGCGAAAGGTGATTCGTCAGTCCCAGAAAAAACAATTCAAGTAACAGTCCTTGGCAACTCATCTGGAGGTGGAGAAACAAATCCGGATACACCAATCCCTAGTCCGTGGATGATTCGTGCGTATGATGCTACAGTTGAAACAGGTCAAATTGATGATAATAGCATTCTTTCCGCTGCAAATGCTATGGTCATTAATGCGGTTACGGGCATGACAATTGATACTCCCTATATTAAATCAAGTACAATTGAAGACAAGCCAGGAACCTATACAGTTGTATTAGATGCAAAAGGCGGATATTCATCAGTCCCAGATAAAACAATTCAAGTAACAGTCCTTGGTAACTCATCTGAAGGTGGAGAAACAAATCCGGATACACCAATCCCTAGTCCATGGATGATTCGTGCGTATGATGCTACAGTTGAAACAGGTCAAATTGATGATAATAGCATTCTTTCCGCTGCAAATGCTGTGGTCATTAATGCGGTTACGGGCATGACAATTGATACTCCCTATATTAAATCAAGTACAATTGAAGACAAGCCAGGAACCTATACAGTTGTATTAGATGCAAAAGGCGGATATTCATCAGTCCCAGATAAAACAATTCAAGTAACAGTCCTTGGCAACTCATCTGAAGGTGGAGAAACAAATCCGGATACACCAATCCCTAGTCCATGGATGATTCGTGCGTATGATGCTACAGTTGAAACAGGTCAAATTGATGATAATAGCATTCTTTCCGCTGCAAATGCTATGGTCATTAATGCGGTTACGGGCATGACAATTGATACTCCCTATATTAAATCAAGTACAATTGAAGACAAGTCAGGAACCTATACAGTTGTATTAGATGCAAAAGGCGGATATTCATCAGTTCCAGATAAAACAATCCAAGTAACAGTCCTCGGTAACTCAGGAGGAAGTGGAGGAGCACACCAACTTCCAAATGAAATTTTTTAAAACTTTGGAAAAAACAATGATGTTATTTTTTCAGAGCCTTGAAAAGGAAAAGGAAGAGGTATTTACAAGTATGAAAAAAAATATTTTAAAAGCGGTAGTAGGAATTGGAACAGTAGTCTTCATGGGGTGTGGCATGAGCATGCCTGTAGTTAATGCTGATGGGCTTACAGGAAATGTGACTCTAGATCCAGGTAGTAGTGGGGAAAGTAATGGGAATGATGGCAATGAAGTAAATGATATTCAAAGATATTTTATTTACGCAGAAAATGTTGCTCAAATTTTAGTAGGCAAAACAAGTGATCAACAGTTAATTGAAGCTGCTAGTGTGCAGGCTATGAATTTAATTGGAGGTAGTGCGGGAGTTGTTGTAAAAAATACCACCATTCATCCGAATAAAACAGGCAGTTATGAAGTAACTTTTGCTGTAGCGGAGGATTTGACTGTTGAGACAACTGTTAAAGTGAATGTTGTTGAAGAGCTTACTCATGCTGGTGAAGATGGATCAACTGATTTCCCGCATTCTTCTATGACAAGACCAGATTGGAGTTTCCAATAATTGAAGTAAAGAACGGTTACTCAAAAGGAATTTAATACGAAACTGTTAAGTTCTCACTTTTGATAAAAAAAGATAGAGTTACCTTCTATTTAGTTTATGGCTTCCAGCCACTTGTTTCAATAGGAATAGTCAAAACCACCCGTATAACGGGTGTTTTGACTTTATTATAATCTCAGATAATATCAATAAAAAAGAAAAGAAGAATCTTAAAGCCTATGGCTAGAAGGATTACTGGTATTTTAATATGTATTGTCGGGATTAGTTGTTTGGTCAGCACACTTAGATGATATCATTGTAGTTTTCGTTGTATTAATTCTAATACTTATTCCCAGGGTGTTTGATTATAGTGTTTGAATAGCTTTCCTCAGAGCTAATTTCATTACTGAGGGAATTTTTTTAGTTTTATCGTATAATATATAATAACCTTTACATAGGTACAATTTCAGGATTTACAATTCGTGCAAGAATGAGAGAATAGGACAAAATGATGTATGAGCAAAAAAAATTGGAAGAATACAAAAGCTTGGGATATTATTTAGAAAAAATACGTAAGGGAAAGCACATCCCATATCGCGTTTTTAAAGAAAATGGTTTGTCTGTTTCTACATACCAAAGGGTTGTAAAAGAAGAGGCTGATTTAAAGCTATCTGACTTAGCAATCATAACAGAGGTACTTTGTTTATCGCCATTAGAAGTAAACATGGAAGCAGAAAATGCCTCGTTGACAGTAAGTTATCGCAAACGATTCATACAATTTCTGGAAACTGGGGAGTTTGAGGAGGCACAAAGAGTTTATAAAGGATTTAGGGAGTATATTGATTCTACCTCCTTTACATTAGGAAAACTATCAGTCATGTATATGTTCCAAGCTTTATTACTCTTGCATCATCCTCAGACTATAGTTACAAAAGAGGAAGCATTAGCAACTGAAAATGAAATTTTAAAGCGACTAGAAGAAGCAGAGGTTTTTACGCTTTTTGATATTGAATTTTTGGCCTTGCAATATCAATTAAATTTACAACGGATGGATTCCAACCTTTTCTTGAGATTACTCAGAGAAACAGATATCCAAATGACTGATTTTAGAACCAAATTAGTTCTTGATAATTTTTTTATTCAATTTACGCTGACAGTATTAGAACAAAAAAGGATGAAAGAGTTTAACGTTTTTAAAAAAATTATTAGCGATAAAGAATTCTTTTATTCGGATTGGTTTTTGTCAGTATTTAAAAGGACACTGGATACTCTAGAGAAAGGTTTTGTTTATGGACAAGTAGAGAAAATGAAAATCGAACTCTCAAAACAAAAAGAGGCTTTAGAGATAATATTAACTCGAGAAGAGTATATGAAAATTACAGAGTTTTTTACCAATTTACTAAAGCTAAGTAAAGAATTGTAAAGCACGAGGGGCAAGTCCTCCGTGCTTTTTTTATCCTCAAAGTGAGACATTACCGAGAAATATAGCAGTTTCATACATACGCGATTCCTCAAAAGAAATATTTGGTCAATTTGAACAAGTTGTGCGCAGAGGGGGGAGATTTTTGTAAAATAATATTGTAAAAAACAGTATGTCTTGTTTGTGTTCTCTGGTGTAGTCTTTTTCGTTCGTGGGGCCTGTATAGACAAATAAGACAAACTACATTTAATTATAAATACTAGGAGAGTTTTTTATGAAGAAAAAACAGAAAAAAGTTTTGAATCACTTGCTTGCATGCTCTGCACTGCTCGTTTTGGGTGGTCCAGTTGTTGGTCAAGCTGTAATCAATGTTCCAGTTGCCCATGCAGATACAAATGCAAATCCAGTTGCTGATAAGACAACAATGCGTTCAATTACTGGTGTTAGTATCAAATCTTAGACATCTTTTCGTAGAGCCAGAAATAAATTAAACTTATCTACGAGAGGATGGATTTTATGACCCGATACGAAGAAAATTTCAAACAGATGATTGTTGAGCTGAATTAAACTGGACGTTCTGTTCGAGGATTGGCGAAAGAATATGGCTTATCTGAAGCAACGATTTACAAATGGAAAAATTTATATTTACCAAATCAGTCCACAGGACTGACCGGAAAAGAAGCGGCTGATTTGAGAAAAGAAAATGCTCGTTTGAAAGAGGAACTTGAAATATTAAAAAAAGCCGCAGCCATATTCTCTCGAAAGACCTAAAGTCACTTGTTCGATTCATTGAAAAATGGTGTAAGGAGTACACTGTTTCTTTGTTGTGTCGGTTATTAGAAATTCCTAGAAGTGTCTACTATTTTTATAAAAATAAATCGTTAACAGCTACAGAAGTCAGAAATAACCAATTGAAAAAGAAGATTTCAACGATCTTTTTTGATCATAAACAGAGATATGGTGCAACAAAAATCCATCAAGTGTTGCTAAAATAAGGAATTTCAGTATCTCTTAATCATGTAAAAAAACTGATGAAACAATTAAATCTAAGGTCAATTGTGGTTAAGAAATACAGACCTCAACGGCCTGTTCAGCCGGTTTTTTTAAAAGAGAACATCTTAAATCAGGACTTTTCTACTAAAACTATCTGTGAAAAATGGGTAGCTGACATCACCTACATTCCAACTAAGAAAAATGGTTGGTGTTACTTATCTTCGATTATGGATTTACACATGAAAAAGATTATTAGCTATACATTTTCTAAACGAATGACTGTCGATTGTGTGTTACAAACATTCAATCAAGCAAAGCAACGGTACTACATTCCAGAAGGAATGATTCTACACACTGATTTAGGTAGTCAATATACAGCAATCGAAGTGGAAAATTGGCTTGAAAACAATAAAATAAGGCATTCCTATAGTCGCAAAGGAACACCATATGATAATGCAGGAATTGAGTCCTTCCATGCATCATTGAAAAAAGAAGAAGTATACACAACGACTTACTCAGACTTCGAAGAAGCGAATCGATCTTTATTTAGCTACATTGAAGGATTTTATAATCGTAATCGAATCCATAGTTCGATTCATTACTTAACTCCACAGGAGTTTGAAGATTTAGAAACAGAGAAAATGTCTTAGCAGTCTCTACTAAAATATGTCCAAGATATTGACTCAAATCCAATATCTATCACAAAATGATTTATTGGTAAATCATTTTATTGGAACTTATTTGAAAAAAATGAAATAAGTAATAAGCTTAATATTATTTAGGAAAAGTAAATATTTAGTATAATTCTAGAACCTATGATGAACAGTGTTTTCATTTTTGAATTTTGTAATGATCGCGAATATTTAAACTAACCATTTCTTTTAACTGTTATGTGTTTTTCGAATAGATGACGGGAATCTTAAGCTAAAAAATGCTATAATCAAAGAAGAACATAAGGGAGGATAAGCTAATGACTTTAGATGTAAACAAAGAAGAATTGACTATTATGGGCGTGAAATTCGATAGTTTTCGACTATTCAAAAGTGTTTGGTATGCAATCAGTACAAATATGATTGAAGGTTGTATTCCCAAAGTAAAAGAGGTTATTCGATTGCGTGAAGAAGCCATTGTATTAGGTATTTCATAATGGCTAGAAAACAATATGAAGATCCTGATAATATTTATACTTCCCCAAATTCAAAAGTATCAATAAATAAACTTGATGAGTAAGACTTTGAAAAATTGCAACAAGCAGAATACAGAATGGTTGCTTCTCAAATCTTAAAATTAATTGCTCAACCGATTGAAGTTCATTCAATGAAAGATATACTAAAAATTCATGAGTTTCTTTTTCAAGATTTGTACTAGCGGGCAGGGTAGTACTGGAAAGGGAACATTTCAAAACAAGAGCATGCTTTTATGGCGATGCAATCGTTTGGAACAGCTGAGTCATATATGAACTCTTTAATTCAAGATTATTATAAGAATGCAAATACAAGGGACAAAGTTATTAGGCATTTAGCGTCAATATTAGCTAATGAAAATTATTTGCACCCTTTTCGTGAAGGAAATGGGAGGACTCAGCGTGAAGTGATTCGATCCCTAGGCTTAGCTAAGGGTTATGATTCGGAATTTAATGTTGAACTTGATGATGAGATGTATAATTTATCTCTGGATGGGACTGTTCATTGAGATATCAAGAAGTTGGAACAATTGGTCGATAAAATTTTAGTGAAGATCAACTAATTTTAGAAACTTTTAGCAGACCTTTCAAAAATATAGGAAGAGTATATCTACACCAAACCTCAAAATTAGCTTGCCCATACTTGTCAAAAAACCATGCTCATTTCATACTCATATTCGAAAATAGACAAAGATATGGCAGAAAAACGCTGATTTAATCGGAATCAGAAACGAATTAACATTACCAGACCAATTTTACTAAGGGGATGTTCAGATGACAGAGAAAGTATTATATCAACATGGTACATTAGGTGCGCTAATGGCGGGACTGATGGACGGGACTACTTCCATTGCGGGGGTCTTGAAGTACGGTACACTAGGTCTTGGAACATTACATGGGTTAGACGGCGAAGTGATATTTTTAGACGGTGAAGCCTATCAAGGTAGATCAGATGGTGCATTGATCCATTTGTCCGGAGAAGAGTCCACTCCTTATGCGGCAATCACTGCATTTTCAGCGGACCGTTCATTTACAGTCCAACATCTATCTAGCGAAGCATTAAAAGAAAAAATCCTGAAGGACGAAGCAGGGAAAAATCTCTTTTTAGCAGTCAAGATCAGCGGTTTATTTAAAGATATGCATATCCGGATCATGCCAAAACAAGAAAAACCATATCGACGCTTAGCGAAGATCTCAGAATCCCAGCCAGAGTTTCATCGATCAGATATTCAAGGGACAATTGTTGGGTTTTATACACCGGAATTATTTCAAGGGGTGGCTGCTGCAGGCTTCCATTTGCATTTTATTGACGATGAGAAAACATTTGGAGGGCATATCCTCGATTTTACTGTGTCGCAAGGAACAGTAGAAATCAGTCAAATGGAATCTTTGGTGCAACATTTTCCGACGAATGATCCGACTTTTATCCAAAATGAAATCGACTATGCAGATCTAGCTGCTGAAATCGAGCAAGCAGAATGATCTAGTCATTAAGAAACAAAAATAAAACCATAGCGTTGCTCCTTGAATTAGGCTATAATTTTGGGCATAGAAGGAGTGATTTTGGATGTTATGGACAGAAAAAGAAAAAAGAGATGCTTATGAAATTTTGCTACTCCAACAAAAAGGACTTTTAGAAGCAGAAGACAACTGGTTGGCCAATTTAGCTAATTCCTCTGCATTATTGAATGAAACATTACCTCAAACAGTCTTTGCCGGCTATTATTTATATGATGGACAAGAATTGATTTTAGGCCCTTTCCAAGGTAGAGTGTCATGTACCCGTATCAAAATGGGAAAAGGTGTTTGTGGCGAAGCAGCAGAAAAACAAAAAACATTGATCGTTGCGAATGTGAAAACCCATGAAAATTATATTTCATGTGATTCAGCCGCACAATCTGAAATCGTAGTACCTATGATCAAAGAAGGTCGATTGATCGGAGTACTTGATATCGATTGTGGTGTGACCGAGGGCTACGATGCTTTAGATCAAGAATTTTTGGAACAATATGTTGAGTTATTGTTAGGTGATTTTCCTGTAAATGTTATGAAATAAAGTGAAAAAGAGTTGAAAAAAGGTGTTTGATCACTTTTTTTCAACTTTTTTTAATTTATTGAATATTTTTGTTTTCATAATCTAATTTTAATGTTATTATCATTTTATAAAATATTAAAGAACCAAGAGGAGAATGAGTTATGACAAGCGAAACAATCGTTTTAGGACAAAAATATGTATGTTATCCAATCGGCATCAAAAATAAAGTAGTCGGAGAAGTAATTGGAAAATTAGAAAACTGTGTGATTATGAGTGTAGAGGAATATGATCGTACAGATCACTTAGATATTCTAGAGAAATGTGGGAAAGTTGTCGCAAAATATACAGATATCTTTGAGTTGAGTCCCGTTGAACAGGTCTTTCAGTCACCAACCAAGCTGTACACACAAGCAATGGTATCTTAAAGTGATGAATACGCCTATCGCCTAGCAGGAAGTCTGATTTGAATAAGCTATTGTTAATTATCAGACTTCCTTTAATTTGCATACATAATAGAAGCAATTGAACATTCATACATAATCGTTAAGAAATAGAATACTCGAATACAGACAGTTGAAGAAGGGGCAAGTTAAAAGGGAAAATAACTTTTAACTTGCTTCTTTTTCTTTTTACTTTACAAAAGGAAGTAAATGATTTATATTATTGACAAGTCAATAATTGATTAGTCAAAGATAGTAGGAGGCAACATTATGGAGCTGAGAAAGTTAAGTCAATTGCTTTATCAGATAAAAATCATCAGTCAAGAAGGAACAGCTTTATTTGAAAAAGAAACTGGATTTAGTTTAACGAGGTACGAGATCTTGATGTTCTTACAAGAAAACGGGGAATGTTTGCAAAATAAGTTACAGAGCGATTTAAAAATCGATTTGGCAGCTATTTCACGTCATCTAAAGATATTAGAACAAAAAGGATATGTGATCAGAAAAAGAAATGAGAACAATAATCGTGAAGTATTCGTTTCTTTGTCCGATAAAGCAGTGAATGAATTGACCGAGTGTGAAAAAAATCATCAAGAATCAGATGACTCCCTGTGTGTTTCGCTATCAGATGAAGAAATCGATCAACTGACTAAATTACTAGATAAATTATACTAAAAATCAAAACGAAGAAAGAAGCGGTTAAGTAATGAATAAAACTCTAGCAAACAATGATTTTTCTGATATCGTCTTTGGCAGAAAATCAATCCGTGTGTACGATGAAAATGTGAAAATCCCTCATGAAGAAATGTTGGAAATGATCCAAGAAGCAACAACAGCACCATCTTCTGTGAATCTACAACCTTGGCGCTTTGTAGTAGTTGAAAGCGAAGAAGCAAAAGCGAAATTGAAACCATTGATCCGTTTCAACACAAAACAAAATGATACATCATCTGCCATGGTCTTGATTTTTGGTGATATGAATTGCTATGAATACGGAGAAGAAATCTATGATCAAGCTGTGGAAGAAGGCAAAATGCCAGCAGAAGTTCGTGACGAACAACTAGCAGCGATCATTCCTTATTACAAAAATTTCACACGTGAACAAATGAATGACGTAGTGAAGATCGATTCAAGCTTAGCAGCTATGCAATTTATGTTAACTGCACGTAGCCATGGATATGATACAAATCCAATCGGCGGATTTGAAGCAGACCAATTAGCCGAAGCTTTCGATTTGGACAAAGAACGTTATGTCCCTGTAATGATCTTGTCAGTTGGTAAAGCAGTCGATCAAGGCTACGAATCTGTTCGTTTAGCTTCAGAAAAAATCACTTCTTTCAAATAGAAAGAAAAAGGAGACGGACGAATGATCATCATCAATGCAAAATTTACCATCAAAGAAGCAAAACGCGCTGAATTTTTAGAAGAAGCGACACAATTGATCGAAGCGACTAGAAAAGAAGATGGCTGCTTGAGTTATCAATTGTATGAGTCAACGGAACAAGTAAATGTCTTTGTGATGGTTGAAAACTGGCGTGACGAACAAGCAATCGAAGGACATAACCAAAGTCCATTGTTGCAACAATTGTTCAAAAATATGCCTGAATATGCAGAAAAAGAAACAGAATTGAATGTCGCGAAAACACTTGCTTAAAAGGATTCGCTGACACGTTCTTTTGCGATCGAAGCAGCTAAAGTAGAAAGAACGTTCACTTTAAGAGGGAGCAAGAAAAGTCTGATGTCTATTCATCCCTAAGACCTTTCTTGCTTCGCTCAAGAAGTGAAGCATCTACTCGAAAAGCAAACAACCATATTGAAAAAAAACTACATATATGGTATATTATGTAAGTATCTTGAAAATACCGTAACCCATTTTATTAAGGGGACGTTACGGATTCGACAGGCACAGTTCGAGCTTGAATTGCGTTTCGTAGGTTACGTCTACGCTAAAACGTTACAGTTAAATATAACTGCTAAAAACGAAAACAACTCTTACGCTTTAGCTGCCTAAAAACAGTTAGCGTAGATCCTCTCGGCATCGCCCATGTGCTCGAGTAAGGGTCCTAACTTTAGTGGGATACGTTTCAACTTTCCGTCTGTAAGTTGAAAAAGAGAACATCAGACTAGCGATACAGAATGCCTGTCACTCGGCAAGCTGTAAAGCGAACCTCTAAATGAGTTGACTATGAACGTAGATTTTTAAGTGGCGATGTGTTTGGACGCGGGTTCGACTCCCGCCGTCTCCATTCGGAGAAATCACACGATTTAGCTGAACGCTAGAATCCTTTTTATGAAGGATTTTAGCGTTTTTAGTTTTCAGTTTTCAGTTGTTCTTGCTTTTATGAAAATTTATCTAGGTCAAAATCCAGGTCAAAAATGTTTTTATATTGTATTTTCTTTTTTGAAGTCGGAAAATCACCGTTTCTTTGCGTATAATAGAGTTGGAGGATGAATTGTGATATTATGATCAATTACTTTTTTTACTTGAATAAGTAAAATACAGGTCATAGTGTATTTTTTAACCTATGGATGCTCTAGGCAGGAGGAAAGAAAATGAGAAATGAGAAGATATTGGCGATCGATGAAGATCTAACATTTAGAAGAATGATTTGGAAGGCCTTACAACCAGCTGGTGTATTGATCTATCAAAGTGATTGCGTCGAAAAAACACTGGATATCATGTCTAGAGTGACTTTTGATCTATATCTCTTAGATATTCGTTTAGCCCATCAAACAGATGGCTACCATATTGTTCAACTCATCCGAGAGCAAGACAGTCTTTCTCCCATCGTTTTTTTTACCGAACAACAAAATGAGATTGAAATTATCACTGGATTGGAGATGGGAGCAGATTATTACATCACTAAACCATTCAATCCGACACTGCTAAAGGCGCAAGTTCTCGCTATTTTGGACAGACACAACGTACTTAAAGAACAAACGACAAAGTGCAAAAAAAATAAAATCAGTATAGGTGATTTTTGCTTTGACAAAGCGCTTTATCGTTTATATAAAAAAGGCAAATCCATTGAGTTGTCTTCAAAAAAAATCAAGCTGATGCAATTCTTTATAGAAAATCCCGAACAGGTTTTTTCAAAGGAACAAATTTATCAAAGTGTTTGGAATGACAGTGAGCTGGATGCCAATACCATTATGGTTTTTATCAATCACTTACGAAACAAAATCGAAGATGATCCAAAAAATGTCCAGTACCTCAGAACGGTTAGAGGACTTGGTTATATTTTCTTACCCTCTGGTAAAGAAAGTAATCCTTCTAATTGAGCGAAAAAAATACCTAATGAAAGTAAATCTGCTGCACCACCAGGACTTAGATTGCGTTTGGTCAATCGTTGATCATAGATCGTTAATTCATCAAGTAGCTGCTTCCGTGGAAGCTTTGCTTGATGAATTTTTTTTGTCTCTTGTTGTACTTTTTGCCACTCCTGAATACCGCCTCGGTGAAGTATATTCCCGTCTTCGATTTCGCTCATCAATAAAACCAAGGCACGTAGAAAGACTTCATCGGGCGCATGATAGTTTGCTGAACGTAAGTAGGGAAGAAGAATGGAAGCAAGACTGGGATAACACTGAGCAGCTTCGCCACGAATACCTGAAATACCATGCACCAAAAAAAGCTCTTCCCCATGTGTACGCTGTGTCTTCCGCGCTAAATCATGAAAATCCTCTTTGATCAAATCATGGGTCAGTTCTCCGGTAAGCTTTAAAATTTGCTCCGTCTGTTTGGCGTTTAATGGAAGTCTTTGGATAAAACACTGTTGCATGTGCCAACCGATCGCGCCCAAGATGACTGCAAACGAAAAATTCGCTCCTTTATGTGTGTTGATGTCATTTGTTGCGTCAAGCATTGCTTGCTCTGCTTGATATCCAGTCTGCCTTAGCTGTTCAAATAATGATTTTGTGTTTCCTTTATGGGTAAGACCTAATGCGATATATTTTTGAAAAAAAGGTGTTAAGGTTTGGATACTTATTTGAAAAGTCTGAAAATCCATATCTGTATGCGCGCCATTTGAAATAGGATCGACTAATCCTGGTTTTGGACTTAATGCTACTTCGTAAAACAAAGCGTGCTGTGCAGCCTGTGCGATCGTACCGATCAGTTTGTGGTCAGTCAATTTTTCTACGCTCCATTTCAGCTAAAATAAATTGTAATGAACGATCTAAATGCTCGTGGGTGATCAAAGTGATTTGTTCTGCATTTTTTGTTTGCATCCCGCGATAGATCAGCCAATGTTCTTCAAGGGCTTTATCCCTGCGTCTGGATGAACGAATGGCGATATCGCGAAAATAAACGAGGTAAGCTTGTAACTCTAAGACAATGGATTTTAAACGGAGCATGTGGCTTTTTTCATAGATGAACGTATTGAAGTCCGAAAAATTTTGCAAGACTTTTTCTGTTTGATCTGCTTGATTATAGCTTTCGCCTCGTAATAATAGTTCTTTCAGCTCAATGAAATCTTCTTTTGTCATCTGATTCATTGCTTTGATCGTGGCAAGTGTATCTAAAGATTTACGGATATCATAGATTTCGTAAGCGTCTTTTATGCGGATACCTTTGACGACGATGCCGATTTTGGGTACGTGTTCAACCAATTTTTCATTGACTAATTGTTTCATTGCTAAGCGAATAGGTGTACGGCTGATATTCAATTCTTCGGCTAAGACTTTTTCGTTGATCCGCGTATTGGCAGGGATATCGCCAAGAATGATCGTTTTACGAAACGCTTCATAAATAAGCACATTCAATGTCTTATTTTGTGTGAGGTCCAAATTTTTACGTAATGCTTCAACAACCTTGTTCATTTCTTCTCCCCATTTCTACTTTTGCTATAAAAAACTAAGTCAATGAATAAGTCTATCATGCTTTATCCTTCGCCTCATGAGAAATGACTAAAATGTGAGTGACTTTTATTTTACAAATCGGAATAAAGTGTCCGTCTGGAAATCTCTGAGAAATTGTTCCGTAACATCGAAAAAGAGAGGATCAATTGTTTTCTACTATTACGGAGCACTTCTCAGAGTGGACATCTACTTTAGACGGTTGTTTTTATTGGGAAATATAAAATGGCATATAGCCAAAAAGAATAATTGTGACGACAAAAATAGTAAAAATACCCAAGGCATATTTTCCAGCTTCTCGTTGCCATTTCCCCATATCCAATCCGGTCAAACGTAACAAAAGATAGATAAAAGCGACTAAAGGACTGAGCAAATGGAAGGCTTGACCCATCAAAGAGGCGAGAGCCATTTGCATATTCGTAAAGCCATAGGTATGTCCGGCTTCTGCTAAAACGGGTAATACACCGAAATAAAAACCGTCATTTGAAATAAAGAAAGTACCGGGCGCTGAAATCAACGCAATGACTAATCCCCAGAATCCTGCTAGTTGTTTTGGAATGAGATAAGTAAAGCTATTCGCGAGTGCTTCAGCCATACCGGAACCTTGGAAAAGCCCCATGAAAACTCCTGCTGCAAAAACTAAAATCACGACTTGCACTGCATCGCCACCATTTGCACCAATACGGGCGGATTGATCTTTTAGATTAGGGTAATTGACCATTAAGGCAATGCATGTTCCTACTAAAAATAATAAAAGAGGTGGTAAGGCAATCGAAGAGATAAACGAGCTTGCAACCAACCAGGCAATCAACACGATCGTGAGTATCCCATTGAATACAAAATTTTTAGGACAGCGCATTTTGACTGTTTCAGGATCGGTGATTTTAGTGATTTCTTCAATTTCCTCATTTGATAATTGGGTAATACCTAAACGGTCACGTTCTTGTTTTCCCATCCGGCGTGCAACGAAAAAAATGACATAAAGCAAAGACAAGATCATTCCAGGAGCTAGGTAAGACAAGATATCCGCATCGACTTCCAATACTGCCATCGCTCGAGCGGTCGGTCCACCCCAAGGTAATAGATTCATGATGGTATTTTGAAGAATGATCAATACCCCTAAGTTCATCATTTTCATGTTTAATTTTTTATAGATAGGAATAAAAGCGGAACAGCAAATCAACGTAGTCGTTGTCCCATCGCCATTCAGCGAAACGGTTGCGGCAACGATCGCAGTTGCCATTAAAACTTTCATCGGATCGCCTTTGGCAAAATAAATCATTTTTTTAGTGATTGGATCAAATAGACCAGCGTCTAACATGATTGAAAAATATAAAATGGCAAATAATAGCATGATTCCTGTATTTGAAGTTGTTTTGATGCCTTCTAATACAAAATCGCCAATATTTCCTTTCTTTGAAGCACCAGAAATCATTGCAATTAAGGTAAATAAAAGTGGAATAACCACAAGGGAAGTAAAAGGGGACATTTTCTTTTTCATGATGACATACATGAAGATAATGATCATTGCATAAGATAAAACGGTTAGTAACATACGCTTCTCCTTTTCTGATTGCATTGTTTATAAGCGGTATCAAAATTAGATGGGTAGAAAATTATTCTTAGGACAGAAAGAGTTGTGTGTTTCTAAAATTGACGCCTCCTTGACGACTCTAGGATAAGCAATATTTTAAAGGGAAGATAGATGAAGTAAGAAAAAAGAACATGAAAAAAACAATTTGGTCTACCTAATCTTATCGAATGCTTAATAGTACCTTAACAGAACATTAATTCATTGGAAAAAGCTTTTATATCAATGTTTGTATTGCTTTTTTTGCCTGATTCAAGAAAAAGAAACAACAAAAAAACAATCTTATATCAGTTTGGAAAACATAATTGGTTGAATCATCCTATAATAAAAATAAGGACAGAAAAGAAGAAAGGAGCAAGAAGTATGTGGCTGTTTACAAAACGAAGAAAGAAGCAACAACCAGCAGTGAAGCCCAATCCCACAATAGTAGAAAGAGACAATGAAAAGCCAGAAAAAATGAAACCGGTTCCTGCATATATTGATGCTGCGCCAGCTGATATTCAGCTTGTCAGCGTGGTAGCTGCAAGTTTAGCAGCAGAATATGATCCGGAGAGTCGATTCATTATCAAAAAAATCAAGCAGAGAAATCCGGAAGCAATTTTGGTTTCACTGATTGCTACAGGTGTAGCAGCGGGAGTCAATCCAAATAGTCAGTTTATTATACGAAAAATAGCCAAAAAATAAATGTTTTGGAGGAGAAAAAATGTTGCGGAAATTCAAAATCTCAATTGATGGAAAAGAATATTTAGTGGAAATGGAAGAAATCGGTGGAAGTCCGCAAACGAATCCAGTTCCAACACCAGAACGATCTACACCAGTTGAAGCGGTCATACCATCAGAGGTCTCAACAACTGTACCAGAAACGAAATCCTCAGTCGGAGCGGGAGCGGATGCGATGACTTCGCCGATGCCAGGCACGATTTCTCGTTTATTAGTTACAGTTGGGGAGGTAGTGGAAATCAATCAACCTTTGATGATTTTAGAAGCGATGAAAATGGAAAATGAAATCGTTGCTGGAAAAGCTGGTCAAGTGACTGGAATCCATATCAGTCAAGGAGAAATGGTGAATCCTGGTGATCCACTTATCACGATTAGTTAAATGTTCGCTTTGAGAGTAGAGTCATTTTGGTGACTCTTGGTATTCAGTATTAAGTAAAAGGAAGTGACATCTGTGGAAACACTTATTGAAGGAGTTATTGGCATGGGGCAAGAGCCGGGACGCATCGTGATGATGGTGATTGGCGGAGTCCTCATGTACCTTGGGATAAAAAAAGAATATGAACCAACGTTACTCGTACCGATGGGGTTAGGTACGATCTTAGTTAATTTCCCTAATTCAGGTGTGCTGAGTGCCGGTGGTGAGGCCGGCGCGTTCCAAATTTTGTTTGATATGGGGATTACGACGGAGCTATTTCCGCTCTTATTATTCATTGGTATTGGTGCAATGATCGATTTCGGTCCCTTGTTACAAAATCCATTTTTATTACTTTTTGGAGCCGCCGCACAATTTGGGATTTTCTTTACGATCATCGTAGCGATCCTATTAGGTTTTGATTTGAATGATGCAGCTTCTATTGGCATCATCGGAGCAGCGGATGGACCAACTTCCATTTTTGTCGCGAACACGTTGAATTCGAAATATATGGGTGCCATCATGGTGGCTGCCTATTCGTATATGGCCCTCGTGCCAATCATTCAGCCAGTTGCGATCAAAGCTGTGACGACTAAAAAAGAGCGACGTATTCGAATGAATTATCGTGCAGGGGAAGTGTCGCAAACAGCAAAAATCCTTTTTCCTTTAGTTATTTCAGTCGTCGCTGGTTTGATTGCGCCTGTCTCTCTGCCACTTGTTGGGTTTTTGATGTTTGGAAATTTGTTACGAGAATGTGGGGTATTGGATCGTTTGTCGATCACTGCTCAGAATGAGTTAGTCAATCTCATCAGCATATTATTAGGGATCGCCATTTCGGTCAAAATGCAGTATGAAGAATTTTTACAGATCGATACGTTGATGGTTATCGGTCTAGGGCTGGTTGCTTTCATTATGGACTCGATCGGTGGAGTATTGTTTGCTAAATTGTTAAATTTATTCCGAAAAGAGAAAATCAATCCAATGATCGGAGCAGCAGGAATCTCTGCTTTTCCAATGTCTAGTCGCGTCATTCAGAAAATGGCAACAGAAGAAGACCCACAGAACTTTATTTTGATGCACGCAGCTGGAGCCAATGTATCTGGTCAGATTGCTTCAGTGATTGCCGGCGGCTTATTGCTCGCCTTATTGGTATAAGAAAGGAGAAAAACGATGTCAGCAGAGTTAATCAAATCTCTTGAACTACTAGTTTTAGGATGGGGTGGCGTATTCGTTGTTATCTTGATCATTTATCTTGCTTCGATGCTATTGAGTCGCTTGTTTCCAGTAAGAAAATAAAAAGAAGGTCTTGTACATGTATACAATCAAAAGATTATGGTTGGAAAAGGACGCTCAAGTCTATCAACAATGGCTGGAGCTGATCGAAAAATCCGGTCTCACATTGAATGAAAAGGTTGACTATACCGTTGGGATCTATCAAGAAGAGCAGCTGATTGCCACCGGTTCTTATGAGCGTAATATTTTAAAATATTTGGCTGTTGCGAAAGATTTCCAATCAGAAAATTTGTTGACGAAGCTCGTTCAGCAATTAATTGATCATTTATCCGAAGAAAACAAAAGGCATTTCTTTGTCTACACAGATCCTAGTAATCACTCCATTTTTCATGCTATGGGATTTAAAGAGATCATTGCCACTGAAACCATATTGTTTATGGAACAAGGTACACCTGACTTTCAAGATTATCTTGCCATGTTGAAGGCAAAAAAGAAAAAAGGTACAGGCTGTGGGATTGTGATGAATGCCAATCCTTTTACAAAAGGACATCAGTACTTGGTGGAGTGCGCAGCCAAACAAGCAGACCAAGTCTACCTTTTTATCCTTTCAGAAGATTGTTCAGAATTTTCCTTTTCTGAACGGTTCGAAATGGTCAAGCAAGGGGTCGCGCATGTAAAAAATGTCACGATTTTGCCGACTGAAGATTATCTGATTTCTTCCGCCACATTTCCTGCCTATTTTTTAAAGGAACATGCTACAGAAGAAGCGGCAAAAGCGCAAGGTACTTTGGATGCGCTACTTTTTAAAGAAAAAATCGCACCGATACTTAAAATTGAAAATCGGTTTGTCGGTGAAGAACCCTACTCTAAGATAACTGAAATCTATAATGAAACGTTGAAAAAGGTATTTGGAGAATCGCTTTCTTTGATCGTCCTACCACGCAAACGTATCAAAAGAGTAGCAATCAGTGCAACAAAAGTCCGAAAAGCCTTACAAGAAGATGACTTGCAGACATTACAAGCGTATTTGCCTGCTTCGACTTATAACTATATCAAAAATCATAAACGTAATAGAGGTGACAGGAAGTGAAAATTTATCAAAGTGCAGTGGCTGGAACAATTGAATCCAGTGATATCATGATCACGATCGATCCAAAGATAGAAAAAGGCATTGAACTTTCCTTGACAAGCAATGTCGAAAAACAATTTGGTCACCAAATCAGAAAAGTCATTATGGACACCCTTCAACAGTTAGGCATTGAAGCCGCCAAAGTAACAGCTGTCGATAAAGGTGCGCTTGATTGCACGATCCAGGCAAGGACGATTACAGCAGTCCATCGAGCTGGAAAGCAAGAGCGCTATGATTGGAAGGAGATCAATTCATGGAATGTTTAAGGAGAACGATGATGTTTGTCCCTGGTGCAAATGCAGCGATGCTGAGAGATGCGCCATTATACGGTGCAGATTCACTCATGTTTGATTTGGAAGACGCCGTATCCTTAAAAGAAAAAGATTCGGCACGCTTGCTCGTTCATATGGCATTAAAAACATTTGACTATAGCAAAGTAGAAACGGTCGTTCGAATCAACGCATTGACGGCTGGGGGTGACCAAGACATTGAGGCAATGGTATTAGCAGGGATCGATGTCATTCGCTTGCCAAAAACAGAAACCGCACAAGACATCATCGAGGTTGATCAGGTCATCACTTCAGTGGAAGAAACCTATCAAATCCCAATGGGAACCACAAAAATGATGGCAGCGATCGAATCTGCAGAAGGGGTATTGAATGCAAGAGAAATCGCTAAAGCTTCCAAACGGTTAGTTGGCATCGCGTTAGGTGCCGAAGATTATGTGACCAATATGAAAACCCAACGATACCCAGATGGGCAAGAATTGTCTTTTGCCCGAAATATGATCCTTCATTCAGCCAGAGCTGCTGGTATTGCAGCAATCGATACTGTCTATTCAGATGTTGAAAATCTTGAGGGATTTCAAACAGAAGTTCGTCTGATCAAGCAACTAGGCTTTGATGGGAAATCAGTGATCAACCCACGTCAGATTCCATTAGTCCATGCTATTTATGAACCAACAGAAAAAGAGATCCAAGCAGCGAAAGAAGTGATCTGGGGTATCCAAGAAGCGGAAGCAAAAGGTTCAGGCGTGATTTCTGTGAATGGCAAGATGGTGGACAAACCAATCGTCGAGCGAGCAGAAAGAGTGATTGCTCTTGCAAAAGCAGCGAAGTTGATCAGAGAGGAGGAGATCTAGAAATGGTTGTAAATAAAGTTGGCAAAGAGATTCCACAAACAGCAACAGTTGCTCATCGTCTGTACGAAGGTGAGTTGGACCATATTGAACCATACAAGGAAGCCAGTAGAAACATCCATCCTGTCCGATCAAATGAGAAAAAAATAGTGGGAAGTCTCAAAGAAGCCATTGAAAAAACAGGGCTGAAAGATGGAATGACGATTTCTTTTCATCATCATTTCCGTGAAGGAGACTTTGTACTTAATAAGGTCATGGAAGAGATTGCCTCGTTAGGAATCAAAGATATCACGATCGCACCAAGTTCAATCGCAAATGTCCATGAACCTTTGATTGATCATATAAAAAATGGCGTTGTGACAGGAATTACCACAAGCGGTTTGCGGGATAAAGTAGGTGCAGCGATTTCGCAAGGAATCATGGAAAAACCAGTAATCATTCGTTCCCATGGTGGACGAGCGCGAGCAATTGCATCCGGTGATCTGCATATTGATGTCGCTTTTTTAGGGGCGACGAGTTCAGATGGATATGGAAATGCCAATGGAACCACTGGAAAGGCCATTTGCGGATCACTAGGTTATGCCATGGTCGATGCAAAATATGCGGATCAAGTGGTCATCCTCACAGATACATTAGTTTCTTTTCCTAATATCCCAATCAGTATTGCACAGACGGATGTCGATTATGTTGTAGAAGTGGAAGCGATAGGTGATCCCGAAGGCATTGCCAAAGGTGCGACACGCTTTACTAAAAATCCTAAAGAACTTTTGATCGCAGAGTATGCAGCAAAAGTTATCACTCATTCGCCTTATTATCAACAGGGATTCTCCTTTCAAACTGGCACAGGTGGTGCGGCACTGGCAGTTACCCGTTTTTTACGCGAAGCAATGTTGAAAGACCAAATGACTGCTAGTTTTGTTTTAGGTGGAATTACAAATGCGATGGTGGAATTACTGGAGGAAGGTTTAGTAGAAAAGATTATTGATGTCCAGGATTTCGATCATTTATCTGCGATTTCTTTAGGTGAAAACAACCAACATTATGAAATAGATGCAAGTATGTATGCTTCTCCAGCAAGTAAAGGTGCTATGGTAAATCAGCTAGATACAGCCATTGTGTCTGCGCTAGAAATCGATACGGCTTACAATGTCAATGTCATGACTGGTTCAGATGGAGTGATTCGTGGAGCTGTTGGCGGGCATCCAGATACAAGCATGGGTTGTAAAATGAGCCTGGTGATCACGCCACTCGTTCGTGGACGGATACCCACTGTTGTTGATCATGTCAATACGGTTGTGACTCCCGGAACTAGCATTGATGTCTTAGTTACGGAAGTAGGTATCGCCATCAATCCTGAACGTCAAGATCTGATCGAGTATTTTAAGGGTGTAGATATACCGCAATATACGATTGACGAGCTTAAACAAAAAGCATATGCCATCGTTGGCGAGCCTTCAGCCCTCCAGTATGGCGAAAAAATCGTTGCCTTGGTGGAATATCGCGATGGCACATTGATCGACGTGGTCAAAAATGTGTAGCAAATTATTCAATGGACCAATTGTGACGCATGAAGAGATCCTTATCGCAAGAGAGGCCCGTGCTAAAAGACAAAGAAAATTATTGGTAGCAAATCCACAACATGTGTTGCTTTCAGCAACTACGAATATACCAGGTCCTGTCAAAACGTCAGAAGAAATCGCACAAGTCTTTCATATAGTGGTCGAAGCTATAGAAGAATGTGTTTCAGAAGTCACTCCATTGGTCCAGTTGTACCGTAAGAAAAAAACAGGTTACGAGTATTTTTTGCTTCTTCCTTTAAGAAAAGAGCTACTAAAAAAGCGCATGATCGAACTCGAAGAAACATGCCCCTATGGTCGATTAGTTGATCTTGATGTACTTTTTTGGGAAGAAGGAAAGATGCAGCAGTTGAGTCGCGAGATGCTGGGATATAACCAACGGACATGTTACGTGTGTAACGAAGTAGCCAAAGTTTGTAGTCGCGAACAGAAACATTCCCTTCAAATGATACGCACACATATCCAGCAACTTGTTGAGAAAGGAAGGAAGTAAATGGCAAAAAAAATCCAAATGATGGAAACCGTTTTGCGTGATGGGCAACAAAGCTTGATTGCCACAAGAATGAGTACAGCAGACATGTTGCCAATCCTGAAAACAATGAATCAAGCAGGCTACCATTCATTAGAGATGTGGGGTGGCGCTACCTTTGATGCGTGCTTACGTTTCTTAAATGAAGATCCATGGGAGCGTTTGCGTATGATTCGTTCACAAGTCAAACAAACAAAGCTACAAATGTTGCTTCGAGGACAAAACCTCCTTGGGTACAAAAATTACGCAGATGATGTAGTCAAAGAATTTGTCGAGAAATCGATCAAGAATGGCATTGATAGTATTCGTGTGTTTGACGCATTGAATGATGTCCGAAATTTACAGACTGCTATTGTGACAGCTAAAGAAGCTGGTGGTCATTGCCAAACAGCTATTTCTTATACGACGAGTGAGATCCATACGATCAATTATTTTGTAAGGTTAGCAAAAGAAATGGCGGATACTGGAGCAGATTCGTTATGTATCAAAGATATGGCGGGCGTATTGACCCCGCAAACGGGTTACAAATTGATCAGTCGAATCAAAGATGCTGTTCCATTACCATTAGAAGTCCATACCCATGCAACAAGTGGGATCGCTGAAATGACCTATTTAAAAGCAGTTGAAGCAGGGGCGGACATCATCGATACGGCTATCTCTTCTTTTGCGGGTGGAACGAGCCAACCTGCAACTGAATCAATGGCTTTGGTGCTTGAAGAAATGGGCTATGAGACAGGGCTAGATATGAAAAAAGTAACAAAAATAGCAGAATACTTCAATCCGATCAGAGATCGTTTTCGCGAAGAAGGGATGTTAAATCCTAAAGTCAAGGACATTGAACCTAAAACATTGATTTATCAAGTGCCTGGCGGTATGTTATCTAATTTATTAAGTCAGTTGACGGAACAAGGATTACAAGAGAGATATGAAGAAGTATTAGCAGAAGTGCCAAAAGTTCGAGCAGATCTTGGCTTTCCGCCACTCGTTACTCCGTTGTCCCAAATGGTAGGAACGCAAGCGCTGATGAATGTACTTTCTGGTGAGCGATATAAACTCGTCCCAACTGAAATCAAAGAATATGTTCGAGGGTTGTACGGCCGTCCTCCAGCACCAATCGCTGAAGCCATCCAACAAACAATCATTGGTGATGAACAAGTGATCCAGGAACGACCCGCAGATTTACTAGCACCTCAATTGTCGCTACTCAAAAAAGAAATCAGTGAGTATGCAAAATCACCAGAAGATCTTTTAAGCTATGCCTTGTTCCCTCAACAAGCCAAAGATTTCTTAGGGCGTCGCGAAGACCGCTTCTATGACGTACCACTGCAAACGGTTGAAGTGATGATCGACATGGACTGATGTCAAAACAAGGATTCGGTTTTTAGCCGCAGTTGAGAGATAGTAAAATAAAGGTGGATATATGTCATTTTAGAGATGTTGAGTAGATAAAATTCCCTACTCATGGACTTAGGGGCGATGTCTGAATCCTCAGTCTTGGGCGAGATTAACAATAAAAAAGGAACTGCTTGAACAGTCCCTTTGGAAAGCGCCGCTAAAAAAGGCGCCAAAAATTTCATTCGGTATAGTAGAAATAGTCGTCCTCTGTTAAAGTGACGGCTATTTTGTTTTGTCATGTTTAAGCAGTTCCACAATCAAATCAATTCAAAATGCTTCAATGCGTGAACGATCCCGCCTTCGGTATTTTTCTTCGTAATGAAGGTTGCAAGTTCTTTTAACTCATCATAGGCATTGCCCATTGCGATTTTGTGATCGCAAGCTTCGAGTAAGGCAAAATCGTTCGGTCCGTCACCAAAACCAAAAGTCGGAACATTTTCCAATTGTAACGTTTCTTTTAAGTGTTTGACGCCTGCACCTTTTGAAATACCCTTTCTGACCGTATCAATCGAATAAGGACTATTGCGGTAAAAAGTCATGTCTGGGAAACGTTCATGATAATATTCATCACCTGATTCGGAAAGAATCAGCAACATATTGATCGGATGATCCTGAAAAGCGGAAGGATCGATTGGTGGCACATCTGAATGGATAAAGCCATAAGCTTTTCTCATGGTCTCTGTGTGATGAGTACTCCAAATGTTCTCTCTATTATAAAAACAAAGGGCATGACCTTGCTCTTCGATATGGTCACGCATTTTTTGACATTCTTCTTTAGAAAAGCGTACAGAATAAATTTCTTCTCCCTCTACGCTAATGCAAGAACCATTCATTGTTACAGCGGAAGTAATACCCGCATCACGCATGATTTGTTTGATTTCCATTTCTGTCCGTCCAGTAGCGATAACAGGTAGGATATCATTCTCTTTTAATACTTGGATTGCTGCGGCGATCTCAGGAGTTATTTTAGAATGTCCATCTAATAAAGTTCCATCGAGATCGAAAAATGTGATTGCTTGATAGTTTGTCACAAATAAAACTCCTTTTTCATTTGACTATCTTTATCTTATCAAAGAATGAACAAAAGACAAACGTTTCGTGAAGAATTACTGAACTTATTGGTTCAGCAACCATTTTAGAGTATACTATAGACAGAGATTGGAGAGTGAAATCATGATTTTTTTAACAGTTGGTCTTTTTTTGACCTTGATAGGGCTCTTATTTTTAATTTTGCCTTCTAAAGGTAATTTACCTTTCTATGGTTATCATTCAGAACGTGCCACAAGATCCGACGAACATTGGCGGATTGCCCAACGAACAAGCGGAAAATATTTCTTGATTTTCGGATTATTGATGACCTTGATCGGCTACGGATTAAAAATCACAGGACATACCAATTTTTTTATTATTGAAATGTTGGTCTTAGTGTTTCCGATCATGCCGATTTTTATATTAACAGAAAAAAAATTACAAACTTACGATTTGATAAATGGAGGAGACGAGCATGAACATTTTAATGATTGAAGATAATCAATCCGTATCTGAAATGATGCAGATGTTTTTTTTGAATGAAGGATGGGAAGCAACCTTCAAATACGACGGAAAAGAAGGATTAGATGCGTTTTTAGAGAATCCGCAACATTGGGATATGGTCACGTTGGATCTTAATCTTCCGACAATGGATGGCATGATGGTTGGACGAGAAATCCGAAAAGTTTCTAGTACAGTACCAATCATCATGTTGACCGCTCGAGATTCTGAAAGTGATCAAGTGATCGGTTTAGAGATGGGAGCTGATGACTATGTCACTAAACCTTTTAGTCCCTTGACATTGATTGCACGTATGAAGGCATTACACCGTCGTAGCGAATTGGTAGAAACAAAAGAAGAAAATCCATTATCTGATCAAAATTTTGACATCCAAACCGATCACTTCAAGATGAATACGAAAACGCGTGAAGCCTACTTGAATAACCAACCGATCGATGGATTGACACCAAAAGAATTTGATCTTTTATTTACATTAGCAAAAAAACCAAGACAAGTGTTTTCAAGAGAACAGTTATTGGAACTCGTTTGGGATTATCAATATTTTGGTGATGAACGAACCGTCGACGCCCATATCAAAAAATTGCGTCAAAAAATCGAGAAAGTAGGCCCACAAGTGATCCAGACCGTTTGGGGAGTAGGCTATAAATTTGATGATTCAGGTGTTGCCTGATGCGCTATTTATACCAACAATTACTGGCATTTTGTGGGATGATCGCGATGATCATCTTGATCGTCGGTATTTCTTTTACGCAATTGACCAAGCAGACCATCGAAGAAAATAATTACCAACAACTTTTTGGTTATGCCGAGTCGGTGGAGAAAACGACCCAAACCTTTGCGGATACGTTTCCTCAATTCAATCAAGATCAAGCATTCCAAAATGCGTTGGAACTGACTGAACAAGTATTAACTGAACAAAATGTCAATTTTATCTTTATTGATAAATATGAGCGAGTGATTTATCCAACTGCTGGGGTTTACTTGAATTTTACGATTACAGCAGATCAATGGGAAAGTTTGAGAAGCGGTCGCCAAGTCAAGTTTACTTCAAATAAAAATATCTCAGGAGAGAATCAAGCCACATCCTATGCTTTGGTTCCTTTCAACTTGAATCATGAGTTTTATGGGGGATTAGTTGTAAGCCAACCAGCCAGAAACATCGACAATAGCGTGCGATCAGTCACCTTGAATCTCTTCAAAGGCTTCATCTTCTCAAGTATTATTGCAATCATCGCAAGCTATGCCTTTGCGGCTTTCCAAGTCAAACGGATCAATCGTTTGAGAAATGCTACAAAAGAAGTCACGAATGGCAACTTCGATGTGCAATTACCTGTAAATGACAAAGATGAATTTGATGAATTAGCAGATGATTTCAATAAGATGACCAACTCACTGAAAGAATCACGAGCAGAAATCGAGGAACAAGAGAATCGGCGCAGACAATTCATGGCAGATGCTTCCCATGAAATGCGGACCCCTTTAACAACCATCAATGGCTTGTTAGAAGGCTTAGAGTATAATGCCATCCCAGAAAACCAACGGGAAAATGCCATTAAATTAATGAAAAATGAAACTGAACGTTTGATTCGTCTAGTCAATGAGAATCTAGATTATGAAAAAATCAGAACGAATCAAATCAGTATGGTCATCAAAAAATTTGATGGGACAGAAACGTTAAAAAACATTGTTGCTCAATTGGAAGCAAAAGCAGAAGCTGCGGGTAATCAATTGATTTTAGAAGCACCTGAACAATTAGACGTATACGCTGATTATGATCGGTTTGTACAGATCATGGTCAACATTATTCAAAATGCGATCCAATTCACTGAAAATGGAACGATCACAGTCACATTAGAAAAAGGTTATCTTGAAACGATCATCAAAGTGACCGATACTGGTATTGGTATGTCAGAACAACAAATGAAAAGCATATGGGATCGCTATTACAAAGTTGATCCATCTAGAAAAAATACAAAATATGGCGAATCCGGCTTAGGGTTACCGATCGTTCAACAATTAGTTCGATTGCATAAAGGAAAACTCGACGTAACAAGTGAGTTAGGAAAAGGAACGACATTTACTGTAAAATTACCAGATGTTGAAATCGAATGATAACTAAATCAAAAACCGTTAAAACAAGGCTTCTCTCTTGTTTTAACGGTTTTTTTATGAAGATCAACAAGCACAAGTCAACTCGCTTCTTTACAATCAGTGACATATGGGCTTTCGGCAATCGAAAGATCATGAGTCAACAATAAGATCGAAAAAGAATGATCGTTGACTAAATCGCAAAGATTTGTCAAAAGATCTTGAATCTCGATAATCGACAAATCATCGATAGGGTCTTCGATGATCAGTTTATTTTTATCGGCGAGGATCGCATGCATCAGTTGCAATTTGATTCTTTCGTACGTGCTCAATTCACTTACTGATTTTTTGAGCAACGAGGAATCTATCATTAGCTTATCTTGCGCTTGTTCCTGTTTGGCTTTTTTTTGTTTTTCGGGGATGTCCAAAAATACTTGTTCTTTTAAATTAAGATAAGGGAAGAACGGCCAATTTTTTTGAACGATCATCAGATCAGTTCGTTCTGAAGCAAGGAGTTGTGCTTTGATCTCTGTGAAAATCACCTGTTGTTCGGCTTTCGAACCGATCAGAACAGTAAAACCGCTAAATGATATCATTGAATCATGTTGGTTCATCAATGATCAGCTTCTTTCTTTTTAAAAGTCGATTTGAAATCATGAAAAGACAGGTACTAAGTAATGTGCTAATACTAACTAAACAAATGATCGTCTGTCCGATCCCTTTTAAGGTATCTACTAAAAAGTTATCGCTAAAAAAATCGATCATGAAAAAACTATTTTGATCAATCGAGATCGATAAACCATTTCCAGAAGAAAAGACACTTGGTAAATTCGGTAGTTCGAAGAAATCTAACAGAGCCAAATTGATTTTTTGGAGTAAAGCTTGATAGCCATTTTGGAAAGCAAAAACGATCAAAAGAACGCCAAGACAACTCAGAACTAATGGAATCAAGGATTGCCAAAAAACAAAGAAGAACATTTTTGGTTTGGAAAGACCCGCTAATCGCCAATTGATGATTTCCATACGATGACGATAGAGTGAGAGTAAAAAGAAAAAAAAGAAACACAAGGCAAACAGTGCCAGTATACAACTGATCACAACCAGATAGGCTTGTTGAAGCGTTTCTGATGAAGGCAAGTTTTCTTTGACATCAGAAGCATCAAATATCAACACCCGATCTTGGATTTGTTTGTGTAAAGTGGTTTGTAGATTATATAAGTTAAAGCTGATCAATAATAGAAAAGCAGAAAAGCTTGAAAACAAAGTATATAGAAATGTTTGTTTTTTGTAATAAAGTAATCGTGCGGTAGAATAACGGATCATATTCATACTTTTCACCTCAAGAATAGTATAAAAAATGAATATGAATAAAGTATGAAAATCATTTAGTGAAAAACCGAAATAAAGGAAGGCTGGTCAAGTAGGACAAGCAAAAGGAACCTGAAGGCGTATAAAAAACTTCTTTAGTGACGCTATTCTTTTGGTCCTACTATGAGATCCAGTGCAAAAACTAATAGGGAAATGTATCAATTTCAAGATTTATGAACGAGCGATGAGTCCCCAAGAATCAAATGATTTGTCTGGGATCTTAATCGTTTCAGACTTAGAGTATGTATGAGGGGACAGAGATGCATCGAATATGATTAGTAGCATCTCTTTGCACTTTCAATCGTGCGGGTAAAAAAAATCACTGAGTAGAAATAAGCAAATCTATTTATATCGCTAGTTATTAGATCAAAAAAAGCACCCGAAGAAAGGATTTCCTCGAGTGCTGTTCGTTGAGTGATAACATTCGCTACTTATTCTCACGTTGTTCATTCGTTGTTTTCTACTGCATCTTCACTATCCGTAGGTTCCTCGGTAGGAATACCATGGATATCTTGGAAAGTTTTTGTTTCGTAAAGATTTTGTGTCGTTTGATTGTTGTTCTCACTGAAGACGCTTGTTGATTTGTCACCAAGTGAACGCTCGGCATCATTTAGATGTTGCAAGCCATTTTTGTAATCAAACTTAGAAGTATCAAGTGGTTCTAAACCACTTTCTGTATAAAATCGAAGTAGATCGCCATTGTTGATCTGGTCTGAAACGGCGAGTTGCTTGCTGACTGCTTCACGTAAGGCAGTAACTTCTGCTTGTTGTTCTTCAGTCATATCGGATAGGACTTCACCTGTTTGGGTATCGTAGACAGATCCACCATAATAGGTATATTTAGGTGAAACGAAGTCACCATCACGGAAAGCGACTAACTGGTTATTATCAGGTGAGAAAAGATCTTGTCCTAATTGGATATAATTTTTTGAATCAACACCTAACAAATGAAGCAATGTCGGTAAAGCATCTACTTGGCCACCGTACGTATGATTGATTCCACCTTTTGTTTGTCCGGGGATATGGATCATATATGGCACGCGTTGCATCGCTGCATTGTCAAAATTTGTCCATGTCGAACTTGTTTTACCAACTAATTCAGCTAAAGATTTGTTTCTTGTATTAGAGATCCCGTAGTGGTCACCGTATAAGACGATGACTGAGTTTTCATACAAGCCACTTGCTTTTAAATAGTTGAAGAATTCTTCTACCGCTGTGTCTAAATAGTTAGCTGTCGCAAAGTAACCATTGATTGTTTCATCGTTCGTATTAGCTACTGGGAATCCAGCTTCCTCATTCGTGAATTTTGAATAAGGGAAGTGATTCGATACAGCAATGAATTTTGAGTAGAAGGGTTGTTGCATCCGTTCTAAATATTGGACGGATTGTTCAAAGAATGGTTTATCATGTAAACCGTATTGGAATGAGTTATCGTCATTCACGTCATAGTATGAAGCATCAAAGAAGTAATCATATCCAAAACTCTTATAAGTTTCGTTACGGTTCCAGAATGTACCAGCATTCCCATGGAATGCTGCACTGGTATAGCCTTTTGTTTGTTTTAAAATATTTGGTGCTGCTTGGAAAGTATTTTTACCACCAAGTTGAGTGAATAGCGATCCTTGGTTCAAACCGAATAATGAATTTTCCATCAATGTCTCTGCATCACTTGTTTTTCCAGCTTTTACTTGATGGAAGAAATTGTCAAAACTAAATGTTTCATTACTGTGGAATAAACTATTCAAGAAAGGTGTTACTTCATGTTCTACGCCATTTTCGTCTTTCAGTTTATAATCGATCACAAACTGTTGTAAGCTTTCTAAATGGATATAGATAACATTCTTACCCTCAGCTAATCCATAGAGATCTTGGTTTGGTTGCGCATAATGTTCTTTGACGTAAGTTGCTACTTCTTTCATATCATTTGGACTTGCTTCAGCTCGTACTTGGTTCGTTTGGTAAGTTTGGATACCGTCGTATACCATGAACGCGTTCAGTCCAAGATATTTAACTAGATAATCACGAGAGAATGTACGTGTCAATAACTCTGGGCGATCTGCTTCAGCTAAAAATAGATTTCCAGAGAAGATCATCACTGCTAATGTAGTAAAAGCAAACGCCATTCGAGCGCGTACAGGACGTGGGTCCATTTTGATTTTTTTCGTTGCTAAAAGTGCAATGATCAAAATGATATCGATCCAATAAAGGACATCATAAGGACGGAATAACCGTAAGGCACTTTCGCCTAAACCACTTGCGACTTTTCCGGCGCCTAGGATCGCGTTGATCGTAATAAAATCAGTGAACTCACGATAATAGATGATGTTAGAAAATAAGAGCAAGGTCAACAAGAAATAGATGACTAGCATCGTGATATACGCTGCTTTCGTTCGTCTAACATATAAGGCAATCCCTAAAAGAAGGATAGTCGTTGCGATCGGGTTGATGAACAAGATAAAATATTGGATGCCACTATCGATCCCTAAATGGAAATCAAATAGATAAGTAGCAATCGTTTTGACCCATAACAAAACTGCTAGTAAAGAAAAAAATCCGAGCCTTTTATTTAAAAAAGCGGGTGTTTTTATTTTCAAATTAATCTTCCTTTCTGCACTCTTACATAAAAAAAGAGTGACATGAAACATACTCACGACTCACATACTCCTAACCATTTTACTAGTAGACCAAAATAGTGTCAATTGAAAGTACAAATCAAGCTTGATAGATTAAGATTTTCTTTAAGATCGCTAAGTTTTGTACAAAAATCTACACATGAATAGGGAGGACAAAAGTGCGCAGCACTGAGAAATCATCATGGAAAATCGGAAATCATTCTTCAAATTGTCGTTTTTCAAATTTTTTTCTGAAGGAGCTACTTTCGGAACACTGTGCATTTCGTTTTAGTGGGAGATAAGGAGTTTTTATTTTAGCTCTTTTCTAAGGGAAACTACCTATAAGACAAGGAATCTCTAAGACAAGAAGCGTGTTTTTTGTTATACTAAAAGGGAGAATGAAAAAGCAGGTGAGCCAATGAAACTAACAATAAAAAAAAGAGCAGTCAAAAAATTTTTAAAAGGCTATCCATTGATCCAAGAAGAAGATCTAGTCCAAATGAAAAAAACGACGGAATGGGTAGAGTTAATTGATCAGCAAGGAAAATTTTTAGGAAAAGGCTATTTAGGAAAACAAAACAAAGGGATTGGTTGGGTACTCAGTCAAAAGGATGAACCATTTGATCAATCATTTTTTGAACTAAAATTTCTGACAGCTAAAGAAAAAAGGACAAGCTATTTTAATGATGAGCAGACAACAGCTTTTCGTTTGTTCAATGGAGAAGGGGATGGGATCGGTGGTTTGATCATTGACTACTACGATAGCTTTGCTGTCTTTTCTTGGTACAATGAAACCTTATATTTGGCTCGTGAAGTTTTATTAAAAGCTTTTCAAGCTGCTTATCCTGAAATTGTCGGAATCTACGAAAAAATTCGCTTTGAAACAACACGATTACCGGAGAGCCAGCATGTGACTGGAGAAGAGGCCAAAGAACCACTACTTGTCCAAGAAAATGGAGTGACTTATGCCACTTATTTGAATGAAGGTCTGATGACAGGAATTTTCCTTGATCAAAAAGAAGTCAGAGGGGCATTGATCGATGGCTTAGCTTTAGGGAAATCAGTACTGAATATGTTTAGCTATACCGGTGCTTTTTCTGTAGCTGCTGCTATGGGTGGGGCAACAGAAACGACAAGTGTCGATCTAGCAAAACGAAGTTTGAAAAAAACTCGTGAACAATTTGAGGTCAACGGGTTGACACCGGATGCCCATAAAATCATCGTCATGGATGTTTTTGAATACTTTAAATATGCCCAACGTAAAGGTTTCTCTTATGATGTAATCGTTTTGGACCCTCCAAGTTTTGCTCGGAACAAGAAAAAAGTCTTTCGTGTAGCCAAAAATTATGGTGAATTAGTGAAAGATAGCTTGTCGATCTTAGCCGATGAAGGAATTTTGATTGCCTCAACAAATGCAGCCAATGTGTCGATTGATCAATTTCAAGCAATGATCGAAGATGAACTAATCTCTGCAGAGTATGAATACCAAATCAGCGGTGTTTATCGTTTGCCTGATGATTTTCAAACCATTGATTCTTTCCCAGAAGGAAATTATTTAAAGGTATTTGTTTATGAAATAAAAAAATAGAGAGGGCGTGAAGTAAATGTTTCAAGTAAAAGGAGTAAGATTTGGTACTGGACGTCCAAAAGTCTGTGCGCCCTTGACTGGTACAACTCGCGAAGAACTTCTGAGAGAAGCAATCCTGGCGAGGGAAGCCGGTGCTGATTTGGCTGAATGGCGTCTTGATTGTTATCAGGATGTCTTCAACAAAGAACAACTAAAGGAAACGTTAGTACTGATCTATGAAATGTTAGAAAGACTTCCATTGCTTTTGACTTTTCGAACCTTAGAAGAAGGTGGAACGCAAGATATTTCAATCAAAGACTATCACGATCTGTATAAATTTTTGATCGACACAGAATTAGTGGAAATGCTAGATATTGAGTTGTTCAAAATCGAAAGTATGGAAAAGGATCTGCTCCATGATATCCACCGCCGCCAGATCCCACTGGTCATCAGTAGTCACGATTTTAAAGAAACACCAGCAGATCCGGTCTTGCTGTATCGTTTGAATATGATGGAACATTTTGGTGCAAGTATCGGCAAAATTGCTGTGATGCCAAATAATGAACGTGATGTTTTACGGATGATGGAATTGACTCGTCGTGCACATGCGTTTGTGTCAATGCCTCTAATCACTATGTCAATGGGTGAGCTTGGCATGGTCTCTCGACTTGCAGGCAACGTGACAGGTTCAGCCATCACTTTCGGTGCGTTAGATGCGACACGAGCTTCTGCACCTGGCCAATTACCAGTTAAAGAATTAAAACAAATCATTAGTTTACTCAATGAAAATTAAGCTAGACGAAGGTGAAGATTTTGGCAAAGAAGAAACCAGTAAAAACGAATGCTATACGTATGGTAGAACAAAAAAAGATTGCTTATACAGAACATGAATATGCTTGGGATGAAGCACATATCAGTGCCTCATCCGTTGCTGCTCAGTTGCCAGGAAGTGAATCACGAATTTTTAAAACATTAGTAGCAGTGGGGAATAACACAGGTCCGATCGTTGCCGTTATCCCTGGAAGCACTGAACTTGATTTAAAAAAACTAGCAAAAGTCTCCGGCAATAAAAAAGTAGAAATGCTCCATCTCAAGGACTTGGAAAAAACGACCGGATATATTCGGGGTGGCTGTTCACCAATTGGTATGAAAAAATTATTCCCAACATTTATTGAAGAACAGGCAAAAGAATATGACCAGATCATTATTTCTGCTGGAAAGCGCGGATTGCAAATGGAACTTGCTCCAGAAGCAATCGCTGAGTTGACCAATGCAACATTTGTCGATATCAAAATTTAAAAACCACAAACAAAAAGCAAAACAAATGCTGAAAGATCGATCCATGAAAGGCGAACGACACGCGTTGCCTTTCATGGATGTTTCATTCAAGCAATGTTTTGCTTTTTTGTCTCTTACCATTGACTTTGCATGGCTGCGTGCATCCCTGAAACACGCCCCGTAGCAAAAGCTGCCGTGATATTAAAGCCACCTGTATACCCATTTACATCAAGTAATTCACCGCCAAAAAACAATCCGTTCAATACTTTACTTTCCATGGTTTTTGGATTGACTTCTTTTAATGAAACGCCACCACCAGTAACAAAAGATTTCTCGATGGGAAATGTCTTATGGATCAATAGCTCAAAGTTTTTACATAATTCAGCAAATTCTTGGATTTGTTTTTCGGTTGTTTGGCTACCAGTTAGTTCGGTCATTTCTAGACGTTCAAGATAAAATTGGAGTAGACGTTCAGGTAGAAAACCACGCCACGCATTGATCAAATTCTTTTTCGATTCCTTACTTAGTTCCACTAACTCCTGTATCAGTTCTTCGACTGATTTCGTCGGGAAGCAATCTAAAGAAACAGTTACAGGTGCCTGCGTTTTTTGTAGTTCATTGTTGATGAAGCTGGAACACCTTAAAGCTGCTGGTCCAGAGATCCCAAAATGGGTAAATAAAAGATCCATCGTGTGTTCCGTGATCACTTTTCCTTTTTGGTTCAAGACACGTAACGTGATATCTTGTAAAGAAAGACCTTGCAACACTTTATCCGCAATAAATGATTCCTCAGAAATCAAAGGAGACTCTGTTGCATAAAGTGGTGTGATCGTGTGGCCTACTTTTTTGACCAATTTATACCCATCACCCGTTGCACCAGTAGAAGGATAGGTGCGTCCACCAGTCGTCAAAATGACGCATTTTGCTTTAAATTCATCAAATTCAGTACGCACACCATAGATTTGGTTGTCCTTATGGATCAATTTTTCTACACGTTCACCAAAAAACATCGTGACGTTCAATTCATTCAGACGATGAACCAGTGCTTCAATGATCGTTTTAGATTTATTAGTCACTGGAAACATTCGTCCATGATCTTCTTCTTTTAAGTGAACCCCTTGTGTTTCAAAGAATTCCATGATGTCAAAATTGTTGTATTGAGAAAACGTACTATATAAAAATTTACCATTTCCTGGGATATGCGCAATCAAATCATCAACAGGGCGATTATTTGTGACATTACATCGACCGCCACCAGTCATCAATAATTTTTTACCTGCTTTTTTATTTTTTTCGATCAACAAGACACTGGCACCATACTCGGCTGCACTGATTGCAGCCATCATGCCACTTGTTCCTGCGCCAACAACAATCACGTCATAAGTTTTTTCCATTTTCTCACCTCACAGAGAGTGTAGCATATTTGAAGACGATTCGCAGAAAATGTTTTGACCTATGATTGAAATAAGCTAAAATAAAGTCAGATGAATAAAGGAGCGTGAACCTATGTCAAATGCAAAAGAATACGTACAAGCGATACAAGAAAAACTTCACCAAAAAGATGACGACCAAATCGAGTTTCTGCAAGCGGTCGATGAATTTATGCCTACGGTCATCCAATTTTTAGAAAAAAATCCAGAATACATTGAAAAAAATATTCTAGGGATTTTAGTAGAACCAGAACGAGTGATCCAATTCCGTGTTCCTTGGCAAGATGATCAAGGAAACTGGCAAGTGAATCGTGGGTACCGAATCCAATACAATTCAGCCATCGGACCATATAAAGGTGGCTTACGTTTTCATCCAAGTGTCAATTTGAGTATTTTAAAATTCTTAGCATTTGAACAAATTTTCAAGAACAGCCTGACAGGCCTACCAATCGGTGGCGGTAAAGGCGGAAGTGATTTTGATCCAAAAGGAAAATCGGATAATGAAATCATGCGCTTTTGTCAAAGTTTCATGTTGGAACTGGCAAAACATATCGGACCTTCAATTGATGTACCGGCAGGCGACATCGGTGTAGGTGCTCGTGAGATCGGCTATATGTATGGTGCCTATAAACGACTGAAACAATATGATGCAGGCGTTTTGACAGGGAAACCTTTAGATTTCTGGGGAAGTAAGATCCGAACAGAAGCAACAGGTTATGGCTTAGTTTATTATGTGAAACACTTATTGAACGAAGAACAAGATTCATTTGCTGACAAAACAGTGATGGTTTCAGGTAGTGGGAATGTGGCAATCTATGCAATCGAAAAAGTCCATGAATTAGGAGGGAAAGTGGTTACTTGTTCTGATTCAGGTGGCTATATCTATGACCCAGAAGGTATCGATCTTGATCTAT
This sequence comes from Enterococcus mundtii, assembly GCF_013394305.1. Lineage (NCBI taxonomy): Bacteria > Bacillati > Bacillota > Bacilli > Lactobacillales > Enterococcaceae > Enterococcus > Enterococcus mundtii. The sequence goes on along the minus strand of NZ_AP019810.1, from coordinate 429,361 downwards.
TAAAAGAATTGAAAGAAGTCAAAAGAGCCCGCTTAACAGAATACGTCAAAGAACGCTCATCAGCTGAATACCACGCAAATGAATCGGTTTGGACTTTGAAACAAGCGGCTGATATTGCTTTACCTTGTGCAACGCAAAATGAAATCGACGGACAATTGGCAGAGATCCTTGTAGAAAATGGCGTGAAGATCGTCGCAGAAGGTGCGAACATGCCATCCACATTAGATGCTGTTTCAGTCTATGAAAAAGCAGACATCTGGTATTGTCCAGGAAAAGCTGCCAATGCTGGTGGTGTAGCTGTATCTGCGCTAGAAATGAGCCAAAATTCACAACGATTGGTGTGGGAAAGCAGCCAAGTTGATGCGCAACTTGATGAGATCATGGCAACGATCTATCAAACATGTCGTCAAACTGCCAAAGAATTTAGCAACGAAAAAAATCTTTTGCTTGGTGCCAATGTGGCAGGTTTTGAAAAAGTCGCAAAAGTAATGGCTATGCAAGGTTTAGTCTAAAAAATGGAAGTTTCTTGCAAATATTAGAAGCTTCTCGCATATTTGCTTGAAAAATAATAAAAAAAAACGTAAAGTATATCTGTAGATTGAAACTTTTAAGGAGGAACAAAAATGGCACACATTCATTTTGACTATTCAAAAGTTGCACCATTTGTCAATGAACATGAGTTAGGCTATATGCAGAGTCAAGTTACTGCTGCAGACAAATTATTACGAGAAGGAACTGGCGCAGGTAGCGATTTCCGAGGATGGATCGACCTACCTACGAACTACGACAAAGAAGAATTTGCTCGTATCAAAGCTGCTGCTAAGAAAATCCAATCTGATTCTGAAGTCCTTGTGGTCATCGGTATCGGTGGTTCTTATTTAGGTGCTCGTGCAGCAATCGATTTCTTACAACATACCTTCTACAACTTGTTGGGAAGCGACAAACGCCAAACACCACAAATTTTCTTCGCTGGAAACTCAATCAGCTCAACTTATCTTGCTGACTTGATCGAAGTGATCGGCGACCGTGACTTCTCAGTAAATGTCATTTCAAAATCAGGAACAACGACTGAGCCAGCCATTGCATTCCGTGTATTCAAAGAATTACTTGTTAAAAAATATGGTCAAGAAGAAGCAAACAAACGCATCTACGCTACAACAGACAAAGCAAAAGGGGCTGTTAAAGTAGAAGCAGACGTAGAAGGATGGGAAACATTTGTGATTCCTGATGACGTCGGTGGACGTTTCTCTGTATTGACAGCAGTTGGTTTGCTACCGATCGCCGCAAGCGGAGCAGATATCGATGCCTTGATGCAAGGTGCTGCCGATGCAAGCAAAGCTTATTCAAGCGACAAACTTGAAGAAAACGAAGCTTACCAATATGCAGCAATGCGTAATATTCTTTACCGTAAAGGCAAAGTTACTGAATTGTTGATCAACTACGAACCAGGAATGCAATACTTCTCTGAGTGGTGGAAACAATTATTCGGCGAATCAGAAGGTAAAGACCAAAAAGGAATCTACCCTTCAAGTGCAAACTTCTCAACAGACTTGCACTCACTTGGACAATACATCCAAGAAGGACGTCGCAATATCTTCGAAACAATCGTAAAAGTTGAAAAACCACGTAAATCAATTACAATTCCTGAACAAGCAGAAGACTTGGACGGACTTGGTTATTTACAAGGAAAAGAAATTGACTTTGTAAATACAAAAGCTTTTGAAGGTACATTATTAGCTCATACAGACGGCGATGTACCAAACCTATTAGTTAAAATCCCTACAATGGATGCTTACACATTAGGTTACACAATGTACTTCTTTGAAATTGCTGTCGGCATTTCAGGTTACTTGAATGGCATCAACCCATTCGACCAACCAGGAGTAGAAGCTTACAAGAAAAACATGTTTGCTTTACTAGGCAAACCAGGGTTTGAAGACCTTGCGAAAGAATTGAACGAACGCCTGTAAGATGGGGGTTAGAGAAGATTCTTAGTAATGAAAACGACTAAACATGTAGGTGCCATTTTATTTTAATGGTACTACATGCAGAAAAGACAGCCGATTATTGGCTGTCTTTTTTTTGATGTAAATTGGACCAGTTGACCAGATGCTTTTTATCTTGATTGTTTAAAAAATCATCTGATTTACTTACAGCACGTTCTTTGACAAGGAGAGAGAGGTGACCATATATCTGGGGGATAGATACTTCTTTGTAACTAAGTATAATTGGAGTGAGAAATATATTTATGGAGGTAGTATAGTTTGATCAAGGTTTATTGACAAATAAAGCCTACTAAATTTTTTTGTTAAAAAATTAAACTGCGTTTCCGTATGCATCAGTTATTGTGATCGTTCCTTCCTTAGAAACTCGATAAAAACCTACCGATCCTGATCCTCCTTGTTCAAGTATTGATTTACTTTGTGTATTGAATAGATAGTCTGATTCAATTATTTATAGAAAGTAACCACGATATCCTCATTTTGTAATTCAGGAGAATCACTGATAAGTACTTGCATTGCTCGTTCCTGAGAGGTTATTGCATTACCTACAAGGGGCGAAGAAGCAGCCGTTGATTCCGTTGTTACCTCAGATGATTGAGTAGAATTTATAGCTTCTTGAATTTGTGAAGGTTGAAATATTGATGAATTTTCTTGAAACGAACTCTTTTCATTTATTGAATTTAGTTCGATATTACTCGTTGAACTTATAGATTGGTTATCTGACTCTGTATTTTTTGAGGTAGTTGTCTCACAAGCAGCGAGTAAAAGAAGACTAGTTACCATACCAATAAAAACAATTTTTTTTATTATAATTTCTCCCATATATATTATTTATTTATCGTACACTTTATATATATATATTGTAAAAAGATAACGCATCCAAATTAGCGTGATAATAATAATTACTTACATTAAACTTGTTTTGACTAGAGATAGGTATCATAAACTCTAATGATGTTTTGCGAGAGTTATTATTTGTGTTCTTAGCTGATACGTGCTATATTAAACAAGTAATCTAATTTGAAACGTAATCTGAGCGATATATTCACACTATAAAAACTCCTTTTACCAAGTAATGTTAATTGCAATAAAACACGTATGATTTACGTAATAGGAGGAAATATATATGAATAACGGTACAGTAAAATGGTTTAACTCAGACAAAGGTTTTGGATTTATCACTGGTGAAGATGGACAAGATGTATTTGCACATTTTTCAGCCATCCAAGGTGAAGGCTTTAAGACTTTAGATGAAGGTCAAGCAGTTACTTATGATATTGAAGATGGTCAACGTGGACCACAAGCAGTAAATATCAATAAATAATTCAATAGACGACTTTGAACCATCTCCTTGTGAGATGGTTTTTTTGTTATTTGGAATAGATATGAAAATTTTGGAAACATTTGAAAAATCAAGTAAACTATTATTTAATAATCAGTAGGTAGAGATCGCAAGAATCAAATGCTTTTAAAGTAATTAGAAAAGAGGAAAAGTATATGGAATATGTCATTACAACCCAAGAACATTCTGATTGGCTTTCAGTAGCTAATTCTATCCGTCAATTTGAATGGAAAGCAGCAAAGTATATAGCAGAAAAAATGGAAAAACAAGAATTTACAGATTGGGAATCCGTGATTATTGCAAAAGATGGAAATCATGTTGTAGGATTTTGTACTCTTGTAAAAAAAGACATTATTGATACGAAGGACTACACGCCTAACATTGCCACTGTTTTTGTCGCGCCAGAATATCGAGGGAAGCATATCAGCCAAAAAGTAGTTACAACAGGTGAAAATAAACTAAAGGAAATTGGTTTCGGCAGTGTATATATAACAACTCAACATGAAGGGTTATATGAAAAATGGGGATATCGGGAAATAACTAAGGAAAATGATCGGTTTGGACGATTGATGCGGGTATTAAAAAAAAATTTGATGAATGAAAAATCCGAATGAATAGGAGCGGCTCATACTAAGCGATTAATCAGTTATTTGAATAAGTAAAACAAGTATGCAGACATATTTGTTCGTATTTATTGAACATTGGTTTGATGTTTTCATAAGCTCATTCTTAGTAAAAGTCAAGGGAAATTCAATATGTTTTTCACAGATTATTTGTAAGATTAAGCGAATTCAAAAATACTGATAGGAGAATTTTTTCATGAAGAGAATTTTAGTGATTATTTTAGGTATAACAGTTTTATTAAGTGGGAGTATGTTTTGGAATAGTAGAGATGCGGCAGCAAAGGAGCAAGGTGGCACTTATCTTCTAGGCTGTACCATGAGAATAGAAGGAAAACAGTATAAATGGAGAGAAGCGTCATTTGGTGGTACGAACAGAGGGTATGAAATCAACCCAGGGAAATATCGCTACCAATTAAGTCCAAATCCACATAAAGATCCTTGGTATAATAAAAACCAAGTGAAGTTTTATAACCAAGGTGCTGATCAAATCGAAAAACAAGCAAATGAAGAGAAATGGCAGACCAAGGGATGGCCTGATACTATCAAAAATATTACGATCCATGGTATTGAGTACAAATTGACAAAATAAAAATATTAATGGTACAAACTTATACTACTAGAATGATAAATCAAAAGAATAAGCGTAAATATTTGTATTCTTAGGTAATACATGGTATATTAAATAAGTAATCTAATTTGAAACGTAATCTGAGCGATATATTCACACTATAAAAACTCCTTTTACCAAGTAATGTTAATTGCAACAAAACACGTATGATTTACGTAATAGGAGGAAATATATATGAATAACGGTACAGTAAAATGGTTTAACTCAGACAAAGGTTTTGGATTTATCACTGGTGAAGATGGACAAGATGTGTTTGCACATTTTTCAGCCATCCAAGGTGAAGGCTTTAAGACTTTAGATGAAGGTCAAGCAGTTACTTATGATATTGAAGATGGTCAACGTGGACCACAAGCAGTAAATATCAATAAATAATTCAATAGACGACTTTGAACCATCTCCTTGTGAGATGGTTTTTTTGTCTTTTTATCAAATAATAAGATTTGGAAAGAGAGTTAAATAAAGCTAATTTATGATATATACTAAATCATGTAAAAGGGTATACTTAGGCTTATTGAGATTTAAAATTTAAAACAGTATGTACATAAAAAGGAAAATGTATTGTAAGATTTTTAAAACTAGAACAGAAAGCATCAACGGAATGAAGATACACCAAAACAACGGCAGTTACGCCGCATCAATGTGTTGGTAAAATAATGTCAGCAAGTGATCTGTACTATTGATGCGTATGTTAGATAACGCTAGTCAATAAAATATATATAAGGTAAGCTGGAGACAAAGCTAACTCTAAATATTCTTTCTTCTCCTAAAACCGAGTGAACAGTGTAAGTAGAAAAGATTATTTGAAAATAAAAAGTTATCTGTAAAAAATACAAATAATATTTTTACAGATAACTTTTTTCTTTTTTATTTGAATAGACAACAAACTCATAATGAGAAGGTGTTATAAATAATAGCGCTTTCTTTTTAGCGGTTATAAAAATTTATTTACCACGTTAATCATTTCTTTGGATAGGTTATAGATATCCATTGGTTCGGATAGCTCATAAATCGTCTTATTATCATCGTTCAATTCGATTTTCATACCAGATGAATTAAAACGAACACGTAAAATCCATTTTCTAATATTGTCGTCTAATAGGATATTAAAATAGCTTCTATTATCTCTATAAAATAGTCGGTTTAATGGAATGGTATCTTTTAAGACAACTTTGCAAATGGTATAAGCTTCTAGCTCTTCTGGAGTAGTAATAACTTCACTGTCACTTTCATCTGTTGTGTCTGATTGAGATTTAGCTTCATTTTCATCTGTAATAACTGATGTTTTCAATGCTGCACTTAATTTGTCATTTACTTTTTCAGCAATAAATTGATTCATTCCTTTTTTTATGATAGGTTTAAATTTTTCTATTGTCTGTTTTGTTTTCATCCCCTCATAAATTTCGCCTAATAGATACTTAACGAAGTTATCGGAAGGCTCATTTAATTCAGAAGTAAGATAAGATTTTAATGAACTGAGATACTTTAATTCTGCCGCAGAGCTTGTGATTTTATCAACGTCAAAATTATCTTTATGAAATTTTGCTAATTCAGGAATCTGGTTATCTTTAATTTTTGTGATATTTATAGTTAAAAAAGGTGTCAAATCCATCTTATTAGGCTCGTCTAAATCAGTAAAAAATTTATATTCTTCGCCATTTGTTAATATTCCAAACTTAGATGTTGTTGTTCCAAAATATCTGAACAATTGAGAATCATGTTTCGTTAGCTGTTGATTGATTGACTTTGCTTCGATTAATATAGTGGGTTTTCCATCTAAGACAATAGCATAGTCAACTTTTTCTCCCTTTTTTATGCCAACATCTGCTGTAAATTCTGGTACAAACTCTGTGGGGTTAAATAAGTCATAGCCCAAAGTTGCAAAGAACGGCATGATCAAAGATGTTTTGGTTGCCTCCTCTGTACCAATACTATCTTTTAGCTCAATAACTCTTTTACCTAACTGTTTTAAATTATCTTGAAACTTTTCCAATTCCATAATAGCCCTCCTGATAGTTTCTTACTCCCATTTAACGGCAGGTAGTAGTAGTCGCCAAATCTATATTATCGAGGACTTACCCCACTAAGTCCTAAATAAACATAATAGTACACTCATTAAATCAAAAACCGATAACAACTCTCTGGAAGACCATAAAGTCTTGTCAGTTCTTCCACTTCTCTTGGGTAGGTTTCCGTATCTTCTTTGTACAAGGAAACGATCAAGTTCGAAGCAAAGCAGTTAGCTTCGCTTTCAGACTTGCTTCTTGAATTTCTAGAGGATACATAGTAACTAGATATTTCTCGATGGAACAAAGCGTGTCCAAGTTCATGGGCACAAATGTAAAAACGTTCTTCTGATTCTTTCAGTGAGTTGTTCAATAAAATAATAGGGGAGCCTAATAGTTCTTGAAACTGTCCTTTTGGATTATCGAGAAAAGAGACATATCTGATTTCTATTCCTAATTTTTCAGCAATCACAAAAGGATTGGCGGTATCATAGGTACGCTTCAGTTCGCTTACTAGTTTGATAATATCCATCTCCATATATGCTCACTTCTCTTTGCCACGTTTTCGAAATTCCCAGAAAAGCCCCGTCAATACATCTTTCACACGTTGCTTTTCTTGTTCTGTCAATGTTTCTCCACCATACGCCATATTGACATTTGAATTGAGCATTTTGTCTAACTCAAATAAATCATCTTTATTTGCCCATTTTGGCGCTTGGTTGCTGCCCAATAAGAAATCAGTTGTTACCCCAAAATAATCCGCTACTTTTTTTAAATTTTCCGACTTGGGTGAAACACGATCCCATCTTCGGATCTGGCCATTAGAGATTCCTACGGCACGTTCGACTTCAGCAAAGGTTACTTTTTTTTCTTCTGCTAATTGTTTGATTCGCGCAACTAGTGTCATAAGGAACCACCTTTCTTGATATTTAAATAGCATAAAAGTCATTAAGGTTGACAATTAGCTTTTAAGCTATTATAGTTTGCTTATACACTGATTCAATTGTTCGAAAAGTTAAGAATACAGTTACTTAAAAGTTCTTTCAATAGAGCATGCTTAAGATAAAGCGTATTCTTATGATTTCTATTGACTTTATAATAGCTTAAAAGTTATTTTGTGTCAAAGATGATGAACATTGAATTGTAATCAAATTGAAGTAGTCTGTCGGAATAGGTAAGATCAAACAAAGGTTAGGTATTCCAGAAAGTGGAGGGTGAGCAAAATGATTGTAGAGAATGATGTGGTATTGAATGAGTTTAGAAATCTTGTAAGTAATGTGTACATTCAAATTTTTGTATTGATTCTGTGTCTTGATTTTATTAGTGGTATCTGTCTGCAAACAGGAAAAAAGAAACGATTCAAACGTTCTGTGGTAAAAGATGTAATCAAATATTTGTTGATTTTACTTATTGTTTTGATTGCTTATCCCTATCTCAAAATTACAGGTTTTGAAGCAATTGGTATTGCTTTGGTTTTTTCGTATTGTGCGATCTATGGTTTGTCCGTTATTGAAAATCTAAGGAAACTAGGAATACCTGTACCTGATTTTGTTAAAGTACGTTTGAAAAAATGGCGTGATTTCTCAGAGGAGCAGGGGAAGTACAAAAAATGATCGATAGGATTTTCTTAAAAGTGCTGCTAGGATATTCTTCTTATTTGGAGCAAACAAAAAAGACGTTTCTATGGCTCGTTTAGCCAAAAACGTCTTTTAATTCTCTATAGAATTATCAGCTGACATGAAAAGGGAACACTCCTTAGTTAGATTCGTGTAGCGCTTTTACTGCTTGCTCAATGGTGATCCCATAAGCGATGTGTTGTTCGTTCATTGCATCGATTGCCATGAAGCGATTCGTTGAGCTATCAAATGCTACACGATAGCTGATGCTTGTTTTTGTGAATGTCATAGATATTTCTCCTTTCATCGGTATTTGTGTATTCATGAAATTTTTCATAAAACTTCCGAATACACCTTAAGTTTAGCACCATTCTAATATTTGGGCAATCAATGTGCTATAAGATAGCTGTTGCTAGTTTACTTGAAATTAATTCTCTGAGATTCCCATCAATAATCCAATCATTAATAAAATAAATATACCAGTTTGAATGTAGACCATCTTTATTCACCTCTTTAAGATTAATGTATCTCTTTTTTGGTTTGGACTCACGAACAGTGGGGGATAATGTTCAAACAAAATTGTCATATTTTGGGTTGAAATGACTGAAATAATAGCAAAACAGGCATCAAAATAGTGAAAGTTGAAAGCGTCGAGCAAACACTTGCTTTGAGATATTTCGCAAACTTCATTATAATAAAAGAAAGGGGGCGAATCGCTATGCAAAAAAGAAAAAATTCTGGTAAACTAAGCATTTTTCTAGCAGTTATATCTGCTATCCCTGCTGTTTTAGCAGTCGTTCGAGCTATTAAGGAATCAAAGCAAAAATAAACTAAAAAAAACGTGTTGCTTACTTATCCGGTGGGATAGTGAGCAACACGTTTTTATATTAACCAACACCAAGAACAAAGTTTAATAGCTTGTCAGAGTAAGTAATTTCTCCTTCAGAATCTTTGATCGTATCATTCAACGCTTGCATATCATCTGTGATGATACCATCTACACCATAAAACATCATCCGGCTCATATCGTCTGACTCATTGGGTGTCCATACATAGACTTTTTTGCCATCCTGATGAGCAGAATCAATGAAATTACGATTGATCGTACTGTACTCCATGGTCAAGAAGTCGGCAGGTGTTACTGGAGGGCCAACTAGATTAAAAGGCAAAATGTAGCCAACGTAAAAATTAGGGTTTTCCGCTTTTAAATCTGACACTGTTTGGTAAGTCAAACTTTGTAAAATATGTCCATGTGTTAAAATAGTTTCTTCGTATTTTTTAACAAAATTTTTAACTAAATCATCCGAGTCTTTTCGAGTCGTTTTGATTTCGATCAATAATTTTTGGTTCAGTTCATTTGCTCGGTTTAAATACGTATCGAATGAAACCAATGGCTCTTTGGCACCATTTTCAGTCACAGTCAATTTTTCCAGTTCTGCTAAAGTTAGGTCTTGCGGTGCTTTATTGACCCCAGTCAAATTTCTTAAATTGAAATCATGCATGACCACGAATTGACCATCTTTGGTTTCTTGGATGTCCATTTCTACATAATCTGGATGATAATCTTTGCTCGTCTTTTCTAGTGCAGCAATCGTATTTTGTGCGCTGTTTCCTAAGCTAACGCCACGATGGGAAATCGTTAGAGGTTTTGTTTCAGAAGCAGATGTCAGGTAATTCATATTGTAAATACAAACACCGACACCGAAGAAAACAGCAAACAAAGTAAACGCAGTATTTTTTAAAGCTGTGTGTTTTTTGGGCACTTCTTGTGAAGAGAACCAGCTGGGAATATCTGGTAAGAAACCTTCATCATCCATAAAGTCTACAATGACGTAAAAAATTCCGACGGTAGACATCACAATATTGAACAAAAGAACGCCTTGTAAGAGTGTCATGGCAAAAACAGCACTAATCAATGAGTAATCGGAGAAATATTCCTCAACAAAGATCTGACCTGACAAGATCGCCAAGTAACTGATTGTTGAAATCAATAAAATCGTACCACTGATCACTAAAAATTGACCTGAAATCGCAAAAAAACGTGCTTTGGTTAAACGCCAACTCTCACGGATCGCTTCACGAAAAGGGCGATCTCTTAAAATCATTTCAGGTAATGCAAAGATTAAACGAATCCCGATATAACCGAGGAAGACATAGACAAGTAGAAAAGAACTTACGATGATCCAGCGGTTAGTGAAAATAAAATCCATAATAAATGCAGGAATTTTTATTTTAGAAAGTAAGTCCGAATTAAAACTTAATCCACTGATCGGTAAAATCAAAAAAAAGTAAGCTAAGAAAAATAAAAAAATCATCGGACGAACTTTTTTTATTTGTCGGATGGTCAACTGCAATAATTGCTTTAATGAAATTGGTTCTTGTTTTTTGATGAAATAAACACTCATTAGCAAAAAAGTAAACTCAAAATAGACTAAGAGCAAAATCAACAATAAGACAGCGATCAAGGAGAAGAAAACTCCTGGATGTTGCGAAATCAGTGTGGGGATATTATCCGTTGAAAGATAATCGATCGACCCACGTTGTAAAATCAAGCGTGTCATACTACCAAGCAAAGGCAAACAAATAAACAAAATAAACCCATGCATCAGAACTACATCACGAAAATAAGCTTGTGTTCCTTTCAGGAAGTCCCAAGCATTTCCTAAACTTCGTTTTAAATAAACGATCATTATTATCACCTACTCCTAACATTATAGCGCAAAAAAGATAAAAAAGGAGTACTGCAGGAATCTTTCATTGCAGTACTCACAGTGTATCTATTAAGAAATCATCCTAACAAGCCAGTCAGGAAGTTACCACCATAAATCAATGCCATGCTGTACAAAAAGATCGATAAGGGTTTAGCAATCAAAATAATCAACGTGTATTTTTTGACTGAGATATTTGTCAAGCCAGCCATTAAACACAAGGCATCGTCTGGTGCTACTGGTAAGAAGATCGCTAGCGCGAAAAGCTTTTCAAAACGACTTTGGTTTTCTAACCAACCAATATATTTGTCATATGTTTTATCACTAATCATCGACAGGATAAATGGTTTTCCATATTTTCTACCTAATAGGAAAATAATGATCGAACCGATACAAATACCAACATAATTATAGATAAAGCCAGCGTAAGGACCAAAAATCAGGACACCTGCTGCGGTGCTGATCCCTCCAGGAATGATCGGTATAACGACTTGCAGTATTTGGATCAAGATAAAGATTATCGGTCCTAAAATAATTGAATCACCTACAAGACCTCTTAATGCGTTCAAATCTTTAAAGACGCCTAGATTAATAAAATAAATCGTGAGTGCAATTGAAAAACCAATACCGATGATCGATATAATATTCATTAATTTACGTGATACTGCAACGTTCATCCCTAGTCAACTCCTTCGAGGTTTTCATCTGATAATTGTATTTTACCTGAAAAGCGCAACTGCGCGCCACTATTTCAAGTGAGAAACAACAAACAATTTTGTAAGTTCAAACCAAGTATAGAGGATGGAACAAAATAAAACATCCATCTAGAGTCTTATTTACTTAATTTTATGATCTATAAAAGGATCATGGCTATTTCACATTTAAATCCGGCGAAAAATCTTGATGTTCAAAATTGGCGAATCATACATGATTTCCACATCATCGATCAGATTCCCAAGTAATCGATAGGATTCTTGGCCATGAGAAGGGGTACCTAGCAACTCGTGGTAATAGATCTCCATACTAGGATCTCTAGGTGTATTCAACAGTGAGGCCAATGTATTCAAATCTTTTGGCGGATTTTTCGTTGTTCCTTGAAATTCGATATACAGTCCTTCATCTGTATATTCTAAGCCAATACGAATCTCATTGATCTCGTGTTCGTAAAAATACGTGAGAAATTCATCAATGATCCTCTTTGATAGTTCTTTTTCCATTTCCATGTGCGTTCTTTCCCTTCCCGGTAAACGTAAAATTTTCTAGGATAGGCACTAGTATACCAGCAATAAATCCCGTTGAAAACCCACTATTATATAGATTCAATCCTCCGTGTAATGTGCTGAGATTATGGACAAGAGTAATATGTAAAAAGCCTGCAATCACTCCATAAACGCCGCCATAAAATCCACTGATCGGGGCAAGCCCTGTACCGAAAATCGCAGCTACGAGCATGGTTGTTTCGGTCATATCATGCATCGTCCCTAATATTGAGGCAATGTAGATACCAATCAAAATCGGAAAACAATTTTTAACATGACTTCCAAATGAGCTGAAACCAGCCACTGAGATGATTCCTCCCACCACAGGTCCATTTAGCACACCACCGATCAGCAAGACGTAAGACATCAATAACAAGCCAACAAAGCCCATATTGATCAAGGTGGCGCCGATACCTGATGTGCCGATGAAATCTGTTGTAAGTTTTCCAGAAGACTCAAAGATTTCACGTAATCCTTTCAATTTGAAGGCATTAAAGAAGAAGCCACAAACAGCGGTTGATAAAAAGAATAAAAAAATGATCCAAGTCAATTCATGGTGGTAATCAGGCGAAAGAATCGAATGTACTTCGATCGAATAACTAAATTGTCGAAGGATACCTGTCACCAACATAGCAATCAACCCTGAAGTAAAACCAATATTATAAAGTGTAAAACCACGATGAAAGGTCAGAGTCTGAACAGCTAGGATCGGCAATAAAAAGCCAACGATCAAACCGGCTAAATTACCCAGGAAAGCACCTTGAAGGATTGGTAAACCCATCCCGAATGTAATATAGCTGACAACAGGGGAGAGTGCACTACCAAATAAGCCAATCATTACATATTGAGAAAATGGTTTGTGCATAAAATAGGCATATAAATAAACACCGAGGATAATGGAGATGGAATTGTATAGATTTTTCCCAAAGAATGAAAAACCCGAGACAGTCAATATGGAAGCAAACATTGCACCATTCAACGTGACTTTATGGCGATAGGCGAGTAACACAGAAGAGAGTGTAAGTAAGCCTACATTCATAAATACGCTTCCAAATCCACCTAAAGCAATATAGTCGGTCAAAAGATTACTGGGGGAGGTCATGATGACCATTAATCCCACGAGGTTATTTGATAAAGAATCGCTAAGCAATCCAATAATCAAAAAAAACACGCCTGTAAAAATAAGGTAAAAATAGTTTTTCCTTTGAGAAATGATTCTTTTTTTAGGATGAATATAAATAACGTCACTTTTATTCTTCATTACACACCTTCTTTTCCTTTTTATTTAACTATAACTTGAAAGAAAACTTTAGGTCAACTTAAATTCAACACAAAATCAAAAATTGTAAGGGGAAACAAATTACACAAAAAAATATTTAGAAAATTGAGAAAATCAATAAAAAAACACATATATGCTTTAAAATATAACGATTTAGGTATATTATTTGCAAAAATTGATCAATATCGGTTAAAATAAAAGAACAGAGACTGTAGCATAAAGTGGGGGAGTTTATTATGAGAAGAAAAGTCTATACGAAGGATCAAATTCTGAAAGCTGCATATGAAGTTGTTGCTAAAGAAGGATTTAAAGGTTTCACTGCACGAAATATCGCGAAGAAGATGGGGATATCTACCCAACCGATTTACTTAGAGTTCAAAAATATGGAAGATTTAAAAAATACGCTATTAGATGTCATCTTCCAACAGTTAGAAGAAGAAGTGTTTCCTGTAGAGCGTACAGGCGATAAAATCATTGATTTAGGATTGAATTATATTTATTTCGCTAAGAAAAACCATAGCCTTTATATGGCTTTATATATCGATGAGCATGGAAATGGTCAAAAGATGCATGATTTTTCTTATAATTATTTCCGCAAGTTATTAAAAGAGGACGCCCGCTATAAAGATTTATCGGAAGAGTATATTGATGCGCTTCATACTGGTACTTGGGTAACCATCACTGGTATTGCTTCATTGATGTCTTCTAGTATTATGCATCCGACTGAAGAGCAAATCATTTCGATCATCAAAACGACGGTCGATTCTGTACTTGCAATTGAAAATCCAGAAAAAATACGCTAATTACAACAGCATGAGGTCGAGACAGAAGTGTTTAGCCTCTAGAAATAAGACGCCATCTACGAAAAATGTTCTTCAAATTTTTGTGGATGGCGCCTTATTTTTTCGAAGAGGTTACTTCTACTGTTAACGCCGTTTATTCGTTTTTTGGTGGTGCGAGAAGACGAATGTCCGTAAGCTATTTTATTCCAATCCTGTAATTTGAAAAGTGTTTTCGGATTTAAACATAACAGTTATGGTATTTAAATGACCAGTTTACAAAACAAATAAGATGAACTGGAGTGCATAATACCTCTTGACATTTGTAGAAAAAAGATTAAAAATAGTAGGCATGGAAGGTTGGCAGAGTGGTAATGCACCGGACTCGAAATCCGGCGAGCCGCAGAAATGTGGTGCACGGGTTCAAATCCCGTACCTTCCTTATATACCAACGGTTAGACACGATTTAGGTCGTGTCTTTTTTGTTGTATTTTTATCTTAAATTATTCTTTGACTCCCCTTTTGGTACTCCTTTTATAATTTTACATACTCATCTCATGTGATTTGTAAATTTACAAACACGGTCTATTTTATGTATAAAGAAAGATCTCTGTAAAAAGAAAGAAACAACAAGGGACAGCCTAGCTATCCCTTGAAAGTCAACCGTTATGGCAGTCTTTGCAACAGTAGCGACATCCATCGAAACTTTTGGATGTGTGGGTTGTGCTTGCTTTATGTAGGGCTTCTTCACATGTAGAAAATACGCCAATAAAAAGTACATCCTCTGGACAATGCGTACATGAGATCACGTGGACTTCGTGATTTCCTCGCGCATCTGTTTTTTTGTTAAAATAATAAATTGCCATCTATATCTACCATCCTGATTTATTTCAACGTCTTGCTCGTTGATACTTAAATTATACGGGAAGGTTGAGTGAACATGAGGATTATTTTTTCGCTATGATGGAAGAGGTTGTTTTAAAATACTCTTGCAATAAAAAGGATGTAAAAAAAAATTCTTATAAAAGTAGTGATTGCTAATTTTGATTTTTTTATGATTGAATCTCAAGTTCTTGCTCTTTGTTCCTCGTAATGGGGCAATCATTAGCTTCCTATCCTGAGCAATAAAAAATTTTATTTACAAGAAGATAAGCGCAAAAATCTAAACGACGGTGTAGTCTTTTTTGGTTTGTGCGCTTGTTTTCTTGTATTCAAGTAATCTGTTCTCTTTTTTAGATAGATTTTCTATTTATCTGAAATCAACTAATATAGCCATGATTTTTTAAGGATTTTTGATGTTCGCAAGGTGTTCCAACGATTGTAAAAGGAGTTATTTTAGTTGTCGTCGTTTGGCCATTCCATTCATAGGCGTAATTTCTACCGCTCCAATTCGTGTCGCAAGCGAAGCAGTGGTATTCTACCTCTATTCTTCCAGTTGCGTCTTCTGCTTGAATCCAGCCGATAGACTGAGCGGTGCCGTTCGTGATATTCGCTTGATTTAAATCCCAATCATAAGGATCTGAGCTAAAGGCGCTCGATGGTGTAGCAGGTGTATTTAATGCCTTTTCCAAAATTGGATCTGGGGTTTGTCCTTGTGTAGGTGTTTGATTTACCAGCTGTTGATCATTTGGGCTTGTTGTTTCTGTTGTGGTTAATGACCGTTCGGTACTTTTTGCCTGTGAAGTATTTGTGGCTTCTTGAATTGTCGTGTTTTGGATTTCTGGTGCAAATAACGGGAATAGCATGATACCTAATATAAATGCCCCAATAATAGTTGTTACCCCTAACAATATCCCTAATAGTACTTTTCCGATTTTCATGTTCATCCTTCCTAACTTTAAAATAAAATATGTTCTTAAATTGAGCATCTCCGAAATTCGTTTTTTCGTCAAGTGATTTGATAGCAGGTTACAGTTATTGTATATTGAATTTTATTTATTGAAATTTACCTACTCTGTATAGTGAAGCAGGTAGTACAAAGAGATACTTAGTTATTTTCAAATGTAATAAGAGGCAAATAAAAAGTTTTTTTAATATTGTGCCGAGTAGTTCTCGTTTCTACCAAACAGAATAACTGACTTTTTTTCTCGCATGATGATTTTCTTACATGCCGACGTAAAAGACAGTGATGGATAAAAGGTATCCTATCAAAGCGCAAGTAAAGAAGATTTTAGATTGAAATAAAAAATGAAATCGCTTGTTATTTTGAAGATATACGTCTACAAAAATCTCCCTATTTATGAATAACATGAAATATTTGTAAACTATAGGAGAATCCAGTAGCTTCCTAGGATAAAACATGTTAAATTAATTGTTGAGTCTACTTTTTTTAAAGATAGAGATTTTTCATTTTATTTGTTTTCATGTGACGAAATTGTAAGAGTGAAAATCATTCATTCTGGATGCCTTCCTGTGATAAGATTCATGTGGACATAATAATGGAATAGTAATTTTAGTAGGATGTGAAATAAATGTGCGGAATCGTAGGATTTGTTAATGACAAAGATAATAAAAAAGCAATCATAAATGACATGATGGATCGCATCATTCACCGCGGACCGAATAGTTCAGGTGAATACATTGATCGTGATGTGGCTTTGGGTTTTAGACGTCTAAGTATTATTGACTTAGAAGGGGGCACACAGCCCATTTACAATGAAGACCAAACAAAAATCATTATTTTTAATGGAGAAATCTACAACTATCAACCACTTAGAAAAGAATTGATCGATGCAGGTCATATTTTTAAAACCCATGCTGATACAGAAGTTTTATTACATGGCTATGAAGAATGGGGAACTGAGTTATTGCAAAAAGTACGTGGGATGTTTGCTTTTGCGATTTGGGATAATGAGAAAAAAGAATTATTCGGTGCAAGAGATCATTTTGGGATCAAACCGTATTACTATGCTGAAATGAACGGAACTTTGATGTTTGGTTCTGAAATCAAGAGTTTTTTACCACATCCAGACTTCAATAAAGAATTGAATCGGGAAGCATTGAAACCATATATGACGTTCCAATATTCTCCTTTAAATGGGGAAACATTCTTTAAAGGCGTCTATCGTTTACCAGAAGGTCATTATTTCACTTACAAAGATGGCCACATGGATATCCAACAGTATTGGGATGCGAACTTTGAAGAAAAAGGCACACAAAGCCGTCAAGAATGGATCGATCAAATTGATGAAACTGTGAAAGCATCGATCGAAGCACACACGATCAGTGATGTGGAAGTTGGCTCGTTCTTATCAAGTGGGGTCGATTCAAGTTATGTGACTTCTGTTTTGAAACCAGACCATTCATTCTCAATAGGCTTTGATGATAAAACCTATAATGAAGCAATCGAGGCACGTAAATTAACAGAAATGCTTGACTTGGATAACACCGCAGCTGTCATTGATGGAGACATGTCGTTTAAGGCTTTCCCTTTGATCCAATACCATTTAGATGAACCAGATTCTAATCCATCTTGTGTACCGTTATATTTCTTAGCGAATCTTGCGGCACAAAGTGTACGAGTGGTCCAATCTGGTGAAGGGGCAGATGAATTATTTGCTGGCTATCAATCATATGGCTTCCACACAAATTCAAAATTTATCCGAGTGATTGCTCAAGGATTGAAAAAATTACCGAAAGGCACTCGCTATAACTTAGGTAGAAAAATCGGTAAGATGCGTAATTTCCATGGTAGGATTCATCTATATGAATCTTTAGCGCCTGCCAAAGAATATTTTATCGGACATGCACGGATCTTTGAAGAAAACGAAGCGGCCAACTTGTTGACGCCAGAATTTCAACAAGCCCCAACAGTCAAAGAAATCATGGCAGAACATTATGCGAAAACGGAAGGAATCCAAGACGAGATCAACAAGATGCAATATGTTGATTTACACCAATGGATGCCAAAAGATATTTTGTTAAAAGCCGATAAACTTTCAATGGCAAGTTCACTGGAAGTGCGGGTACCACTTCTTGATATCGAAGTAATGAAATTAGCGCAACAAATCCCAAGTAAGTATTTATTGAATCAAAACAATACAAAAGATGTCTTTAGACAAGCTGCGAACAAGCATCTGCCTGAAGAATGGTCAAATCGTGTAAAACTTGGTTTCCCTGTACCGATCAAAGCTTGGCTGAAAGAAGAACATGGCTATCACCAAGTAAAAGAATTATTTGAAGCTGATTTTGCGAAAGAGTTCTTTGATCAAGCGAAGATCATCAAATTACTTGATGACCATCATGAAGGTAGAAGTGAAGAACAGCGTAAGATTTGGACGATTTTCAGTTTCTTGACGTGGTACAAAGTTTATTTTGTGGATGAAACGATTCCTCAAGCTGAACCGATCCAATATGTAACAGTTTAGACGATCCAACTATGTTTCTATTGAACGCAAAAACGAAGAGTGCCGATCCATAATGGGCAGACTCTTCGTTTTTTGCCGTAAATCGGACTAGGTTGATTTTTTATTCAAAGGTACGATAGTATACAATCAGTAATGGACTTCTCGCTCAAATGTGCCATCTTTTTTATAGATCATCAAGGATGTTTCTTTATTACGAGCTACTTCTTTTCCTTTTTCAATGGCGTCTTCTTTATGATCGAAGTGATTGCTTGCTTTTTCAGCGCCTTTAGAGCGAACGATCCAATGATCTTCTTCGAATTTGACTTCGACTGTGGCGTCTAATAATTTGGCTGCTCGCGGATTGCTATCATGCTTGTCATTTTTTTGTGGATTTTTCTCTTTTGAGAAAGCTTTCTTCTCTTTCTCATCTGCACTTTCAACCCATTCTTTCGCTTGACTGATCGCAATCGGGATTGCACGATCATCAGGATAGCCTTCATCTAAAAGCGCATTGCCGATATCGATTGCTTTCTTTTTGGTCAATTCTTCCAAGTTCTTCATGGCTGGTGGAAAATCTTTCATATTCCAAGGCATAGTTAACTCCTCCTAAAAGAATAATTGATTTTACTACTATAACAAGTGTAATCTCAACTTGGTAAAAAGAAAAATCATCTGTTTCAATTTTTGCTATGCTTATTTTTTGCTCGTCAAGTAGAACTACTTAACAAAATCGTGAAAAAGGCTAGCAATCTGATAAAAATCATGGTAAGATAATCAAGTCTGAGAGTCATCTTAGAGGATTCTAGTATAAATGGGAGGGAAAATCATGCGCGTAAACATTACTTTAGAGTGTACTTCTTGTAAAGAACGTAACTACCTAACTAACAAAAACAAACGTAACAATCCTGATCGTTTGGAAAAGCAAAAATATTGCCCACGCGAACGTAAAGTTACTTTGCACCGCGAAACAAAATAATATGTCTAAAAAAGTTTGGGTCTGTACCCAAGCTTTTTTATTTTTAGTATAATCAAGTAGTAGATGAAAGGAGCGAGTCAAAATGTTTATTTCCATGTGGGCCCAAGACAAGAATGGGTTGATCGGTAAAGATGGGTTATTGCCTTGGCGTTTGCCAAATGATATGCGTTTTTTCAGAGAACATACGGTGGATCGTTTATTAGTGATGGGGCGTAAAACATATGAAGGCATGGGCGACCTATCTCTTCCTTATCGCCACATCATCGTGTTGACTACCCAAGAAGATTTTGAGGTCAAAGAAAATGCAGAAGTCATGCATTCGATCGATGAATTATTGGCTTTTGCGGAGACTGTTTCAGAAGATATTTATGTTTCTGGTGGAAGTCGGATCTTTCAAGAACTATTGCCCCAGACTGGGATTATTTGGCGAACACTGATCGATGGTGAGTTTGAAGGAGATACGTATATTGGAGAGATCGACTTTAGTGATTTTGAACTAGCAGAAGAACATATCGGTATCACGGATCAAGAAAACCATTATGCCCATCGCTTCCAAAAATGGGTAAGAAAGTAAGCTCTGATCATTGATGCATAAAATGGAGGATTGAAAGAAATAAAGGGAGATGTTCAAGATCATGGGAGCATCTTTTTTTTTGTCTTATTTATAGAGAAACAGCTAAGTCAAGCGAGCGTTGCTCCTTAAGGTTTAGCTGTTTTTTTGTGTTGTATAAAGAACATATAAAGAAATTTCTTGAATATTAACACTATCTTTATAGTCCTTTGTCTATGATGAAAACAAAGGAGAGGAAGAAAATGATCTTATTTTTAGGTTGTATCAGTATTATTTTGTTAGCTTATCTATTCTGGTTTTTATTTAAGGGGAAGAGCAATGATGAGTGCAGTATTTCAAGGGTTGTTTTTCTTTTTTATTCTACTCGTTTTAGCCGCACCTCTTGGGTGGTACATCAAGTTGATCATGACAGGGGAAACACCAAAATATGTACGTTTCATCCAACCAATCGAACGCTTTTTTTATCAATTGATTGGTCCTGAGAGTCAAAAGAAAATGACGGCGAAGCGCTATTTAGCGCATGTGTTGGGTATTGGAATCTGTTCTTTGCTATTTTTAACCGGATTATTGATGGTCCAAGGTTGGCTTCCTGGCAATAATGGCGTGGAAAATCTGTCATTTGATTTAGCCGTGAATACAGCTGTTAGTTTTGTGACAAATACCAACTGGCAAGCTTACGCAGGAGAAGTGACACTGTCGAATACGACGCAAATGCTTGGTTTGACTGTTCAAAATTTCTTGTCAGCAGCTGTAGGTTTAGCGGTTCTTTGTGCATTGATCCGCGGCATCATCCAAAGGAAATCAAGCCAACTGGGCAATTTTTGGCAAGATCTAGTACGCAGTTTGCTTTACATTTTTTTACCACTTTCATTAATTACTGCTGTACTTCTGATTTCCCAAGGCGTGGTTCAAACGTTTAGTCATGGGATGTCATACACTGGTCTATCTGGAGAATCTTTATGGTTGTATCTAGGACCTGTGGCCAGTCAAGTAGCCATCAAGCAATTAGGAACCAATGGTGGTGGATTTTTTGGTGCAAATTCCGCTCATCCATTTGAGAATCCGACGATTTTTTCTAATTTCATCGAGAATCTCGCCATCTTGTTGATACCTACTGCATTGATTTTTGCTTTTGGCTATTGGGTCAAAGAATGGAAACAAGGTCGAACGATTTTGATCGTTTCGTTTGTTTTTCTTTTTGCAGCTTTTGTAGGTGTAGCAATTAGTGAATATCATGGGCCCGCTTTTACGGATGTTCTGGGTTCACTGAATATGGAAGGAAAAGAAGTACGTTTTGGTGTGGGTTGGTCAAGCTTATGGGCTGTTAGCACAACAGCGGCATCGAATGGATCAGTCAATGCGATGTTGGACAGTTTTACGCCTCTCGGTGGTGGTATTCCGCTTTTCTTGATGCAATTAGGGGAGATCATCTTTGGTGGTGTGGGTAGTGGATTATATGGCATGTTGGCATTTCTACTACTGACGGTTTTTATCGCTGGGCTACTTGTCGGGCGTACGCCAGAATATTTAGGCAAGAAAATCGAGGCTTTCGATATCAAGATGGCTAGTTTAGTGATTTTGACGCCAGTATTATTGACGTTGTTTGGTACGATGGCAGTTTCACTGCATCCTGATGTTTTAACTTGGTTGACCAATAAAGGGCCTCATGGATTTAGTGAGTTGCTTTATAATGTGACTTCTCTAGCAAATAATAACGGGAGTGCATTTGGTGGGTTGACGGCAGATAAACCGTTTCTAAATCTTTTAGGAAGTGTCTTGATGTTGTGCTCTCGCTACATTCCGATCGTTGCTATTTTGTTCTTGGCTGAAAACATGGGAAGGAAGAAAACCATCGCGATCAATGATGGAACACTTTCAACAACGAATGGCACATTCATCTCCATGTTGATGATTGTTATCCTTGTTGTCGGAGCATTGAGCTTTTTACCAGCGTTGGCATTAGGTCCGATCGCTGATCATTTTACCTTAAGTTAGAAGGAGTAAAATCAAATGAAAACTATTTATGTATGGGCAATCAAAGAAGCCTTTGTCAAATTAGACCCAAGACAACAAATCAAAAACCCAGTGATGTTCATGGTCTACATCGGAGCGATCTTAGCGACGATCCTTTGTTTTGAACAAACAACCGTGCCTTTATGGTTTACTATAACGATCACCTGTTTGTTATGGATCACTTTATTGTTTGCAAATTTTGCCGAAGCAGTGGCAGAAGGTCGCGGAAAAGCGCAAGCAAATAGCTTGAAGCAAGCAAAAAAAGAAGTAGTCACTTATAAGATCAATCGCTTAGAAGACATTGAAAACCAAGAATTTATTGAGATCAAATCTTCTGATCTCAAAAAGGGGGATCTGATTTACGTAGTATCGGGTCAACAAATTCCGGCGGATGGTGATGTAATCGAAGGAGCTGCTTCAGTGGACGAAAGTGCCATTACAGGGGAATCAGCGCCAGTAATCCGTGAATCAGGGGGCGATCGAAGTGCCGTTACTGGTGGGACGACGGTGGTTTCTGATTACTTGGTGATCCGTGTGACATCCGAAAATGGACACTCCTTTTTAGATCAAATGATTTCAATGGTGGAAGGGACACAACGAAAGAAAACCCCGAATGAGATCGGGTTACAAATCTTTTTGATCACGTTAACGATCATCTTTTTAGCGGTCTCTGTTAGTTTAGTTCCTTTTACCGAATTCAGTAGTCAGCTGTCAGGTAAAGGGGCGCCGATTGCGACGATCGTTGTCATTGCTTTATTCGTATGTTTAGCGCCAACGACGATCGGTGCATTGATTTCATCGATCGGAATTGCTGGAATGAGTCGATTAACGAAAGAAAACGTGATTGCAATGAGTGGTCGTGCCATCGAAGCAGCGGGAGATGTTGATGTATTACTGTTAGATAAAACAGGAACGATTACTTTAGGAAATCGTCGGGCAAGTGAGTTTTTACCGGTCAATGGCGTCACAGAACAACAATTAGCTGATGCAGCACAACTTTCATCTTTAGCAGATGAGACGGCAGAAGGCCGCAGTATTGTCATTTTAGCTAAAGAAAAATTTGCTTTGCGGGAACGTATTTTTGAAAAATCTGAAGTGAAATTCATTGATTTTAGTGCGCAAACCCGCATGAGCGGCATGGATTATCGTGGCGATCAGATCCGTAAAGGTGCCGCAGATACGATCAAGAAATATGTGCAGGCACGTGGTGGACAATATCCAGAAGAATGTGCTCACATCGTTGCAAAAGTTGCCCAAGCTGGCGGAACTCCTTTGGTGGTTGTAAAAAATGATCAAGTGATGGGGGTCATTTATCTCAAAGATATTGTAAAAAATGGCGTACAGGAAAACTTCGCAGATATGCGTAAAATGGGGATTAAAACTATCATGATCACAGGAGATAATCCTTTGACAGCAGCGGCGATTGCGGCTGAGGCGGGGGTCGACGACTTTCTCGCAGAAGCAACACCTGAAAATAAAATGGATCTTATTCGTGACTATCAAGAAAAAGGTCATCTTGTAGCAATGACAGGTGATGGAACGAATGATGCGCCAGCATTAGCACAAGCGGATGTGGCAGTGGCGATGAATACAGGGACACAAGCAGCAAAAGAAGCGGGCAATATGATCGATTTAGATTCTAGTCCAACGAAGCTATTGAAGGTCGTACGTATCGGTAAACAATTATTGATGACTAGAGGTGCTTTGACCACGTTTAGTATTGCAAATGACGTCGCAAAATATTTTGCTGTGATCCCAGTCTTGTTTTATGGGATCTATCCCGAATTGGCCCAATTGAATATCATGGCATTAGGTAGTCCTCTTACAGCGATTTTATCGGCTGTTATCTATAATGCAGTGATTATTGTCGCATTGATTCCTTTAGCGTTAAAAGGAGTCAAGTATACAGAAAAACCTGCCAGTCAGATTTTGCGGCATAATCTATTGGTCTATGGATTAGGTGGTTTAATTGCCCCATTCATATTCATCAAACTGATCGATCTCGTTTTGAGCTTTTTCTTAATATAAAAAGAAAGACATTTTGCAGAAAGAAGGAATTCACCTATGAAAAAGATCCTTAGAGCACAGCTTAGTTTTTTATTCCTCAGCATCCTACTCCTCGGTGGGCTATACACCGTCGCTGTTACTGGTATCGGTCAACTTTTCTTTGCTCATCAAGCCAATGGTAGTCAGGAAGTCGTTTCAGGGAAGGTGGTTGGCTCTTCGTTGATTGGACAATCCTTTCAACAGGCAGCTTATTTTAGTGGAAGAGGGCAAGACGTGACCCAACTTTCACCAACCTCATCGGAGCAAAAGAAATTAGTAGAAGATAAAACGAAATTGGCACAACAAAGCAATCAAACTACGGAGATCCCAATCGATTTAGTCACAAACTCTGCAAGCGGTGTTGATCCGCATATCAGTGTGGTAGCCGCAGAAAGTCAAGTCTCTCGTATCGCTAAAGAGCGGGGAGAAGACGTTACTAAGATTCGTG
This sequence comes from Enterococcus mundtii, assembly GCF_013394305.1. NCBI lineage: Bacteria > Bacillati > Bacillota > Bacilli > Lactobacillales > Enterococcaceae > Enterococcus > Enterococcus mundtii. Next base: position 404,721 of record NZ_AP019810.1, on the reverse strand, counting down.
CTATAATACAGGAAAAAGCACAAAAAGATTGGTTTTCAGATCGAATGTTTGTCAACGTGCTTGAATTGAATCTGTCACTTGATAACATGTAGGTGGCAGAGGGGTTAGGAGAAACAAAGATGGAAAGACAGGATGTTTCAGAAATGTTACACCAGCGTGAAAAAAGCCGAGGACGTCTACGGGTGTATTTTGGTTTCGCGGCGGGAGTCGGCAAGACGTATGCAATGCTGGCGGAAGCACAAGAGCTGAGCGTACTAGGTAAAGACATTGTGGTAGGCTATATCGAACCTCATGATCGCCCGGATACGAACCAATTATTAGAAGGATTACCACAGATTCCTTTAAAAGAAGTGACGTATAAGGGGCTGACTTTGAGTGAACCTAATATCGATGCCATTATCAAACGTCAGCCAGAGATCGTTTTGATCGATGAATTAGCCCATAGTAATGCGCCAGGATCAAGAAATCGCAAGCGATATCAAGATATCGAAGAATTATTGAATGCAGGAATCAATGTCCATACGACGATCAACGTCCAACATATTGAAAGCTTGAATGATATCGTTGAAGAAGTGACTGGGATCGAAGTAAAAGAAACGGTTCCGGATACGTTTTTCCAACAGGCGACATTGAAGGTGATCGATGTGGAACCAGATGAATTGATCGATCGTTTAGCGCAAGGGAAAATCTATGCTGATGAAAATGCAAAACGCGCCTTGCAGCACTTCTTTATTCCTAAAAAATTGGAACAGTTACGAGGTCTAGCGATTCAACGGGCTTCGGATCATATCAATCGTGTGATCGGTAAAACAAATGGTGTCCAAAGTAAATTGATCACGATCGTTCAAGATGCTTTCCCTAAAATGGCTGAGAAAAGTATTCGGTGGACTGCTCGGTTAGCTCAAGGCTTGGGGGCAGAATGGATCGTGCTATACATTCGTTCCGATGATCGTTTACAAGGGACGAATGACTTAGCGGAGAAACTTGGCGCAGAAGTCGTGGTGATCGAGGAGGACCATTCATTTGAAACGATCGTCGAATATGCTAAACTGGTCGGCGCAACCGATTTGATCATCGGTAAAAATTTGGCGAAACCGTGGACGGAGCGATTGTTTTCAGAAGAGCTGGATGTACGACTGCTCAAACGATTGCCAGAAACTGAACTTCACTTGATTCCTTATAAAGAAAAACGTTCAACCATCCTTTCCCATTCCAAGAAACTAGTGGAAGGGGGAGGAAAAGATTTTGCGATTTCATTGATCTGTGTGTTCGTAGCAACGCTCTTGACTGAAGTGATGCAATATCTTCACTTTGGAGAACAAAACTTGATGTTGGTGTACATTTTCTTTATCTTACTTGTTGCCCGTTTGACCTCTGGCTATTTTTGGAGCGCATTATCTTCTATTTTAAGTGTCTTAGCTTTCAACTGGTTTTTTGTCGAGCCGCTGTATTCCTTGACCGTATATAAACAAGGTTATCCGATTACTTTAGTCATCATGCTGATCGTTGCACTGATGATCAGTAATTTGATGGTTCGTCTGAAAAAACAGGCTGTCCATGCCAGAGAAAAAGAACAACAGATGGAAATTCTGTATGAACTGAACAAGCAGTTTGTTTTAGCAGAAGATCAGCAACAAATCGTTGAATTATCTGCCACTTATTTAGGTAGACTATTGGATCGGGAAGTGATTTTCTTTGATAAACATGCCATCAAGCTAAGCCAATATACACCAAAAGATGCCCCATTTTTACTCGATCATCCAGAAGAGGCAGCAGTAGCTTATTGGACGGCTAAAAATCAAAAAGACTCAGGTTATGGAACGGATACATTAAGTGGCGCAAAAGGTTTTTATTTACCGATTGTCGCAAATGGTAAGACGTTAGCTGTTTTAGGGATTCGTCGCAGTCGCGGGCTGCCGATCGAGGATAGTCAATTGAATTATTTACGGTTAGTGTTGACCCAGCTTGCTGTTATCTTAGAGCAAACAGAGCTTAAGAATGAAAAAGAACAAATTGAGTTAGAAAATGAACGTGAAAAAGTTCGCAGTAATTTATTACGTGCGATCTCCCATGATTTGCGTACACCATTGACTGCGATTTCTGGGATTGCAGAAACACTCTTGCAAACAGATGAAGAGCTGAAACAAGCAACGCGCCAAAAATTGCTGACCGATATCCAGACAGAATCTCAATGGTTGATTCGAATGGTGGAGAATCTGTTGTCGATCACACGGATCAATATGGACACGATGCAAGTGAAAAAAACAACAGAACCGATTGAGGAAATCATCGAAGCAGTCTATGAACATGTCACAAAAGTTTATCCTGACAAGGAACTATTGGTTCATTTACCGACAGCGGTTTTATTTGTCGAAGTTGACCCTATCTTGATTGAGCAAGCGATGTTCAATCTGGTGGAAAATGCGTTTCGTCATGGATCGACACAAGGGCAAGTAGAAGTTAGCGTGTTTCAAGAGGGACAACAGGTCATTTGCGAAGTGAAGAATGATGGTGAAATCTCATTGAAGCAATATGAAAAAATCCAGATGAATCTATCTAATGAAGAAGAAGTACCAATCGATTCAAAAAATGGTCTTGGCATCGGATTAAGTATTGTCAAAACCATCATCCATGCCCATAATGGGAAATTAGAGATGGCTGTATCAGAAGGGAAAACAGTGGTTCGCATCTATTTGAACAAGAGTGAGGAGGTGACGTTACATGAGGAAAGTACTATTGATTGAAGATGACCCAACGATCACTGATTTTATGGAAGTCGTGTTGGCAAAAGAACATTATCACGTTACGATTGCCACAACAGGCATGGAAGCTTTGCATGTGTTCCAAGAAGATTCCTTTGACTTGATTTTGCTCGATTTAGGTTTGCCAGACATTGATGGCATCGAATTATTGAAAATCATTCGTAAACGACTGGCTACACCGTTGATCGTGATCTCAGCGCGAAACAACGAGCATGAAAAAGTCAAAGCCCTTGATCTCGGTGCTGATGATTACGTCACTAAACCTTTTGGGATGAATGAATTACTTGCTAGGATCAGAACCGCTTTTCGTCATCGTAAACAAGAGGAATTACCTTCAGTCATCACCAATGGTGAATTGACTTTGGACACAGAAAGCCAACTGTTAACCAAAGCAGGAGAACCGATCCATCTCACTAAGAATGAATATCGCATTTTGCTCGTATTATTCCAACACCTTGGGAAGGTCGTCACTTATCGCGTATTAACATCAGAAGTTTGGGGGCCTTATGGAACAGATTCCCAAGTGTTGCGAGTGAATATGTCAAACATTCGGAAAAAAATCGAGAAAAATACCATTCGTCCAGAATATTTGATCACTGAGATCGGAGTTGGCTATCGGTTACGTGATTACCGAAATTCTTAGTAAGCGACAAACAAATTGAATATCGAAAAAAACGACAATCACCGAAGAATTTTACCTCTTGGTGATTGTCGTTTTTCGATGTGCTGTTTACCAGCTAGCACATGGAACACTTCTTTTATTTACAGCGCAAGCCAAATTGTGGTTTTCACGTTTTTACTTTAGCTCGCCTTTGATATCATCGATCATTTGACGACTAGCGATTGGTCCATTATATAACCAGCTAGAAGTTGGACCAAATTCGAACACTTGACCCGCTTTGACTGCTTTCAGATTTTGCCAAGTGGGTTCGTTGAACATCGCTGCTTGTTCATCACTATTGACTAAGATGATGTAGTCTGCGTCTAATTCAGCTAATTTTTCTGATGAAACAGCTGACCAATCAGAGGTTGCCTCTTTTGATACTTCTTCTACTAAAGATGGCACACCAAATTGTAGATCTTCATAAACGATGCGACCGCTTGAACGATTCTGACTGACCATAAAGGCAGAGTTGTTCGTGACCCATAAGACAGCCGCTGTTTTCCCATCGATCTGATCACTCAATTCTTCTCGTGTTTCTTTCGCGTAATCTTGATAATCTTGAATGATTTCCTCTGCTTTGTCCTCTTTATTCAATACTTTGCCAATGTCTTGCAACTGTTCTTCCCATGTGACATCGGTACCATTTTTAACAACATAGGTTGGAGCAATTTTACTATATTGCTCGTATTTACCACCTTCAACAGTGGCTGAAGAAGAAATCAATAATAAATCAGGTTCAAAACTTAACACATTTTCATAGGGTAGATCATAGGAGATAGTTGGGACATCTTTCAGATCATCTTGTAAATAATCTTGGATCGAACCACTGCCGACTGTCCATTGAGCAACCGGGGTTTCACCTAACGCAACAAGATAATCCTCTAAATAACTGCCGATGATCCGCTTTGGTTGGTTAGGTATTTCAACTGAATGTCCTAATGTATCTGTCAAGGTATGCGTACCATTATCAGCAGTAGTCGATGATGCGGTTGTCTCTTCGGTTGTAGATGAGCCTGGCGAGCAAGCACTCAGTAATCCCACCAAAAGTAATGCACTAGAGATTGTGAATAGTTTATTTTTAAGTCTCATGTCTTTCCTCCAAACGTAATTGAGAATGTTTCTCAATTGCTATTATTCCCCAAGAAAAGGGCGCTGTCAACTCTTTTTACTAACGTAAATGACGAAATTTGTGCTTGACGAATTTGTGAAGTACCGTCATAATTGAGAATGATTTTCAATGAGAGGGGGAAGTATATGTCTAGATTAAATGCAGTTGAAATTACTACCGGTTACCCCAACAAAACGATAATTGAAAATTTGTCTGTCGCTATACCAGAAGGGAAAATCACCAGTTTGATTGGCCCGAACGGCAGTGGTAAGTCTACATTATTAAAAAGCTTTACCCGCATACTTCCTGTAAAAAACGGTAAAATATTAGTCAACGATCGTGACTTGACGACCTATCATTCGAAAGAACTAGCTCGGAAACTTGCCTTACTAGCCCAAACGAGTGAATACCCATTAGGAATGACAGTCGAAGAAGTCGTTTCCTACGGTAGATATCCTTATCAAAAACTATTCAGTGGCATGGATGATCAAGATCTGCAAGCCATTGAGTGGGCATTGACAGCGACGGATCTGATCTCGCTAAAAGATCGAGACTTAGCGAGTTTATCCGGAGGTCAAGCCCAACGAGTCTGGATTGCGATGGCGTTAGCTCAAGAAGCAGATATCTTGATCCTTGATGAACCGACAACTTTTTTAGATCCGGCGCATCAACTGGAAATCTTAGATCTGCTGAAAGAAATCAACCGAATGAAAAAAACAACGATTTTGATGTCGATCCATGACATCAATCATGCCTCCCGTTTTTCCGATTATTTAGTCGCAATGAAAGAAGGGCGATTAATTGTCAACGGGACTCCAGAACAAGTCATCACGAAAGAATGGATGAGAGAGATTTTTGAGATCGAAGCACAAATCGTTCAATTACCTGAAACAAATAAACCTGTCTTTTTAACATATGATCTCATCAAGAAACCGGAGGGAAAATGATGAGGAAAGGGAAAAAAATAAATATCCTATGGCTGCTTCTGTTATTGGCAATCCTTGTCTTCTTTTTTGCTTTGTATAATGGTGCTTCTGAAGTTAAAGGAAATGAAGTCTGGCAGGCGTTGTTCCATTTCGATCCAACTGATCAAGCCCAGCAGATCATACGTAATATCCGTCTGCCTCGGGTCATCGGAGCATTTATTGTGGGTAGCTGTTTCGCCCTCAGTGGCGCTTTGATGCAAGGGGTAACGCGAAACAACTTGGCAGATTCAGGATTGTTAGGGATCAATGCTGGTGCCTCGTTAGCCATGGCATTTAGCTTTGCTTTTTTACCTAAAGCTTCGCCGTTTTCAATTTTTCTGCTTTCATTACTTGGTTCGTTGATCGTGACGATGATCGTTCTAGGTTTTTTCAGTTTTTCAAAAATAGGACTCAGTACTATGCAGATGATTTTAGCCGGTGTGGCAATCAGTTCTTTTTTTACCGCAATCAGCCAAGCACTGACCCAGTTATTTAATCTACAACAAGATTTGACTTTTTGGTTTGTTGGCGGTGCGGCGAATATTACTTGGCAACAGTTACTCGTTCTTTCACCTATCTATCTAGTGGCGGTTATTGGCTCTTTTCTATTAGGGAAGTCGATCTCCCTGATCCATTTGAGTGAATCACATGCGATCGCCTTAGGAGGACATCCACAGCGCACACGGGTACTGGTTTTCATCTTTGTTTCGATCTTAGCAGCGTTAGCTGTTTCTTTAGTTGGGCCCGTCTCTTTTATTGGTTTGATGGTTCCACCTGTTGTTCGTGGCTTTGTCGGTACGGATTATCGGTATGTCTTGCCAGCTTCATTTATCGCTGGGGGGATCTTAGTTATGTTAGCAGATTTTGTGGCACGCATGGTCAATCCACCATTTGAAACACCTTTTGGCTTAGTCATTTCCTTGATTGGTGTCCCTTTTTTATTGGTACAAGTTAGGAGGGAACGCGTGTGAAAAAAATATATTGGGGGATTGGCCTGTTACTATTTTTATGGCTTGTGACTGCGGGAATCAGTTTAATGATCGGTACACCGTTTCTTTATATTGATCAATTGATCGATGTCGCACTTGGTAGAGGAACACAGGTCCAACAATTGGTTCTGACAGAATTTCGCTTGCCACGCCTATTGATCAGTTTATTCGCAGGTACCTGTCTAGGAATCGCAGGCTATCTTTTGCAAGGAGTAACTAGAAACCCATTAGCTGATTCAAGTATTTTAGGTATCAACTCCGGCGCAGGATTTTTTGTGATGCTATACTTAGGTTTTTTTACTAGCCATGCGTCACCTTTCTTGTTGCTTTTCGTTGCCTTTTTAGGCGGCACGCTTGCTGCATGTCTAGTCTATTTTGTTGCCTATCAGCGTTCTGGACAAGTAGCGATGAATCGCTTGCTCCTTTCAGGTATCGCTGTGAATGCGGGCTTTTCTGCGGCAATGCTTTTAAGTACGATAAAAATCTCAAAAGAAAATTATGGCTTTGTGAACGCTTGGTTAGCAGGTTCAATCTGGGGGGCTAGTTGGCCTTATGTCACTGCCTTTTTGCCATGGGTACTTATTCTGATCCCTTTAGCGTTTTTCTATAGTCGCAGGATTGGTCTTTTATCCTTTGGCCCAGAACGTGCGCAAAGCTTAGGGTTGAACGTGTCACGAAGTCAGTCAGTTTTATTACTGCTTGCAGTTGGTTTAGCCTGTGGCAGTGTTGCTGTGGCAGGCAGCTTGTCCTTTGTGGGTTTACTCGCACCGCATGCTGCCAAAATCATTGTACGTAAAGAAAATCAGTGGACACTCCTATTCAGTGGTTTGTTCGGAGGATTATTTGTCAATATTGCTGATATTCTTGCGCGCATCATTTTACCAGATGGAGAAGTTCCTACAGGGATCTTGATTGCCGTCTTGGGCGCACCGTATTTTCTTTATTTATTATTTTATATTCAAAAGAAACAACTATCTGTCTAGGATAAGACCAGAATGTTGGGATTGGTTAAAATAGGGAAACACTGAAGGCGATTTTGCCTTTAGTGTTTTTTTGTAGATTGAGAAATACATTCAACAATTAGATAGGAAATAAAGTAACGATGCCTATCTAATGGGATTTTAACCCACTAGTTGATTATATATTGTTATAATATAATATGTAAGCGTTCTATTCGATATATATAAACTGAGGAGGAGATCAATGGTCACATTCAGCAGTAATTCTCAACAAGCCCAACAGTCCACTTCAAGAATCACCAGTGCAACCACCCCTTTAAACCAAGCATCATCGCTTCAAAATGACACACGCACCACGCTAATTGGCAATCAAGACATTCAAAGTAGCATAACGTCCGCCAAAAACTCAGCCAATCAAATTGCCTCAGCTATCTCAGGCGCTGCTAATCAATTGCAAACTGCTGCTCAAGGATTTTCTACACTAGACACTCAGTTAAGTCGAGATCTTTTTAAGGAGAGACGCTAATGAATCAATGGACAAATCTTGATACCGAGGAAACGTTGCTGCAAGCAAAAAGAGAAGAACAGGAAAAGAAAATGAAACAACTTGATGCCTGCCGTTCAGATTACCAGAATCACTTTAAAGAAATCGGAAACTTCTTATTTCGATTACAGATGTCCTACCAGAAATCGAATACCTTTACGTCCATCGAAACATTCACCTCGGAGTTTTCACATCAAAGGAGGCGATTGATGAATGGCTTTGATGAATGCCAACATCACGAAATGATCCAACAACAAAGAATCACGAATAAACTCGAAGAAATTGCTTTTGAGAAAAGAAAAATCATGTCGGAGGAACAAAACCTATGAGTATCGACATGTACCTAAACGACTCCTTAACACAAGCTACGAGCGCCAGTAATTTCTGTCAAAAACAAGTCACTGATTACCAAAATCTCCAACAAGCCATCACTCAATTCACTTTACAAACGCCCAATCTCCAAGGGAAAACCTACGACGCTGCGAAAGCCTATTTTTCCCAAATACTTTACCCACTCGTCCAAGGAGGAATCTTACTCTCCGAAGCGGTCGAAAAAGCAGCGAAACGATTTCCACAACAGTACATAGAACAAGTCGACTCCATTAGCTTGAAACAATCCGAATTAGAAGCGCAAATTCGTCAAATGAATCAATATATCACCCAAGCCGAGGGAATACGGCAACTGCTTCTTTCACCTCATATGCCAGAAGAACACCAAGGCTTTCAACTCAATCAAAATACGTTATTACTCACGATGTATCATGACTTGAAACACAAGCTGGAAGAGAAACTTCAAAGACTCCTAGATTACAATCAAAGCTCCGCCCAATTTTTTACAGAAATCAAAAGTCTCGAACAAGCAGTCAATCAAGGCCTTGCTCAAACGAAAACTGCTTGGAATAGCCAAACGAAGACATTCTCTATCCCGAAAGATTTGTCGTGGACAACCACGATCCAAGACAAATGGCAACAAGCAGAAAACGAGAAAAAAGGCATCGATCCAACTAAAAACAAAGAACTAGAAAAGTACAACGTCTATGCTCTCATTATTCACGATAGCGATGGGAATCCACGTGTCTTTTGGAAAATCGAAGACAAGCAATCAGGCTACGGTATCGTGAACCCCGAGCTCTATCAATATGTCACGAAAGTAGGGCAATATTTAGAACCTGAACTGATCCAATTCATGACGTACGATACTTACCAAGAAAAAGTCAATGTGGCTTGGCGCCAAGGTGTTAATTATGAAACTGGTGAAAAACTAGACCCACTCTTAGGCAGTCTCGTCTCTACCTCACAATACGTCAAAGACGGCTACACATGGATCAATGAATCTGAACTCGGTCAAGCCCTGATGATCTTAGGCTTTACGTATGCGTCTTACAAAGTCTTGACGACCACTGGTGTGAAACAGGTGGAAAATGCTAAGATTGAGGAGGTGGGTGGTGGAAATATACCAAAGCTATCCACGCTAACTGAAGCAGAGAAACTTAAAATTGCAAATCAATATAAGAAAACAGCACCTATAGATATTCCTGATAACGTAAAAATTAATGCCAAGACAATGAATGCTGGTTATGAACAGATTACTTATAAGTGGAATGATGGTGAATTTAAGTATGAAGTGAGGTGGCATACAAGAACTCCAGGAGCACCTGTTGAACAGGGCAATACATGGGTCATCCAAAGAATACTACCTGGAAATGGAGGGAACAAGCCCCAAAATTTTTTCAAAATTGGTGATAATGAATGGGTAGAAGCGTATAAATGGTATGATGCTATAAATGCAAGAAAAAAAGGAAATGCTACTACAGAACAAATTATAATTTTGGAAAAAGGTCATTGGAAGGAGTGAATGGTATGATTGACAATAAGTTTTATGAAGGTTTCGAAGGAGAAGCAGAGCTTTCTTTTATAGCTGATGGCAATAAACTTATAATTTGGAACGGGTATTTTGATACAATTTTAGATAACTTATTAGATTGTAATTTAGAAAAAAAGGGGATTTTGAAAGAATACTTTCATCATGAGGGATGGTATGATGATTCACCGTGGTTAATCAAAGATAAATCCCTTATTATTGAACAATTAAAATGTTTTAATATCAACAAAATAAATCAAACCTCAATGAAAGATAGCTTGGAAGAAGTAGTTCAAGCAATTGTTTTATTTTTAGAACACAATTACTTAAGTAAAATCTATATCAACTACGAATAATAAAAGATAGAAATTATAGATGGTAAAAAGTCTCTATTCATGAATTGTTAAGTTGAAAATTGAAAAACAAATATAAACAAAAAAATCATTCGCATCACTAGTTTTCATCTAGTCTGTGAATGATTTTTCTTCTGTCGTATACATCAAGAAAGAGTAACCTTTATTCATCGATTCCACATAAACTATAATGCTTTTCAGTGTTATCTAACGAATGAATGATTGACGATTGTTAACATCAAATGGGGATAAATCGATGTCCTAACTAAAATTAGACAGAACAAATCCAAAAATCTAAAAAGTTAAATTGCTATTTTCTCCGTTTTCCGCTACCATTTTAACAGAAGGTAGGCAGGTGATTATTTGGGACACGAAAAGCAGAAAAAAGACCAGCTCCGTCAATTTGGCATTAATGAACTTAAAAAAATTGCTGCAAGTGGCTACAAAAAAGAAAAAGAACAAAAAATCTATAAGCAATTGTTTGCAACCGAGTATTGGAAGCAGGCGCAAGTCATCGGTTTAACTCTTTCAAATGAATTTGAAATAGATACACGACCGTTGATCGAACAAGCGAGAGCCTCAGGGAAAATCGTTGTGATCCCCAAAACATTGCCAAAACGTCAAATGGCATTTTATGAGTTCTCTGAGAACACAGTTTTAGAACGTTCAAGTTTTGGTGTGTTAGAACCTGTTTCAACGCATTTTTATGAGGCAACGATGATCGATTTATTGATCGTCCCAGGAATCATCTTTCATCCAGATGGGTACAGAATCGGCTTTGGTGGAGGGTATTATGATCGCTATCTGAAAGAGTATCCGCATCAAACGTGCAGCTTGACTTTCAAAGAGATGATTCATAATGATTGGGAACCAGAAGACTTTGATAAGAAAATCCAACATTTATTGAACGACTAAAAAAATAAGGGGGTATATATGAAAGTAAATCGGCAGCAACAATTCAAATTAAAATCTTGGCTCGATGGGCCATTTTTAACACAGATATTTTTAGTGATCCAAACAATCATCTTTTTCGCAATGGAGGTATTACCTGGTAATAGCGTGGCTTTTGGACTAGGCATGTCTGGCCAGCATATTGCCTACCTACATGAATGGTGGCGTTTGATCACACCAATATTTATCCATTTTGGGATGATGCATTTTGTACTGAACTCTGTCGTTTTGTATTTTATGGGTTCACAAATCGAAACGGTATACGGTCATTGGCGCTTTTTCTTGATTTATTTACTTAGTGGTATCATGGGAAATGTGACCAGTTTTGCCTTCAATGAAATGAACGTATTATCTGGTGGGGCAAGTACATCACTTTTTGGTTTATTTGGTGCGTTATTTGTTCTAGGTATTCATTACAAAAATGATTATCTGGTGAAACAGCTTGTACGCCGTTACATGATATTCATTGTTTTTTCTTTTATATTCGGTATATCAGATACCTCAGTAGATATCTGGGGACATGTTGGTGGCTTGATCGGAGGTTTCCTGATAGGGAATCTATTAGGATTACCAAATCGATCCAATGATTACTCAATCCATCATCGTATTATATCGTCGATCGTTTTTCTCTTTCTTTTTATAATATGTGTTTTAGTGGGTTTAAAAAATTATGGAATACTTGTATAATGTGAAGGAAGTGCTTTAAATGGAAAGCTTATACGACGTACAACAGCTATTCAAGAGATTTGGTATCTTTATTTATGTGGGAGCACGGATTTATGATATTGAATTGATGACGATCGAATTACGTAAGCTTTATGATAATCATTTGATCGATCACGAAACATATATGACTGCGTGGCACATCTTAAAAAGAGAACACCGAATCGAAGAGAGCAGAAAGAAAGGAATTTGATCATGGACAAAAAAATTATTGGGATTGATTTAGGTGGAACAACAGCAAAATTTGCGATCTTGACACCTGACGGAGAAATTCAACAGAAATGGAGTATCGATACCAATATTTTGGATGATGGCAAACACATTATTCCTGAAATCATTGAATCTATCAATCATCGTCTGAACTTATACGGTATGAAAGCGGAAGATTTCATCGGTATCGGTATGGGGACACCAGGAACAGTCGACAGCGAAGCGGGTACAGTGATTGGTGCTTACAATTTAAATTGGCGCGAGCTTCAATTTGTCAAAAAAATGATTGAAGAAGGAACGGGCATCAAATTTGCCATCGATAATGACGCCAATGTCGCAGCATTAGGCGAACGTTGGAAAGGTGCAGGCGAAAATGATCCTGATGTCGTATTCATCACTCTAGGTACAGGTGTTGGTGGCGGTATTGTGGCGGATGGTCATTTACTTCATGGGGTGACTGGAGCCGCTGGAGAAGTAGGACACATTACGATCGATCCAAATGGATTCGAATGTACTTGTGGCAAACGTGGCTGTTTAGAAACTGTCTCAAGTGCGACAGGTGTCGTTCGAGTGGCCCGTCATTTGGCAGAAGAATATGCCGGTGATTCACGCTTGAAAGCGATGCTTGATAATGGTGAAGAAGTAACAAGTAAAGATGTTTTTGAATTAGCAGAAGCAGAAGATCCATTTGGTTTGATGGTGGTCGATCGTGTCTGTCTATATCTAGGACTAGCTTGCGGGAATTTAGGAAACACGTTGAATCCATCAAGTATTGTCATCGGTGGAGGCGTATCAGCTGCGGGAGAATTTTTACGCAGTCGTGTGGAGAAATACTTCAAAGAATTTACCTTCCCACAAGTGAGAGAATCAACAAAAATTAAATTAGCTGAATTAGGAAATGAAGCAGGCGTTATCGGTGCTGCCTCATTAGCCTTGAAATATGCTGAATAAAGTGGAGGCACGACATGGTTTTATGGATTATTAACATCATTTTATTACTGATCATCTTAGCTATCGTATTTTGGGAAGTTTACTTACGAGTAATGGCTAAACGTTCTGCAACAATGCTTGAAGAAGAAGAATTTCGTGAAGGAATGCGTCGTGCACAAGTCATCGATGTTCGTGAAAAAGATGTCTTTGATGCGGGTCATATTTTAGGCGCTAGAAATATTCCATATACAGTACTAAAAAATTCACTTGGTTCGATTCGTAAAGACCAACCGGTTTATATTTATGATCAAAAGAAAAGTTTGAGTATTCGTACAGCTAACCAACTGCATAAAGCAGGTTACCAAGATATCTATATCTTAAAAGGCGGCTATGATGGTTGGTCAGGTAAAATCAAAAGTAAAAAAATCTAACGAGGAGTCTTGTACTTCTTATGTTACCTTAGTAGCAACAAGAATAAGAGCGGTTATTCGCTCCTTTTTCTTGTTGTTTTTTCTTATTGCAGAAAAATTATGCTATGATGGAATGAGAGGATATGATAAAGGTAGTCATCACAAAATGTTTTCCTAAATTCGGTTTTTTAATTTACGGATGTTATTTGGAAATCAGTTGGTCACAAAATAAAAAACATGAAGAACTGTTGCTCCTCAGTGAGTTAGCCAAGTAAATCATTGTAGCGCGTATTGAGTGAAATCAAGAGAAAAGATGCGTGACAATCAAGCAAATACATATAGGTAGGTGGATAGATGAGAATTGGGATCATCGGGGCAGGACCTCGTGGACTTAGCATGTTAGAGCGTTTACTCTATAATCAACAACAAGAAAATATTGAGATCCTCCTTTTTGATCCAAGTGGAATCGGTGGCAAGGTTTGGCGAGTCGATCAGCCAAAAGAAGTACTGATGAATTCATTGGCGTCACAAGTGACGATGTTTACGGATGAGACATTAAGTAGTGGAGGCGTGGTCGCTAACGGAGTGAATCTTTATCAATGGGCGAAAGAATTTGCCCCTTCTTATCTTAGTCAGACAACTATCAAAGAAAAAGAAGCGTTTTTGTGTGAAGCAGCTAATTTATTAGAAAATCAACCAACAAGTCGTCGCTTCTTTGGCGTCTATCTCCAATGGTTTTACGCGCGCCTACAAGAACGATTTTCTGATCGTTTCGATTATATACAAGAATTAGTTATCGAAGCCACCAAGAAAGAGAAACAATTCATTCTGCGAACTAAAGAAGAAGCCTATGTGGTGGATCAACTGATCCTAGCAACGGGTCATTGGGAACATGAACAAACGTCAGAAGAAAGCCAATTAAGTGAGTATGCGGCTGAGCATCACTTATTTTACCAAGGACCAGCTAATCCAGCCGATGTTGATTTATCGATGATTCCTGCCCAAGAACCGGTGTTTATTCGGGGGTTAGGACTCTGTTTTTTTGATTATATTGGTTTGTTGACACAACAACGAGGCGGTCGCTTTGAAGAATTGGAAGGTCGATTGGTTTATCGTCCGTCGGGAGAAGAGCCAGTCGTCTATTGCGGCTCTCGGCGAGGCTTACCTTACTATCCCCACGGACGCAACCAGAAAAAAGTTGGCGAGGTGGCACAACCAGTCATTCTGACGCAAGAACGATTAAATATGTATTATCGTACTAAAAAACTGACTGGGGAGGATTTTTTTACTGACTTAAAAAAAGATCTCGAATTGTTTTATTATAAAAAAGTGATCGAGGAACATGGGTTGTCGATTGCTCTCAGCGAATTTCAAGAAGTCTTTCTTGGGGCTACAGAAAAGGAATGGCTGCGAAAATATCCTGAATTATCAAGCCACTTGTGGTCATGGGACTTACTGGATCACTTGCTCGACCACACGTTGCCGTATCAACAAATGAGTCGGAGGTATATCGAAGATCAAATCAATGAAGCGTTAAAAGGCAATGTGAGTGGTCCATTGATTGCGACGTTGGATGCATTGAAAGATTGGCGAAATATCGTGCATCAAGTGATGCTATGGGAAGTTTTTTCTGCAAAAGAATATAAAGAAATATTGTGGCAATGGTTCAATACGTTTGATGCGTTTTTTACTATTGGTCCGCCTTTACGAAGAACGCAGGAATTAGCAGCATTGATCGATGCAGGAATTTTCCATTTGGTGGAACCTCCTTTTACTGTTGTAGGAAAGGACAAGAGATTTCACCTGGAACCAGAAGGGTTTACAAGTAGCTATCTAATTGAGGCACGATTACCAAAAAATGACTTACGAACAACAAGAAATCCAGCCTTGATCAGTCTACGTGATGCCCAGATCCTTCAGCCATTCCAGTTGGATGATCCAAGTGGCGATTTCGTTTCTGGTGCGGTAGCAATCGAACGAGAAAATTCACGTGTGATCGATGCCCATGGAGAAGTACAAAACAATTTGTATTGTATCGGCATCCCAACTGAAGGGGTAGAATGGTTAACAGCCTCCGTTCCGAGACCCCATGTCGATTTTTGGAATCTTAGACAAATTGATCGTATCGCACAACTGATTTTAGCAGAAAAATCATAAAAAGAACGTTCCTTTAGGAGAGAGGGACATTAGTTCTCTCCCACCAACTAAAACCGAATAAACGGCGGGAACAGAAGTAACCTCTTGGGAAATAAGGCGCCATCCACAAAAATTTGAAGAACAATTTTCGTGGATGGCGCCTTATTTCTCGAGGCTAAACACTTCTGTCCTGACACTTGTAAGAACGTTCTTTTTGGATAGCATGAGGGAGATAGTGGAAACACAACTGTGCTATTTGTCAGCTTCCATTTCTATCGTAACTTAAAAATGCGAGTTTTAGAAAAAACTCGGTAGAAACAAAAAAACCCAAAAAATTGAAGAACAACTTTGGGTTTTTTGTTTTTGAAGCTGAATGCTTCAATCACTAGCTCTTATCGTGATACACGTTTTCTCATTGCTTTTTTACGATTTTCTTCAATCATTGCTTCTTTTTCGTCGATTGGGTCGATGACTGTTTTCTTCACAGAAGTTACTAAACCAGCCACAGCTGCTACAGTAGCCAAGCTACCTACTAAGATACCTGATACAAATTTTTTCATAATGATTCACCTCATTTATCTATTTGACACTTCTATTATGAAGCAAAACAAGGAAAAACGCTAGTCTTTCGTTTTTTTATTTGAAACCCTTTACAAGAAAATGTTGAAAAAATTTACTAAATGTTTTATTATAAATTTACTAAATAAAATGAAAGAAGGTTTTGTCAAAAAAAAGTCCCTGTTTTCTGGTCATCACTTTTGTTAAAATAAATAACGAATATAATTATATGGATAAAGGAGTCTTAACATGACAATTTTAGTATTAGGCGGAGCAGGCTATATTGGTTCCCATGCCGTCGATCAATTAATTGAAAAGGGCTATGATGTAGCAGTCGTGGATAATCTTTTGACAGGACATCGTCAAGCAGTTCATACTGATGCACGTTTTTATGAAGGCGATATTCGTGACAAAGAATTTTTACGCGGAGTTTTCCAAAAAGAAACGATTGAAGGCGTCTTGCACTTTGCAGCGAGCTCGTTAGTCGGTGAATCAGTTGAAAAACCCTTAGTCTACTTCAATAATAATGTTTATGGCATGCAAGTATTATTAGAAGTAATGCACGAGTTTGATGTGAAAAGGATTGTCTTTTCTTCAACAGCTGCGACTTACGGTGAGCCAAAAGAATCGCCAATTACAGAGGGGTCACCAACGAATCCGAAAAATCCTTATGGCGAAAGTAAGTTGATGATGGAAAAAATGATGAAATGGTGTGACGAAGCATATGGCATGCGTTATGTGGCTTTACGCTATTTTAATGTAGCAGGAGCTAAGAATGATGCGTCGATCGGCGAAGATCATACGCCCGAAACTCATTTAGTGCCGATCATTTTACAAGTAGCTTTAGGCCAACGAGAGTCATTAGCAATCTATGGGGATAATTATGATACGCCAGACGGAACATGTATCAGAGATTACGTACAAGTAGAAGATCTGATTGCTGCGCATATTTTAGCTTTAGAATATTTAAAAGCTGGAAATGAAAGCAACTTCTTCAACTTGGGAAGTAACAAAGGTTATTCAGTCACAGAGATGCTAGAAGCAGCACGAGAAGTCACAGGCCGTGATATTCCTGCGAAAATCGCACCACGAAGAGCAGGTGATCCAAGTCGTTTAGTAGCGTCAAGTGAAAAAGCGAGAGCAATCCTTGGCTGGGCACCTGAATATACAGATGTGAAAGAAATCATCAAAACTGCTTGGGCATGGCATGAAAGCCATCCTAACGGGTATGAAAAGTAGGTGGAAGAAAATGACGATTAGTCAAACAATTGCAGATTTTGTCACACTAGCAATCGCGTCTGGTGGTTGGATGGAAATGGACCGTATCTACTTACAAAATCGTATTTTAGGTCTTATTGGCGAAGAAGCCGGCGACTCTTTTGAAGTACGTCCAGTGCAAGAAGAATCGGTCGATCTATTGGATCGTTTAGTTGAACAAGCAAAAGAAAATGGCTTGGTGACGGATGTCACAGCTGACCGAGAAATATTTGAGGCACAATTGATGGATTTCTTGACGCCACCACCTTCTGTTGTCAATGCTTTTTTTGCTCAACATTATTCAAAAAGTCCAGAAGAAGCAACGGATTATTTTTATCAGTTGAGCCGCAACAATGACTATATCAAAACACGAGCCATCGCAAAAAATATCGTGTATACTTATCCGTCTGAATATGGGGAGTTGGAAATCACGATCAATCTATCTAAACCTGAAAAAGAGCCAAAACAAATTGCTGCAGAAAGAAAAGCGGTACAAGTCAATTACCCATCGTGTATGTTATGTATGGAAAATGAAGGGTACAAAGGAAGGTTGAATTACCCAGCACGAACCAATCATCGAATCATCCGAATGAACTTAGGCGGAGAAAGTTGGGGATTTCAGTATTCGCCTTATGCCTACTACAATGAACACTCGATCATTTTATCAGAAGAACATCGACCAATGCGCATCACTAAAGAAACGTTTGCTCGGTTGTTGAAGATCACTGAAGTCTTACCACACTATTTCGTAGGTTCAAATGCTGATTTGCCGATCGTTGGTGGATCGATCCTTTCACATGACCATTATCAAGCTGGACGTCACGAATTTCCGATGGCAAAAGCGCCGATGGAGAAATTGATCAAGCTAAGCGAGTATCCGCAGGTGATTGCAGGGATCGTCAAATGGCCGATGTCGGTGATCCGGTTACAGTCGCCCGATAAAGATTTATTAGTAGAAGCAGCAGATGCGGTCTTAAACAAATGGCAGAACTATTCAGATGAATCAGTATCAGTCATCGCCTATTCAGCAGATGGTACGCCACACCACACGATCACGCCGATTGCTCGTCGCAGAGAGGATTACTTTGAAATCGACTTAGTATTGCGCGACAACAATGTGTCCGAAGAATATCCTGAAGGGATTTTCCATCCTCATCGTGATATCCAACATATCAAAAAAGAAAACATTGGCTTGATCGAAGTTATGGGGTTGGCTGTGTTGCCGCCACGCTTAAAACCAGAATTGGAAGAAGTGAAGCAATATCTACTGGGTGAAGAAAATCAAGTCGCGGACTACCATCGTGAATGGGCAGAACAGCTAAAACAAGCAAATCCTGATTTGACTGAAGAGACTGCGACAGTTGTTATCCAAAATGCTGTTGGGCAAGTCTTCGCCAGAGTTTTAGAAGATGCCGGTGTCTTCAAACGGGACGAACAAGGAAGAGCTGCGTTCTTGCGCTTTACTGAAACATTATAAGCATCGGTCACTTACAGGAGGGGAAACGAATGGCCACAATCAAAGATATTGCTCAGTTGGCGGGAGTTTCTCCTGCCACTGTCTCAAGAGTGCTGAATTATGATGAGAAATTGTCAGTAGGAATGGAAACGAAACAAAAAATTTTTGAAGTAGCTGAACACTTGAATTATAAAAAACATCATAAGAATCTAGCCTCTGAAAAACAAACGATCAAATTGATCCAATGGTATGATACACAAGAAGAATTAGAAGATCTTTATTATCTTTCTATACGCTTAGGAATCGAAAAAAAAGCGGAAGAAGCGAATATTCGCCTTATCAAGGAAACATGGGATGCCATCAGTGAGCAATCTGCAGATGGAACGATTGCTTTAGGAAAGTTTGACGAAGAGCAATTGAAAGAATTGAAACGTACGCAAGAGAACCTTTTACTTGTCGATTCAGATGGCACAAGATTTGGCATCGATTCATTAGTCGTTGATTTTGAGTCGAGTCTTCGCTTAGTGATGGATCATTTCTTACAAGAAGAAGTCAAACAACTCGTGATGTTAGCCGGAAAAGAGTACACGAAGCAACACCGAACACCGGTGACTGATCCTAGAACGGCAATTTTTCAAAAACTGATCAGTGAAGAAAAGAACCTCACAGGAAAGATCATTGAAGCGGATTTTTCAGTGGAGGCAGGATATCAAGCTGTTCATGATTTTTTATTGCAAGAAAAGGAATTACCGGATGCGTTGTTTGCTGCGAATGATGCATTAGCAATTGGTGCATTGAAGGCAATCAAAGAAGCAGGATTGACTATTCCGCAAGATATCTCAGTGATTGGCTTCAATGATATCAGCGTGGCAAAGTATGTCTCACCACCCCTCTCTACAGTCAAAGTGTACACCGAATGGATGGGGGAGTTGGCAGTTGAGACATTGACCCAGTTAATCCATAGTACTGCACCGGTTGCAAGAAAAATCACGATCGCGACAGAACTAATTTTACGAGAATCAACAAAACAATCTACGATCAAATAGACGATTATCAACCTAAGTATAGGGGTGGAAATTTCGACAGCGGCGAGAGCCAAACTTGATTTTTCCTCCCCTTTTTTACCTCGAAGTATGCTACAATGATAAACGACATTAGAGTAGTAGAAGGGAACGGTCAAATGATTACATTAGGGATCGATACAGCAAATCAAACCTTAGCTGTTGGCGTATTGGAAGACGAAACAGTGTTAGGTCAAATCCAAATCAATAGAAAGAAAAATCATAGTCTGACGTTGATGCCAGCGTTGGATCAATTGATCTCAGATTGCCAACTCACACCAGAACAAATCGATCGAATTGCTGTGTCAAGTGGTCCAGGCTCTTATACAGGATTGAGAATCGGTGTCACAACTGCCAAGACATTAGCATATACTTTAAATAAAGAATTGGTTGGTGTTTCCAGTCTTGCTGTACTTGCAGCAAATTGCGTAGGAATCGAAGGAATCATTGTACCGATGTTTGATGCGAGAAGAAAAAATGTTTATGCTGGTGCCTATCGCTGGCATCATGGAACATTAGAAAACGTTCTAGAGGACAGACATATTGCTTTCGTAGAATTAACCGAAAAATTAAAACAAATGGATGGATCGATCACTTTTGTCGGTAGCGATTGCCACAAATTCAACTCAGAAATCGCTGAATCAATACCTGATGCTAAGCGTAACTCCTTGCCACTTTGGGATATTCCTAGTG
Source organism: Enterococcus mundtii (assembly GCF_013394305.1). Taxonomy (NCBI): domain Bacteria; kingdom Bacillati; phylum Bacillota; class Bacilli; order Lactobacillales; family Enterococcaceae; genus Enterococcus; species Enterococcus mundtii. The sequence continues at coordinate 384,131 of NZ_AP019810.1, read as the reverse complement.
GAGTTGTCGTCGCGCAATTAGGGGCTTCAAGTAATCCGGTCAACGATATCCAAGCCTTTTTACCACGTTACTTAAAACGAGTGGAAGCAGAAGAAAAATGGTTGGAGACACATACGCCAGGAGAAGAAAGCTATGTTGAAAAAATTTAAAGCCTATCTACGGACCATGCTTCAAGAAAAAGCAGATTATCCAGAGAAAACGGTCACTGTAGGCGAAAAGCAATTTCAAATACGGGAACTGACAGTTGATGATGTCAAGGCGTTGTTAAGTATCGAACGGGAAGTTTATTTGGGGGAATTACCTTGGACAAAAAGTGCGTTCATCTCAGAGCTGACTTCCCCATTCATGACTTTATATTTAGGGATATTCGATCGAGAAGAATTATTCGGCTTTGTTGGATCCAGAGTATTAGGACTCGATTGCCATCTCACAAACATTGCGGTCAGTCCGAGTTACCAACGGCAGCGTGTCGGTACCTATTTAATCAACGAGATCGAGACATTCGCACGGATGAATCAATGCGAGACCATGTCATTAGAAGTACGGATCAGTAATCAGAATGCCCAACGCTTATACAGAAAACTAGGCTTCCAATCGAGAAAAGTAAAAAAAGGGTATTATACAGAAACGAATGAAGATGCCTTAGATATGGTAAAACTATTAAAAGAAGAGTGAAATAAAGTGATTGAAGAAAAAACAGCTTTCAATGATACAAAATTAGCCCAAGCGCTTTGGCAAGTCAGTGACGATGCTTTTTTAAATGGGTCACCTTGGACAAAAGATCAATTTTTGTCTGATATCCAACAACCACAAACCAATTATTTAGTCGTTCATCAAGCAGAGGAAATCATTGGCTTTATTGGATATGCCAAAGTACTTGATGAAGTAGAAGTGACGAATCTTGCAGTTCTGACTGCTGAACAACACAAAGGTGTAGCAAGACAATTATTACAAGAGATGCTGCAACGAGAAAAAGCTAACCAAGCGCATAGTGTTTTTTTAGAAGTACGACAGTCAAATATTGCTGCCCAACACCTTTACGAATCAGAAAAATTCCGCCAAGTAGGTAAACGAAAAGCCTACTATCATGATCCGGTCGAGGATGCGGTCATCATGTGTACAAAGCTAAAAACAGAGGTGATGAAACCATGAATGAAAAACAAACAGAATTGATTTTAGCAATTGAGTCAAGCTGTGATGAAACAAGCGTAGCGGTCGTGAAAGATGGGCAAGAAATCTTATCAAATATCGTTGCCTCTCAAATCAACAGCCATAAACGCTTTGGCGGGATCGTACCTGAAGTGGCCAGTCGCCATCATGTAGAGCAAATTACTTTATGTCTTGAAGAAGCGTTGGTGGAAGCAGGCGTGACCGCCGAACAACTTACCGCGGTTGCTGTCACAGAAGGACCAGGCCTTGTGGGGGCATTACTCATCGGTATTTCAGCAGCAAAGGCTTTTGCTTGGGCAAATCATCTGCCATTGATCCCTGTCAATCATATGGCAGGACATATTTACTCCGCCCGCTTCGAAAAAGCGTATGAATTTCCATTGATGGCGTTGTTGGTCAGTGGAGGGCACACGGAGTTAGTTTATATGGAAGAAGATGGCGCTTATGAGATCATCGGTGAAACAAGAGACGATGCCGCTGGAGAAGCCTACGACAAAGTAGGACGTGTTTTAGGATTGAGCTATCCAAGTGGAAAAGAAATCGATGAATTAGCCCATCAAGGGAAAGATGCCTACCACTTTCCTCGGGCAATGCTTCGCGAAGATAACTATGATTTTAGTTTCAGTGGCTTAAAAAGTGCATTTATCAATTTAGTCCACAACGCGGAGCAACGAGGGGAAGAATTAGATCGAGCAGACCTTGCTGCGAGTTTTCAAGCCAGTGTTGTCGAAGTCTTGGTAACAAAAACGATACGTGCTTGCAAAATTTATCCGGTGAAGCAATTAATCCTTGCAGGCGGTGTTGCTGCTAATCAAGGACTAAGAGAAAGTTTGAGAAAAAATTTAGCCACAGAATTACCTGAATTGGAACTGATCGTACCACCATTACGTCTTTGTGGGGACAATGCGGCAATGATCGGAGCCGCTGCATCTGTCGAATGGCGAAAAGGGCATCTTGCTGATTATCGACTGAATGCAGAACCAGGTTTAGTGTTAGGTGAGTCCTTGGAAAATGTCAGGTAAATCACCTGACATTTAACCTAGATATTCGCAAACAAAAAGATTATATGAATATAATCTATGCTGTGGTAAAAATTGCTAGGGAATGGGAATCTTATCCTTTTTTATACACTTAATATCAACATGGCTGATAGGCCCAAAAAAACATAAATTTACTTAGGTTATATAAATTGTGTCAGCTAACTCTATGTGATAGTATAAGAAATGTAGAAAATAAAATGAATAATGTTATTTTCTATAATGTTTTATCTGAAGGCTGAAAGCCTTCACAATAAAATGCAAAGGAGGTCGAATGGATGAAAAAGTTTGTCGGATATTTAGTTGTATTTTTCACTGCATTATTGTTCACTGTTCCTGTAGATGCCGCTGGCGCGATTTCTGCGAATGAGCAACAGATCCTAGACTTGTTAAAAGCACCAGTAAGTATTCAAGGAAAAGAATTCACTGTCCCTGATACTTACATTACACAAGCCGAAAACCATTTGAAACAAAATGATTTAACGGATGCACAAGTAGAAACTGCCGTTACAGGTATTCAAAATGTGCGTAATCTGTTAGGTTCAGTAACAATCGATATGACAGGAATCAACACGCTTGATGATTTGATTCGTGCTTTACCGCGGGATATCATCATGCAAATCCAACAAGAGGTAACGAGAGTTGCTGACGCGTTGGGATTAGTTGTACTAAGTTGGAATGGTAGCGATATCCAAATCGGTGCAAAAAATGCTGATGGAACAACTTCACCAGCTTTTAGCACTAGTTCTCCAATTAAACAAACAGGTGGTAATTATACCGCTAGTGCAATGGCAATTGCTTCATTACTATTAGTCGCAGCAGGTGCGGTTGTAGTAGGAAGAAAGACAAAGATTGCGTAAAAAGCGCAAGCTGCTTAAGAGACTAGGGGCAATGCTTTTTGTCCCTGTCTTTTTTTTGGCAGCTGGTTATTCTCTAATGTACGTCATAGGAAGACCTGTCATTCATTTTGCCACTTCTTCTTTAAATTTGTTTTTACTTTCAGATGTTCCAACATTCGAAACGCAAGAACAAAGCTTTGAAGCTGTAAAAGAAGAAGATGTCGCTAAAGATGAGAACAATGAACTGGCATCTAGCAGTATCGCTTACCCTAGAGGTGGCGAACGCTATGGTGACATCATGGTAGATTCTTTAGATCTGAATGTGCCTTTGTATTTTGGAGATACCGATGAGATATTAAGAAAAGGTGCCGGACAATATATGGGTTCTGTCTACATAGGTGAGACTGGAACGTCACTAGTCGGTGGGCACAATGTTGATGGGTTTGGTAAGCTAAGCGGTATTCAAACAAATGATATCGTGACAGCTAAGACGACCTATGCGAATTACCGCTATCAAGTAAAAGAAATGGTGATTCGTCATAAAGATGATCCGGAAATCAATGAATTGATCAGTCAAAAAGATAAACCAATACTGCTTCTTTATACATGCTATCCTGTTGATAGTTTAGGCATGACGGATGAACGACTTTTTGTTATCTGTGAGTTAGTTGAAGGTCCGTTGATCAATCCTAATAAATAGGAGGAAATCATGAGTACGCAAAAATTCATGCAAAAAGGGTCTCGTTGGCTACTTACTTTTATTTGTTCTTTGAGTTTGTTTGCCGGCATGACGTTAGTTGTATTGAGACTAACGTTGTTCAACCAACAGTTTATGGAAAAAGCTATGGAAGAAGCCAATTATTCAGAAACGATCACCTCTGAGATCAATCAAAGAATCAGCGATCTAGGTCGAGGAAGCAATATTCCTGCAGATGTATTGGCAGACACTGTTCCTCAAGCTTATGTACAATCGAATGTTGAACACTATATTCGCACCATTTATACAGACATTCCTTTTTTGATTGAACGGACAGAGGATGTAGACAAAATCATCCAGAAAAAAGTCGAAGACTATGCGAAAGAAAACAATTATGAAATCAATGCAGAAACGCAACAATCGATTGATAATCTAAAAAAATCTGCCATCGAAACCTATAGTGAATATATTGAGATCCCTTATCTTTTGACCTATGGGAAGCAAGTGATGGGGTATAAAAGAACGCTGACCTTATTGATCTTCTTTACAATGACAGTTTCTGCATTATTAGTGATTGCGATCATTGCAATCGACACACGTTTTTTCCATCGTGCGTTACGCTATTTAAGTTATGCAGTGGGTGGCGCTGGTCTAATGCTTTTAGCGTTACCTCTTTTTGTGTACCTTTCAAAAATGGTCGAGCGTATCGGCATCAATTCAAAGTCGCTCTATCATTTTTTAACTACGTATCTAAGCAACTTTATTGTAACATTTATCCAATGGGGAATCGTGCTCATTATTTGTAGTTTCATCATCTGGATGTTGAGCGAACTATTAAGAAGACGAAAAGTTAAGAAAAGATATTAACGATAGAAAGTGGAGAAAACATGGAAGAAACGATTAGTCTAGGAGAATTATTTGAGATTTTAAGAAAGCGTTGGTTGCTGATTCTTGCGACCACGCTTGCCGGATTTGCATTAGCTGCTGGAGTCACGTTCTTTTTGATTACACCTAAATACAGTTCATCAGCTGAGATGATCGTTCAGTCAAAAGCAGAAAATACGAATACGAATCTACAAGATGTCAACGCTAACGTATTGTTGATCAATACTTACAAAGATATGATTTTAGGCGATGTTGTCATCAATGATGTTCAAAGAGAACTTGAACAAAATTATGGACAAAGTCTTACAAAGGGTGAGTTGAAATCGGTGATCAGTGTCAATCAATCACAAAACTCACAAATGTTCCAAATCGTTGCAACTGTTGATAATCCAGATCATGCGACGGATATCGCCAACGTCACAGCACAAGTTTTCCAATCAAAAGCAACGGACGTATTGAATGTCAATAAAGTGACGATCACTTCTGCAGCACAAAGCAATCCTACACCTGTTTCACCAAATAACATGTTGAACGTAGTTATTGGTGGGTTACTTGGCTTGATGATTGGAGTCGGATTAGCCTTTCTTCTAGAGTTGTTAGATAAAACAGTTAAAGATGAACGTTTTGTCACAGAAGAATTAGGATTGCCGATACTTGGAGATGTCAATGAAATGACGAAGAAAGAACTTGAAAACGGCCGTATGTTTCAACCAGCAGAAGTCGAAACGATTGAAACAACTGAACAAAGAGAAAGCCGTCGTTCACGAAAACGTGTATAAGGAGAAGTATTTATGAAGAAAAACACTATTTTACCTGTTTCACTCCTCAGCATTACCGATAAAAATGCCATGGTTTCCGAACAATATCGGACGATCCGTTCAAATATCCAATTTGCTTCTGTCGATCGTGAATTGAAGACGATGGTCGTGACTTCATCTGGTCCAGGTGAAGGAAAATCAACAACAGCTGCTAACTTAGCTGTCGTATTCGCAAATAGTGGCAAAAGAGTTTTGCTGGTTGATGCTGATTTGAGAAAACCAAGTGTAGCATTGACTTTTCAATTGCCAAATGTCAATGGATTAAGTAATTTCTTAGGCGATCGTGAAGGAAGACCGGAATCATATTATCATACCAGTTCCGTCGAAAATCTTTGGGTCATGACAAGTGGACCGAAACCACCGAATCCATCCGAACTACTTGATTCGAAACGAATGGAAGAAGTGATCGAACAACTAAAAGCATTATTTGATTTGATCATTTTTGATTTACCACCCATTGCAACAGTCACTGATGCTCAGATCTTAGCCGCAAAAACAGATGGGACACTTTTAGTCGTCCGAGAACGCAAAACAATGAAACAAGAATTAATCAAAGCGAAAGAACTGCTAGCCATTGCACAAGCAACGATTTTAGGTGTTGTTTACAACGGTGCGAAGAAGAATGCAGATTTTAATTATTATTACTATTGATGAGGAAGTGAGCAAAAATGATTGATTTACATTGTCATATTTTACCTGGTATAGATGACGGACCAAAAACGGTCAAAGAATCGATCGCCATGGCAGAAGAAGCTGTTCGACAAGGAATCACCCACATTTTATGCACCCCTCATCACAATCAACGTTTCACCAATGAAAAAGCAGATGTATTACTAGCTGTCGAAGACTTGCAAAAAGAACTCGATCGACAGTCCATCCCCCTAACTTTATTTGAAGGACAAGAAGTTCGAATAAAAAGTAATTTAATAGATGAAATTAAAAGTGACAAGATTCTTTTTGCAGATGTCGCCGATCGCTATTTGCTAGCTGAGCTACCAACAAACAGCATTCCCGAATATACAGAAAGTTTGTTTTATGAATTACGTCAGATGGGGATCGTACCAATCATTGTCCATCCTGAGCGGAACCGCGGTTTCCAAGAAAGTCCTAATCTATTATTACCCTACTTGAATATGGGGTGTTTGGCGCAGTTGACTGCACCGAGTATTGCAGGTGTTTATGGCAAACAGATCAAGAAGTTAAGTGAGGAACTGGTTCAACATCGGCTTGTCCAGATGATTGCCTCAGATGCCCATAGTCGAAAAGATCGGGATTTTTATATGGAAAAAGCATATAGTATCGTAGAGAAAAAATTTGGATCTACAGTCATCGAAGAAATGGATCAAGTAACAAGAGACATCATCAATGGGGAGCAAGTGCATGCAAAAGATTTTCGACCTATTGTATAAAAGTTTTAGGGGGCGCAGGGGTTGTTTGAACTTACTAGAAGAAGAAAAGTAATCATTTTAGTTTTGGTTGATAGTTTTTTATTAGGCATCTCTATATTATCAAGCTATTATTTTATGACACCATTTGTTGGTATCGATCAAGATTACTTAGCCGTGAATTTAGGCGTATCACTAATTTTTTACATTGGATATGGCATGCTGTTTAAAACATTCACGCGAATCAATCGATATACGAATTTAAATGAGATGGCAGCTATTTTTTCAGCCATTACTTGTACCGTTATTTCATCATTTATCATCCAATATTTGTTTATGCAAAAAATCAGCCTTAGATTACAATTATTAACTTACATCTTATCTATGTTTCTCATCATCAGCAGTCGTTTATTCTGGCGTATATATATCGAACATAAAACACAGCGTCAAGAATCGCCACTAAACAAACACAGAACACTAATTATTGGAGCTGGCGAAGGCGGACGTATTCTATACAATAGTATTCTTAGTTCAAAAGCAATCAACGATTTGGAAGTGATTGGCTTTGTGGATGATGATCCGAACAAATATAAAACATATTTGTCTGGGATAAAAGTCGTAGGGAATACTAAGGACTTACCAAGATTGATCGACGAATTGTCGATCGATATGGTGACGATCGCGATACCTTCCTTGCCACGAAAAAGAATTCGTGAAATTTTCCATCTTATCGAATCAAAAGAAGTCAAGATGAATACCATGCCTTCGATTGAAGAAATCGCATCAGGGAAAATCAATGTTTCTCGCCTGAAAGAAATCGACGTGGTCGACTTGTTAGGACGAGAAGAAGTCAAATTAGATTTAGATAAACTAAAATCACACATCTCAGAAAAAGTCATACTTGTTACCGGAGCTGGAGGCTCTATTGGTTCAGAGATTTGTCGTCAAGTACTTGCTTTTTCGCCAAAAAAATTACTCTTATTAGGACATGGTGAAAACTCGATCTATTTGATTCATCGCGAACTATCAGGAGACCCCTCTTATAATAAAACAGAAATCATTCCAATTATTGCAGATATCCAAGACCGTGAAAAGATCTTCCATATCATGAAAGAACATCAGCCGGATATCGTCTATCATGCAGCAGCACATAAACATGTGCCCTTGATGGAATATAACCCAAGAGAAGCAGTAAAAAACAATATCAAAGGAACAAAAAATGTAGCAGAAGCTGCCAAAGAAGCGAATGTCAAAAACTTTGTCATGGTGTCCACCGATAAAGCCAATAACCCACCAAATGTGATGGGAGCCACGAAGCGAATCGCAGAAATGATCGTCACAGGCTTAAATGAAGAAAACAGTACCAAGTTTTCGGCCGTAAGATTTGGGAATGTCTTGGGCTCTCGCGGAAGCGTAATCCCTGTTTTTCGAGAACAGATCGCAAAAGGCGGACCCATCACGATCACCGATTTTCGGATGACCCGTTACTTTATGACAATCCCAGAAGCAAGCCGTTTAGTCATCCAATCGGGTGCATTAGCAAAAGGTGGCGAAATCTTTGTCTTAGATATGAGTGAACCAGTCAAAATTTTAGATCTTGCACGAAATATGATCCGCTTGAGTGGTTACACTGAAGAAGAAATCGAAATCGTCGAAACAGGCATCCGACCTGGCGAAAAATTGTATGAAGAACTGTTGTTGGACAAAGAACGAAATGATGAACAGGTGTATGAAAAGATTTTTGTAGGGAATATCAAAGGTTACCCGATCCAAGAAGTCATGGAATTTGTAACAGGTTTATCCGACGATGACAAACAACTAGCAAAAGAAGTCGTAGCATTTGCAAGGGCTTCGAGTAAATAGGGGGAGTGTCATGAAAGCAATAATTGTTGGTGCTGGAGGATTCGGTAAAGAACTCGCCTTTTTATTAAGTAGACAGTCCGAATATGAGTTAATTGGATTTGTTGATGATGTCAAGACGGTAGATGAAAAGATTGTTGGAATACCAGTGCTAGGAAAAATAGAATTATTAAAAAAAATGGAACTAAAGATTGCTGTATTTATAGGAATTGCTAATCCGCGTATTAAGGAAAAAATTTTTTTGGAATTGAAAGGTAATAATCATCTGACATTTCCAAATTTGATTGATGCTACTGCTTTAGTAGGATTGAATGTACAACTAGGTATAGGGAACATTTTGATGCCTTACACAACTTATACAGCCGATATAACAATAGGTAATTTCAATATGTTCAATATCTATTCAACAATTGGGCATGATTCAAAGATAGGAAACTATAATTCAATCTATCCAAATGTAAATCTGTCTGGTTATGCACTATTAGGCAATCGAAATGAAATCGGAGTCGGAACTAAAGTGATACCAGAAGTCTCGATTGGCCAAGGAAATATTATAGGCGCAGGAAGTGTAGTTGTTAAGGATATTCATAACAATACAAAAAGTGTGGGAGTGCCTGCAAAAATAATAGAAAGTTGGGATTAAGATGGAAAATGAACGAATACTCCTAGCATCACCACACATGAGTGATGAAGGATACGAACAAGAATACGTCAAGGAGGCATTTGACACCAACTGGGTTGCTCCGCTTGGTGCAAATGTCAATAACTTTGAAAAAGAATTGGCTGAGTATGTAGGGATTGACCATGCGGCTGCATTGACTTCAGGTACAGCAGCCATCCATTTAGCATTAAAAGCAGCTGGGGTTGGAGAAGATGATATTGTGATTTGTCAATCATTAACATTTTCAGCTACTGTAAACCCTATCGTCTATCAAGGTGCAAAACCAGTGTTTGTAGATAGTGATAATGAAACTTGGAATATGGACCCTAAACAACTTAGAATCGCTTTAGAGAAATATCCTGAAGCAAAAGCAGTAGTTGTCGTTCATTTATACGGTTTATCTGCAGATTTAGATGAAATCATCAAGATATGTAAAGAATATCAAGTGACCTTGATCGAAGATGCGGCAGAGTCACTAGGTACAACATATAAAGGTCAATATACTGGCACATTTGGGGAATATGGTATCTATTCTTTTAATGGGAATAAAATAATCACCACATCTGGTGGAGGAATGGCTGTTTCAAATAATCCAGAAAGAATTGAAAAAATTCGATTTTGGTCAACACAATCCCGGGAACAAGCACGTCATTATCAACATAATGAAATAGGCTATAACTATCGTATGAGCAATATTGTAGCAGGGATCGGCAGAGGACAGCTAAAAGTATTGTCAGACCGAATCAACAAGAAACGATATATTTATGATTATTATAAACGTGAACTATCTGACATTCCTTCCATTTCCTTCATGCCTGAAAATGAATGGAATCAACCTAATTATTGGCTAAGTGTGATTTTGCTTTCAGATGTGGATACGAATATGCTTATGGATGAATTGGATAAAGCAAATATCGAAGCACGTCCTGTCTGGAAACCAATGCATCTACAACCAATTTTTGCAGAATATGATTATGTTGGAAATAATGTTGCTGAAACATTATTTAATACTGGTGTGTGTTTGCCATCAGATACGAAGATGACAGATGAAGATTTGTCTCGAGTCGTGAAAACAATCAAGCGAGTGTTGCAACATGAATAATAAAAGCGTATATCAGAAATGGGGAAAAAGAGCATTAGATATATGTTTCTCAGCTCTTGCTCTTGTTGTCTTATCGCCTGTTCTTTTAATCGTAGCTCTTTTAGTAAAAATTAAATTGGGCTCTCCAATCATATTTAAGCAAAATCGACCTGGAAAAGATGAAGTCATTTTTTCCATGTATAAATTTCGTACAATGACGGATGCAAAAGATGCAAATGGAAATGACTTACCTGATAATGTTCGGTTAACGAAATTTGGACAATTACTACGAGCAACTAGTTTGGATGAACTCCCTGAACTTTGGAATATCTTAAAAGGAGATATGTCGTTTGTGGGGCCAAGACCATTATTAGTTGAATATTTACCATTATATAATGAGGAACAACGGAAACGTCATAGCGTCCGCCCAGGATTAACGGGATTAGCGCAAGTCAAGGGTAGGAATGCGATTAGTTGGGCAGAGAAGTTTGAGTATGATTGCTACTATGTAGAAAACTGTACATTTATGCATGATATTATAATCTTTTTTTTAACAATCAATAAAGTTATTAGACACGAAGGTATTAGCTCAAATTCTAGCGTAACGATAGAGAAGTTTGAAGGGAATGATACAAACTGAAAATCTTATATGTAACGACAATATCCAATACTTTAAATGCATTTCTTATCCCACATATTGAAATGTTAATTAATGAAGGGCATGAAGTAAGCGTTGCTTGTTCAATCGAGCAACCTCTAAAGCCTTTTTTTCAAGATTATGATATTGAAGTTTATCAAATCCCGTTTAGTAGAAGTCCATTTTCAAAATATAATTTATCTGCATACCAAAGTCTTAAGAGTATTGTTAATGAAAAAGATTTTGACATCGTTCACACCCATACACCTATAGCATCTATGATTACTCGATTAGCATGCAAAAAATTGAAAACTAAAGTATTTTATACTGCTCATGGCTTTCATTTTTATAAAGGTGCAAGTACAATAAACTGGCTTTTTTACTATCCAATTGAAAAATATTTGTCTAGATATACAGATACGCTGATTACTATAAATCAAGAGGATTTTCAACGTGCATCAGATCATTTTTTTGCTAAGAACGTCTATTTAGTAAATGGTGTAGGGTTACCTCTTGAAGCATGTAATAAACCTATTGATCGAGTGAAAAAAAGAGAAGAATTGGGGATTGATGGAGAAGCGAAAGTTATTCTATCTGTAGGAGAACTTAATGATAATAAAAATCATAAAATTGTAATTGAGGCATTGAGAGATTTCAAAAATGAAAATTTCAAATATTTGATTTGCGGAATTGGCCCGCTAAAAAATGATTTGATCCGTCAAATAAACGAAGCTGGTCTATCAAAAAAAATTGAGTTACTAGGATATAGGAATGACGTTATTGAAATAATGAAAATTAGCGATTTATTTGTATTTCCTTCAAAAAGAGAAGGGCTTCCTGTTTCAGTTATGGAAGCAATGGCTAATGGAGTTCCTGTAATGGCATCTAATATAAGGGGAAATATGGATTTGATCACTCAAGGAGAAAATGGAATACTGTTCACCGATAATATAGATTTAATAGGCTCGCTAAGTGATTTCTTCTCAGAAAATATTCCGATAAAGAAATATGCTCAAATTGCAAGCGAATCAATAAGGAAATATGGTGAAGAGATAGTTATAAAGCAAATAAGTGATATATACAGTGAGTAACCAACATCCTTTTAGGAGGAAGATAATGGAATTTACAGATATTTCAACATCATTGGAAGAAAAAAAAAGCGAAAAATTAGTTATTGATAGATTTATTTTTTTGATAGGATTCACAATAAATATCACACAGATTTTTCTAGGTATAAATGTTTCTGTCAGTGATGTTTTCATGATTTTTTTGATCATATTATTATTTTTGACAAAGTCAATCTATTTAACAAAAAAAACAACTATATACTTTATTATACTCTTGAGTTTGAGATTCTTTTCGACTATGCAAATATCAAATTGGTTGAATATTTCAATATCATTTATACCTATATTTATTACTTTTCAAAAGTTTATAATCAGCTTGCTCTATTTTATTCTTTTTATTTCTGTTTTGACCATAAATCCAAAAACAAAGGAACTTTTTTTTAAAGGATTAAAATATGGAAGCCTGATTTTAGGTACTTTATCATTAATAATTTATTTTATTGGCCCAGCTGCTCTACGGTCTATTGTATTGTTTGGTGAGATACGTATGAGAGGGTTTATGAATGATCCTAATTATTTCGCTTATATGCAAATATGCGGGTTTTGTATTTGGTATCTCAAAGGATTCAAACGAAAACTAACAAATTTTTTGGCAATGATTATCTATCCTACGACAATTTTGCTATCGGCTTCAAAGACTGGTCTAATTGTTTTTATTTGTATGTTAAGTGTACTGAGTTTAAAAAAATTTTTTACAAAAAGTAAGTCACCTGCTAAGTTAGCAACTTTGTTCTTAGTAATAAGTGGAAGTTTGACTATGTTTTATGTATTCTTCGATTCAATCATGACAGATTTACTGGCATTTACACAATCAGTTCCTCAACTGGAACGAATATACATTGTATTTGAAAATTTTAGTGGTGCAATTACCGAGGGTGGTTCAGGGAGAGTAGACGCATGGGAAACAGCTTATAGACTTATTATTGATACTCACTTTATGGGGATAGGTTTTATGGATTACTCAAGTGTAGCCAAAGTAATAAGTGGTAGTCCAACTATAGCGCATAATACCTTTTTACAATTAGCAGTGGAGTGGGGAATTGGTCCGTTAGTTGTTGGTTTAATATTCTTAGTAAAACAAAGTATTATTGAACTTTTTAATAAAAACTGGATAGTTGTTGCATTAGTTCTTGGAACAATATTTTTTTCCTTCAGTATATCTCTGCAAAACTCGAGAATACTATGGATTCTATTAGCAATGTTATTTTCAAATAAATCAGTTTCTGATTATTCCAAAAATTCAAGAGTTAAATAAAATGTTTCATTTTATGTTATTAGCTAATTTAGGAGAGAAAATTAATGATAAGTGTTATTGTACCCACATTTAATGCGGAGAAATCAATTAAAAGAGCTATAGACTCTATTTTAAAACAAACTTACCAAAATTTTGAAATCATTATTTGTGATGACTGCTCAACAGACGGTACATGGGAAATATTAAAGGAACTGGAAGAAACAGATTCAAGAATTCAAATTTATCAAAATGAAAAAAATTCTAAAAGTGCCTATACGCGTAATAAAGCAATAAAAAAATCTTCTGGAAAGTATATCATGCAACTAGATGATGATGACTATTGTCACGAGGAAAGAATGGAAAAGCAAGTTCTATTTTTAGATAATCATCCTGAATATGATTTTGTTGGAAGTAATGCTTATCTTTGGGATCAAGATGGTATATATGGTGAGTTGATAATTAAAGATAAACCTGAAATTAATGACTTGCTAAAAACTAGTCCATTTATTAATCCATCAGTAATGTTTCGAAAGGAAGCATTAGAGAGTGTTCAAGGCTATAGGGTTTCTAAAGAAACTGTGAGAGGTCAGGACTATGACTTATACTTGCGATTGTATGTAAATGGATTTAGGGGATTCAATATACAAGAAAAGCTTGTTTATTATTATCAAGATAAGAATTACTATAACAAGATTTCTTGGGAAAATAGAATTGGTGAATTCAAATTTAGATATAGAAATTTTAAGAAACTCAAGCTATCACCAACACAATATATTTATATTATCAAACCTTTAATTGCATTAATCGTACCAAGAAGAATCTTATCATTGAAACAATCAAGGAGGAATAGAGCTTGAATATCTCAGTATTCGGTTTAGGTTATGTTGGCCTAGCAAATGCACTACTTCTAAGCCAAAGCGAAGCAGTCAAAGCATATGATATTGTAACAGAAAAAATAGACCAGTTGAATCAAGGAATTTCTCCTATAGAGGATAAAGAAATTAGTGAATTTTTAAAAAAGGATAATCTAAAAATTAATTTTATCAAAGACTTTGAAGAAGCTGTGATTTTCGGTGATTACTTAATTATTGCAACCCCAACAGATTACGATGAAAAGAAGAATTATTTTAACACTTCATCAGTTGAAAAAGTAATCGAACAAGCTTTAGCAATTCGCTCAGATGCTACTTTTATAATCAAATCAACCGTTCCTGTAGGGTACACGGAAGAATTAAAGAAAAAGTATGGAACGGAGCGGATAATATTCTCACCAGAATTTCTGCGTGAGGGTAAAGCACTATACGATAACCTTCACCCATCAAGAATCGTGATTGGCGAAAACTCAGATAGGGGACAAGAAATTGCTAATCTTTTTAAGGAAAATGCTCATGATAATGATGTCCCGATACTATTGACGAATTCAACAGAAGCGGAAGCAATCAAATTGTTTTCAAATACCTACTTAGCTTTAAGAGTTGCTTATTTCAATGAGCTTGATACGTATGCTGAATCGAATGGTTTAGACAGTAAGCAAATTATCGAAGGTGTCGGACTAGATCCTAGAATTGGTTCGCATTATAATAACCCATCATTTGGCTATGGAGGGTATTGTTTACCAAAGGATACTAAGCAACTGCGTGCAAATTATAGTGGTGTCCCAAGCAATTTGATTGGTGCAATCGTTGATGCAAATGCGACGAGAAAAGATTTTATCACTGAACAAATTTTAGCTAGAAGTCCCAAAGTTGTAGGGATTTATCGCTTGACTATGAAAGCTGCTTCAGATAATTTTCGTTATTCTTCAATTCAAGGAGTAATGAAAAGACTGAAGGCGAGAGGTATTTCTGTTATTGTTTATGAACCTACTGTAGATGAGAAGGATTTTTCAGGTTTTCCGGTGATACCTGAACTAGCAGATTTTAAAAATCTAAGTGATGTAATCATCTCCAATCGATTTGATGAAGAATTGGATGACGTTGAAGAAAAAGTTTATACTAGAGATATTTTTAGAAGGGATTGATTGAGTGAAAAACATAGCTCGTAATTTCATTTATCAATCCATATTCCAGATAATGAAAATCGTTATTCCAATTATAACCATACCTATAGTATCTATGGCGTTAGGTCCTGCTGGAATAGGGATCTTCAACTATACCAATTCAATCGCACAATATTTTGTACTAGTTGCTAGCTTAGGTGTAGCTATGTATGGGAATAGAGAAATCGCACTTGCGTATAATCGACAAGAGGACATTTCTAAATTATTTTGGGAAATTGTTGTATTTAAAGCGATATTGACATTAGCAGTATTTTTTATCTACATTGCTGTTGTCAGTTTCTTACCTAACAGTAATTATTTTTATTTTCAAAGTTTAACCATTTTAGCAGTGCTTTTTGATATATCATGGTTCTTTATGGGAATTGAAGATTTTAAGTTAACTAGTGTATCGAGTTTATTCGTTCAAATAATTACTTTTGTGTTGATACTGCTTTTTATTAAAGATTCAAATGATGTAGGTATCTATATTTTGATCCAAACAGCTGGTATATTTGTTTCACAAGTGTTAGTTTGGTTCTTTATCAAACCTTATATAACATTTCAAAAAATAAATCTAAAAAAAAGTTTTAGTCACATCAAAGGCTCGTTTGAATTCTTTATACCCCAAGTAGCGATTACCTTATATACGAATTTAAATAAGACCTTATTAGGCTTATTCATAGGGGCTTCAGCAGTTGGATTTTATACAAACTCACTCACCTTAAATACAGTGTTTATAACAATCATCACTACACTTGATATTGTTTTACTTCCACATATGAGTGGTTTGTTTGCTAAAAAAAATGTTGAGCGAATTGTAGAGCTGATGGATAAAACGATTGATCTACAGTTGTTTTTTAGTTTACCGATCATGTTTGGGATGTTAACTGTATATGATAAGCTTGTTCCATGGTTTTTTGGGGAAAAGTTTTTATTTATTAATAATGTTATCCCATTTTTTACTCCTTTAATAGTAATTATTCCGCTAGGTATGGCTGTTTCAAGACAGTACCTTATTCCTATAGGTAAAGTTAGAGAATATAATAAATCTGTGATTATTGGTGCAGGTATAAACATTATCAGTAATCTAATCTTACTACCAACTGTTGGTTTTTTTGGAGTTGTCATTTCTAATTTATTGGCTGAATTCTTTGTTACTGCAGTAAGAGTGCGCTCGTTTCTCAAATCTACTAACTTTTCTTTTAATTTTCGGCGAATAAGTATTTATTTTATTTCAGCACTTGCAATGATGATTATCACCAGAATATTGACTAATTCTATGCAAGCAAGTTTAATAACTAATATAGTACAAGGTTTAATTGCTATTACCCTGTATTTTATCTTTACAGTAGTAATGAGAACAAATCCTATTGTTTCATTTATACAAGAGAGAAGAAGTAAGTGACTGATTACTTACTTCTTTTTATTTATCAAAAAATGAGCCAAAGGTAGTGGATATTGTCAAATACCTTTGGCTCATTTATTAATATTTATAGTAGAGGATGGCAAAGAATCACTCCCGCCATCCCGGTGTCACTGCCTCCTTACAAAACGTGAACCGCTTCTTGTCATAATTCACCAAGCCGGAGTCTTTCAGCTGTTTGATCACCTGTCCGGCGGTTTCACGAGTGGTACCACTATTGACTGCTAGTTCTTTCAACGTGATCGGATAGGGTATCGATATATGACCGTCTTCTGTAGGGATTCCTAATTCTTCTTTTAAAACAAATAAGTTTTGTTTCACTCGGTCAAATGCACTGGAGGTCAAGCCGATTTGAATGCGTAGTTCGTGCATCTGAACGACTTTTCCTAACTTCTGGATCATGTAAATCAATTGATTGGGGTTGTTTTTGACAATTTTTTCATAACAAGCTACAGGAAAATAAAAAGTCTCGATATCTGTCATGGCTTGTGCTGTATACGTATAAGGTTCTTCTTCAAAAATACCAGACATTGGAAAGAGATTATTTGCTGTGACATAATCATAGTAGTAATAAGTAGCACTTTCGTCATAACGCTCTAAACGGATCAATCCTTCTGTTAAGACATAGAAACGTTGCCGCTCATCTCCTTCATCAAAAAGCACTTGTCCTTTCTTATATGAACGTAGGACAGTCTGCTCTTTGATTTCTTCAAATTCCTCATCAGTAAAGTGTTCAAAATCAGGTTGATATCTGAGTTTAGAAAAATGATAATCGATTTTATTTACACGCATGAACATCCCTGCTTCCTATAATTCTCTCCTTCTATTGTGACTTCTTTTATTTCTTTTGTAAAGCCATAATACATTCCGAGAAAAGCTATATTTTGTAAAATATTAATTGCGTTTGTTATTATGTAGGATTTATACAAAACAGATGAATATAATTTGATGAGTGATCATAAAAGTGTATAAAAAACAAATAATATACATAAAGTAAACGCTAACAACCTTAATTTAAATGGGATTTAAAAATATACAAAAAAATTTTTTTGATGAATAAAAATTTTTTTGAGAGAGTTTTCAGTATAAAAAAAAGAGAAATTATTAATAAAAGATGCAAAAATGTGTAATTATTTAATTAAGCTTTAATAATGAGAGATTCTTCTCTTTTTAAATGCGAGAAAAGCATGAAAGTGATTACAAAAGCAGTTTATTCTAAGTATGTAATCAAAACGAAGGAGGCAACACAACATGGATAAACCGATTCACGTTTTCTCTGAGATAGGAAAGTTAAAGACAGTATTATTAAAACGACCTGGTCAAGAAGTGGAAAATCTAACGCCTGATATTATGGATCGTTTGTTGTTCGACGACATTCCGTATCTACCGATTGCACAAGCTGAGCATGATGAATTTGCACAAGTGCTCCAAAGTGAAGGCGCTGAAACATTATATTTAGAAAAATTAGCGGCTGAAGCAATCGATGCAGGTAATGTCAAAGAGGAATTTTTAAATAAAATGTTAGATGAATCTTTTATTGCATCTAATGCTGTTAGAGATGGTCTTCATGAGTTCCTTCTATCAATGGAAACTCAAGATATGGTAGATAAGATCATGGCGGGTGTCCGTACAAAAGATATCGATGTGAAATCACGTAGTTTATACGATTTATCATCTGATGACGACTATCCTTTCTACATGGATCCAATGCCAAACCTATACTTTACAAGGGACCCTTCCGCTTCAATGGGGAATGGGATGACAATCAATAAAATGGCATTTGAAGCACGTCGTCGTGAGTCAATGTTCACAGAATACATTTTGAACCACCACCCACGTTTTGCAAATAAAGGGGTTGACGTATGGTTGGATCGCGAAAATCCAGATCATATCGAAGGTGGGGATGAATTGATCCTTAGTGACACAGTTGTCGCTGTGGGTATCTCACAAAGAACAAATGCAAAAGCGATTGAGCGTTTAGCACGTCACTTATTTGCGAAAAATGCAGGATTTGAAAAAGTCTTGGCAATCAAGATCCCGAATAATCGTGCCATGATGCATTTAGATACAGTATTTACTATGGTTGACCATGATAAATTCACAATCCATCCAGCGATCCAAAGTAAAGAAGGAAAAATGGACGTCTTTACAATTGAACAAGCTGGCGATGATATCAAAATTTCTCATTCAGATGATTTACAAGAGTCATTGAAATCAGTTTTAGGGTTAGATGATCTTGTATTGATCCCAACAGGTAATGGCGATGCGATTGTTGCACCTCGTGAACAATGGAATGATGGCTCAAACACATTAGCGATTGCTCCAGGGGTGGTAGTTACTTACAATCGTAACTATGTATCAAACGAATTATTGAGAAGCTACGGCATCAAAGTATTGGAAATCACTTCAAGTGAATTGTCACGCGGTCGTGGTGGCCCTCGTTGCATGAGCCAACCATTAGTTCGTGAAGATTTAAAATAGTTTAATCCTGATGGCAGTCACTGTCAGCTGCCATCAGATTTCCTCTTAATACCAAGTGCTTTATGTACTATCAAATAGAATACAATTTTAAAGGAGAATGTTCATATGAAAGAATCAGTATTTCAAGGAAGAAGTTTATTAGCAGAAAAAGATTTTACAAAGGAAGAGTTACAATATTTGATCGACTTTTCTCAACACTTGAAAGATTTGAAAAAACGTGGCATCCCACATCATTACTTAGAAGGAAAAAACATTGCATTACTATTTGAAAAAACATCAACACGTACACGTGCAGCATTTACAACGGCAGCAATCGATCTTGGTGCGCATCCAGAGTATTTAGGTGCAAATGACATCCAATTAGGTAAAAAAGAATCTACAGAAGATACTGCCAAAGTATTAGGTAGTATGTTTGACGGAATCGAGTTCCGTGGTTTCAGCCAAAAAATGGTGGAAGAATTAGCTGAATTCTCAGGCGTACCTGTATGGAATGGTTTAACTGATGAATGGCACCCAACTCAAATGATCGCTGACTTCTTAACGATCCAAGAAAACTTCGGTAAAGTGGAAGGCATCACAGTTGCTTATTGTGGCGATGGACGTAACAACATGGCGAACTCATTGTTAGTAACAGGTGCGATCTTAGGAACAAATATGCGTATCGTTGCACCAAAAGAATTACAACCTGAAGAAGAAATCGTGAAAATGGCTGAAGAGTTTGCAGCGAAATCAGGTGCACAATTAATGATCACTGACGATGTTGCTAAAGGGGTAGACGGAGCAGACGTTCTTTACTCAGACGTTTGGGTATCAATGGGTGAAGAAGATAAATTTGAAGAACGTATCAAATTATTGAAACCTTACCAAATCAATATGGATATGATCGAAAAAACAAACAATACAGATCGTTTGATCTTCTTACACTGCTTACCAGCATTCCATGATACGAAGACAGTTTACGGTGAACAAATGAAAGAACGCTTCGGCATCACTGAAATGGAAGTAACAGACGAAGTATTCCGCAGTAAATATGCACGTCAATTTGAGCAAGCAGAAAACCGTATGCACTCAATCAAAGCAATCATGGCAGCAACACTAGGAAACTTATTCATTCCTCGTGTGTAACAACTAACAAGTAAATAATCAAAACGAGTCAGCGTGAGGATCGTTCAGAAAGAACGCTGGCTTGTTTTGTCATCGGTAAAATTCAGAATGTTCTGAAAGAAAGGGAGATAGACATGGCAAACAGAAAAGTGGTTGTTGCATTAGGCGGAAACGCGATTTTATCAACAGATGCAAGTGCAAAAGCGCAACAAGACGCATTGATGGAAACAGCAAAATACTTAGTGAAATTTATTGAACAAGGAGATGAATTGATCATCTCACATGGTAATGGTCCTCAAGTTGGGAATTTATTGATCCAACAACAAGCGGCTGATTCAGAAAAAACACCGGCAATGCCATTAGATACATGTGTGGCGATGACGGAAGGTTCAATTGGCTATTGGTTGCAAAATGCGATGGGCGAAGTGTTGAAGGAAAAAGGAATCGATAAAGATGTCGTTTCGTTAGTGACACAAGTCATCGTTGATGAAAATGATCCATCGTTCAAAAATCCAAGCAAACCAGTTGGACCGTTCTATACAGAAGAAGAAGCGAATGATCAGATGAAAGCAGACTCTTCTGTAACATTCAAAGAAGATGCAGGACGTGGTTGGCGTAAGGTCGTTGCTTCTCCAAAACCAATCTCAATCAAAGAAGCTCGAGTCATCCAAACATTAGTGGAACAAGGCGTAATCACCATTTCTGTAGGTGGTGGCGGTATTCCAGTAGTGGAAACTGCAACAGGTCTTGAAGGAAAAGAAGCTGTTATCGATAAAGATTTTGCTTCTGAAAAATTAGCAGAGATCATTGGTGCAGATCTATTGATCGTGTTGACGGGTGTCGATAATGTCTACGTAAATTATCAAAAACCAGATCAAAAGAAATTAGAAACAGTTGGTGTTTCAGAAATGAAACAGTATATTGCTGAAAACCAATTTGCTCCAGGAAGCATGTTGCCAAAAGTGGAAGCAGCGATTGCCTTTGTTGAGGCTCGTCCTACTGGGAAAGCAATTATTACTTCCTTAGAAAATATTGAAAATCTATTAGCTTCAGAAGAAGGAACAATCATTGTTGCTGATGAAGCGTAAGAAACTTTTTATCGTTTTACCATGACCATGTGTATAAAATGTCCAGTTGGTTTTTAATCTCCTTTAGACCTCCTGGACATTTTAGCTTATTGTTGAAGGTCAGCTTTTCGAACACCGTTTATTTATGAAGAAAACTCTAGCCAGGAGATTGGATATCTGCTATAATTCAAATCAAGTTAAATAAGAGCAACGTTTGCTGAACAAGAGAGTAATTGGTGTCATTTCGTTCAAAGCGAGTCTGGGTAGAGTGGAAGCCGGACGGACAAATCCCAATGAAGCGCACTTGGAGAACTCTGTCTTTGACAGACGGTCGTCTACCGATATCAGATCGAGCAGGTCCTTTTTTAGGACAATTGGAGTGGTACCGCGGGAATTCTCGTCTCTAGTAAATTCATAGGAAATATGGATTTGCTAGAGATTTTTTGTTTTACAGCAAACAATATGTAGGAGGAAAATAAATGAATAACAAAGATGTTGTTGCAAAAGCACTATATGAAGTCGTACAAGATGACTTGACGTTGGAGCAAGTCGCACAATTACTTGAAAATCCAAAATCAGCGGACCATGGAGATGTCGCATTTCCAACGTTCTCTTTAGCAAAAATCTTCCGCAAAGCACCACAACAGATCGCAGCGGATCTTGCTGAGAAAATCGATGCAACAAATTTTGAAAAAATCGAAGTCGTCGGACCATACTTGAACTTCTTTATGAACAAAGAGATCATCAGTAAGCAAGTGTTAGCTACAGTAGTAAAAGAAAAAGAACACTATGGGGATAGCACGATCGGTAACCAAGGAAGCGTGCCAATCGATATGTCTTCACCAAACATTGCAAAACCAATTTCAATGGGTCACTTACGTTCGACAGTAATCGGAAACTCAATTGGCTTTATTATGGAAAAATTAGGTTATCAACCAGTACGTATCAACCATTTAGGAGACTGGGGTACACAATTTGGAAAACTGATCGTTGCCTACAAAAAATGGGGATCTGCTGAATCTGTAAAAGCTGAACCAATCAATGAATTATTGCGTCTATATGTCCAATTCCACGAAGAAGCTGAAACACAACCTGAATTGAATGATGAAGCTCGTTCTTGGTTCAAGCGTCTAGAAGAAGGCGACGAAGAAGCGATGGAGTTATGGCAATGGTTCCGTGACGAATCAATGAAAGAATTCAACAAGATCTATGACTTGTTAGAAGTTCGTTTTGATTCATTGAACGGGGAAGCTTTCTACAATGACAAGATGGATGAAATCGTCGAATTACTAGAAGAAAAACATCTCTTACAAGAAGACAAAGGTGCAGAAATCGTTGACTTATCTGCTTATGATCTAAATCCTGCCTTGATCAAAAAATCAGATGGTGCGACACTTTATATTACGCGTGATTTGGCAGCTGCACTATACCGTAAACGTACGTATGATTTTAGTCAATCACTATACGTAGTTGGTAATGAACAAAGTTATCACTTTAAACAATTGAAAGCTGTCTTGAAAGAACTAGGTTTTGACTGGGCAGATGATATGCACCATATCCCGTTTGGTTTGATCACACAAGGTGGTAAAAAACTATCGACACGTAAAGGAAAGATCGTTTTACTAGAAGAAGTATTGAATGAAGCAATCGACTCAGCGAAACAACAAATCAGTGAAAAGAATCCTGATTTGGAAAACAAAGATGTCATCGCAAAACAAGTCGGTGTGGGTGCTGTTATTTTCCACGATTTAAAAAATGACCGTTTGAATACGTTTGACTTCAATTTAGAAGAAGTGGTTCGTTTTGAAGGAGAAACAGGTCCTTATGTCCAATATACTCATGCTCGGGCGATGAGTTTATTAGACAAAGCAGGTTTTGTTCCTTCTAAAGATCAAGCTTATGCGTTGAATGACGAAAATAGTTGGGAAGTCGTGAAGCTTGTACAGAAATATCCTGAAACAGTGCTTCAAGCTGGTGAAAAATATGAGCCATCGATCATTGCAAAACATGCGATCAAATTGGCACAAGCGTTCAATAAGTACTATGCACATACAAAAATCTTAGCGGATGATGACCAAAAAGATGCGCGCTTAGCGTTAGTTTATGCTGTCACTGTTTTACTAAAAGAAGACTTACGTCTATTAGGATTACATGCACCAGATAAAATGTAAAAAGTTTCATTGTTTAAAGATTTTCTGAAGAGAAATCTAAATGTTATGTTCCAGTCAATAATCCATGGCATATTTTACAATTGAATTGATTTTTATCTAGAAGGGTTTCTTTTAGAAACGAGCCAAGTCGGGATTTGAAAAAATCGGCTCTTTGTCAATAAGGACTGATGAGTTGTGCAAAATCAAATCTGGGTCAGAATGAACCTCATTCTGGCTCAGATTTTTTGTTATCTTACTTTGATTAATTGATTGATCAAAAAGATTCTAATTCTCATGTTCTCGAATGATTTAAATCCGTAGGATACTCGTTTCATTGTCTTTATGTGGGTATTCTTCGCTTCTATTTTTCCATTGGAATAAGGATAGATCATTGCGTTGGTGATGCCTTCTTCATAGGTCAGAAGGTTTTGAAGCTTTTCCCGAAAGCTGTCATCCAACGTTTCGGGAAGTTCTGCTAATAAGGAGAAAAATAAGTCAGGGTCTTTGTCTCGAAAGGCTTCAACTAATTCATGAAAAAAGGGATACGCCTCCTTTAGGGGCGTAGAAAACTCAAGCAATCGATCAATCATCATTGCTTCAGTAAGAAATGGGTATTTTGGTGCTCGGAAACTTTTCCATGTTTTGTATTCATAATGGTTGATGTTTGCACGATTTTTTAGCAAAAAGCGCCAGTTCTTTTTCAGTTTTTCTGCCTGGCTTTTCTGTCCTGCTTTACGAAGTTCATTCATTTCACGGATACGCAACTCATTGAACGCTTGATTCATGTGTTTGACAATATGAAACCGATCAATCACTATTTTCGCATTTGGCAGAACACGTTTGGTGAGCTGGAAGTAGGCGGCGTTCATGTCTGTCACCAAGAATTCTACTTCTTCTGGATTGGTACACTTTAAGAAATAGCTTGTTAATCGAGGTAATTTACGCGTAGGCAAAACATCTATTAATTTTCCTGTTTCGCCATCTGCGCAAATAAAGCTCATTTTATCTTCTATGGAAGCATGCGAACGAAATTCATCAACCATCAATACTCTTGGGAGAATCTTCTTAGATTGCTTTGGTAAATAGCTTTTAAACTCTTTCAATGTACGAATAACAGTGGTCAAAGATACCTGACAGCTTTTCGCAATAAAAGATAAAGATACTTTTTCAGTCAGTAAAGAAGCAATTTTATATCTAACATGATTTGCGATTGAATGTCTGGATTGGACAAAATAACTTTGAGCAGTCCAATGGGTTCGGCAGTTTTTACAGGTATAGCGCTGCTTTTTTAGGCGCATAACCAAAGGCATATGATTGTATTGTTCAAAACGGACAATCGTTTCTTTTTTTCCATTTTTCACTATAATTGCTTTCCCGTTTCCATCTACCACAGTAGAACCACAACTTCTACAAGCACGAGGAGTAGGCGAGAGAACAGCATCGACGACCAACGTCTTTTTCTTCTGAAGGGTCTCGTAAGAGACCTCTGTAATCATCAAATCTTTCTCTATTATTCTCAGCATTTTTTTGATAGAATCATTCATATAGCATATCGTCCTCTCAGTTGTTTATTTTGTGGTGATTTAATCATACTAGAGAACGATATGTTTTTTAATACCTAAAATGAAAATGGGACTGAAGAATCAATTCTGATTCATCAGTCCCATAAATTATAGAGCCAAAAAATCCCGGCTTTTTTGACGTATTTTTGGTACGGCATACATTCTTATAGTTGTTTTATGTTGAATTGTACATACAAAAATTTTTATGAATAAATAATTGAATTTCCTTTTCTTATTTTAGAAAAAGTCGTTTCATGAGAATTTCCACCTTTTATTAAGCGCTTTCTTTTCTTGGGATATACTCTCGGTGTCAATAAAAAAGAAAAGGAGTGGAAAAATGAAAAAGAAATGGTTCTCGTTGTTGATGGTTGTAATGTTGTTGTCGTCGGTTTTCCAACCGACACTCTTAGCCTTTGCGAGTGATCGATCCTCCAAAGAAGCGACCTCGCGTCCGGCTGTTGCGATTGATTTAAGTGGCACTTCGCCAGCAAAAGATGAAAAAACATGGAACGAATGGGCAAAACTCCGAGGATTTACGGATACCCTGACTGCCGAACATAACGTATTTGATAATTTAGTTCTAGCGGATTATTTAGACGTGATGGAAGGGCCAAGTACGTTACCCCTCAGTACCCGATTTGCCCGTTCAAAAATTGCACCGATCATCCAAGCTACCGCCTTTGCTGAATTTACCCGACCCTACTTAAAAGAATCAACCAAAGAGACAGCTGTCAGCCAATTGTACCGTTTGACTTCGACAAGTATCCTAAGGCAGTCGATCAGCTTGCTCGGTGATGCCATTGATGCTCCAGAAGACCCCGTTGAGATTTATCCGACCACCAAAATCGAGTTGGCTAGCTGGATTACGGTCCAAAACCAGTTCCTTGAATACATACAAACAACACCAGAACTATCTGGATATGAGATGCGAACCGGCACAGACGGTATGAGCGGATTGTTCGTTCCTAAAGACACGAATGATCAAAGTCTATTAGTTTATCCAGATACTTCACTGAATGAATACTTACCGGGAAATGAAAAATTACCTCCACGGATCGGCGCCCTGAAACAAATCAATTTTTCTCCATATAATGGTCCAGGAACACCCTATGTCAATGTGACCATGAGCTATACCGCCTATGATCATCGCCAAGAACTATACACGCAATATGATATTCGGGGCATCACGATTCCCTTGGAGACGGACTTTGATACATTTTTAGCAGAAATCGCCACACCTGAACAAGCCTTGGAACTGGTCAAAGAATACTCGTCCGTCCAATTTGGAGCAGTAGTCCCAACAGATGTCGATTCCGTCAATGACATCGGAAAAGAAATCACCCGTCAGATGATCGATGAGCGGGATGCGCTGATTGATCAATTGCCTGATACGTTTCAGACCAATCTATTCCGGATCGCAGCGAAAGCCAATGACAAAGAAGTTGTCATTGATCGGGAAGGTGAGTTTGTGTATCGGGGAACGCAAGAAATTGTTCCCTTAGACCAAATCGACATCGGTTTTAACCAAGAAATCATCTATACGATCCGCAAAGTGCAAAGCTTTTTCGGTGTCTATTGCAACTACTATGCGTTAGCCGATGGCTTGTTTGATGAAGAACGCACGAATTCTTTGCCAAAGAGTTTAGATGACACCACCATTGCAGCGATTTCTGAAGTCGGTGGTAGTGTATTGAAGCACTTACCAAATTACGAAAATACCGACTGGGTCATCAAGCAGTCCCAATTGAAGCTCGAACCAGTGGATATCTTGCTCATCGCCATGTGCTTACCATGGTCTGAAATGATTTCTGTCTTACAAGCAGTTGAATCCGAAGAAGTTATCCTAGCAGCGATTGAAGTCGAAGAAGCCGAAGCCGCTCGCGTATTGGAAGCGGAAAAGGCTCTAATCACCAAAGGGTGTCCAAATGAAGCCTTGGTAGAGAAGTTACCAACCACCGAATACTATAACCGTAAAGCCTTGCGCCATGTGGCGGGAGAGGTAAGACCGGGGAAAGATGGAAAATTGACTATATCAGGTGCTCATTCGCGCCATCCTGATTTTTATAATCCGGAAAGTGGGGTAGTTTATAAACCGACAGGAACGGTGGTGGAAGGAAAACCTTTTAAATCCGATGTGAGTTATGGGAAAGATTTCAAGAGAGCAGGATCTACCGTTTTTCCAGATAATTGGGATGCAGAAAAAATTACTAGTGAGGTTGAAAGGATTGTAGAGAAAAATGTCACAAATGTTCCAGGTCCACAAGATTATATTGAAAAGGAAAGCAGTGGTAATTTTGAAATAAAAATACATGTGAATGTAAAAGCAAATGGAAAGGTAAACGTTGTGACAGCGTACCCATTTATAAATTAGAGTTAAGAGATTAGAAAATATTTATAATTTACAACAAAATAATAAAGACTAATAACTCTAAAAAAAATTGAGTTATTAGTCTTTTTCAGATATTTTAGAACTGTTCACACTTCAATAATTTTTTTGTGTATTTATGGTACCTACTATATAAAATATTAAGGCTATTATAGAAAGCTTAATCTAGAGGGTTTTTAGCAAATTTTTAAACGAAAATAAAAAAACATTTTGTGAAATAATTAAATTAAGTCTATAGATAAAGTATTATTTTTTTACAAGAGTCTTTCTGTCATTTTTTTGTAATTGACTGAGCATTAAGTACACCATTTTGAATATTCAGGAGTGGATTTGTCGTAGCCCGCGTTCTTTGGAATCAAGGGCTTCAGATTGGAATTTTTCAGTGGAATAATGATCACGCCAGTAATATAGATTATCTAACTGATATTGATGAATAATAGCTAAAGTAGGGTTATTCAATCGCTCTCTTAAATCAAGATAATCAATATTCAACATCCATTTACTGTAAAAATCTCCATGTATACCAAAGCTTATGTTATAGGGAGAACAACCAAATAGAGGAATATCTTCATAGCAAATCTCATATTCTTCCTCTGGATCATAAGGACACTCAGCAAGAAAATGTCCATCACTTGGACCAAAATCAATAAATGAATCATCATGGGTCACAGTTAGTCGAGAATCTAATTGATTTAACTGAGTTTCTAGAAATTCCGTATTCTTTTCTACAGCGGCCAAAGGTCGATGCTTAGGGTCAGTGAAGGTGATTAGTCGACTACTTTTTCTACCTTCACCGATCATCTGTGAAGTTCTTTGATAATGAGATGCGATTGTTTGTTGGAATTGTTCTTCTGGAAATAAATCCTTCCAGTAAGATAAGTTTTTTGCTTGATAAGTGTGAATAACAGTTAATATCAAATCGTCAATTGCTTGTAGCGTTTTTCGATCCGAATGATTTACTTTTCCGTAATGTTCATCAATTTGTTCGCCATAAGGTGTAAAACAATAGAGCGTATAAAATTGATATTTCAACCGATACTCCGAATACACAAAATGTTCCATTGGATGATCTGGCACACGAGGATCCCAGTAAATCGACGAAAGTTGTGGAAAGACCTCTGGACCATAATCAATAAAGTTATCATTATGTATCAGAGTCAAATCTGGATCGATTGCTTGAAATTTTTGTGTGAGTTCTTCTGTGATTTTTCGAATCTTGGCTTGTGGTCGACGATTGGGATCGACAAAGGGGAAGAAGGTCATAATCGTTTTTTCCTTTCTATCTATAAAAATTTTTTTAATTAAATTATGACATGTAAATAAGGAGTGTTGGGGACTGTTTTTTTCGTCAATCAGAAAAAAGTAGAGGTTTATAATGAAACAAGCAATACCTGCCTAATTCAAAGTTAAATAAGCTTTATATGATTTTTAGCGCTTGTGGTGTTTCTCAAATTTGTATTTATTCTACTAGTGGAAAACATTACTATTGTTGTTTCTATGAGGCATTGAGTGCGAGGTATAGCGGAACTTTCGTAGTAACTGGTGGTATCAGCATATCCTATTTTAAAATAAATATATACTCTGAAGTAAAAGATTTTCTAATGACATGGGTGAATAAGAAACGCAGATGTGGGACTTATTAATTAACTATAAAAAGACTAATGTCAAAACTATTTTTCAAGCTTTGATATTGGTCTTTTTATTTATCGGAATCTATTTAAAGTTTTTTTCCAAGCCTGCTTAAACCTCTTTCTTTATATTCATTGATTTTTTTTTGAAACATTTCAGGTGTATACACAGTACGCCAATAATATAAATTGTTCTGTTGATATTGATAGATGATAGCTAAAATTGAATTATTCAATTGTTCGCTTAAACCAAGGTAGTCCGTATTAAACATCCATTCGTTATAAAAATCCCCATGTATTCCATAGCTTAATTGATAAGGGGAACAACCAAATAAAGAAATACCGCCGTAACTAATTGTATACTCTTCATTAGACAAATAACGTCTAGGATCATCTGGCTCGTCTTCCTCTGGATCGTAAGGGCACTCCGCAAGAAAATGACCGATATCTGGATCAAAATCAATGTATGAGTCATCACGAATCACGGTTAATCGAGAATCTAATTGATCTAACTGAGTTTCTAGAAATTCCGTATTCTTTTCTACAGCAGCTAAAGGTCGATGCTTGGGGTCAGTGAAACTAATTGGTGAACTAATTAGTTCGCCAGGTCCAATAGATTGCGATACTCTCTTGTAGGGTTTTAACTTCTCCTGTTCAAATTGTTTTTCTGTAAATATATCTTTCCAATAGAGAAGGTTATGAACTTGATAGTCATGAATGATTCTTAGGAGAGTCTGTTCAATCATTTTTAAAGTTTTTCTTCGCGAGTCTGCATTCCCTCCAGGGCTTCTATAATATTCGTAAATTTGTTCATCATAAGGCGTAAACCAGTAAAGAGGATAGCCGCCATATCTAAGCAGATACTCCGAATACACAAAATGTTCCATCGGATGATCTGGCACACGAGGGTCCCAATAAATTTTCGATAGCTTTGGAAAGACCTCTGGACCATAATCAATAAAGTTATCATTATGTATCAAAGTCAAATCTGGATCGATTGCTTGAAATTTTTGTGTGAGTTCTTCTGTCATTTTTCTGATCTTGGCTTGCGGTCGACGATTGGGATCGACAAAGGGGAAGAAGGTCATAGGTATTATTCCTTTCTATTCAAGGTTTTTTATTTGAATCATAACATGTTAAAAGGCATTCTAAAGAATTTTTTTCGTAAAAGTCGAAGTGAAGAGAACTTGAGTAAAGCGATAATAAACATCTAGGTTGGACACCTATTTAAGCATTAAATCGGTTTTCTTATCATAGTAAAGAATAGTGTTGCTTGGTTATTATAAGCACCACATTTTCTTATATTTATGAATTTCATACTGGAATTCCTCTGGAGAATACTGATCACGCCAATAATATAGATTAAAAATCATATAAATTGAGATAATATTATCAATTTGATTTATGAATTCTTGACTTAACCCAAGATACGTTGTGTTAGGAATGCCTCCCTCGTAGAAATTACCATGATAACCGTAGCCTAATTGAAAAGGATAAAAGCTGAATAGTAGAATATTATCATAATAAATTTTATATTCTTCACCACATAATTTATTTATCGGATCGTTAGGATCATCTTCTTCGGGATCATAGGAACATTCAGCTAAGAAACGACTTATTTTTGGTTCGAAATCAATATACGAATCATTGTGAGAAATAGTTAATCGAGAATCTAATTGTTCTAGTTGAGTTTTCAGAAATTCAGTATTCTTTTCTACAGCAGCCAAAGGTCGATGCTTGGGGTCAGTGAAACTAATCGGCGAACTAACGAGTTCTCCTGGTCCAATGAATTGTGATGGACGATTATAAGGTTTTAACCTTTCCTGTTCCAATTGTTTTTCTGTAAATAAGTCATTCCAATAGAACAGGTTATGCACTTGATAATCATGAATGACTTTTAAGATAGCTTGGTCAATCACTTTTACTGCTTGTCTAGAAGAATCTGAAGCCCCGCTCGGTTTTCTATAATATTCGTAAATTTGTTCATCATAAGGCGTAAACCAGTAAAGAGGATAGCCGCCATATCTAAGCAGATACTCCGAATACACAAAATGTTCCATCGGATGATCTGGCACACGAGGGTCCCAATAAATAGTCGAAAGTTGTGGAAAGACCTCTGGACCGTAATCAATAAAGTTATCATTATGTATCAAAGTCAAATCTGGATCGATTGCTTGAAATTTTTGTGTGAGTTCTTCTGCCATTTTTTTGATCTCTGCTTGTGGTCGACGGTTGGGATCGACAAAGGGGAAGAAGGTCATAGTTACTATCCTTTCTGTTCAAGATTTTTTTAGTTCAATCATAAGATGTTGAATTAATTCAACTTCCATGTCTTTTTATAGTTACGCACTATTTTTTGGAAATCTTCATAGGAATAATTGTTGCGCCAGTAATATTTATTATAGAGCATATATTTCCTCATAATCACTTCGATCGCATCATCTAGTTCCTTACTAAGTCCAAGGTACGTAACATTAGCAATCCCCCCATTAAAGAAGTCGCCATGAAAACTAGTTCCTATACTATAAGGAGAAAGTCCGTAAATGGCTGTCTCATTAAAATAAATGTGGTAATCATAGTGAGATAAGTAACGTCTAGGATCATCTGGCTCGTCTTCTTCAGGATCATAAGGACATTCCGCAAGAAAATGGCCAATATCCGGACCAAAATCAATATAAGAATCATCATGAATCACCGTTAATTGAGAATCTAAGTGATCTAATTGAGTTTCTAAAAATTCGGTATTCTTTTCTACAGCAGCTAAAGATCGATGTTTGGGGTCAGTGAAACTAATTGGCGAACTAATGATTTTTACTGGTCCAACGAATTGTGATAATCGTTTATAAGGTTCTAACTTTTCCTGTTCAAATTGTTTTTCTGTAAATAAGTCTTTCCAGTAGAGTCGGTTACGCACTTGATAGTCATGAATGATTCTTAGGAGAGTCTGTTCAATCATTTTTAAAGTTTTTCTTTCTGGATCTGGAGTTCCTCCAGGTTTTTTATAAGTTTCGTAAAGCCATTCACCATAAGGAGTAAACCAGTAAAGAGGATAGTTTTTATATCTAAGTTGGTACTCCGAGTACACAAAATGTTCCATCGGATGATTTGCCACGCGAGGATCCCAGTAAATCGACGAAAGTTGTGGAAAGACCTCCGGACCGTAATCAATAAAGTTATCATTATGTATCAAAGTCAAATCTGGATCGATTGCATGAAATTTTCGAGTAAGTTCTTCTGTCATTTTTTTGATCTCTGCTTGTGGTCGACGGTTGGGATCGACAAAGGGAAAGAAGGTCATAATCGTTTTTCCTTTCTATGCTATAAAAGTTTTTTAAATTAAAGTATGACATGTAAATAAGTAGTGTGGGGGCCTGTTTTTTCGTCAATCAGAAAAAAGTGGAGGTTTATAATGGAACAAGCAATACCTGCCTAATTCAAAGTTAAATAAGCTTTATATGGTTTTTAGCGCTTGTGGTGTTTCTCAAATTTGTATTTATTCTACTAGTGGAAAACATTACTATTGTTGTTTCTATGAGGCATTGAGTGCGAGGTATAGCGGAAATTTCGTAGTAACTGAAGGTTAAGTCAACTTGAGAGAGGTTCAAGGTTCTTCTCTAGTATTGATTCAAATAAAAAAGATGCTGGCAAATTTCACCAACATCAAAAAATATAGATACAATTACTATTTGTTATGGTATTTAAAAAATTGTAGCTGTAGTGGGATGATGCAAGAAGTTTTCAACTAACTGCGCATCTTCATCATCTTTCGAAATAATGATCGTTGTATCAAAGCCAGCAATCGTACTAACGATATGAGGCGGTTTGATTTCATCTAAGACAGCAGCGAACAATGGTGCGTTGTCTGGTAAGGTGTGGACGATAGTCAAAAAATGAACTCGTTCCACTTTTAACACGATATCTTCAATCATCTGGATCAAACGTTTTTCATCTTCGCTTTTTGATTCAGCTGTCTCCTTTTCTTTGAACAGGACAAAATGGGAAACACCATTTTCATCAGGCGCCTTGACGATTTTTAAGTCACGTATATCTCTTGAAATCGTCGCTTGAGTCGCAGATACACCCATTTCAGTCAGCTTAGCTAACATTTCATCTTGTGTACGGATCGTATAATCTTCAATGATTTGTTTAATCAACAAGTGTCGCTCAGTTTTTCGCATTTTAGTTCTCCTTTAACGAAACTTTTCACAAGTATCATAACAAAAAAACGTTGAATTGCCCATCTTTATTTTCCAGTTACCTGTTTATTTTTTCACGAATTCCTTATAAAAAAACAAAGAAATAAAATAAAAAAATGAGAGGGAGAAAAAGAAGACACAAAAAATTAAGTAAGTTGATTTTTTTTCTTGAATTTTATGCCCAATTCAGTTAAACTATTGAATGTTGAGCAGAAAAAGATCACTTTGGTGTATCTTGCGTCACTACTCAATAAATCCACATTCTTGTTGGATCGTTGGTCGGTGCTTGTAAAAGTTGGCTAGCGAGTTGGAAGACAAGAAGAGGGAAAATAAAAACCAAATCGGAGGAAACAAACATGGCAGTAATTTCAATGAAACAATTACTAGAAGCCGGCGTACACTTTGGTCACCAAACGCGTCGCTGGAACCCAAAAATGAAGAAATACATCTTCACAGAAAGAAACGGAATCTACATTATTGACTTGCAAAAAACAGTTAAATTAGTAGATGCAGCTTACGATTACATGAAGAGCGTAGCAGAAGAAGGCGGCGTTGCTTTATTCGTAGGTACAAAAAAACAAGCACAAGAAGCAATCAAAGATGAAGCTACTCGTGCTGGACAATACTTTGTAAACCACCGTTGGTTAGGTGGAACATTGACAAACTGGGATACGATCCAAAAACGTATCGCTCGTTTGAAACAAATCAATGCAATGGAAGAAGATGGAACTTTTGCAGTTCTACCTAAAAAAGAAGTTGCTGGTTTGAACAAACAACGTGAACGTCTTGAAAAATTCTTAGGTGGTATCGCTGATATGCCAAGAATCCCAGATGTAATGTACATCGTTGACCCACGTAAAGAACGCATTGCCGTTCAAGAAGCACACAAATTGAATATCCCAATCGTAGCAATGGTTGATACAAACTGTGATCCAGATGAGATCGACGTAGTTATCCCATCAAACGACGACGCAATCCGTGCCGTTAAATTGATTACTTCAAAAATGGCTGATGCTTTCATCGAAGGAAATCAAGGGGAAGATCAAGTAGTTGAAGAAGATTTTTCAGCAGAAAACACAGCGACTTCAATCGAAGAAATCGTTGATGTTGTTGAAGGCGACAACTCTTCAGCAGAATAATTTTTAAATGATGGAGCTGTTTCAAAGGCTAGGCGACAAGCCTCACTCTCCTTTGAAACAGCTTTTTTTAAAGAAAAAGCATACAACTAGGAGGAAGAAAAAATGGCAGACGTTACAGCTAAAATGGTAAAAGAACTACGCGACATGACTGGCGTAGGAATGATGGACGCGAAAAAAGCATTGGTTGAAGTTGAAGGTGACATCGAAAAAGCAGTAGATCTTTTACGTGAAAAAGGAATGGCTAAAGCTGCGAAGAAAAACGATCGTATCGCCGCTGAAGGTCTTGCTTCAGTTGCAGTGAAAGGTAATACTGCAGCAATCGTTGAAGTCAACTCAGAAACAGACTTCGTTTCTAAAAACGAAATGTTCCAAGACTTAGTAAAAGAAATCGCTGAACTAGTTGCTGAAAACAAACCAGCTGACATGGACGCAGCAATGAAAATCAAAACATCAAAAGGAACAGTTGAATCTGACTTGATCGAAGCAACACAAGTTATCGGTGAAAAAATCAGCTTCCGTCGTTTTGAAGTAATCGAAAAAGATGACAACGCTGCATTTGGCGGTTACCTACACATGGGTGGACGTATTGCTGTATTAGCTGTTTTAGAAGGTACAACTGACGAAGCAGTAGCTAGAGACGTAGCGATGCACGTAGCAGCGATCAACCCTCGTTATGTAAACGAAACACAAATTCCTGAAGCTGAATTAGATCACGAACGTACAGTCTTGACTGAACAAGCATTGAACGAAGGCAAACCAGCGAACATCGTTGAAAAAATGGTTGAAGGACGCTTAAACAAATTTAAAGCTGAAATCGCATTGGTTGACCAACCATTCGTTAAAGATCCTGATATGACTGTTGAAAAATTTGTTGCTTCTAAAGGCGCAACTGTGAAATCATTTGTCCGCTTTGAAGTCGGCGAAGGTATCGAAAAACGCGAAGATAACTTTGTAGAAGAAGTAATGAACCAAGTGAAAAAATAATCCGGTTTATAGACTTGATCAATGGGACGATGTTTGGGGCAAAGAAAATGAAGATCATTCTCCGTTTTCTTTGTGCCCCCATCGATTCCATCGCTTATTTGAATGAAATGAGGAGCAGCGACATTCGTCACAGCTCTTTTTTTTAGGGCAAGAGATATCAGGAGCATAGGTATTTTCGTGCCTAAACTATCTGGATATGGTAGAATGTCAATAGAAAATATTGGAGGAATGAACATGGTCACACCAAAATATCAGCGTGTCGTCTTAAAATTAAGTGGAGAAGCTTTAGCTGGAGATGAAGGGTTTGGAATCAAACCACCAGTTATCAAAGAAATCATCCAAGAAATCAAAGAAGTCCACGAGTTAGGCGTAGAGATGGCAATTGTTGTCGGCGGTGGAAATATCTGGCGCGGTCAAATTGGCGCACAAATGGGGATGGAACGTGCACAAGCGGATTACATGGGCATGTTAGCAACTGTGATGAATGCTTTAGCATTACAAGATACATTAGAAAATGTTGGTGTTCCTACACGCGTACAAACCTCAATTGAAATGCGACAAATCGCAGAACCATACATCCGTCGTAAAGCAGAGCGTCATTTAGAGAAAGGGCGCATCGTTATTTTTGCCGGTGGTACTGGAAACCCTTATTTTTCTACAGATACAACTGCGGCATTACGTGCAGCTGAAATTGGCGCTGATGTTATTTTAATGGCTAAGAACAATGTTGACGGTGTTTATTCTGCCGATCCAAAAATCGATTCAACAGCAGTGAAATTCGATGAATTGACACACATGGAAGTCATTGCAAAAGGATTACAAGTAATGGATTCAACTGCTAGTTCATTGAGTATGGACAATGATATCCCGTTACTTGTGTTCAATCTTAATGAACATGGAAACATTCGCCGAGCAATCTTAGGTGAAAATATCGGAACAACCGTAAGGGGGAAATAAACAATGGCAGATGCAATTATGACAGAAGCAAAAGACAAGATGCAAAAAGCAGCACAAAATCTACAACGTGAACTTGGACAGATCCGTGCCGGCCGTGCGAATGCGAGCTTATTAGATCGTATAACTGTTAATTATTATGGCGCACCAACACCATTGAACCAATTAGCATCGATCCAGATCCCAGAAGCAAGAGTATTGATGATCACACCATTCGATAAAAGTGTGCTTCAAGACATCGAAAAATCGATCATGGCAAGCGACATCGGTATCAGCCCAACAAATGACGGAAATGTGATCCGTTTAGTCATTCCTCAGTTAACAGAAGAACGTCGGAAAGAATTAGCGAAAGACGTGAAAAAAGAAGCTGAAAATGCGAAAATCGCTGTCCGTAACATTCGTCGTGATGCAATCGATGAGTACAAGAAACAACAAAAAAATGGCGATATCACAGAAGATGATTTGCGTGACTTAGAAAAAGAAGTGCAAACTCTAACAGATGATAGTATCAAAGAAGTAGATCGTATCGTTGCAGACAAAGAAAAAGAATTGCTTGAAGTATAAGAATCAATAAAGACAGGTGGACAGTGTGAAGTGCTGTCTCCTGTTTTTTACTTTTTGACTAAGAAAAACTAAAAAATCCTTTGAATTTGCGTAAAAAAAGGGCTATACCATAGGAAATAACGATAGATATTGCTATAATGGTAAAGATAGTTGTAATTTTTTAGTATGGGAGGAAAAAGAATGTTACGTTTTTTTCCGCAAAAAAACAAATATATTCAAGAAAAAAGTGAGCACCATTTTGATGCGCAGAGAGATATCCCGAAACATATCGCCATCATCATGGATGGGAATGGTCGTTGGGCACAAAACCGTCGTCTTCCACGAGTGGCTGGCCACAAAGAAGGCATGGAAACCGTTAAGAAAGTCACTAAAAAAGCTTCTCGACTTGGGGTAAAGGTGTTAACGCTCTATGCGTTTTCAACCGAAAATTGGAAACGTCCAAAAGAGGAAGTCAATTTTTTGATGCAATTACCTGTAGACTTTTTTGATACGTTCGTCCCTGAGTTGATTGCTGAAAATGTCAAGGTACAAGTGATGGGCTATGAAGAACTTTTGCCGGAACATACGCAAGATGCAGTACGCCGTGCCATTGAACAAACCAAAGAAAATACGGGAATGATCTTAAACTTCGCACTGAATTATGGTAGTCGGGCAGAAATCATCTCTGCAGTCAAAGCAATCAGTGAACAAGTAAAAGAAAACGATCTTTCTACGGAAGACATCGACGAGGACATGATCGCGGATCATTTGATGACCGGTTTCTTACCTCCCGAACTTCGCGATCCAGGATTAGTCATCCGGACAAGTGGCGAAGAACGGATCAGTAATTTCTTATTGTGGCAGATTGCTTATAGTGAATTATATTTTTCAAAAGCCTTATGGCCAGATTTTGACGGCGCCCATTTAGAGGAAGCAATCGCTTCTTATCAACATCGAGACCGTCGTTTTGGTGGCGTAAAAAGTGTAGATAAAGGAGAACAATCATGAAGCAACGTGTGATCACTGCGGTCGTAGCATTGGCATTATTTATTCCGATCATTTGGATCGGAGGAATTGGTCTTGAGCTAGTAGCGGCTTTATTAGCAGTAGTTGGTGTCTATGAACTTTTTCGTATGAAAGGATTGACACTATTAAGTTTTGAAGGAGTTCTTTCTGCCATTGGTGCAGTTTTTCTTGTCCTGCCGAA
This sequence comes from Enterococcus mundtii, assembly GCF_013394305.1. Lineage (NCBI taxonomy): Bacteria > Bacillati > Bacillota > Bacilli > Lactobacillales > Enterococcaceae > Enterococcus > Enterococcus mundtii. The sequence goes on along the minus strand of NZ_AP019810.1, from coordinate 345,838 downwards.
AGAGCGCTGGTTTTTCTTTTTACCTGAACAAACAAATGAATTTATGTTGTTTTATTTGACTGTGATGATCCTATTGGGTGCCGCTGTCTTCTCAAAAAATATGTATACGATCGATGAAGCTGGTTTTCCAGTTGTTACTAGTTTATATGTCGGTTTTGGTTTTCAAAACTTTGTTAGTGCGCGTACAGAAGGAATCAACGTATTACTTTTTGGCTTGTTCATCGTTTGGGCAACCGATATTGGCGCATATCTAGTTGGTAGACGTTTTGGTAAGCGTAAGCTATGGCCAGATATCTCACCCAATAAAACGATTGAAGGTGCATTAGGGGGAATAGGTAGTGCGTTAGTTGTTGCCTTACTATATTTCTTACTTTATCCACCACAAGAATTGTTTGGACATGGCTTATTCGTCATGTTACTCCTAACGATCATTCTATCGATCGTAGGCCAATTTGGGGATCTAGTCGAGTCGGCAATTAAACGCCACTATGAGGTCAAAGATTCAGGGAACATTTTACCTGGACACGGTGGGATCTTAGATCGATTCGATAGTCTATTGTTCGTCTTTCCAGTCATGTACTTATTTGGATTGATATAAATAAAAATTCTGTAAAAGAAGCTTCCGAAGCCAAAAGTTTTTCGTCCGTCAATCAGACACGATCGGTAAGGAGATTCTTTACAGGATTTTTATTTTTTTACATTTTAATAGGTGCTTGGTGAAGTGTCGATAATATGGTAAAATTAAGTAGTTTTATTTTAACTGAATAAAAAATAATGATTAATGTAAAGGAGAATAGGATGAGAACAATTATCACGTTCATTATCGTTTTTGGCATCTTAGTGATCGTACATGAATTTGGCCACTTCTTCTTTGCGAAACGATCAGGAATCCTAGTTCGCGAGTTTGCGATTGGCATGGGACCTAAAATCTACGGTCATCAAGCAAAAGACGGCACGACTTATACATTGCGTTTGTTACCGATCGGTGGCTATGTGAGAATGGCTGGGAATGGGGACGACGAAACGGAAATGGCCCCAGGAATGCCGTTATCACTCTTGATGGATTCAGATCATGTCGTAAAGAAAATCAATTTAAGCAAAAAGATCCAATTGACCAATGCGATCCCAATGGAATTGATCCGTTATGATCTTGATGAAGCACTCACGATCACAGGTTATGTGAATGGTGATGAAACGCAAGAAGTAACGTATGCAGTGGATCACGATGCTTCGATCATCGAGGCGGATGGGACTGAATTGAGGATCGCACCGAGAGATGTGCAGTTCCAATCAGCCAAATTATGGCAACGAATGTTAACTAACTTTGCAGGTCCAATGAATAATTTTATTCTAGCAATTCTATTATTCATCGTATTAGCGTTCATGCAAGGCGGGGTGACTGTCACAAATACCAACCAAATCGGTGTTGTTACGCCAGACGGAGCTGCGGCTGCAGCCGGACTGAAAGAAAATGATGAAATTCTTTCAGTAGAGGGAAAATCAATCCAAACATGGAATGATCTGACAGCGATCATTACTGAAAATCCAGATAAACCACTTGATTTTGAAGTTGAACGAAATGGACAGGTTTCTTCTGTTGAAGTGACACCGAAAGCAATTGAGTCAAATGGTGAAAAAATTGGTCAACTTGGGATACAAGCGCCAATGAAAACTGGCTTCTTCGATAAGATCATCGGTGGAACACAACGTGCATTTAGTAGCTCTTTGGAAATATTCAAAGCATTAGGTTCATTATTTACCGGCTTTAGCTTGGACAAATTAGGTGGACCGGTGATGATGTTCCAATTGTCTTCTGAGGCAGCGAATCAAGGGATCATGACAGTCATTGGTTTGATGGCTATCTTATCCATGAATTTAGGGATCGTCAATTTATTACCGATTCCAGCATTAGATGGTGGAAAACTAGTCTTGAATATTTTTGAAGGTGTCCGTGGTAAACCACTTAGTCAGGAAAAAGAAGGCGTTTTGACGCTCGTTGGTTTTGGCTTCCTGATGCTATTGATGGTATTAGTAACATGGAATGACATTCAACGATTCTTTTTCTAGAAAAAGTAGGGTATAATGACATGCGTTAGATTATTTGAGGAATAAAGGAGTTTATATAATGAGACAATCAAAAATGTTGATTCCAACATTAAGAGAAGTTCCAAATGATGCGGAAGTATTAAGTCATCAAATCTTACTACGTGCCGGTTACATTCGTCAGGTTTCGGCTGGAATCTATTCTTATTTACCACTTGCAAATCGTGTATTAGAAAAATTAAAAACGATCATGCGCGAAGAATTTGAAAAAATCGGCGCAGTAGAAATGTTGATGCCAGCGATTTTACCTGCTGAGTTATGGCAAGAATCTGGTCGTTATGAAACATACGGTCCCAACTTGTATCGCTTGAATGATCGTAACGATCGTCAGATGATCTTAGGACCAACACATGAAGAAACATTTACAGAATTGATCCGTGATGAAGTCAATTCATACAAAAAATTACCTTTGAATCTTTATCAGATCCAAGCAAAATACCGTGATGAAAAACGTCCCCGTTTTGGACTATTGCGTGGACGCGAGTTTATCATGAAAGATGCTTATTCTTTCCATGCGTCTCAAGAGAGTTTGGATGAAACATACAAAGATTATGAAAAAGCTTATACAGAGATCTTTAAGCGTTGTGGTCTAGAGTTCCGCGCGATCATCGGTGACGGTGGGGCGATGGGCGGAAAAGACTCAAAAGAATTTATGGCAATCTCAGAAATTGGTGAAGACACGATTTGTTATTCAACAGAAAGTGACTATGCAGCAAATTTGGAGATGGCGACGAGCTACTATGTGCCAAAAAAATCCCATGAAACACAATTGGAAATGGAAAAGAAAGAAACACCAGATGTGAAAACCATCGAAGAGGTTGCAGCTTTCTTTGACGTTCAACCACAAAAAATCATTAAGTCTGTACTTTTCACAGCAGATGAGCAGCCTGTTCTAGTTTTAGTTCGCGGCGATCATGAAGTCAATGATGTGAAATTGAAAAACTTCTTAGGTGCAGATTTCTTAGAAGAAGCAACAGAAGAAGAAGCGAAAAACTATTTAGGCGCTGATTTTGGATCAGTTGGACCAATCGGTGTAGCAGAAGAAGTCAAAGTCTATGCGGATCGTCATGTTCAAGATCTGGCCAACGCGATTGCGGGAGCGAATGAAACTGGCTACCATTATATCAATGTCAATCCAGAACGTGATTTCAATGTCCTAGCATATGAAGACTTACGCTTTGTCCAAGAAGGCGATCCTTCGCCAGATAATAATGGCGTATTAGCCTTCACTCGAGGAATCGAGATTGGGCATATCTTCAAACTAGGTACACGTTACAGTGAATCAATGGGTGCTACTGTTCTTGATGAAAATGGTCGTGAAAAACACGTGATCATGGGTTGCTATGGTATCGGTGTGAGCCGTCTACTTTCAGCGATCGTTGAACAAAATGCTGACGAAAACGGTATTCACTGGCCAAAAGGCATTGCACCATTTGATTTGCATGTCGTACAAATGAACTTAAAAGATGAGTTCCAAACGAACTTGACGAATGAAGTGGAAAAAGCAATGAACGAAGCCGGTTATCAAGTACTTGTTGATGATCGCAATGAGCGTGCCGGTGTTAAGTTTGCTGATTCTGATTTGATCGGATGTCCAATCCGTATCACCGTCGGTAAAAAAGCAGTAGATGGCATCGTCGAAGTGAAAATCAAAAAAACAGGTGAAATGGTCGAAGTTCGGAAAGAAGAACTCGTAAATACACTACCGATTTTATTGAATCAAGGCGAATAAATAAGAGTGGAAAAGTCGTATCAGTCTTTTAGAAGACGGAAGCGACTTTTTCATTTCCTTTTCTTCAGTTAATGAACGGTGTTCAAGAAGCAACACTTCAATAATAAGCCAAAAAAATCAAAATGAAAAAGCCATTTTTCGATTTTCTTGTCTTATTCCTCAGTGCTGATCGCTTTTTTCACAACCTGATAAACGGTTTTCGAAAAGCTAACCTTCAACATTAAGCTGGAAAATTAAAAAATATGAAAAGCTATTTTCTGATTTTCCATCTTACTGCTCAGGTCAGAGCGCTTTTCTTACAACCTTAATGAAAATTTCCCTAAAAAGGGTTATACTAAATAGTATTGAAAAGTAAGGGTCGGAAATGGAATAATTTCTGGTCTTGACAGAAAGGGCGTATATTTTTGTCAGAAAAACGAGAGTTATTTGAGAAATTATTGGAGCAGATCCAATTAGAAGAAACAGAAAAAGCACATCCGCTTATTTCTGCTGGGGAAATGGAACAGGTGGTGGTCCATCGTAAATCTCGTCTGTGGGAGTTTACGTTACGTTTTCCAGCTATTTTGCCTGTGATGCTTTATCGCTCGCTGGTGCAGCATGTTATACTTGCATTCAAAGAAATTGCTGAGGTGAAAATCACAGTCCAAGCAGCGGATCAAACATTCGATGAACAACTCTTACAAGATTATTGGTCGCAAGCACTGGAAAGTCAGCAATGCGATACACCTTTAGTACAAAAGGTATTAAAGACGCAAGTACCAATGATCAAAGAGCATAAGGTGATTTTGCCTGTTGATGGTGAAGGAGCGATCGGCTATCTTAAACAACAATATCTGCCATTAGTAGAACAGTTATTTGTTAGTTACGGTTTTCCTAAGTTTCGAATCGAACCAGAAGTTGATGAGCAACAAGCAGAAAGAGTCCTAAAGCTTTTTGAAGAAAGACGACAAGAACAGGCTGAGGCGTTCATGAAACAAGCAGCTGAAAGCTTGATTGTTCATGAACAAAAGAAAAAAGAGCGCAAAGAGCAATTACCAGCGCTTGACGGGCCAATCCAGCTAGGTAGAAATATCCCGAATGATGAGCCTATCACACCGATGATCAATATCTTGGAAGAGGAACGCCGGGTAACGATCGAAGGCTACGTGTTCGATAAAGAAGTACGCGAGCTTCGTTCAAAACGTAAGATTTTGACATTGAAGATCACAGATTACACTTCTTCATTTATCGTCAAAAAGTTTTCAAATAATGAAAAAGATGAACAAATCTTTGAAGCAATCAGTACGGGTAGTTGGTTGAAAGTTCGTGGGAGTGTACAAGAAGACACGTTTGTTCGTGACCTAGTGATGAATGCCCAAGACATTTTAGAAGTCAAACATGCACCACGTAAAGATTATTCTCCTGAAGGGGAAAAGCGTGTCGAATTACATCTTCATAGTAATATGAGTACTATGGATGCAACGAACAATATTTCAGATCTTGTGGCACAGGCAGGTAAGTGGGGACATAAAGCAATTGCAATCACTGACCATGGCGGTGCACAAGCATTTCCAGAGGCACATAGTGCAGGGAAAAAAGCTGGTGTGAAGATCTTGTATGGTGTCGAAGCGAATGTGGTCGATGATGGGGTGCCGATTGCGTATAATGACGCCCATGATTCATTGAGTGAATCCACTTATGTCGTGTTTGACGTGGAGACAACAGGTTTGTCTGCTGTTTATGATACGATCATCGAGTTAGCTGCTGTTAAGATGTACAAAGGAAATGTCATCGAAAGTTTTGATGAATTTATCGATCCTGGACATCCCTTATCACGAACAACCATTGATTTGACAGGGATCACGGATGAAATGGTTCGCGGTTCAAAATCTGAGGAGGAAGTTTTACGCTTATTCTTGGAATTCTCAAAAGATGCGATCCTAGTTGCCCATAATGCGGCATTCGATATGGGATTTTTGAATACAAGTTATGCCAAATACAACATCCCTGAAGCAGCCAATCCAGTTATAGATACCTTAGAATTAGCTCGTTATTTATATCCACAATTCAAACGGTTTGGTTTAGGTGTACTATCCAAAAAATTCGGTGTTAGCTTGGAACAACATCACCGCGCGATTTATGACGCGGAAGCAACCGGACATCTGGCTTGGATATTTATCAAAGAAGCGATGGAAAACCACGAAATGTATTATCACGATCAGTTGAATGCCCATGTAGGTGAAGGTGATTCTTACAAACGGGCGCGACCTTTCCATGTCACATTACTGGCTAAAAACCAAGCTGGATTAAAAGACCTGTTCAAATTGATCTCGATGTCAAACGTCGATTATTTTGAACGCGTGCCACGAATCCCCCGATCACAGCTGAAAAAATTCCGACAAGATTTGTTAGTTGGCTCTGCCTGTGACAAGGGTGAGATTTTTGAAGCCATGATGCAAAAAGGGGTAGAAGAAGCACGTAACCGGGCGAAATTTTATGACTATATCGAAGTCATGCCTAAAGCTGTCTATGCACCACTCCTGGAGCAAGAGCTTGTCAAAAATGAACATGACTTAGAAGAAATCATTCGTAACTTAGTAGAAATCGGCAAATCATTAGATAAAATCGTTGTAGCGACAGGAAATGTCCACTACCTGAATGAAGAAGATGCGATCTATCGTAAAATCTTGGTCAATTCGATGGGGGGAGCCAATCCATTGAATCGTCACAGTCTGCCCGAAGTGCATTTCAGAACAACAGATGAGATGCTGACTGCATTCTCCTTCTTAGGTACGGATTTAGCAAAAGAAATCGTAGTTGAAAATACCAATAAGATTGCAGATATCTGTGAAGAAGTCGTGCCAGTGAAAGATGAATTATATACCCCTAAAATTCCTGGTTCGGAAGATGAAATCACGGATCTAAGTTATTCGAAGGCAAAACAAATGTATGGTGATCCATTACCGGATATCGTAGAAAAGCGTCTGAAAAAAGAGCTGGATTCGATCAATGGTAATGGCTTCTCAGTGATTTATTTGATTTCACAAAAGTTAGTGCATAAAAGTAATGAAGATGGCTATTTAGTAGGTTCTCGTGGCTCGGTTGGTTCTAGTTTCGTCGCAACCATGACAGGGATCACAGAGGTCAATCCATTGGCACCTCATTACTATTGCCCAGATTGTCAGTATTCGGAATTTTATGAAGATGGAACTTATGGTTCAGGATTTGATATGCCTGAGAAAAAATGTCCAAAATGCGGTACTCGTTTAAATAAAGATGGGCATGATATTCCGTTTGAAACATTCTTAGGTTTCCATGGCGATAAAGTACCCGATATCGATTTGAACTTCTCAGGGGATTATCAAGCAGAAGCCCATCATTATACGAAAGTATTGTTTGGCGAAGAATATGTCTATCGTGCGGGAACGATCGGTACTGTTGCGGATAAAACGGCGTATGGATTCGTTAAAGGGTTTGAACGTGACCACAACTTGCATTACCGCAGCGCCGAAGTGGATCGCTTAGCCAAAGGTGCTACTGGGGTCAAACGAACGACCGGACAGCATCCAGGAGGGATCATTGTTATCCCCGATTATATGGATGTATATGATTTCACGCCGATCCAATATCCGGCAGACGATCAGAATTCAGAATGGAAAACGACCCACTTTGATTTCCACTCGATCCATGACAATGTCTTGAAACTTGATATCCTGGGACACGATGATCCAACGGTGATCCGGATGTTGCAAGATTTATCTGGGATTGATCCACAAACGATCCCAACCGATGATCCAGAAGTCATGCGGATCTTTTCTGGACCCGAAGTCTTGGGAGTCACACAAGAACAGATTTATTCTAAAACAGGTACATTAGGGATACCGGAATTTGGGACACGTTTCGTTCGTGGGATGTTAGAGGAAACACACCCAACGACTTTTGCGGAATTATTGCAGATCTCTGGTCTTTCTCATGGTACGGATGTTTGGTTAGGGAATGCAGAGGAATTGATCAAACGTGGGGATGCGACGCTGGCTGAAGTAATCGGCTGTCGTGACGATATCATGGTTTATTTGATCCATGCTGGCTTAGATAGTGGGATGGCGTTCAAAATCATGGAGACGGTGCGTAAAGGATTATGGAATAAGATCCCTGACGAATTGCGTGAAACGTATTTGACCGCAATGAAAGAAAATAACGTACCTGACTGGTACATCGATTCTTGTTCGAAAATCAAATACATGTTCCCGAAAGCCCATGCGGCTGCTTATGTCTTGATGGCGCTACGGGTTGCTTATTTCAAAGTTTATTTTCCGATATTGTATTACTGTGCCTATTTTTCCGTTCGTGCAGATGACTTTAATCTTGTCGCTATGTGCAAAGGAAAAGAAGCAGTGAAAGAGGCGATGAAGGAAATCACGGATAAAGGCTTAGATGCTTCTGTAAAAGAAAAGAATCAGTTGACAGTTTTAGAGTTAGCCAATGAGATGCTAGAACGTGGCTTGAAATTCGGAATGATCGATTTATACAAATCCGATGCAGTAAACTTTGTGATCGAAGGAGACACGCTGATTGCGCCATTCCGTGCGGTACCAAGTTTAGGGGCCAACGTAGCGAAACAAATCGTCGAAGCTAGAAAAGATGGTCCTTTCTTATCCAAAGAAGACTTGGCAACTCGTGGGAAAGTCTCGAAGACATTGATCGAGTATATGACAGAAAATGGTGTCTTGAAAGATTTACCTGATGAAAATCAATTATCGTTATTTGATATGTTATAAAAGTCAACGTGAGAAATGAAAATGAATCAAAATGAAAGCAAAGATTAGTAAAGCTGGTTGCCAGTTGGTTCTAATGATATGGCTTGTCATTTAGAGTGATTTATGTTATAGTTATTCAAGGTAATGATACTAACTGTGAGTGAGCGGAATTTTCGCTCACTCTTTTTAATGGAATTACGGATCTAATTTTAAGGAGGCGAAATCTTTGAGTAGCGTCGTTGAAACAGTCACAGAAATGGTGACACCGATCTTAGATGAACAAAAGTTTGAGCTAGTAGAAGTAGAATTTGTCAAAGAAGGAAAAAGCTGGTTTTTACGGGTGTTTATAGATAAAGAAGGCGGAATCGACATTGAAGAATGCGCATTTGTCAGTGAAAAATTAAGTGAGAAACTTGATACGACAGAGCCAGACCCGATACCACAAGCATATTTCCTAGAGGTATCATCTCCAGGCGCAGAACGCCCTTTGAAAAAAGAGGCAGATTATGAAAAAGCACGAGGAGAGTATATCCATGTGTCTTTATATCAACCAGTTGACGGAGAAAAACAATACGAAGGTTTTCTCCAATCATTTGATGCTGAACAGCTTACATTGAAGATACGCATAAAGACACGGGAAAAAGAAATTGTTTTTGACCGTAAGAATATTGCCAAAGCTCGCTTAGCAATCCAATTTTAATCACGGAGAGGAAACAGAAGAATGAGTAAAGAAATGTTGAACGCGTTAGATGCTTTAGAGGCTGAAAAAGGAATCTCAAAAGAAATCGTGATCGACGCTTTAGAAGCTGCGTTAGTTTCTGCATACAAACGCCATTATGGGCAAGCACAAAACGTAGAAGTAGAATTTGAACAAAAAAAAGGCAAGATCCATGTCTATGCAGTGAAAGAAGTCACTGAAGAAGTGATGGACTCACAATTAGAAGTATCTTTGAAAGACGCCTTGTTGATCAATCCTGCTTACGAGATCGGTGACAAGATCCGTTTTGAAGTCACACCAAAAGATTTCGGTCGTATCGCTGCCCAAACAGCGAAGCAAGTCATCTTGCAACGTGTACGTGAAGCAGAACGCACGATCATCTATAACGAATTCAGTGCTTATGAAAAAGACATTATGCAAGGGATCGTTGAACGTCAAGACAAACGTTATATCTATGTCAATTTAGGTAAAATCGAAGCGGTACTATCAAAACAAGACCAAATGCCAAATGAATTTTATCAACCACATGATCGTATCAAAGTATATGTATCACGTGTTGAGAATACATCAAAAGGCCCTCAAGTCTTTGTTAGCCGTAGTCATCCTGATCTTTTGCGTCGCTTGTTCGAACAAGAAGTACCAGAAGTTTATGATGGACTTGTTGAAATCGTCAGTGTGGCTAGAGAAGCAGGCGATCGTTCAAAAGTGGCTGTCCGCTCAACGGATCCGAATATCGATGCTGTCGGCACGTGTGTTGGTCCTAAAGGCCAACGTGTCCAAGCGATCGTGAATGAATTGAAGGGCGAAAACATGGATATCGTCGAGTGGGATGAAGATCCTGCGGTGTTCATTGCGAACGCATTGAATCCTTCACAAGTCGTGGATGTCATTTTTGACGAACAAAATCCAAAAGCTTGTACGGTCGTTGTACCGGATTATCAATTGTCATTGGCAATCGGTAAACGTGGACAAAATGCGCGTCTAGCAGCCAAATTGACGAACCACAAAATCGACATCAAATCAGAGTCAGACATGACTGAATTCTATGAGAAAAAAGCTCAGGCAGAAGCAGCAATCTCTGAAGAATTACACGATGAAGCAATCATCCAATCAGATTTGACAGATGATGAATATCAAACAATCGCATTTGAAGACGAAACAGCTGAAGTAACTGAACAAGAAGAAATTTAACTGCTAGTGAAGGAGGCAAAGAGATGAAACAAAGGAAGATCCCTTTACGCAAATCTGTGGTTTCAGGTGAAATGAAACCAAAAAAAGAGATGATTCGTGTCACACGTTCAAAAGAAGGTGTGGTATCGATCGATCCTACTGGAAAAATGCCTGGACGAGGAGCGTATGTCTCACTTGAGCCGGAGGAAGTACAACAAGCTTGGGATAAACATCTCTTGGATCGTGTACTTGAAGCTAAGCTAACAGATGAATTTTATCAAGAACTATTAGATTACGTCACTCACCAAAAAGCCCGAAAAGAGCTATTTGGCGAATGAATGGAATGAATCGGCAAAAAGCCATGAATCTTATTGGTCTAGCGATGCGTGCAGGGAAAATGATCACAGGTGAAGAATTGACGATCGGAGACATCCGTCGTCAAAAAGCCAAGATCGTTTTCGTCGCAAGTGATGCCAGTGAGAATACCAGAAAAAAAATCAAAGATAAGAGTTCGTACTACGAAGTTCCTTGCTTTGAGCTGTTTTCTGAGGAAGAAATCACGCAGATGATCGGTAAACCTCGGAAAGTGATAGGAATCACGGACACCGGCTTTGCAAAAAAGGTCAAGGAGCTAATTGAAGGTTAGGAAGGTGATTGCATGGGCAATAAACGAATTTATGAACTAGCGAAAGAATGGAACAAGTCTAGTAAAGAGGTCGTTGATAAAGCGCAGAAACTTGGAATCGATGTGAAAAATCACATGGGTGCGGTCAGCACACAAGATGAAAAGAAACTGCAACAAGCGTTCAACCAACCACAGCAGAAAAAGCAACCAGTACAAAAAGCAAACCAAAAACCAGCCGGACAACAGCCAAGTAACCAAAAGAAAACAAACGAACCATCGAACCAACAAAAAAATAAAAGTAACCGCAACTATCAAGATCGCGGTCAAGGGAGCGGTCAAGTGAATCAAGGAAAAAACCAATCAACAAATCAGAATAAGAGTAACCAGACAGGTGGAAACAATCAAAACCGTCAAGGATCTACTCAAAACAATAATCAAAATCGCCAAGGTAACAACCAAGGCAGCAACCAAAACCGTCAGGGAACTACCCAAGGAAACAGCCAAGGTAGCAACCAAAACCGCCAAGGCTCTACCCAAGGAAGCACTCAGGGCAGTAACCAAAACCGTCAAGGAGCAAACCAAGGCGGCGGCCAAAATAGAAACAATAATAACAATCGCGGCAAATTCAACAATAACAACCGCAATCGTTTCAACAAAAAAGGAAAAAAAGGCAAACAACAAACGTCAAACAAGCCAGCAGTTCCACCACGTAAATTCCGTGAGTTACCTGAAGTATTAGAGTATACAGAAGGTATGAATGTTGCAGATATCGCGAAGAAAATTCACCGCGAACCAGCAGAGATCATTAAAAAATTATTTATGCTAGGCGTGATGGTCAATCAAAACCAAGCATTAGATAAAGATACGATCGAATTGTTAGCAACAGACTACGGGATGGAACCACAAGAAAAAATCCAAGTAGATATTGCGGATATTGACAAATTCTTTGAAGCGGATGAAGTGAATCCAGAAAAATTAGTCTCACGTCCTCCAGTTGTTACGATCATGGGACACGTTGACCATGGTAAAACAACTTTACTCGATACCTTACGTCATTCTCGCGTAACAAGCGGAGAAGCCGGTGGTATCACACAGCATATCGGTGCGTATCAAATCGATATTGATGGCAAACCAATCACATTCTTGGATACACCAGGACATGCGGCCTTTACAAGTATGCGTGCGCGTGGTGCAAGTATCACTGATATCACGATTTTAGTTGTTGCCGCCGATGATGGCGTAATGCCACAGACTGTAGAAGCGATCAACCATGCGAAAGCAGCTGGTGTGCCAATCATCGTTGCAGTCAACAAAATCGATAAACCAGGTGCAAACCCACAACATGTGATGCAAGAATTAAGTGAATATGAATTGATTCCTGAAGCATGGGGTGGCGAAACGATTTTTGTAGAAATCTCAGCGAAATTCGGTCAAAACATCGAAGAACTATTAGAAATGATTCTTTTAGTCGCTGAAGTGGAAGACTTGAAAGCTGATCCAACACAACGTGCGATCGGTACAGTGATTGAAGCACGATTAGACAAAGGAAAAGGTCCTGTGACAACATTACTTGTTCAACAAGGTTCATTGAATGTTGGAGACCCAATCGTTGTCGGAAACACATATGGTCGTGTACGTGTAATGGTCAACGACTTAGGACGCCGTGAAAAAACAGCTGGACCAGCAACACCAGTTGAAATCACAGGATTGAATGATGTACCTCAAGCAGGCGATCGTTTTGTTGTCTTTGAAGATGAGAAAACAGCTCGTGCGGCGGGTGAAGAACGTGGCAAACGTGCGATGTTAGAACAACGTGCAGCAACTAGCCGTGTGACATTAGATAACTTGTTTGAAAGCTTAAAAGAAGGCGAATTAAAAGAAGTCAATGTCATCATCAAGGCTGATGTACAAGGTTCAGCAGAAGCACTAGCTGCTTCATTGAAGAAGATCGACGTTGAAGGCGTACGTGTCAAGATCGTCCATTCAGCTGTTGGAGCAATCAATGAAAGTGATGTAACGCTTGCTGCGGCAAGTAATGCGATCATCATTGGTTTCAATGTTCGTCCGACACCACAAGCGAAAATCCAAGCAGATACAGAAGAAGTGGATATCCGTCTTCACCGTATCATCTACAAAGCCATCGAAGAAATCGAAACAGCGATGAAAGGGATGCTAGATCCTGAATTTGAAGAGAAAATCACTGGTCAAATGACTGTCCGTGAAACCTTCAAAGTATCAAAAGTCGGAACGATCGCTGGTGCCTTTGTCACTGATGGTTACATTCGTCGTGATAGCGGCGTACGTGTCATTCGTGATGGCATCGTCATTTTCGAAGGACAATTAGCAAGCTTGAAACGCTTCAAAGACGATGTCAAAGAAGTGAAAATGGGCTTTGAATGTGGAGCAATGGTAGAGAAATTCAATGATCTTAAAGTAGACGATGTTATCGAAGGCTTTATCATGGAAGAAATCAAAGTCGACTAATTTAAAAAAAGGAGGCCGCTCATTATGGCTAACTATCGTGACCGCAGAGTCGGTCAAGAAATTTTAAAAGAAGTGAATGATATCTTACGCAAAAAGGTACGTGATCCACGTGTGGAAAACGTAACGATCACAGATGTGCATGTCACGGGTGATCTGCAACAAGCAACGATTTATTATAGCCTCTTATCTGACTTAGCCTCAGATAAGAAAAAAGCGCAAGAAGGGTTGAATAAAGCAAGTGGACTGATTCGTCGTGAATTAGGACATAACATGAGCATTTATAAAACACCTGAATTGACGTTTGAGCTAGACGAATCAGTTGTCTATGGTAATCATATCGATGAATTATTGCGTAATTTAAACAAAGACTAATGTTCTAGCGAGTTAAATCGTTCGTATCAATGGTCGAACAGGGAGGATACAATAACTGTATCCTCCCTGTTTTTTTTTTTTGTCTATTTTCATTCGACACTAGAGAGCCAAACAAAATACAACGAAAGAATCCAAAAATAAAAGGAGCCATTTTCGAATTTTTTCGTTGTATTCGTAGCAGATGATCATCGCTGAATTGTCCGCTTTTGGGGAAAACATGTTTCATCATAAAAGCAAAAGATAAGAATTGACTGATCAAAGAATCATCCGATCATCTACCAGATAACCATCCGTATAACCAATCAAAAGGTGCAAAGAAAAGATTTTCCATAGGTGCTCCCTCCTTTACAAAAAGAATACCACCTTTCTATTTACAACAGTGTGAACTTTTGTTACGTTTATGTTTCTAAAACAAAATAATCGTACATTTAAGGATCAATCCCGTCAGTTTTTGATCCGATGTGTTATAATAATTCAGTTAATACTTAAAAGAATGGAGAACAAAAGATGGAAGGCTTATTACCTTTATGGAAAGAACGCGGCATGACTAGCCACGATTGTGTATTCAAATTACGAAAAATTTTACATACAAAGAAAATCGGACATGGTGGGACATTAGATCCTGATGTAGATGGTGTTCTTCCAATTTGTATTGGTAAAGCCACTAAAGTCATTGAATATCTGACGGATTCGGGGAAGACCTACAAAGGAGAAATCACACTTGGCTACAGTACGACGACTGAAGACAAATCAGGTGAAATCGTTGAACAACGAGCTGTCACCGAAGCATTGACAGAGGAGCAAGTAGATGAAGCAATGGCTGCTTTTGTCGGTGAGATCACACAGATTCCTCCGATGTACTCGGCTGTGAAAGTCAATGGTCGACGTTTATATGAATATGCTCGAAATAATGAGACAGTGGAACGACCTGTTCGCAAGGCACAGATCTATCGTTTTGAACGAACAAGTGAAATCCTCTGGTCAAAAGAAGCAGGGACCGTTTCGTGGCGGTTTGAAGTCGAATGTGGCAAAGGTACCTATGTTCGGACGTTGGCTGTAGATACGGGGAGTAAGCTAGGCTATCCTGCGCATATGTCAGATTTGACGAGAACAGCGAGTGCCGGCATGGATGAATCCCAAGCAATTACTTTAGCTGAAGTAGTATCATATATGGAGAATGGTACGATCGAAGAGTATTTATTACCCATTGAAACGGGTGTAGCAAAGTTCAAACAGGTCGATATCGATGAAACAGTGTGGCAGAAAGTCAAGAATGGTATGCGCTTAGATTACCAAGTATTCGGTCTATCCGAGATGCCATCAGAAGAAATTGCCCTTTTTTATCAAGGAAAAGTAGTGAGTATCTACCAACCAAATCCAAAAGAAAAAAATAAGTTAAAACCAAGTAAAGTTTTAAGAAATGAGGTTTAATGTAAAAATGGAAATCATCAAAATCAGACACCCTTATCAAGTTTCTCAAATTCCGAAAGAAGACGTCGTATTGATCTTAGGTTTCTTTGACGGAGTTCATTTAGGACATCAGAAAGTGATTGAAACGGGGCGAGAAATTGCTCAAAGAGAGGGTCTGAAATTGGCATTGATGACATTTAATCAACATCCGTCAATCGTCTTTAAAAAAATCAATCCAAGTAACGTCAAATACTTGACTACGTTAGAACAAAAAGAAGAAAAAATGGCAGAACTTGGGATCGATTATCTTTACGAAATTGAATTTACTTCTGCATTTGCTCACTTAGCCCCTCAAGATTTCGTTGATCAATATATTGTAGGGCTAAATGCTAAGTATGCCGTTTCTGGCTTTGACTATACGTATGGTCCAAAAGAAATTGCGGATGTCCCTCATCTCCCAGGTTATGCAAAAGGTCGCTTTGAAGTAGTCACTGTACCAAAAGAGCAACAAGAAGGGGAAAAAATCAGTTCTTCACGGATTCGTCAAGACTTGGATGCTGGAGATGTCGCGAGTGTGGCCCATTTGCTAGGATATATTTATGAAATCGACGGTGTGGTCATCCACGGGGACGCACGTGGTCGCTTATTAGGATTTCCGACAGCCAATGTCAAAGTTAAAAGCACCGTTCATTTACCAAAAGTGGGGGTCTATGTTTGTGAAATCAAAATCGGTGAGACGTGGTACCCAGCGATGGGATCAATCGGACATAATGATACATTTGGCGATGGACGTGAATTGACAGTCGAACTGTATATTCTAGATTTTGATCAAGATATCTATGGTGAACATGTCTACATTCGTTGGCACGAGTTTATCCGAGATCAAGTGAAGTTTGATGGAGCAGAAGCTTTGATCGAGCAATTAAAAGCAGACGAACGAGTAACTGCTGATTTTTTTGAACATGTTGAATAAGCAAATGTAGTATTCGAGAATAAGGAAGAAGCCCAATCAGGATAACTGAAGGGCTTTCTTTTTTGGAAAGAATTTTTTAGTGCGTATGATTTGCTTTCACCTACACTGCGTAGTGTACACTGTCTTTATAGCTAATAACGAATGTTTTAAAATATCTGTTATTAATGTGATAAAAGAAAGGGTGTCTTCTATGTATAAAGAATTAGAACAGAAAGTAGCTATAGTGACTGGTGGGTCCAAAGGGATCGGTACAGCCATTTCTCAGCGTTTTGGAGAAGAGAAGATGAAAGTAGTTGTAAATTACCATTCGGATGCTGATGGAGCAGAAGAAGCAGTTAAAGCGATTGAAGAAGCTGGGGGTCAAGCATTAGCTGTCAAAGCGGATGTAGGAACAGAAGAAGGCGTGCAGACTTTGATTGATCAAGCGATAAAAGCCTATGGTCAGTTGGATGTTTGGGTCAACAATGCTGGCACTGAAAACCAAAAACCTACGCACGAATTAAGCTTGGAAGAATGGGAAACTGTGATGCAAGTCAACCTTACTGGCGTGTTTTTAGGAACAAAAGCCGCGATCAATTATTTCAAAAAACACAAAGTAAAAGGAAGTATTATCAATCTTTCCTCTGTCCATGAACAAATCCCATGGCCGACCTTCTCACATTATGCCGCTTCAAAGGGTGGGGTAAAACTATTCACTCAAAGTGTTGCGATGGAGTATGCGCCTGAAGGAATACGTATCAATAGTATCGGACCAGGAGCGATCAAAACACCGATTAATGCCGAAAAGTTTGATGATCCAGAGCAAAAAGCGACAACAGAAAGTATGATCCCGATGGAACGCATTGGAAAACCAAGTGAAGTCGCCGCTGCGGCTGCTTGGTTGGCTTCAGATGAATCAAGCTACGTTACAGGTATCACGTTGTTTGTAGACGGTGGTATGACGCTTTATCCTTCATTTCAAGGTGGGAAAGGGTAGGGATTGATTGATGGGAATCTTAATTGCATTAATACCAGCGATTGGCTGGGGAATCCAACCACTGGTTTTGAAAAAAATCGGTGGACGTCCCACCAATGAAATATTGGGTACAGGTATTGGGGCATTACTCGTTGGTCTAGTTGTTCAATTGTTCATGTCACCCGGTGGTATTTCGATTACTACATTTTTGATCAGTCTTTTATCTGGGGCGTTTTGGGTCATTGGCCAAATCGGACAATATACGACGTTCAATTTGATCGGCGTATCCAAAACAATGCCTATTTCCACTGCGATGCAGCTTGTTGGAACGTCACTCATTGGTGTTTTTGCTTTTGGCGAATGGTCAGGAACAACAGGGAAAGTGATTGGTGGAGTAGCGATCGTCTTGCTAGTGATTGGTTCTGCACTAACAGCAGTAACTGATAGGGGAAGTAAACAAGGTGGAATAACTAAAGGAATTTCGATTCTTGCTTCTACGAGTATTGGTTATTGGGTGTACAGTGCATTACCTAAATTAGTCAATGCAGATGGTGTAGCTATCTTCTTTCCACAAATGTTAGGTGTTTTCTTAGCCGCGGCTATTTACGTCGTCTTGAAGCAACCAAAAGCGTACGGAGATGGAAAAAGTTGGAAAGCGACGATCGTCGGAGTCATTTTTAGTTTAGCCGCATTTGCTTATATATTTTCAGCTAGTGCCAATGGAGTAGCTACTGCCTATATCATCACACAACTGAACGTAGTGATCTCAACATTAGGTGGTATGGTTATTTTGCACGAAAAGAAGAGCAAAAAAGAATTAAGATACACGTTGATCGGGTTAGCCTTGATTGTCGGGGGTAGTATGATTACTGTGCTGATTTAAAAAATAAAGCAATGTAAGACATCGACTAACAAAAATGTCTTACACTGCTTTATTTTGGTGCGGTCAATGAGATATCCGTTCGTTTTAAAACAGCTTCATTAAACCAAGTACCAAAACTTTGAACATAGTTAAAATTC
This sequence comes from Enterococcus mundtii, assembly GCF_013394305.1. Taxonomy (NCBI): domain Bacteria; kingdom Bacillati; phylum Bacillota; class Bacilli; order Lactobacillales; family Enterococcaceae; genus Enterococcus; species Enterococcus mundtii. The sequence goes on along the minus strand of NZ_AP019810.1, from coordinate 327,540 downwards.
CCGCTAATGATAAATTCCGCGCAGGTATCATCTAAGACATTATAAAAAAAGTAACGATCTTCTTTATTTGAATAAACATCTTGATGATAGCTGATCATACAATCTCTAAATTGGTGCAATGACTCCAACGTTTCGTACTGAAGGTAGAATTTTAGGACTACTGCACTATTTATTGGTTGGTCAGTTCCTACGAAGCTTGGTTTGTTTTTAAGAGAGAACTGTAGAAACTCTGACAGATTTTCTTCTGAGAATTTCCATTTTCCTCCAACCTTTATCCCCTGTAGTTTTCCCTCGCGTAGATAATTTCGTACAGAACGAGTAGTTACTCCTAGAATCTCTGCAACTTCATTGACTGAATAATAATTCTTCATCAGTTTTCCTTCCTCCGTTTTCTTGAATGATAGAAACAAATAACTAGTACCATTTACGAGTTAGGTAAATGATTTTTGCTATTATGATTTGCCTATCAATTATATAAATATAGCGTAAAATAATAAATAAATAGAGAAAAAATAAGGATATCTTTCAAATTATTATACTCAATATAAAGCATTAAAACCATAATTTTTGAAGATTATTGTTATGTTTTTAAACTTTTGCAAAATATCGATAAGGTAAATATCAAGTCTGTAAACAATCCGCCTAAACCTTTTCTAAAACATTCTCTAAAATTTGTGAGTGTTTCAATATAGGATAGCTAGTTACTTCTTAATTCAGTGTCTAAAATCCTGCAATCCATGAAAACAGTACGAATAAGCTGTTTAATAAAAATAAACTTATTCCTAACTTTTCCTAACAAAGATATTGACTTTTACATTAATCGCGTTATACTAATGTTAGGAAAAAAAATGAAATTTTTTCCTAAATACTAGAGAGGAGGACAGTGATAGTTAGCTCAAAGGATCTGTGAAGAGTCTCTAAGCACATTAAATGACCGTATACCAAAGTGAAGTCATGTAGTTGTTCTAGATGATTAGCAAATGGACCAAAGCTTACACCGTTCTTTTTTATGGTAGAAACGAAGTTAGTACACTAAAAAACTCCCCTTTTTTGTACAGACTAACTTTAGTTTCCTAAAAATCCCCATATTGTGAGGCAAATGATTTCGTCTATGATTTGCCTCACAATAATCAATTGTAAGTTAACGATGACCAAGATCAGATAAGAAGGATAAACCTTATCTATATAGTGAATCTTATGTGTATACATACCATTTTGAGATGAAAACTACTACTTATTCGCATTTGATTATTTTACGATGTAAAGTAAATGCAAGAATCGATCACCCGCCAAGAATAAAGGAACTCTTATCTTTGGAATAAGGAATAAGAACAAGTAATACGGTTAATGCTTTTGAAAAGGCAGTCCAAGTGAAGTAATATTCAGAACACCATCAATTTCGAAGAATTGCTGTTAAAAGAAGACAATCAATAGTAGAACTATTGGTTATGGAGTTATAGGAAAGGAAGAAAAAGAAATGAAGTTAAACAAAGCGATCGCTTATGAAAAATTAGGAAATACAATCTACTTGTCATCAGATGAGGGAATCTTTCTACTGGAGAATGAAGTAGCGACATATATCTTCGATCTTCTGACAAAGGAACAGACCATCAAAGAAATCAAATTAAAAGTAAAAGAAAAGTTTAGTCACGCGAATGAACTGACAAAAGAAGGAACAGATTTATTTATTGAAAATTTTTTAACTGATTTGTCGAAGCGATCGATTGTTTGTTAAATGAAAAGCACATTATCTAACTCTATGTTGGATCATTCAACATGAAACAGCTCTAATTGTTGCTACGAATAAAATATACATGTTACAGCTGGAGGTACAATAAGTTTAAAGCTGTTTTATTTTGAGTTATCGAACGTTAAAAATAGACTGCAAGTCACACTTGCGGTCTATTTTTTTGTTGAAGACAGATCCAAAGCCTGATTCGATGATCACCAATAAAAGAAATGTCTTTGTCTTTCTCGCTTTCTAGGTGTTGCCGTGAGACAAAAATATCATAATTTGTTCTGTCGCAATTGCTACTATTATTTTAGTATTCCTATACTTTTTTCTACCAATAAAAAAACCTCTATGCTATATTGGAATAAATATGGTATATTTTACTTAAATAGAAAACAGCGGAAAGATACTATGTTTATCCTATGGAAATCACAAAATTAAGTGACTTTTCGAAAACTTTTACGATTAAATGATACCGATTACATAGGGCTGCTATTTATTTGATCGGCATGAGAAATTACTACTGACTGAGGAAGATAGCTCTTGGAACTAACTTAGTATAGAAATTCAATGAAAGAATACAGTGAGGGGAAAAGAATATGGCGAAAAAAGTTGGGATTTTATCAATAGAAGGCTATGTAAAAGGGGGAGAGCGATTAGTGGAACAGCTTGTGCTTTCCATACCTGAACAAGAAATCGAATTATTCGCAATCAATTTTTCTGAAGAACAATATATCCAAACAAAGTTGGATCAAAATATAAATAATTGGCATTTATTTGATTGTTCCTATTTATGTTCAGAAACTAACCATGTAAACTATCAATTTATTCAATTGATCAAAGAGGCAAATTACGACTCCTTCGTATTATTAGGTGGGACTTCGAGTGTTGTATTTGCAAATGAGCTACGTAGCCATGGACTTTCAGTAATCACTGTACCAGTATCCAACTATCTTGATTATCCAAGTGGTGACTATACAGTAGGTTCAGATACATTTATCAACGGCGTAACAAAAGTGATTGATCGGATAGTCGATACTGGACATTCTCATCAAAAAGTAACGTTCATCCAAATTGACGATACCATCACAGGTAAAGTCACAAGAGAACTATCTTTGACAAATGAAATCGATGTTTGTATTGCTAATCAACTTGATTTAACGAATAATAAAAAATATCTTTTGAAACATATGAATAGCCATCCTATGCATTTTTTATTGAACCGTTCAGTTAGTTCAATCGATTCTTTTGTTGAAACGTTTTGTCCCACATTATCCGACTATAGAAGTATTGTTTTAGATAATTTAGCCATTGGACAGTCGATGATCACCGCGTTTGATCGAATTGCGGTAATTGAATTAGCGAATGTCATAACTGATTTACTTAACGACAGGCAATGTTTAGACGCTGAATTGTATTTCTCACATGGGAAGGTGTTGTTTGAACAAAGTCCTTATCATCAAAATGTGAAAAACAAGCGGTGGAGTAACTATTAGTAAGCAGATTGTTACAGGATAGAATGTCACGTTCCACGAAATAATTTTCGGTAATCCGGATCTGGCAAAAAGGTAACCCTTCAAATTATTTCTCGCAAGCAAATCAATAAAAAATTCTAACTCAAAGCAACACATGAGTTAGTTTTTTTTGTTATTGTCATTTAGTAAAAAAGATAAGATAAAAATTTTTATAAATTAATCTTTTATATTACGTTATATAATGTTATTATATTTGTGAAAAACAGTTATTTTATTTACTTTTATATAAACGGAAATAGTAAAATATTTCACTTATAAATCATTTTCTTTAGTAGAGTTTGGGCGAATATATACTATTTTGTTCATATTCATTCGAGTAATAAAACAACTGTTTTATATAAAAAAACAATTGTTATTCTAGGGGGAGAAATGAAAAAAATTAGTTATCGAAAAAAATATGAATGGATCGGATTAGGTTTGCAATTAGTTTTAGTAGCTATCGGTTTGATTTATTACTTTTTTATCTATCGTTAGGAGAATGAAAATGAAATTAATAGTAAAAAAAAGGTTGAATGGCGTCTATCTTGATAAAAACAAACATACAGCACAACAAGCCATCGAGAAACTAACGCCACCAAAGAAAATTATTTTACCAATGTCTATGCATCTTGGAAAACCTGCTAAAGTCGTTGTTGAAGTAGGCGATAAAGTGGCAATTGGGACACTCATCGGAGAAAAAGATGGACCAATATCTGCCAATGTACATAGTTCAGTGGCAGGAGTCGTAAAAAAAATCGAGAACCGCATGGTCAATCATCGGTCGACTGAAGTGGTCATTATAGAAAATGACTTTTCTGACCGTATGGAATTATTACATACAAAAAACAAAGTTTTACATAATATCGTCGCGAATGCAGGAATTGTAGGGATGGGAGGCGCTGGTTTTCCAACTGACTTAAAGCTACTACCTAAAGAAGAACAAAAGATCCATACCTTGATCATTAACGCAGCAGAATGTGAACCATCCATTACTAGTGATAGAAGATTATTGATTGAAGATACTGAACAAATGATTTTGGATACTTATCAAATCCCCAAAGCAAGGATTGCGATCGAAAAATCATCTGTACAAGTGATTGAACATTTACATAAACATCTGATTGATCCAAGAATCCAGTTACATATTCTAGGGAATCTATATCCTCAAGGTGCGGAAAAATTAGTGATCAAGCATGTATTATCTCAAGAAATACCTAAAAGCAAGCTCCCTTTTGATGTCGGAGTGATCACCTTGAATGTAGCGACGATACATAGTATTCTTAGTGCTGCGTTGAAGCAGGTCGCATCCTTCGAACGGGTAGTAACAGTTTCAGGTACACCGATCAAAGAAGGAAAAAATCTACGAGTACGAATTGGCACACCAGTAGAGGAATTGATTGATGCTTGTGGTGGATTTGTGTCGTCACCTCTTAAGGTATTGAATGGTGGACCGATGATGGGGAAACTTATCCAATCATTAGATGAACCAGTCACAAAAACGACTAATTTGATTTTAGCATTGTCTGCAGCAGAGGCAATGATCCCCAAGGAACAAAAGTGTATCAAATGTAGCGAGTGTGTGAATGCGTGCCCAATCGGTCTACATCCGATCTTGATCAGTCAAGCGTACCGTCATCAGGATCTTCAGACAGCCGAACAGTTAGGCGCGTTGAATTGTTTAGAATGTGGTGCTTGTTCATTTATCTGTCCTTCAAAAATCAATTTATTAAAAGATATCAGAGCAGTAAAAAATCAGATCATGGAGGCAAAAGGATGAGTACGAAATATCTAGGAAACGGAACGATCAATGGTCCGCATATCCGTAATGATTGGACAAGCCAATGGAAAATGAAACAAGTATTGATTGCCCTTATATTTCCAACGATTGGTGCTACTTACTTTTTTGGTTGGCGTTCGTTAGTGATGATCATTACCAGTATCCTCACATGTGTATTACTTGAAGGGGTTATCCAAAAAGTAAGTAAACAACCGATCACGGTCAATGATTTGACTGCTGTGATCACAGGTTGGCTGTTAGCTTTGACATTACCTACTAGTGCACCATTATGGACAGTGCTTGTCGGAGACTTTATTGCTATCGTCCTTGTAAAGCATCTAGGAGGCGGGTTAGGAAGGAACTGGATCAATCCCGCAGTAGCAGCACGAGTCCTTCTAAAGCTCTTTTTATCTCCTTGGATCACCAATTGGATCGCACCAGGACCAGATGTGATCACTACTGTGACGCCACTTGTGGCACTTGCTCATTTTTCTCGAGAAATCAGCGCGACCACACCTGAATGGTGGAAACTTTTCTTAGGGATTGATCTAGGCGGTCCAATGGGGGAAACAAGTAAACTGCTCTTATTGATTGCAGGGGGCTATTTGATCGTGCGAAAAATCATCCATCCATTCGTTCCTCTGTTGACCCTAAGCTCTTTCTATCTAGCGATTTTAATTTATAGTGGGTTTAATTTTAGCTTTGCTACAGCTCATTTGCTTAGTGGAGCATTGATCATGGCAGCTGTTTTCATGGTAACAGACTATACGACTTCACCTGCAACCGATAAAGGGAAGTATTATTTCGCTATCGGCTGTGGTTTACTATGTGCTGTTTTAAGAATCGTCTTAGATTTGCCAGGGGGGATCGGCGTAGCGATTGTTGTCATGAATCTAGCGGTACCATTCATTGATCAGTGGACGATGCATCGGGTGTATAGTGAAAAAGAGTTTAAGATAACCCCGATGATTGATAAAGAAAATAGAAAAGGATTATCAAGTTTCAAGTGATAATTTATAAGGAATAGGACTGTTACCCGACTAGAGAAATTTAGTCGGGTCTTTTTAGGTAAAACTGTTGCTCAACTATTTTTTTTGTGAAAGAACTCAATAATTTCACCTGTGAATGAAATTATTGAGTGCCAAACTATTTATTTATCTGCTAATCTACAAATGGATATCGTTCGTTATTTTATAGTGTCTTAAAACAAAAGGTACCTAACATCAAAAATAAAAGAATACTTCCTGTTTAGAACGATAGCCAATCACAGCTAAAAAGAATGGAGAGACAAATGAACAAACGACAACTAAAAATGATGTTATGTTTTCTGGTTCTGTTTGTAATAAGCATACCAGCAAATATAAACGCAGAAGCAACGAATGAGTTAGAGGGCCAAAAAACTTTTTCGGCTCAGCACACCGAATGGTTAGATGCAACAGATGCGACGATTTTTGGAGAGCACGCGCTGCGACGTGAGAGTTTAGAAGATCAGTCAAATCAATTACAAGCGATTATTGATCATGCCAATTCTTTAACAAAACAGTTATATATTCCAGCTGGTACGTATATTATCAACAAAAATGTAGTGTTAAGAAGCGGTCTTAAGATCAAAGGAGAAGAAGAGAATCCAACGATACTGAAAAATGAAACAGGACAAAACGTTTATTTGTCAGATGAAAATTACCAGACAAGCTACAATATTGAGATTCATTCATTGTTTTTCGATGGAGTAGGAATTTTTACACGTTTAGCAAATAACATTACCATCAATGATAATGTGTTTTATCATCCTGTCTCTTTATATCCGATCAACCTACAGACATCCAATGGGGCAACTATGCAAAATAATATATTTATGAGAGATCATGAACATGCCACGCCAGATACAGAAAATCGGGCAATCTATATTGGTGGTTTTTCGACGGTTGGAAGATATGAGTATATGGAAAATGTACAGATTACAGATAATCTATTTGGATTACGGATCAATGAGTTAGAAGCAATCAAGAGCTTTAGCAATCCTGAGATTATCAAAACCATCAATCGTCTACAATCTGCATTGGAGTCTGAGCAAATGTCTCTTGAACATAACGAACAAAACTATCTTTCTTGTGGTGTCAATTCATATAGTAATTCGAAGAATGTTTTGATAAAAAATAATTTCTTCCAGCAGATGTACGAGAACGAGGATCGATATGGTGTGGTAGGTGATCATGCCATCTATCTAAGAGGATCACAGAATGTACAGGTTGTAGGCAATCACGTTCGTGGATTGCACAATGGACCTTATGGTGGATTTAAATTCAAATCAGGACGTAACATCACGATCATGAATAATTATCTACGTAATACCGGTATTATCATGTATGAAACACCAGAATTTGGATTAGGAGATAGTTTTGCTCAAGGTCAAGTAGCTGAGTTATCGAATTGGTTCGTAGCAAATAACGTGTTTGATTTTAAAGAGTGGCAGGATAAATACGCGATTGGGATAGAGTATAATCGGCATACTGGAAAGGACAACGTATACAATGGGGTATTTATTGATAATAAATTTATCAATTATCACAATATTCCAGCCAACCGCCGGAGAGAGCTATTGATCATGAATCAAGCTTCTGAAGGTTTTAAAGGAGAGTCAACATATGTTTCTGGCAATACACGTGATGACACATCTGATCGTCAATTAAATGTTGAGTATTGGACCTCAGCAGAGTATGACAAAATGCCAAAGGATTGGAGAAGTTTGATCGATTCTACAATGTATGATCAATATAAAGAAACGCAAATACCAATACAAGATGCATTTCCTGTTGGTCGGACGGTTGAGATTATTTTAGGTGAATCTTATGATCCATTTGATTTTGTTGAGCAAACCCATATAGAAGAAAACGATCGTCCTGAAATCACTATTTTGAATCCTGAAGTTCTATCAAAAGTTGGTCAACATAAGCTAGAGCTAATGCTTTCATATCCAAATGGACGAACAGTGCGTGTGGTTTCAAATGTGACAGTCATGTTTCAATAATATAAAAAGTTCAAGCGATTCAAAAACCAGTTGAAACTTCTTGGCATATCATTTTCTAGCCAAAGTCGAAAGAGTTAGAAATATTTTCGCTCGATAAAGATTTACAAGTAGTCATTTTATCAGAAATACCAAGTTTTTACCGCTTAATTTTCGATTGAAAAGGCGGTGTTAATGAGCTTGGCTAAATAGGTGATTTCGACAAAAGAACAGATGCATGAAATTACTTATATCTCTTCTATTTTTTCGCACCAAAAAACAAGGTTGGTTGAACATTCCTTCTTTTTATAGACATAGTATAAAGACGGAGGATGTTCAACTGATTTTTATTTTGCCTAAGTAGTTTATCAATCAGTTAAATAAAAATACACTTATAAAGTGAAAAGGAAAAGGTACAAGAAATGTAAAATAAAAGTATTGTGGATTTAGTAGAGATTGTCATAGCGAAAGAATTTTATGCTGGAATGAAATATGTAACAGATGAAGCGAATAAAAGACAGAAAGGATTAGTTGGTTAGGGTAAAATGGATTGGATACTGAAGTCATCCAAGAAATATGTGTATGGCTTTTTTTGTTTTGCTGATTTTATCATACTTGATTGAGATAAATTTAACGTTTATGCGTTCAAAATAAGTTTTTATGATTAGTTTGAATAATAACTATGTTATTAGGTTATATTAAACGTGTGGTTTAAAGGTTTATGATTTTTTGTATATTATGTAAAAAAAGTTCTAAAGATTAATAATTTTTTTGTAATTAAAATTTTCTTGGTACTACTATGAACTATGGTAAAGAGAATTATTGCAGAAGGTATAGCTAGAATCGTCAGAAAAATAATAGTTATCTTTTGGAATAAGCCTTTAACAGTACATATTGAAAAGGATGTAGGTAGGTTAAATTGATATATTTCGCGATCCGAATAGGCTTATGTTTCTTAAGTCTGTTGTGTTTTAGTATAGGCATTAGCTTTTTATGGAGAATAAAAAAATTAGTACGACAAAACCTTGGGAAAAGTTTGTCAAGATCAGATTATATGAAAACACAAGATTATTTAACAAAATATAGGTTTTATGTTTATATAGTTTTTTTTACATTAGCATTTATCTTAATACTAATACGTTTTAATTAGTATTTAATTGATATTATTTCTCTTTGATTACAATTTATATTCAGCATAAAGTGTATTATGTTTATTTTCATAAATAATCGGTTGTAAGCCCGATTATTTATGAAAAAGAGAGTATAAAATTTTTACGGTAGGATAGAATTATTATGATAGAAAAGATTCTGATAAGGAACATCGTATCTAGAAATATTTTTTATAATTGTTAATTCGTCGAAATCTAATTGTTTTAGCATAAGAATATCTAAGATACATTGTAATTTTAGAGTTACATATATAATTCTATTGGATTGGTAATGGCTAATTCATATTTACTTACTGAATCTCCGTGGGTAAGATAATTTCTTGTGAATCTGTAAATATTTTTAAATATCTATAATTTAGTTTTCGTCCCAAAAAAAATTGAATAAAAATTATTGATTTTAAGTAAACTATCTTTAAAATCTTTAAAAAGGAAGTAGACTGTCGTTTAAAACTTTTATTTCAAAATTTTTTTAGAGAAATTTCAAATTTTGTAAATCCATCAATATGTCTCCTTGATAGTATAGCTCTTTTAGAAAATTCCATTGTATCAACCTCTATTAGAAATGAGCTTTCAATTGATTTTAGATTTTCCTTACCATAGTTTACAGATTCAGAATTTTCTGCTTTATTTATAGATATTGTGATTGGAGAACTTTGATTCCATCTTTCATATGAGTCAAAGGAAAAAGTGGATTTTATGATATTTAAATTATCAATTAATGCAATTGGTTGGGATGAAATAAATAAGGAATTAACCAGGTAGTCTGATACATCTAGACCAGGTATGTTACTAGTTTGTATAATAATAATGAAATCCTTTAAATATACATATTTACCATTTTCAGAAAAACCATAGATTATTCTATCGTCAATTATATTTTGCTGATCAAAGAAGTCTGCAAAACTATTCATTAACTTTAGTCTAAATTTTTGCGATAGTACCATCATCTTTTAATTGATAACTAGTAACCACTTGGCGACTCAGTCCCATTCCTGTTCCAGTAAATATATACAGATTAATTGATTTATTTACTGGTTGTTGTGCCATCAAAAGCTCTGAGTTCTTTTTAAAACGTTCTAAATCTTGTTCACTCTCTAAATAATTATTAGTAATGCTTAGACTATAGAAGTTATCTCCTGTTTTAGTTAACTCAATTTCAGCTTTGTCAGTATTATCAGAAAAATAAGGTGATAAACTCAATTCTGCAACCATAGAGGCATCCTGCAAAGCTTTAGTTTCGTTGCCTTGAGTAGCATTAATCATACCTTGAATATCCATTTTTCCAGGATGCCATTCACTTGCAGGATATTCTTTTAATAATGATTCAGAAGTTGGTTCACTGCTTGATATTTTTGTTTGTTCAACCGTACTACTCGTTGTAGAACTAACTTTTTTTGTGGTTGGCTCGGTACTTTGATTAGAACAACCAGCAAATAAAGTAATCGTTGATACAAGTAATAACAACCAAATATTTTTTTCATTATTTCACTCTCCTCAAATTATATAATAACATGGTTTGAATATATTGTATCTAAATATTCCATGACGATAAGTATGCGCAACAGAAAAGTATTGTATTATGAAATTTGAACAACTTGGAAAACCAATCAAATTTGGCGAATATATGGGTCGTTACAAAGAAATGATCCAGCATGTGTTATGTGAATTGTCTTTTGTAGATTTTGATTCAGAAAAAATAAAAGCATTATTAAGAGCAAAAATACGTAAGGCAGAAACTACTTTTTATATCTTTTATGATCAACATCGCAGAGAGCCTGATTATGCTTTTTTGCAGAGGAAAATTATGTAGTGCGAGCCACTTTCACAACCCAATTTTGTTAATCAACAAAGGTTCAAGGCCACAGAAAATATAAAATTTGGTTAAGAGACATTACCTATATCACTCTGAAAGAAGGAACGCTTTATTTATCTATATTTATTGATATCTGTACGAGAAAAATTGTTGGGTGGTCTATGTCACCTAGAATGAAAGGTCAATTAGTTGTGGACTCTTTTCTTCAAGCATTTGGAAAAGAGCAGCCTGGACCAGGGGTTATTATTCACACTGATTAAGGCTCACAATAAACAAGCGCTAAATTCCAATCGGTGTTAAGAAAAAAAGAAGCACGCTCTAGTATGAGCCGAAAAGGAAACCCTTATGATAATGCCTTAATGGAATCTTTTTACAAAACGATAAAAAGAGAGCTGATCAATGATGCTCAATTTAGAGATATTGATCAGGCTCAAATGGAGATATTTAAATAGATTGAAACTTACTATAACACGAAACGCATACATTCTAGAACGTGTAGGGCACGCCAACATGAGAACCACACTGGAAATTTACAAACAAGTCTCCAATACAACTAAAGAAAAACTGATCCAAGAAACCGATTCTTGGATTTTTTAGTGGATTTGTTTGTTAAATACGTTTAGTATGCGTATATAAGAGGTCGTGAAAGTGCCGGTTAGCTCCGATGACAATAAGAAAGCAATTTTTAAAACAGCTTTTCATGTTTTGAAAATTGCTGGCTTATTTCAAGGAGTTGGCACTTGAACACCGTTTAAAGAGTGGTCGAAAAGCGGTACGACTTTTTGACGTAAGGAGAAAGAAAATCAAATGAAAGAAACAAACAAATCCGCAGAACATAAGGTTTCTGCTTATATCCATATTCCATTTTGCGAACATATCTGTTATTACTGTGACTTAAATGTTAATATGGTTAAAATGACCGTTATATTTTTTATATAAATATCGTATAATTAGTATGAATATAGAAGAAGGAAAGAAGGTGCAATCTTGGAATCTAAAGACCAGTATTTAGATTACGCTAGGGTCAATAAAGATAAATTTATTGAAACAATTATCAAGGGGAAAATCCCTGACGATGAAAAAGACGCGGTATTCATGGCCGGAAGCCCAGGAGCAGGTAAAACAGAGGTTGCACTAGGTTTAGCTGAAAATTATGACAACCATGTTGTGATTGATGCGGACTATTTTAGAACACAATTTCCAGAATACAATGGAAAGAACTCAAGTGTTTTTCAGAAAGCTTCTTCTTGGTTAGTTGAACAATCATTAAAATATGTACTGGAACATGGCTATTCTTTCATATTAGATGCTACTTTTGCTATCCTTAGTGCAGAGAAAAACATTATTCGAGCCCTTAAAAATAACTTTCGCGTTACGATTTTCTATGTTTACCAAGATCCCAAAGTTGCCTGGGATTTCACTCGAAAACGTGAATTAGCTGAGGGACGTCATGTGCCAAAAGAAACGTTTATAAATGCGTTTTTTAAGTCAAGAGAGAATATTGAAAAAGTCAAAGATAGACATCCTGAAGTAGTCCTTCACATAATGATTAAGGATTATCAAAATAATATTTCTGAAGTACACTATGCAGCAGATAATATTCAATTAGTACTACCCATACAATATACTTCAAAAGAGTTGGAGGAGGAATTACATGACTGAGAAAGAACAAGTACAACAAATCGTGAAGAAGTATAATAAAAGTATCGCTGATTTGTCAGAAAACGCCTCAGCGAAAGAATTTAAAACAGTAATGAAGTACGTAGCAGATGAAGCAAATCGTAAACAGCGAAAATTAGTGGGGTTGGATAAGTAAATTTTTCTAGCTACTCTAGACCAAAATTTTATATTCACATTTTAAAATAGAATCAAGAAATGCACGAGACTCACTGAAGTAGGAACGCTACTATAGAAGTGAATGATCTTGTGCATTTTTGTTGAGTTTTACTTGTAGTAGAACTCATCTGAAATCAGAGCTTAGGATAATTTGCATTATGTAAACTAAAAAAATAGTAATAAATGTACGAGGATATTAGTAGTTTAAATTTATAAGTAAACTTCAAATTAAAAAAATTTGTCGAAGTTATAAGGATTATTATACTTGCATTCAGGCCATGTCATTGAAATGTTATTCTGGTAAAAATAAATATTAAGTTCGATGTTAAAGAAATTAATGATGTCAGAGAATAAAAATTTTAAAAATACAGTAACATATGATCTAGAATTTAAATAAGACACAAGCCATAAGTTGGCTCATGTCTTGTGTCTTAAATTGTATATTATTAAGTGTATGGTAATACAATTAGCTATCATCTTAATACGTTAATTATTTCCTTTGCAATAGCCTTGGCTAGAAGAGGTGGTACAGCATTTCCAACTTGTGTATATTGTGGTGTTTCAATCCTTCTAAATTTGGCGCCAGTGGTTCGTTTGCCATAAAAAATAAAACTATCATCAAATGATTGAAGTCTAGCGAGTTCTCTGACTGAAAAAATCCTATTGTCAAAGGGAGAAATGATATCGTCAGGTAAAGTTACAATGGTATTACTAGGGCTATCTTTTTTTAATTTATTTCTAGAATTTTTTTTAGTTAATAATATGTCTAAATCATTTTCAGAAAATCGTTTGTTTTTAAAAATGTTAATAGCGGAGGTTCTGGAATGTGTTGTTTTTGAAAGAAAATATTCTAATAAGTGAGGATATCGTTCTAAATCTAGACCAGACTGTATTATTTTTTTTCTAACCATAGCAATTGATTCCCCCTCATTTAATAACGAGAATCGTTCTTTGATATATGGATGATGAGAAGTTTTTTCGTTATTATAGATTTTTTCCTCTGCAATTGGTTTACCTGTAATTATATGTGGTGTGCGTCCATACTTTGAAGCTAATTGAAATGGATTAATATTATTAATATTTGCCAAGTCACCTAAAGCTTCAAGTGTTGTAATTTTATTTTCAACGTGAGTAGGTAAAGGATAATTAGGCTTTTTTGCTCTTTTTTTATAAGCTATAAGTATAAATCTCTTTCTATTTTGGGGAACTCCAAAGTCAGAAGCATTTAAAATTTTATAATCTAAAGAGTCATAGCCAATTTTTCTTAATTCATTAACTATGATGTCTAAAGCATGAGCTTTATCGTAAACTTTTTGATCAAATAAACTTTTGTAATTAGAAAATTTAATATCTGTTATCCCTGTTACGTTCTCAAAAACTACATATTTTGGTTTCACTTCTGATATAATTCTTAAATATTCTCTAAACAAGGTGTTTCTTGTATCGTTTTCTCTTTGTTTTCCTGCTCTACTAAAACCTTGACAAGGAGGGCCTCCAAAGATAGCATCAATCTTTATATTTTTATTATCTATCAAAGGTAATTTAGATATTTTTTTTAAAATATCTAAACCAGAGATAGTTCGTATATCTTTGACTTCTAAAATAGTATTTTGCCCGTCTATCAATCCTAATTGTTCATGTCGTTTTTGATAGGTCAATGCAGCATCTTTGCTTATTTCATTTGAATAGATAATATGAAATCCGGCTTGTAATATACCTTCACTCATGCCTCCGGCGCCGGCAAATAAATCTATAGCTAAGGGTTTTACTTTATTCATGATCAAGCTCCTAAACTGTTCTAATGATGTATAAGGATAAAACAAATTATATCCTTTGTCCAGGAGATAATCAAAGAGATTCTTTTATTATAGAATCAAGATGTCTATTTCGAATTTCTCTCTGTTTCTTATCCATGTTACTATTTCTTGCAGCGTTGATAAATTCTTCAGGTAGATTTTCGCAAAAAGTAGCTAAATTTGCATTTAATTTTTCAATAGATATGTTAAATAAAAGCTTATAGTTAAGCAATAATGCAGTAAATAAAGAAAAAGCGTTACTTCTAATATAAAGATATTTTCTTTTCTTGTACCCATTTACTTCAGGTATTTGTAGTTTGCTAAAAATATCCATTGCCTTATGGAATTTTGCTAAAATAAGATTCTTATTTTTACTTACATCACTCGTAAGCCTATCAATCTCTTCATCACTAAGTACACGGCCATGGAAAGCATTATTTACAAGAATACCAATCATATCAATTGCGTCTTTACTATTATTATTTCTACGAATTTCATTTGAACTATATATTTCTCTACTGAGGAAAAAATCAGCAAAATTGAAAAAATCTTGTGCACAGGCCCAATCTTTAAATTCATCAGTAATAAAAGGGTTTTCCCTCATATTATTAATGATTTCTTTTTGCTCTTCTGAAATTTCTTCGGAATTATCTTGTTTTTTTGGATCGGTTTCGTTTATATTATTTTTTTGTCCAAAAGTTATATCATTACTGATTAAGCGTGCTAATAAAACAAATTCATTATCTGAAAATTTTGAAATAGTTTTTTCTGTTTCAGTTAACTCATAAGTCCCTATGTTTAATCTTCTAAAAATTTCAGCTATCTCATCTGATTGTTGGTCCGGATTATACTTAAGTTTTACTACTCCAATAGCATACGTTGAAATCCTTGTCTTAGTTTCGTTATCTAAATCTTTATAGAATTTATCTTCAACCTTAAATTTATTTTTTAAAAATCTTTCTATAGTTCTCAGTCTTTGTTGTCCATCTATAACATGTGTATACCTAACATGTGTATCAAGATCTATACTTCCATCTGCAAGGAATATTTCTGGACAGGGCAAACCTAATAATATTGTTTTTATAAATTCTACTTGATGCTTAGGTTCCCATACGAATTTTCTTTGATAATAAGGATCGTAAATTATTTCTTTACGTTGCATTTTATTATACAATTCACCGATTGCTTCGGACTTTATCTCAAATTTTTCATTTAATTCCATTTTGTACCTCCTCGATATTTTGGAAAGTTTCGATTTGTTTTTTTAGTCTTTTAATAAAGAAAGTTTCATTTAAATATATGGCTCCAGAAATCTTTAAATCATGTTCGCTAGATAAGTCAGAAAAAAAACGTACCCATTTTTCCCTAGTAACTTCGCAACCAATGGAATCGGGTCTGATAAAACCTGAAGGTATATTTTTTTTAAAATATTGCGATAAATGAGCGTTTTTAAAAGCTGTATTATCTGAATAATTCTCAGTTCTAATAACAGTTTTTTCTAAAATATCTATAAAAATTGAATCATTGATGATTGCTATATCAATATCTGATGGTGCTGTTGAATCATAAAATTTTACTGTACCTTTTTTATCTTTATCTATAAAGCTAAAACCAGTATGACTTGAACCAATAACTTTTATATCATGATAGGGAATATTTAAAGTAATACTTATTTGGCTTGTAATTTTGTGTAACAAATCTACATTAACTTTCAAACTAGGATATAAGAAAAATAGTTTCTGAATGAACTCATCTGTAGAGTATTTTTCTGGCTCGCCTTTTAAAAAATTTAGACAAAGTTCATAATAATCTTGTGTCAATGGAATACCTCCGTGTGTACTGTTAGAATAATTACATGACTGCTATTTCTGCTGGCAAATAGCAGTCTAGATACCAAGGTAAGCCGTAATAATCCAATATTTCGTACTTGCTAGGTAAATGTAACTCTTTATGGCTACCATCAATGATTAAATTAGTAGCAAAATAATTTGCTTCTTTTTCTACTTTCATTTCAGAAATGATAGATGTGGATGAAAGTTGGGGTGTATTTTCATTTGGATGAAAAATACAATGACCCAGCTCATGGCAGCAAATATAAAGTTTCATATCATTAGGTAGAGAAGTATTTATATGGATAAATTGGATTCTTTTTATACGATTATAATAGCCAAAAATTTCACCAAGTTCTTCCTCGATAACGATAATTTTTTTATCCCTAGCAATCTTGAAGGGATTTCTTGTTTCATGAACATGAATGAGCGAGTTTATTTTTTTATGGATATGTGGAATAAACATAGTTCACCTTAGTTAATTTCTATATTTTTTTGGAGTAAATCGTTTTTTAGCTTCTATTTTTGCTATTCTAAGCGAGTTCTCTAAAGAAGCAATAAGTAATTCATGGGTCTCTCTGTCAATATCAGATGCTTCTTTTGAGTATGCAAAAGCATCAGCATTTTTTAAATCAGCAATCATGTTTTCTATTTCTGTAGCGATATCTTTCTCGTCTTTTTTAGTTAAATCATAATAATGACGTTTCTCACTCCGACCTAGCAAATAATCTGTAGAAACATTGTATAAAGAAGCTATCTTAGTAAGCATTTCATTATCAGGTTCTCTAGTACCATATTCCCAGTTAGCATAAGTTCCCAAATTATTCAGGTTTAATTGCTTAGCTACATAAGTTTTTGTCCACTCTTTTTCTTCTCTCAGAAGAGTTAATCTTTCAGCTAGTTTTTCCAATGTAAAATCCTCCCCCTAATTCTCATTATAAACGTTTTGAATATAAAATATAAAAAGTTAAACAAAAAGTGTTGACAATGCTTATTAAAGGTTGTATTCTAATTACAAGTTAAACAAAATGTTTAACTGAAAAAGAATAAACAAAAAAGCGTTCACGAGAAGAAAATAAATTTCTGTTCCGCAAACACTTAAGATAAAACCTAGACAATTTTATTTTAAGCGATTTGACGGAATAATACAAGAAGGATATTTTCCTTTACGGTTATAAGTCTTGTTGAGGTAGCGTGTGCCAGCCGATGAATGGCGCACAAGGTGGCAATGGAATCTTTAATTAGAGCCATATTGATGAGGAATCAGGATAGAAGGTTTCTAACTTTCATTAAGGACTAGGTTTTCCGTTTTGACTGCACATGCAGTAGGGCATTGAAAACATTGGACTAAGTTCCGCTTAATGATTGAAGGGTGTTTATTTTGATGAATCAGATTATTTTCGTTAACCATGTCGTGAGGACACGTTGAAAATAATTGCCAGATTTGACTGAGTAAAAAAGTCAAAGAAAGCTCAATAAAAGGAGGAGTGTTGTACACCGTATGTCGTAGGTCTATCTAACGTGCCGCGATACAAGAAATTGTTAGCCGTTGAAGGATGATTCTATGAAACGAATGGATAATAGTTTATTTCATAGCGTAAGCGAACTTTTAAACTATTGTCAGCAGAACTCTGCATATTCTACTACGATGAATAAAAGAATCAATAAATGATCAGTCAAGAAAGATTGCTACGATAATTACATGAACTAATAGAATTTTTCTTTTGAAAAGAAGGGCACAACTGGAAGTATTCTGGTTGTGCTTTTTTGTTACTAAAAAACAGAAATTTCAACTAAAAAAAGAAGAGGTTGGGATAAATGTGGTTGAATGAAAAGAAACCAGAATTTGATTTTAAAGTAATCAATGGAATCCAAGTGAACAATATATTAAGTGAGAAGGCATTAACCTACAGATTCTTAACTGAAACAGGGCATATTCAAACAATTGATAAGGAAACTGGGAAAGTTTTGAAGTCTGAAATAGATAAACGCATTTGTGATCCAGCCGATTTAATATGAATAAGTAACAAAAAATCAGCGCAATTAGAAGTATTCTAGTTGTGCTTTTTTATATTCTCAATAACGAGGTGAAAAAATGTCAAAGAAAATTGAAACAATCCAGGAACTTGAAGAACATTGGATTTGTTTAGAAAAAGAATTTTATGATCGTATTGATCAAGCCATTTACAAAGCAGGTATTGATAAAGAAGAACATTCTGAAGAAATTCACCATGCAAAACTTCGGGTAGAAAAAGCTATGAACAAGCGGTTAGTTACGCTGCATGAAAAATTTTGGGATGAAGGACTAGATGATAAGCTGGTCCAAAGTTATTTTCAAAAAGCTGAAATGTCCTACAGAAAACCGATCAATGATTTTATTACGAAAACACTAAACAATGGTTATCTTTGGGGGTAGTGTAAACAATTAATCAAGAGAGGAAAATAAGATGAGTATTGTATTATCTAAACCGAGGACATACGCTACTTTACATTCTGTGGTTACTAAGAATGTGTTACAAGGTGTCATTGCACAGATGGAAGAAGAAAAGATAGAAATTGAAGGATGGATCTTAGACGAGCGACCATTAGTAACAATTTTCTGTTTTTATCAGCCTGAAACAAATCAAGCTTTTGATATTGTAATCAATGAAGCAGGGAATCTTGTACCGTATTATTCAGGAGAAGACGACGAAAACGGGATTAATTCGTTTCCTGCAAACACGATTAAAGAAGCGATTGAAAAATATATGATTGAGTAACTCGCCTTCTTAAATAATAAAAAAGGAGTTGATAATTTTTGAGTGACTATTATATTATGATTGCTGCATTAATTGTTTCTTTTTGTGGAGTAATTTATGGAATCAAAGAAAATGAGCGAGATGTTTATTTTTTTTGCTTTGTATTATTTTCGCTTGAATTGACGATGATGTACCTACTTCTTAAATAAAGAATAAAATATAAGGAATAATTGTATAACCAAATATGCTATAACAAAAATATATTCCGCATATGCAACTAAGAAATTCTGAATTTTAAATCGATATAATTTGTGATGGACTCTAAAGTTTGGAGTTCGAGGTTTAAGCCCTACAGTTTTTCTTGTTCGGTTTAACTCAATATAATAATTTTTAGAAAAGTCCTGATATATTTTATTGATTTCTTTTGAAGTTAAAGGTTTTCTGTTTTGTTGTGTTAGCTTTTCTAAAGGTATCAACAAGGAATCAGAAATATAGAACAATAAATTTTCATTATTTAATGTATTGTACAACTCAGATAAGTTTCGAATAATTTCTTTTCTATTATCTGATGTGACATTTACAAATAGATTACACTCAATATTTTTGTAAAAGGGAATAAAAATTTTTTCTATTAGGTTAGAAGAGAAGCTTTGAACAATTGAGAGTGAGTGCATCTTCTTAGAATTGTAGATTCCCCAAAATACATTGAATGTTCCAAAAATGAAATTTAAGACAGTAATATCCATAATATGGCACCTCTATGCTAGTTTGAATTTTAATTAATTATAACAAAAAGAAAATGAAAGAAGGTAAAACATTTGGCAAACCGTATTCAAGAAATTGCCTTAACTGAAAAACAGTTAGGTAAGAAAATCAAAGCAGTATTCAATATGGAACGTGATATGTACGTGAACGGAAATCAGTTGAGAGGACGTATTTTTACAGCTTCAAGTGCTGAGCAACGTGATTTTGAGATCTATGTACCCAATTTAAGAAACTCGCAATCATTTGTGGGGAGAAAAGAAATTCGTCTGATCGAACCTGTTGTACGTGTAAACGCAAAACGAAATAATATTGGTAACAGTCGTTCGTTGGATCTGGTTGTTTATGCGAAACGTTTAGAAGTAGTGCAAGGGGGATAATGAAAATGGGTTTAACATTTGAAAATAATACGATTCAGAATTTTGATGTTCAAGCAACTTTTGGAACAATGAATTTTCTTGAAGTAGATCAAATTTTTGAAAGAGATGAAGAAAATCGGGTAACTGATACAGTACGTGAGCAACGTGTAACTGTTTATTCCGAAAAGTTAAACGATCAAATCGAAATTGCGATCACACCAGATTACAAAGTAGAAGGCATTGAATATGATGACAGAATCGAACTGACTGGTGAAGTGACTGCGTTAGCTTGGTTAAGTACGTATGAGGGCTATAACAATACGATCCAGTCGGAACAAGCCTTTAAAATTCGAGCTGCCGGTATTAAGAAGTTTGGTATTACTCGGACTGTTGCTCCAATCAAAGAGAAAAAAGAAAGCTAGTACAATACTACAGATTATAGAAAGACTTCTTTTAACTTATCATCTAAAAATTTGAAAAAGGATTTTATAATGCAGAATAATTTATTTACACATAT
The DNA here is from genome assembly GCF_013394305.1 of Enterococcus mundtii. Classification (NCBI taxonomy): domain Bacteria; kingdom Bacillati; phylum Bacillota; class Bacilli; order Lactobacillales; family Enterococcaceae; genus Enterococcus; species Enterococcus mundtii. The sequence goes on along the minus strand of NZ_AP019810.1, from coordinate 306,694 downwards.
ACTGTTTTTGATAGGTTTTATTGGATTAACGTATGAATGCTATTCGCAAGATGAATCAGGTGAAACATATGTAAAGGTCCTACTATTTATATTAGCTATAGGAGTTATTTATAGCTATTTAAGAAATGTATTATAAAAGTAATATAAGTATAGGGTTATAATTATTGTAATTGGTAATAAATATGAATACTTTATAACCAGCCATTGAATCTTATATTTGTATAAATTATGGTGAATTCTAAAATAAGGTGTTCTATTTCTTAATCCAACTATTTTTCTAAATTTATTTAATTCAAAATAATAATCTCTAGAAAATTGTTGATACTTCTTATTAAACTCTTTTTTATCAAAGTAACTTGATTTAGAGATATCAATTGTTTCTTCCAACGATACTAATAATCTATCAGATATGTAAAAAAGTAAATTTTTATTTTTTAATTGATCATACAATTCTATTAGATTGGAAGATATCAGTTCTTTATTATCCTCAGTAATAGCTATAAATAAATGACACTCAATTTTCAAATAATATGGTTTGAAAATCTCATCGATCAAAATAGGAGCAAATTTTTGGTTTGCTTCGATAATTCTAATTTTATTAGTATTGTAGGCTACCCATATTAAATTTACAGCTAATAAAAAAACATTCATTAATTCAGTATTCATAGACATAACTCCTTATATAATTATTTGAGATAATTATATCAAAAATAAAATTTCAAAAGATGAACTTTTGCAAATAAGTGAGTTTACTCTTTAGCTATTACTAAAAACAGAAAATTGCCTGAACGTATACAATACCATATAATGAAATCAAAGATAGAACGTGAAAGGAGTGCTATAAGATGGTATTGACGGTAAAAGAAATCGAGCAGCGTGTAAAGCCTGTTGCTGAAAAATACGAAGTTCCAGTCGTTTATATTTTTGGATCATACGCAAGGAATGAAGCGACCAATGAAAGTGATATTGATTTCTTGGTAGGAACGGAAGGCATGCCAGAAGAATATCGTTGGTTAGTCTATAGTGACTTCTTTGAAGAGTTAAAAAAAGCGGTGGATCATGAGATCGATCTAGTAGAGATTGAAGCACTAGCAAATACAAATCCAACAACAATTCAAAAGAATTTTACAAAACAAGTAATGGAGGAGCGATTAAAAATATTTGAAAAATAAAATGAAAGCAGATTTGCGTATTTTATATGGATCATTGACTTATTGTGATGACATCGAGCAAACACTCAATCGTTTTGATAGAAACTACGAAGTTTTTATCAATGATCGAGTGTTTTTTCATGCAGTCAGTATGTCTTTGATGCAAGTGGGGGAAATGTCTAATAAGTTATCCGATACATTTAAAGAAGAAACGAGTAAGGAGGTAGACTGGCGGAGCCTTAAATACATTCGCAATTTATTTGCACACGCTTATAGTAATGTAAATGAGCGGACAGTATGGGAATTTGCGACGGTATTTATACCTGTCTATGCGACATTTTGCCGTTTAAAAATAAAACAATTGGTAAGAATGACATAAAAAAAGCAGCCACAAAGGGCTGCAAGAGAAAGGAGAAATGAAAAAAAGTGTTTAGGAGTTTGTTTGGTATGTTGTAAGAATAGTCGATCAAACTTAATTGAACCTTAAATGAGAATCGAAAAAATAGAAATAAGGTGAGTAATTGCTAAAACAAATAATTCATTATCGTGGGAAAAGAATTCGCTACTTCAAAAGAAATCTGTTAGCACTATATCAAGTGCTATTTTTTATGCCTTATTTAGGTGTTTTAAGCTACTTCATCGGTTATCAATGGATTTACCCTTTGATTGGACAAAAGGCGAGAAACTGGCAAATATACGTGTTACCTGTAGTGATCCTCTTAGGTATATCTTTAGTAGGTATAACCATTAATTTCATTTTCATTCGCTTATCAATTGTTCGTTCAGGATACTTTTCACGTGTCGAGCAACAACAACTTCTTGCTCGAATGATTCTTGACAATGGGTATTACACGAAAAAACAAGTGAAGACGTCTAATAATGGGAAAACCAAAGAGAAGATCAAGTTTCCAAAGGTTTATTATAAAGCGAAGAAAGGAAGTATTTTTGTCTCGTTTGAGACTGCAGGAAATAAATTCCAGGATAAATTTGAAACAATTGGCGGGTTTTTAGAAACAACTTTTCATGCGGATAATATTGCGAAAGTAGATGAGAAAGGATTTGTTACTTACGAGTTAGTGACAGATGTCTATTCACAACGGATTTCAATCACAGAAATGCAAGCGGATAAAGGAAAAGTCCAATTGATGAAAAACTTATATTGGCATTTTGATAAAGATCCGCATTTATTGCTTGGCGGAGGTACCGGAGGTGGTAAAACATTTACACTTTTAGCTTTGATTTATGCGCTTTGTCGAGTAGCGGATATTGAGATTTGTGATCCTAAGAATAGTGATCTGATGGCTCTAAACCGTATTCCAATGTTTGCAGGGAGAGTCCATACAGGTAAAACCGATATCATCAATTGTTTGAGAAATACCGTTGAATTGATGGAAGCTCGCTTTGAAATGATGAATCATAGTGAAGAGTTTAAGATGGGAAAGAATTATGCGTACTATGGTTTAAAACCAAAGTTTGTCATTATCGATGAATTTGCTGCTTTTCGAGCGGAGATCGGAACGGACTATAAGTCGGACGGTGAAGTGGACGAATATCTGACTCAACTGATTTTAAAAGCTCGACAGTGTGGCATATATTTTTTATTGTTGCGATGCAGCGACCAGATGGCGAGTTTATAAAAACAGCTTTACGTGATCAATTTATGTTTCGCATGTCTGTTGGAAGATTATCTGAAGCAGGTATATTGATGATTTTTGGGGATGAGAATAAAAATAAAAAGTTTAAGTTCGTAGAGAAAATTCTTGGGCAAAAAGTGTATGGTCGAGGATATGCAGCACAAGGCGGAAGTACTGCCCAAGAACTCTATTCTCCGCAAGTACCAATGACGTTTGACTTTATCTATGAGTTTATCAAGATAAATGATGAGTTAGGATTTCAACCAATTGAAGCTGAAACCAAAGAAGAACTTTCTACGACGATCGCTAAACATGTAGACAAAGAAGCATTAGCGGAAATGGATGAAGAAGCGAAGTCAAAGAATGATTTATTGAATAAATTAACCGACAAGTATGTTGCGTAGAAAGGGGCAACTAATGTTTTCTTTTGAAGAAATATATAAGGAGCTAGGTGAAGTAATCGCACTGAAAACATTAAAGAGTTGGGCAATCAAAATAGAGAAAGTAACAGATAGAAAGTTTCAAAGAAGATACGCAAAAAATACAGCAAATCATACGTATAGCTATAAAGTTTTCTCTAGAGGGGATTTACTTGATTTTAAGCAACTTATTTTATTAAGAAAAGAACATGTTCCGCTGGATGAAGCGATTGAACTAGCTTTTGGTTCGGAGGAATGGAAGAAGTTTCAGGCGAATAAAAAGGAATTAATCGAGATGAAACAAGACTTGAAGTCTTTGCTTGAACTGAGCAAAGAGATTATTGCGGATAATTCCTATTTAAAACAAAAACTAGAGGCAATGGAACAAAGGTAGCTATACGCCTATCTATTTCAGGGATAGTTGCTGTAGTAAGTGTGGGCGGGTGAGCGTAGCGAACCCACACCCGCTCACACTTCTAGCAACTGTTATATCCCTGATCAAATAAAAAGGCGTGAGGTGGGCGAATGCCCACCTCAACGAATGAACCCCCCTTTTATAACATGGGGGTAGAATTTAACATGCCGATATAAAAAGTGTCGTTTATCCCTTGGGGCACAAGGGGTACAGCGATTTGGTTTTTGTCACATAAATGGACGGAAGTTGTCACATTTATTGAAAGTAGTTGGTAATCGTTGCGAGGTATTGAGTTAAAGCGATTCCGTAAAGAATTAGGACTGAAACAGCAAGAATTAGCTGATAAATTGCATATCGAACGTAGTTTGATTTCAAAAATTGAGAATGGCAAACGTGCAATTTCCAAAGAATTGGCTGAAAAAGTGAGTGAGGTTCTTCATCTTGATGGTGGGAAAGCCTCGGTGGAAGCAAAAATCGATTTTTTAAGAGTGCGTTTTAAAACAATGGATGTCCAAACGGTTATTCGTAAGTTACTCCACATGGATATGAATTGGTTCACCCATGAAGCTCGAGGGTTTTATCACTATACCGAAACATTTTCGTATGGTTCGATTCGGCTGTTTCGGAATCCAGAAAATATAAATATGGGAATCATGCTTGATTTATCTGGTGAAGGTTGTCGGCAACTGGAAGAAGTTTTTGAAGAGGATCATGATCGGACATGGACAGAGTTTTTTCGCTCTTTATACGATGATGATATTTTTGGCAAAGGCTTGGTTGTCGACACAAAAATCACCCGAATTGACATTGCACTAGATGAATTGATTGTTAAAGGACAGCCGAATTTTGATTTATACAAGTTAAAAGAAAAGATGGAAGCTGGTTTGATTGGCACAACCTTCAAAAATTTCGATTTTAGTGGGGGCTATTCATTTGAGAAAGGACAAAAAGTGAATAAAGGCTTGTCTCTTTATTTTGGAAGTCGTCAATCTCCACTTTACTTTAACTTTTATCAAAAAGATTATGAAATAGCTCGTAAAGAAGGTCTATCAATTGAGAAAGCGAGAGAGATCCATGAAATTAAGAACCGTTATGAAATCCGGCTTTCTGATGAGAAGGCCTTTTTGTTTGTCGAATACTTTTTATCGACTGGTGAGAGTTTAGATTGGTTAGTCAAAGAGATTATTAACGCTTCACTTGTTGTTTATGAAATCGAAGATGGGGTGCGCGTTTATTGTAAAGAATGGTACAACGTCATTGATAAGCTAGAAGGTTTACGTTTATCTGTTCAAGGTGAAAAGCCTTCGATAGAAAAGACATTACGGTGGTTATCAAACTATTTAGCGCCTTCCCTAAAAATGATCAAGCTAATTGATTCACGCTTAGGCACGAATGAGTTGATGGAACGGATCGAATTTGCAGAATTAAAAGAAAAGCATGAAGAACTGATTGAACAAGTCTGTGTCGGTGCGAAGGACTTGTTGCTGACAAGTGAAAACAATCTTGGACTAAGAGATTATATGAAAAAAGAATTTCATTTAGAAAACGAATATGTGTAGTAGGAGGGTAAAGAATGACAAGCAGAGAATTTATTGAAAATCATTTGATCAAAATGATCGTAAAAGAAACTGAAAAGTTAACTAAGGCGATTAATGACATTATAAAAATCAAAAAAATAATTGAGGGTTTAGATGAAAGTAAGAAACTAACTATTCCAGTGTTAACTTCTAAAGTGAATGATTCTGAAGGGGAAATTCATTTTAGAGAAACTGCCTATCGTCGAATCGATAGCCTTTATGAGATCCACAGAAGGAACTTAACGAATAAAGAATGGGCATTGTGGAATGAATACTTCGAAAAGAAAAACGAATTCGCAATTCAAGTCGCCAAATTCCAAGAGTTTGCTTCAAAGTATCGTTTTTTTCTACCAAATAATGCCCAAGATATACAAGAAAGAGTACGAAAAACACTTGCTAAAAAGGGATTTTTAGTAGATGGGTATTTTGAAGGAGACTACGAGACTTGGATTGGTGTTTATGCTCGTCCAAAAGAGAAGCCGACTTATTTAGATCCTAAAGATGGAGAAGCAGCAGATCTACAAAATCAATATCGAGTCGATGGATTTAAGCAAGATTTTTCAGAATGGTTTGAATGGGAAATAAAAAATAATGAATTGGTGAGTGAAGTATAGGAGGAGAATATGGTAGAAAATAAAATTAATGTTGCAAGGATTGACTCAATCCTATCAAATTATTTGGAACAGAAAATTGGTGAACTAAGAGCTCATTATTTATTAACAATTGATGCCAGTGGTGTTTTTCGACCAGATCTCGATTATAAATCGATTAAGATTGAAACTTTTAAGAGGTTTGAAGAACGTATAACGTTACTTTGGAAAAAGAATAGCTCGATTATTTTTGACAGTTTACCGATAAATGCTACACAAGTAAGAGTAGAACATGAATGTTATAGGGTTTTCTGTAAAGTAATCTATCCAGAATATAAAGAGTTTGTAGAAAAAAATTTAAAAAAATTAGAAAAATAGAAAGAATATTTTCTTAGAATGTTTTATGTATTAAGTAAGTGAGAGGTAAAAATGAACTTAATAAAATTAGGAGAACCTATAAAACTAGGAAAATTTTTATTTCAGTATGAAGAAATGATTCGACATGTTTTGAATGAGTTATCATTCGTTGATTTAAACGATCCAAAAGTAAAAATTTTGCTTAAAGCAGAATTAAGAAGAGCAGAAAATTCTTTTTATACCTTTTATGAACGGAACCGAAGAGAGCCAGATTATGCTTATTTACAAGAAATGGTAACGAATTTTGGTGTCAATCGAATCCAGTATTTTCAACCTGAAATGAATATACTTTCCTTAGATAATTTTGTGCATGGTCATATTGAAAGGTTAAAACTAGATAAATTGTTGTCCGGTCTTGTGTTTGATTCGCAAGACCTTATTTTTGTTGAAAAATACGAGCGTCAACGTGCTACAGCATACTTTGAAGCGAATGACGTGTATTTGCGTGGCTATGAACAGGAACGTATTTCAATCAATACGATGTCACAGCAGATTGGCTATAAAAAAATGAAGGAAGAGTTTTTAAATGATCCATTGCTTGCTTCTTTTAGGAAAAAGTAAGGAGGGATTTGATGCCTTTTTCAGAAACACTGTCTGTCATATTGAAAAGAGATTATGGATTTAATATCTTTACTGCTACACCAATCAAAAGAGAATACGAAGTGTATGAAGCTGTACAAAAACGACTAAAGCGAAAGGATCTTCCATTTCGTCCAATCGTGGATATTTGCTACGAAAGACGATTGACAAGGCACACCTATTTATTTGTAGAAGCAATCTGTGTTCGAAATGCACATGATGTTGTGATCAGAAAACAATACAGTTTTTATAAAGCTTCCTACTATTTTGGAGATACCCCTAAAAATGTAAAAGTATATTGTGCAAATGGTACCTATAAAGATGTGTTAAAAGCCATAAAAAAATTTAATTTCTTAAGATAACAAGATCGATTTAAAACAATTGTAAAGAAAATAACAATATAAATATGGTAAGTTTTAGAAAACGTTCACAAAAGGGAGGAAATAATGAATAAAAAAGTGCAAATTGGTATTGTTAGTATGGTATTGATTACCTTATGTGGTATTGGGTTCTATTTTTTGAGTGAAACAAGTTATCAAAAAAAAGTAGAAGTGGCAGCAAGTGAACTATCATCAAATGAAAAGAAGTTAAAACAGATCCAAGTAGAATTATCCGCTAGTTATACAGATGACTCCAAACAGTTTCTAAAAGAAGAAGTGACTCAGGAGAAAATTAGTTCATTAGTTGAACATCTGGAAGTTTATGAAAAAGCGAATAAGAAAACGGACAAATTACTAGCAGATCTACGGAAAAATGATCAAAAGAAATATCAGTTAAATGTCAATAACGTTTCCTCAATTAAGAATGAACTACAAGCAGTACAAAGAAAATTAAATGGGAAACAGTCTGTCAATGGACTATTTCAAAAACCTTATCTAATTGGTGCTGAAAGCAACCAAGATGTAATAATTATTGATGATTTGTCTGAGGACCAATTGAAGGATGTCAGAGATATTTATTACCAAAAGGAGATAAAAGTAGAACAAGGTTTTGAGGACGTCCTGAATGAAGGACTTGATCTAGCGACTGAACAAGTTGATCAAATCAATAAAACAAATAAAATGCTGGAAGAGTTGTATAAAGATGGCAAAGCAACTGATCAAGTAGATCATGAAAAATATGAGGCTTTGAAAAAAGAAGTTGAGTTGATTAAAAATGAGAAAGCGAAAAAGTCTTTTAATAATCCTTTAAAAGTGATTGAAGAGAACGTAAAAGAACGTGAAGCTTTAGCAGAACAGGAGAAGGCAGCTGCAGAGGAAGCACAACGTCAACAAGAAACTGTAAAAGAAGAAATTGCCCTAACTGAAACAGCTGAAAACCAAACTCAATCAACTGAACCTGTACCAGCTCCAATCGAAGAAGTTCCAATAGTAGAAACACCAAATATTCAACCAGTTACCCCAGTAACGCCCCCTACTAATTCAGGGAGTGGTGGATCGAGTAACTCAAATTCTACAGGAGGTAACAGCACTGCAGGAAATGGTACACTAGGAAACGGGTCTGGAAATACTAGTGGCGGGAATACAGGAAATACCACGACACCTGAGCCGCCACAAGCACCGTATGCGTTGAATCCTTACACTGGAAGTGGAACGTTCTATGCGACTTATGAAGCAGCAAATAGCGCAGGTAGAGCAGCAACAGATATAAACGGGTATCGTATTATTACAGAGTTTTGGTCGGATGGTACTGAAAAATATTATTTAGAGTTCTATTAATTATATAAAAGTAAAATAAGCTAACCAAGGGAATGATTTCTCTTGGTTTTTTCTAATAGGAGATGAATTAAAATAAGCAGATACTGTCGAAGCACTTCAATCATTGAAGGCTTTTTCTTTTGTAAAAAATATAAGGAGAACATACATGAAAAAATTTCAAATCAAATTAAGAATCTGGTTCATTATTGGTATGCTTTTAACTTCATTTTTAGGTCAAGGTTTATTAGCTGTTGCAACAACCATTGAAACTAACGATCAAACTATTCAATTAGAAAATGAAGCAGTCAATGATCAAGAAAAAGTAAATGACTTTTTAAAGAAAAACAAGTTAGTACAAGGTCAAGATGGAAAACTTTATACAACTACCGCAGAAAATTATAGCGAGACTCCAATTAGTGAGATGCTTAATTTTGATAGTAAACTTCGAGCAGGAGACAGCATTGTCTATGTAGATCCTAGTACAAACGTAGCGAATATTGATATTCAATTATCCAATGGAAATAGAGAATACGGTTGGTACGGTAAGCGTGTCAATGGAGAAATTGCGATATGTATCGAACAAGGAGTTGCTCTAAATGTTGGCTCAAATGGAGGATATACAGCTGTGTTCCAAAATACCGCATTGATGGAAAGAATATCATTGATTAAGTATTATGGTATCATTGTTACCGGTCATACATTATACAAAGAGATTATGACACAGCTTTTAAGTTGGGAACAACAAGGAATAATGCCACTCAATATGTCTGGAGTACTTTCGATGGCAGATTATCAGGTGTTTAAGTCTGAAGTTATGGCTAACGTGGACAGATTTTATACTAATCCTTCTTTTCAAGGACAAACAGTAACTTTAAAAGTTGGAGAGAGTAAAACGTTAACTGATACAACAGGAGCATTTAACAACTATGAAAGTACTCCTGTTTCAACGCCACAAGGATTATCGATTACTAGACAAGGTAATCAAGTAACTATTACAGCAACTAAAGAGGCACCTACTAGTAGTAAAATTGAATTTCAATACAATATTGATGGTAGCTATAAAGGTGCGATTGTGGTATATGAAAATCCCTATACACAGAATGTGATGTTAGGAAAAGTGAATGATCCAGTTCGTACAAATTTTCAGATCAATGTTCAAAAAAACGGTAATGCAAGAGTCCGCAAAGTGGATCAAACCACCAAGCAACCACTTGCAGGTGCCGTTTTTCGTTTTACTACATCGGATGGTCAGACAAAAGAACTGACAAGTGGAACGGATGGCTATGCGACTTGGAATGATTTATTGGTAGATACAAAGGTGACGATCCAAGAAATCAAAGCGCCGGATGGCTATATTTTAAATTCTAATCCTCAAACACTGACCATCAAGGCAAACGAAACCACAACGATTTCGTTAGACAATCAAGAACAACTAGCAAATTTAACTGTGATCAAAGAAGATGAGGAGACAGGGAATCAGCCACAAGGAGCTGCACAATTAACTGGGGCTGTTTATGAATTAACAAGTGCTGATGGAAAGCTAGCCGGTCGCTTGACGATGGAAGATGTAGATGGGATTTCACAAGCAGAAATTAAAGGACTAAAACTTGGTACCTACTATTTACAAGAAGTAGAGCCACCTGTAGGCTACATTTTAGATCCAACGAAGTATACAGTTAATTTAACTTATGCAGGTCAAAATGAAACAGTAGCGATCCACCAGAAAACAGTGACTGATCGTGTCATTAAAGGTCATATGGAAGGTTATAAATTTGGGTCGAGACCATTAATCCCCAAAACATTTACGGAAATGCTCGAACGATTGACCAACCAATCAGGTGATGTGAAACCGCCGTTAGAGGGTGTGGAGTTAACCGCTACTTCTCATACAACCGGACAGGAATATGTTCAAGTAACAAGTGAGAATGGGTACTTTAAGTTTGAAAACTTGCCTTATGATACCTATACGATCGCGGAAACGCAAGGTGTTGATGGCTATTTATTAATTGAACCTTTTGACGTCACAATCACGGAAGAGGGCTATACTCATTTCTTCTTGTTGGAGGACCGAATCATTGAGTCACGTTTGCATATTGTCAAAGTAGATGAAGAAACTGGAGAAAATATTCCGTATGCTGGCGCTCAGTTCAAAATTTTCGATACATGGGCAAATGGTGGGGAAGGGGCGTTTATTTCAATGGTTCGCCCAAATGATACAGAACAGACAGAAATTTTTGAAACGAATGAAAAAGGAGAAATCGTTACAACGGAAAGTCTTCCTTGGGGTGTTGACCGATATGAACTTCATGAAATGAAAGCGCCTGAAGGGTATGTTCCCTTAGAAGAGCCTTTAGTATTTAGCGTGACAGAAGAGGATGTAAATGCTCTGATTCGCTTAGAAGTACCCAACCGACTAGCTAGACAAACAGTAGAATTGATCAAGCGTGATCGTCTAAATGAGCAACCGTTAGAAAATGTGGCATTTGAATTATACAGAATCGAAAAGGACGAGGAAAATGAAGAAAAAGAAATCTTGATCGATGAGTTTTTGACGGATCAAGAAGGGAAAATCCAAGTGGAAAACTTGCCTTATGGTTCGTATAAATTTATCGAAACAGCACAATTGGATGGATATTTGCCATTGGAAGAGTCAATCGATTTTTCAGTTACAGTGGAAAATGACGGAGAGCTTATTGTACTGGAAGCCTACAATGAACGGGAAGATTTGGTACTAGCTTCGCTCTTTACAGATAGTGATGGAAACAAAGAAATCGATCCAACAATAGACAATCGTTTGAGAGACGTCGTTTGGGTTGAAGGAGAAGCAATCGAGATTGGGCATACTTACACAGTTTTCACTCAATACAAAAATACTAAAACTGGAGAAGTTGTCAGTGAAGACACGTCAACTTACACTGCTAAGAACAAAGAAGATGAATTTGAGGTCTTTTTAGATTTGGCTGCAAATACTTTAAATGATGGTGACCAGTTAACTGCTACGCATATCCTGTACTATGAAGAAGAACAGGAAAACGAAGTAGGGCGAGAAGATGATTTGACCAGTAAAGAACAGACTGTCACATTCAAAACACCAGAGCAGCCAGAGTCTAAGGAAGAGGAGCCGGATAATCCTGAACCAAAACAAATCCAAGAAAGACTGCCAGAAACAGGAAGTGCACGATCTATTCTAAGTGTGTTGGTAGGAATCTTGTTGATTGCATTTGTTGCTTTGATAGGATTAAATAAATATAAAAAATAATGAACAAAGCCATTTCGTTAAAACAATTGAATTAAAATGAGAAGCCATGGTATAATGAACACGAAAAAAGGAACTGCGCTAACAGTTCCCTTTTGACAGCACCGCTAAAGACGGTGACGATTTAATCTAAATATTTCAAGAAGAAATAGCTAGTCGGCTCGCTAAAGTGACGGCTATTTCTTTTTGTCATTTTTGTGGGCTAAAGTTAGAATGCCAAAAATCAGTGTTGCGATCAAAGATCCAAAACTGATCATTAGCCCTAACGCTGCTTCCACAGACAAAAGGCTTCTCCTTTCTGAAAAGTTTGGATTTATGTGCATAAGCACCACCCCGCTTTCTATTGGATAGCCACCGTCATTAAACTTTACTGTCTAGTAATAATTATAGCATATGGACCTAGTTATCACCTTGAAATCTCAAGAATAACTAGGTCTATCTTTTTGCCTAAAAATAAGGAACAAGGAGGAAACATGAATTTAAAAAAGATCATAAAGAAGGAGAAAAAGGAAAAGGCACCAAGGACAAAACGCCTTTCTCAGAAAAAAGCGAATCGTCTGGTATTTTCAGTTTTTAGTGTCATAGCTATTTCTTCGGTTGTTGGTGTCGTTCGAGCAAATGTTGTCGCCACTAATTTTGACAACTTAGCAAATAAAGTGGAAAAGATAAGCGAAAAACTGCCAGAAGAACAGAGTAACCAAGAGGTATACGATTACGCTGCTCTTTCTTTTTATGCAACAAATTTTGTCAAAGAATACATGGATTATGATACGTCTGCAGACGAAGGAAAGAAAAAAGATCGCTTAGAGCGTTTATCTGATTATTTATCTATGGATGTTGAAACGATTGATGAAACAGGAAAAACAGTACTCGATTTTTCAAGGGAATTTAAAGAAGCTTCATTGGTACAAGTGAAAGAAGAAAGTGACTGCTTACTCGTTTATGTAAATGTCACGTATGAAGTAACTACGGAAGACAAAACAGAAACGATCACGCAAGATATGGTATTGCCGATCCAGACGAAAAACCATTTGTTCTCGATCGTCAGCAGACCTTACTTCCTAGCGGCTGCTTTGCCACAAGGAAAAACGGAAGCATTGACGCAAGGAGAAGAACGCATGGAAGTGCCTACTCAAGAAAAAGAAGCCATTGAGAAATTTCTAGCGATGTTTTTTGAAAAATATGCTGATGCTGATAAACAAGAAATGATGCTTTTGATGAAAGAACCAGTTCAAACGACAGGAACAACTGAATTTGTCTCTGTAGATTTCAATGAGGTTCATTATTTTGAAACCAATCAAGAAGACGTTCGAGGAATACAAGTCTCTGTTACTTTTGCAGACAAGAAAACGAGTTTGACCCATACAGAAGATTTTTCTCTTTGGATCACACAGACAGAAAACTCATATTTTGTGAATACACTAAAACATTATTTTACGGAAGAGGAAGGTAATTTATGAATATCACGAATTTAGATAACTTTTTGAGAACCAGTTTTGTCACTATTTTAGCTTTCGGTGTCATTCTACTGATCTTAAAACATTGGAGAGGCGCTGAATGGCTCAAAATCATTTCGGTGATTTTGATCGCTTTGATCCTGAACGACTTTGCTACCAATCAGGGAGGAAATGTTTTTACTCTTGTGCGATGGGTACTGACGTTATTTGGTATCAGAATGTGAGGGAGAAATGAAATATTACGATTATTCACGAGGGTTAAGAGCTCCTTACTCTTTACAAGTGATACGTTCACCAAAAGGAAAAGTCGTATGGGTATTTGCTCAGCCATTAAATCTTTCTTATGTATTGATGCTGTTCTTTTGGTTAATCATAATTGGGATTTTTTGGATGAATGTTTCTTTACCAACGATTTTCGGTATCGATTTAAATTTATTGGTGATGTTGTATCTGCCAAATAAAATTGCACGTTGGTATTCTGAAACGGAGCTCGATGGAAAATCAGCCAATCTTTTTCTAAAAGATTTTTTTATTTATCTTCTGAATTTCGTTTTTGATCAACGTCCCATTATTGCATTTGAACGAGTCAAGGAACTGGAAGAAATTTCATTTAAAAGATAGGAGAATGATATGCAGCTTGAATATCCGCTGTTAGAGACCATGAAGAAAAACATGGTACTAACCAAAGAAAAATCAGCGATTGCTTATTACAGGGTACGTTCTGAAACAGTAATGCTGACGGATTTTGAAAAGAAACAAAAGACAAAGAAAAAAGTTGCCCGTGCGCTAAAGAGGTTAAAAACAAGCGGTGGGTTCGAGATCAATTTATTACCAGTGAATGCAGATATCCGTGGGAAAATGGGAGCGATGCGTTCATTGATTGACGTTGAAAATTATGCAGTTGGTGTCGATAAACTAAAGAAGACAGCAATGATGTTAGAAAATGAGATGGGCATGGTTTATGAATATGCTTGGATCATTGGTGTACCGCTAGTAAAAAAAGATATTGCAATCGATTTGAAAGAAAATGTGACAAGAGCATTGAACCATGTGACCGAAACAGTTGTGACAGGATTAGGCTTTGATTTAGCGTTAGAAGAGGAGTGGTATAAAAATTACCAGGAACAAGAACAGGAAGTATACCAGAATCTATCGGAGCTTTTAGTCGAACGTCTGACAGAAGATGAACTGTATTACTATCAAGCCTATCAATTTTTGAAAAATATCCCTCATGAAAGACAAGATATTTTAGCCAGTCAAAACCTAGATAATTTGATGGCAACAAAAATCAATCCTGTTTTCTCAGGTGGATTGAAATTCCAATGTGAAGAAGGAGAAAGTTACGTTTCCTATTTGCCTGTTGGCGATATGGGTGTTTTTTTAGATGGGAACCATTTACTGGAAATCGTCCAAAAGATGCCTTTCCCAGTTGAAGTTAAAATACAAGCAACTTTTGCTGAGAGTAAGGGACAATTAGCTTTATCTGGACGTTCTTCTAGGGCACGAACAAGAACTAAAAATATTATGCAAGAAGCACATTTAGCAGGATCAAAACAAAAACGAAAAATCATTGAAGGACAAGCGTCTTTAGATGACCTGAATCAAAAAATCGATGATGGCGTCGATATTATCGATTGGAAGGCTTACCTGGTTGTTTGCGGAAGTTCCAAGAAGCAAATGCAAGCGCGAAAAAAATACCTGATCAATCGATTTGATGGATTAGGAATTCCTTTGTTAAAAGCAGCCTTTGATAATCCGTATCTTTTCCAATCCACATTGTTTGGTAATTTTCTGCGAATGAAAGAGAAAAAATGGCAACATACTAGCACCATCGAATCGTTTGCGGAGCTGAATTTTTTCACGTCACTGAAAGCTGGTACCAGCCTGGGTTATTATTTTGGACGTGTAGACACGACCTTAGAAGAAAAAGAAGACCGAAAGAGTATTCTTCTTAACTCGAAAAATCTGATCTATATGAATATGTTTTTAGCGAATAAACAAGATGTAATAGGTAAGAAAACCAATAATCCACACTGGGCACTGACTGGAGATACTGGAAATGGAAAATCTGTTACGGCAAAAAAATTATTTATGGAATGTGCAACATTAAAAGACCGTGTATTGTATATCGATCCAAAAAAAGAAATGCGCTGCCAATTCATGCGAACAATCGATGATCCAACCTATCAGAAAAAATATCCTTTAGATGTTGCATTTGTCCACTCCTTTAATTTTGTGACCTTAGATGTCCGGGATAAGAAAAACAGAGGTGTATTGGACCCAATTGTTTTATTCGATGAAACAGAAGCGATTGCGACCGCAAAAGCGATGTTAACCAATATTTACGAAGGTACCTGGAACTTGAAACAAAAAACAGAAATTAATGAGACAATTGCTGCAGTCGTGAAGGAACGAAAATCGGGTAACAAAGTTGGTTTCTGGCACGTAATCGAGCGATTAGCTAAAAGTCCTATTCCTGATGTAGAGGATATGGGACGTTTTTTACTTTCGACAATCAAAGAATCCATTTTGGAACTTGCTTTTTCCCATGGCGAAACACCAGGGCTCTCTTTTGAAAAGAAAGTCACCATTTTAGAAATTGAAGATTTAGATTTGCCAACAGACAAAAATGAACATATGGATGAAAACAAGCGATTGTCTGTCACATTGATGTTTGCTTTAGGAACGTTTTGTTCGAAATTTGGTTCAAGAAATCCTAAAGAAGAAACGGTGACTTTCTTTGATGAAAGTTGGATCTTCCAATCGTCTCCAGAAGGAAAGGCAATTTTGAAATCGATGAAGCGGATCGGGCGTTCCTTCAATAACTTTTTAGTATTGATCACTCAATCGGTCAATGATTTAGATGATAAAGAAGACGGTACAGGATTTGGAACGGTGATTTGTTTTGATGAAGTACAGAATCGTGAAGGTATATTGAGTTATTTGAATCTGCCAAACAATGAACAGAATATGAAATGGGTTTCGAATATGGTCCAGGGACAATGCTTGCTGAAAGATATGTTTGGGCAAACAAATCGGGTGGTCGTCCATGTACTTTTTGAGGAATGGTTGGAATTATTCAAAACAGTTGATGATACTGAGGCTTCCGTCATGGAGAATCGTTTTGCTGTATAGGAAGGAGGTAAGGAATGAATTATTTGATTGATAGTTATGATGCTTATACAGTGGGCGGCGGCTTACTTGATAAAGGTTGGCAAGCTGTAAATTGGTTTTTTGTAGGCGTCCCTTTTTTTATACTGAAGCTCTGTGTTTCTTTCTTCCTATTTTGTGAAAGTGTGTTGAATCAATCTGACTATTTTATCGCAAGACAAACCGAAGCTTATGAGATGTCTGTAAAAATTTTAGATAATTTTGGTGGTACTCAATTCGGTACGCGTACATTGATGGGATTGGCAATCTTGTTCAGTGCCTATTATTTATTGGTCAGTTTCTTCTCGAATCGACGTAATTTTTCAAAAGTATTGCTTCATTATGCTGCAGTATTTTTATTGTTTTTCGGTTGGTTTGGTCAAGTTTCTTCAACCAATCAAAATGGGCATGTAACCACCCAAGATGTCCCTATTTTTATTATTAAGTCATTAAATGGCATAGCTTCTTCCATTCGAAGCAACTTCCTTTCTGGTACTACCTATGAATCAGGTGCGGATCAAAGCAGTATGTTTGATGCGACGATTCAACAAACCTTTAATTATGTAAATAGTGGATCGTTAGATGGGACAATGCCAAATGGTGAAAAACTAGAAGAAAAAAAGTTATTGCAAGAACCAGGTTTATCAGAAAGTGACAAAGAAACATTTCTGAAAGAAAGAGACAAGTATATTGAGTCTTTAGAGAAAGAAAATCCTTACTTTGCGCAAGATGGCGCGAAAACCATGGAGAAAAGTTTTGCGATTTGGGTTGGTGTAATCAATTTACTCGTCCTAGCTTTACCGAGCTTATACGTAAGTGTGATGTTAACAATCATGCAAATGGCGATTAATTTATTGATCCTTGCTTTTCCAGTCATTGCGCTTGCTTCTTTCTTTCCACGTTGCCAAATGCTTCTATTCAAATTCTTTAAAGCCCTTGTCGGCGTATCCTTTATGCCAGTCATTTATGGCGTTTTCCTATCTGTACTCTTTTGGATGAATCAATTAGTTGATCAAGTGTTTCTAAATGTCGCTGAAACAGTCAACGAAAGTTTATTGAACGTGCTGTCAGGCGGCATTGTTTTATTAGGCACAAGAATCATTATGATCGTTGTAAAAATCGTCATGATCAAAACGTTATGGAAAAATCGTTATCGCTTATTGCGTTTCTTCTCAGATGGTCAAATCGAGCAGCCGTTCTTTGAAAAACAACTCAATGAAAAAGTCAAAGAAGGAGCAGAACGAGTGACTGAAGTAGGTGTAGGAACAGCTCAGGTTGCTGCGGGTGCTTATACTGGAAATGCGGGTATGGTAATGAGTGGTGCAGATGCACTTTTGCCAGATAAAGCCTTAAATGTTGGGAAAGAACATTTTGTCGATGAAACAGGTCAATTCACAGGGATCAAACAGGGATTGCGTTCATTCTTTAATCCAGAAATGGAAGAAGATTCAGCACCTGAAGAAAGTTTCGACATAGAAGAAAAAGAACAAGATGTTGATGAAGTAACGCCTGAAATCGAAGCGGTTTTTGAAGAAGTATCAGAAGAAGAACAAATCGATAATTCATTGGAAGATACTTTGCCAGAGTTGGAGGGAGAAGAAACAGATTTTGATAATTCTTTAAGTGAGTCCGATGAATGGATCGCAGATGAAACGGTAGTATCTGAACCACCAGAAAATACTGAAGCTGATTTAGAAATAGAACCAATTGTTGAGAATACAGAATCCGAATCAGTGGAACAAGAAAACTCACTGGAACTAGAAACGATGTCTGATACTGATAATTCAAGTGTAACAATCGACAATTTCGATGAACTGCAATTTGAAAAAGAAGAAAAAGCCTACTTTGATCACGAACAAGATCAAGAATTCATTGCGAACTATTCAGAGAATAATACCAACAATAGATATGAGCAGAATACTGAAGTAATTGATTCGTCTGAACAGAATTTTACAAGTTTGGAACAAAACGATGACCAATTTTTTGGTGCTGAAGAGGAACAGGAAGAAGAGATAGAAGACTGGTTATAAAATCAGTCTTCTTTTTTGTGGAAATGAGGTGAAAAATGAAAAAACTTACGTATGTACTTTTGGGAGGTGCTTTTCTATTCCTAGTACCCTTCCTATTATTTTTAAGTATCTTTTCTGGAGAAACAGGCGACTCTGCACATTTTGACCCAGCAACGCCCTAGGAACAAGTAGCGCTGGAAGTTTTTAACTTTGTTCTAGAAAAAGGAGGAACAAGAGAATTTGCGGCTGCCTGGATTGGAAACATGGAACATGAAAGTGGGTTGATTCCTTCTCGTATCCAAAGTGACTTAGCATTTAATTCTGTTTGGGCATTCAATCCTTCTATCGGCGGCTATGCCATGGGGTTAGCACAATGGGATTCTGGACGACGTGTCAATCTGTTGACCAAAGCGGAAGAAGAAAAGAAAGACTGGCGCGCCGTTTCGTTTCAATTAGATTTTGCTTGGTATCATGATGGTTCTGACAGTGAATTATTGAAACGAATGTCGCAAGGAACAGATATCAATTCTTTGGCAGTCGATATCCTGAAATATTGGGAACGTGCTGGTACGAAAGATGATCCTATTGAGCAAGTCAAGCGGAAAACAAGTGCCAATAATTGGTATAAACGTTTAACGACAGGTTCTTTAGGTGACGGTTCTGCCAATATCGGTGGAGGGAAAATCGATATTTTAGAAGCTGTTTTAGGTCAAGAGATCTATGATGGACAATGTTATGGACTGACCGCTTATTATGTTGAGAAATTAGGTGGTCCCACACTGATGGGCTCAGGATTTATGTATGCGGAATTGATTGGCAGTGATTATGATTGGGAAAGTTACGGCTGGGAAGTCATTTTTGATCCAAAGCCTTCAGATATCAAAGCGGGAGATGTAATCAACTGGTATGCAGGCAATCCGATTGCACCAGGGATTTATGGACATACTGGAATTATTGCCAGTGTCGAAGGAAACGGCGCATTTACTACCTATGAGCAAAATGCGGAACAAGGACAAATCTGTGCGAGATACAGCCGACAATGGGGGAGAGAATTTACCACTGTGGCAAGTATCGTACGAAAAAAATAGAAAGGAAGAAAAAAATGAGACGAAAAGTAATGTTATCAATGATTACTTTATTATCAGTGTTTTTGTCTGCGTGTAGGGAAACACAGCAAGAAACGACTTCGACTGTGGAAGAATCAAAGCCTATGCAGATCGTAGAGACTGGAAATACCAAGAAACAAGAAGCTATTCCTGAAGAAACAACAGCTACCACAGAATCAAAAGAAGAAACGCAAGAAACAGAACCAAGCGATTCAGACAAGAAAAATATAGTCGTAGATAATTTGGAGCTGTTAACTGCTTATGGAGAAGCCTATGCCAATTTCTCAAGTATCGATCACCGCAACCGAAAATTAAAAGAACTGATGACGGAAGAATGTATCCAGCTAAACGGAATCGATGTTGAAACAGGAATCATGTTAGAAAGTTCCGGAAAAATCATCTCCATTTTTCAAAATGAGGAAGAAGAAGCAGCCGTATTGTTGGAATGTCAGCAAAACGGCTCTACCGTCCGCGTCCTATTAGTGGCAAAGGTAGAAGATGGGAGGATTGCAGAAATGACCTATAATACGTTGAAGAGGGAGTATTAAAATAAAAACCTATACTTTAAGTTGTGATAGGTTAATATTCGTAGTTACAATTCATTTATTCTCAAAAAATTGTTACATGAAGTAATCGGTACTGTGATAAACTTTAAATAAAAAACTAACTTTGAACTTTTTAAAGGAGAAATATGATGGAACGAGTTAAGTTTTATGGTTTATCAGATTTATCAACCTCTTCCCATTTTGAAAGAATAAAAAATATTATAGAAAATTCTGGGGAAGTAGAAGTGGATAACTTATTAGATATTTTAGAAATTTACAATGTTTTGAAATTTTTAAAATATAAAGTTTATCCTAGTTCTTTAACCGAAGAAGATGTAAAAAAAGCTGTGAGTGCAATTAATAAGTCAATATCTATTTTTTTTAATAAATTATCTAAAGATGATATATTACAGAGTTTTGAATACTTCTTTTCTCCAGAAGAAGTGGAAAAAAATATAATAAAAAAATCAGAAAGAATAGAGTTAGACAAATATAGTCAGATTTTATTTATAGACGATTTTTTAGAATGTTTTGAAAAATATAAGTTAAATGAAAAAATTAGTGAGGATGATTTCGATGGATGTATACAAAACTATTCAATCCCAATTTCTCACTTTTTAAAAAGTCAATATTTTATGAATGAATTTCCTCTAATAATAAAAAAATATTTTTTGAAAGACCCTAGTAATTTTGAATTGCTTTTAAGCAATTATACTTCAGACAGGCCCGGTTATTTTATTCCAAGTAATATTACTAAAGATGAAATGTATAGATTCTGTGAACTATATATTGGATATGAATTCGTGAATTTGAACTATACGCGGTTAATAGGCGATGGAATTATGGGATTGAAAGAATTATCTATTGATGCAAAACTACAACTAAAAGCTAGAAAAAGAAGCAAAGAAATGGAAGAAGAGCTGTTCAGCGAAGAGAGTACTTCAATAAATAGAGGGATTGGGTATAGTTTTGGAGTATACATTGATAAAGAAAATTATGACAAATCTGAACTAGGTTTTAAGACTTTAGTTGACTTGAAATATCTAGAAAAAGAAAATTATCCAGAGAATCTACTAGAGTACATGATGTATTTTGAGTATTTTTTTACAGATAACTGGATTTTTAATTTACCCAGTTTTCCTAATTGGGAAAGTTCAACTTTTAGTAGAGTTTTCTCAGGGGTTTATACAAAAAAATCTTATGAACTTACCCCTTACTTTATTAATAAGAATTATTTGATTTTACTAACATTCAAAGTATTTCAAGAAAGAATAAAGGAGATTACTGGTTCAAGAATAGAAGATTTACTAGTTTTTTTCTTTTCAGCTTACAGTAAGGAAAATTTTAATGTAGATTGGCTACCTTTAGATTTTGCTGATGAAACACAAAAACTAAACATTCAAATTAAAAATTTAGTGACTTTAGAAGAACAAATAAGGAAGCAATGGAAATTATATACTGAGGAGAAGGAAATAGATAGAGAGTTATTTGAGTTAGAATCAACACCAGTTCTCAGTTCTCTAAAAAGTTTGTTAGATAAAAAATATATCTATATAAATGAAAAAAAACAAAATATACAAAAAATCTTACATTTGTTATTCTCGGATCAATCAGATTTAATATATATTGATAAAGAATTTAATGCACATAGTTTTGTACAGCTAATTAATGAGAATAAGATAAAAAAATGTATGTACCGTAATTATCAACAATTGCATATTGATTTTTTAGTTAATAATAGAATTATCTCTGTAAATCAGGATGAAGAAATATATATGACAGAAAAACAAGTAATTAGGGTTTTAATATTTTCAGTTCTTTATAAATATGGTGTTATTCACTATCATCATGGAATTCAAAAGTTAAGTAGGAAAAAGGAATTAAACGAACTACAAAAAGAAATAGATGAGATGTTAAAGGAAGATTTATTAGTTAATGAAACTACACTTTTTGCTAAACCTGAAGTTGACTATCTAAATTACATCCTAAATAATTCTATGTTTGATAACGCACTCGGATTGAGAAATAAATATTCTCATGGATCTATTATTAAGGGAGATGAAGAAGATTATTTCTATATATTAATTATTTTAGTTTTTTACATTGTAAAAATAAATGAAGAACTGGTGTTAGGTATAGATGCTTAATTTGAGCGAACGTTTTTATTCTCTTAAGTGATCTAAATTAATTACGAAAAAAATATTATAGACGTATAAGTAAAAGGGGAACCTGTTACTTATACGTTTTTTTGTGAAAGGAGGGAGAGTTGCTGCGGCCGTCAGAGTTCAAACAGTATCTTCGAAGTTCATATACTACGGTTGATAAGAAGAAATATTTACGTACATTTCAAGTTTATTATGATCCAGTCAAAGAAAAGACGCGAAAGAAAAGTGTTAACTGGAAAGCAAAAGGATTTAAAAGTGAAAAACAAGCATTACGCTATCTGAAGGAACAGATTGGAAAAGAGTTCAAAAAATATTCGATGTTTGCTGATGCGAACTATTGTGAAACGTTTGGTGAATTATCGTCACTTTGGTTAAAAGCTTGGTCGCCCACGGTACGTCAAACAACCGTCCATTATCAAAAAGAAATTCTTCGCCGATACCTTCAACCACATTTTGCTAATAATCTGCGACTGCAACAACTGACTCCTTTGTTCGTGGAAGGGGCTTGGGCAGATATCTTAGCGATCCGCTCAAAACAAAGCAAAACGCTTCTAGAAAAAGCAACATTAGAAAAGATTCGTTCTTTACTTAAACAAATTCTCGCTTATGGTTATCGGCATGATTTAGTCTTATTCGATTTGAATAAGGTTATTTTGAGAATCCCCAATGACCGAAAAATATTAGCGATTCAACGCAGAAAAAAGAAGTTTCTAGAGAAAGAGGAGATCCGTACTCTTTTCCAAGTAATCGATGAGAAATATGAAAGTAATCATGAAATCAATAAGATGGGAAAACTGTACTTAGACATGGCGGAATTTTTGATTCGAAACGGCTTAAGGATTGGTGAATTAAGTGCGTTGACAATTGAGAAAGTGGATTTTCAGTCAAAGAAGTTAGTGATTGATGAAGGCGTAGTGGCAGCTTGTAGAACGATTGAGCAATACATACGCAATCCGCCAAAGACTATTTCCTCCATTCGAGAAATCGATTTGGATGATCGTTCGCTTGCGATTATTAGAAATAGGATTCAACTAAATGAAGCGAGACAAAAAGAGATGAAACAAAGAGAAAAAGGAACTTTTATAAAGACGTATCAGCGAAAGAACCAGACTTCTTATCACAAAAAAGTGAGGGCTTCTGAACAATTTCTTTTCTCAACTACGATTTTCCAAACACAAAATGGTACGCCAGTCGTTTATCATTCATTTAATGAGTTTATGAATGGACGTGGTAGCAATAAAAAACCAGTGAAATGTGTGAAAGATATCTTAAGAGAAAAATATCCTGCGTTTAATAAGCACGTTACTACTCATACTTTTCGCTACACACATATTTCTCTCTTGGCTGAAGCTGGCGTCCCAATCAAAGCCATCATGGATCGTGTTGGTCATTCCAATATGAAAACAACACTGGAAATTTACAACCAAGTGTCCAGCGCAACGAAAGAAAAAGTGATCCAAGAAGTCGATTCTTGGATTTTTTAGTGGATTTGTTTGTTAAATACGTTTAGTATGCGTATATAAGAGTGGTCGAAAAGCGGTACGACTTTTGACGTAAGGAGAAAGAAAAAACAATGAAAGAAACAAACAAATCCGTAGAACATAAGGTTTCTGCGTATATCCATATCCCATTTTGCGAACATATTTGTTATTACTGTGACTTCAATAAAGTGTTTCTAGAAGGTCAACCAGTGGATGAGTATGTCGAAATGCTACTAAAGGAAATGGCGATCATGATAGAGCGTCGTCCGGTGAATGAATTGGAGACGCTGTATGTTGGTGGTGGAACGCCGACTTCTTTATCGGCTAAGCAGCTCGATCGACTATTGTCTGGTGCCAGAGAGATCTTACCTTTTAATGAAGGAAAAGAGTTTACGGTGGAAGCGAATCCTGGTGATTTGACCAGGGAAAAGCTACAAGTAATGAAGAATTATGGGGTCAATCGTTTATCGATGGGGGTCCAGACCTTTGATAATCGCTTATTAAAGAAAATTGGTCGAAAACATACGGCGGAAGATGTCTATGAAACAATGCGATTTTTAGAGGCGGAAAATTTTTCAAATGTCAGCATTGATTTGATCTATGCGTTACCTGGGCAGACGTTAGAAGGCTATCTTGATACTTTGGAGCGGGCATTAGCCTTAGACTTACCTCATTATTCTCTTTATTCATTGATTTTAGAGAATAAAACGATGTTTATGAATTGGGTTCGACAAGGTCGGCTGCAATTGCCAGATCAAGAGACGGAGACACGGATGTTTGAAGAAACGATTGCGGCGATGGAAAAACACCAACGTCATCAATATGAGATCAGTAACTTTGGTTTAGCTGGTCATGAATCGCAACACAATTTGATGTATTGGAATAATGATCACTATTTCGGTTTTGGCGCAGGGGCAAGTGGCTATTTGGATCATACGCGATATCGAAATAAAGGTCCGATCCAACATTATTTGCGTCCGTTACGTGAAGGTGAGCTACCGGTATTAGAACGTGAAGAGTTATCTCGTAAAAATCAAATTGAGGAAGAGATGTTTCTTGGTTTAAGAAAAAAGGTGGGCATTGAGAGGCAACACTTTTTACAGCGTTATGGTCGATCGATTGAATCGTTGTATCAATCTGTCCTGGATGAGTTAGTAGCAGAAGAGTTGTTAGTGAATGAAGAAGACCGAGTATATTTGACACAAAAAGGAACTTTTTTGGGAAATAATGTCTTCGAACGGTTTTTATTGGATAAGGACTTGATAAACGACTGAATGATTGTTTAAATTTTTTATAACAACGAAATAAAAAAACGATTTGATCAATTTTTTTATGATTAAAAGACTGATATGACGGTGTTTTAAGCAAGTTGACAATTGATTAGCACTCTCGGTGGCAGAGTGCTAAAAAAGTGGGTTCTTTTCCTTGACACTTTTTAGTCTTCTTGCTATATTTATAAGTGGGTTAGCACTTAGAAGCTAAGAGTGCTAATGAGAGGTGAGAAAGATGTTAACACAGCGACAAAGTGATATTTTACGTCTGATCATCCAAAACTATACGAGTAGTGGGGTGCCCGTTGGTTCCAAAACGTTAATGGCGGAAGGAGTCGAGGCAAGTCCAGCGACGATCCGTAATGATATGAAAGCTTTAGAGGATGAAGGTCTACTTTTAAAGACACATTCTTCTTCTGGACGTATACCGTCTGCGCTAGGTTATCGTTATTATGTGGATCATCTGTTACGACCTGCTCGTGTAGCAAATGATGATTTGCACCAAATTCGACAGTCTTTAAACAAGGAATTCCATGAAATCAACGAAATCATCAAACAATCAGCTGAGATTTTATCTGAGTTGACTAGTTACACTACTTTTTCGTTAGGACCCGAGATTAAAGATCGCCGTTTGACCGGTTTTCGCATCGTGCCATTGAACAGTCGTCAGGTGATTGCGATCGTGGTGACTGATAATGGGAACGTTGAAAGTCAGGTTTTTACTCTTCCTGAAAACTTAGGTAGTCAGGACTTAGAAAAAATGGTTCGTATTGTCAATGACCGTTTGGTAGGAGATCCGTTAGTGACGGTATACAACAAATTACGCACGGAGATCCCAATGATCTTGCATAAATATTTTCAAACAACGGAAGGGATGTCAAATCTCTTTGATACGGTATTGAGTCATGCGTTTGAAGATAAAGTTTATGTGAGTGGCCAAATGAACTTATTGGATTATGAGCCGTTGCAAGATGTGGATCAGTTCAAGTCAATGTTTTCATTTATGACGGATTCCTATGAACTGACACAGATGATCGTACCGATGGATAGCAAGATACATATCAAAATCGGTTCGGAAATAGGCAATGACCTATTGCAAAATATGAGTATGATCCAAGCAAGTTATGAAATTGTCGGCCATGGACGTGGAACCATTGCATTGCTAGGACCAACTAGTATGCCATATTCCAAAATGTTAGGCCTTGTCGATGTCTATCGAAAAGAATTGGCGCACAAACTCGCTGATTATTATCGCACACTTGATCGCTCGGATTTTTAAACAATCACAAAAGTGACTGATCGTTTTTTCGATTTGAGCGATCAAGCATCTGACTGAATAATGAAAGGAAGACTGCATCATGAAAGAAAACCATGAAGAATTAGATCAGGAATTGAATGATACGCAGCTAGATCCAGAAACGGAAGAAGTAGAAGTTTCAGAAGTGGAAGAAGAAGCAAATGAACTTGCAAATCTCCAAGCTGAATTTGATGAAATGGAAGACAAGTTTTTGCGTGCGAGAGCAGAAATCGCTAATATGGCAAATCGTGGTAAAAACGAACGAGAGCAATTGCAAAAATATCGTTCACAAGATTTAGCCAAAAAATTATTACCTTCGATCGACAACTTAGAACGTGCTTTAGCAACAGAAGTATCTGATGAGCAAGGTGCAAGTTTGAAAAAAGGTATCGAGATGGTTCTTGAAAGTTTGAAACATGCATTGAAGGAAGAGGGCATCGAAAAAATCCCTGCAAAAGGTGAACCTTTTGATCCGACATTGCATCAAGCAGTTCAGACCGTGCCAGCAACAGATGAATTACCTGCTGATACGATCGTTGAAGTGTTACAAGAAGGCTATAAATTACATGACCGCGTATTGAGACCGACAATGGTTATCGTTGCGCAATAAAGTCATGATGGAATAGAAACAAACAACTTAGTAATAAGATAAGGAGACGTTGATTATGAGTAAAATTATCGGAATTGACTTAGGTACTACAAACTCAGCAGTAGCTGTATTAGAAGGAAATGAAGCAAAAATCATTGCAAACCCAGAAGGAAACCGTACAACACCTTCTGTTGTGTCATTTAAAAATGGTGAGATCCAAGTAGGGGAAGTAGCAAAACGTCAAGCAGTAACAAACCCTAATACGATTTCTTCCATCAAACGCCATATTGGTGAAGCTGGTTATAAAGTGGATGTTGAAGGTAAATCATATACACCACAAGAAATCTCTGCAATGATCTTACAATACATCAAAGGATTCGCAGAAGATTATTTAGGCGAAAAAGTAGAAAAAGCAGTTATCACTGTTCCTGCATACTTCAACGACGCACAACGTCAAGCAACTAAAGATGCTGGTAAAATTGCAGGTTTAGAAGTAGAGCGTATCGTCAATGAACCGACTGCGGCAGCGCTAGCTTATGGTTTAGACAAAACAGATCGCGATGAAAAAATCTTAGTATTTGACCTTGGTGGTGGTACATTCGACGTATCGATCCTTGAATTAGGCGATGGCGTATTCGACGTATTATCTACTGCTGGAGACAACCATTTAGGTGGAGATGACTTTGATAACAAAATCATTGATTATATGGTTGCTGAATTCAAAAAAGAAAATGGCATTGACTTAGGTCAAGATAAAATGGCTTTACAACGTTTGAAAGACGCTGCTGAAAAAGCGAAAAAAGATCTTTCAGGTGTTTCAAGCACTCAAATCAGCTTGCCATTTATCACAGCTGGCGATGCTGGTCCATTGCACTTAGAAATGACATTGACTCGTGCAAAATTTGATGAATTGACAGCTGACTTAGTGGAACGTACGAAAGTTCCTGTACGTCAAGCATTGAAAGATGCTGGTTTGTCACAATCAGAAATCGATGAAGTGATTTTAGTCGGTGGTTCAACGCGTATTCCTGCGGTTGTTGAAGCTGTAAGAAAAGAAACAGGAAAAGAACCAAACAAATCAGTAAACCCAGATGAAGTTGTAGCGATGGGTGCGGCAATCCAAGGTGGCGTGATCACTGGTGATGTAAAAGACGTTGTTTTACTAGACGTAACACCATTATCATTAGGTATCGAAACGATGGGTGGCGTATTTACAAAATTGATCGATCGTAATACAACAATCCCAACAAGTAAATCACAAGTATTCTCAACAGCTGCGGATAACCAACCTGCGGTAGATATCCATGTATTACAAGGGGAACGCCCAATGGCTGCGGACAATAAAACATTAGGTCGCTTCCAATTGACAGATATTCCAGCTGCACCACGCGGTATCCCTCAAATCGAAGTAACATTCGATATTGATAAAAATGGTATCGTAAATGTATCTGCTAAAGATCTAGGTACACAAAAAGAACAAAAAATCACGATCAAATCTTCTTCAGGTCTAACAGACGAAGAAATCGAACGCATGGTGAAAGATGCTGAATCTAATGCAGAAGCAGATAAAGCACGTAAAGAAGAAGTGGATCTACGTAACGATGTCGATGCATTGCTATTCTCAGTTGATAAAACCTTGAAAGAATTAGAAGGTAAAGTTGACGAAGAAGAAGTGAAAAAAGCTGAGGCAGCTCGTGACGAGTTGAAAGCTGCAGTAGAAGCAAATAACATCGAAGAAATGAAAACAAAACGTGATGCGTTGAACGAAATCGTGCAAAACTTGACAGTTAAATTATATGAACAAGCGGCACAACAACAAGCTCAAGAAAATCCTGAAGCTGCCCAAGGCGGAGCGGATGATGTCGTAGATGCTGATTTTGAAGAAGTCGATGACGACAAAAAATAATCAGTTCATTTAGTTTCACTTAAAGAGATCAAGTCCCGCTTAGAATAAGCCGAAGAATTCGAAAATAGCTTCTCATATTTTCGCGATTCTTCGGCTTATTTCCGAGGGAATAATCTTGTATCACTTTATTTTATAGAGTTTAGAAGCATCGCTAGTGTAAAGAAACAAGTCATCAATTATGATTTTTCTTTGGATCAAGAAGAGAAATATTTTCTTTTCTTCATGCCATAGAAATCAATGATCGATTTTTTCTTCTTTAGTCGATACTTCGAAATTTCCGGTTTTTGTTTCGATCAAAGTGTGATATGATAACAAACGACGTGGAAATGAAGAGAACCAATAGGAGGAAAGCCTATGGCAACAAAACGTGATTATTACGAAGTCTTGGGGCTGTCAAAGGGAGCTTCAGAAGACGAAATAAAAAAAGCTTATCGAAAGTTATCAAAGAAATACCATCCAGATATCAATAAAGAGCCTGATGCTGATGAAAAATTCAAAGAAGTTTCCGAGGCTTATGAGATTTTAAGTGATCCACAAAAACGTGCGGCTTACGATCAATACGGACATGCCGGAACTGATCCTAATTATGGCGCAGGTGGCGGCGGCTTTGGTGGCTTTGGCGGCTTCTCCGGTGGTGGAGCTGGCTTTGGTGGATTTGAAGATATTTTTGATTCGTTTTTTGGCGGTGGTGGAAGATCTGTTGATCCAAATGCCCCTCGTCAAGGATCAGATCTACAATATACAGTCAATTTATCCTTCGAAGAAGCAATCTTTGGGGTAGAAAAAGAAATCAAATACAACCGTGAAGAAATATGTCACACGTGTAGCGGAAATGGTGCAAAACCAGGAACACAACCGACGACTTGTCATAAATGTCATGGTTCTGGAACGATCAATGTGGAACGTCAAACGCCACTTGGTCGTGTGATGAGCCGCCAAACTTGTGATGTGTGTCGAGGCACTGGGAAAGAGATCAAAGAACCATGTCCAACTTGTCATGGCTCTGGTCATGAGAAGAAAGCACATACGGTCAAAGTGAATGTACCAGCCGGTGTGGAAGAAGGACAACAAATGCGCTTAGCAGGACAAGGTGAAGCAGGCGAAAATGGAGGCCCATTCGGAGATCTATATGTGGTCTTCCGAGTAGAAGAAAGTGATATCTTCGATCGCGATGGCTCAGAGATCTATTATGAGTTACCATTAAGCTTCGTGCAAGCGGCATTAGGCGATGAAGTACAAGTGCCAACTGTTCATGGGGATGTCAAATTGAAAATCCCTGCTGGTACGCAAACGGGAACGAACTTCCGTTTACGTGGCAAAGGAGCGCCGCGTTTACGTGGTGGTTCTACAGGGGACCAACATGTACGTGTGAAATTGATCACACCTAAAAACCTCAATGAGGAACAGCGTGAAGCTTTACGTGCGTTTGCTAAAGCAGGCGGCATGCATGTTCAAGAGCAACAAGAAGATGGTTTTTTTGATAAAGTAAAAGATGCGTTTGGCGGAAAAAAACGTAAATAAATACAAAAAAAGATAGACGATCATACGTCTATCTTTTTTTTGATGAAGTTGCAGTGGAGAAGAAATTGAGATAGAAATCATCAAAATTCTCTATCACACCATCTTTTCTTAGTTCTTGATCGGAGAATAACTGGCGATTTTTTCCAAATGGATCAATGGCGATGATCGTACCGATATTTGCACGCTTGGCTGCTAAAAGTCCAGAATAAGCATCTTCAATGACCAAGCAGTCTTTTGGTTCAAGAGCCAATTTTTGGGCAGCTTTGATAAAGATATCAGGTTGTGGTTTACCTGGAAAAGTATTATCATCGTAAACGACTTGGTCAAATTCAAACCATCGCGCTAAATCGAAAATCTCGAAATAAAATTCAACGTTTTCTTTGACTGTCGCTGTAGCGATGGTGATCGGGATATCCTCCTCTTTCAATATATCCAAAGTACCGATCAATCCCTGCGTAAGCACTAAATCATCCGGTTTTTCTAAGCAAAGAGTGCGATAATATGCCTCTTTCTCGTTTGATAGTTTCTCGACTTCTTCCTTAGATAAAGTAGGTGAGATAAAATAATTCAATATCTCGCTATTGGTACGTCCATGGATATTTTTAACAATGTCTTCATCAGAAAGCTCTTTTTTAGAATAATGATGGATCATTTGGACCCAAGCCGCTTCATGTAAATGGGAGTCTTGGAACATCGTCCCGTTAAAATCAAAAATAATTCCTTTCATACGTTCACTCCTAAAGTTCATTTTCTAGCGATTCCGCTAATTTTATTTGGACATATTGCGAATAATGATCTTTCACATGTGACTTGATGTGTGGATCAGTAATCAATAAATCGAAATCATGTAATTGATAAAAGATATAAAAGTCATCGCGATTAAATTTTTGGTGATCCACTAATAAGTATTTATTTTTCGAATGGTTCAATGCAATTTGTTGGGCTTCGCCTTCTTCAGTACTATAGGTTGAGATTGCTTCATTATGCACACCGTTAGCGCTGATAAAAGATTTGGTGAACTTCAGTTTTCTGAGGTTATCGTTGGTGATGGGGCCGACAAATGCACCAGTGTTTTTTCGAAAATCGCCACCGATCAACAAAATTTCGGGAACTTCTGCTTGGGCTAACACTTCAAAAACGGCATAATTATTCGTAATGATCCGCAATTTTCTGTGGATCAAGTGAGAAGCTAATAACTCGATCGTCGTTCCTGGGCCCAAAAAGACTGTATCGCCTTCATTGATCAACTGTGCAGCAGTTGCTGCAATCTGTTGCTTTTCTTTGATTTGCATGACTGATTTTTCTGTATGTGATAATTCTTGGTCGAGGGTATAGGTAAGACTTTGAGCCCCGCCATGGATACGCAATAATTTTCCTGACTTTTCTAGCTCATCCAAATCTCGACGAACGGTCATATCAGAGACATTCAATTGTTCGATGATCTCACTGACCGTTAAAATTCCTTTTTTATTCACCATCTCACTAATTGTTAGTAAGCGCTCTCTTTTTAACATCTAATCACTCCCAATTCACAAATAATCTACCATAGAATAGAATGGAGGTCAACAAAAACAAACATGTGCAAACAAAAATAATCAACCTAAACAAACAATTGCCACTTTTATTTTAAATAAATGCAATTTTTTGATTGAATTTGTTTGTTTTTGTTGACAAATGTTTTGGATGCGATTACAATTCGTGTTGTCATATAAATTAGTAGACAAGAAGGTAGGGGAAGAGATGCTGAAATTACCAGAAGATTTTATTTTTGGCGGAGCAACAGCGGCATACCAAGTAGAAGGTGCAACAAAAGAAGGCGGAAAAGGTGAAGTTGCTTGGGACGAGTTTTTAGAGAAACAAGGAAGATTCAGTCCTGATCCGGCAAGTGATTTCTATCATCAATATGAAAAAGATATTGAATTATGTGAGAAGTTTGGTGTGAATGGGTTACGTTTATCCATTGCGTGGAGTCGTATTTTTCCTGATGGAACTGGGAAAGTCAATGAAGAGGGTGTGGCATTTTACCATAAGGTCTTTGCAGCTTGTGAGAAACATGGTGTACTTCCTTTTGTGACGCTCCATCATTTTGATACTCCGAAAGTTTTATTTGATCAAGGTGATTTTTTAAATAGAGACAATATAGAAGCATTTGTTGCATATGCAAAATTTTGCTTTAAAGAATTTAAAGAAGTGCGTTACTGGAGTACCTTCAACGAGATTTATCCAGTGGCAACGAATCAATATTTATTAGGGATTTTCCCACCAGGAATCACCTATGATTTTACCAAAATCATTGCTTGTTTGCATAACATGATGTATGCGCACGCAAGAGTGGTGAACTTGTTCAAGGACGAGGGATACGCCGGTGAAATTGGTGTGGTTCATTCCTTAGAAACGAAATATCCTGCATCGGACGCTTTGGAAGATCAACATGCAGCATTCTTAGATGATGCGTTGTCGATCCGTTTTCTCTTAGATGCCACTTACTTAGGATATTACTCTGATGAAACATTGTCAGCACTTGCTGAGATTTGTGAAGCGAACGACGCAAGTTATGAGTTTCCTGAAGAGGATCTGGCGGAGATGAAGCGTGCCTCACATCGTAATGATTACTTGGGGATCAACCATTATCAATGCCACTTTGTCAAAGCGTATCATGGAGAGAATGCGATCCATCATAATGGCACAGGGGACAAAGGAACTTCTATTTATAAAGTAAAAGGAATTGGGGAACGGATCTATAAAGAAGGGATCCCTCGAACGGATTGGGACTGGTTGATCTATCCAGAAGGGTTATATGATCTATTGTTACGTATCAAGGAAGATTATCCCCACTACAATAAAATCTACATCACTGAAAATGGGATGGGATTCAAAGATCAGTTCGATGATGGTGTGATCATGGACCAACCACGGATCGAATATTTGAAAGTTTATTTAGAATCATTGAGCCAAGCTATATCTGCTGGAGTCAACGTGAAAGGCTATTTCCTATGGTCGTTAATGGATTTGTTCTCTTGGTCAAATGGTTACAATAAACGATACGGACTCTTCTATGTCGATTTCGAAACACAAAAACGTTACCCTAAAGAGTCCGCCTATTGGTACAAATTCGTCAGTGAAACAAAAACAATCATTTAAGTTGGAGGAATGGAAGATGAATAAAGAAGAATTGCAAATGTTAGGTTTTGAGATCGTGGCTTATTCAGGGGATGCACGTAGTACGTTACTCACATTATTAAGAGAAGTACGTCAAGGGAAATTTGATCGTGTGGAAGAAGCCTTGAAGGATGCAGATGAGAATTTGACATTAGCCCATAATTCACAAACGAAGATCTTAGCAGAAGAAGCTTCAGGAAAAGATATGGATATGGGATTTATTTTTATCCATGGACAAGATCACTTGATGACTACTTTATTGCTAAGAGATTTGATCCAAGATTTTATTGAGTTATATAAAAACAAATAATCACTAGGAGTGAAAAGCATGAATGGGATCATCAAGCAAATTGAAAAAGGCAAACCGATCTTTGAAAAAATCTCACGTAATATATACTTAGGTGCGGTCAGAGATGGATTCTTGACGGCTATGCCTGCAATTTTATTTTCAAGTATCTTTATTTTGATTGCGGCAGTTCCTGAGATTTTTGGTTTTCAATGGCCAGAAGGAGTATCGACCTGGTTATGGAAAATCTACAATTATTCGATGGGGGTCGTGGGCATATTAGTTTCTACAACTACTGCACGTTGTTTAGCTGAATCGATGAATCGGAGAATGCCGAAAAATAAAATCATCAATACCACATCGGTGATGCTTGCTTCTTTAGTTAGTTTCTTATTGTTGAGTGTCTCACCGATCGAAGGTGGTTTTTCAACGGAATATATGGGGACGAAAGGATTACTTGCTTCGTTCATCGCTGCATTTATTACTGTAAATATTTATAAGTTTTGTGTACGAAAAGATATTACGATCAAGATGCCAAAAGAAGTGCCAGGAACGATTTCTCAAACGTTCCGCGATATTTTTCCATTTTCATTTTCGGTCTTTGCCGCCGTGTTGGTCGACTTAGCTGCACGTAGTCTTTTTGGCATCTCTTTTGCAGAAGCCATCATCACTTTATTACAACCACTATTTACAGCAGCAGATGGCTATTTGGGGATAGCCGTGATCTGGGGTGCTATGGCATTTTTCTGGTTTGTTGGTGTGCATGGCCCATCGATTGTTGAACCAGCGATTGCAGCGATCATTTATGCGAATGTCGAAACCAATTTACAACTGTTTAATTCTGGGGAACAAGCTTCACATGTATTGACTGTTGGTTTAGGAAATTTTGTCGGAACGATGGGTGGAACAGGTGCGACTTTAGTCGTGCCGTTTATCTTTTTGCTGTTTGCAAAATCCAAACAGTTAAAAGCCGTTGGTAAAGCTTCAGTTATTCCAGTCAGCTTTGCTGTGAATGAGCCGTTGTTGTTTGCGGCACCGATGATTTTGAATCCGTATTTCTTTGTTCCGTTTTTATTGACACCGATTGTAAACGTTTGCTTGTTCAAGTTTTTTGTTGATGTGTTTGGAATGAATAGTTTCATGTATGTCTTACCATGGGCAACGCCAGCGCCGATTGGACTAGTTTTGGGAACCGGCATGGGGGTTTTGGCGTTTGTATTAGCAGCCGTCTTGATTCTCGTCGACTTTGCAATCTACTTCCCATTCTGTAAGGCGTATGATGCAACGTTAGTCGAGCAAGAAGCACGACAAGCAGAACAAGTAGCCATGCAAGAAAACGAAACAAAAGTGACTGTGACGATTCCGGCGAATGAAGTATTGGCAACAGAAGCGAGTTCTTTAGGTGATTCAGGAAAAGAAATCAATGTATTAGTTTTATGTGCAGGTGCAGGTACAAGTGCTATGCTTGCAAATGCCTTAAAAGAAGGAGCAAAAGAATTTGATGCACCAATCAGTGCTTTAGCAGGTGCTTATGGTTCTCATTACGAGATGATGGAAGACTTTGATATGATCGTCTTGGCGCCGCAAGTCCAATCTTACTATGAGGATATCAAGGAAGACACAGATCGTTTAGGGATTAAATTGGTTGCCACAAAAGGTGCAGAATACATTGGTTTGACAAGAGATCCTGAGAAAGCTGTTCGGTTTGTTTTAGATCAATTTTAAATCAAAGGAGAGATCGTTAAATGAACAAAGTAAAAGGTTGGCGAGTGTTGGTTGTCGGATTATTTGTTTCATTAGTCAGTGTAGTATTAGGCACAAAGCAAGTGGAGGCAAAGGAATTGATACGAGGAGCAGATATCTCGATATTAGCAGATATGGAAAAATCTGGTGCAGGATATTACGAAAATGGTGTGAAAAAAGATGCATTACAGATTCTAAAGAACAATGGCGTCAACTATGTTCGTTTGCGATTATGGCAAGATCCTTATGATGATCAAGGGAATTCATATGGTGCAGGCACGAATGATTTGAAAACAACGATTGCTTTGGCGAAACGTGCGAAAAACCTAGGATTGAAAGTGTTACTTGATTTTCATTATAGTGATTTCTGGGTGGACCCTGGCAAACAAAACCTACCGAAAGCATGGGGAAACTATAGCTTTGAGCAACTTGATGCAGCCTTATACGGTTATACGAAAAGTGTATTGACAGAAATGAAAAACAATGGCGTATATCCTGATATGGTCCAGATAGGTAATGAATTGAATAGCGGCATGCTTTGGCCACATGGGAAATCATGGGGGAAGGTGGTGGCGAGTTTGATCGATTAGCCACTTTCTTGAAGTCTGGGATTCGGGGAGTAAAAGAAACACAACCAGTCGACACGCCGATCATGCTACATTTAGCTGATGGTGGAGATACAGATGTATTTACTTGGTGGTTTGATGAGATTACAAAACGTGGGGTGGATTACGATTTGATCGGCCTGTCCTATTATCCTTATTGGCATGGCTCGATGAATGCCTTACAAACAACAATGAACACGATCAGTGCCAGATATGATAAAGAAGTCAATGTGGTAGAGACTGCGTATGGACACACAACTGCCAGTGCGGATAGTATGCCCAATGCTTTTGGACCTGAACAGGAAATTGCAGGAGGCTATGCGGCAACACCAGCAGGACAAAGAGAATATTTGAATGATTTGGTGACCCGTATCCAAACCGTGCCAAATGAGAAAGGAAACGGATTCTTCTACTGGGAACCTCTATGGTATAACGGTAATGTCTCTTGGGCAACAGCTGCTGGAATGAACTATCTAGGCGTACAATCTCAAACAGGAAATGAGTGGGACAACCAAGCGATGTTTGATTTCAATGGGCAAGCACTTTCCAGCTTAAAGGCGTTTCAAGAAGCCGGGAGACAGCAAAATCTTCTGAAAAATCCTAGTTTTGAAAATGACGGTTTCACGAACGCACCGTCCAATTGGTCGGTGTGGCGAGGCAATGGCGCAGCAATCGATACATTGAAAACTGAAACTGGTGGGTTTTCCGAAACGTATAAAGCAACCTTTTGGGATGATCAAGCGTATCAAATGTCGATATATCAAACGGTTAATGGATTAAGCAAGGGAACCTACACATTAACTGCTTATACTATGGCAGGCGGCGATTTGACCACTAGTCAGGTGTATGTCAAAAATCATGGTGGGAAAGAACTGAAGGCTTCGATCACTAAAAGTGGCGAGTGGACGAAGGTAACGATCAAAGATATCCCGGTTACTTCAGGCACGAGTGAGATTGGCATTTATGTTGATGCAAAAGCGCAAGGATGGGTATCGGTGGATCATGTAACATTCGTTAAAAATCAATAGTAAAAAGCCCCTAAGGACGCTTGGTTTTTCCAGACGTTCTTAGAGGCCTTTTTTAGTCGATCAGATATCTAATACTTTATCCAAGAAATCTTTCGTTCGCTCATTTTGCGGATTTTCAAAGATTTGTTGTGGTGTGCCATCTTCAAGGAAGTTGCCGCCATCTATAAACATGACACGGTTAGCGACTTCTTTAGCAAAGCCCATTTCATGTGTCACGATGACCATAGTCATTCCTTGTTTCGCTAATTTTTTCATGACATTCAATACATCGCCGACCATTTCTGGGTCCAAGGCTGAAGTAGGTTCATCAAAGAGCATGATATCGGGATTCATAGCTAATGCACGAGCGATAGCAACCCGTTGTTTTTGTCCACCAGATAAGTTATCTGGGTACATATCTTTTTTGTCTTCTAAACCAACTGTTTCTAACAATTTGATTGCTTTTTTCTCTGCTTCCTCACGAGAGAGTTTCTTTAGATCCATCGGTGCTAAAACGATGTTTTCCAACACAGAAAGATGTGGGAAAAGATTGAAATGCTGGAATACCATGCCAATATGTTGTCTTACTAAGTTGATATCTGTGTTTTTATCCATCAAATGAGCACCATCAATGATGATATCACCGGATGTCGGATCTTCTAAACGGTTCAAACAACGTAAAAAAGTACTTTTACCTGAACCAGAAGGTCCGATCACACAAACAACATCGCCTTCATTGATCGACACGTTGATGTCGTTCAAGACAGTGTTGTCTCCATATTTTTTTACAAGATGTTCGACTAAGATTTTTTCTGTCATCTTATTTCACCTTCTTTTCTAAAACTTTCGCGAATTTCGTCAATGCAGTGATCAAGATCAAGTACATTACTGCGATGATCAAGTAAACATACGTACTTTGAGTGGTCCGAGCAACGATGATTCGTCCAGTTTGTAACAACTCGACCACACCGATCGCTGAAATGATCGTCGTATCTTTCAATGAGATCACGAATTGGTTGACAAACGATGGAATCATGATTTTAAATGCTTGTGGTAAAATGATTTTTTGCATCGTACGGTTATAAGACAGACCTAAACTTCGTGAAGCTTCCATTTGTCCTGTTGGAACTGCATTGATCCCACCACGTACGATTTCAGCGATATAGGCACTCGCGTTCAAGGTCAATGTAATGATCCCTGCAATAAAGTCAGGAATCGTAAAGCCGACGATACTTGGTAGACCGAAAAAGATGAAGAAAGCAAGTACCATCATCGGGATTCCACGAATGATATCTACATAGATGCTGGCAACTGTTCGTAAGGCGCGGATCGGTGCAACACTGAAAAGACCGAAGATTACGCCGACAACTAAAGCTAGTGCAAATGAAATCAAGGTTAATAGGATCGTTTGCCATAAGCCTTTCAATAGCGCTTTGTAATTGTTTTGGATCAAGCCAGTCAATGTCGATTCATCAACAGCTGGTGCTGCTGCACTTTCGTCTGTAGAGATGTATTGATTGATGATCTCATCATATTGACCTGTTCGTTTTAATTCTTTTAATCCTTCGTTGAACATTTGTAATAATTCAGGATTTTCTCCTTTTTTCACTGCGAAACCATAAGAGCCACCAGTTTCTCGTTCGATCGGCGTTTCTAATTCCTGACCATTTTTGATCGCATAACCGATTACTGGATAGTCATCCATCATTGCGTCAATTGCTCCGACTCTCAAACTGTCATATAGTTGATCTGCAGCATCGAAATATTTGATTTCGTAGCCATATTTCTCTTGGTTAGCGACCAAGAAATCTGCACTTTCGGTACCGACTTTCGCACCGACTGTTTTTCCATCTAAGTCTTCATAAGACTTGATCGAAGTATTACCTTTTTTGACTGCGATTTGGATACCACTTTGGAAATAAGGGTCTGAAAAATCAAACGTTTTTTTACGTTCATCTGTAATCGTCATCCCCGCGATCATTCCATCTGCTTGTCCAGATTCCAATGCTTGTAACGCAGCAGAGAAACCGCGGAAGTCCATGCGGATATTGAACCCATGCATTTCTGAGATAGCTTCCATTAAGCTGACATCGATCCCCACATATTCGCCATCCGCATTTTGATACTCGAATGGAGCGAAGGCCGAATCACTTGCAATCACATAAACGTCTTTTTTAGGTTCTATTTTTTGCATCGTCTCGCTAGTTGCTGTAGTCGATTGCGTCTCATCAGCTTGCACAGGCGTGTGCAGAGCGAATGTAACAAGTCCTGTCATTATGAAAAGGAATGTCTGTAACATGTTTCTTTTTTTCATAAATAACCTCCTATATAAATTTCGATAATTTCCATATTTAACTATTATAGGCGAAAAGATATTCCTAACACAAGATTCCAAGAAAAAATAATTCAAAAAAGTAGCAGTTTATTACATGGTATGTAAGAAAATGTGACATGTAATAAAAGAAAGAGATGAACTATAAGATCTGAAACTTTCAATTGGCGAAAGTATGTTCGCCGTGATATAATAGAAGAACAAGGAATGCCTTTGCTTTCCTTTTCTTTTTTTTGATGAAATGAGAGAAGGAATGAACGAAAAGGAGGACGAACAATGATTGAAAGAGATACCTCCCGTCATTTCGAGTTGGTGTCAAAATACCAACCAGCCGGCGATCAACCAGAAGCGATCAAGCAGTTGGTCGAAGGTGTAAATGAGGGTAAAAAAGCGCAGATTTTATTAGGTGCGACCGGAACAGGGAAAACCTATACGATATCTAATTTGATCGAAAAAGTAAATAAACCAACTTTGATCATTGCACATAATAAGACACTAGCTGGCCAATTATATGGGGAATTCAAAGAGTTCTTTCCGAATAATGCGGTCGAATATTTTGTTTCTTACTATGATTATTATCAACCAGAAGCCTATGTACCTTCGAGTGATACGTACATTGAAAAAGATTCAAGTGTCAACGATGAAATCGATAAATTGCGTCATTCCGCCACAAGTTCATTGTTAGAACGAAATGACGTGATCGTGATTGCTTCGGTTTCTTGTATTTTTGGATTAGGTTCACCATTCGAATATCAAAAACAAGTCGTGTCGATCAGACAAGGTGCGGAGATGGACCGTAATCAATTGATCCGAGATCTAGTCAGCATCCAATTTGAGCGAAACGATATTGATTTTCAGCGCGGTCGTTTTCGAGTGCGTGGTGATGTCGTGGAGATCTTTCCGGCTTCACGTGATGAGCGAGCATTACGCGTGGAATTTTTTGGTGATGAGGTCGAAAGAATCCGTGAGGTGAATGCGTTGACAGGTGAAGTATTAGGCGAAACAGAGCACGTCGCTATTTTCCCAGCCACTCACTTTGTGACCGATGACGATCATATGGAACATGCGGTCGCAAATATCAAAGCAGAACTGGAACAACGCTTGACTGTGTTACGTAATGAGAACAAATTACTAGAGGCGCAACGCTTAGAACAACGGACGAACTATGACATCGAGATGATGTTAGAGATGGGCTATACTTCAGGGATCGAAAACTATTCACGTCATATGGATGGTCGTAAAGAAGGCGAACCGCCGTATACGTTATTAGATTTCTTACCTGAGGATGCGCTGATGGTCATTGATGAATCTCATGTGACGATGCCACAGATCCGTGGAATGTATAACGGAGACCGTGCGAGAAAACAAATGCTAGTCGATTATGGCTTCCGCTTGCCATCTGCACTAGATAACCGTCCTTTGCGTCTAGAAGAATTTGAGAAACATGTCAACCAGATCGTCTATGTTTCAGCTACTCCTGGACCTTATGAGTACGAACAAACAGACACAGTGGTCCAACAAATCATTCGACCAACAGGATTATTAGACCCAGTCATCGAAGTACGACCGATCATGGGTCAAATCGATGATCTAGTTGGTGAGATCAATGAGCGGGTCGAAAAAGATCAACGGGTGTTCGTGACCACGTTGACGAAAAAGATGTCAGAAGACTTGACCGATTACTTCAAAGAGTTAGGGATCAAAGTGAAATACTTGCATAGTGATATCAAAACATTAGAACGAACAGAGATCATTCGCGACCTTCGTTTAGGTGAGTTCGATGTATTAGTTGGTATCAACTTACTACGTGAAGGATTAGATGTCCCTGAAGTATCGTTAGTCGCTATTTTAGATGCCGATAAAGAAGGGTTCTTACGAAGTGAACGTTCGTTAGTCCAAACCATCGGACGTGCGGCACGTAACTCAGAAGGTAAAGTCATCATGTATGCGGACAGAGTCACTGATTCTATGCGTTTGGCCATGGACGAAACGTCAAGACGTCGTAGTATCCAGCAACAATACAATGAGGAACATGGTAATGTTCCGAAAACGATCATCAAAGAAATCCGAGACTTGATCTCGATTACGAAAGAATCAGAAGATGATGCAAAAGAAACGGTACAAGTTTCTTATGAAGAGATGACAAGAGAAGAAAAAGCAACACTATTGATGAAACTAGAAAAAGAAATGAAAGATGCAGCGAAAGCATTGGATTTCGAGACTGCAGCCAATGTGCGTGATATGATTCTTGAATTAAAAGCATCTGAGTAGGGGGTAAACATGGCTAACGATAAAATTATTATTCATGGCGCAAGAGCGCACAATTTGAAGAATATCGATGTGACGATCCCACGTGATAAATTCGTGGTCGTCACCGGATTATCCGGTTCAGGGAAAAGTTCACTTGCTTTTGACACATTATACGCAGAGGGACAACGCCGATATGTTGAAAGTTTATCTGCGTATGCCCGTCAATTTTTGGGGCAAATGGATAAACCGGATGTCGATAGTATTGATGGACTTAGCCCAGCAATCTCGATCGATCAAAAAACAACCAGTAAAAACCCTCGTTCTACCGTAGGGACAGTCACAGAGATCAATGATTATTTACGTTTGTTGTTTGCTCGGGTCGGTCATCCGATCTGTCCAAATGACCATATCGAGATCACCAGTCAATCCGTCGAACAAATGGTGGACAAAGTGCTAGAACTGTCTGATTGGACGAAGATCCAAATTTTAGCACCGATCGTGGTAAAGAAAAAAGGACAACACAAAAAAGTATTTGAACGTGTCCAAAAAGAAGGGTATGTTCGTGTTCGTGTAGACGGAGAAACCTAT
This sequence comes from Enterococcus mundtii, assembly GCF_013394305.1. Taxonomy (NCBI): domain Bacteria; kingdom Bacillati; phylum Bacillota; class Bacilli; order Lactobacillales; family Enterococcaceae; genus Enterococcus; species Enterococcus mundtii. Next base: position 264,492 of record NZ_AP019810.1, on the reverse strand, counting down.
GACGTTAGCGAAGTACCTGAATTAGAGAAAAATAAAAAACACGATATCGCGATCGTGATTGACCGAATCGTGGTCAAAGAAGGCGTCCGCTCTCGTTTATTCGATTCTATCGAAGCAGCGCTTCGTTTAGCGGATGGCTATGTACTGATCGATGTGATCGGGGAAGAAGAAATGCTCTTTAGCGAACATTATGCGTGTCCGTACTGTGGGTTTACAGTGGGAGAATTAGAACCGCGCTTATTTTCTTTCAATGCACCATTTGGCGCATGTCCGGATTGTGATGGTTTGGGTGTCAAATTAGAAGTCGATATCGATCTAGTGATCCCAGATAAAACAAAAACATTGAATGAAGGAGCAATCATCCCTTGGAATCCCATCAGTTCGCAATATTATCCACAAATGCTGGCTCAAGCGTGCGAAAGTTATGGCATCGATATGGATACACCATTTGAAGACTTACCTATTGAACATCAAGAAATCGTGTTGAATGGTACCTCAGAGCCCTTCCATTTCCACTACGAAAATGATTTTGGAGGAGTGAGAGATGTTGAAACGTCATTTGAAGGGGTGATGACCAATATCAAACGTCGCTACCATGATACGAACAGCGATTTTACGAGAGAACAAATGCGTCTTTACATGACAGAATTGACGTGTAAGACTTGTGACGGTTACCGGTTGAATCCACAAGCTTTATCCGTACAGATCAATGGTACGAATATTGGTCAGACGAATGAGTTGTCGATCCAACATGCCGTTGAATTTTTTGAAAATCTAACTTTATCAGAGCAAGAAAAAGTCATCGCTCGTCCGATTCTAAAAGAAGTCAATGATCGTTTGTCATTCTTAGAAAATGTGGGTCTTGATTATTTGACACTTAGTCGTGCTTCGGGCACTTTATCAGGCGGAGAAGCGCAACGGATTCGTTTAGCCACACAAATCGGTTCAAATCTATCGGGAGTTCTTTATATCTTAGATGAGCCTTCCATTGGCTTGCATCAACGGGACAATGATCGCTTGATCGGTTCATTGAAGAAAATGCGTGATCTTGGCAATACCTTAGTGGTTGTGGAACATGATGAAGATACGATGCGTGCAGCTGATTATTTGATCGATGTTGGGCCTGGTGCGGGACATCAAGGTGGCGAGATCGTTTCTGCTGGAACCCCAGCTCAAGTTGCGAAGGATAAACATTCATTGACCGGACAATATCTGTCTGGCAAAAAATCGATCCCTGTTCCTGAAACAAGACGAAAAGGTACAGGGAAAGCGATCAAGATCACAGGTGCGACAGAAAACAACTTGAAAAACGTGTCCGTCGAGTTTCCTTTGGGTGAGTTCGTGGCGGTCACTGGAGTCTCTGGTTCAGGGAAAAGTACGCTTGTGAACAGTATCTTGAAGAAGGCATTAGCACAAAAAATCAATCGTAATTCAGCCAAACCAGGAAAGTTCAAAACGATAACTGGTTATGAAGGAATCGAAAAAATCATTGATATCGATCAAAGCCCGATTGGTCGGACACCAAGAAGTAATCCGGCGACTTATACGAGTGTTTTTGATGATATCCGTGATCTGTTTGCTCAAACTAATGAAGCGAAGATGCGTGGCTACAAAAAAGGTCGTTTCAGTTTCAATGTGAAAGGTGGACGCTGTGAAGCTTGCCGCGGGGATGGGATCATCAAAATCGAAATGCATTTCTTACCAGATGTGTATGTCCCATGCGAAGTCTGTCATGGGAAACGTTATAACTCAGAAACATTAGAAGTTCATTACAAAGGAAAAAGTATTGCGGATATCTTAGAGATGACGGTTGAAGATGCCGTTGAGTTTTTCCAACCGATCCCTAAGATCCATCGAAAACTACAAACGATCGTTGATGTTGGTTTAGGGTATGTCACGATGGGACAACCAGCAACGACATTGTCCGGCGGAGAAGCGCAACGAATGAAACTTGCGAGTGAACTGCACAAAATTTCTAATGGGAAGAATTTTTATATTTTAGATGAGCCGACTACAGGGCTTCACACTGATGACATTGCTCGTTTATTGCATGTTTTGCAACGATTGGTTGATGCAGGAAATACTGTGTTAGTCATTGAACACAATTTAGACGTCATCAAAACAGCGGATCATTTGATCGACCTAGGACCTGAAGGTGGCGAAGGTGGCGGTACGATCCTAGCGACTGGTACACCAGAGGAATTAGTGAAAGTCAAAGAAAGCTATACAGGACATTATTTGAAAAAAATCATGGGAAAATAATAAAAGTGATGATGATAGTTAAAAAAATATTAAAAGAATACAATATGTATTGTTTTCTTTTCATGAATATTCTAGAATATTTTATATGGTAGTTCTTTCTACACTTATTGGTATAGATAAAAACTTCCTATAAGTTCAATCCGTTCAAAAAAGAATTGAGCAATCGGAGGAGATTCCTTTGATTGCTTTTTTCTTTATGGTATGATATTCCTTGTGTAATTGTAAAAGAAAAAACAAGAGATTATTAAGTTAGTGAGAGATAATGATGAACAGTAATGAAAAAAATGAATTTATCCCTATTTTATTAGGTAGCGATATGAACGTTTATGGTATGGCCCGTTCATTTCACGAGGCATATGGCACAGTTTGTCAATCCTATGCGTCGAATCAATTAGCGCCTACCCGCTATAGCAAAATCGTAAACGTTGAAGTGATTCCAGGATTTGATCAAGATCCGGTTTTTATAGAGACGATGAGACGTTTAGCAAAAGAAAAATATACGGATAAAAATAAAAAATATTTACTGATAGCTTGTGGCGATGGATATGCCGAGTTGATATCTCAGCATAAAGAGGAGCTGTCTGAAACTTTTATATGTCCTTATATCGATTATTCACTTTTCGAGCGATTAGTGAATAAAGTGAGTTTTTATGAGATATGTGAAGAATATCAGTTACCTTATCCCAAAACATTGATCATTCGAAAAGAAATGTTGAACAATGGCCGCTTGGAACAAGAGTTACCTTTCAATTTTCCTGTAGCACTAAAACCGGCAAATAGTGTGGAATATTTATCTGTCCAATTTGAGGGACGAAAAAAAGCGTTTATTATTGATAATCGCGAGGAATTTGATTTGATGTTAGGTCGGATCTATGAAGCAGGTTATACGAGCGAAATGATCGCACAAGATTTTATTCCTGGGGATGACAGCAATATGCGTGTTTTGAATGCCTACGTTGATGACCAGCATCAAGTACGAATGATGTGTCTAGGACATCCATTACTTGAAGACCCAACACCAGCGTCTATCGGAAACTATGTGGTGATCATGCCTGACTATAACGAGAAGATCTACCAAACGATCAAAGCATTTCTAGAAAAAATCGAGTACACTGGTTTTGCAAACTTCGACATGAAATATGACCCACGAGATGGGGAATATAAATTATTTGAGATCAATCTTCGTCAAGGAAGAAGTAGTTTCTTTGTTACGCTTAATGGTCTGAATTTAGCACGTTTTCTAACAGAAGACCGTGTCTTTGGTGTGCCATTCGTGGAAACGACATACGGAACGAACCAATCAGACCAAGCGAAGCTATGGCTTGGCGTGCCTAAAAAAGTCTTTTTGACTTATGCCAAAGAGAACGAACAAAAACAACGTGCCTTGCAGTTGATCAAAGAAAAACGCTATGGAACGACTGTGTTTTATGAGAAAGATCATTCACTTAAACGCTGGGTATTGATGACTTATATGTTCCGAAACTATATTCCAAGATTTAAAAAATACTTTCATTCGAAAGAAGGCTAGTTCATGGAGAATTTTTTCAGCATCTTAGGTGGGATGGGAACGATGGCAACGGAAAGCTTTGTACGCTTGATCAATCATCGTGTCAAAGCCGCCAAAGATCAGGATTATTTGAACTATGTATTGTTCAATCATGCGACAGTTCCTGATCGAACGGCCTACATTTTGGATCAAACAAAAGAAAATCCTGTCTCTTATTTAGTAGAGGATGTCAAAAAACAAAATTTACTACAACCGAATTTCATTGTTTTGACTTGTAATACAGCTCATTACTTTTTTGATGACTTACAAGCAGAGACGACGATTCCGATTTTGCATATGCCACGAGAAGCGGCAAAAGAGCTTGTCCGTCAAAAAACAACGGGTAAAGTAGCTGTTTTAGCAACTCAAGGAAGTATTCTTGCCGGCGTTTACGAAAAAGAAATCAAAGCGTTAGGATTTGACGTGGTGATTCCTGACCAAGAACTACAAGAAAAAGTGAACTACTTGATTTATCATGAAATCAAAGAAGCAGATCGCTTGAACAAAGAACTTTATTTTGAGATTTTAGAAGAAGTCGTTCAACGATTGGCATGTGAAAAGATCATCTTAGGCTGTACAGAATTGTCTTTGATGCAAGAAGTTGCCTCCGATAATCCTTATCCTGTGATCGATGCGCAGTCGATATTAGCTGATCGAACAATCGAGATGGCACTGTCTGCTCGAAAGTAAGATACGTTTTGAGTGTAATAATAGTTGTGGGCTGAGTTTGATCCACAGGGGTTCAGCTCCTATAAATTAGCGCGAAAAGAGTTAGAGACAGAAATGTTTCCCCTCGAGAAATAAGACGCCATCCACGAAAATTGTTCTTCAAATTTTTGTGGATGGCGCCTTATTTCCGAAGAGCGTACTTTTGTTCTCGCCATTTATTCGGTTTTAGAATGTGCGTGAGGACTAATGTCCCACTCACTTTTCGTGCTTATTTTGAAGTGATTTGTTTTTGTTTCACAGTCTTTGAATAAAATCAAAAGAAATCGAATTCAAACTAGCAATGATACGCCCGGGATGATATAATTTTATAGGAGAACGAGAGAGGAGGCCATACGGATGGCTGATAATTTAGAACTAGTAATCATTACAGGAATGAGCGGTGCAGGTAAAACTGTGGCCATTCAAAGCTTTGAAGATATGGGGTACTTTTGTATCGATAATATGCCCCCAACACTGATCCCGAAATTCTGGGAACTGATCAAGGAATCGGGGAAAGTCACAAAAATGGCACTTGGTGTGGATCTACGTTCACGCTCTTTCTTTGAAGAGATCCAAAGTATGTTGATCGAGATCGAAAACACAAATTTCATCGATACCTCTGTCTTATTTTTAGATGCTTCTGATGAAGAGTTGGTTGCTCGTTATAAAGAAACCAGAAGAACACATCCGATGGCGATGGATGGTCTAGTAACGGAAGGTATTCGTAAGGAACGGGCGATTTTAAATGACATCAAAGCACAAGCTTCGGTCATTATTGATACGACGACTTTAACTCCACGACAACTACGTGAAAAAATCAATCAAACATTTAAAACAAAAGATGATCAAGGATTTCGCATCGAGTTTGTTTCGTTTGGTTTCAAATATGGATTACCGATTGATTCAGATATTGTAATGGATGTTCGCTTTTTACCGAACCCTCATTATATCGCTGATTTAAGACCATTGACTGGGAAAGATAAACCAGTCTATGATTACGTCATGTCCTTTGACGAAACAGAATTATTTTATTTGAAATTCCTTGATTTATTAAAGACAGTCATGCCAGGATATATCAAAGAAGGAAAAAGCAGTTTGACTGTAGCAATTGGCTGTACGGGTGGACAACACCGTTCAGTTGCTTTAACAGAAAGGTTATCTCAAGCGCTTAGTGAAACATATAAAGTCAATGTAACTCATCGTGACAAAGATAAGCGCAAAGAGACGGTGAACCGCTCATGAAAATGAAAACTTACCGAATTCGAAAACCCAAAATCGTTGTAGTCGGAGGCGGTACTGGCTTACCTGTTATTTTGAAAAGTCTACGTAATCAAGGAGCCGATATCACGGCAATCGTGACTGTCGCAGATGATGGCGGTAGCAGCGGTGAGATTCGCCAGTCGATTGCGATGGCTCCTCCAGGAGATTTAAGAAATGTGTTAGTCTCGCTATCTGATATGCCTCAATTTTACGAAGATATCTTTCAGTACCGTTTCAAAAAAGAAGACCAATTTTTAGCCAATCATACCATTGGTAACTTGATCATTGCGGCAGTTGCTGAAATGAGAGGGAGTACTTATGAAGCAGTGCAACTATTGTCTCGAATGATGCACGTGGATGGTCACATCTATCCCTCTTCTGAAACGCCGTTGACTTTACATGCGGTCTTCAAAGATGGAACGACAGCGATCGGAGAATCTAAAATCGCTCTTGACCGCAAAACGATCGATCGGGTATTCGTGCGTAATACAGAAGACGAAAGTGAAGCCAAAGCAGGCCGCAAAGTCGTTTCTGCGATCATGGAAGCAGATATGGTCGTCTTAGGACCGGGAAGCTTGTTCACGAGTATTCTTCCTAACTTAGTCATACCAGAAGTTGGTGAAGCCATGCTTCAAACGAAAGCAGAGGTCGTGTACATTTGTAATATCATGACACAAAAAGGGGAAACAGAACATTTTTCAGATGCAGACCATATTCGTGTGTTGCATCAACATTTAGACCAACCCTTTATCGATACTGTTTTAGTCAATACAGAAAAAGTACCAAAAGATTACATGGACCCGGAAATCTACGATGAATACCTTGTCCAAGTAGCACATGATTTTAATGGCTTAAGAGAAGAAAATTGTCGGGTCATTTCGACAGACTTTTTAGAGTTGAAAAATGGCGGGGTCTTCCATGATGGTGAAAAGGTAGTTGAAGAACTATTTCGTATCGTCTTTGGCTCAAAGTAATTAAAGGAAAAATTTTGTGAAAAGGAGGTGGATAACGTGTCATTTGCAGCTGAAGTCAAGAAGGAATTGACTGGTTTGGAAGTCCATCGAGAACATGCAAAAGCGGAATTAGCCGCGTTATTACGAATGAATGGCTCACTTGGAATCGTCAACCAGCAATTCATCTTGAATGTACAGACAGAAAACGCCGCAATTGCTCGACGGATCTACTCACTTTTAAAAGATCATTATCAAGTACGAAGCGAACTGCTCGTACGCAAGAAAATGAAATTAAAGAAGAATAATGTCTACATCGTTCGCTTGAAACAAGGAACAAAAAATGTATTGATGGATCTGGATATCATGGATGGCATGATGTTCAATGGGCATGTTTCCGATGAGATCATGGGAAATGCACAAAAGATGCGTTCATATTTACGTGGCGCATTTATGGCGTCGGGTTCAGTCAATAACCCGGAAACAAGTCGTTATCACTTAGAGATTTATTCGATCTACGAACAACATAACCAAGATATTTGTAATATGTTGAATTACTATGGTTTACACGCGCGTACACTAGAAAGACGTAATGGCTATATCTCTTATTTAAAAGGGGCCGAAAAAATTGCTGATTTCTTGACTCTGATTGGGGCAACAAATTCGATGTTGCGCTTTGAAGATGTGCGGATCGTGCGTGATATGAGAAATTCAGTGAACCGGTTAGTCAATTGTGAGACGGCTAACCTGAACAAAACCATTGATGCAGCATCAAAGCAGATTGAAAATATTGAATTGATCGAAGCACGAGTGGGTTTACAAGCACTTCCGGAAAAGTTACAAGAGATTGCTGAATTACGCTTGCAACATCCTGAAGTCAGTTTAAAAGAACTAGGAGAAATGATCCCATCCGGAGCGATCTCGAAATCAGGGATCAATCATCGGATTCGAAAAATCAACGAATTTGCTGAAAAATTAAAGGAACAAGCATCCTAACGAACAATGAATTTATTGTTCATTTAATGGAAATATAAACATATTGTGGTTTGACTAATTTGTCTTTTGCTTTTAGGGTCCATCGAAGCAAGAGGATAGATGTCAGACCACTTTTTTTCTTTTTCTTAAAAATGGGCCTGAATCTAAAGTTTAGGTACTTATAATGAATGCAAATTAGTGATAGTGAGGAGGAGATTGCATTATGGAAGAAGCACATAAAAGTAAGAAACGTAAAATAGATGAACTATATCCTACAAGAGACCTAAAAGAAAAGCGTGATCAAGCCATTTATCGTGAGTTAATATCAGGTCAGTTGGAAAAAGACATCATGAACAAGTATCAAATCAGCAGAGAGCGCCTCTATACAACCAAGAAAAAGCTGGCAATCCAAGAGATTATCGGGCAAAAAAGCCAAAAAAAAATTGCCTATCGGTTGAAATTGACAGTCTCACAAGTTCGTAAGTATCGAAATGATTATATTTATACCGCATTAGCAAAAAATGGAGAGATAGCAGCATTAGCAGCTGAATTTCAGATGAGTGAAAAACAAATCTTGCAGATTCGCAATAAAAGGATCGAGTTTAACAGAAGTAGCAAAAGATTCACAGTTATCAGTCAATAAAATTTGTTCAATCAGAAATGAACAGATTATCGAACGATTGAAAGAACAACATCCTGAAGAAATTGCCAGAGATTTCAATTTATCAATGGAACAAGTATTTTTGATCAAGCAACGTTCGCTAGAATCAAATAGTAAGACAAAAGAGTTGTCTTCCGCGAACAAAAATCTCTTGGATCAATTAGAGGAACGCAAAGCGAAGATGCTAAGTTTACTTGAAGAAAGCAAAACAACAAAAGCTGTAGCACAAGAATTAATGATCAGTCAACGAGCAGTCATTGATATCCGTAATCGGGAAATCGAAAAATCATTCGAAGCTGGATAGACTGGCCAAGAAATCAGTCAGCGATTCCACATTGGAATCGAGGAACTCTATCGACTAAGAGATGTTCGTCTATTGATACAAAGCGATCAAGGGAAAACGAGTAGTCTTCTTTCAAAAAGATTTAATGTGTCATTATCCAGAGTTGGATCGATTTTGTGTCGGAATAATGCTTCTAGTAAGCTTGATCATACTACAGCAAGCTCTCGAAAAACATTTGATATTTCAGTAGTGTCTGATGAGACAAGACAAGAAATTCTGAAACGAATCAAAGAAACAAAAATAACGAAGGCTTTGGGAAAAGAATTAGGAGTAATCGTCCCCCTGATCTATAAAGTGAGAAATCATGGGATATTAACAAAATTGAACAGTGGAGAATCCACTCAAGCGGTCGCAGAAGAATTCAAAATGGATATCAAAAATGTTCGTGAAGTTATTTTCCGAGCAAATCTGGCAGAATTTCCAAATATCAAACGACGTACTTTAGATTATTTGACACCTGAACAAGTGCAAACAGTTAGAAACTGCCTCAATCGCAAGATGACGCTCAGAGAAATCTCTGAAGTACTAGGAATCAAAGACTCGCTGGTCAGATGTGTGCAAACAAAAATGAAATCATAAAAAGGAACAATCAAGATGAAGCATCGAGTCACAAAAGAACAAAAAAAGCAGATCATGCAAGACCTAAACTACATGACTCCTTTTGTGAATTCTTCGAAATCAGGGGTTAGTGAGTCGACCATCCGCGTTTTGGCTACTAGGTTTGAAGAAATCAAGGGGAGAGAAATCCAAGAAAGACGAAAAACAGCAAAAATGAAGGCACTACAAAAGATGGATGAACTACTTACTAAGGTGAAAGAAGAAGCGAAAATCCGCAATATCCAGCAAATTATTCAAAAAGAAAAAATGCCAAAAACGAAATTGATGACACAACGTGAATAAATAGATACGAGTAATGGACAGTATTCTAAAGAGCATTAGCACTCTTTTTGATCAAGACGAAGTAGAATCATTCCCTTGATCTCTTTTTAGCATATGTTGAAAAAAAGAAAGATCGATCAAAGAAATACTCCTATAACGAGAGAATGAAACAAACAAGTTAGGAGGAAACTGTAAATGAGTGATTATGAAAAACAGGTAGTGACATCCAAAAGAAGATTTCAAATACGTACGCAAGCAATCGAAAAAAACAAGACGTATTAGCGGAAATAAGACATCGCAAAACGAACGCATATATCATAAAAAAACATCACCTTACTCTTTGGCAGGTCAGATTCGTTATAAAAAGAGAAATTATACGACAGATCAAAAAAGGTACGCGTATGGAAATAATCGCTCACCGATTGAATATGTCGCTAGATCAAATTCGAGAGGTACGCAATAACTATATCAAACATCATCTAATAAACGGTGCTTCAAAGAATGATCTCGCTAAAAAGCTACATATGGAGCATCAACAGATACTTACTATTCGAAATCATATGATCGAGAAAAAGTTAGTTCAAAAATTGACCATCAAAGAAGTTGCACACAGGTGGAGATTGGCAGAGAGTAGTGTAGAAAAGATACGAGAACAAGCCATTTTAAGACGATTACAAATGACTCATCCAGAAGATGTTGCCACTACTTTTCGATTATCAGTTGAAGATGTTTTACGTATTCGTCAGAAAATTAGCCAACCACTTGCCTTGCAAGGTCATGTCACAAAAGAAAGTAAGAAATGGCTAAAAAATATCAATCGACAAGAACAAGCAATTGTCGCGAGCTTAGAACAAGGAAAGCCAACAAGAATCATTGCCCAGCAATTGAATATCAACCAAAAATTTGTGATTCGGACACGCACGCGTCATATTGAACAAGCATTCGAGCAAAGGCAGCCACTAGTAGAAATCAGCAAGCGATTTTATACACCTGTGGATGAACTAAGAAAACTTAGGAATCAGCGAATTTTGTATTATCGCGAGGGTGGAATCAAAGCAAGGATCTTAGCTAGAAAGTTCAATATGAAAACTACTGCACTTCGGAAAGTCGTTTATCATAATCGAGCAGTAAAACAGCCCATGAAAAAAGATAAGAAAGAGAATAAAACTGAGCCACTGACGTTGTTTTCAGTTGAAGCATGTGCCAAATTTATGGAGGAATTAAAAAAAAGGAAATCAATGGCCGAAATTGGTCTCTCTCTTAACTTGGATCACCATAAAACTTGTGCAATTAGAAATCACCTGCTTTTAACGAAGCTTAATAACGGGGAGAAAACAGAAGCTGTCGCAAAGCAATTCAATACTAATTTGACCAATATCTATCAAATCACGTTTCAAGCGGATCTAGTAAACTATCCCAATATCAAAAAACGGACAAATAGTTATTTGACAGAGGAGCAAACGCAAGATGTTAAGCGGATGATTGGGGAAGGAAAAACAAACAGCCAAATTGCGCAGCTACTTTCGGTAAAAAAATCATTAGTCATCAGTAAAAGGCGATCATTGAAAAGACTGACAAGATTATCTAACAAAAAGTATTGAATTACAGATGAACAAAAATCAGCGATCCTTGCAGATGCTAGGTATCTCGATAAGGTCACTAATGCCATGAAACATGGGGTAAGCATAGAGTCAGTTCGAGTCATCTCGAAGCGCAATAATAAAATGAGCATAAAAAAAATCAGTGAACGTAAAAATGATGTGGAGAAACTAAAAAAATTCAAGGAAATAGAAAAAGAAATCAAACGACAAGCAAAAGTAGAGAATATCAAGCGGGTCCTCCAAGAAAAGCCGCAACAGTTTCGTTCAACCAAGCATACTTCGTTACTACAACGATAAAAAATAGACCGAAAAAGCCAATCGCTTTTCGGTCTATTTTTGATTTTGAACATCAAGGAATGATCAAATGATGAATTATTTAACCAATTCACTCAATTCTTCTGGTGTAATCGATTCATCAAAGATATGTTCATCGATGATTACAGTAGGGACGAATTGGATGTGAGCAGCATTTGCTTCATCGATGATTGCTTGAGTAGTTGCTTGGTCTTCTTGTTCGGTTAAACCAAGTGTTTCTGTTGCATATTCGGCAATGCCGGCTAAATCAAGTTGTTTCCATTCATCTTGCGCATCGAAAATCGCTTTGATTTGTTTTAATGCGACTTTTCCATCCGTCGTAGTGATATGATGATGCATCACATTTCCTTTTTGTAAACTAGGTTTTTCTTTGTCGAACAATTTGATGATTCGTAAGAGTCTTCCAGATTGAACCGCCTCTTCTAAAATGTCATAAGATTCGATAAACCATTGTCGACAATAAGGACAAGCAAGATTAACAAATTCGATCATTTGTTTTGGTGCATCTTCGTTTCCGTACATGATTCCAGTAGTTTTGTTTGTTTTTGTTGCATCAATAATTGAAATATCCATTTTTTAACACCTCTTTATTCTATTGTAATAACTTTGCCCTAAAAAAGACAATGATTTGTTCAAAGAAATAAATGTGTGTGAATCGTTAATCTCTCATTTCCTAGATTAAAAAGCTAAAAGTTGTAAGAAGGGAAAAGCTATTTTTTTATTTTTTACCTGTCGATTCTGGTCGAAGCATTTCTGTCATATCTTTAGCATGTGATTTTTCTTTCAAAATTAGGAGGTTTTCTTTGTTCGTTTACGGTATAATAATAAAGATTATTTAGATAAATTGAGCAAAGGTGATGAAACATGCGGAAAATGAAGACGATGGATGGGAATACTGCTGCGGCATATATTTCATATGCCTTTACAGAATTAGCAGCGATCTATCCAATTACGCCTAGTTCAACAATGGCTGAACTGGTTGATCAATGGGCAGCTTCAGGTAAAAAAAATATTTTCGGACAACCAGTGAAAGTCGTAGAGATGCAATCAGAAGCTGGTGCTGCTGGTGTCGTACATGGGTCATTAAAAACCGGAGCATTGACAACAACGTACACTGCTTCACAAGGATTATTATTGATGATCCCAAATATGTATAAGATAGCCGGTGAACTTTTACCTAGTGTTTTTCACGTAGCTAGTCGAGCAGTGACGACGAATGCGTTGAATATTTTTGGTGATCATGGCGATGTGATGGCCGCTCGCCAAACAGGATTTGCGATGCTTGCGGAAAGCAGCGTCCAAGAAGTGATGGATTTAGCGCCAGTTGCGCATCTAGCTTCCTTAGAAGGAGAAATCCCTTTTGTCAACTTTTTTGATGGTTTTCGAACGAGTCATGAAATCCAAAAAATCGAAGTGTTGGAATATGATGAATTAGCTCCTTTGATTCCTCAAGAAAAATTGGAGGCCTTTCGTGAACGTGGAATGAATCCTAATCGGCCGAAGACCAGTGGGACGAATCAAAACCCTGATATCCACTTTCAACAACGAGAAACGATCAACCGATACTATGATCGTTTGCCCCAAATCGTGAAAAAGTATATGGATAAAATCAATGAACTTCGAGGAACTTCTTATGATCTGGTCACTTATTATGGAGCGGCTGACGCAGAAGAAGTCATTATTTCAATGGGATCAGTTGCGCAAACGATCCAACAAACAGTTGATTACTTGAACCAAAACGGTCGTAAAGTCGGCTTCTTGAATATCCACTTATATCGTCCGTTTCCAATTGAAACATTGATTGAAAAACTACCGAATGCCGTAAAGGCAATTGCTGTTCTAGATCGCAGTAAAGAGCCGGGAGCAGGGGGAGAACCTTTATTATTAGACGTTCAAAGTGCGTTATATGATGCAGAACGTCATCTGAAAGTGATCGGCGGACGTTATGGCATTGGTTCAAAAGATGTCACCCCTGATCAGATTGTAGCGGTATATGATGAATTGAAAAAAGAAAAAACGGATATGAAGAAACGTTTCACGATCGGGATCATTGATGATTTAACTTACTGTTCTTTGGAGGTTGGCCCATCACTTGATTTGACTGAAGCGAATACTTTCCAAGCGAAATTCTGGGGATTTGGATCTGATGGAACAGTTGGAGCAAATAAATCAGCGATCAAAATCATTGGTGACCATACAAACAAATACGCACAAGGCTATTTTTACTATGATTCAAAAAAATCAGGTGGTCTGACTGTTTCACATTTGCGTTTTGGCGATACACCGATCCGTTCGACCTATTTAGTCGAACATGCCGATTTTGTAGCTTGTCATACCCCTGCTTATCTTCACAGCTATGATTTAGTCAAAGGGTTGAAACCTAAGGGGACTTTCTTATTGAATACACTTTGGTCAGACGAACAACTAGCTACGCATCTACCGACCCATTTAAAACGATATTTAGCTGAAAATGAGATCCAATTTTATACGATCAATGCGATGCGTTTGGCGCAAGAAGTAGGTCTAGGTCGGCGGATCAATACGGCGATGGAAACAGCATTTTTCAAGTTGGCGAATATCATACCTTTCGAAGAAGTCCTACCGATTTTGAAAGAGGAAGCCTTGAAGAGTTATGGTCATAAATCAATAGCGATCGTTGAAAAAAATATCAAGGCGATCGATCGTACAGTGGAATTGTTGCATAAAGTCGAAGTGCCGGCTGAATGGGCAACATTGGCGCTTCCTGATAAGGAGAAAAATACTCAAAATCGCTATATCAGAGACATCCTTGAACCAATCAACGCTCAAGAAGGAAATCAGCTCTCAGTGAGGACCTTAGCAGAAAACGGAATGACACGAGGCGATATGCCTTTAGGAACCACTGCTTACGAAAAACGCGGAGTAGCACTTGAAGTACCTGAATGGATCAGTGAGCGCTGTACGATGTGTAATGAATGTTCGTTCGTTTGTCCTCATGCAGCGATTCGACCATTCTTAGCCGATGAGGAAGAACTAGAAGAAGCACCGGAAGGGTTCATTGTTCGAGAAATGCGTGGGCCAGATGGTTTGAAGTATCGCATCCAAGTGTCTGTCGAAGACTGTACTGGTTGTGGCCTATGTGTTGAAGCTTGTCCAGCAAAAGGTAAAGCACTAGTGATGAAGCCCTATGAAGAACAAAAGAAACAAGCAATCAACTGGGCATTTGCGATGACCTTGCGACAAAAAGAAAATCCGATCAAAGGCAAAAATACAGTGCTATCAACACAGTTCAATCAACCTTTATTAGAATTTTCCGGGGCATGTTCCGGTTGTGGGGAAACGCCTTACGTGAAGCTATTGACACAGATGTTCGGTGACCGTATGATGATCGCCAACGCGACAGGTTGTTCATCTATTTGGGGCGGAGCAGTGCCGGCTTCACCATTTACCACAAATGATTGTGGGCAAGGACCTGCGTGGTCAAATTCATTATTAGAAGACAATGCTGAATTTGGTTATGGGATGCTTTTAGCCGCACAAACAAGAAGAGAAGCTTTAGCAGAAACGATGAAAAAAGTGATGTCTAAAGTCTCCTTAAAACTACGTGAATTGATGGAAGATTGGTTGGCGCATATGTTTGAAAGCGAAGGAACCCAACAACGGGCAGCTAAATTACGTGGGGCAATCGAAAATGAGCTTGAAGCTGTTCCTGAATTACAAACGATCTACCAAGAAAAAGATCTATTTGTCAAAAATAGTCAATGGATGATTGGTGGTGATGGCTGGGCGTATGATATCGGTTTTGGCGGAATCGATCACGTCTTGGCAAGTGGCGCAGATGTAAACATTTTAGTCATGGATAACGAAGTCTATTCCAATACAGGTGGACAAGTCTCGAAAGCTACACCTGCTTCAGCAATCGCTAAATTCTCAGCAAATGGGAAATATGCTTCGAAGAAAGATTTAGGTATGATGGCGATGACATATGGGAATGTGTATGTAGCACAGATCGCTTCAGGCGCGAATCAAATGCAAACGATCAAAGCATTTGAAGAAGCAGAAAAATTCCCTGGACCATCGTTGATCATTGCGTATACGCCATGTATTGCTCATGGGTTACTAGGTGGAATGAAAGAATCGATCAAAGAAGCAAAAGAAGCAGTAGCTTCAGGCTATTGGTCGTTGTATCGCTATAATCCTGAATTGATCGAAAAGAAGAAAACGCCGATGACGCTAGACTATAAAAAGCCTGATTTTACCATGATGGCTGACTTCATGCGCAAGCAAGTCCGTTTTTCATCGCTTGAAACGATTCATCCGCAGGCAGCGGAGCAGTTATTCAATAAAACGATCCAAGATGCGAAAAAACGGTTTTACAACTATGCGGCGATGACTGGTCAATTAGAAAAAATCAAAGCGAAGATCGAACCGACAGAAGGTACTGAAAGTCCAGAGATCGAAAAACCGAGAGTCAAAAAAGGACGAACGGTTGATCCGGAAGCAGAAGCTAGACGTGCTGCCAGACGTGCCGCTAGAGCGGAACGAAGAAAAACCAAAGAATGATAAAACGAAACGATCCAAGGAAATAGAATAACTTATTGGTGAATAAATGGAAAATGTAAATTTCTTGAAAAAAATTGGTTTTTGTTAGGAAATTCCAAGCAGATAAGTCTCTTCTGAGGAAACATATGATATACTAAAGAGGAAATCTCAAAAGAGAAGAGAGGCTGTCTATGTCATTTCAAATCGGAGAACTTTTTAATTTAGACTATTGGCGACAAATGTTTTCCGGTGACTTGTTTTCTCAGAATTTTTTGGTGAACATACTCGATGTATTGGTTGTTTGGTATTTAGTTTATAAACTCATTCAACTATTGCGAGGAACAAAAGCAATCCAATTGCTAAAAGGGGTAGGGATTTTTGTTGTTATTCGGATCTTAGCCGAGATTATTGGTCTACATACCTTATCTTGGTTGATGAATCAAGTGATCACGTATGGTGTGATTGCGGCTATCGTCATTTTTCAACCAGAGATACGGCGTGGATTAGAACACCTCGGTCGTAGCTCACTTTTCAAACAATCGAAGAGTGAGAAGCAAGAAGATGAACAGATGATCCTTTCTTTCGACAAAGCGATCCAATATATGTCCAAACGTAAAATCGGTGCCTTGATCACGATCGAACGCCACACCGGGTTGGATGAATATATCGAAACAGGGATTGCTTTAGATGCCGATATCACTGGCGAATTACTGATCAATATTTTTATTCCGAATACACCGCTGCATGATGGTGCAGTGATCGTAAAAGATGGAAAAATTGCAGTAGCCAGTGCCTACTTGCCTTTATCTGAAAGTATGTTGATTCCGAAAGAATTCGGAACCCGTCACCGAGCGGCTGTCGGAGTCAGTGAGGCGAGCGATGCGATTACGATCGTTGTCTCAGAAGAAACAGGAGATGTCAGCATTACGTTGGATAACCAATTGATGCCTGGCTTATCTCAAGAAGAATATTTGACGATCTTGCGTAAAAATTTGATCGTCGAAGAAAAAAACAAAAATAAAAATACGCTCCAAACCTTCTTAGACGTGATGACTAAAGGAGGGGATCACAAATGATCTCAAAAGAGAGGCGTAAAAGTATCTTATATGCGTTTGTTGCGTTATTATTCAGTATTGTGCTGTATTTTAATGCAAATGGACAATCTGTCCAAGACACGCTGTCAGGAAATGAAGCCTATACGCAAAACGTTTCTGATGTGTCAGTACAACTTTTATACGATACGGATCAATATTATATCCATGGATATGAGAGTACGGTCACAGCGAAGTTGTCCAGTGCCAATCGTGTTCAGTTGAATGCCGAAGCAATTGAAGATACAAGAATGTTTCGGGTGACAGCAGATCTCACTGGTTTAGGTGAAGGAACACATGAAGTACCATTGAAAATCAGAAATCTGAGCAGTGCAGTCAAAGCAAAACTAGAGCCGGATACGATCACAGTGACTATCGAGAAAAAAGTGACAAAAGAATTTGAGGTCACGCCTTTACTCACAACAGAATCAACTCCAGCTGGATTCGAATTGAATGACCTTGAATTATCACCAAAAAAAGTGACGGTCACGACTGGCGATCAGACACTGGAAGAGATCCAACAGGTCGTAGCGAGGATCGAACCTGCGATGATCACGGACGATGGGGTCGATACGAGAGTCACTGTTCAAGCATTGAATAGTGCAGGAGAACCTTTAAGTATTGTTTCAGATCCAGTGCAAGTCACTGCAAAAGCAACGGTAACAAAGCCTACGAAAACGATTCGACTTTATGGAACAGCACAAGGGACCCCCGCAGATAATGTGGAGAGTTACGATTTCAGTTTCTCTGACATTGAAGCAGAAGTCACTGGTTCAGAGAGTCAACTGGCTCAACTAGGAAATAGCATCACGATACCAATCGATATTTCTGGGATCGTCCACCGGACGACAAGAAATATTGATATTCCGGTAGAGAGTGGACTTAGTATCACACCACCTTCAATCGATGTTGAGATTACACCGGTCCTGAAAACAAGCACGGAAAACACTAGCCGTTCTAATTCGGGAAATTCCGGAAATTCGGGAGGAAGTACAACTTCTGGTGCAGGGTCGACACCTGCGAACTCTTCGTCATCGACGACACGTCAGTCTGAAGAGACGCAGTCAACATCGAGTGAAGGGTCGAATGAATCATCAAGTGAGACAACACAATCAAGTAGTCAACCGAATAGTCAAGAGGATTCATCGGAAAATTAAGTTAAAGGAGCAAATTTACAGCTATGGGTAAATATTTTGGAACGGACGGTGTCCGTGGAGAAGCGAATAAAGAACTAACACCGGAATTGGCCTTCAAATTAGGACGTTGCGGCGGTTATGTACTGAGCCAACATGAGAAAGATGGAAAACGTCCACGTGTATTGGTTGGACGTGACACAAGAATTTCAGGTCAAATGCTTGAAGAAGCGTTAGTTTCTGGTCTGTTATCTGTCGGGATCGAAGTTTTTCAATTAGGTGTGATCTCTACACCAGGAGTGGCTTACTTGACACGTTTGCAAAAAGCAAGCGCAGGTGTCATGATTTCTGCTTCACACAATCCAGCTCAAGATAACGGCATCAAGTTTTTTGGTGCAGATGGATTTAAATTAGATGATGACCAAGAATTAGAAATCGAAGCATTGTTAGATGCGGAAGTCGATGAATTACCACGACCTTCTGCTGAGGGATTAGGTACAGTCGAAGAGTTCCCAGAAGGGTTGCTGAAATATTCACAATTCTTAGTACAGACGATCAACGGCGATCTTTCGGGCTTAACGGTCTGTGTAGATGCGGCAAATGGTGCAACAGCAACATCTGTCAATCGCTTGTTTGCTGATTTGGAAACTGATTTCTACACGATGGGAACAAATCCGAATGGCTTGAACATCAATGACGGTGTCGGATCAACGCATCCTGAGCGTCTAGCAGAAATGGTAGTAGAAAAAGGAGCAGACGTCGGTCTTGCCTTTGACGGCGACGGCGACCGTATCATTGCGGTGGATGAATTAGGAAATATCGTAGATGGCGATAAGATCATGTTTATCTGTGCGAAATATTTGTCAGCTAAAAATCGTCTGAAAAAAGATACGATCGTTACAACGGTCATGAGTAACCTCGGCTTCCATAAAGCGGTCGAAGAAATCGGTTTGAAAGATGTTGTGACACAAGTGGGCGACCGCTATGTGGTCGAAGAAATGCGTAAAAATGACTACAACTTCGGTGGCGAACAGTCTGGTCATATGATCTTCTTAGATTTCAATACAACTGGAGATGGTATGCTTTCTGGGATCCAATTGTTGAATATCATGAAACAAACTGGTAAAAAATTATCAGAATTAGCAGCAGAAGTAACGATCTATCCGCAAAAATTAGTCAATATCCGTGTAAGTAACAAAAACGGTGCAATGGAAGTTCCTGCAATCAAACAAGTCATTGAAGAAGCAGAAGCTGAAATGGCCGGTGAAGGACGTATCTTAGTTCGCCCTTCCGGAACAGAACCATTACTACGCGTGATGGCAGAAGCACCATCTGATGAAAAAGTAAACTATTATGTTGACAAAATCGCAGCAGTTGTCAAAGCTGAGATTGGAATCGATTAAAACGTACGATGAGAGAATCAACCCTCAAGTAGAGGATGTTGATTCTCTTTTCTTTTGATCAAATGCACGTTCTTTAGTAATTTTTGATATCTAAAAAATCGCCAAATAGGGGATCATTTACAATGATTCCGGGGAATTCATTGGTTAGAATGAGTTGTTTGAAAATTCGGTAACCTTTTAACGACTTTGACATGCCTAATGTTTCTAAATGATGGAGTGATTGTTCCATCATTCGATCAGCAAGAGACACATCGTTTTCTAAAAAAGCAATCCAACCTTCATAAAAAGGAATAAAAATGGCTTGTTCGATGTGCTCTTCTTTAAAGACCCATGTTTTCCATAGTTTGAATGTTTCTTTAGCGTAAGCTACTTCTTCGAAGAAACAAAAGACCGAAAATATTGTTGTAAAGGTTTGATAGAGAATATCTTTATTTCCCGGTATTTTGGATAAACGCTGACTTTTCTTGACCGCAATTTTCAAGCAACGAAATAATAGAGAAGGTTCAATTGCTATAGAGATACGGGCGAATAATTTTAACTCGTAGATACCCCAAGTATCAGTATTCAATAAATAGTGTTTGGCAGGTTCTAAGTAATGATTATGTTTTTTATATGCTTCAAGGACAGGCGTATCTTGAATAATCTCCTTTTTCATTGCCAAATCAAAACGAAATAATTGTAACACATGATCCAATTCTAAAGAATAATTTTCTTGATAATAAATATACAATTTTTCATACTGTTCTTCTAACTTTATCCAGTCTTGGATTGTTTCGATATACATATATTCCATATATTCGATAATCGCCAATTGTGAAGCAGAAAAAGTATTCTCAGTTTGCATCAATATAAATTCATCAAATGTTACTTCTAACTTTGACAATAAGTGATGGAATCTCTCGCATGAGATCGTTGATTTCTCATTTTCAAACTGAGAAAGAAGAGACATCGATAGCTGTTTATCCGCCAGTCCTTTAAGTAAAATCCCTTTACTTAAGCGAATTTCTTTAATTGTTTTTCCGTAACTTTTCATACGCGCACCTTCTTTTCAATATATTGAACTAAAATAAATAATACTTCTAATTTTATATATAGTTGAATTATCTTATAGAAACGAGGAAGAAGCCATGCAAAAAGAAAAAATAATCGAAAGTATTGATCTAAAAAAAGATTTTGGTAAAAAACAAGTATTAAAAGGCGTAGATTTTACGGTTAAACGTGGTGAAATTTTTGTTCTTTTAGGCTCTAATGGGGCTGGAAAGTCAACACTTTGTAAAATTTTGACTACGATTCTTCCTTTTGATGGAGGGCAAGTTCGAATCAATGAACATGATCTACTGAAAGACGGAGTTAAAGTGCGAGAAGCTATTAGTCTGACTGGACAGTTTGCCGCAGTTGATGAGATGTTGACAGGTTACGAGAATATGAAAATGATTGCAGCTCTTCGTCATGTGAAAGATAAGCACAAGGTTGTCAGTGACTTATTGAAACGGTTTGATTTGCAAATATACAGCCAAGAACTAGTTAAAAATTATTCAGGTGGAATGCGAAGACGTTTAGATATAGCGATGAGTTTTATCGGTGATCCGCAAGTGATTTTTCTCGATGAACCGACAACAGGCTTGGACCCCCAGAACCGAATCGCAACGTGGCAATTGATCAAAGAAACCGCAATATCAGGGCGGACTATTTTTTTGACTACGCAATATTTGGAAGAAGCAGAGTATCTTGCAGATAAAGTGGCTATATTACATGAAGGTAAAATCATTGTGAATGCTACGCCACAAATGATCAAAAGCACATATGACAAACAGAAAATGGAGATCAATGTATTGACCATAGAGGATTTTAATCTACTTTCTGCACATTTTAAACGACGACTACTGACAAAAAATGAAGAAAAACTTTCTGTGACTGTCAATGTAGGGGATCATTTCAATGATTCAGTTGATCTTCTGAACGAGTTAAAACGATTACCGATCAGGATCACAAATTTCCAGCAGAAAAATGCATCTTTAGAAGACATCTTTTTAAAATTAGTACAAGGAGTGGTCTAATTGAAAGCAATCATAGAAACAAATACATTATTTAAACTTAATATTAAATTATCTTTTCGTAGCCTGGAAACATTTATCGGTGGACTACTAACCCCAGTGATATTGATGTTGCTTTTTGTTTATGTACTTGGAGGAGCGATGGAAGTAGGTGAGCTATCTTATGTTGATTTTGTTTTGCCCGGAGTGTTAGTCCAATGTATTGCTCAAAGTGCTTCTGTCGTCGGGTTAGTCATTAACCAAGATGTCCGTTCTGGTATGGTTGAACGACTCCTAACACTAAATCTTTCAAGGGGAGCATTTCTAAATGGACATGTATTTGCAGCTGCCTTTAGAAGTGTGATGAGCAGTTTTGTCGTATTAGCCGTGGCATTGCTCATCGGTTTTCATCCAAACGCCACCTTTGCAAAATGGCTACTTGTTTGGTTGCTCATTCTTTGTTTTATCCTTGCCTTTACTTGGATTTCGGCCTTGTTTGGGTTATTAGCGAAATCATCAGAAATGGCAAGCTTATTTACTCTCCTGACTACCATCTTACCTTATTTAAGTTCAGGATTCGCACCGACTGAAAATATGCCTACAGCGATCAGACTATTTGCTGAGTACCAACCGATGACACCAATCATCCAAGCACTTCGAGGGTTGCTACTAGGTCTTCCAAATCCAACATTAAAGCAAGCATTTTTATGGAGTATTAGTTTGATTTTGATTTTTAGTTTCTTAGCATTATTGGCTTTTAATAAGTGTGTGAGGTGGAAATAACTTATCGAACTACAATAAAAAAACCAGTGAGAAAACAAACTTTTCGTTTTTCTCACTGGATTTTTTGCTATTGATTACTTATTTTTTAATCGGACAATTATTCAACCGTGACTGATTTAGCTAAGTTTCTTGGTTTGTCTACATCGAATCCACGCAATAGGGTAGCGTAATAAGCAAGCAATTGCGTCGGGATGACCATGGCAAGAGGAGAAAGGTATGGATGGACAGCAGGAATCACTAATTGATCCGTTTCTTTTTCTAATCCATGTGCCGCGATCACTAAGGTTTTTGCACCACGACTTTCAACTTCTTTTAAGTTGCCACGTGTATGAGCCCCTGTGATTTCCTCACTAATAATCCCAATTACTGGTGTGCCTTCTTCAATCAGTGCAATGGTACCGTGTTTCAATTCACCGGCAGCAAAACCTTCTGCTTGGATATAGCTGATTTCTTTTAGTTTCAAAGCAGCTTCTAAAGCGACATCGTGATCGTTGCTACGACCGATATAAAAAGCGTTGCGCGTGTCATTCAAGAATTCCGCAGCTAGTTCTTGGAGTTCATCTTTTTGGGTAATTACTGTTTCCATCGCATTCGCTACCATACTCAATTCATGCGCTACATCAAATGTCAATGAACGTTTATTGCCTTTTTGATCACCGACTGCTTTTGCAAGTAAAGCTAGTACAGCGATTTGAGCAGTATATGCTTTAGTTGAAGCAACAGCGATCTCCGGACCTGCATGTAGCAACAGAGTGAAGCCAGCTTCTCTTGATAACGTAGAACCAGCAACGTTCGTGATCGTCAATGAAGGATGACCTAATTGATTGATCTTGACTAACACCTGACGACTATCAGCGGTTTCGCCACTTTGACTTAAAAAGATAAAGAATGGTTTTTTCGATAATAAAGGCATGGTATAACCAAACTCACTGGCCAAATGGACTTCTACTGGAATGTCAGTCATTTGTTCGAATGAATGCTTGCTCGCTAATCCTGCATGATAACTTGTGCCGCATGCCACGATGTAAATACGGTCACTTGCTAACAGTTCATCCATCAATTTGTGATCTAAAGGAATTTCATTGTCCTCATTCACATAGGTTTGCGCGATTTTACGCATGATGATCGGCTGCTCGTCGATTTCTTTCAACATATAGTAAGGGTATGTTCCTTTTTCAATGTCAGAAGCATCTACTTGTGCTTCATAAGAATCACGTTCTATGATCGTACCAGTCATTGTTTGGATCGTGATATCATCTGCTTGAACGATCACCATTTCTTGGTCTTCGATTTCAATAAATTCTTTAGTGTAAGCAAGCATCGCCATCGCGTCACTTGCGATCACATTGAATCCTTGGCCTTTACCGATCAATAAAGGGCTTTTGTTTTTGGCAACGAAAATTGTTTCAGGAGCTGTGCGATCCATCAAGGCAAAAGCGTAAGAACCTTCGATGACTTCTAGCGCTTTTCTAAATCCTTCTTGTGTATCTTGCGTTTCTTCCACGAATTTTTCAATCAAATGAACAACGATTTCCGTATCTGTTTCGCCGATGAAGTCATCAGTGGCTACGTATTGTTGTTTCAATTCTTCAAAATTTTCAATCACCCCATTGTGGACTAAAACAAAACGTCCGCTTTGTGAGTGGTGGGGGTGCGCATTTTTCTCAGCGGGTTCCCCATGAGTTGCCCATCTTGTATGACCGATACCTGCTGTACCAGTTGTTTCTGGAGATAATTTATCTTTAAGGTTTTGGATTCTACCGCGTGCTTTGACTAAATGGTCCTGTTTTCCATTTGAGACAAAGATACCCGCCGAATCATACCCGCGATATTCTAATTTTTCTAAACCATTGATCAACCCTGGTGTCACGTTCTCTAATCCAATCATTCCAACAATTCCGCACATAAAAAAACATCCTACTTTCTGTTATAAACTTGATATTAGCGTTTCCAACTGCGTAAGAAACTTTTTGTTCTACCTTCACAGATAGTTTTTATGTTTCTTTTTAGGATGCAGTCCCTAGGGCCATCCGCCGAATCCTTCGATCAACCCTTTCCTCGTCATCTGTTAAAACAGACCTGGCGCTATTCCGTATTGGTCTAATTATCCTCCTGTTATTATTTTGTTTGGAAACATCTAAAATCATAACGTTAATGTGTGAGGTTTGTCAATAAAAAAGACAAAAAAATAAATTGGTATATATCTAATTGGGATGGACGAAAGAAAAATATCAAATTCGACTATCATCTTTTCTTGTAGTTCGGTACAATAATTATAGATAGAAGGAGGATGAAAGATGGAAGAGAAGATAGAAATCATGACGTTGGGGATGTTAAAAAAACAAATTGCAGCATTTGAAAAAACAGAACACGTGACGGATGACACTAAAATCTTTTTGGATACCGGATGGGACAGTATCCAAGAAATCGCCCCTGATGCGTTCGAAATCGAACATGCGCAACAGTTTGTCGTTGAAGATGAATTGACCCACGAACAGTTTACTGGTTACACCCTTGAAGAAAAAGCAGAAAAGATGAATGCGAAACCTGGTTCTGAAACGGTGATCGTGATTAGAAATCTATATTAGGAGCGTGTAAAATGAATAAGAAACGTTGGATAGCAGTACTGATTGCTGCCGGCTTATTGGTTGTTTCGTTGGTATCATCAAGTTTGACGCAACCGCAAGAAGAGATGCAGATGGGGAACATCAATAGTTGGTTATATGGGGACGATGAAATGTCACCGGTGGTACTTGAAGAAGGCAGTGGCATGGGAAGGATTGCAAAATTGTCCGTTGATGGTGCCATAGCTAGTGGAGGCTCTTCTGGTTTATTTGCTACTGATAGTTATAATCATGAAGACTTCTTGAAACAAATTGAAGCGATCGAAGCCGATGAACGCGTCAGTGGGATTTTATTGGAAGTCAATTCTCCGGGTGGCGGAGTTTATGAAAGTGCAGAAATTGCCAACTTACTCAACGAGGTCCGAACAGAACGTGATCTACCGATGTATGTCAGCATGAAAAATATGGCTGCCAGTGGTGGTTACTATATTTCCGCACAAGCAGATAAAATCTTTGCAACGGAAGAAACAGTAACTGGTTCAATCGGTGTCATTATGTCCGGACTCAACTATTCGGGCTTACTTGAAAAAATCGGTGTCGAAGATACAACAGTAAAAAGTGGCGCACTAAAAGATATGGGATCGGCTACTCGACCTGAAACTGAGCAAGATCATGCAGTGTTGCAAGCTTACATCGATAACGCCTATAATCGTTTTGTTAAAGTTGTTAGTGAAGGAAGAAACAAATCAGAAGATGAAGTGAAAAAAGTCGCAGATGGTCGTATTTACGACGGTGTACAAGCGAAAGAAGCAGGTTTGGTGGACGAAATCGGCTATCCAACAGATGCTTTAGCTGCGATGAGAGAAGATCTTGATCTACAAGATGCTGAGTTAGTCGAATACTCAACTAGTTCTACTGGATTTGGCAATACTTGGTTTGGTGCAAAATTAGCAGAATTACAAGGGTTGCAAGCTTCTGAAACAAGTCAGATCTTGTCATTACTTGAAAGTCTAGGAACAGCAGAATCTCCAAGAGCAATGTATCTATATGGAGGTGAGTAAGCATGAATGAGAAATCAACGAACGCGTCAACACCCGAAGAACGCTCAAAAACCAATGAGGAACCGAAAGTAGCTGAACGTACAGAGGGATCATCTAAACAAGTTTTTAAGGTAGAAGAAAATAAATTAGTAGATCCTACTAGTAGAAACCAGGATACAGTAGACGCTTTAGTTGCTCCTAAAGACGAAATTACAGCTGACAAAAACACAAGTAGCTCGTCGGAAGAACTTGAGTTTGCAGCACAAGCAAAAAATGACCAACCGGCTGTAGGACCAGATGCGGGATTTTCTCAAAAGGTGCTAAGTTCCTTTGAAGAAAAACCACTGTCAGAAACTAAGATCAAAGAAAATCAGAAAAAATGGAAAAAATATACAGAACAAAAAACCGAGGAACCAAGTATCAATCGTTTTCCTTATTATTTCTTTGCCGGTTTTTGGGTTCGTTTTGCTGCGTTTTTGGTTGATTTGATTTGTATTGGGTCAATCACTCGCTTAACGTTAGGTATCGCAGTGAACCTAGGATGGCTTCAAGTTTCTGATTCTTATTTGAGTATCTATGGTAGTTTGTCGTTGATCGCCTATTTAGCTTATTTTATTTTATTGACGAAATGGAATCACGGACAGACGATTGGAAAAATGATTTTTGGTATTCGAGTGATCAGTTTTGATGAAGAGGAACTTTCATGGAGTACAGTATTAGTCCGTGAGGGCGCTTGTCGCTTCATTTTGAGATTTCCGTTACTTTTTATCGGCTATCTCCCAGTTATCTTTAGTAAGAAAAAACAACACATCGGTGATTATTTCTCAAATACGAGTGTAGTAACCATCAATATGATCAAAGCATTTAATCAAGAGATGAATGCTTGATGCTTTAGGTAGAGAAAATGGCTGAATATGGTTATTATTCAATAAGTCGTGTCAGACAAATGATAAAACAGTGAAGGGAAGAACCTAAGTGAGACCGATCGATTTTCCTGATAAATACGACAATTTGATGCGTATTGGCCAACAGGCATTAACAGATCATCAATACAGTCAAGCAAAAGAGCTGTTTGAACGTGCATATGAACTTGAAGCAACATTTGAAGCAAATACGTTATACGTGTTGGCACTATCAGAATTGGATATGTGGGAAGAAGCACTTCATCAAGCACTTTTGCATGAAAAACAGTATTTGATGAATGAAGAATTGGCTACTTTTTACTTTGATCTACTGATTACAGCAAAAGATTTTTTATATGCACGAAAATTGATTGCAAGTGCTGATTTTCCCGATGATTTTGAGCAAGCAGTTTTGTTGAAAATCCAACAATCAGAAGAATTAGTCGGACAGATGCGAAGACAGAAGATTCGTGAAATCTATCAACTGGTAGAAAAATTACCTTTTGAAAAACCAACTACCCAGTTGAGTTATATTCAAGAAATCGAGCAACTGCCTTACCACGAATTTATCCAGACCGCTAGAAAGTTGATCGTTTTAAAAACGGTCCATGTTCTTGTAAGGGCTAAGTTGCTTGAGTCGCTCGTTCAAGTCGAAGAAGCAGCACCAGTTGCATACTTGACGATCGAGGAAGAGTTGATCGAAGTGATACCAAAGAAAATGGTGCGTCCAGAAGAGCAAACTTCCTATCGACGAATCAAACAAATGGCGGAAGCATATGAACGAGAAGACGCCTTAATGAGTGAGAACTTGAAAGAAGAGTTTGCGATGCAATCGGCGATCGTTTATCCGATCTATGATAGCTACATTGGAAATCTTGACAAATGGTTCAAACAAACAGTAGCAACCTATACGAATCAGCCGTGTGAGGATCTTTTGGCATCTGAACAACACGAATTCACTGAAAAAAGAAATAAAATAATGACAGAACTATTATTATTCAATACGTAAAAAAACAGAGGAAAAGATAAAAAAGTCATGAAAAACGTGGATTCCCCTCGTTCAATATGTTTACAATTTGGAAGGGTTAGTGTACTATTTAAAGGTATGCATGAAACGTTTTTGATGTATCAAATGAATTTCTAAACTCGGAGGGAAATAAATGACTGCAACATTCGAAAAAAAAGGCACAAATGATGGTGTTTTAACATTTACGATCGGGCAAGATCAAATCCAAAAAGGATTGACAACTGCCTTTAATAAAGTAAAAGGAAACTTGAACGTTCCTGGATTCCGTAAAGGAAAAGTATCTCGTCAAGTATTCAACCGTATGTACGGAGAAGAAGCATTGTACGAAGATGCATTGAACGCTGTCTTACCTGAAGCATATGAAGCAGCTGTTAAAGAAGCAGCAATCGATCCAGTTTCTCAACCTAAGATCGATGTAGCAAGCATGGAAAAAGGTCAAGACTGGACAATCACAGCAGAAGTAACTGTAAAACCTGAAGTAAAATTAGGTGATTACAAAGACTTAGTGGTTGAAAAACAAGACCGCGAAGTAACAGAAGCAGACGTTGAAGAACGTATTAAACGTGAACAAGAAGCGCAAGCTGAATTAGTCATCAAAGAAGATGCTGCAGCTGAAAATGGCGACACTGTTGTCATCGATTTTGAAGGTTTCATCAACGATGAAGCATTCGAAGGCGGAAAAGGCGAAAACCATTCACTTGAATTAGGATCAGGTTCATTCATTCCTGGTTTTGAAGACCAATTAGTTGGCCACAAATCAGGCGAAAACTTAGATGTTACTGTGACATTCCCAGAAGATTATCAAGCAGAAGATCTTGCGGGTAAAGAAGCAGTCTTCAAAGTAACGATCCACGAAGTGAAAACAAAAGAAGTACCTGAACTAGATGATGAGTTCGCAAAAGATGTAGACGATGAAGTATCTACATTAGCAGAATTAAAAGAAAAATACATGAAAGAATTGACTGAAACGAAAGAAAAAGCTGCAGAAGATGCAAAAGATGAAGCAGCAATCAAATTGGCAGTCGAAAATGCGGAAATCGTTGATCTTCCACATGTTATGGTCCATGATGAAGTTCACCGTTCAATGGACGAATTCTTAAACAACATGCAACGTCAAGGAATCTCACCAGAAATGTACTACCAATTAACTGGTTCAACAGAAGAAGACTTGCACAAACAGTTTGAAGAAGAAGCAGAAATGCGTACAAAAACAAACCTTGTGATCGAAGCTGTAGCAGCTGCTGAAAACTTAGATGCAACAGAAGAAGAAATCACTGCAGAGATCCAAGAATTAGCAGAAACTTACAATATGCCAATTGACCAAATCAAACGTGTATTGACAGAAGATATGCTAAAACATGATGTGATCATGAAAAAAGCAATCGAATTGATTACAAGTACAGCAAAAGAAGCAGAATAAGCGAATAGAATTGTTGATCTGCATCTATATGAAAGAGTCCAGGCGCTTAGATGAAGCCTAGACTCTTTCGTTTTGTTTTAAACTTCTTTGATACTTTTGCTTTTTTTTAAATTATGGTATGATAGGGAAAGACTGTAAAGTCTTTGATAGTTTCTTGCGAATCAACGCAAGTTAAGGGGTGAAGACCATGTATGATAATCCAAGTGGTAATGAGACTGTACGCTGTTCTTTTTGTGGTAAAACACAAGAAGAAGTAAAGAAAATCGTAGCAGGTCCGGGGGTCTACATCTGTAACGAATGTATCGACCTATGTAAAGAAATCATTGATGAAGAATTCTATGAAGAAGCAGTACGAGAGTTTACTGAAGTACCGAAACCTTCTGAGATTCTTGAAGTATTGGATAATTATGTGATTGGACAAGAACGTGCAAAACGTTCATTGGCTGTAGCTGTTTACAATCACTATAAGCGTGTCAATCAAGAAGCAAAAGACAGCGATGATGTCGAATTGCAAAAAAGCAATATCTGCCTGATCGGTCCAACTGGTTCAGGTAAAACATTCTTAGCGCAAACATTAGCAAAAACATTGAATGTACCATTTGCCATTGCTGATGCAACAAGTTTGACAGAAGCGGGTTATGTAGGTGAAGATGTCGAAAATATCTTATTGAAACTTTTGCAATCTGCTGATTACAATGTTGAACGTGCGGAAAAAGGAATCATCTACATTGATGAGATCGACAAAATTGCACGTAAAAGCGAAAATGTATCGATCACACGCGATGTATCAGGGGAAGGTGTACAACAAGCCTTACTGAAAATCTTGGAAGGAACAGTTGCCAGTGTGCCGCCACAAGGTGGACGCAAACATCCTCATCAAGAATTCATCCAAATCGATACGACGAATGTGTTGTTCATTGTCGGTGGTGCGTTTGATGGCATCGAAACAATCGTAAAAAATCGTATGGGCGAGAAAACGATTGGTTTCGGTACGCAAAACCAAAAACTCTCAGAAAATGAAAGTGTCATGCAACATATCATTCCTGAAGATTTATTGAAGTTCGGCTTGATCCCAGAGTTTATCGGACGCTTACCTGTAATGGCTGCGTTAGAAAAACTAACAACCGACGATTTAGTTCGTATCTTGACGGAACCGAAAAATGCGTTAGTGAAACAATACCAAAAATTACTTTCACTAGATGACACTGCTTTAGAATTTGAACCAGAAGCACTAAAAGCCATTGCGAAAAAAGCAATTGAGCGTAATACTGGTGCACGTGGTTTGCGTTCGATTATCGAAGAAATCATGATGGATGTCATGTTTGATATTCCTTCTGATGAAACGATCGAAAAAGTGATCATTACAAAAGAAGCTGCCGAACTTACCGGCAAACCAATAGTTATTTACAAAGACTCAGAAAAAAAAGCGGGATAAAATGAAAGGAGCAGTCGTGAAAGTTTTAGCAGCTTTTTCGACTACTCCTTTTCATTCTGTCGAAGAAAGTGGAGAGGGATTGAGCCACTTTGCCGCTTTGAAGGAGAGAGAGCATATGAAAATCCATCATGCGGATATTGTGATCAGTGCTGTTGCACCGAAACAATATCCAGAAACAGATCTACCAGAGATTGCCTTAGCAGGTCGCTCAAATGTCGGGAAATCTTCCTTTATCAATACGCTGATCGATCGAAAGAATCTCGCACGTACATCAGGTAAACCAGGGAAAACACAAACCCTGAATTTTTATCTGATCGAAAATGCGCTGCATTTTGTCGATGTTCCAGGTTATGGTTACGCGAAAGTTTCTAAAACTGAGCGTGCGAAATGGGGACAGATGATCGAAACTTATTTGACATCGAGAGAACAATTAAAAGCTGTGGTGTCACTGGTGGATGTTCGCCATAAACCATCGCAAGAAGATATCCAAATGTATGAATTCTTAAAATACTATGATATCCCAGTGATCGTTGTTGCGACAAAAGCAGATAAGATCCCTCGTGGAAAATGGAACAAACACGAAAGCGAAATTAAAAAAGCATTGAATTTCGATCGCAATGACACATTCATTTTATTTTCTTCTGTAACTAAACAAGGAAAAGAAGAAGCGTGGAAAGCGATCGAAGACGCGATCAGCGAGTAAACAAAAAAGACTTGATACTTAGGTTGAAAGGCAAACTTTCAAAAGCTAAATATCAAGTCTTTTTTGTTTATTTCTTTTTTTTGTCTTTTTTTGGGTCGCTTTTTGGTTTTAAAAAGCGGTCAATGTCTTCTTTTGGAGCAACGGTCTTTTCCGGATCAACGCCAAAAGATTCAAATAGTTTGTCGAAATTATCTGTACGCTCAAATTTCAATCCCATGTTTATCACCTCTTTCTTTATTTTAACATGCTACCCCTCAATCGGTGGCATAAGACGAAAAGTTTTAGTTTTTTTTTATTATTCGTTATAATTTGATTATAAATAGATTTGAGAGAGGTGAGAAATATGGTGTCGAAAGAAAAAATGATGTTCCGTCTCGTGTTGACCAGAGATCGTACGAACGAAAAAGAAGAAGCCTATGATTGGTCCATGCTGACTCGTATCTTGCTTACTCCTGACTTTTTCCAATCCTCTCGTCATTCGAAAGAATCATATACCTTAATTGCACTAAAAAAAGCCTTAGAAGAAATCTCTGATGAAGAGATCGGTTGGTTTGAAATTTATCAGAATGATCTCACTTGCCGTTTCGAATTTGGCTATCATCATCTCCAAATTGATTATCAGTTTTTGTGGCAGGTATTTCAAAAAAATGAATCGGTGATTCGAAACTATCTTCAAACAAAAATGCAAAAAAATGGTATTTTTGCTTATATGAGAAGTGTCGAAGAATATTTATATCATAATACGAAAGAAATCGAAAAGCGTTTATCCTTTGAATCTGCCGAGAACATCGAGAAGTTGCCTAAAATCAAAGGTCGAAATGGGCAGATTGAGGTAGATTGTAACCAGTTTCCCGGTTATGATCTAATCGTAGAAGGGCGTTGTTTTACTTCTTGTTGGGAAATGTATTATAGTCAATATTATTATCGACTGATCCCTAAAGAGATTTTTTTGGAAATGCAACAGGTGGAGGAAATCACCCAATACGAGAATCAAGTCATTGGTATCCAGTTGTATCGCGAGCCATATCGTTGGCAAAGTGAAGCGAATTTAAAATTTCAACAATACTATCGAGATCAATTAGGCTTTGATCATTTGTCGTGGGACAACGGCGTTGGTTTACTGAAAGAGCCATTTGTCGAGTATGCCTATACTCAGGACTCCTTGCAAGCGGTCCAGTATCAAAATCATTTGATGCAACCAACAGAAAAGAAGAAAGCAACATTTTTCGTAACAAGAAGCTATGATTTTGCTACTTACGATTACAAAGAAAAAAGAGCGAGAGGTGTCCTGAATCGTCAAGCATTTTTTCCTTGGGTCGATGAAAGCCATAGCCAGTTGATCTGTTATAAAGTGATCGATCCAACATTCATGTTAGATAAGGGAATCGATGCTTATAGTTATTATATTAATGAATACTTGAATGTTGAAGCCCCCGATGAAATGTACCAAGACTATTTGACCTCATTGCGCATTTACTTGCCGACCAAGTTTTTAGCTGATTTTCCCATCGAGGAGATCCGCGATCGATTATCAGAGATCCAATTCAAACGAATACGCAAGAGAAGAGGACGTTTAAGCTTTGATGCAGTTCAAGGAAAAAAACGTCTTCGGGTCGTCTTGTTAGATCAAGCGGAATTGTCTGGGAATCTATTGATGCAGAAAAATTAGCTGATTTCAATAATTTGCAAGAAAAGCCGGATCATACTGAGATGATCGGAAAAGTGAAATGGTAAAGTAGT
Organism: Enterococcus mundtii; assembly: GCF_013394305.1. NCBI lineage: Bacteria > Bacillati > Bacillota > Bacilli > Lactobacillales > Enterococcaceae > Enterococcus > Enterococcus mundtii. The sequence continues at coordinate 231,197 of NZ_AP019810.1, read as the reverse complement.
TTAAAATCTAAAATATCAGAAGGCATCCATAAAAATTGAAGTATGATTTTGTGGATGCTTTCTTACTTGTAATTGAAGTTACGTGTGTATTCAAGATTTTTATCGTTTTTGAATGTTTTTGAATGAATATTGTTGAATGTTAAATAAAAATATGCTAGAATCTATCGTGAGGTGATCGTGGAAATGCTTACAGAAGAACGTAAACAGAAAATCCTACAACTATTGGAACAACATAATATTGTCAAATCCCAAGAGTTAGTAGTCTTGTTAGATGCTTCTGAATCAACGATTAGACGGGATCTCCAAGAGTTAGAAGATGAAGGTTTATTGCAACGTATCCATGGAGGAGCAAAAAAAGAGGATCTTTTAGGTTTTGAACAAAACATGAGTGAAAAAACGCTCAAAAACGTTCATGAAAAGCAAATGATTGCACAATTAGCAGCAGAACTGGTGAACAATGAGGAAGTCATTTATCTTGATGCAGGATCAACCACGTTAGAGATGATTCCTTTTTTAAAAGATAAACAGATCACTGTTGTGACCAATTCAGTGAAACATGCTGCCGCGCTAGTTGATCTACAAATCTCAACGATCGTCCTAGGGGGCCAAGTGAAACTCTCAACGAATGCAGTGTTAGGAGCTAATACACTTAGCCAATTACAGGCTTACCATTTTAATAAAGCATTTATGGGAATGAATGGCGTTCATCTTGAACGTGGGTTTACTACCCCAGATCCAGAAGAAGCAGCGGTCAAACGCTTAGCCATTACAAATGCCCAAGATAGTTATGTTTTACTTGACCATACGAAGTTCAATAAGCAAACCTTTGTTTCTGTTGCACCACTGCAAGATGCCACGATCATAACCGAGCGTTGTCCACTAGAATTTCTTGACGACTACAGTGAACGGACGACAATTAAGGAGGCAAATCAATGATTTATACAGTAACGCTTAATCCATCCATCGATTTTATCGTACGAGTAGATGGATTAAAACTCGGTGATTTAAATCGAATGACCGAAGATTTCAAAGTCCCTGGAGGAAAAGGGATCAATGTTTCCCGTATTTTGAAGCGCATCGATTCTGATTCGACCGCTTTAGGATTTCTTGGTGGTTTCACTGGGAATTTTATTTCTGACTGGTTGAAAGAAGAACAAATCGCAACAGCTTTTACACAAGTGGAAGAAGATACTCGGATCAACATCAAATTAAAGTCTGATTCTGAAACAGAGATCAATGGACAAGGACCAACAATCTCGGATCAAGCCATTGAACGTTTGAAAGCAGAATTAGCAACTGTTGGAGCAGACGATATCGTGGTATTATCAGGAAGCGCACCTGCGAGTTTACGTGCTGGATTCTATCAAGAATTGATTGAGATCATCCGTGAAAAAGGTGCTGAGTTTGTGATCGATACTACCGGCGATGATTTGAAAGAAGCATTAAAAAAAGAACCGTTGTTGATCAAACCAAACAATCACGAATTAGCTGAATTGTATGATGTGACATTCCGTTCCGTTGAAGATATCATTCCTTACGGCAAGAAATTATTGGCAGAAGGAGTAAAAAATGTGTTGATTTCAATGGCTGGAGATGGTGCTTTATTGTTCACAAAAGAAGGAACCTACCGTTCCAATGTATTAGTTCGACCATTGAAAAATTCAGTGGGTGCCGGAGACTCGATGATTGCTGGTTTTATCGGTTCATATAGCAAACATAGAGATGCGGTAGAAGCGTTCAAGTGGGGCGTGGCATGTGGAAGTGCAACTGCTTTTTCGGATGATTTAGCGGTTCGCCCATTCATTGATGAATTGTTACCAGAAGTAGAAATAACAAAAATTGATTAATATCGTGGGGGATAAATCATGGAAATCAAAGACTTAATGATTAAAGATGCGATGATCATGGATCTACAGGCAACTGATAAAAAAGGCGCCATAGATGAAATGGTCCAAAAAATGTATGATGCAGGTCGTATCTCAGATATCGAAACTTATAAACAAGGGATCTTAGCTCGTGAAGCTCAAACATCCACTGGGCTAGGCGATGGCATTGCAATGCCACATGCGAAGAATGCTGCTGTCAAAGAAGCAACAGTTTTGTTTGCGAAAAGCAATAAAGGCGTAGATTATGAAGCACTAGATGGTCAACCAACTTTCTTATTCTTTATGATCGCCGCACCAGAAGGAGCAAACGACACACATCTGCAAGCATTAGCTGCCTTATCACGTTTATTGATCGATCCAGATTTTGTTGGAAAATTAAAAGAAGCAGGAACACCGGAAGAAGTCCAAGAATTGTTCCAAACAGCTGAACAACAAAAAGAAGCAGAAGCGGTAGCAGAACAAGAAGAAGCAGCACAAACAGCGGCTTCATCTAATAAAAAATTCGTTGTTGCAGTTACTGCATGTCCGACAGGGATAGCCCATACTTACATGGCTGAAGATGCGCTGAAGAAAAAAGCCAAAGAGATGGGTGTTGAGATCAAAGTTGAAACAAACGGTTCAGAAGGAATCAAAAACCGTTTGACTGCTGAAGATATTGCTCGTGCAGATGGCGTCATCATTGCGGCTGATAAAAAAGTCGAAATGAATCGTTTTGACGGAAAAGAATTAGTCAATCGTCCAGTAAGTGACGGTATTCGAAAAACTGAAGAATTGATCAACTTAGCTGTCAGTGGCTCAGCACCAGTTTTCCATGGTGATGGAAAAGAAAAATCTTCTGACGAAGGAAATGCAGATGGAACGATCGGCCAACGAATCTATAAAGATTTGATGAACGGTGTTTCTCACATGTTACCATTCGTTATCGGTGGTGGGATTGCCATTGCATTATCATTCATGGTCGACCAATTCATGGGTGTACCACAAGATCAATTAGCAAACCTTGGGAATTACAACCAAGCAGCAAGCTGGTTCAATCAAATTGGACAAGCTGCATTTGGCTTTATGTTACCAGTTTTAGCAGGATTCATTGCTTCAAGTATTGGTGACCGTCCTGGATTGATCGTTGGTTTTGCAGCGGGAGCATTAGCAAATACTGGCGGTGCTGGGTTCTTAGGTGCCTTGATCGGTGGTTTCTTAGCAGGTTATGTGATCGTCTTCTTACGTAAATTGTTTAAAAACTTGCCTAAGTCACTTGAAGGAATCAAAACGATTCTATTCTATCCTGTTTTTGGATTATTGATTACCGGTTTCTTGATGTTGATGGTCAATGTACCGATGAAAGCACTGAATGATGGTTTGAATAGTTTCTTATCTGGACTTAGCGGTTCAAATGCTGCATTATTAGGTGCGTTACTTGCTGGGATGATGGCTGCCGATCTAGGTGGACCAATCAATAAAGCAGCATATGTGTTCGGTACAGCAACATTAGCAACCACTGTCGCAACCGGTGGTAGTGTTGTGATGGCTTCCGTTATGGCAGGAGGAATGGTTCCACCATTAGCTATCTTCGTTGCAACACGTTTGTTTAAAAATAAATTCAGTAAAACAGACCAAGATGCTGGCTTGACAAACATTGTTATGGGGCTCTCCTTCGTAACCGAAGGATCGATTCCATTCGCCGCAGCTGATCCAATCAGAGCCATTCCAAGTTTCATTATTGGTTCAGCATTGACAGGTGGTTTAGTGGGAGCATTTGGTATCAAATTGTTAGCACCACATGGCGGGATCTTCGTTGTCTTCTTACTAAGTCATCCGATTATGTATCTTGTATTCATTGCAATTGGTGCAATTGTTTCTGGAGTAATTTATGGTGCTTTAAGAAAATCACCAGATGCTGTTAAAGTAGCCTAATCTTTATTAAAAATATAAAACAGACTAAGAATAGTGGGTAAGGTATTCGACGGAATATCTTGTCCACTATTTTCTTGTAATCAAGTATAGTGAGAGTGAAAGGAAGCTCGAACATGATCTCATGGACTTGAAGTCCGTGTAAGGGAAAGTCGAATCGGAATGAATCTGTGAAGATTTTTCAATCAAATAGTGAAGGAGGTTGGGACGGAAGGGTTTAGCCTTATTTCCGAAGAGGGGACTTTTGTTCCCGCCGTTTATTCGGTTATAGGCGTGGGGGAGAACTAATGTCCGACTTCTCTTTTTTTTACTTGTGTTAGTAGATAATCAAATCTGATTCTCTAAGATGTAATTGGTCTGGTATTCTCAATAGGTTGAAAAATTATTTCTAGTGACTGAAGAATAGTATCGCAAAAACGTTAAGTGGCCCTTTATGTTGTCTCAAATTCTGGCTTTTTGCTGAAGCGATTTAACCATGCGTCAGACTATTCTTGAATCAATGACTAATGTGATGTTGAAGACGTTTTACAAGAAGATTCCCTTTATCGAATAGGGGGTTAATGCTATAATTAGAAGGATTGATAATAGAAAGGATGTTGTGAATGTCATCCAAAGAAAACTTATTAAAGGGAATGAACCCTCGTCAAAAAGAAGCGGTTCTACATACAGATGGCCCGCTTTTATTAATGGCTGGTGCCGGTAGTGGAAAAACACGTGTTTTGACTCATCGAATCGCTTATTTGATTGAAGAAAAAGAAGTGAATCCATGGAATATTTTGGCAATCACCTTTACCAATAAAGCGGCGAAAGAAATGAAAGAACGGGTCAATGCCATTTTAGAAACAGGTGGCGAAGATGTCTGGGTCTCTACCTTTCACTCGATGTGTGTCCGTATTTTAAGACGAGATGTGGATTATATCGGCTATAATCGAAACTTTACGATCATTGATTCTTCGGAACAATTATCATTGATGAAACGAATTTTGAAAGAGTTGAATATCGATCCTAAAAAATACGATCCAAGAAGCTTGTTAGGATCAATCTCGCAAGCAAAAAATAGTTTGTTGTCACCAGAGGCTTTTGCCAAAATGCAAGGCAGTTATTATGAAGAAATTGCCGCAAAATGTTATGCAGCATACCAGAAGGAACTCCTATACAACCAATGTATGGATTTTGATGATCTGATCATGAATACGATCCGTTTATTTGACGAGCATCCAGATTCATTGACGTATTATCAAAATAAATTCCATTACATCCATGTAGATGAATATCAAGATACGAACCACGCACAATATACGTTAGTCAATCTATTAGCTGGACGGTTCAGAAATCTTTGTGTAGTTGGGGATGCAGATCAAAGTATTTACGGCTGGCGTGGAGCAGATATGCAAAACATCTTGGATTTTGAAAAAGATTATCCAGATGCCGCGGTGATCTTGTTAGAACAAAATTATCGCTCAACGAAAACGATCTTGAATGCAGCGAATCAAGTCATCGAAAACAACCGCAATCGTAAACCCAAAAATCTTTGGACAGAAAACCAAGACGGTAACAAAATCACGTACTATCGAGCAGACAATGAGCGTGACGAAACACGTTTTATTGTAGAAAGAATGCAAGAAGAGATCCAGACGAATCGTCGCAATTATGGAGACTTTGCTATTCTTTACCGAACAAATGCTCAATCACGTGTCATGGAAGAAACCTTACTGAAAGCCAATATTCCGTACAAAATGGTTGGAGGTCACAAATTCTATGATCGAAAAGAAATCAAAGATGTTTTGGCGTATCTTAATGTGATGGCAAATCCTCAAGATTCATTGAGTTTTGAGCGGATCGTCAACTCACCAAAACGTGGGATTGGACCAGGATCGGTGGAAAAACTTCGTAGCTTTGCCACGATGCACGAATGGCCCTTGCTAGAGGCTGCAAGAAATGTTGAGTTAGCGAACATCGGCGGAAAAGCAGGAACACAGTTAGGCTCTTTTGGCGAGATGATGCACCAATTGACTGAAATGATCCCTTATTTGACCGTTACAGAGTTAACCAAAGAAGTCTTAGAACGTAGTGGCTATTTGGATGATCTAAAAATCCAAAATACATTAGAATCCCAAGCACGTATCGAAAACTTAGAAGAGTTTTTGACGGTGACTCAAGAATTTGATAAACAATTTGAAAAAGAAGGGCTAGAGAATGCTGATTCGCCAGAGGACAAGCTGGTCGTCTTTTTAAATGACCTTGCACTTGTATCAGATATCGATAGCTTAGAAGAAGAAACGAAGCAAGTGACATTGATGACCTTACATGCTGCGAAGGGTCTAGAGTTTCCAGTCGTCTTTTTGATCGGTCTAGAAGAAGGTGTCTTTCCACTTTCTCGTGCCTTGATGGAGGAAAGTGAACTGGAAGAGGAACGCCGTTTGGCCTATGTAGGGATCACCAGGGCAGAAGAAGCATTGTTTATGACCAATGCGTTTTCACGGACTTTATATGGTCGTACGCAATACAATCGACCTTCACGATTTTTAGAAGAAATCGATCAAGAATTATTAGATATCCACGGGATGCGACCAACTTCCAATGCCTCTCAGCCGTCGCCTCTTCGTGCGAATAACGCGACACCTAAGTACCAACAGCCGACAAAAGCAGGTGTATCAGCAAAAGTCGCTACAGGTGGCGAAACAGGTGGTTGGAAGCCAGGAGATAAAGTCAAACATAAAAAATGGGGACCTGGTACAGTGGTTAGAGTTAGTGGTGATGCAAAAGACCTTGAGCTTGATATTGCATTTCCAAGTCAAGGAGTCAAACGTGTATTAGCCGCTTTTGCACCAATCGAAAAAGTTTAGTTCAATAGGGGGAGAAAAAGATGGAACACGAAATGACGATCGATGAAGCGACAAAAAAAGCAGAAGAACTCAGAGTGCAGTTAGATCGTTGGTCTCGTGAGTATTATGTGTTGGACCAGCCAACGGTAGAAGATTATATCTATGACAAAACCTATGCCGAATTAGTGGCGATCGAAGAACAATATCCAGATCTGATCACCGCAGATTCACCGACCCAACGAGTAGGTGGAAAGATTCTTTCCTCATTTGAAAAAGTCACACATGACATTCCATTATATAGTTTGAACGATGTCTTCAATAAAGAAGAACTCTTAGCATTTGATCAACGTGTCCAAAAAGCAATCGGCCGTCCAGTCGCTTATTGTTGTGAACTGAAAATCGATGGACTATCGGTATCTTTACGATATGAGAATGGTGAGTTTGTACGGGGAGCAACTCGGGGAGATGGTTCGGTCGGCGAAAATATCACAGAAAACTTAAAAACGGTGCGTTCTGTTCCAATCAAATTAAAAGAACCGATGAGTATCGAAGTACGTGGTGAATGTTTTATGCCGAAACGTTCATTCGTTAAATTGAACCAAAAAAATGAAGAAGAAGGCAAACCAGTCTTTGCCAATCCTCGTAATGCAGCAGCAGGTTCATTGCGCCAGTTAGATTCCAAGATCACAGCGAAAAGGAATCTTGATACGTTCTTATATACCGTAGCAGATTTTGGACCGATGCAAGCGACGACGCAATACGAAGCGTTAGAAGAATTAGACAAAATCGGTTTCCATACGAACCATGAAAAACGTCTTTGTCATTCAATCGACGAAGTTTGGGCGTTCATTGAAGAATACCATGAAAAACGTAAAGATCTCCCTTACGAGATTGACGGGATCGTTATTAAAGTCAATGATTTTTCATTGCAAGACCAATTAGGTTTTACGGTCAAAGCTCCACGGTGGGCGACGGCCTATAAGTTTCCGCCAGAAGAAGTAGAGACGGTCATCGAAGAAATCGAATGGACGGTCGGCAGAACGGGTGTAGTGACACCGACAGCAATCATGACACCGGTTCGTGTGGCTGGTACGACAGTCAGCCGTGCTAGTCTGCATAATGGCGATTATATCCAAATGAAAGATATCCGCTTGAATGATACTGTCCAAATCTACAAGGCAGGGGATATCATCCCTGAAGTCGCACAAGTCATTTTAGATAAACGTCCAAAAGACAGCGAGCCTTATAAAATGCCCGAACATTGCCCTGTCTGTCACAGTGAGTTGGTTCATTTAGATGAAGAAGTTGCCTTGCGTTGCATCAATCCAAAGTGTCCCGCACAAATGAAAGAAGGACTGAACCATTTCGTTTCCCGAAATGCGATGAACATCGATGGCTTAGGACCAAGAGTCTTGGAACAGATGTATGACAAGAAGTTAGTCGCTGATGTTGCTGATCTCTATAAACTAACAGAAGAAGAATTATTGACGTTAGATAAAATCAAAGAAAAATCAGCGAATAATATTTTAACAGCAATCGACAATAGCAAAGAGAACTCGGTAGAACGTTTGATCTTTGGTTTAGGTATCCGTCACGTTGGCGCAAAAGCAGCGAAAATCTTAGCGGAGCATTTTGGCGATTTAGAAACGTTGAGTCGCAGCGATTTTGAATCGATCATCCAATTAGATACGATCGGGGATATCATTGCAGATAGTGTAGTGACTTATTTTGACAACGAAGAAGTCCACGAGTTGATGGAAGAACTTAAACAAGCAGGTGTCAACCTTGAATACAAAGGCATTCGTTCGACACAGCTGAAAGAAGTAGAATCGCCGTTCAAAAACAAGACGATCGTGTTGACAGGCAAATTAACTCGATTCACAAGAGAAGAAGCCAAAGAAACGATTGAAAACCTTGGTGGAAAAGTCACTGGCAGCGTCTCTAAAAAAACGGATATCGTTGTCGTTGGCGAAGATGCAGGTAGTAAATTAACGAAAGCCCAAGAGTTAGGTGTCGAGGTTTGGACGGAAGATCAGATGGCTGAAGCGTTAGCGGAGAGTCATCCTGCTGAGGAAGCAGAATAATTTTTCAGATAAATTTCAAGAAAGAATTTCAGAATGCGAATTTCTTATGTTAAAATAAGAAGCAAAGTTTTCATTTAGGAAAGAAGGGGTACTATGGCGATTAGTGAAGAACAAGTAAAACATGTAGCGAAGTTAGCCAAATTGAAATTTGCCGACGAAGAGCGCGCAGGTTTTACTGACCAATTAGGAAAAATCATTGACATGGTAGAAATGCTGGAAGAAGTAGACACAGAAGGCGTACCATTTACATCAAACGTCGTTGAGACTGTCAACGTCATGCGACAAGACCGTGCACAACTAGGTTGGAGCAGAGATGAATTATTAAAAAATGTACCAGAAAAAGAAGATGGTTTCATCAAAGTACCAGCAATCATCGATAATGGGGAGGCTGGCGCATAATGACAGAATTATACAATCGTTCATTAGAAGAACTACACGACTTATTAGTGTCAAAAGAAATCACTGCACAAGACTTAGTGAGAGCTACATTTGATCGAATCAAGGAAACAGAACCCGCGATCGATGCATTCATCACATTGAATGAAGAGAAAGCTTTAGCCCAAGCCAAAGCTTTGGACGAAAAAGGTATCGACGAAAACAATGTTCTTTCAGGTATCCCGATCGGTATCAAAGACAATATCGTGACGAAAGATCTTTTAACGACAGCAGCTTCAAAGATCCTTTATAATTTTGAACCGATCTACGATGCGACAGTCATGGAAAAAGTATACGAAGCAGACATGATCCCTGTTGGTAAATTGAACATGGATGAATTTGCAATGGGCGGAAGTACCGAAACTTCTTACTTCAAAAAAACAAAGAACGCTTGGGATCAAACAAAAGTTCCTGGCGGATCATCTGGTGGTTCAGCAGCTGCAGTTGCCGCAGGACAAGTGCCAGTTTCTCTAGGTAGTGACACTGGTGGAAGTATCCGCCAACCAGCCGCTTTCAATGGAATCGTAGGAATGAAACCAACTTATGGTCGTGTTTCCCGTTTCGGTTTGATTGCATTTGCTTCATCTTTAGACCAAATCGGTCCAATGACCCGGACAGTCAAAGACAACGCATTAGCATTGACCGCAATCAGTGGCTACGACGAAAAAGACGGTACTTCATCTGGTGTATCTGTCCCTAACTTTGCAGAAGGTTTGTCTGGTGATATTAAAGGAATGAAGATTGCTTTACCTAAAGAATACTTAGGTGAAGGTGTCGATGAAGGCGTGAAAGAAGCAATTCTTAAAGCAGCTGAAACATTCCGTTCATTAGGTGCAACAGTAGAAGAAGTTAGCTTACCTCATTCAAAATATGGCGTGGCTGTCTACTATATCATTGCTTCATCTGAAGCTAGTTCGAACTTGCAACGTTTTGACGGTATTCGTTATGGATATCGTTCAGAAGATGTCAAGAACTTGGATGACGTTTATGTCAATTCACGTTCTGAAGGTTTCGGAGAAGAAGTAAAACGCCGGATCATGTTAGGAACGTTCTCATTGAGTGCAGGTTACTATGACGCGCATTTCAAAAAAGCAGGACAAGTCCGTACATTGATCAAGCGTGACTTTGAAAAAGTTTTCGCGGATTATGATTTGATCATCGGCCCTTCTTCACCAACAGTTGCGTTCGGTCTTGGTGAAAATATCAACGACCCAATCACGATGTATATGAGTGATATCTTGACGATCCCAGTGAACTTGGCAGGACTACCAGGTATGTCAGTACCTGCAGGCTTATCGGAAGGGTTACCAGTTGGCTTACAGATCATCGGTAATTATTTCGAAGAGAAAACCATGTATCAAGCAGCTTATGCGTTTGAGCAAGCGACAGAGTTCCATCGTCAACAACCAGCTATTTTAGGAGGGAAAGCCGAATGAATTTTGAAACAGTCATTGGACTTGAAGTCCATGTGGAATTAAAAACCAACTCAAAAATTTTCTCTCCAGCTCCTGCGCATTTTGGTGCTGAACCAAACAGCAACACCAATGTGATCGACTGGGGATACCCTGGAGTTTTACCAGTAATGAATAAAGCAGCGCTGGAATTTGGGATGCGTGCAGCGTTAGCATTGAATTGCGAAATTTCGAAAGATACTCATTTTGACCGCAAAAACTATTTCTATCCAGACAATCCCAAAGCTTACCAAATCTCACAATTCGATCAACCAATCGGTCATGATGGCTGGATCGAGATCGAAGTAGAAGGTAAAAAGAAAAAAATCCGCATTGAACGTGTACATTTAGAAGAAGATGCAGGAAAAAACATGCACGGCATCGGTGGATACTCTTATGTCGATCTAAACAGACAAGGAACACCATTGATCGAGATCGTTTCAGAAGCAGACATGCGTTCACCAGAAGAAGCCTATGCTTATTTAGAAGCTTTACGTTCTGTGATCCAATTTACTGAAGTCAGTGACGTGAAATTAGAAGAAGGTTCAATGCGTTGTGATGCGAACATTTCTTTACGCCCTTATGGACAAGAAGAATTTGGGACAAAAGCAGAATTGAAAAACTTGAACTCCCTTTCTTTTGTCAAAAAAGGTTTAGCATTTGAAGAAAAACGCCAAGCAAAAGTATTATTATCTGGTGGAGAGATCCAACAAGAAACTCGTCGCTTTGATGAAACGACGAATAAGACGATCTTGATGCGTGTCAAAGAAGGGTCAAGTGACTATCGTTATTTCCCAGAACCTGATATTCCAAGATTCGTGATCGATGACGAATGGATCCAACGAGTGAAAGCAAGCTTACCAGAAATGCCAGCTTCTCGTCGTGTACGCTACATCAGCGAATTAGGCTTACCAGAGTATGATGCGAAAGTATTGACGCTATCAAAAGAAATGTCTGATTTCTTTGAAGCAACATTGGAAAACGGAGCAGATGCCAAACAAGCTTCCAACTGGTTGATGGGTGAAGTATCAGCATACTTAAACAGTGAGAAATTGGAATTAGCTGAAACGAAACTAACACCTGAAAACTTAGCGGGTATGATTCTTTTGATCGCAGATGGCACGATCAGCTCTAAAATTGCGAAAAAAGTCTTTCGTGAGTTGATCATGAATGGCGGAGATGCACAAAGTGTTGTTGAAGCAAACGGTTGGGTCCAATTATCTGACCCAGCGAAGTTATTACCGATCATCAATGAAATCTTAGATAATAATCAACAATCTGTTGATGATTTCAAAAACGGAAAAGACCGTGCAGTAGGTTTCTTAGTTGGACAAATCATGAAAGCTACTAAAGGACAAGCAAACCCAGGTGTGGTCAACAAATTGCTAAATGAAGAATTAGCGAAACGATAGAGGGATGCTATGAAAAAAGCGCGTGTGATCTATAATCCGGTCTCAGGTAAAGAATTGTTAAAACGTAATCTTGCCGACATCCTCCAAGCTTTGGAGGAGTCGGGCTATGAAGCAAGTGCTTATGCAACGACTCCGGAAGAGGACTCGGCAAAAAATGAAGCACGACGAGTCGCTGAGTTAGGTTTTGATCTTGTCGTTGCTGCTGGTGGCGATGGGACGATCAATGAAGTCGTTAATGGTATCGCCTCATTGGAAGTTAGACCTAAAATGGCGATCATTCCAGCGGGAACGACCAATGACTATGCTCGCGCCTTGAAGATTCCTAGAGATAATATCAAGGCAGCAGCAGAAGTCATCAAAAAGAATCAAACAGTCAAAATGGATATCGGTCAATCCGATAATAGCTATTTCATCAATATTGCAGCTGGTGGCTACTTGACAGAATTGACCTACGAAGTTCCTTCCGAATTGAAAAGTATTTTTGGCTATCTTGCATATTTGGCAAAAGGAGCAGAAATGTTACCACGTGTCAAACCGATCAAGATGCACTTGAAGTATGACGAAGGCGAATATAATGGCAATGCTTCGATGTTCTTTTTAGGGTTGACGAATTCCGTTGGTGGCTTTGAACAAATTGCGCCTGATGCAAAGCTAGATGATGGAAAATTCTCTTTGATCATCGTCAAAACGGCGAATATTTTTGAGATCCTACACATTGCTGCCTTAATGCTCAATGGAGGGAAGCATGTCGATGATCCAAGAGTCATCTATACGAAAACAAGTTCTCTTTATGTTGAAACCGAAGATAATGCGAATCGCCCTGTCATGATCAATTTAGATGGCGAATACGGTGGGAATGCTCCGATGCATTTTCAAAATCTTCATCAGCATATCGAGTTTTATGCAAATACAGATCAAATTCCAGATGAGGCAATCACTGGTTTTGAGGAAGAAGAGCTAGAAGAAGTTAGCAAAGAATTCGTCAAAGAAGTAGAACGTTTGACGGATGAAGATATCGATGGCGATGGCAAAATTGCTGACAAGGATCAGAACTGAGCAGGATTGGACGACTATTAGAAGGAAGAAGCAAAGATCATAGGATTACTTGTTTTTTCCAATAGACTGAAGAAAAAAGGGCTGGGAATGAATGGATCTCCCAGCTCTTTCCTTTGTTGAACGGACAAAATTAGAAACCATTCAAAAGAATAGGAGTAATGAAATGACACAAACAATTAAGAAAAATGAACGGTATACTGTTGATATCATCGATTTAAGTTACGAAGGATTAGGTGTTGCGAAAATTGATGGCTATCCATTATTTATTGAAAATGCTTTGCCAGGTGAACAAGTGGAGATCCTTGTCGTAAAAGCAGGCAATAAATTTGGCTACGGTAAGGTCGAAAACTGGTTGACGACGTCACCAGACCGTCAAGAAATCACTAGTAATGTTCTATTGCGTACAGGAATCGCTCCTTTAGCCCATTTAAGTTATGAGCAACAATTAGTATTCAAACAAAAACAAGTCGAACATGTTTTAGCTAAAATCGCTAAAATGCCTGAAGTCACAGTACAACCAACGATCGCTATGGAAGAACCTACAGGCTATCGGAATAAAGCACAGATTCCTGTTCGTCGCGTCGAAGGCGAATTAGTGACTGGTTTTTACAAGAAAAATAGTCATGACTTAGTGGAAATAGAAGATTTCTTCATCCAAGACCCACAAATCGATCAAGCCATCATCAAGGTAAGAGACATCTTGCAACGTTTTCAAGTACGTGGCTACAATGAAGAAAAAAATGAAGGACAAATTCGTCATATCATTGTTCGTAGAGGTCATTACACGCATCAAATGATGGTGGTTTTAGTCACTCGAAAAGAAAAATTCTTCAAATCGAAAGAAATCGCTGAAGCTATCCATGAAGCTTTACCGGAAGTAGTGTCAGTGATCCAAAATATCAACGAAGAAAAAACGAATGTCATTTTAGGAGAAAAAGAAAAAGTTCTTTTTGGTCAATCGTATATCGAAGATCAGTTACTTGGTAAGACCTATCGTATTTCTTCTAAATCCTTTTATCAGGTCAATACATTACAAACCGAAGCATTGTATCAAAAAGCGATCGAATTTGCTGAATTGAAAAAAGAGGATGTCGTGATTGATGCATATTCAGGAATTGGAACGATTGGTTTATCCATAGCGGATCAAGTAGCAAATGTTTATGGCATGGAAATCGTACCAGCAGCGATTGAAGATGCGCAGTTCAACGCGTTGACAAACAAAATCGAAAATGCGCATTATGAAGTTGGAAAAGCGGAAACAGTCATGAAAAAATGGCAAGAAAAAGGAATCAAACCAACTGTTTTAGTTGTCGATCCTCCAAGAAAAGGCTTAGACGCACGCCTTATTGATTCAGCGATCGAGATGGCTCCTGAGCGAATCGTTTATATCTCATGCAATCCTGCAACTTTTGCTAGAGATGTGAAGTTGTTTGCAGAAGACGGTTATCAGTTAGAAAAAGTCCAACCAGTTGATTTATTCCCACAAACGCACCATGTAGAATGTGTCGGATTATTACGCAAAGGGTAAGTGATTTAAATAGATGAGCGCAAGGCATTATATCCTATACACTCATTTTAGAAGACGTTTCTGTCAAAAGAAACGTCTTTTTTTATACAATTGTTTGAGTGAAATAAGCGATTTGAAAGTAAAGAGAGTTATTTTAAGACTGACATAAATCTTTTAATGCTTTATAAATATAGTGTATAATAAATAGAGAGTATATCGTTCAGTTATAAAAAAATTTCGAGTAAACGTTCTTTCTCATCAGAGGACAGATAAAAAAATAAAAATCCAATGTGTAAAAGGAGTCCTTACATGATAAAAATAAAAATGGTGGCCAAGCAAATGGTAGAACTTTCAGCAAGTCGAGCACTTATATCATTCAGCTTTTCCAAAATCTGAACAAGTGCCTATGGGAACATTGCTGAAGCGTTCAAAGAGAGAGGGTATCGATTTTATTGCTTATTACGATGAAGAAAAGTTTATCGGTCTAGCGTATCTCATTACATTTGAAAACTTGACGTACCTCTGGTATTTAGCGGTAGTTCAAGACTTACGCAGTCAAGGCTACGGGGCGCAAGTATTATCACATATCAAAGAGAACTATCCAGATTATTGCATTGTATTAAATTTAGAGGCAGAAAATCCAGCTGCTAGCAACAATGAGCAAAGAAAAATCCGTAAAGCATTTTATCTTAGGAATGGCTATCGACCAGACCATCACATTGTGAAGATGGGGGGAGAGAAACTAGAGATCCTTTTTACTAATGGAGTGTTTGAAATTGAAAACTATCAAAAGATTTTTAAACGTTTTTGGGGTCCAATCTTGAATATACTGGCAGGGCCAAAGATTGTGAAAAATAACTAAAGTTTGTCGAATGATGACTCATATCTATATAGGGTCAAAGTAACTTTAGATCATTTTCCTAAAAATTACCATAATTTATGCTCTGATAAAAAGCGCTAGAAATACAGGATAAATCGATTATAGGGAAACTTATCAAATATCAACATGATTGGATGTGGCTTGGGACTGGATGATGAAGACGCTTCTGATATCACGAGCGAGTTCTTTTCCGTCGTGGAATCTTCTCAATGAACATACATGATTAAAATTCGACATGTGGGGCGGTAGTTCCCATATGACTTCTCTTAGTCATACTGACAGGGATTCCTATCGGCGTCATATTTTATCGTGCTTTAGTCTATGATGGATCACTGGATGTAGGAAAAACGATCATCAGTACGTTGTTATTAAGCATTGCAGTCGTGATCTGTTCGACTGTGCTTGCGTTACTATTAGCTTTTTTGACGGTCAGGACAAAGATCACAGAGAAAAAAAGGCTAGATATCGTTTTGCTGATACCGTTTATGAAACCTCTATATATTGCAACCATTGACTGGATCTTATTTACCTAACGTCGTGAGCTATTTCAATAGCTGCTTACTTTTATAAGAGATTTATCAGAAAACTTTTTGGGGTCTTGTATTAACGATGAGTTTTCATCTTTTTTCTTTTATTTTGACGATCTTAAAAAATGCGTTACTGAACCTCGGTGCTGCTCTAGATGAAAGTGTAGTGATTTTTGGTGGTGGCATTTTTATCGTTTGCGCCGAGTGATTTTCCCGTTGATCACTGGAAATTCTACCATTGGTGCTTTTCTTGCGTTTGTCAAAGCAGTTTAAGCGTATCGCACACCGCAACGATTGGCCAAAGCATTGGTTTTTCTAGTTGTTACGGCGATTCCTCATCATGCCACGATTGCACCAATCAACTTCCAGGTAGCAACAAGTTAGTGCTCTTCATCTGCTTTTTGTATTAGGTTTTTATAATGAGAAAAGTTACGTGATCTTATCCTGTGATGAACACACAAAAACCGTGCGCTTTTATGATAAAATCATAAAGAAATCAATAAGTTTGAAGTTTTCAAGTAAAAATGTGTTACAATAATGAAGTGTGTATCATAGTAGTAAAAAAGTGAATAGAGTAAAAGAGGGAAACAGATGAATTCAAAAGAAAAAATGCTTGAAATAATCAAAAAGAAACAAGGTGGCGGTCGAGTAGAAAAGATGGCTACTCCAAAAAATGATCGTAGCAATATGAGAAAAGGACCTAAAATCTATAATAAATAGTAAACGCCTGACGAGTATCGGCTAAATTATTTGTTAATAAAAACTGACATCAGTGATTAATCACTGGTGTTTTTTTGTCTTAAAATAAAGAAGTAGGTCTTTAAAAACATAAAAGTTCATACAAATATAAAGGATTAATGGTTAAAAAAGTAGAGAGAACTGATTACTTGAAAAAAATACGTTATCTATTTTAATTTTTTTAAATTACATTAATTGAGAGGAGGCATTAGCGGAATATGGGAAACGATGGGGAGTGGAACAGCAGTATTCTCCCGCTCGATTTCACAATAAATATCCCAAAAACAAAACATTCAAAGAAAGTATCATCGGCAGAGAAAACCGAAAAATATTGGTTAATAGAGGCTTTCACTCTGAATTTATCTTGAATCCTGAAGGGGACTTTGTGAGTAGCTGGAATGTATTAAAAATGGAAAATGGTCGAGTAGATAGTAACCCGGCACACTATTCATTTCATTTCGACTTGCGAAAAGAATTACTTGATGGAGAATCGTTTAATTATGCCAGCAAAAATGATCGATTGCATAAACTTTTAGATAGTTCCCCCTCAAAAAAACTTGATCATCAGGTTCGTCAACAAGCAAAAAAAGGTTGGATCAGCGCGAGTATCACAGAATACTTCCATCGGCACCCTAATATTTCGCCGATGATTCTTGGATTGTTACTCTTTTTGGCGTTTCATTTTTTTGTTCTTTTTTGTCATAGACAAAGAAAAAGAACAATGAACAAAAAAGTCAGATGAAAGGAGAGAACCTTCTATGCAGACGAGAACATATAAACAGATCGATGTCTTTGTTTTAGTGCTTGTGGTGACCATTTTAAGTGTTTATCTTATACGTAACCACAAGGAAGATTTATTTCAAGTGTTTCGCTGTCTTAAACTATTTTGAAAGACTCTCACACTTCGTTTTACCTTCTTTGGTTGGCATCCATAGTCTAGTAGCTTCATTTGTGAATAGCCGCAAGTCTTAGACTTAGGGGGGGATTTTAGACGTTTCTCCCTAAGTCTACAGCAAAAGTCGAGTGGTTCCTGGATACTATGCTATGAATGACTTGAAGCCCGTTCAATCAAGTGTAGTTTCAAATCTTTCCACTCCTCATGGGTAGGTATTTGGGCAATTTGAATCACTTCACAGGTCATTTTCTCCGTAAGATCATAGTTGCTGACGATGAGACAAGCTTCTAACTCGTCGATCTTTGTTTGTTTAATCGGTTGATCAAAAAGAAAAAGAGGGTGATACGTTTCAGGTAGCCACTTTTGGATCATAGCCATTAAAAAATTATCATAGCCAGCATCTCCATGAAAAGTAAAGACGATTGTTTGCTTTTTCCTTCTTTGGATTTGCTGATAGGAGGATTGGATCATACTTAAGGATAGTGCAACGTCTTTTATGCAGGTCATTGGTAGGATCTCTTGCCATTTGAGTTGCTGCAATCGGTCTTGCCAGGAGTGATAGAGTAATTCAAAGGATGGATCGACTAAATGATCAATTGCCAATGCGTGATTCTCAAAACCATCAGTGATTTTATTAAGCAAGCGTAAATTAGCTAAGTAAGCACTCATTTGCTCAATACCTTCCTTTGTTGTACCGTCAATCAGCGCTTCGTCGAGTAAAAATTGCTTGATCCATTTTTTGGTTGGTGCTTCTTCTTGGTAATGGGTCGCTTTATGCGATCTTGTCTCTTGATAGTTCGATGAGCTATAGGAAATACAGTGTAAAGCAATCAAATAAGCCCAAACTAGTTCATTTACAGACAGCTGTTGAATCCCAAGAATCTCTCTCAGAAAAGGAGTGATTTTTTTTGAGAACCTTTTGAAGCTTTTTCTAGACTGGATCATACTCAATGTTTCTGAGGGGATTTCACCTTGTTTACGACGCAACCATCTTTCTTTTAAGATGGACAACCATAACGTTGCACGAAAATTACTAATATGTAAATGAGACTGAAATACTTGCTCTAGTTCAGCGAACATGACTTTGTATGTTTCCTGAGAGAATAGATAGGAATGATCTGTTATGATCGTTCGTCGAAAACTCGTATAAAAGTTAAAAAAGAAAAAACGAATCTCGTTTTCTTTTCCAACAAGATCACCATTTTTGGGAGAGAGTTGGATTCGGTAGTTTTTTAGTTCATGGTTCATGTGTTGAATGATTTTGCGTAAAGCCGAACTAGACAAATGATACTCCAAGCGCATGGCTTCGAAGGATTGTTGATTTCCCTTAAGGCTACGGTCAATGATTTTATAAGTAATCGTTTCTCTAACAAGAGATAAAAGATAGGTATCCAGTGTTTCCCCATCGGGTATTTTTAAGCGGTAACCGATCATTTTGATTGATTGCAAATGAATCGATGGTGGTAATTTGGCACGCAATGCTTGGATATCTGAACGTAGAGTTGGAGGTGTACAGCCTATTTCTTGAACTAGTTCTGTGATCGAAGTGATGTCATTTCGTTTTCTCAAATAAGTAAGAATATTGATTTGGCGATGTAATTGTTTATTTTCATGTAGTTTGAAAAAAGGTTCCATTAATTGCTCCTTTCGTTTGGGTGACTCTTATTCGATTGTTTTATTTTATCTTTCTTATTATGGAAATACAAATCGATTCTCAAATATTTTTTTCAAAAAAAAAAAAATAAAAAATTTTCTTTCACAGATTACGTTAGAATTTAGTTGTATGTTTTTTTATCTTTCTATAATTTGAGGAGTTGAATAAGGAATGGACCACAGAAAAATAGTAAAAATGACAGCTTCAATGTTATTACTTATGAACGCATCCCAACAGAGTATCACGACATTTGCTGATCATTTAGACAGTGGACAAATGACAGAAGAGGTAGCTATTTCGACGCTTGAAGAACAAGCTGAAGACGTCACTATGGAAGCAATAAAAAGTGAAGAGACGAAAGAACAGCAAGAAACTAAAATCCTAGAATCATCAGTCTCTGTTCCGTCAGAACCCCCTACAGAACCAACGATGGAAGCGACAACAGATGTAACCACCGTGACAGAGCAATCGACTACGGATTCGACTGTTGCTTCAACTGTTGGAGAAGAAGTCACTAAAGCTGCGAGTGAACCAGTGATCCCAGATCCAGATGCTCGCACAGTTTGTGAGATACAGGAGGTAGATGATCAAGTTGATTCTGGCGTATTCGGTACCAGCCAATGGCGAATCGACCAAGAAGGTATATTGTACATAGATGCAGGGACATTAGGAGAAACAACGTCGGCGGCTCGTGCACCTTGGTTTCCTCACCGTTCACTCATCAAAAAAATTGTTCTTACTGGACCCGTGGTAGCAAATGCTGAATCATTAGGATTGTTTTTTGATTTGAATCAGCTAACGACGATCGAGAATTTATCCAGTTTAGATACAAGTCAAGTCACGAATATGGATTATTTCTTTGCATGGTGCCAGCAGCTGACTTCATTGGATCTTACAGCTTTTGATACCCAAAATGTTCGTTCGATGAACTATATGTTCAATGGGGTGTCTTCTGTTAGCACGCTCGATCTAAGCAACTTCAATACAGCGAATGTCACTGAAATGAGTCATATATTTTATGGGATGGGCGGATTGACTTCATTAGATTTATCCAGTTTTAACACGATGAACGTGTCGAACATGAGCTACATGTTTTATGATTGCTCTGCCTTGACGACATTGGATGTAACTGGTTTTCAAACAGCCAACGTGACGAATTTCAGTCATATGTTCCGCGGTTGTTCCGGATTGGCTCAACTGGATCTTTCTAGTTTTGTAACGAGTCAAGCAACAGAAATGTCCTTCATGTTCCATGGCTGTTCGGGATTACAAGCGTTAGATGTGACACATTTTGATACGAGCAACGTTATGTACATGCATTATATGTTCCATGGCTGTTCCGGTTTGACAGAACTCGATGTTAGTCGCTTTGATACGAAAAACGTGACTTCCATGTACTATATGTTCTTCGGTTGTTCCGGTCTGACGGCGTTAGATGTTACGAACTTTTCAACTACTAACGTGACAACAATGAGTTTTATGTTTGCAGAATGTCTCAATTTAGAAGCAATCGATGTCAGTGGTTTTGATACGGAGAATCTTCGATTTATGCGAGGAATGTTTAGAAACTGCCAAAATATCACTGAATTGGATTTATCACATTTTAAAACTGGCAAGGTGCAATTGCAGCAAGAGATGTTTGCTGGTACAATCTCCTTATCTAAAATTTCTTTAGGTATCCAGTTCTATTCTTTAACCGATACCAATATTCCAGAGTTGCTCGCTACAGAAGAGCATACGGGTTACTGGCAAAATGTGGGATCTGGCACAGAAGATGTCCCACTTGGTGAATATGTATTAAGCTCCTCTTCACTGATGACAACTTATCAAAATAGTATGGCGGATACTTATGTGTGGCAACCAATCGCTAGTGAGTCGATCCGCGCAATGGATTCAACGATTTATGTTAGTGATAGTTGGGAACCAATCGACAATTTTGTCTTAGCGACCGATCCAAATGGAGAATCAATTCCTTTTGATGAAAGTATGGTCAGTGGTACTGTGGATACGACGACAGCAGGAGTCTATCCAGTGACTTATACCAATGGATCTGCGAGTCAACAGATCAATGTGACTGTCGAAGAAAGTCAAGAAACCCTTAAAGTCACAGATTCGACGATCATTGTAGGGGATGCTTGGACACCAAGTGATAATTTTGTTTCCGCTACTGATAAAACGGGAGAAGCTGTTGCCTTTGATGAAAATATGGTCAGCGGCGAAGTCGATACGACACAAGTAGGTGAGTACAAGATCACCTATACTTTTGGGAGACTCAGTCGTGAAATCACAGTGACCGTCATTGCTAGTCAAGAAGCGATCAAGGCGATCGATTCAAGAATCCACACAGGGGATGTTTGGCATCCAAGCGATAATTTTATCTCAGCGACCAATAGAGCAGGTGACACTTTGCCATTTGATGAAAGTATGGTGTCAGGCACCGTTGATACCGGACGAACAGGAAACTTCATCATTACTTATACGAATGGAGAAGCCTCTCAAAAAATCACAGTGACCGTGGTTGAAAATAGAGAAACGATCCAAGCAAAAAATGGCAGCATTTATGTCGGTGATAAGTGGGCGCCAAGTGATCAATTTGTATCTGCTACAAACAAAGATGGGGAAATGATCGTTTTTGATGAAAGCATGGTTAGTGGTACGGTAGATACAACTAAAGCTGGCGATTATCCGTTGACTTATACCAACGGTCGAGCAACAGAAGAAGTTGTGGTGGTTGTAAAAGAAAACGGAGAAACGATTGTAACAAAGGATCTTCAATTATATATCGGTGATACGTGGGACCCAAGCGATGGCTTTGTCTCCGCAACAAATCGCGAAGGGTTCACTCTCGCATTTGACCAGAATATGGTGTCAGGCGATGTTGATACCAACAAAGAAGGAACCTATACGATCACTTACACGAATGGTTCAGTTTCAGAAACAAGTCAAGTGACAGTGAGTAAACGAGGGACTGCCGGAGGAAATGCCAACACAGGCGGAGGGAATACTCAGCAAAAGAAAACAGCCAACACCTCTGCAACCTCAAAAAAACAAGTCCAAGGAAATGCAGCAAAAAATTTACCAAAAACTGGTGAGATCCGATCTAGTGCAACCGTTCTTGGTTTTGCTCTTGTTGGAGGAGCAATCGGAACCTATATCTACAAGAAAAAGAAAAATCGTAAAGATTGATTCTTTAAAATCAAAAAGCCAACTTAGTTTCGGAGTGATCCTAGACTAAGTTGGTTTTTTATCGCTCAACTATTTTGAAATTGGCTATTGTATAAGCTTGCATAAAGTGTCGGTTGTTGCAATAGCTCTGTATGCGTTCCTGTTTCAATGATGTCTCCGTTTTGCATCACTACGATCATATCCGCATGTTCAATCGTTGACAGACGATGGGCAATCACAAAGCTGGTCCGGTTTTTAGTTAAAGCATCCATCGCTTCTTGGATTAAGGCTTCCGTACGTGTATCGACACTTGACGTTGCTTCATCTAAAATGACGACTGCAGGATTAGCTAAAATGACTCGTGCAATCGTTAAGAGCTGTTGTTGCCCTTGAGATATCGACCCATTTTCGCTTGAGATAATGGTGTCATAACCTTGTGGCAGCGTACGGATAAAATGATCACATTGAGCAATTTTAGCTGCTTGAATGATTTCATCTCTGGTTGCTTCTTTTTTGCCGTAAGCAATATTTTCTGCAACAGTACCTTCGAATAACCAAGTATTTTGTAGTACCATGCCAAATAGATTCCGCAATTCATGGCGCGGCAAATCGGTGATGTCATGACCGTCGAATAAAATCTGACCGTCATTAATTTCATAAAAACGCATCAAAAGATTGACAAGAGTTGTTTTTCCAGCACCAGTTGGCCCAACGATGGCAACCGTTTGTTGTGGCTTGACCGAGAAGTTGACATCTTTCATCAATGGTTTTTCTGATGTATAACCAAAACGAACATGTTTGAATTCAATTGCTCCTTGTGGTGCAATGATGGGATTTTCTACTGCATGATCAATTGCTTCTTCTGGTTCATCCATGATCTCAAAGATTCGTTCGATGGATGCCATGGCTGATTGTACAGAATTGATGACATATGAAGCAGTGGAGATTGGTTCTGATATTTGATTGATATACTGCAAATACGCTTGTAAGAAACCAATGGTGATCCCACCAGATAAAACGGCTATTGCCCCAATGACCGCACTTGCGATAAATGCTAATTGATTGATCAAACGGATGGCTGGATAAATCGCAAAATTCATGAACTGCGCTTTTTTGAAAGCTTGCGATTGTTTTTCATTTGCTTTCTTGACTTCATCAATCGCTAATGCTTGTTGGTTGAAGGCTTTGATCACCAAATTCCCAGTTAGATATT
The DNA here is from genome assembly GCF_013394305.1 of Enterococcus mundtii. NCBI lineage: Bacteria > Bacillati > Bacillota > Bacilli > Lactobacillales > Enterococcaceae > Enterococcus > Enterococcus mundtii. Next base: position 207,561 of record NZ_AP019810.1, on the reverse strand, counting down.
CTTCTGCTTTATTATTCAAATCTCCCAGTTCTTCTTGGTTATGATCAGAAATTTGTTTATTCTTGTTTGCGAATTTTGTTGTAACAGTTGTGCTGATCATAATCAAAATAAGAACAAGTAAAGTCAATTTGATATCGATGTAAAACAACATGATACCAGCTAATAGGATCGTTACAAGAGAGGTGAAAAGTTGATTGATCCCTGTGAGCAATACTTGTGATAGCTGATTTAAACCTGTAGTTGTTCGACTGATGATATCACCAACTTGATGACGGTCATAGAAAGCCATTGGAAGAGCTTTGAATTTTTTTGTAACTTCTTTACGGACACGTAAGGTCACTCGTTCACTTAATGAAGCCATCGCTCGTTCTTGAATAAAGGAAGTGATACTACTTAGTAAGGAGAAGAGTATCAACAGGATCACTGGTAAAAGCAATGTTTCTTTTACATCTGTTACTGTCATATGGTTAAGTCCAACCTCTTTGATCCGCCCGAGTAGTTGATCGATCCCGATACCCATGATTAGTGGCATAGCAACGACTAATGTATTACCGACCAAGCTGCAAAGTAATGAACCATAGAAGATTTTATGTTCAGGCTGGATCATTCGCCAGAAACGTTTCAAGCTTTGTTTTTTTATCGTTGTTTTAGTCATTTCCATCGACTCCCTCCTTTAACATACCTTGTGATTTCGCAAATTCTTGATACGAACGATTATTTTTCAACAATTCTTCATGAGTGCCTTGTCCAACGATCCGTCCTTCATCTAAAACGATAATATTATCAGCATTTATGATGGTACTTAGACGTTGTGCAATGATAATCAGTGTTTTATCTGTCATTTCACGTTGCAACGCCCCACGTAACTTAGCATCGGTTCGATAGTCCAATGCAGAGAAACTATCGTCAAAGACATAGATTTCAGCAGATTTGACTAACGCTCTAGCAATACACATCCTTTGCTTTTGGCCGCCAGAATAATTATCTCCGCCTTGAGCCACAAAGCTGTCCAATTGATCCGGTAGGTTTTCTAATACTTCATCCAATTGTGCGATGCGAATTGCTTTGGTTAGTTCTTCATCTGTCGCATGTTCGTTCCCCATCAATAGATTACTGCGAATCGTTCCACTAAATAAAAATGCTTTTTGGGGAACATAACTAATATAGCTTCGAAGCGTTTCTTGGTTCATTTTTGTGATCAGGGTGCCTGCGAATTTGATTTGTCCATTTGAAATATCGTTTAGACGTAACAGTAATTTTGCAATCGTGCTTTTTCCTGAACCTGTTCCACCAACAATGGCTGTCGTTTTTCCTTTTGGTACAATAAAATCAATGTCTTCCAATACAGGATCGGCGTTTTCGTTGTAGCGAAACGTCACATGTTCGAAGGATAAGAAAGTATCATCGACTGAATCGAAGGATAAAGTTTCTGGTTGGTCGGGGTCTTTGATTTCGATTTCAGCTTGTAATACTTCTTCGATTCGTTTAAGACAAGAGATTGATTTTGGTACGATAACAAAAACCATTGCGGCAATCATTAAATAGGCAAGTGTCAACATCGAATATTCCACAATGGCAGTTACTATACCGATTTGTAAGCTACCATTAGCCACCAAGCCTCCACCAAACCACAAAATGGATGCATAAACGATACCCATGAGTAAAAAGGCGATCGGTGTGACCCAAGCAAAGATTCGATTGACTCGGATCATCTGTTGCGCGTAATTTTCAAAGGTTTCATTTGTTCTTTTTTCTTCATAGTCTTGATTGTTGAAGGCACGGATCATATTGACACCTGTAAAGAATTCACGCAACGTTGTCGTGACACGATCCATCTTCGGTTGAATACTCAAAGATAAAGGGGTTCCTTTTTTCATCAAATAATACGTGATCAGCGCATAGATGAAGATCGAGCCTAACGTAATCAATGTCAACTTGACGGAATGCTCCAACATCATCAGAATCGTAAATAATGAAATAATTGGTGCAGGGATGATCATCTGACAGAACATGACGATCATTTGTTGGACGTTATCTACGTCATTGGTCATCCTGGTCAATAGTGAACCGGTATTAAATTGATCGACATCTTTCATCGACAATTGTTGGAATTTATTGAAAAAACTTGCTCGTGTCTGATAGCCAAATCGTGCGGCTAACAAAGCAGAACAGTAGCTTGAGGCAACTGCAGCAAAAGAGCCTAATAGAGCAACAAGTAACATTTGAATTCCAATCTGTTGGATTTGTTTCACTTCGCCACTTGCAATCCCTGTGTCTATGAGATCAGCTACTAACTTTGGCACACCAAGGGTTCCTAGCAGTTGTAAACAGATAAATAAAAGAGTAAGTAAAGCAATTCCTTTATTGTTTTTTATAGATGTTTTTAATAATGTCATTGTGTTTCCTCCTTTTCCCGACAAATACGCATTCTACACCTTAAAGTTACTTGAAGGTCAAGAAGAAAAAGCATAAACTATCATTGAGGTGAAAGGTATGAAACGATTGTATTCGATTGGGGAAGTATCGGAGTTATTGGATATCTCTCGATCAACCATTCGGTATTGGGATGCAGAAGGGTTGATCCATGCAGCAAGAGAAGAGGAAAACGGGTATCGGTTGTTTGATATCGATGCTATTTTTCAAGTATATGACATCAATTTTTATCGAAAACTCGATATTCCCATGAAGCAAATGAAAAATCTATATAGTAAATCGTTAAATGAGATGTACGACATTTTAGCTGAAACGGAACAGCGTTTGGATCATGAGAAAAAAATCTTAGAACAAAAACATAAAGAAGTATTATCAAGAAAAAAACAGTTGAAAGAAATGATCGATAGTGAACCAGATAAATTTCCTGAAGAAGAAATTCCCTTTCAAAAAATCGTCGTGGCAGCATCTGATGACCTCTTATATTCAAAGGAATATCTAAAAAATTATTCAAGTTTCGTGATTTATTTTCCAGAAAATAATCAGAATAGTATTTATGGGTTCTGTACGGACAAGCACACGAAAGAACTCCCAGGTTCACAGACGATCTGGCAGAATGATCCTGCGAAAAAGTACGTGCGATTTCTACTAAAAGTCGAAGTGAACAACACAAAAAATAATAATCTATCTGAAGTAAAAGACAGGTTGCAAAAGCAAGGCTATCGATTAGGACAAACGATTGGTCAATACTTGTTGACCCATACGACAAAGGAAAAGATTTCCTTTGAATATTACCGAGCTTGGATCGAAGTGAATGAGGGAAAGTAGGATTAGTTGACATTCGGAAGTAAACATGGGATAGTAATTGACAATATCAAAGCGTAGAAGAGAAGAGTAACTAACGGTCAACGGTAAAAAGAGACTCCGGTGGGTGAAAAAGGAGACCAGAAACCTTAGTGAAGATGAACTTGGAGCTTGTTTTACTAGTAAATGAGTAAAACCGGACTGCGACCGTTAACTCGCCGGATATCTGATAGTATCGTTGAGGCATTATTTGTGAGGATAATGCAAATAAGGGTGGTAACACGACGCATTCGTCCCTTTTGTCAAGACTTGGCAAAAGGGATGAGTGTTTTTTTGTTTTCATCAGGTCTTTATCTACTACGCAATCTAAGGAGGAATTTTTTTATGACTACTCGTTCAACATCCCCATTTCGTTATGACATCGTTGGGAGCTTTTTGCGCCCAGAAAAGTTAAAAAAAGCACGAAAAGCATATAACGAATCGCTTATTTCTGCTACTGATTTGAAAGAGATAGAAGATGAAACCATTATCGAACTGATCAAAAAACAAGAAGCTGCTGGCTTACATGCGGTGACAGATGGTGAGTTTCGTCGGAGTTGGTGGCATTTGGACTTTTTCTTTGGTTTACAAGGTATCGAGTTTTTTGTACCTGAGCGTGGTTATCAGTTTAACGGAGAAGAGACACGTCCAGGAACGGTGATTGTAACAGAAAAAATCACAGGAGAGAGCCATCCTTTTGTGGACCATTTTCGGTTTACCCGTAACTATACGACCGAGGGCATCGAAGTAAAGCAAACCATTCCAGCCCCAGCTCAACTGTTAGTGGAGTTGTTACGTCCAGACATTTTGCCTCATGTTCGTGCCATCTATCCGACAAACGAAGAACTTTTTCAAGATATCGTAACAGCCTATCGGCAAGTGATCGCAGATTTATATGAAGCAGGCGCCAGAACGATCCAATTGGATGATTGTACGTGGGGCGTATTAGTAGCACCTTTACCAGAAGGATTTTTAGCAGAGAGTGATAAAGAGGAAAGCAAGATTCGCAAAGAGTTGGCGCAGACCTATTTACAAATCAATAATGCGGTTCTTGGAAATCAACCACAAGATTTGATTTTGAATACCCATGTCTGTCGAGGGAATTACCACTCCACCTGGGCAGCAGCTGGCGGGTATGATGCTGTAGCTGAGCCATTATTTACGGAAGAAAATGTTCATGCCTATTATTTAGAATATGATAACGATCGTTCAGGCGGTTTTGAACCACTTGCGAAAGTTAGTGAAGAAAAACTCGTAGTATTAGGACTGATAACCTCAAAATCCGGCGAACTTGAAGATCGTCAAACAATCATTGAGCGAATTTATGAAGCTACTCGTTACATCCCTTTAGATCGATTATGTTTAAGCCCACAATGCGGGTTCGCCTCCACCGAAGAAGGGAATATCTTGACAGAAGAAGCGCAATGGCAGAAAATTGCGTTGATCAAGAGTATTGCAGAAGAGGTCTGGAATTAAGTAAACGCCGATAAACCAAGTATTCAGAAAAAACGTTAAGAACAACCCAGTTGTTTTTAGTGTTTTTTTTTTGCTGAAAAAAATCAATTATTGGAGCTGATATTCAACACTAAGCTAAAAAATCGAAAAATATGAGAAGCTATTTTCCGATTTCCTATCTTACTGCTCAGGTCAAAGCGCTCATTTCACGACCTTCGATAAACGGTGTTCGAAAGCCAACTCCTACGACATTAAGTCGAAAATTGAAAAAATATGAGAAGCTATTTTCCCAATTTCCGCCTTACTGCTCGGAGCTGACCGGCTTTCTCACGATCTCTGATAAACGGTGTTCAAGGCGCAACACTTCGGACATAAGCCAAAAAAATAAAAAATGAAAGAGCCATTTTCTATTTTTTTATCTTATGCCTCAGTGCTGAACGCGCCTTTCACGACCTCTTTGGCACAAAGCTTTCTCTTACCACTAATCGGGTGGGGTAGGTCAAAATAATGGGTTCGTCGCGGATTTGGTCGATTCTTTCGACGGCTAAGCGTACGGCGGCTTTACCGATGGAATTGGCATTGATTTGGACGGTGGTCAAGCCAGGAGTTAGTTTACTGGCTGCTTCAATGTTGTCGAAGCTGGCGATCATGATGTCTTTACCGATGGCCAAATGGTGTTTTTTCATTGTGCGATAGACGCCGATTGCCATTGGATCGCTTCCTACAAGGAGTGCGGTTGGTAGTGGATCAGAGCTTTGGATCAGCTCTTCAGCTAATCGTTCACCGTCTTCTTCGGTCCAATTTCCCAGATAGTGCGTACTGTAATCTTGTAACTGGTGATCGGACATGAAATGCAAATAGGCACGGATGCGTTTTTCATCTGGATTGATCGTCTTGCCTCCTCGTTCATCCATATCGACTTGGTAGCCACCGATATAGGCGATCCGTTGATGCCCACTCTCTAGAAACAACTCTAAAACAGCTTTGGTCATTCGCTCCAAATCTCCATAAACCATATCGACTTCTTGTTGGATATCAGGATTATCAACAACGATCAAATGCTGATTTTGTGTCAATAGATCAGTGATCGACTGCTTCGTCACTGTTCCAACTACGATGATCGCTCCTAGTTGATCTAAGTCTTTCCATTCCTTGGGATTGTCAGAGAGATTGTAGATGCGATTCATGCCAATATGCAGGCGGTTTGCTTCTTCTTCTAATCCCATACGTAATTCTTTGTAATAGACATCTTGTGCTTCACTTGCCTTACTGATCGTCGAGATCACACCGATCGATGGCATTCGTTTTTTAATATATTTTCGTTTATTGATATCATAGTTCAATTTTTCTGCAACTTCAAAAATCCGTTTCTTTGTTTCTGGTGCGACATGGATTGTCTTATCTTGATTCAATATGCGTGAAACAGTTGCAGGAGAGACATTCGCTTTTCGAGCGACATCACGAATCCCTACCATAAAATCACTCCTTTAAGAAATATAAAAAAAGTTATTGACAAATATGTTTAGTAAACAGTATACAGGAGTTAGTTAAAAAGTAAACGGTTTCTAAAAATTTGTGAGGTGAAGAAATGAAAAGACAATCGTTGATTGCATTCGATTCGGATACAAATGTTTTTCATTTGTCGAATCCATTGATTTCTTATGTGATGAAAATTGAAGAATCTGGTGTGTTGACCCATGTTCATTTTGGTAAAAAAGTGAGTAACTATACTAATAACAAAAAATACCCAAGAAGAGATCGTGGTTTTTCAGGAAATGTTCCTTTGCATGATGAGCGGGCATTTTCAAAAGATACGCTGCCACAAGAATTTTCGGGACACGGAAGTATGGATTATCGCATTCCAGCCACGATCATCACACGTGAGAATGGCTCTAGCTTGCTTGATTTAAGATATGAAACGTATCAGATCATCCAAGGTAAACCAAAGCTTACAGGATTACCACAAACCTATGTATTGGATGAACAAGAGGCACAAACGTTATGTGTTACATTGAAAGATCGCGATTTACCAATTTATGTAGATCTATTTTATACGATCTATGAAAAACGAGGGGCCATCGTTCGATCTGCTAAGTATCGTAATCAAACGGAACAAATGATCTGGTTAGATAAAGCAGCTTCTTTTCAATTAGATATGACGAATTCGGGCAGATTTACTGAAGTGATCGCCTTACCTGGAGCCCACGCTAGAGAGCGTTTGATTTCAAGACAACGGATCACTGAGGGGGTGAAATCATTTGAAAGTCGACGAGGAAGCAGCAGTCACCAAATGAACAATTTTATCGCTTTGACACATACCCATACAACGGAAGTTCTTGGAGAAGCCATCGGTCTACAGTTTATCTATTCTGGCAATCATGCGTTCGAGATCGAAAAAGATCAAATCGATCAACTAAGAATCGTTGGTGGCATCAATGCGTATCAGTTCCAATGGCAACTTTCAACCGATGAAGCGTTTCAAACGCCAGAAATGATCCTTTCTTATTCAGACGAAGGATTAAATGGCATGAGCCACATACATCATGAGCTGTTGCGAGAACGTGTGGCACGTGGGAAGTATCAGTACGAACCACGTCCAATCTTGGTCAATAATTGGGAAGCGACTTATTTTGACTTTACTAGCAAAAAAATCGAAGCACTGATCGATGAAGCAGCAGCGTTAGGTATGGAAATGTTCGTCTTAGATGACGGCTGGTTTGGGAAAAGAGATGCAGATACTTCTTCTTTAGGAGACTGGTTTGAATATGAAGGGAAATTGGCGAATGGATTGAAGGGAATTGCAGAGTATGCTCATGAAAGAGGCCTCAAATTTGGGCTATGGGTGGAGCCTGAAATGATTTCGATCGATTCTGAATTGTATCGTCAGGCGTCTGATTATTTGATGCAAGAACCAGCACGCACGCCTGCAGCATCTCGGTCGCAATTTGTTTTGGATTTTACACGAAAAGAAGTGCGAGATTCGATCAGTCAGCAATTACGAAAGATTTTGGATAAGGTACCGATCGATTATGTGAAATGGGATATGAATCGCTCCTTATCAGATGTTTACTCTGCTTACGTGGAGAATCAAGGAGAGGTCTATCACCGGTATGTTTTAGGATTATATAACCTTTTAGAAGAGTTGATCACAGCTTACCCAGATATCTTATGGGAAGGATGCTCAGGTGGGGGTGGCCGTTTTGACGCAGGAATTCTTTACTATATGCCACAATCCTGGACAAGTGACAATACCGATGCAATGGAACGGATCGATATCCAATATGGCACGAGTCTCGGGTATCCCATCTCATCCATGGGTGCCCATGTCTCTGCATCGCCTAACCATCAAAGTGGACGTGTGACAGATTTAAAGACACGCGGGGATGTAGCGATGAGCGGGGTATTTGGTTATGAACTAGATTTGACCGCATTAGACGAACAAGAAAAGAAAATCATCAAAGAACAGATCAGCACGTATAAAGAAATTCGTCAAACAATCCAACAAGGAAAATTTGACCGCTTAGAAAATCCCTTTGAACAAAACATTGCGGCGTGGCAATTTGTTTCTCCAAATAAAAAGGAGATCATGGTCTTTATGGCACGACGATTAACTTCTGGACAACCGCCTTTTCATGAGATCCGCTTGGTTGGTTTGGAGGAAGGGATGTATCGTGAACGTAAAAGTTCATTGATTTATTCAGGCTCGGAGTTAATGACGATGGGGTTTTATCTCCCTGATTTTCACGGAGATTTTCAAACAGAAATTTTTCACTTTGAGAAAATAGTTACAGGAGAGGAAGAAGAACATGCAAGCATCAATTGATTGGTTAGATGATCCACAAGTTTTTCGTGTGAATCAGCGAAAGGCACACAGTGATCATACGGTCTACGGTTCAAAAGAAGAAATAAGAAGTCAAAGTTCCCGACTACAGTCGCTAAATGGTGAATGGCGCTTTTATTTTTCTGAAAATGCAGAAAAGCGCCCCAAAGAGTTTTTTGAACAAGATTTTGATGATCGTTCATTCGACACGATCCATGTGCCTGGCCACATTGAACTAAGTGATTTTGATAAGATCCATTACATCAACACGATGTATCCTTGGGAAGGTCATGAGTTTCGTCGTCCCGCTTATACAACTGCTTCAGAAAAGGAAATGGCAGGGATGTTCTCTCAAGCTGAAGAAAATCCAGTAGGGTCCTATGTCACGACTTTCCAATTAGCAGAGGGATTGAAGGGAAAAGATGTCACGATTCGTTTTGAAGGTGTCGAACAAGCCATGTATGTGTGGTTGAATGGTCATTTCGTCGGTTATGCAGAAGATTCATTTACACCGTCTGAATTTGATTTGTCCCCTTATCTTGAAGAAGAGAATCGTTTGGCAGTCGAAGTCCACAAACGTAGCACAGCTGCCTTTTTAGAAGACCAAGATTTTTTCCGTTTCTTTGGGATTTTTCGAAATGTCGTCTTAGTTGCTCGTGGCAAGAATCATTTAGAAGACTTGTGGTTACGTCCTCAATTAGATGACACGTATCAAAAAGGAAAATTGGATGTGTCCTTATCTTTTGAAAATCTTACAGCTGAAAGCGACTTACAGGTACGGGTCCTTGATTTAGACAGACAAACGATCTATGAAGAAAAGCAAGCGATAGGCGAAACAGTGCAGCTCAGTATTGATTTAGGTGAAGTGGTATTATGGGATCATTTTGCGCCGAATCTCTATACGTTTGAAATTGAAACCAGGGACCGTGACGGAGTGACTGAATATGTCGAGTATCCATTCGGGTTTCGCAAGATCGAGTTAAAAGATAAAGTGATGTATCTGAATGGAAAACGCTTGATCATCAATGGAGTCAATCGTCATGAGTGGAGTGAAAAAACAGGACGTGCGGTCACCTTAGATGACATGGAAAAGGATTTGGCAGTGATTAAAAATGCCAACATCAATGGCGTCCGGACCTCACATTATCCCAACCAGATTCCTTGGTATTTCCTCTGCGATCGAGCAGGTATCCACGTGATGGCAGAAACCAATCTAGAATCACATGGGTCATGGCAAAAAATGGGTGCTTTTGAGCCATCCTATAATGTACCAAGAGGCATTTCGCAATGGCGAGAAGTGGTGCTAGATCGAGCAAAAACCCATTTTGAAACGTTCAAGAACCATACAAGTATCTTGTTCTGGTCCTTAGGCAATGAGTCCTATGTAGGGGAGAATATTCGGTTGATGAATGAATACTTCAAGAAGGTTGATCCAGACCGTTTTGTTCACTATGAGGGGAATTATGTTGATCCCACATTTGAAGCTTCTGTTTCGGATATGAAAAGTAGTATGTACGCAACACCTGCGGCGGTCGCTGATTATCTAGAGAATCAGGCAGATAAACCATATATCTTGTGCGAGTACATGCACGATATGGGAAATTCTTTAGGTGGATTAGGTTCTTATATGGCATTATTAGATGAATACGAGATGTATCAAGGCGGATATATTTGGGATTTTAAAGATCAAGCACTTGAGGTACTTGATCCAGTGACCAATCGAAAAGTCATGCGTTACGGCGGGGATTTTGATGATCGTCCAAGTGATTATGAGTTTTCCGGAAACGGCATCGTTTTTGCAAATGGACAAGAAAAACCAGCATTACAGGAGGTAAGATACTATTATGGCAAATACAGATCCTAAATTGAGAATCATTTATGGCGACTGCACTTTAGGAATCAAAACAGAAGAAAAACATTATATTTTCTCTTACACCAGAGGTGGTTTGGAATCACTTAAAAAGAATGGAAAAGAATGGCTTTATCGTGAAACGCAACCGACTTTTTGGCGAGCATTGACAGATAATGATCGAGGAAATGGCTTTGGGTATCGCTCTAGTATGTGGCTTGGCGCAGGGTTGTATCTAAAAGTGGAAGCAATCCATGTTGCAATAAACGACCAAGCCATCGAACTGCCGATCGCACCAGTCAACAATCGTTATAGTAACCAAGAGTATGCAAATACAGTCGAGATCACTTTCACATTGGCAGTCAACACAACCCCACAAACGACCGTCGATATGACGTATCGTGTCAACGAACAAGGGGATCTACACGTGAACATGTACTATCATGGCAAGGAAGGATTACCCGAGCTGCCAGTATTAGGATTTCGCATGATCATGCCAACAAAAGCCACTCATTTCGATTATGAAGGCCTGTCAGGTGAAACTTATCCGGATCGTAAAGCTGGTGGCGCACCAGGGGTCTATCATGTGGAGGGCTTGCCAATCCCACCTTATTTAGTGCCACAAGATTGTGGCGTCCATATGGATACCAAGTGGTTAGAGATTACGCGCAAGACAACCTTGAATAATGCAGATAAAAGTCAGGAAGAGTTTTCCTTAAGATTTGAACAAAAGGATTCGCCATTTGCTTTTGCGGCATTACCATTCAAAGCAGAAGAATTAGAACAGGCGACACACATGGAGGAACTACCACCGGAACGGCGAACGGTTGTCACGATGTTGGCGAAAGTCCGAGGAGTCGGAGGTATTGATTCATGGGGAGCGGATGTAGAAGAAGCCTATCATATTAGTGGTGAAGAAGACCACGAATTTAGTTTTATCATTAAATAATGTAAATTGGAACATCAAAAATAGGACCCACGAAAGATCCGCAGAATGGATTTTTAGTGGGTTCTATGAGTTGCGGTTGATACTTAAAAGTCATGAAAGAAGTAGTTCGCCTGATTTTATGAAGGGATTGTTTCTGTCTCCACGTTCATTCAGTATTACTCTCTTTTTTTATGATCGGTAACGTGATCGTTACCGATGTACCCACACCAACTACTGAATCAATGTGTAAGCCATAATCTTCACCATAAAGTAATTGGATTCGTTCATGAACATTTTTGCTACCTATACCTGAAAAATAGTCTCTGTTTTTCGTTGGCTGTTCCGTATCAAAGCCATCACCTGTATCCATGACTTCAAACGTCAATTTATTCTCTCGGATCATCCCATACAAAGTGATGTAGCCATTTTTCTTCGTTTGGAACGCATGCAAATAAGCATTTTCGATGATCGGTTGGATAATCATATTGGGCATATATAAAGAATAAAGTTCCTCTGGTACCATGATTTTGGTTGAGATCGTATCACCGTAACGCAGTGTCAAGATCGCAATATAACTTCTCACACTGTTCAGTTCTTCTTCTACAGGGATAATTTCATTTTTATTGCCAATCGTACTGCGCAAAAGGTCGATAAAACTATCGATGCCTGCGACTGCTTTTTCATTTTCTTGTTGCCACACTAAAAATTTGAGGCTAGTTAACGTATTATATATAAAATGAGGCTGGATCTGTGCTTGCATCGCTTGTATCTCTAATGTCCGTTTTTTCTTTTCATTTTGTAAAGATTTCGTATGATTGTCACTGATCGTTGTTAGCAGCTGATTGATCGTAGTAGCGAGTGTTCGGATCTCATATGTTCCTTGGATCGGAACAGTAGCTGCTACTGGTTCTTTGATTTGGTTCAATGAATCTACTAATTGATAGATGGAGCGAGTGTTGCGATTTAAATAGATCGCCACTAAGATACCGCCTAAAATCAGCGTTCCAATATTATAAAGGATGATCGGAATAATGACATTCATTTGATCGGCGATCGAGTGGACATTGACCTCACTGACCAAAGCCGAGTTTTGTCGGTAAAGTGGTAAACGAGTGATCCGCTGATTGGCTTTGGTCAACGTCTCGTGTTCGACTAACTCATCAAATGAATCAAACGTCGTTCCGATCCGGTTCTGAACATTTGAAGCAAAGATTTTTTTCTCATCTGTCACAAAATCGATTTGCGTGGTTTCCGGATCGACCGATTGGCTGAATATTTTTGCCAACTCATCAGAAGTGATGGCTACGACAGCGTAACCATAAGTTTGGTTCAAAGTAGATCTAAGCTTTTTGATAAACAAGACACTTGGTGAATGTTTATCGCGTTTCGTCAGTCCGAACTGAGTAAAGACCATTTGTGTCGCTGTTGGATTCTCATTGACTTTCTGGATCAACTCTAATTGGAAAAAGTCATCAGCAGTGAGATCACTCACCATGTCATTACTAATGAACATCCGACCATTTTCCCCAAAAAGAAAAATATCATCTTTGATGTTTGGAAAGATCGGTGCCAATGAATCATTCATTTTTTGCACCGTACGTAGTTGATTGATTTTCTCCAAAGTCGTTTGTTGGCCTTCTTTGAAATACCCCTCTACAGCAGAGCTTTCAGCCAATAATGTCAAAGTGTTCTCTATATTGTCATTCAATGTTTCAAAATCATGTTGGATCTTTTGTAAGGTCATTCGATTGGATTGATCGAATTGTTGGATGTAGGCATCTCTTGAGCGTTGATAAATAAACAAAGAAATCGTCGCTGCTTGAGTGAATAAAGCAATAAAAAGAATGATCAAAAGTTTGGTCAAAAGCTCGTGTTCTCTTAGCTTTTTAATCATACGGTCAGTATTCCTTTACGATATTGTGAAGGAGTCAATCCAGTTTCTTCTTTGAATACTCGAGAAAAATAACCAAGTTCAGTAAATCCAGTTTGCTGACCAATATCACTTAACGAAAGATTCGATTCTTTCAACAATAGTTTTGCCTGGTTGATACGGACTTTTTTTAAGTACTTCGTAAAATTGATCCCATACTTTTCTGTAAAGATCGTTGATAAATAACTATAAGAAAAATGATATTTTTCGGATAGCGTTTGTAGACTGATGTCTTGATGATAATTCTCTTGGACATACTCATAGATCAACGTCAACACATCTGAGTTGTCTTTTCTGAATGTAGTGGTGACTTCACGTAATAACTTCGTCGTATTATTGACGATCAAAACCAGATCATCCCACCGTTCTGCTTGCGTGATCTGTGCTGGAATTGTGATTTTTAGTGTCATGATTTCTTCTCTTTTTTCATGTTCGTCCGCGATCGCATTGATCAAGGCATAGAGTCGATTGATGATCTCGTGTTTCAGATAGCTTGGTTGCAAACGTTGATCAAGCACCTTACTCATGTAATTGTCCAATTCTTCGATGGCAGACGTAAAATCTTTGTTCATGATCTTGGTCAAATAACTTTTTGTTTGTTGTTCATAAGAAGAGAGTAGGGGAGATAATAGCTTTTCACAAATAACGCAGTGATCTGTCAGATAAAAGTGCTGTCCGCTACTTTTTTGCTTTAATGTAAGGAATTCAGAATAAAAGTTTTCAAAATCCAGAACATCAGATAGAACATAGAGACAAGAATCTGTCTGGTGTTCTTGCTGAAATCGTTCAATCAGCTGATCGAATGCCTTCTTCGAAGCGACATTGATAAAATAACCAATATCATTTGCTGTCGTAGAAAAAGGGAAGACAGAGGCGAGCTGATTTGTATATTGTGGTGCTTCTGCAATCAATTGTTCACTTCGACGCAGTTTTTCCGATTGCTTTTCTTCACAATAGACTAAAAAAAAGTAGTCATGTGGGAATTGTTCGCGTGATATACCTAAATCAAGAGAAGTTCCGGACAAATAAGTGCTGAGTAGCTGACTCATTTTTTCGAGTTCTGTCAAACGTGGTTTCTTTACTTCTGTAGATTGTTCCACCAGACTCTTTAAAGAAGCTAAAAACTCACTAGGATTCAATTTTGGCTTAAGTAAATAATCTGAAACGCCTTCTTTGAATGAATCTTTGACCAATTGAAAGTCATCATAGCTAGATAAAACTAAGATTTTTGCTTCAGGTTGTTCCTTCTTGATCAATCGAGAAAGTTCGATACCATTTAAATCTGGCATCATCAAATCCGTTACGACGATATCAAGAGGCTGATGCTTAATAAATTCGAGCGCTTCTAGTGGTTTTGAAAAGGCCCCTTTGAGATGGAAGTCGTGCGCTGGCCAATCGATCAGGGTACTTAGACCAGAGAGAATGGTCTGTTCATCATCGATCAATACGATATTTTTCAATGTTTTTCCCCCTATTCCTTTGTTACGTAAGTTAAAAATACTGGGAAACGTTTACAAATGCAAGTCTAAAATTTCATTTACTAAATCAAAAGATGACAAAATTGTACTTTTTTCTTATTTTAGGATATTTTTCTTGAGAACGATCATCAACGAAGAAAACGTTTGCAAGTCTGTTATGATAAGCATGTAAGAAAAAAACAAACACTAAAAAGGGTGGGTATAAAAATGAAAATAAAACAAATTTTAGCTAGTGCTTTCGTCCTAACAGCAGCAGTTACACTTTTTGCCGGGTGTGGCAATTCTTCCAGTGATGCTTCGGGAAACGAAGATAAAGTAACGGTCTGGGCATGGGATGAAGCCTTTAATATCAAAGCCGTCAATGAAGCCAAAGAGTTTTACGAAAATGAGGATGTTGACGTAGAAGTAGTAACGATGTCTCAAGATGATATCGTACAAAAACTGAATACGGCATTAGCTAGCGGAAATACCGATGGTTTACCAAATGTTGTGTTGATCGAAGACTACCGTATCCAAGGGTATCTGACCTCTTACCCAGATGCGTTTGCTGATTTGACAGATATTGTGGATGAAAATAACTTTGCCGCATATAAATTTGCAGTCAACAAAGTTGACGATAAAATTTACGGTGTACCTTTTGACTCAGGTGTGACAGCCAATTTCTATCGGACAGATATCTTAGAAGAAGCTGGTTATTCAGAAGAAGATATGAAGAACTTAACATGGGATGATTATTTACAAGTTGCACGAGATGTCAAAGAAAAAACAGGAAAAAAAATCTCTGAAGTCAATCCTTCCGATTTAGGTCGTGTGCGCATGATCATGCAACAAGCCGGAGAATGGTATACCTCGGAAGATGGAGAAACAGTGACGATCGAAAATAATGAATCATTAAAATATGGGTTAGAACTCTTTGCTACCTTGCTTAAAGAAGATCTAGTCGAACAAACATCTGACTGGAATGCTGGGGTTACGGCGGTCCAATCAGGAGCTGTTGCTTCTACACCAACTGGTGCTTGGTATTCTTCAACCATTCAAGGGGCAGAAGATCAATCAGGTAAGTGGAAGATCGCACCGATTCCAGCTCTACCTGCTAACATGCAAAAAGCACAAGCTTCCAACTTGGGTGGTGCCGGCTGGTATGTGATCAAGGGCGTAGCTGGTGAAGAAAATGCGAAAGATTTCTTGGAAAAGACATTCGCAACGAATGAAGAATTGATGGGCAAATTAGCAGAAGAGATCGGTTTAGTATCGACTATGTTGAGCGCGAATGACCAAGAAGCTTATCAACAGCCGTCTGAGTTCTATAGTAATCAAAAAGTATTCGATGACTTTTCAAAATGGACAGCAGAAATCCCTGAAGTGAACTATGGTCATGAAACTTATGCCATTGAATCTGTTGTGGCGGAATCCTTGAGCCGAATCATCAATGGTGAATCAGCAGAAAAAGTTTTGGCAGATACGCAAAAACAAGTCGAAGCTCAATTAGCCAATTAAGTCATATTCAGCGTCAACAGTAAACCTATGATGAATGGAATAACAAAGAAATAAGTGGCGATCTCTTCAAACGGATCAACGAGAGTATTGTTCTTTCGTTTGAAGGTATCGTTTATAGAATAAGCAATTAATTGAAATGTCGATAGGGGACATTCGCACCGTTAGCTATCCCGTATAACTTTAGCAATGGTATTCGAAAAAATAAGAAGTTCCACTCGTTTGCTATTCTCTGTCCGATGGAACTAATCATTGAGGCAGTGGTAAAAAGCTTAGAAGAAAATAACTAGCAATTTTGTCTGACTTTCTGTGAGGCATGTATTTCTTCGACATATGTGTAATGAAAGTGGGGAATAATATGAAACAAAAGGATTTATTTAAAAATGGCAACGCGTTTTTAGTCCTTCCAGTGATCATGATCTCAATTTTAGTTTTTATACCAATGGGGTTAGCGCTGATCACCTCTTTTCAAAGTGGACCTCCGGTAAACATGACATTCAACGGATTAGGAAATTATCAACGAATGTTAGGAGATTCAACTTTCCGTAAAGCATTTTTCAATACCTTTTTATACTTATTAGTACAGGTTCCTGTCATGTTGTTTTTGGCATTGTTTATTTCCAATCTATTGAATGATAAAAAATTGAAGTTCAAAGGATTGTTCAGAACAGCGATCTTCTTGCCATGTATTACCTCAATGGTCAGCTATTCTTTGATCATGAAAAGTTTATTTTCCCAATCAGGTTTAATCAATAACCTTTTAGTTGGAATTGGCTTGATTGATAACCCGATCGGTTGGTTGACTCATCCATTCTGGGCAAAAGTATTGATCATTATTTCCATCACATGGCGTTGGACAGGGTATAATATGATTTTCTTTTTATCTGCTATGCAAAACATCGATCCAGAAATATACGAAGCTGCTGATATTGATGGCGCATCAAGGTGGCAACAGTTCATTAAAATCACGATACCTAACTTGAAACCAATCATTTTGTTTACGTCGATCACTTCAACAATCGGTACCTTGCAATTATTTGATGAGGTACAAAATATCACTGGTGGTGGGCCAGCAAATGCAACAACGACATTGTCACAATATATCTATAATTTGAGTTATAAATTCACTCCGAATTTTGGTTATGCCGCAGCTGTTTCTTTCGTTATCGTACTATTTATTGTCTTGTTATCAGTGATTCAAACTAAAATAGGGAGTGAGAGCAAATGAGAGAAATGACAAGTAGTCAACCCCGGTCAATTACAAAAAAGCAAGTGAGTATCGGACAGTTACTCTTAAGCATTTTTAAATATACCTCTTTAGTCATCGTTTCCTTTATTTCAATTTTCCCGTTTGTTTGGATGATTTTAGGGATGACAAATACAGCAGTCGATATTAGTTCAGGTAAACTGATGATCGGTGAAAATTTAGTGATCAATTTCCAAAATCTCTTTTCGAATGACTTGAATTTTTCACGCTCTCTACTTAAT
Organism: Enterococcus mundtii; assembly: GCF_013394305.1. Lineage (NCBI taxonomy): Bacteria > Bacillati > Bacillota > Bacilli > Lactobacillales > Enterococcaceae > Enterococcus > Enterococcus mundtii. Next base: position 189,846 of record NZ_AP019810.1, on the reverse strand, counting down.
TCTGCAATGATCGCTGTGGTTACAACGATTTTTGCTTTATTGATCTCCTCCATGGCAGGTTATGGCTTTGAGATCTATAAGAGTAAAAGAAAAGAAGTCGTCTTTAATATTTTGTTATTATCGATGATGGTCCCTTTTGCGGCATTGATGATCCCGCTATATCGGATGTTTTCACAATTGAATGGTACGATATTAGGAATCAATAGTTTTCTAGTCGTCATCTTACCTTCAGTAAGTACCGCTTTTTTGATTTTCTTTTTCCGCCAAAACGCGAAATCCTTTCCTAAGGACCTAGTAGAGGCGGCACGTTTAGACGGTCTTAAAGAATTAAGTATTTTCTTTCGTGTCTATTTACCAACAGCTAAAAATACGTATGCCGCAGCGGCGATCATCACGTTTATGAGTAGTTGGAACAATTACCTCTGGCCTTTAGTGGCATTACAATCTCCAGATAAACGAACAGTTCCATTAGTATTATCAGCCATGGGGGCATCCTATACACCAGACTATGGCATGATCATGAGTGGACTGGTGATTGCGACCTTACCAACTGCACTCGTGTTTTTCGTTTTACAAAAACAATTTGTTCAAGGGATGATTGGTTCTGTCAAATAGACAGAAATAAGCCTGAAATTTCATGTTCAGGCACTATCACTTGAATGATCAAAAATATGAAAAACGTCACCGTTAGATTTACAATATGCGGATAACTTTTGTTATAAAATAAACTTATTTAAAATAAGCGGTAAAAGCCAGAAATAGTTTATCTATTTCTGGCTTTTATTGCTTATAGCATGTATTTTAGCCTTTTTTTGCATAGATATAAAACAATATTCGTCGATTTTTTTTGATGCTCTAGTTAGTTTTTTTGCTGTTTTTTTTACCGTTTTTACATAAAAATGGTATCGCTTACTGTTTTTCCTCGTAAACTTACTTTTAATCAGGTAAACTAGAAGTAAAGGAGGATACATGAGAAAAAATTTTAAAGAAGTAATCATTGCGATCATGCCCATGACGATATTGATCGTTATCCTGACCTTTGTATTTGCACCATTAGATGTTGAAAGCATGGGAAGATTCATTTTAGGAGCAATCATGATGATGGTTGGTATGAGTCTCTTTTTGTTTGGTGCGGATTATTCGATGATGGAAGTTGGTGATTTAGTTGGTAAATATATGATCAAAAAGAAAAGTCTACCAATCGTTATTAGTTTGGGTTTTCTGATTGGAATCGTGATCACGATTGCCGAACCATCTGTACAAGTATTAGGTCAACAAGTATTTGATATTTCGGATGGAGAGATTGGTCGAGTCTTATTGATCGGTATAGTCAGTGTGGGAACTGGTGTATTTTTAGCTTTTGCCCTACTAAGAGTCGTATTTAAACTGTCGTATTATCGATTGATGGTGATCGGTTATCTTGCGGTACTCATCGCTTCCTTTTTCACAAGTAATGAATTTATGCCAATTGCTTTTGATGCAGGTGGAGTCACAACCGGCCCAGTGACTGTTCCGTTTATTCTAGCCTTGGCTGGTGGAATGACAAGCATGATCCGCCAAGGGAAAAATGAAAATGATAGCTTTGGAATGGTTGGTATTGCCTCACTTGGTCCTATCTTGGCTGTCATGATCTTGGGGGTGATCTTCCAATGAATTTTTTGGTCACTTTTTTTACAGGTATTGGACAAGTCGGATATGAAGTCATCCTTGCGGTGGCACCAATCGTGATCTTATTTGTACTGATGAACTTTCTTTCATTTAAATTAAGAAAAAAACGTTTTTTGGATATCATGAAAGGTTTTTTGATCACAACTATCGGATTAATTCTATTTTTACATGGTGTAAATGTTGCTTATGTACCAGTGGGACAACACCTGGGGAGTGCAATTGCTTCTTTAGCGAATAATCAGATCCTGATTCCTTTAGGGTTTGTTATGGGATTTTTAGTAGGTTTTGCAGAGCCAGCCATCCATGTGATGGTCAAACAAGTCGAAGAATTAAGTGAAGGTCGGATTCATGCAAAAGTAATGTTAGCAGTGATCTCGATTGGGATCGGTTTAGCAGTCGGTCTGTCCATGTGGCGCTTATTAGCTGGTTTTTCTCTTTATTATTTCTTGGTCCCTGGATATGGCTTAGCATTTGTCTTAGGTGCAAAAGTTGACAAGATTTTTCTATCGATGGCTTTTGATAACGGTGGCGTCGCCACAGGACCGATGTGTTCTACCTTTATTTTGTCTATGAGTGTGGCAATCGCCACACAGATCGATGGTCGAGATCCAATTATTGATGGTTTTGGTGTGGTGGCAATGATCGCATTGACACCGATACTATCGACATTAGTCTTAGGGTTCATATATAAACAAAAAGACAAAAAAGATCAGAAAAACAAAGAAAAATTACAACAAATGGAGGAACAACAATGAATGATTTAGTCGCACTAAATCTCGAGATGATCGTCACGATCGTGGATGGTGGTATTGGGGAAGATGTGATCGATTACTCAAAGAAGGCTGGCGCATCTGGGGGCACGATTTTACATGGACGTGGTTCTGGAGTCCATGACACAGGAAAATTCTTAGGGTTGGATATCTCACCGGAAAAGGATATCGTTCTGACATTAGTACCAGATACTTTGACAAATGAAGTGATGGATGCGATCGGAAAAGGTATCAAGATCGATGTTCCGGGCAATGGTATTTGTTTTAGTATTGATATCGATAAAGTGATTGGTATTACGAAAATCCATCAATATCGCGAAGTCGTTGACATGAAAGATTTATTAGAAGATAATTGAAACTCATCCAAATGCAAGTTGCTAAATTTGGAATAGAACTTACCTTGAAATATACTAAAATTTGATAATCTTATTTTGACAATAAGTCGAAAAAAACAAAATAGACCTTGTGCTATTTTAAGTTTTTTACGGCTTTTTCTTTTACCAAAAATCCTTGTCTATTTTGCTGGATCAGTATTTTTTTAGGTTATAACTTAAAATTATGAATAAAGAAAGTTTTGATTAGATAAACTTTAGATGATTTGGGATTGATGATTTCAGAGACAGGTAGAACCTATATCAAGAGTTTGTCCCAGAATTCCCGTCTTCTGTAATTAGTGGTGAAGCTAAATTAAGAGAGCTAATTACTTCAGCGATTAAAGGGGATTTCCCCGAAGATTCAAATCCGAATTATCGTGTATTTTCTGGTATCGATATCACTAAAGCGCTAGAATCACTCAAACCATTTCTAGAATAATTTACTGTAGAGTTTAAAAATGCGCAGGAAGATTTCCAGAAATTTATAGAGAAGGAACTATCAAAAGAAGAGACTCTTGCAACTACGCCTGCGGAAGCTTACTTAATCGAAAGGTTTAGACGAGGTGATGCAGAAAATCAAGAACAAATGTAAAAAAAATTATGAAGCGCTTGTTATCAGTTGAAAAAAAGTGCACAGCTTCTTCAACAAATAGAGGATTTTAATTTTAAAAAATATTTGGCTTGTTTCTACTGATTTATTGCATGATGGGGTGACAAAGAATCACTACTCACAAATTAAAGGATTCATGAGTGCACATGCGTTTGTCATGCGGTTTGCCCCTGAATGTCGAATTATTTTCATGCTTGATAGTTTTTCATGTGAATCCAGCTACTAGACCAAGGATTCAAGTGCAGCCAAGTCCCAAGGATACTCTTATGCACGAAGTGACCCATATTGTCGCATCATCGGACGATTTGATAAGTTATCTAAGGAGTCCGATAGGTTTCAGGGATAGTGGAGAAGATCTTCGAAAGAGATACGAAAAAATTTCTGAAGCTAATTCATGGCGAGGGGGTTAATTCTTTTGTGGAAAATGTAAGTGACATGTTAAAATTGCCGACTGTCACGAAACAAGCTGTCTTGAATGCTGTACTGACTGACAAAATGTTAAAAGCAAACCTTCAAATAACCGATGCTGAGATGCTAATGGCTTGTCTTCGTGATAATTGGATTAGGACGAAACTTTTTTGAGCGCGCACCAATGAAAAGAAGTCTAGCTGACCAACTAGGAAACGGCGACCTATTGTTTGTTCTTGCTGTGATGAAAGTAGTTAATGTGGAGAATTTAATATACGAGCATCCATTGGAAACTACCTTAGAAAACGCGGAAATAACGACAGCAATCAACGTCTCACAGCTTACACAGGCCCCTTCGGGAAATAGCATTTTTTCAACAATTAAAAATATAGGTAAAACAAATAGTAATGATACGAATACAAGGCTTATTAACGAGCAAAAAATCAGAAGGCGCGCCGAAATGAATCTATAAGTTGTCAGACACCTTTAGATTCAGATACTCGGTAACGGTTATCGAATCTCCCATAATATCAAATACATGAATAAAAAAACTAATAGAGCCATGAAAAAGTTTTTTATATGCGCATAAAATTCAAAGAATAAGATTTTATGAAATCTTCAGCATATTTGCACACAAACAGTTGAAAATATGCTATTTTGTAGTAGAAAAAAGGGGGAAAAGAATGAATTTTTTAGTTGTTTTAAAAGATACGATTCTCAAACGGTCGACATTCATCTATACGCAAATCGATGAACAAAAAACAGTCTTGCATTTTTCGCCGGAGTTTCATTTAGAAGGGTTGACGATTGGGGAAATTTATGAACAAGGTGGCATTCAAGCTGCGAAGCAATTTTTTGTTCAAGAACTTCAACTGCCATTGAATGACTATCTTGAAGTATCATTAAATGAGTGGGACAAAGCAATTTCAGAACTTTTCCCTCAAGGAATCAACGTAGAGTCAGGTACCACTGAAGTACATCTATCGGTGAAAGATCTACAACGTCAGATGCGTTACCAGATCGATGAAGAAGGCTCTCTTTCAATCTTTCAGCGGCAGCAAAAGATATTAAAAAGTTTTTTAAAACAAATCAGCCGAAAAAGAAATTTGTTTAAAACAACGCAGTTACTAAAAAAATATCCAGAATTATTACACACATCGATCCAGTTTCCACAATTGCTCTCATTGATCCGTCGTTTTGTACGCTTGAAGGAAATCCAATCTAAGAAGTTAACATTCCCTTTACAAGATACCTTTCGAGTAGTAAAACGTGAAGATGAAAAAAAACTGATCGTGATCGATTTTATGAGGAACCGTCATGTGTTACAACAAATGACGATGGAAAAGGCCAACTAAGGCTTTTTCTTTTTGAATAAAAGAGAAATGGAGAAAAAAATGGGACCTATTTGGATACAACGTATAATGAAAGCTCAACAAAAATATCAACAAGTCATGAAAGGGAGATATGCGCGTCTTGATCCATTGAATCGTTTATTTTTAGTTTTAGGATTATTTTTCTTTGTCGTTAGATATTGGTTGCCTCTCAGTTTAGGCTATCTACTCTTCTTCGTTTTTATCGCTTTGACCATCGCTCGATTTAGTTCAAAGAAAATCTATGTTCGTTCAAACGAAAATCAAGCGTATTTACAAAAAACAGTTGCGATCAAAAGCTGGTTTACGAAAATGAAAAATAAACTGAAACGTCAATCCGAACAACAAGCTAGCACTACCTACACGATTTTTTCATGTCCAACTTGTCAACTCAAGCAAAGGGCGCCGAAAGGCAAGGGTGAGATTCGAGTGACTTGTAAAAAGTGCGGCACGCAATTCACAACAAAGGTATAAGAAAAAATATTAGGCAAAGGTCTAGTGAAATGAGTAAAAAGGAGTAAAAGAATGATTAAAAATTACATTTGGGATTTTGATGGGACATTGTTCGATACGTATCCGGCGATGGTTGAAGGAGTATCTCAAGCATTACAAGATTTTGGTATCGAACGACCAAAAAAGGAAATATATCGCGTGATGAAGCAAGAATCGGTGAGAAAACTACGAGAAAGTTATCAATTAGAAGAAGCCTCCTTCAATCAATTGTTTCATCAATATGAAGAACAATATCAAGAACTCTCAGTACCGTTCAAAGAGACTGAAATGGTTTTACGTCGTTTAAAACAGAAGGGAGCAAAACATTATATTTTAACACATCGTGTAACGGCTTCTACTTGGAAACTTTTAAAAGTCTTTGAGCTAGCAGATTTGATCGAAGAAGTGATTGGTATCGACCAAGGATTTGCCAGAAAACCAGCACCTGATGCAATCAGTCACTTGATCGATCGTTATCATTTAGACCCAGAAAAAACAATGATGGTAGGGGATCGAAGATTAGATATTGAAGCGGGGATCAACGCAAAGATCCACACTTGCCTATATGATATCGATCATTTCTTAGGGGAGATTCCTGCCGACCATATTGTGGCGAATCTAGCGGATATTTTAGCAATCGAAAAGAATGCAGAATAAGTATCCCCTTTCAACTTTAGTTATGCTATAATTTAAACAGAGGAGTGATAAAATGGAAATTAGAAGACAAAAAGAAGTAGTAGAAGCTTTTCATTATGATTTTTTAAAACCTGATCAAGAGGTACAAACTGACTTAAAAGTAGGTTTTTCACCACTAAAAGAGACAATTGAAAACTATCCGAAAGAACATAGCATCGTTGGTGCCCGTTTAGAATTTCGTTTAGTATTTGATACATATGTGTTATCTGGAAGCGTTAGTCAAATCAACCACATCTTGAATCGCAAAGTCCAAGATCAAAATGATGTGACGCAAGAAGAGGTCGATGAATTAGTGGCCCCACTTTTTGAAATGGTCAAACGTCTGGCCTATGAAGTAACAGAGATCGCCTTGGATGCGCCAGGTGTGAAATTGAACTTCCAATCAGAAAAAGAAGAAAAAGCCAAAGAAGAAAATTAAGAAAAAACACCAGTGATAGTTATTAGCTATCACTGGTGTTTTTTTCTATTACTAATTGTAAGCAAAAGTAAGGAAAAATTTCGGAAAATAGTCTAGAATGAATAAGTCACTGAAAAAAATATTTTCAGGAGAAGAGCTGAAGAGTTCTTCTCGGGAACCTTTACTTCCTTAGATGGACTTGTCATTACAAATTAAGAGGAGGATGAAAATGACAACACTCATCACAGTTTTAGTGGTTCTAGTTTTTGCGGCATTATTATATGTGTTTTATCGTATGCAAAAGCGCCATGCAAAATTTTCAACGCGGGTTTACACTGCGCTAGCTGCCGGTATCGTATTCGGGGGCGCGTTGCAACTGATTTTTGGAGTAGAAAACGAGGTTATTACGCAATCCATGGATTGGATCAGTATCGTTGGGAACGGCTACGTTAGTTTCTTACAAATGTTGATCATGCCTTTAGTCTTTGTTTCAATCGTTGCGGCTTTTACAAAAATGAAAGTATCAGAAAAATTAGGTAAAATCAGTGCAACGGTGCTGACCACTTTATTAGCAACAACGGCTATTTCCGCATTGATCGGGATCGGTGTGACGATCGCATTTGGTCTTCAAGGTGCTGAATTTACGCAAGGAGCGGCCGAAACTGCTCGTATTTCTGAGTTAGCGACACGACAAGAAACAGTGGAAGGATTAAGTATCCCACAACAAATCTTGTCATTTATTCCTAAAAATATTTTTGCAGACCTTGCCGGAACTCGTGCAACAAGTACGATTGCTGTCGTGATCTTTGCGGCATTTGTTGGGGTTGCTTACTTAGGAATCAAACGAAAAGCACCAAAAGAAGCATCATTCTTTGCTGATATGATCGATAGCTTATACCGTATCGTGATGCGTATCGTGACGTTAGTCTTGCGTTTGACACCTTATGGCGTGTTCGCATTGATGACGAACGTGATGGCAACAAGTGATTTTGATGCCATTTTGAACTTAGGTAAATTTGTGTTAGCGTCTTATCTTGCATTGTTTGCAGTGATGATCGTTCATTTCTTGATTTTGATCGGTGTGAAAGTCAGCCCGATCGACTACTTGAAAAAAACATTTCCAGTACTAAGTTTTGCATTTACTTCACGTTCAAGTGCGGGTGCTTTGCCATTGAATATCGAAACACAAACAAAAGCACTTGGTGTGGATGAAGCCACAGCAAACTTTGCTGCCAGCTTTGGTCTGTCGATCGGTCAAAATGGCTGTGCGGGTGTTTACCCAGCCATGCTAGCGACAATCGTTGCACCAGCAGCTGGAATGGATGTCTTTAGCATTCAATTCATCTTGCTACTAGTAGCCATCGTAACAATCAGCTCATTCGGAGTAGCAGGTGTCGGTGGTGGGGCAACCTTTGCCTCATTGATCGTATTAGGTTCAATGAACTTACCAGTAGCGATCGTTGGTTTAGTTATCTCAGTTGAACCATTGATCGATATGGCTCGTACAGCTGTCAACGTAAGTGGCAGTATGGTAGCAGGTATTGTTACAAGTGCACGTATCAATGACCTTGATCGAGATGTGATCAAAGATGAAGCAAAAGTCGTTGACGTGAATGCGTGATCGAAAAAACGAAAAGTGAGAGCAGATTGCTCTCGCTTTTTTTATACTAAAATATATTCCGAAAAGTGTAAACATGAAATAATTGATTCAAAAATCTATAAAAAAATAAGGTAACGAGACCTATCTAATACAATTCTCATCCAACGAAAGGTTATGTATTGTTATAATGAATATGTAAGCGTTCTATACAGCCTATATAAGTCGAGGAGGAGATCTATGGTTACATTCAGCAGTAATTCTCAACAAGCCCAACAGTCCACTTCAAGAATCACCAGTGCAACCACCCCTTTAAACCAAGCATCATCGCTTCAAAATGACACACGCACCACGCTAATTGGCAATCAAGACATTCAAAGTAGCATAACGTCCGCCAAAAACTCAGCCAATCAAATTGCCTCAGCTATCTCAGGCGCTGCTAATCAATTGCAAACTGCTGCTCAAGGATTTTCTACACTAGACACTCAGTTAAGTCGAGATCTTTTTAAGGAGAGACGCTAATGAATCAATGGACAAATCTTGATACCGAGGAAACGTTGCTGCAAGCAAAAAGAGAAGAACAGGAAAAGAAAATGAAACAACTTGATGCCTGCCGTTCAGATTACCAGAATCACTTTAAAGAAATCGGAAACTTCTTATTTCGATTACAGATGTCCTACCAGAAATCGAATACCTTTACGTCCATCGAAACATTCACCTCGGAGTTTTCACATCAAAGGAGGCGATTGATGAATGGCTTTGATGAATGCCAACATCACGAAATGATCCAACAACAAAGAATCACGAATAAACTCGAAGAAATTGCTTTTGAGAAAAGAAAAATCATGTCGGAGGAACAAAACCTATGAGTATCGACATGTACCTAAACGACTCCTTAACACAAGCTACGAGCGCCAGTAATTTCTGTCAAAAACAAGTCACTGATTACCAAAATCTCCAACAAGCCATCACTCAATTCACTTTACAAACGCCCAATCTCCAAGGGAAAACCTACGACGCTGCGAAAGCCTATTTTTCCCAAATACTTTACCCACTCGTCCAAGGAGGAATCTTACTCTCCGAAGCGGTCGAAAAAGCAGCGAAACGATTTCCACAACAGTACATAGAACAAGTCGACTCCATTAGCTTGAAACAATCCGAATTAGAAGCGCAAATTCGTCAAATGAATCAATATATCACCCAAGCCGAGGGAATACGGCAACTGCTTCTTTCACCTCATATGCCAGAAGAACACCAAGGCTTTCAACTCAATCAAAATACGTTATTACTCACGATGTATCATGACTTGAAACACAAGCTGGAAGAGAAACTTCAAAGACTCCTAGATTACAATCAAAGCTCCGCCCAATTTTTTACAGAAATCAAAAGTCTCGAACAAGCAGTCAATCAAGGACTCGCTCAAACAAAAAAAGCTTGGAACAGTCAAAAAAAATCATTCTCTATCCCGAAAGATTTGTCGTGGACAACCACGATCCAAGACAAATGGCAACATGCAGAAAACGAGAAAAAAGGCATCGATCCAACTAAAAACAAAGAACTAGAAAAGTACAACGTCTATGCTCTCATTATTCACGATAGCAAGGGCAACCCACGTGTCTTTTGGAAAATCGAAGACAAGCAATCAGGATACGGCATCGTGAACTCCGAGCTGTATCAATATGTCACGAAAGTAGGTCACTACTTAGAACCTGAACTGATCCAATTTATGACGTACGATACCTACCAAGAGAAAGTCAATGCAGCATGGCGTCAAGGAGTCAATTACGAAACCGGCGAAAAACTAGACCCACTTTTAGGCAGTATCGTCTCTACCTCGCAATACGTCAAAGACGGCTACACATGGATCAACGAATCCGAACTCGGCCAAGCCCTGATGATCTTAGGCTTTACGTATGCGTCTTACAAAGTCTTGACGACCACTGGTGTGAAGCAGGTAGAGAGTGGTAAGCTTAAGGAGGTGGGTGGTGGAGAAGCTACTAATAATTACTCACAACTAAGAGAATACTGGAAAAAAGATGTTGATTTTAAAGGTACGAAAGTTTATCAAAGAGATAGTATAATTGATATCAATAAAATAGATGTGAAAGGGCGATCTAATCTGCAAAGAATGGAACTGGGATTAGCTCCACTAGGGCCAGACGATAATCCTATAAATTTACATCATATGACACAACGAGATATAAGTTCTATTGCTGAGGTGGAACAATCTTTCCATCAAATTAATTCTAAAACGATTCATATCAACCCTAACTCAGTGCCATCTGGAATAGATAGAAAATCTTTTAATAAATGGCGTGCTGACTATTGGAAAAATAGAGCAAATGATTTTAAATAAAGGAGACAATGGAATGGTTAATGATTACAATAAGGCGAAGAAAATAATTGAAGAAAATAAGGATTTAGCGGATGATTTTGGTGGAGCTACTGATGTTATCATACGCAAGGCCCAAGTAGAACTTAATTTACGATTTCCAGAGGATTATAAACGTTTTTTATCGTCTTTTGGTGCTTTGACGTTTGGTTCAATTGAAATTTATGGGGTTTTTAAAGAGGATTTTGAAAATTCTGGCGTCCCCGATGCCGTTTGGGCAACTTTGAATGAACGGAAATTAGTAAATATGCCAGCCCACTTAGTTATTCTGTATAACACTGGAATGGGAGAAATGTATTGCTTGAATTATCAAGAATTAAATGAAAATAGCGAACCTAAAATAACTTCATATTTCCCTGGTTTCTCTGAAGGTTCACAGAAAAATGAAGCATTATACAATAATTTTGGAGAATTTCTTCTAGATATGGTAGCAAACGAAATTAATTAATAAATAAAGGTAAAAAAAATTTAGATCCAATTTCTGGTAATTTTCAACCTCCCGAAATTTCGAGACCCACTAGTAAATTTTATAATGAAGATCTTATAAATAGTACCCATATTCCGATTGAGACACCAAAAAAATAGAAGGAAGTATCTTAATGGATTGGTTAGATACTCTAAAAAATCAACAGAAAAATAAGAATGACAAGTTGGAGGCGGTGGGCTATATAAGAGACATTTTAGATTATGGTGATATGTCAAAGAATAATGCTAAGAAATTTATCGATAATCTGGCTGTCCAAGCTACGTTACAGGATGATGATGACATAAAGGAATTAATATTAGATGCAATATTAGAAGGGTCGAAAGATCCAGATCTTGAAAAATCAATTGACTTAAATCCAATTATTCATCACTTAAATGACTTTAATGATGAATGTTTGAGTTATATCTTAAGCTTGCTTGGAAATTCTGGGAATGTAAAATATAGACAAATTATTGAATCGTATAAAGGAAACTCGAGATTAAAAGAAAACGTTGAATAAGCATTGTCAGAACTAGATTATCGAATAAAACATAATAAATAAAAATGATATATTATTGGCGAATTTGATGAAATATGTGGAAGTGAGGACTAATGTCAGTAGGATTATTTAAGTATGATGGGGATATCTATGAAGTAAACTCTGAAGTTATATTAAGTGAAAATATATCCTCGCAATCATTTTATGAAAGGTATTGGGAAAAAGCTATAGAAGAGTTAGGCATCAAATATATACAAGATGGCTCGGAATTTGATAATACAAAATTAGAAGTTGTCATGGAAGAATTAGATTTATTGAAGAAATGGGCGACAGCAAATCTTCAAGGAGAAAAGCAGGAATACATGATCGCTAGAATAGAAAATTTAGAAGAAGTCATCCCTAGTTCTTTCATTTCAGAACAAGATATATTATATATTTTTTAAAATGAAACCGATGAACTAGCTGATTCTTTGCGCTCATTATACTTTATAGCCTTGACTTGTGAACGTACGAATGAATAGTTATCCGCCTAGTATGGATACAACTAATCAGCGAATTCGAACCAGAAAAAACTTGAAGTTATTAAGCTATGCAGGCGAATTATATTAAGTATCAATATTCTTTAAGATGATTTAAAAAACTTAAGAAATAGGGTGAAAAAAATTTTTGAAATAAAATTTATAATAGTTAAAGATGTTGACACAGAAAATCTTATCGGAGAGTATGGCTATTTTAGTGTCAGAATTGATAATGAATACTACGGGATTATTTTGGAAGAAGAACTAGAAGATTTTACTGTATCTCTATATGATTGGTTTATCAGTTTTTTAAGGGCCTTAGAGATTTTAAAAACAGAAAACTATGTTTTGATTAATGATATTGAATCTTTTAATACGTGGATAGAAATTTATAGAGATAAAGAAATCCTATCTATTAGTAAGGTTTTAGGTACTAAAGTGGGTCAAGGAGGGTGGATTCGCACAGAGAAAATTTCAAATCCGGATTATCAATTCTGGAAAGATAAAAAAATGCTATTTTCTGACTTCAGAACAGAAGTATTAGAGAAATCAGAGTATTATTTATCAGAAATAATTAAACTAAATTCTTTGCAAAATAAAAACATTCGTAATTTTAAAAAATTAGTAGAGAAATTAAAATTATAAACTTTAGAAAATAGCAAGTAAGGTATTTCAAGAACAAAAAATCATCACATCACTGGTATGTGGATGATTTTTTGTTCTTGATACTTTAAGTTGTACATCGAAAATACAACACGTGAATGAATCTTAACAATGATTTTTAGGCTATACATACATTTTCAACTCCTGCTCCATAGTCTATGAGGAGAAATCATAAAATGAAAAAAACATTTTAGATAGAAAAACTAGTTTAATAGGGTAAAAAATGATAAAACTAAATCTAAAATTTGAGAATGAAAGAATTAACGGACAAGTAACGTATGAAGAAAAGGATTGAAACTTATATTTTAATCCCAGATCAAATACAGATATTTTATTACTTGTCAGTTAATTGGAGGAAAATATAGTGAAGGAAAAACAAATAGAAAACGTCTTACAATTGTATGGAAAACAACAAATATTTAAAATTGAAGACTTCTTAATTTCAGAAATTGATAAAAATAACATACAAGATACAATAGATTTCGTAGTTTCTGATGATACTAGTAAAAATAGTAATTTTAAAGATGAGTTGTATGAAGGAGACGAATACGAGGGAATATTTTTAGAAGGTAATCAATATTTATTAGCTAGTTCTGAAGGAGAAGTAACGATAATAGATATGATAAGTGAGGATCATGGTGTTAGTGTAAAAGACACCCGTGTAAAATTTACGGAAGAAAGTTTTATTATTCTAATAACAAATAAAGAAGAAACTCTTGACTGGATAAAAAAATATAGGGCGGATAAATAAAAATAGAAGAACTTTGAAATCAATGTTTTAATTAATGAAATTGTATCTTTTAAAACCACAGGAAATAATACAAGATGATTAATATAAAAAAAGTAAACTGAATAGATGAAGACTCAGGAGAAGCTGATATTTTACTTTCAGATGGCTTATATTCCATTGAATGTTTTTGTAGTGATTGTGATGTATCAGAAGGTGATATGTTCACAGATATAATTTATGGATTTAACATCAAACACATTGTTAAAAGTTTAAATGAAGAATATATAGTAGATAAAAAAACTGATGACTATGATATAGCATAGACTTGACTAGTAAAAGATGAGTTTACTTATAAAATGAATGACATAAATCACTTTTCTCATTCGTACCTCTCCAACATAGATTTTCAGTACCAGCTATGCTAAACTAGCTAGGACGAAAAAAGTGGAGGAATGAATAGATGTTTACAAATGAAATGAAAATCATGTTATACGTAGATGATGTTGAAAAAAATGCAAATTTCTGGCAGCAGATCGGTTTTGTTGTGTTGGATCGTCAAGAAATGGATGGTACATTGATTATTGAGATTGCCCAATCAAAAGATGCGGGTACTGCGTTTGTTTTATATGATCGTGAATTTATCGAACAGCATTCACCAGGTACAGCTAGTGGGGCACCTTCTTTGATGTTTTATAGTGAGGATATTTTTGGTTTATACAAAAAGATGCAACAATTAGAAGTGACATTAGGTGATTTAGTCCATTTAGGTGAAGAATATGTATTCAATTTTGCAGATCCCGATGGCAATTACTTTGCTGTGACAGGAAAATAACTTACTTAGTAAGAATGAAGCAAGAACTCCGACTGAAATTTTAGTCGGTTTTTTTGTGTCTTTGAATACATAAAATTACGATATTCATATTATGTAAACTACACTTGCGCAAAAATACACAAGCAGAAATATCGTCATTTCATTTATACTTCTTTATACTGTTATGGAATGAATTGATGGAAGGAAGTAACTAAATGGATTACCAAGTACTACTATATTATAAATATACAACAATCACAGAACCTGAACTTTTTGCGAAAGAGCATCTTGCTTTTTGCCAATCACTAAATTTAAAAGGACGTATCCTTGTCGCAGAAGAGGGGATCAATGGGACAGTTTCTGGAACGATCGCAGAAACTGAGGCATACATGGAAGCGATGTTGGCAGATGAACGTTTTGCTGACACATTTTTCAAAATTGATCCTAGCGAGGGTCATGCCTTCAAAAAAATGTTTGTTCGTGCGCGTCCTGAACTAGTTTCACTAAAACTAGAAGATGACATTGATCCAAAAGAAATGACGGGCGCTTATTTGTCGCCTAAAGAGTTTAAAGAAGCGATTCTTGATGAAGATACGGTTGTGATCGATGCACGAAATGACTATGAATATGATCTCGGGCATTTTAGAGGAGCGGTTCGTCCTGATATCCGTAGCTTTAGAGAACTACCACAATGGATTCGTGACCATAAAGAAGAGTTTATGGAAAAACGGGTCGTGACTTATTGTACGGGCGGGATTCGCTGTGAGAAATTTTCTGGGTGGTTAGTGAGAGAAGGATTCAAAGATGTCGGTCAATTGCATGGGGGGATTGCGACCTATGGTAAAGATCCAGAAGTCCAAGGAGAACTATGGGATGGCAAAATGTACGTTTTTGACGAGCGTATCGCTGTCGATATCAATCGCGTAGATAAGCAGATCGTTGGGAAAGACTGGTTTGATGGTACTCCTTGCGAACGCTACATCAACTGTGGAAATCCAGAGTGTAATCGTCAAATGTTAGCCTCAGTGGAAAATGAAGAAAAACATTTAGGCTCATGTTCAGTAGCCTGTGCTAAACATCCGCATAATCGCTATGTCAAAGAAAGAAATCTATCTGCGGAAGAAATCGACGCTCATTTAGCAGCATTTGTATAATTTTTCTAAAAATCAAAGCTGACGTAGTTAGTGTTTATAAAATAAAATGAGAGTCATGAAATTTGTTCTTCAAATTTTCGTGGCTCTCATTTTCATCTGAAATCAGGAGATTTTTCTCTTAACTATTCGGAAATTGTTGCTACCTACGAGGATAAAATTGCGATATAATCAAATGAAAAGGTGGTGGTGTCATGAATAAACCATTTGTCTATGCAATCGGTGATGTCCATGGAAGTTATAATCTTTTTCAAAAGCTATTAACACATTATGATCCACATATTCATCAATTAGTCTTGATTGGTGATTTGAATGATCGTGGACCAAAAACAAAAGATTGCTTATTACTAGGAATGAAGTTAGTGAAAGAAACTGGTGCGGTCTACTTACGAGGCAATCATGAAGAGTACTTCTTACAGTTTCTCCAAGAACCAGAAGACTGGTATCCGTCTTACTTAAGAAACGGTGGAAGAGAAACAATGGAAAGTCTTTTGCATCCAGGTGCAGCAGAAGAATATTCACCAACTGAGATTGCCATGATGATTCGTTCAAGATATCGTGAATTGGTCGATTTTTTATGTAATTTGCCTATATATTATGAATGGGAAAACTATCTTTTTGTCCATGCGGGTGTTGATCTAACTAAAAAAGATTGGCGTGATACTAGCCCTGGAGATTTTTTATGGATCAGAGAGCCTTTTCATGAGCATAAGAATCGGACTGATAAGACGATCGTATTTGGTCATACGATCACGCCATTACTCCATGGAGATATGCAGACAACTGATTTGTGGATACAAAATCAGAAAATCGGGATCGACGGTGGGGCTGTCTTTGGCGGATCGATGCATGGTGTCGTTTTTGAACCAACTGGAATCATCCAAGATATCGAGTATCAAAACAATCAAGGACCATGGCAACCACGTGATTGATCAGAAAAAGTTTTTGATAAAAGTGTATAGTTCTGATAAATAAGCCGAGAAACCCGAAATTTGTTCTTCAAATTTTTGGGCTTTTTAGCTTAGTCCTGAAGGTCAGATTTTGGAAAACCGATTATACATTTTCAAATTAAAAACAAAAATGAATTTTATTTTTGTTCTAGACACTGTTTAGTTACATTTAGAAATACCAGAATCTATGCTAAAATAAATCAGTATGATTTTTTGATTCTTGCTTTTTAATGAATAAACCGTAGTAGGAATCGATTTCGACTTAGAAAAGAGGCTATTTAATGACAGACAAAGTAAATCCAACGATTCTAGATCTTGTAAAGAAAGAATTGGCAGATTATCAAGCAAAACAGTTGACGACTGTTTTAAATCTATTAGCAGAAGGAAATACGGTGCCTTTTATTGCTCGTTACCGTAAAGAAATGACCGGAAGCTTGGACGAAGTACAAATCCGTGAAATTGAAGAGCGCTATGCTTATTTAGCAAATTTGGAAAAACGTAAAACCGAAGTCTTGCGTTTGATTGATGAACAAGGAAAATTGACTCCAGAATTACAACAAAGTATTACACAATCTGTAAAGATGCAACAAGTAGAGGATTTGTATCGTCCATACAAACAAAAACGAAGAACGAAAGCGACGATTGCGAAAGAAAAAGGGTTAGAACCTTTAGCAACTTGGTTATTGACCTTTTCATCTGAAGATGTTTTGACCGAAGCAACTAAATACGTCACTGAAGAAGTTCCGTCTCCTGAAGAAGCCTTAGAAGGTGCCCATGAGATCATTGCAGAGCAGGTAAGTGACAATGCAAAATTCAGAACATGGGTCCGCTCATATACGTACAATAAGGGGCTATACGAAAGTACCGTCAAGAACAAAGAAAATGATGAAAAAGGCGTATATGAAATGTATTACGAGTTTTCTGAACCAATTCATAAAATTGTTTCTCATCGCATCTTAGCAACCAATCGTGGAGAAAAAGAAGAAGTGTTGAAAGTCAATCTTACGGTTGATGAAGCTGCGATTTTAACTTATTTGGAGAAACAATTGATTCCTGATACAGCTTCGTCTTCTGCTAATTCTGTTCGTTTAGCGATTCACGATAGTTACAAACGATTCATCCAACCTGCGATTGAGCGGGAGGTCCGTAATGAATTGACCGAAAAAGCGGACGAGCAAGCCATCGCTATATTTGGTGAAAATCTGCGTAACTTGTTATTACAACCACCTTTAAAAGGGAAAGTTGTCTTAGGCTTTGACCCAGCTTATCGTACCGGCTGTAAATTAGCAGTGGTGGATGCGACTGGTAAGGTTTTAGCGATCGAAGTGATTTACCCGCATAAACCGGCAAATCAAGCAAAAAGAGCCGAAGCAGGTCCTGCATTTGTGAAATTGATTGATCAGTACCACGTGGATATGGTTGCAATCGGTAATGGGACGGCGAGCCGTGAATCGGAGTTATTTGTGGCAGAACAGTTGAAGTTAGCCAAACATCAAGCGTTTTATGCCATCGTCAATGAAGCCGGAGCTTCTGTCTATTCCGCAAGTGATATTGCCCGTAAAGAATTTCCTGATTTACAAGTCGAAGAACGGAGTGCAGTTTCGATTGCTCGAAGATTACAAGACCCGTTGGCTGAACTAGTGAAAATCGATCCGAAGGCTGTTGGCGTAGGACAATATCAACATGATGTTTCACAAAAAAGATTAGCAGAACAGTTGGATTTTGTTGTTGAAACGGCAGTGAACCAAGTAGGGGTCGATGTCAATACAGCGAGTCCTCAGTTGTTGCAACATATTTCTGGTCTAAATAAGACGACTGCTCAAAACATCGTAACGTATCGTGAAGAAAATGGTGCATTTGCTTCTCGAACGCAATTGAAGAAGGTCCCACGTTTAGGGCCAAAAGCATATGAACAAGCAATCGGTTTCCTACGTGTGCCTGGTGGCAAACATGTACTGGACAACACCGCGATCCATCCAGAGAGTTATGCAGTAGCAAAAGAGATCTTACAGGCAAACCAATTATCTGAAAAGGATTTAGGAACGAAAGAAGCAATTGAAAAATTAAGTCAGATTTCTCCACAACGCTTGGCACAACAAGTGCAAGTAGGTGAAGAAACATTAAAAGATATTCTTGAGGGGTTGACCCAACCAGGACGAGATATGCGAGATGAAATGCCTGCGCCACTTTTACGTTCAGATGTATTGAGTATGGAAGATTTAAAACCCGGCATGGAATTAAAAGGAACAGTTCGCAATGTCATCGATTTTGGCGCATTCGTCGATATTGGTGTGAAACAAGATGGTTTAGTCCACATTTCTAAATTAAGCAATAAATTCGTCAAACATCCAACTGACGTGGTTTCCGTTGGTGATGTCGTCACTGTTTGG
Organism: Enterococcus mundtii; assembly: GCF_013394305.1. Classification (NCBI taxonomy): domain Bacteria; kingdom Bacillati; phylum Bacillota; class Bacilli; order Lactobacillales; family Enterococcaceae; genus Enterococcus; species Enterococcus mundtii. The sequence continues at coordinate 170,894 of NZ_AP019810.1, read as the reverse complement.
ATCGAACAAGTGGATACGAACAAAGGGCGTATCAGTCTGACGATGCTTTCGCCTTACGAGGATCAAGCGTGACACAAGAAGAATTGCAACAGTTAGTCGAAGAGATTTCTTGGACAAGCTTCCAGCGTCCGTTCATGCACCAAGCAATGTTCAACAAACGTTTGAAAACAACAGGTGGTAGGTATCATTTAAATGATCACCATTTGGATTTTAATCCGACGATGTTTGCAGTAGCCGATCAAGCAACGATCATCGGGATCATCAAACATGAGCTGTGTCATTATCATCTTCACTTGACTGGAAAAGGGTATCGCCATCGTGACTCAGATTTCAAACAGTTATTGGTAAAGACGGGTGGCTTACGTTATGCACCTGCTATTCCTTCAAATAGAAGGCAAAAAATCGAAGGATATCAATGCCAAAAGTGTGCTGAATGGATTTATCGTAAAAGGAAAATCAATACAGATCGCTATTTGTGTGGGCGTTGTAGAGGACGATTGGTATGGCAAAAAACCACGTACTTCGATGTTGAATAATTGTATGAGGAGAGAAACAGAATGACAGGTGAACCATCAAGAATTGCAGACTGGAATTGCTTATTGGATTTTTTAGCAGACCCTGACCCACAGGAGTGTTCGGAACTAAAAGCACCAACACTGATTTTAGCTGGGAATTGTCTGCCCGTCCTAGTAGATGAAGCAGCAAAGGCTTACTTGAACCAGCAGGTTGCGCAAATCGTTTTAGTTGGTGGGATCGGACATGCGACGAAGTATCTCTATAAAAATTTTGAAAAACAAGGATTCTTATTTGAACAAGGTTTAAGTGAAAGTGAGATTTGTGCCCGCTATTTGCTTGAAAAATATAGGTTACCTGAACAGGCACTATTGTTAGAAACGAAGTCAACCAATTGTGGCGAGAATGCTTCATTTTCTTACAATTTATTAAAAGCACAGGGCCCATTACCTGAACGTGTTCTTTTAATGAATGATCCCACCTTGCAACGACGAACAAAGGCGACTTTTGAGAAGAAATGGGGCAATGAGTCTATTCATTTTTATAATTATGTACCGATACTTCCACAAGTGACAGAAAGTACCAAGGGATTCAACTTCTCTGATCAAAGACTAAATGACTTGTGGCCTTCTGATTATTTCCAAGCCTTAGTATTTGGAGAAATAGTTCGTTTGAAAGATGATGCCCAAGGTTACGGACCTAATGGAACGGGATTTATCGGTCATGTCGACATCCCAGATGAGGTGTGGTCTGCTTATTTACGTCTCTTAGCGATGAATGAAAAAGTTTCGCTAAAAAGGTAATCAGGGCACTAATATTTAAGGAACTAAAAATCATCCGAATAAATTTGGTTGAAATTTTTTATTGTTTATAAGATAATGGGTTTCGTGTTGAATGTATGAATAAAATAATGGATGATAGTTAAGAGAAGAGGATTCAAATGAAAAATCAAGAAAATTTGTACCACTTTGTTGGTATTAAAGGCTCAGGAATGAGCTCTTTGGCACTTGTATTACATGAAAAAGGATTAAACGTCCAAGGATCAGATATCGAAAAATATTTCTTTACTCAAAGAGATTTAGAAAAAGCCAATATCTCTATCTTGCCGTTTGATGCAGAAAACGTCAAACCAGGAATGATCGTGATCGCCGGCAATGCTTTTCCAGATTCACACGAAGAGATCCAACGTGCAAAAGAGCTTGGATTAGAAGTGATCCGTTACCATGATTTTATTGCAGATTTTATCCAAAATTATACGAGTATCGCTGTCACTGGTTCCCATGGGAAAACAAGTACGACAGGTCTATTATCACATGTATTGACAGGGATTCGTCCGACAAGTTACTTGATTGGTGACGGCACTGGTCATGGTGATCCAGAGGCAGAATTCTTTGCTTTTGAAGCATGTGAATATCGTCGCCACTTTTTAGCTTACTCTCCTGATTATGTGATCATGACGAATATCGATTTTGATCATCCTGATTATTATACAAGTATCGATGATGTTTTCTCCGCTTTCCAAACGATGGCAAAACAAGTCAAAAAAGCGATCTTTGCTTACGGAGATGACGACTATCTAAGAAAGTTAGAAGCGGATGTGCCGATCTATTATTACGGTATGAATGAAGATGACGATATCCAAGCACGTAATATTGAACGTACGACAACTGGTTCAGCTTTTGATGTGTTCCATGGCGAAGAGTTTGTTGGACACTTTACAGTTCCAGCATTTGGAAAACATAATATTTTGAATGCACTTGGTGTTATCGCAGTTGCCTACTTCGAGAAGTTAGACGTGAAAGAAGTTGCTGACGAAATGTTGACATTCCCTGGAGTGAAACGTCGTTTTAGCGAGAAAATCGTGGCTGATATGACAGTCGTTGATGACTATGCTCACCATCCAGCAGAAATCAAAGCAACTATTGATGGCGCACGTCAGAAATATCCAGACAAAGAAATCATTGCAGTCTTCCAACCACATACATTTACTCGTACGATTGCCTTGATGGATGAATTTGCCGAAGCCTTAGATTTAGCTGACCGTGTGTATCTATGTGATATTTTTGGTTCTGCCCGTGAAGAACAAGGGGACGTTAAAATCGAAGACCTAGGGGCAAAAATCAAAAAAGGTGGTCAAGTAATCAAAGAAGATAACGTTTCGCCGTTATTAGACTACCACGAAGCAGTGATTATTTTCATGGGTGCTGGTGATGTTCAAAAATTTGAACAAGCCTATGAAAAATTATTGAGCAGTACAACGAAAAACGTTCTGTAATCATCTAAGTGAATAAAAGAAGTTAGCGTCAAAAGGGATTGTCAGGTGGCAGCCCCTTTTGGCGTTTATTTGTGGGTGATAGGTAGAGTTCTTTTTCAGTAATGTTTCGCCTGCTTATAGTGACCGTAAGTATTCAATCGAATTAAGAAATCCTAAAGTATCCAGACAAAATACGAACGGTTTTTATTCAACTATGCTATAGTCTTCAATAAATAATGTACGATCATCGAAGTGATTGCTTACATAAGTGAAAGACCAAAGCATGTTCTGTAACTTGCGTTTTTTGTATGATTTGGTACAATTGGTACGAATGAATAAATAAACTGGAGGGTTTAAACTTGAACATAAGTAAACCGCGTAAATTAGGAAAAACAATCAATGAAATCGAGGAAGGCGACTCGTTATCTTTAACAGAATCAATTGAAGATAGTCAGTTATTATTATATTTAGGATTAACAAACGATGCCAATCCTTTATATATCCAACATGATTTTGCACAGAAAACGGAATATCATCAACCCATTGTTCCAACTGTGATGTTAATGGGAATCATAACAAGTGCAGTGTCAAAACACTTGCCTGGTCCAGGTTCTCATGTGGTGAATTTTTCAGCTAATTTTGTCGAGCCGGTTTTTCATTATGAAACATTGACTTTTCAGTTTGAAGTCATTCGAGTGGATAAGATGAAAAATGTTGTGACTATTTCAGTGGAGGCCACGAATACACAAGACAATCGTGTATTAGATGCAGTAGTCATGGTACAACCACCAGAATTAGAACAAGAATTAACTCTTGAAAGTGAAGGTGAATAAGATGAACAATCAAATCATATCAAATAGTATCAACCGCTTTTATGCGAAAGTCTACGGATTTTTAGGAATCGGTCTAGCGCTGAGTGCGATCACTTCCTATTTAGCGATCCAAGTTTTTCCTTATCAAGTAGCAAGCTTCATCAATAATTTTCCATTAGGTTTTATGGGATTATGGATTGTCCAAATCATTTTGGTTTTAGTTTTAGGAGCAAAAGCACAAAAAAATCCAAGCTTAGCAATCGGTGGATTTATCGCATATTCCTTATTGAATGGTATCGTTTTAGCTGTTACATTAGCTTTTTATGATATCGGAACGATCACAACTGCTTTTATTTCAGCAACTGGGATGTTCATTGGGATGTCAGCAATCGGGATGTTCACTAAAAAAGATCTATCAGGTGTGGGTCGTGCCGGAATGGCAGCGTTGATCGGTGTGATCATTGCGATGGTCTTGAATGTTTTTATTTTAAGAAGTAGTGCAGTTGAACTGTTCATCTCATTACTACTTGTCGTGATTTTTGCAGGTATTACTGCTTATGATAACCAAAAGATCGCAAATGTATATGTTCAATCAAATGGACAAGCAAATAGTGGGATTGCCGTATTCTTGGCACTTCAACTATATCTAGATTTCATCAACTTGTTCTTGGCATTCTTACGAATCTTTGGACGTAATAACTAAGCAATAAACGAAGAGCAAGATAAAAATATCTCTCATATGAAAAGAAAGAATCCACAGAATTTGATCGTCAAATTCTAGTGGGTTCTTTTTTGGGTCCTCGATACCAGTAATCACTATTTTTATCCTAAATTACTTTGTTCGCAATCTAGGATAAACGGTATTCAAAAAGTAAGACTGGTGTCTTACGCCTTAGTACGTACCGCTTTTCTAACAACCTTTTGCCTGTCCGTTTTTTCTTTTCGCATTCTTTGGCATTCTTTGTTAGAATGAGAAAGAACTTTATAGTAAGGAGTTAAGCGGATGACTAAAAATAAATTATTACTCGTTGACGGAAATAGTGTGGCCTTTCGTGCATTCTTTGCGTTGCACAATTCGTTGGAACGTTTTAAAAATCGTAATGGGTTGCATACCAACGCAATCTATGCGTTTCATAATATGTTTGAAAATGTCATGCAAAAAGAACAACCAACGCATGTTTTGGTTGCTTTTGATGCAGGGAAAACAACATTCCGAACAGAAATGTACGCAGAATACAAAGGTGGCCGTTCAAAGACACCGGGAGAATTCAAAGAACAAATGCCTTATATCCGTGAGCTTCTAACCGGTCTGGGTGTGAAGTATTACGAGTTACCGAACTATGAGGCAGACGATATCATCGGTACTTTGGCAGAAAAAGTGGATAAAGAAATATTCGATGTAGTTGTCTTGTCCGGTGACCGAGATTTAACACAATTGGCATCAAAAGAAATCAAAGTCGATATCACTGTGAAAGGTGTAAGTGATATTGAAAGTTATACGCCAGAACATGTGGCGGAAAAATATGATGGCCTTACACCGAAACAAATCATCGATATGAAGGGATTAGCAGGGGATGCTTCAGATAATATCCCTGGCGTAACAAAGATCGGTGAAAAAACAGCGATCAAATTATTGAATCAATATGGCTCTGTTGAAGGGATCTATGAACATATCGACGAAATGAAACAAAGTAAGATGAAAGAAAATCTGATCAATGACAAAGAGCAAGCTTTCTTGTCCAAAAAATTAGCAACGATCGATACCGATGCGCCAGTAGAAGTTGATATTGACTCCCTTGCCTATCAAGGAAAAGACTTAGATAAATTGGTGCCTTTCTTCAAGGAAATGGATTTCAAACAATTTCTTGCTAAATTAGATGTGGTCGAAGAACAAGTAGAAATGAAAGATATTTTGTTTGAAGTGGTCCATGAATATGATGAGAGCATGTTCCAGACAAATATGGCTTTATATGTTGAGATGATGGGCGACAACTATCATACAGAAGACATCGTTGGTGTGGCATGGGGAACACCAGAGAAAATCTATGTGACAAATGACTTAGCGATTTTTGAAAATGAAACCTTTCTTTCATGGGTCGGGGACAAGACTCGTCTGAAAAATGTATATGATGCTAAGCGTACGTATGTGGCATTGAACCGCTATGCAGCGAAATTACAAGGGATCGACTTTGATGTCTTACTAGGTGCTTATTTATTGGATACGAACGAGAAAAGTGAGGACATCGAAGGGATAGCGTCACATTACGGGTATCATGATATCCAATCGGATGAAGCAATCTACGGAAAAGGCGCGAAGAAAGGTCTACCAGAAGATGAAGAAGTTTTCTTTGCCCACCTAGCACGAAAAGTTTCAGCAATCAATGGTTTGACGCCTAAACTAAGTCAAGAATTAGCAGAAAAAAATCAAGAAGATCTTTTCCGAAAAATGGAATTACCTTTGTCGATCATCTTGGCTGAAATGGAAATCAGTGGGATCAAAGTGGATGCGACTCGTCTTCAAGAAATGAAAATCGAATTTTCGGATCGATTGAGAGAGATCGAACGAAAAATCTATGAAGAGGCTGGAGAAGAATTCAATCTAAACTCACCTAAACAATTAGGTGTGATCCTTTTTGAAAAGATGGGTCTTCCAGTGATCAAAAAAACCAAAACAGGCTATTCGACTGCGGTTGATGTCTTAGAACAATTGCGTGAGCAAGCACCGATCGTTGACGATATTTTGATTTATCGCCAAATCGCTAAAATCCAATCGACCTATGTCGAAGGTTTACTGAAAGTGATCCAATCGGACGGGAAAGTCCATACTCGCTATGTTCAAACATTGACGCAGACAGGCCGTTTGAGTTCAGTTGATCCCAACTTACAAAATATTCCGATCCGTTTAGATGAAGGTCGCAAGATCCGTCAAGCATTCGTTCCTAGAAACGAAGATTGGTTGATCTATTCTTCTGACTATTCTCAGATCGAATTACGTGTATTGGCGCATATCTCAGATGACGAGCATTTAAAAGCTGCCTTTTTAGAAGGACAAGATATCCATTCAAGTACAGCAATGCGTGTGTTCGGCATTGAAAAAGCCGAAGACGTCACACCAAATATGCGTCGTCAAGCGAAAGCAGTCAATTTCGGAATCGTTTATGGAATTTCTGATTATGGGTTATCACAAAACTTAGGCATTACGCGTAAAGCGGCTCAACAATATATCGATACGTACTTTGAAAAATATCCAGGTGTCAAAGAATACATGGAGCGTATTGTTCGTGAAGCGAAAGATCAAGGTTTTGTAGAAACGTTATACCATCGTCGTCGCTATTTACCAGATATCAATTCAAGGAACTACAACATTCGTTCATTTGCCGAACGAACAGCAATCAATACGCCGATCCAAGGAAGTGCGGCGGATATCCTGAAAATCGCCATGATCGAATTGGACAAACGCTTGAAAGAATCGGACTTGCAAGCGACGATGTTACTTCAAGTGCACGATGAATTAGTCTTTGAAGTGCCAGAAAGTGAATTAGAGATGTTAGATAAATTAGTCAGCGAAGTAATGGAACAGGCGGTTGCTTTACATGTTCCACTGATCACAGACAGCAGCTGGGGCAAAACATGGTATGAAGCCAAATAATTCTTTACTTTTATACCAATAGACAAACATCGAGGGAAAATCTTGGATCGGGTTCGTTCGATGCAGGAGTAGATTGTGACAGAGCTGTCCAGCTCTGAGAATAAGGCGAGAAACCCGAAAATTGTTTTTCAAATTTTGGGGTTTCTTGGCTTATTTCTGAAGTAGTTGCTTCGGGGACACTGTTTATCAAGGTTGTGACAAAAGCGTTTTGATCTGAGCAGTAAGATAGAAAAATGAAAAATAGCTTTTCATATTTTTACAATTTTTAGCTTAATGTTGAAGGTCAGCTTATGGAACACCGTTTATTCTGTTTTAAGTTCAGGAACAAAATAGCTTTTATTTTTGTCACAGATAAGTTCGATTCAAAATCAAATAAGTGAAAATTGTAGGTGAGAAAAAGGATGCCCGAATTACCAGAAGTTGAAACTGTCCGTAGAGGATTAGAAAAATTAGTGAAAAACAAAAAAATAAAAAACGTCCAAGTGCTATGGCCGAAAATCATTGAACAACCGGAGGTACCGATTTTTGAAGCAACGTTAATTGGTGAAACGATCGAATCGATCGGTCGCAGAGGGAAATTTTTGATTTTTCACTTGAGTCATTATGAAATGATTTCCCATTTACGGATGGAGGGGAAATATCAATATTTTGAAAAAGAAGAACCGATCGACAAACACACACATGTGATTTTTTCTTTTGAAGATGGCAGCCAATTACGATACCACGATGTACGGAAATTCGGCCGCATGACGATCGTTGAAAAAGGAGCGAGCAATACCTATAAAGGAATCTTGAAATTAGGTCCAGAGCCTTTACCAGATTTATTCTTATTAAAAGACTTTACCGTAGGGCTACAAAAGTCACACAAAGCCATCAAACCTTTATTACTTGATCAAAAGTTGGTCACAGGACTAGGAAATATCTACGTAGATGAAGCATTATGGGAAGCGAAGATCCATCCAGAGCAACCAGCTGATTCTTTACGCCCAAAAGAAATCAAATTACTCCGTCAAGCAATCATCGATGTGTTGTCACGAGCAGTTGAAGCAGGGGGAACAACGATCCGAAGTTATCTCAATGCGTTAGGTGAGTCAGGGAGTTTCCAAGTGGCTTTACATGTCTATGGACAGACAGGAGAAGCATGTATTCGTTGTCAAACACCAATCGTGAAAACGAAAGTTGCGCAAAGGGGGACGCACTATTGTCCAACATGTCAGAAATTAAGAATACCCAAGTAGGATTTGTTTTAGGTTTGACAGGGGGAATTGCGACAGGCAAGAGTACTGCCGCTGCTATTTTCCAACAATATGGCTTTCCAGTGATCGATGCCGATATAGTGGCAAGAGAGGTCGTTGAACCGGATACGCCAGGACTTCAAGCGTTGGTTCAAGCATTCGGCAAAGAGATCCTCCAACAAGATGGTCAGTTAGATCGGGCAAAACTTGGACAATTGATTTTCGGCTCTGTCACTGCACGTGAGCAATTGAATCAAGTATTAGATCCATTTATCCGTGGGAGAATCACTGAAGAAATCACAGAGAAGAAAGCACAATATCCGTTGATCGTTGTCGATATTCCTTTATTGTTTGAAGGACAGTATGATACACAAATGGATGCCGTCGCAGTTGTCTATATCCCAGAATCTCAGCAAATCGAACGCTTGACGGTACGCAATCAATTATCGAAGCAAGAAGCAGAACAACGGGTGAAAAGCCAACTGTCAATCGAGGAAAAGAAACAACGTGCGGATATCGTATTCGATAATCGCCAAACCAAGGAAGATTTATCCGCTGAAATCAAAAAATGGTTGTTGCTTAATCGCTTTCTTTGAGTAAATCGCAACATTTTGCTATGCTATTTATATAAAGAAAGAGGGGGAGATGATACGATGGGTACATTCAAAAACCAAAAAGATAAAGTAGTAGGTTCTGCGAAAGAAAAAATTGGTGAGATTCTCCACAAAGAAGATTTACAGGAAAAGGGACAGATCCAAGCAGAAGAAGGTAAAATTCGTGAAGGTGAATACCGGGCGAGAATTGCTGAGTTAGAAGACCAACATGTCGAAAAAGAATCCAAGCGACAGGACTTAACCACAGAACGCAAAGATCCGGAAACAAGTCCTGAAGTAAACCAAGACCCCCAATTCGATCATCGTTCAACAGAACAAAAAATCGAAGAAGAACGAATGAAACATTACACGGGAATCGAAGATAAACTATAGGGATTACCCAAGCATTGATTAAAATAGAAAATCAAAAAGAAACAGGCTGGTGCTGAACGCCAGTCTGTTTTCGTTCGTTGAGATAAAAACACAACAAATCTTTCAGTTCAAGCGATTTTTTAACTGGGACAGTCGCATTGCTTAATTGTTTCATGTTATACTAAAGTTAGTAATAAGAAAACGTTTATTACGCTCCACTTGAATTAGTTCAATAAAAAATCAGTGGAAAAAAATCTAAAACAATAAGCAGTGAAGTTGTGAAAATCACTTTGAACTGAGCAATAAGATATAAATTGAAAAAATCCTTTTCATATTTTATAATTTTTAAGCTTAGTGTTGAAAACCAGCCTTTTTAACACCAATGATTCATAATTGGTGTTAAAAATCAACTGATAGAACAACTTCATATGGTACATTCAAATAAGCGATCAAACTACACCAAGAGAGGTGAAAATTACGATGAGATGTCCTAGATGTCAACATAATAACTCAAGAGTGATCGATAGTCGTCAAGCTGACGATGGTCGAGCGATAAGAAGACGCCGTGAGTGCGAAAAATGTTCCTTCCGTTTTACAACCTTTGAACGAATTGAAGCGGCACCTTTATTAGTCATCAAGAAAAATGGTGAACGAGAAGAATTCAATCGTGACAAGATTTTACGTGGATTGATCCGTTCTGCCGAAAAACGGCCAGTAGCGATGGAACAAATGGAACAGATCGTCAACCATGTTGAAAATCGTGTAAGAAGTCTTGGCGAAAATGAGGTTTCAACTAATCTGATCGGTGAATACGTCATGGAAGATTTAGTGAACTTAGATGAAATCGCCTATATTCGTTTTGCGAGTGTCTATCGTCAATTCAAAGATATGTCTGTCTTTTTGAAAGAATTACAAGACATTGTTGATAAAGCAAAAGATACGAGTAATAGTGAAAATGATGCGTAAATAATAAAGGAGGGAGCATTCCTTGGAAAATGCGTGGAAAGAATTACAACCGAAAAATATTTACCAAGGAAGAAAAAGCAGTCCTTTAAAAGAAGAAGGAAAGTCTGCCTTGTTATCCCTTTACCAACCATTGATCGGGGGAGAAGCGTTGAGTCTTTACTTGACGTTGTATTCGGAGATCTCGCTAGAAACTGGCGTAGGTCCTGAAGGATTACACGCCGATTTATTGAGTAGTCTAAGTTGTGGATTACCGCAATTTTATGAGGCACGAAAAAAATTAGAAGGAATCGGTCTTTTAGAAGTCTATTTCAAAAAAGATGAAAATTTGGGTAATTGTTTTCTTTATGAGTTGCTAGAACCGATGGACGTTCCTACGTTTTTCAATGACACGTTACTTTCTTTTTTACTTTTAGAAAAAGTTGGCGAACGTCGATTCAACCAATTGACGGAATTATTTAAGCCAAAAAATCTTTCGCATGAAGGCTATCAAAAAATCACTAAGAAGTTTTTGGAAGTCTATCGGTTCAATGAAACAGTCTATGCAGCAAACCAAGAACAAGTGGAATCGATCCAGCAACAATTCACAACTGTTGAACCCAAATCATTGATCGCAGATTCAGACTCGTTTGACTGGACGTTTTTAACCGATTGGTTGAAGAAACAACACATCAATCAGTTGACAGAACCAGTTCTGCAACAAGCGAAAACATACCAACAACTCTATGGCTTCGATGAACTGACTTTAGGAGAGTTGCTTCTACAGTCATTTGATTTTACGACAGAAGAAGTATCTTTAAAAGAACTCCAACGGATCGTCTTGTTACGGCAGCAACAGCAGAATACGTTGCGACAATCGAGCAACACTCTGGTTACCGATCAGTCTGCTGAAACAGGTGTCCCTGTCAATCAGGCGTTGCCTAGTGCTGCACAACAATTGATCCAAGTCGCACGCCAAACCCCACCGATGCGTTATCTCGAAGCGATAAAAAAAGAAAAAGGCGGGTATGTTTCCAAACAGGAAAATTGGTTGTTGCAAGATTTGGTCACTCAATCCGGTCTGTCTAGCAGTGTCATCAACATTTTGATCAACTATGTGTTAGTTATAAAAAACCATGCGAGCTTAAATGCGAGCTTCGTGAATACGATCGCTAATGAGTGGGCGCAAAAAAAAATCAGTACGCCAGAAGAAGCGATTGAACATCTCCATACATTGAGTACGAAAGCGAAACAACCGAAAGCGTCAAAACAAAACAACACGTCAAATTATCGCCGAAATGTAAGGCGAGAAAAATTGCCTGATTGGGTCAATCAACCAAAAGACGAAACGCAAATCAGTACAGAGAAAAAAGCCGAGATCGATCGTCGCTTCAAAGAGTATCTGGCTAAAAAGGAAGGTGAGAGCTAATGGAAGATGTGGGAAAAGAACTGAAGAAAATCATCAGTAAACGCAACTACCAAGAAAAGTATTCCGAGATGATTGCTGAAGTTTTGAATGATGCGGATGTTCAAGCCTTTCTGTCAGCCCATCAAGACCGATTGACGCAAGCGGATATCGAAAAAAGTTATGCCAAACTCTATGAGTATGTCCAAGAAAAAAGAAAATATCAAACGAACGATCCAACCATGATCGCTCCCGGATATGAACCAAAATTGACATTGAATTTCCACTATGTCGACGTCACCTACGTGCCGACAGAAGCACTCTTAGCTCGTCAAAAACAAGAAGAGATCAAGAGTCGTGTGAAAGCAATGGATATGCCCAAAGACATCCAATCTGCTTCCTTTGAAAATTTTGAACGAACAGATGGACGTGGCTATGCAAGCTTGGAAGCATTAGACTTCGTTGAACAATATTCAGCTGATCCTAAAAGCTTTCACAAAGGGTTGTACTTGGTCGGAAGTTTTGGTATCGGGAAAACCTATCTTTTAGGTGCAACAGCGAAAGAATTGGCAGTCAAAGGATTCACCACAACGTTGGTTCATTTTCCAACATTTGCAGTGGAAATGAAGCAAGCCATCGGTAAAGATCAAGTGGCTGAGAAGTTAGATGCGGTGAAGAAATCGCCGATCTTGATGATCGATGATATTGGAGCGGATGCGATGAGTAGTTGGATCCGTGACGAAGTATTTGGTGTCATCTTACAGTATCGGATGCAAGAACAATTGCCAACGTTCTTTTCTTCAAACTTCACGATGAACGAATTAGAACAGCATTTGACGGTGACACAACGAGGCGATGAGGAACCGTTGAAAGCCAAACGGATCATGGAACGAATCCGCTATTTGACAAAAGAAATCGAAATGACAGGCCGAAATCGCCGAAATGGCTAATGTCATTAAATGATTTTTACAGAAACAGGTTGGAGTATCTACTCAACTGTCACTGTTTTTCACCTTTTCAATAAAAATTCATAAAATGAACAAAGTTAAGATGAAACGAATCCATGGACTTGAAGAAATAACCGGATGGAATCATCAAAGCAGTAACGCAAGAAATTACACGGAGGATGTATGATGAAAGCTATTTTAACTGGTCTAGTTGCTGCCGGTCTCTTGTTTGCATTGGCAGGCTGCGGCAACGAAGAAGGAAGTACAGGTTCAATCGATTCGATCAATGCAGAATCGACAGTGGAAACAGATAGTTCTACCGAACAAAAGCAAAGTGTGTTTACAGGTACGATCGAAAGCTTCGGCGAAGCGGAAGGTGATGTATACCAAATCACCGTCAAAGATGTAGAAGAAATAGAAGATCCAGCAAATATCGGTACGTCCTTCAGCAATGATGGGGTGATCTTAAATGCTTCAGTGGATCAAATCACTGGTGGTGTCGATTCCTTGAAAGAAGGAGAAAAGATCGAATTTAAATTGGTAGAAATGGCGGTCATGACGATGTCGATCCCTCCACAAGTTCCTGGAAATTCGATCATTGAGATCACTGCCCAATAAAAAAAGAATCAATCGAAATCTTTTGATTACTTGCTAAAAAAAGACTGGGATATTTTCCCAGTTCTTTTTTCTATTGAACATAAACTAATGTTATGATAGGGATAAGAACAATAGTTATCATAAAAATGTAAATAAGTAGGATAACTTTAATAAGTAAGTGTTTGTCTAAAGTCATGACAAATTGGATGACATCCAAACATTCAGTAGTTAAGGAGTGGAAAAATGAATCACACAGAGTTATCGAAACGTCTTGAAACTGTCGGACGTTTTGTACCGGAAGCTGCTCGTTTAGCAGATATCGGTTCAGATCATGCGTACTTACCCGTCGCATTGATGCTAAAAGGGAAAATCGACTTTGCTATAGCTGGAGAAGTCGTTAAAGGACCTTTTGAATCGGCAAAACGACAGGTGATGAAAAATGGACTGTCTGAGCGAATCGAGGTACGCTTGGCCAATGGATTAGAGGCCATCGAAAAGGACGATCAAATCAGCGCGATCACGATTGCTGGCATGGGAGGCTCTTTGATTCGCGACATCTTAGAATCTGGTCGACAAAACCAGCGCTTATCGGGAGAAGAACGTTTGATTCTACAGCCCAATATTGGCGAAAAAACTTTAAGAACGTGGCTGAAAGAAAATAACTATCAGATCATTGCAGAAGAAATCATCGAAGAAAACAAAAAAATCTATGAGATCATCGTAGCTGAAAAGAAAGAACAGCCCATCGACTATTCTGAAAAAGAGCTGATGTTTGGGCCATTCTTACTCGAAGAGAAAAACGCTGCTTTTTCGGCAAAATGGCAACGTGAGCTTAAACAACGTGAAGTGATCTTAGAGCAATTAAAAAATGCGAGTGAACAAAACAGATATGAGACAATCCAACAAGAGGTGGAATGGATCAAGGAGGTTTTATGACATGTCCATTAAAGCACAAGATTTCATCAAAAAATTTGAAAGCTATTGCCCGCAATGGTTAGCAGAAGAAGGCGATCCAGTTGGGTTGCACATCGGCACCTTGGACAAACCGATCCAACGTGTGATGATGACTTTAGATGTCCGACCAGAAGTGGTGGCAGAAGCCATTGAGAAAAAGATCGATCTTTTGATTGCAAAACATCCCCCGATTTTTAGACCAGTCAAACGCTTGATTACTGATTCTCCACAAGAAAAAATGTACGCTGATTTGTTGAAACATGATATTGCAGTCTATGCAGCCCACACAAACATGGATATCATTGAAGATGGGTTGAACGATTGGTTTTGTGAGCAATTAGGAATTGAGGTCACAGGTCATCTTGTTCGAACACATGAACGTGGCTACAAAAAATTGATCAGTTATCTTCCAGTGGAGGATGCTCCGCGTTTAAGAGCTGCCTTAGCAAAAGCGGGTGCCGGAGAACAAGGAGAGTATGATAGTACAAGTTTTACCTCGATTGGCCAAGGTCGATTCCGTCCAAAAGCTGGAGCGAATCCAACAATTGGTGAAGTCGGCCGTGGGGAACAAGTCCAAGAAGCCAAAGTCGAAGTGATCTTCCCAGAAAATATAGAAGAGAAAGTCTTACAAGCGATGTTTGCAGCACATCCTTACGAAGAACCAGCATTTGATTTGTTCTCGATCGATGCACCAGTTAAAACCTGGGGATTAGGTCGTATTGGGGAACTAGCAAAAGAACAGAGCTTGGATAATTTCGCAGCCCATGTAAAAGAAGTTTTTCAATTGAAAGGTTTACGTGTGGTTCGCCCAACGACAAGTCCACAAAAAATGATCAAACGAGTCGCTATTTGTGGTGGAAGTGGTGAGAAGTTTTATCCCGCAGCCTTGGCTCAAGGAGCGGATGTCTATATTACTGGCGATATTTATTTCCATACAGCGCAAGATATGCAAAGTGCGGGATTAGCTGCAATTGATCCTGGCCATTATATCGAATCATTGTGTAAGGAAAAATTTGTAGAGAAGTTTGAAAAGTGGAAAAACGAAGAGAATTGGACGGTTGACTTTTTTGTTTCAGAAACATCGACCAATCCATTTGAATTTAAATAAAAAGGAGAGTCATTTATGTACGAGAACTTATTACCGCGATTTTTAAGATATGTCAAAACGGAAACACAATCCGATCCAACAAGTTATACTACGCCATCTACCCAAACGCAAGTAGAGTTTGCGCAAGTTTTGAAAAAAGAATTAGAAGATCTAGGCTTGTCTGATGTAACATATAATACAGAAAACGGTTTTGTGATAGCTACACTACCTAGTAATATCGATCATGACGTACGTTCGATTGGTTTTATTGCTCACATGGATACAGCTGATTTCAATGCAGTAGGTGTAAATCCTCAGATCATTGAAAATTATGATGGAGAATCAACGATCGTTCTAGATAAAGAAGGGCGCTTTACCTTGAATGTCAAAGATTTCCCTAATTTAAAAAATTATGATGGCCATACGTTGATCACAACTGATGGTACGACATTATTAGGCGCAGATGACAAAGCAGGTATTGCAGAAATCATGACAGCTATGGAGATTTTGTTGAAAAATCCTTCCATTCCTCATGGGGAGATCAAAGTCGCTTTTGGTCCAGATGAAGAAATCGGAGTTGGTGCGGACAAATTTGACGTAGAACAGTTCAACGTGGATTTTGCTTACACGATCGATGGTGGACCTTTAGGAGAGTTACAATACGAAACGTTTAGTGCAGCGCAAGCAAACATCACGATCCAAGGGAAAAATGTCCATCCCGGTACAGCGAAGAATACAATGATCAATGCTTTACAATTAGCGATCGACTTCCACAATGAATTGCCAGCTGATGAAGTTCCTGAAAAAACAGATGGTTATGAAGGATTCTTCCATTTGATGGCTTTGAATGGTAGTCCAGAAGAGGCGAAAATGAGCTATATCATCCGTGACCATAAACGTGAGTCATTTGAAGCAAGAAAAGCAATGATCACAAGCATTCAAGAAAAAATGAATCAACGGTTTGACCAAGAGCGTATTCAAGTAGAAATGTATGATCAATACTACAATATGCGTGAAATCATCGAAAAGGATATGAGTATCGTTGATCTAGCTGAAAAAGCAATGATCGAACTAGACATCAAGCCAGTGATCGAACCGGTACGTGGTGGGACAGATGGCTCAAAAATCTCTTATCTGGGGATACCAACACCAAATCTATTTGCAGGTGGCGAAAACATGCACGGACGTTTTGAATTTGTGTCTCTACAAGTCATGGAAAAAGCGACAGATGTCATTGTTAAAATCGCGGAGTTGAATACGCAGGTGTAATTGATCCGTTTCATTGATAAAAAAGATTAAATTTCAACCAATAATCTCACATTATTGGTTGATTGCTACACTGCATTGACATATGATTGATTCGAGGCTATTTTAGTCAGTGCTCGAATCACTGTTCATGGGGGAGGGTGAGCGTTTATTTCGCATCCACTCCCTTTGTTTTTTGCAGGAAAGTAGGAGGAATATGGTTTATGAAGAAGTTACTGGTATTTTATAACAAAAGTTCAGGAAAGGATGAAGGGGAACAATTAGCAGAATGGTTCAAGGAGTACGTCGCAAAACACCGACCAGAACTAGAGGTTTATCTAACAGAAACTGGACCGTCGATCAAAGATGAAACATTGAGGGAAAAAGCAAAAGAACATGAGGTAGATACACTAGTCATCATTGGTGGTGATGGCACGATCCACCATATCATCCAAGCATTCCAAGATGAATTAGACCATTACCATGTTGGCTTATTACCTGGTGGAACGATCAATAACTTAGCGAAAGTGTTAGGCATTCCTTTTGAGAAAGAAGAAGCAGCAGCAATGATGTTAGAGGAATCGATCCGCAAAATCGATTATGGGAAAGTGAATGATAAAGTAGTCATTTCTACTTTGACTATTGGCATATTAGCAGACACAGCGGTCTGGATCAGCCAAAAAGAAAAGCAAAAATATGGTTCATGGATCTTTATCAAACGTTTCGTAAAATTATTGCTAAAAAAGAAAAAATATCATTTGGATATCAAAACGGAAGAAGAGCATTGGAAGGGAAAAGCACAGTTGTTGACGATCACGATGTCCAACTCCGTAGGCGGTTTTACTGGTTTCGATGATTCTGCTGCGCCAGATGATGGCAAGTTCCACATCACTATCGTGCCCTCATTAGATTTTTTCCGGTTTGCATTTTATCTCCCACGTATGATCAAAGGTAAGATCTATTCTGTTCCTGGAATCAAATATCTGACAGCTAGTCAAGTCAATATCCAGGCACGAGAAAAGAAAGTGACGACTCGGACGGATGGTGATACTACAGATGACTTACCGATCGAATTAAAAGTCATCCCAGAAGGTATAACGATCTATGTACCAAAAGATGAGCAATAATTGGAGGAAGTTGATGGAAGTATTGATGCATAATCCCTTATGGTTTTATTTATTCATTGTGAATGTTTATCTATTTGGCTTGATGGGTTATGATAAACGTCAGGCAAAAAAAGGCGCTTGGCGTGTACCAGAAAGTAATTTGTTGTTTGTTAGCTTGTTAGGCGGTGGTTTGGGCGGTTTGTTCGCACAACGCATATTTCGTCACAAAACTAAAAAAAAGAAGTTCACGATCGTTTTCATGTTAGGAATCATGATTGATCTCGTCTTGATCTATTTTTTCCATTAAGGAGTCGTACATGTCTACTAAAGGAACAAAAATCAAAATCATCATTAATTTATTATTATTGACTATTATTCTCGCTATTATTTATTATTTGATCAATCAATCTTTTGCGGATATTTTTAAGGAGTTGCTTTCAACAAGTGTCCAAGTGCTTCTGGCGATGTTTTTTTTCGGTACACTTTATCAAATTGTAGAAGGTCGCTCAATCAAAGAGATCGCTAAGCCGTTTTCCAAATCCTTCAGTACAAGTGATGGATTCTGGACGTCTTGTTATATTGCCTTTTATCGGATTGTCTCATTTGGAACGGGTACACTGATCTCAGAAATTTATTTTTACAATAAAAAAGGGATGAAGTTTTCTCAAGGAGCAGGAGTCACTGCCCTGCATATGATCATGTATAAATTAGCGGTGATCACTTATGCAGTCATTGGCTTGATTGTTCAATTTTCTTTGTTCTACGAAAAGGCACCAAATATGATTTGGGTTATCATTGCTGGTATCATTTTGACGGCTTTGATCATTTTATTTCTTGTGACCGTCTCCGTCAGTTTGAATCTTCAAGTTTTTTTCGTCAAAGTGTCCAATCGTTTATTCAAAACTGAACGTTTACGTCACTGGGTCGATACGTGCAACAGCCAGATCTATTCACTGAGAGAAACGGTGCAAACGATCATCCAGGACCGCACCGCATTGATCAGGATCTATTGTTGGAACCTGCTAAAACTACTCTGTTGGTATGTGATGCCTTATCTGTTTTTAGTAGAAAATCATCCACATCTTGATTTTCTTTTGACATTTTCATTTATCAGCTTTGCAGTGGTTTTATCAGGAGTCTTACCAACACCCGCAGGCATTGGCTCGTTTGAATTTGTTTATCTATTGCTCTTTCGACCTGTTGTTGGAACGGTAGATGCTGTTTCTTCCTTATTGCTTTATCGATTTGGCTCGTTCATCTTGCCATTCATTTATGGCTTTTTCTATGTGATTGCAGAAAGACGGAATATCTTACGTCAAGAGATCCATGAAGTAAAGGCAGAAAAAAAGCGTACAAAGGGGAAAATTTAAATAATTTGAACATCTTTCAAGGAGAATTCAAATGGAGAATCAGTCTGAGCTGAAAATGCTTAGATTGATTCTTTTTTGTTTGTTGAACAATATCTGTTCAGCAATTGCTTTCACGCAGAATAGGCTAGACGTTGCTATCTCTAAAACAAGCCAGTTTCCCAAATGTATGGAAGAAACAATCAACACCGGAAGGGTAAAATTAAAATCCCTCGATTAGTTGCTGAAAGTCTATACTTAATGGTATATACTATATATAAAATAAATAGAAAGCTTAGCTCTCGACAAGAAAGATTTTCTTGATTTTACTCATCCTACAAACAGGATAAAAGACGATAAAAGTTGCTCTTTCATTTTTTAACCGTTCAACTTTTAGACGTTTGACTTTTGGTGTCAGAACGAATCGACTGTTTGATGAATGATATGTAGTTAGAAAGTAGGTAATAAAGTGAAAAAACAAGCGGTTTTCCAAGATATAGCTGAAAAAATTGCACAACGAGTCAATGATGGAACTTACGTGACCAGTCAAAAGTTACCTTCAGATTATGATTTAGCGGAAGAATTTCAATGCAGTCGACTGACGGTGCGCAAAGCAATTGATCTTTTGATCAGTCAAAATATTTTAGTGAAAGAAAGAGGAAAAGGAACTTATGTTATGAAGCAACCGAAGATCCAAAGCGGTTCCGGTGGCTTACAAAGTTTTACTGAAACTGCCAAGGCTCAAGGAAAAAAGACCCGGACAGAAGTATTGCAAGTTGGAATCGTAAAAGAGGTACCGCTGAAGATTCGCCAGATGTTCGCTGACTATGGAAATGAAGCCATGGTTTATCTGTCTCGTTTACGTTACTTTGATGATGAACCAATGACAGTGGAAAACCTCTATATACTAAAACGTTATTTGCAAAATGAAAGTGGTGAGATCCCTCAAGCTCAGCTGGCATCTTCATTGTATGAAATAATTGAAGAAAACATTGAGATTGGCTACGCGCATCAAGAAGTTGAAGCAGTTATAAGTCCGCCAGATATTGCCAAGTTATTGCATGTATCAGAAGATGATCCAATGCTTCTCGTCCATTCGATGACTTATTCTCCTTCTGCTAAACCGATATTGTTCGACACGTCTTTTTATCGTGCAGATCAATATACGTTTAAGAATACATTGATACGTCAAAAATAAGAGGTGAAAAATGGATCAAATCAACACAGCAATCGAAGAGAATTGGCTGGATTTTCTGGATTTACTCAAACAAGTCATGCAAGTTCCTAGTGTTAAATCAAAAGCTGGACCAGGAGCACCCTTTGGTATAGAAGCACGCTCGGTTCTTTCTTTGGTCATGGACAAAAGTGCCGGATATGGGTTCCAAACAAAAGTAATTGATGATGCGATCGGCTATGCCCAGTGGGGAAATGATGGAAGTGAGTATATCGGGGTTCTGGGACATCTCGATGTTGTCCCTGCTGGTCAAGGATGGGAGTTTCCACCGTTTGATCTCAGTGAGAAAAAGGATCGTTTTTATGGTCGAGGAATATTAGACAACAAAGGGCCTATCATTTGTTGTCTGTATGGCATGAAACTATTAAAAGACCTAGGTCACCAGCCAAAAAAGAATCTGCGGATCATCTTTGGAACGGATGAAGAAAGTGGCATGTCAGATATTTCTCATTACTTAGCCGAGGAAAGCCCTCCGTCATTTGGTTTCACGCCCGATTGTAAATATCCTGTGATCTATGGCGAACGTGGTATCGTAAATGTTGTACTCCACTTTACTTTACCTGAAGAGGAACATCAACAAATCAGTCGATTCGAAGGGGACCAGTTCCGTGATCATGTTCCAGACCAATTGCACGTGAGAATTGCCAAAAAAGAAATAAGCGCCAGTGGTAAACGAGCACCAAGTAACGCGCCTGAGTTAGGAGAAAATGCTATCACGATCTTGGCGACAAAACTAACTGAAGAACGAATGATCCCGCCAGTTGCACAGGGTCATTTCCGCTGGATTTGTCAAAGCTTTCATCAAAAACATTTTGGAGAAGGGATCGATTTAGCGTTTGAAGACGAAGATTCAGGCAAGTTGATTTTGACACCTGTTGTGCTGCAAAAGTCTCCAGAAGGCTTGCTAGTAGAAATTGCCTTACGTTACCCGGTGACCGTATCAGAAAAACAAGTCGTGTCACGTTTGAAAAACCAATTGCCTTTAGGTGTTGATTTAGAAGTCGTTCGTAGTATTCCTGGATTTTGTCGGACGGAAGAGTCAAAAAAAATCGATATACTTTCAACAATCTATCATCAAGTCACCGGTAATGATCCTAAACCAGTGACAACAACAGGCGCCACGTATGCGCGTAAAATGCCGAATATCTTAGCATTTGGCCCTTCATTTCCAGGGCAAAAAGGAATTGCCCATACGGCGAATGAATATATGGATTCCGCAGATTTAAGAACAAATTTAGAAATCTACATGCGCAGCCTCCAAGCATTAACAGAATAAAACATTCAGATAGAATAAACAATTGAAAAATAAATTTCATGTAAAACGAGTTTCTAATAAAACGATGAGTTTTAAAAAGAAACTCGTTTTTTAGTATAGACATAATAGTATATACCATATAGAATATACTTGAAAGCGCTACAAATGTTAGGCGATGGAGGGAAAAAAATGTGGGGAATGATTGCAACCTGGCGCATGGCACATGAAGGTGTCTTGGCCGCTAAACAACAATTAGAAGCACAGTTTTCATGTAAAGATGCTGTGGAAACGGCGATCAAAGTGGTAGAAGATTATCCATTTTATAAATCCGTTGGTTATGGTGGGTTACCAAATGAAAAAGGGATCGTAGAAATGGATGCTGCTTTTATGGATGGAGAAACATTTAAGATTGGTGCAGTTGCTGGGATTACTGATGTAGCCAATCCGATTTCTGTTGCTCGGCAATTAAGCGCTGAAAAATTCAATAGTTTTCGAGTAGGGCAAGGAGCAACAGAATATGCAATGCTATCTGGTTTTGAACGAAAAAATATGTTAACGGCACGTGCAAAAAAAATATGGGAACAACGAGTAAAAGAAATCGCCACGTTGAATTTAGATCCTTATGATGGCCATGATACGGTCGGAGTTGTCGCGCTCGATACGCAACAACAGATGGCAGTAGGAACATCCAGTTCCGGTTTGTTTATGAAAAAACATGGACGTGTAGGAGATTCGCCATTATCTGGGTCGGGATTTTATGTGGATAGTACGATTGGCGGTGCAGCAGCTACAGGCTTAGGGGAAGATCTTATGAAGGGCTGTCTCTCTTATGAAATCGTTCGATTGATGGGGAATGGATGTACGCCACAAGTGGCTTGTGATCGAGCCGTTTATGGATTTGATGAGCGATTGCGCAAACGTTATGGCAAAGCGGGGGCGTTCTCGTTAATAGCATTAGATAAATATGGCGAATGGGGGGTAGCTACGAACGTTGAATTTACATTTAGTGTTGCAACGATGGCTCAAGAACCAGCAATTTTCATGGCCAACCCTGGTCCAGATCAGACGACAGTGATCACACCAATCACGCAAGAATGGCTTGATGCCTATGAAGCACGTATCAAAGCACCAATTTAACAGCGAATCGGATAAACGGTTAACAAGAATAAAATGGAGGAATAAATATGACAACTAAAAAAATTTATTTGTTTTGTGAAGCAGGAATGTCAACAAGTATTATGGTCAATAAAATGATGGACGTCGTCAGAAAACACAAAATGCCATTAGAAATTGCCGCTTTTCCTGCGATCCATGCGGAAGAAAAAGTCGCACAAGAAAAACCTGTGGCTATTTTATTAGGGCCTCAAGTCCGTCATTTAGCGAGTAAAATGAAAGAAACGTTTGACCCAATGGGGATTCCTGTTGGCACGATTGCTCCAGAAACATATGGCATGATGGACGGAGAAAAAGCGTTGAAAGATGTCTTGGGTTTGATAAAAAAATCAAAAGCGACAAAGTAGAGTGACAAAATGAGATTTTCGATCGAAGAATTATGTCCTCAAACAAAAATAAAGCAACTGGATGGGAGGAAGAAACATGCAAAAATTTTTGGATTGGTTAGAACGTGTGTTAACACCAATGGCGAAAACAATCGGTGAAAACAAGTATTTGATTGCGATTCGTGATGGTTTTTTGCTATCAACACCCTTATTGATCGTAGGATCGCTCTTTTTAGTTTTGACTAATTTTCCAATTCCAAATTGGAATGAAACGATGAGCCATATTCTCGGAGATAACTGGTCAACGATGTTGAATATGCCTGCCACGGCAAGTTTTGATATTATGACGATTTTAGCAGTTGGGGGTATTGGCTATAGTCTGGCAAAACAATTTAAAGTAGATGCCATGCAAGCGGCAATTATTTCATTGGTCGCTTTTTTTATCGTGACCCCTTTTACAACCCTGTTTACACCAGAAGGCTCCACTGAAGTCTATGAAGTAGGAAGCTTGCCATTACGTTGGATGGGCTCTAGTGGCCTGTTCTTAGGGATGGTCGTGGCTTTGGTTGCTACCCGATTCTTTGTCGCTTTATTACGTAAAGGTTGGACGATCAAAATGCCAGAAGGTGTGCCACCAACCGTCGTACAATCCTTTGAAGCGTTGATCCCAAGTTTTGTGATTGTTACTCTTTTTATGATTGTCAATTGGTTGGCCAATCTAACCTCATATGGTAATTTACAAGAAATACTATTTAAGTTCCTACAAACTCCTTTACTTAGCTTAGGAAATACTCTAGGCGCGATGATCATAGCCTACTTATTCTTGCACTTTTTTTGGTTTTTCGGTATCAACGGTTCGAGTGTGGTTGGGGCAGTATTCAATCCGATTTTACGAGCACTATCCGTTGAAAATTTAGATGCTTTCAAAAATGGCGCAGATATACCAAATATCATCACAGGTCAATTTCAAGATATGTTTGCTACTTTTGGTGGTGGGGGATCTACGCTTTCATTGATTCTAGTCATGATTCTAGTATGCAAAAGCCAACGAGTGAAAAAACTGTCGCAATTGTCACTAGTACCAGGGATTTTTGGAATCAATGAACCGATTATTTTTGGTTTACCAATTGTTTTAAATCCAGTCTTACTTATTCCATTTGCACTCGTACCCACGATCAATATCATCATTTCCTATTTTTGTATGGATTTAGGATTAGTAAACTATACAAATGGTATTCAACTGCCGTGGACAACACCACCGATCATCTCTGGCTTCTTAGTTAGTGGGTGGCAGGCATCTGTTTTGCAAGCATTACTGATCCTACTAGGAATGGCTATTTATTATCCTTTTATCAAAGTGCTAGATAATCAGTATTTAAAAGAAGAAGCAGAGGCGATACAGGAAGAAGAAGAAATCGATTTTGACGAATTCGATTTTGATGATTTATAGGAAAAGAGGCCGTAGGAATGAAAAAAATAGTCTTGATTCTCAATCATTTAACTGCAGGCTTGGGCAGTGATGAAAATGCCCAGCTATCTCCTGGAGGCAAAAAAACAGCCCTTGGACCTGGGCGTACCTTAAATCCACTTTTTTCAAGAGCACGATACAGAAATCATTGCTACATTGTATTGTGGTGATCAGTATTATCTCGATCACCAAGAAGAGGTGAATAAAAAATTTGTAGGATTTGCCAAAAAATTTAGTGCAGATGCTGTTCTTTGTGGACCCGCGATGCATTATGCTAATTTTGGCATGATGGCAGCCCAATTAGCCTTGGCCTTCAGCGAACAAGGAATTCCCAGTGTAGCAGCGATGTCTGAAGAGAATCCTGCCTTTGCCATTTACACTGAAAAGATCAACATAATCAAAATGCCTAAAAAAGGCGGAATTGGTTTAAATGATTCATATAAAAATATCAGTCACTTTATTTCAACCCTCGCTCATCAAAATCAATCATCATGACTAGATTTCGATGAATCAACTAGTTTGTGCTAAGCAATCATCAGAAATAAATACCTCTAGGTCGGAATAGAATCAACCTCTAGAATTAAGGGTAACAATCACGAAATTGTTCTATAAATGCTTGTGGTTGTTGCCCTTATTTTATAGAGGTTTTTTTTTTGACGTTTATTTGGTATAGAGTGACAGACAAAATTTACCGTAACTTTTGTCTCAAATTTTTTAATAATCGAGAGTATAATCTTTGACCAAAGCTGACCAAATGAGTATAATAATCATGTAAAGGTTAAAGAAAACGAGACTTTAGACGGATGTTATAGACGTTAGAGAAAGTTATAGTTGACTTTGACCAAACAACTTCTACTACAGGAGGGAAATATATGAATAGTGAAAAAATGACAACTACGCTCCAAGAAGCGATTGCAGAAGCACAACAAGTAGCGATGACAAGAAAACATCAAGAAATCGACATCGTTCATTTATGGAAGATCTTTTTACAGCCAAATCATTTTGGCCGTAATCTATATACAGATGCAGGTATCGATGCAGATGCGTTTGAACAAGAGATTGATCGAGTGTTAGATGAGTATCCAACAGTCTCAGGCAGCAATGTCCAATACGGACAAAATCTTAGTCAAAATCTTTTTCATTTATTGAATGAAGCGGATCAATTGAGAGAAAGTTTTGGTGATGAATTCTTATCCACTGAGATCGTGCTATTAGCTTTAATGAAATTAAAAAATTATCCACTGACTGTTTATTTGACAAAACAGGGACTGAATGAAAAAGAATTGCGTAAAAATATCGAAGACATGCGGGGAGGAGAGCGTGTGACCTCAAAAAATCAAGAAGAACAATATAAAGCGTTAGAAAAATATGGTGTCGATCTCATCCAACAAGTTCGTAGTGGCAAAATGGACCCGATCATTGGCCGAGATGAAGAAATTCGTGATGTGATCCGGATCTTGTCACGTAAAACTAAAAACAACCCTGTGTTGATCGGGGAACCTGGTGTTGGTAAAACAGCGATCGTTGAAGGATTAGCGCAACGTATCGTTCGCAAAGATGTACCAGAAAACTTAAAAGATAAAACCATTTTTTCTTTAGATATGGGTGCCTTGATTGCTGGAGCAAAATTCCGTGGGGAGTTTGAAGAACGCTTAAAAGCAGTCTTGAAAGAAGTGAAGAAAAGCGATGGACGGATCATCTTGTTCATCGATGAGATCCACAATATCGTCGGTGCAGGAAAAACGGAAGGTAGTATGGATGCCGGTAACTTGCTTAAACCGATGTTAGCTCGTGGGGAACTTCATTTGATCGGGGCGACTACTTTAGATGAATACCGCCAATACATGGAAAAGGACAAAGCGTTAGAGCGCCGTTTCCAAAAAGTATTAGTGAAGGAACCAACTGTTGAAGATACGATCAGTATTCTTCGAGGATTGAAAGAGCGTTTTGAGATCCACCATAGCGTCAATATCCATGACAATGCCTTGGTTGCGGCAGCTACATTATCCGATCGCTATATCACAGACCGCTTTTTACCTGATAAAGCCATTGATTTGATCGATGAAGCAAGTGCTACGATCCGAGTAGAAATGAATTCCATGCCAACGGAATTAGATCAAGTGACTCGTCGTTTGATGCAGTTGGAGATCGAAGAAGCAGCTTTGAAGAAAGAATCTGATGATGCAAGTAAAAAACGTTTGAAGAACTTACAAGAAGAATTAGCCGATCTTCGAGAAGAAGCCAATGCGATGAAGATGCAGTGGGAAACTGAAAAAGAAGAAGTAAATACCGTTTCTTCTAAACGTGCAGAAATCGATAAGGCAAAACATGAATTAGAAGACGCAGAAAACAATTATGATCTTGAGCGTGCTGCTGTTTTGCGTCATGGTACCATTCCACAATTAGAGAAAGAACTAGCAGAACTTGAAGCAAAAACAAAAGACAGTGATATCAAGATGGTACAAGAATCTGTCACTGAAAATGAAATTGCGCAAGTTGTAGGTCGTTTAACAGGGATTCCAGTAACAAAACTCGTGGAAGGTGAACGCGAAAAACTAATCAAGTTGAATGAAACACTTCATAAACGTGTCATTGGGCAAGATGAAGCGGTAGACGCAGTGAGTGATGCGGTCATTCGTTCTCGTGCGGGATTACAAGATCCAAATCGACCATTGGGTTCATTCTTATTCTTAGGACCAACTGGTGTCGGTAAAACCGAACTAGCAAAAGCTTTAGCAGAAAACTTGTTTGATTCTGAAGAGCATATGGTGCGGATCGATATGAGTGAATACATGGAAAAACATGCCGTTTCTCGTTTAGTTGGTGCGCCTCCAGGCTACATTGGCTACGAAGAAGGTGGACAGCTAACAGAGGCTGTGCGACGAAACCCATATACGATCGTTTTGCTCGATGAAATTGAAAAGGCACATCCAGACGTCTTCAATATTTTATTACAAGTATTAGACGATGGTCGTTTGACGGATTCCAAAGGTCGTCTCGTTGACTTTAAAAACACGGTGATGATCATGACAAGCAATATCGGTTCTCAATTATTGTTAGAAGGTGTCACTCCAGAAGGAACTATTCCAGAAGAAGTCGAAGAACAAGTGCGAACGCTCCTTCGTAGTCATTTCAAACCAGAATTCTTGAATCGTATTGATGACACGATCCTCTTTACGCCATTAAGTCTAAACAATGTCAAAGGGATCGTTGACAAAATGATTTCTCATTTGGCACATCGTTTAGAACATCAAGAAATCATTTTGGAAATCAGTGACGAAGCAAAAACATGGATTGCAGAAAATGCGTACGAGCCTGCATACGGTGCTCGTCCATTGAAACGATTCATCACAAAAGAAGTTGAAACGCCTTTGGCTAAAGAAATCGTAGCTGGTAAAATCATGCCAAAATCGAAAGTAACGATCACTTTGTTTGATCACCACTTGGCATTCGCAACTGAAAACTTACCCGAAGATGAATCATAAGAAACGCTTGTACCACCCTTATACATGACAGAAGGGGAAAGCATTACCTGTCAAAGTAAAAGACTATTACTAATAGTCTGCACTTTGACAGGTATTTTTTTCGTCTATACTTAATAAACAATTACATGGTTCATTGAAGGACCAGAACTAGAAAATGAATGGTGGTCGTCAAGTTAACGGCTAAACCTATGATTTAC
The DNA here is from genome assembly GCF_013394305.1 of Enterococcus mundtii. NCBI lineage: Bacteria > Bacillati > Bacillota > Bacilli > Lactobacillales > Enterococcaceae > Enterococcus > Enterococcus mundtii. The sequence goes on along the minus strand of NZ_AP019810.1, from coordinate 142,699 downwards.
TGTATTCAAAACGGTAAAAGTAAGTGTTTTCATAAATCGGTAGACAAGCTAAGATAGGAAATGTAGATGAGGTGATAGTGTGATGATCAAGGAACGAGAAAAAGCAATCATTCAATATATTTTGATGAACGAACATACGACGGTCACAAAAATAGCGAAACACATGAATTTATCGAATAAAACAGTTTCACAATCATTAAAATTGATCGATGAACTATTTAGCGGAACAACCATCGAACTAATTAGAAAACCACGAGTTGGTGTTTCGATCAACGGTGATCCAAACGAAGTACTAAGTGGGCTTGATACGACGACAATGGTAACAGTTCCAGCTTCTAAAAAAGAACGTATCCAATTCCTCTGTTTTGAACTCTTGAAAAAAAAGACCTATTTCACTCGCCAAGAACTACAAGATACACTATTTATCAGCAAATCGACATTAGAAGGTGATATGAACCAAGTCCATGAGATTTTCCGCCATTTCAACGTTAGCATCGATCGCCTGCCTGGTAAAGGTTCATTTCTAAACTTATCAGAGCAAGAAAAAAGACGCTTAGCATTTGATCTAATCTACTATTTTTGGGGTAGTAATTGGAAAATCACCAAAAAGAATCAACTATATCTACACTCGATCCAAGGGATTCCTCCTTTTGTCAATGAGTTCATCGACATGAAGAACATCACATTAGTTGATACATTATTGCAGGAATACCTAAAAGAGGCACAAATAAGGTTGAATGATACGACCTACCATTCATTATTGCTCCATCTGTTGATTATGATTGATCGCGTAAGAGAAGATAACTATTTAGAAAGTGAAGGAGTATTTGGAAAAGTCAGAGAAAATAAACCATTTGATTTATTCATTCGAAAATTAGAAAAAACTTTCTTATTGACACTACCTTCTTCTGAAGTCCGTTATATTCTCTTACACTTAGAAGGTGATACATTGCTTGAACAAACGAAGCAAATGCATGAAGTGACAGATGAACACATTCGACAATTGATTCACGAAAATGTAACCCTTTACAACGAAAGTATCATTTTAGGGTTAGTTACGCACATCAAAGAAGCAGTCTTGCGTATCAAAAAAGGATTATTGATCCATAATCCTTTTTTACAAGATGTGAAGAAAAACTTTCCTGTGGCTTTTACAGAAGCCATCCAATTAGCGAATGCCTTAAGCCAAGATTTTTCCATCAACGTCCCAGAAGATGAAGTCGCTTTTCTTGCTGTCCATATCCAAGCAATGAAAGAGCAAAAAGAAGAAAAACATCAAAAGAAAGTCAGTGTCTTACTTGTTTGTAGCAGTGGCAAAGGCACCTCACAACTCTTGGCTGCCCGACTTCGTAGAAATTATGAGAAGATCGAAATTTCTAGGATACTTTCGATCCAAGAGTTGATGCAGACATCGATCGATGAAGATCTGGTGATATCGACTGTCAACTTGAACCTAGAGACGATACCAACGATCAATGTTTCACCGGTTCTCAACAAATTAGAACGTCAGAAAATCGAGCAATTTTTAAAAAATGCCCAAAATAAACCAATCAAAACAACGAATCACTTTGGGAAGTTGATCAAAGATGACTTGATCTTTTTGGATCATTCATTCACAGACTATCAAGAAGTGATCCAATTCGTAGGACAACAATTGATTAAAAAAGGATACGCAGAAGAAAAAATCATCTCTTCTTCTTTAGAAAGAGAACAGCTTTCTTTTACCTCTTTTGGAAAATTTGCAACACCACACGGGGTCCCTAAATATGTTAAAAAATCGGCGATCGTCTTTTTACGATTAGCTAATGAATTGATGTGGGGAGAAACGAAAGTCAAATATTTATTTTTCATCTGTATTAAAGATGAAACAGCACAAGAGCTGGAAGAAATCTATGATGTCATGCTAGAGATCATCGAATCTGGTGAAAAAAACTATTTGTTAAAGGGAACAAAAAATGAGATCAAAAACTATTTGAAAGAGGAATTTTAATATGAGCATTGCAACTTTACTACCTTCTGATCATATTTTTTTAGATATGGAGAGTACAACCAAAGAAGAAACGATTCGTCAATTAGGGGAAGTTCTAACGAATAACGGCTTAATCAACAACAAAGAAGCATATATCCAGTCTGTATTAGAAAGAGAAGAACATTCGACGACAGGCATTGGGAACAATATTGCCATTCCTCATGGGAAAAGTGAAGTAGTCAGTGAGCCAGCAATTGTTTTTGCTAGATTGAAACAACCAATCGATTGGCAATCATTAGATGAAGAGCCAGTCTTTGTGGTCATATTATTGGCGATCCCAGAGTCACAAAAAGGGGATACTCATCTAAAGATCTTATCTGAAATTGCGATGAAATTGATGGATGATGACATTACGGCACAGTTAAAAAATGAGACAGATAAACAACAAATCGCGAAACTATTATGCGAATAAACAAATGAAAAGAGGAAAAAGAGATGAAAAGAAAAATTATCGCAGTTACAGCCTGTGCTACAGGGGTCGCTCATACGTATATGGCAGCCCAAGCACTTAAAAAAGCAGCAGCAAAACGTGGAGATTTGATCAAAGTGGAAACACAAGGAGCAACAGGTATCGAAAATGAATTGACTGAAAAAGACTGCAACATTGGCGAAGTCGTTATTTTTGCAGTGGATACAAAAGTGAGAAATGAAGAGCGTTTCAAAGGAAAAACAATCTTAAAAGTACCAGTCGCAGCACCAATCAAGAATGCCGAAAAAGTCATCGAAGAAGCTTTAGGAATGATCGACTAATCAATTAATCAGTGGGGGAGAAAGTAAATGAAAAAAATAGCAAGTGAAATCAAAAATCATGTTTTAACAGGAATTTCTTATATGATACCTTTGGTAATCGCTGGAGCGGTCATCATGGCCATTTCTCGTGTGGGTGGTTCATTTTACGGGATTGTTGATATTTGGGACGGTTCTCATGGCGAGAGTGGTAATGCAATCATTCGTTTATTGCATAGTTTAGATGGCTTCGGTGGCACAGCCCTTGGTTTGATGTTCCCAGTGATTTCCGCATTTATTGCCTATTCGATCTCAGACAAATTAGGAATTGCTCCTGGTTTAATTGGTGGGATGCTAGTGAAAGATATCAATGCAGGCTTTTTAGGCGCCATCGTTTCTGGTCTGATTGCTGGTTATGCGTGCTTGTTGATCAAAAACAAAATCAAATTGCCAAAATCAATGGCATCCGTTGTACCAGTATTTCTAGTACCAGTATTAGGCACATTGATCACCGTTCTATTAGTCAATTATGTGATTGGGACGCCATTTGCAGCATTGAACGTTGGTTTAGAATCATGGTTGAACGGTTTAAGTGGTGGGAATGCCATCGTTATGGCAGCGGTCGTTGGCGCAATGGTTGGATTTGACTTAGGTGGACCAGTCAATAAAGCGGCTGTGACCACAGCAATGGCACTATTGACTAGTAATGTTTATGCACCAAATACTGCGGCACAAGTGGCCATCATCATTCCACCCATCGGATTAGGGTTAGCCACGATCTTTGCGAAAAATAAATACAACAATGAATTAAAAGAAGCTGGGAAATCAGCTGTGATCATGGGGCTTGTCGGTATTTCTGAAGGAGCGATCCCGTTTGCCGTTGAAAATCCATTGAAAGTTATCCCGATCAATATGATTGGTTCTGCTTTAGGTTCTGCGCTGGCAGTTGGTTTAGGGGCAGTGAACACTGCACCGATCTCAGGATTCTATGGCTGGTTCACCGTAGAAAAATGGCCGATCTATGTACTTTCGATCGCTACAGGTGCGTTGTTTATCGCGATCCTAACTAGCGTGCTACGTTCAAAAGATGCTGGACAAGAAGTAGAATCAGCAGTTGAAGAATTTGATGAAGCTGCTTGGGAAGAACAATGGGAAGCGTAACTATGACAAATATACACATTGTAAATCACACACATTGGGATAGAGAATGGTACTTTACTTCAATGGATTGCATCGTTTTAAGTGATCAGTTGTTTACAGATGTTTTGGAAGAGTTGAAAAGACAACCTAATGCTACTTTTGTTTTAGATGGACAGCTTTCGATCCTCGATGATTACTTGGAACTATATCCAGAGAAATTAGCAGAGATCAAAGAATTAGTTGCGAAGGGTCAATTATTTATTGGCCCTTGGTTCACACAAACGGATGCGTTTTTTGCCTCAGGGGAATCTATTTTAAGAAATGCAATGGTGGGCGTCTTTGAAAGTAAAAAATATGGGGAGTATCTACCTATTGGTTATCTTCCAGATACATTTGGATTCAACGCACAAATGCCGACGATTTTAAACGAAGCTGGGTTTGACAATATCATTTTTTGGCGTGGGATCGACTTAGGCGAACATGTCCAATCGCCATATTTCAAATGGAAGAGTTTAAGCGGGGAGAATGAATTGTATGCAGTGAACTTTCCCCAAGGATATGGTGCGCAACAACAACTAGAGCCAACGAAGAGTTATGTGGAAGGACGATTAGACAAAGGCATTGATTTTATCAAGAACTACGCAGATGAAACAGAAATTTTGATTCCAACAGGAAACGATCAATTAGGGATCATCTCGTCTTTAGAAGAGAAAATCGATAAAATCAATCAAATCGGTAAATATAACTATAAAACAAGCACGTATCAAGCGTTCATGGATTTGGTCCGTCAAAAGGATCTGGAAGAGTATCAAGGAGAGTTTCGCGCGCCTGTTTTTGCCCGTGTGCATAAGACGATTGGTTCTGTCCGCATGGATCTAAAACGTGAGATTTTCAGATTAGAGAATAAACTGACACTTGAAATCGAACCAATGGTCGTGATTGCCAAGGAGCTAGGCATCGTTTTGAGCAATCGGTTAGTCATGAAGGCATGGAAAAAATTATTTGAGTGCCAAGCACATGACAGTTTAGCCGGCTGTGTGTCAGATAGTGTTGCGCAAGACATCGCCCATCGTTTGAAAGAAGTATCAGAAATCTGTGACAGTATCGAAAACTTGGTATTGAAAAGAATTTCTGAAGGACTACAGCTGACAGATCAACAATTCTTGATTTTGAATACTTCAGTTACACCTTTCAAAGGAAAAAAAGTGGTAAAACTTATCTCAAAAGTCAATCAAATCGAAGTATTGGGCCATGATTCTGCTGTCATCTCGGTGGATTATGTGCCTAGCCGCCAAAATATCATGCAAGAAACACCTGCCGGCAATCGATTTATTGAAGAGCCAGGGTACTATATTTTACAAGTAGCAGTTGATTGTTCCTTTGATGGACTAGGTTATCAAGTCTTCGATTTCGTCGAACAGACTACAGCTGATCTACCTGATATGACGCCACGAACGATGATCTCAAAAGGGAACTATTCTTTGACTTTTGAAGAGGGCCAACTTGCCTTTTCAGATGGTGACCAAACGATCAGAGACTTCTTGAAAATCGTGGATGATAGCAATGCCGGAGATACTTACGATTATTCGCCGATACCTAATGATCACCCAGTCTCTTTGACATTTGATTCATGTAAAGGCAACGAAGAAACCTTGATCTTGGAAGGAAAACTAGAGCTTCCTTATACATTGGCAGAACGTATCGCCGGTCAAACAACGAAAGTCTTCGCTTACCAGCTGACATTGAAGTTAACGGAACAGGGAGAGGTCCAAGGTTGTCTTTCTTTTAGAAATTCTGTATTAAATCACCGTGTCCGTATCAAAACAAAGTTGAATCAATCGATTGAAAAGGTCGTCTCTGCGATCCAATTTGGTTACTTAGAAAAAACAAACCAGTCAATGAACGATTGGGAACAAAAATACTCTGAGATGCCAGTAAATATCGAGCCCTTTGAAAAACAAGTGATCGCGTATAGTTCTGAAGAGGCATTAGTGTTTTATACCGAACAAAGTAAGGAATACGAATATATCAATGACTCCTTATACGTCACGGTATTAGCCACGACGGATTCGTTAGGGAAACCAGATTTGCTGTATCGTCCAGGGCGGGCTTCAGGAGATACGACGAAAAAAGGGCATATCATGATGGAGACACCGCTTGCTCAAATGGAAAATCAACGGATCGATTTTGACTTTTCAGTGCGCATGGCGCCAACTGATATTTCAGAACACACATTAGTGACATGGAAATCAGACAAAGAACAACCGTCGATTTCGTATCAATTGCAAGATTTGAATTATTTCGTTTATCGAATCGACAATAAGATCCAAAGTAGAATCCAACCACTTTCTTTGAGTGAAACGACGTATACGCAAATTTCGTTAGATTTGGAAGAAGGATTGGCTGTCAGTGCGATCCATAACGCTTATTATTCAGAAGGCGTAGTGATTCGATTAGTTAATGGAACTTCAGAAAAGCGTTACCTTGAGCCAGAGAAGCTTTTTGCAGGGTTCAAATACACACGTATCAATGCCTTAGAAGAAGAAGTGACAGAGACAAAAACGATCAGCGGCTATGGCTTAGCCACTTATTTATTAACAAAATAAAAAAACGTTGAGGCACAAGTTGATTCTCAAGGAGTTGCTTCTGGAACACCGTTTAGCGGGTTTTAGGAACAGCAAGTTGACTACTTGTGTCTCCGTTTAGTTGTGAAATTGAAAGAGGAGAAATCATGGCGATACACCTTTTATTTTTAGCTTTGATCCCAGCATTAGGGTGGGGCATGATGCCAATATTATCTAAGATCATGGGGGGCAAGTCAGAAGAACAATTGATTGGCACCACCATTGCTGCTTTATTATCTGGGTTGATATTTAGTTTGTTTCAGCAAGTAACATACCAAACGGTTTCATTCATTGTTTGTTTTTTGTCCGGAGTATTCTGGGCGGTGGGGCAATATTTTCAGTTCCGCGCATTAGAAAAGGCTGAAGTGTCAAAAGCGATGCCCATATCTGTTGGGACACAATTAGCCTTTGTCACGCTTATTTCAGGAATTTTTTTATTGGAATGGACGAGTTTCTTTGTCGCTATGATGTCGATCGTGGCGTTGGCGGTCATTTTAGTCGGTGTGCTATTGGTGACTAAGACAAGCAATGGAAACAGCGCAGTGGCGAAACAAGTGATTGTCTTTTTGTGCATTTCATCTGCGTTTTTGATGCTATATGTAACGATCACTAGTTATTTTGATATTCATGGACCGCAAGTGTTTCTACCTCAATCCATCGGCATGTTTGTTGGAGGGATGATCCTCTCAATGAAGAAAATCAGACAATTGAAAGTCAACGCTATCGCTCGAAATATCCTCACTGGTAGTTCCTGGGTGATCGCTAACACGACGTTATTTGCTGTGTCTGCGTCTTTAGGTGTGGGTATTACTTATGCCTTTTCGCAAATGAGTTTACTTGTCGCAACTTACGGAAGCATCATTATTTTGAGAGAGAAGAAGACATCATTAGAAAAACGCTCAATCTATTTGGGTACATTGGTGTATGTAGTGGGTGTGGTTGGAATGAGTCTTTTAAAATAAAGAATTGAAAAAAAATGACAAAGGATCAAACAAAATCCCTTGCCAATTTTTTTTATTTATCTATCATACTTGTTACGATTGATCAGTGATCTAATTTTTGTAGTCGGTAACTCTCAAAATGTGCTGGGTCTTTTTTCACTTGGACCCACGCATAAACACCCATGATAAAGGCGCCGACTGTATTTGTTAGTAAATCTCCCATTGTATCCATCAATGCTTCGCGTCCGACGAAGAGTGTACCATCAGATGCAGCAAACCGTTGCAAGTTCATTCCTAAGAATTGGTCGCATAAAAACTCCCAGAATTCCCAGAAAACACCGCATAACCCAGCAAAAGCAAATCCAAATAAAAGAAATAGCCAAGGACTTGTTTTCTCGATTGGTGCGTCTTTCAGCAAGAAGCCGATCAAACCGTAACCTAAGGCAGTCAGAACCATCGGGCTAACGGCGTGTAAGATTTTATCCCAAAATGAAATAATACTGATCAAGTGCATACCTGTTCCTAAAAAGACAGAAATGAACAAGAAAAACCAATAAAATAAAACAATGGCATCAGGAACATGGATCTTGAATAATCGGCGAACGATCTGTGGCAAATAAATCAATAGGATACCTGCCAGTGATTCGACGATAAAGGTGATTCCTTGTGTGGTCGAATATTTGTTTGTTACAAATTCGAAAATGTTATAACCAACAACAAATAGACCGAAAATCGTTAATGCAATCTGAACTTTTTTTACTGTCTTACTCACTAATTTTTCCCCCAGCTAGATATGATTTCAATGCTTTGAACAATGCTTCTTCAGAAGACACGATCGTTCCGTTCAACTTGATCAAGCCGACCGTATAAAGATTTAAATAATGGAACTGATTTTCACCAGCCTGTTGCAAGGCAGCGACTTTTTTTGGATGAGTCGCACCTTGTTGGCGGCTGTCTGTATATAAACCAATGATCGGGATGCCTTTAGCATAGGCGACACCGATCTCAGAAGCAACTCCGGCATCGATCGTCAATCCGTCTAAAAGTGCGATCATCAAGTCACTTTCTAGTACTTTTTCTGTATCAGCCAAGGCAATCATTTTGCTGTCTGCATATGCAGTCTTATCATTGATTGCTTCGTTTTCTTGTGGTAGATAGATCGACAAATCAGAAGAAATCTCTCTGATTTTTTTGACAAGAGATTCGTTATAAAGCAAATCTCCTTTTGCAAAAAGTGGTGCTGCAAAATAAATATTCATTCGTTTCAACATCCTTTGTATTAGAAATAGTCACTAAAATAAGCTTCCATGTTTGGGATGATTCGCTCTAATGTCTTGACCATCTCCTCATCTGTGGTTATGCGCTCGATTCGAGCAAGGTAAGAAGCACGACGATAATTCATCATTAGACACGTCAATGTTTGGATATCTAAACGAACCATTTTACCAATCGGTTCATTAACGATTGACAAGTGGCCATCTCGCCACGTCAAGCCAAATACGCCATTATTCCAAGGTGCCACGGAATCTTCCACGATGAAATGGAAGTCTTCTGCTGTACCAGAAAAAGGGAAGCGCTGGATAAATTCTTTGACGTCAACGATTCTTGCCATAAAGTAAGGTTCGATCTGTTCTTTGATTTGACTATCTTCTAATAAAAAAGCAAGGGGTTCATTTTTGTAGATATCGCCATGTACCCAGTAAACCATTGAAAAATGTGCAGAGATGAAGTTCCACAATCCGTTACGCGCCTCTTGGTTCAAATAAAACATCTCTTTGACATGGAAGACTTCTTCGGCGACCCAATAAAAAAGCACTCCGGTTGGTTCATTGTCACTATTGTAATAAATCGCCGCAGTCCGTTCTTCTTCATTTTCAAAACGCCAATATTCTTCCCAGTGAAAGGCACTACGAAACAGCGCACCATGATTCTTTCCCGCAAACTGTTGATAGACACGGAAAACATCTTCGTGATCGACAGGCAGTCGTTCCACGATACCAGAAACAGGTACTTGTTTAGGTAGTTGCGTATCACGTATTTTAAAGGATAACTTATCTGACATGATTTCCCAACCTTTACGCCTGTAATAAGGGATATTGTAAGGATAAAGATAAGAGACCCACTGTTTGTTTTTGCGCATGTTGTCTAATGCGACGATGATCAAGTCTTGCATCAATCCATGGTTGGCATATTCAGGATAGGTTCCAACACCAGTCACTCCGCCCATTTGGTACCGTGTACCGTGGATATTAACCTCGCAAGGATAGATCGCGATTTGAGAAATCAATTTTTCTTTATGAAACCAGCCGAATACATTTGATAATTCTAGAATCGGTCGCTTGGAACGTACAAATTCCCGTTTGTTTTCAAATCCACTTTCTTCAATATCAGAGTCAGTGACTTGAAAAACGTAGGAAAGTAACTCATTGAACTGGTCAACATGTTCCTCCGTGACAGGCTTCAACTCAAAATTTTCTCTAAAATCTGTTTGGTCCATTTTTTCAACTCCAATTTAGTTACTTGTTCACAGTATAACAAAAGTTTAAAAAAAAAACTTCTAAAGTCCTTAGAAGGAAAAAGTCTTTAAATTCCTCCTTTTCGTTGGTATAATGAAAAGTGCTGATTATATGAAAAGAGGAGACGCTATGGATATAAAGAAAATGAAACAACGCCAACAGCAAATTCGAAATTTTTCGATCATTGCTCATATCGACCATGGGAAATCAACTTTGGCCGATCGGATTTTGGAAAAGACGAACACTGTGACGTCTCGCGAAATGCAAGATCAGTTATTAGACTCCATGGATCTAGAACGTGAACGTGGGATCACGATCAAACTTAATGCCGTAGAATTGAACTATACGGCTAAAAACGGGGAGACGTACATCTTCCATTTGATCGATACCCCAGGGCACGTCGATTTTACCTATGAAGTATCTCGAAGTTTAGCTGCCTGTGAAGGCGCAGTCTTAGTCGTGGATGCCGCTCAAGGGATTGAAGCACAAACATTAGCCAATGTTTATTTGGCATTAGATAATGACCTAGAGATTTTACCAGTCATCAATAAGATCGATTTACCAGCCGCAGATCCAGAGCGTGTGCGTAATGAAATCGAAGAAGTGATCGGCATCGATGCCAGTGAAGCGGTCTTAGCAAGTGCGAAGTCTGGAATTGGTATCGAAGAAATACTGGAACAAGTAGTGGAATATGTCCCAGCACCTTCAGGCGATCTAGAAGCTCCTTTGAAAGCCTTGATTTTTGATTCGATCTATGACAGTTACCGCGGGGTTATTTTAAACGTACGTATCACCGATGGTGTTGTCAAAGCAGGGGATAAAATCAAATTGATGAGTAATGGCAAGACCTTCGATGTGACCGAAGTCGGCGTTTTCTCACCAAAAACGATTGCTCGTGACTTTTTGATGGTCGGTGATGTCGGTTATATCACCGCAAGCATCAAGACAGTTCAAGATACAAGTGTTGGGGATACAGTGACACTTGCGGATAATCCAGCTACAGAAGCATTACCAGGTTATCGTAAAATGAACCCAATGGTCTATTGTGGTTTATACCCGATCGACACATCACGATATAATGATCTGCGTGAAGCATTGGAAAAACTTCAACTGAATGATGCTGCTTTGCAGTTTGAACCAGAAACATCACAAGCACTTGGCTTTGGTTTCCGTTGTGGCTTCTTAGGATTACTTCACATGGATGTCGTCCAAGAGCGTTTAGAGCGTGAGTTCAATCTTGAATTGATCACGACAGCGCCTTCTGTAATCTATCATGTCAACAAAACAGACGGTTCGATGGTCGTTGTTGATAATCCTGCTGATTTTCCTGAACCAGTCACGATCCAAGATGTCGAAGAACCTTTTGTGAAAGCACAGATCATGGTACCTAATGAGTACGTTGGTGCAGTCATGGAACTTTCGCAACGTAAACGTGGCGATTTTATTACAATGGATTATTTAGATGATTATCGTGTCAATGTCGTTTATAACTTGCCTTTGTCAGAGATCGTCTTTGATTTCTTTGACAAACTAAAATCAAGCACGAAAGGCTACGCTTCACTTGACTACGAAATGTCAGGTTATCAAAAGAGCAAGCTAGTGAAAATGGATATCTTGCTGAATGCTGAAAAAGTCGACGCATTAAGCTTCATCGTTCACCGTGATTTTGCCTATGAACGCGGAAAAGCCATCGTTGAAAAACTGAAAAAACTGATCCCTCGTCAACAATTCGAGGTACCGATCCAAGCGGCGATCGGACAAAAAATCGTTGCCCGTTCAGACATCAAAGCCTTACGTAAAAACGTGTTGGCCAAATGTTACGGTGGTGACGTTTCCCGTAAACGTAAACTTCTTGAAAAACAAAAAGAAGGTAAGAAACGAATGAAACAAATCGGTAACGTCGAAGTCCCTCAAGAAGCCTTCATGGCTGTTCTGAAGATGGACGAGGATGAACCGAAGAAATAGCCTAATAGGCTATTGCAAAAAAACTTAGTTCTTTGTCAAATGATGTTGGTTAAGAGGAATATTAGAATAATTATGACAGAAAGAAGTGGAGAATTTCTTTCTGTCTTTTTTTCTGGAAAACAACGTTTTTCCATGTTGAAGCAAGATCCTTCATTTGAAAAGGTAATGACTTCTATCACTTTAAGGGTTTCGCTTTAATATCTTAAGATAATTGTTAGCTATCCAAGCATTCTATTAGAATAGCTAAAACATAGTAGGTTCTTGATGCGTATTTTTTAGATTGATTACTTAATTTTTATACATAATAAGGCTAAAGTCTAATTGTTACTACAATTTTCTTATGCTACCTTAAATTTAGATATGTTAAATGAGGAGGCAACAGATAAATGTTTAAGTTGATTTTAAAGCAATTTTTACAGCATTGGAAAATTTGGCTATCCATCCTACCTATTTTTATTGTTTCTGGATTAATATTTAGCACTGCTTTTGTGATATTAAATGCTTTAAGTAGGGCTGATCTTAACAGTTCAGTTGATTATGGTGTTTTTATGCAGTTACCAATAGTAATAGGGATAGTAATGTTTTTTTTATTGACTATCAATGCAATGAAACAGTGTATAGACTTTTTTGATGGAACAAATGACATATTGCTTCTTTTAGGAGCTTCTCCTGCTCAAATCAGTTTGGTGATGACTGGACAAATGTTAGTAATTGGTATGATTGGAGCTGTTATTGGGAGCGGCTTTTCCTTAAAAGCTTCACAGCTTTTTTTGACCACCTTACCTTCGAGTTCTGCTAAAGCTTCTCTTGTACATATCCCGCTTCAATTCTCATGGAATGTTGTTTTTGTTGTGATATTGATCCAACTAGCAATTATTCTATATACATGTATGCGTTATTGTCTTAAAAATTATAAGAAAAGAAAGGGGAGCCTTTCTTCCAACAGAGCGTTTATTAAAATGAAGAATAGCGGCAAATTTTTGGGAATACTTGCATCACTAGTGAGCGTAGGGGCAACAATATATTTATATTTAAAAAATGTTCCTGATCCAACTTTAATAAAAGAATATACTCGAAGTATGAGTAACTCGATGAATTTATTGCTTCTTCTGTGGTTGTCTGTACTGATTACTATGAATTTTTTGATTCGTCCCATATTTCGAGGGATAGTACATAGAATTGTTGGGGTACCAAAAATGACAAAGAATCCGATGATCCGCACTGCACTTTACAATATACAATACAATATAAAAGAATTAATAAAATTAATTCGTCCAGTCAGCATCATTACTATGCTAGTTGGGAATTTTATAGCTTTGTTTCTCAACACTAAACTACTAATTGATGGAACAAATGATAGTTCTTATATCTCAGATTTGATCATCAACCTTATTTTTGTATTCGGGGCGCCAATACTCATTAGTTTAGCAAATGTAATTGTGTCAATTTGCCTTTTTAGAATAAAAACAAAAGTTGAACCTAAAAATTATTTTTATACTGGATGTACACCAGATTGGATTTTTAAAATGAGAATCATTGAAATCAGTTCAGTTTCATTCATTTCAATAATAATTACCTTCATTGGAACAATATTGTTTGCGATTCCACTGCTAAGAGTGACCTATCTGGGTGGTGGCAATATTTTTAAGGCAAATTGGTCGGTTAATCTCCTATTATCGTTAGGCGCTTTTCTAATATTCGGTTTATGTTTTATTGCAATTTATTGGTTTGAGCACTATACGTTAAAAAAGTATGTCGAGTAGATTTATTAATATACTAAAAGAATAGATTGTTTTAATTGAATCAAACATAAGAAAGTAATTAATTCAGATTGAAAGAAGGAAAGAAATTGCTGAATTGGGAGATCCTTATACTATCAATGAGTAGTTTGCGTCCTACAGTTTTGTATGAGAGTTTGATTTATAAACTAGAATGATTTTATGGAGGTTAATATCGATGAGAGAGATAGTTATTTCAATAAACGAATTAAAAAAAGAGATACAGCTTGCGAAAGGAAATCTTTTACAAGTGCTGACTGATATTTCTTTTGAAGTAAAGCAACAAGAGTTTGTATCGATCGTAGGACCTTCTGGTTCAGGAAAAACAACGTTGCTTCATTGTATTTCTAGCTTATTACCTCCTACAAAAGGAGAGGTGTTAATTGATGGTAAATCACCATATGGATGGAGTGCAGCGAAATTAGCAAAGTTTCGTCGTAAAAAAATTGGTTTTATTTTTCAAGATTTTCAACTCATACCTTCATTGTCAGCCTACGATAATATGGTACTCCCAGGAACATTGAATGGGCACAAAATAAAAAGGGGAAATGTCGATACTTTGGCAGAACGATTGGAATTAAAAGCGGATTTACACCAGCCTATTGATGCTCTTTCGGGTGGTGAACAACAAAAAGTTGCAATTGGGCGCACAATATTAGCAGATCCAGAAATATTGTTTTTAGATGAACCTACTAGCGCATTAGATACTCACTCACGTATCCTTATTATGGAAGTACTTAAAGAATTAGTAAGCAAAGGAAAGACAATCGTTATGGTGACTCATGATCTAGAGCTTGCCAGTCAATCTTCCAGAGCAATTGTTATAAAGGATGGGCGCATTCATAATAATATAAGTTCGCCAACATTGGAAACCCTCATATTCTAAATGATACGATTCATTCATTTCTACCTTAGCTCCATCTACTTTTACTAAATGAAATTAGCGTATGCTTCCTTTGGTTCTCAAATAGATTAAACAAATCATTCGGACAAAAAAATAGATTCATGTATAATTTAATCAGAGTTTATATTATTATCGTTATAATATTTTTAGGAAACATCTTATGTAAAATCTATTGCTATTTTTTGTTCATTTATGAGGAGGAAAAAGATGAAAAGGGGATTTATTTCTAAGGGGATTTGTGGGTTCACGATACTTGCGATTTTAGCGAGTTCGTTTGGTGTGAGTCAAGTTTTTGCAGAGGATTCGTCTACAATGGAAACCTCGACTGAATCGACTCAAACGTCAGCAGCTCCACAGATAAAAAGTACAGAAACGAATGAAGTCAGTCAAGAGAAAGAAACAGAGATACCCGCGCAAGAGACACAACAAACACCACCAGTACAAGCGAGTGAAGCAAAAGAAGCTCAACCAGAGCAACCACAAACTGCAATCGTCGATGGAGTAGAAGTAGTTTTGCAAGCGCCGGAAAAAGCTGGTAAAAACGAAGCTGATATCACGCAAGCGCCAAAAGAGGAATTGATCGAAGGTTCTCCAAGATTATTTCGAGCAGCTGTGCAAACGATTCCAATGTATCGTTTATTCAATCCACATAGTGGGGAGCATTTTTACACGAGAGATACTGGTGAACGAGATCATTTAAGAAGGATTGGTTGGAATTACGAAGGTGTTGGTTGGCAGGCACCGACAAGTGGTGATCCAGTCTATCGTTTGTACAATCGCTACAATGGAGAACATTTTTATACGTTGAACGCAAAAGAAAGAGATAGTATCACGAAACAAGGCTGGAAGTATGAAGGAATCGGTTGGTATTCCTATAAAGGAGCGAATGCCATTCCTGTCAGTCGTTTATATAATAAACGAGTCAACTGGCACCATTACACATTAGATGAAAACGAGAAAAAAGTAATCACGAAACAAGGCTGGGTCTATGAAGGTGTTGGTTGGTACGCAGTTGGCAGTGGTCAACAAAATCAAGAGGACTATAAGCTATTGGGTGTGAAAAATTACAACCAATATGCGTTGGGTGCGCCAAGTGGATGTGAAGGGGCTTCTTTATTACAGGCACTTCAATATAAAGGAAAGATCACCAACTGGAGTTTGACTCAATTTTTGAATACAATTCCTAAATCTCCGAATGGTAATCCAAACAGCGGTTTTGTCGGCAGCCCATTTGTCGAAAACTCATGGACTTATTCTGCAATTTATCCTACACCTTTGACGGCGTGGGGCAAGAAGTACGGAAATGTCCAAAATATTTCAGGTAGCTCGATGAGTACGTTGTTAAACGAAGTCAAAAATGGCCATCCGGTTGTTGCTTGGGTGACGATCAACTTTCAGCCAATCCGTTGGGGAAATTGGAATTTTGGTATCGCAGCGAATAATAATCATGCGGTCACTCTTGATGGATATAATAAAGGAAGTAATCAAGTCCATGTATCTGATCCTATCAGTGGTTCTTATTGGATGAATCGGGCAACATTTGAGAATATTTATAATGCACGTAAATATGCGGTAGTTGTAAGATAGACTAAAGCTTAACAAAAACAATGGTTGCAGTAATTCTTTTCCCATAACCTGTAAAATCCGAGAATAGTTTGGATTTTATGGGTTATTTTTATTGCATTATTCTATCTAGTTCAAAATCAATGGTTAGAAACAAATTCTATTACGTTAATGTAAGTTAAACATAGGAAGAATAGATTTCGGATCATTGCCTTATTTTATAATTTAGACAGGAAGTGAAAAAGAATAGGGAAGTGGGAATGATAATGGGAAAACTAGTAAAAGGATTATTAGTAATTGCGCTTATTTTAGGAATCGGTGCATTTTTTATTGAATCAAAGACAGAAGGCTTTCAAGCATTAACGGATAATTTTTTATCTGATAAAGAAGTGAAAGAATACTATGTCAAAACAAGTAGTGGGGATAAAAAAGGGAAGGATTATCTCTAGACGTTTGAAGGATACGATGAAGATGACACTCAACAAACAGTAAATAAAATTAGCGGATCACAAATTAAAGTAAGGTCGATACTTGTAAAATCGATGCAAAAGGTTTACAAGGAAAGCGCTGGAGTGAAGTATCAGAAAACGAAGTGCCTACGAAAGCATTGCAAAAAATCAATATATAATGGCTGAATTGTTTAATTACATTTGAGGTAGTTAATAATAAAAAAAGCTCACCGTGATGGATGTGATACATATCATGGGTGCTTTTTCAATGTTCTCAAAAACACACGCTCAGTACAAGGTCGATCAGCCATATTTTTTATTAGTGTTACTTTTTTGACAAACAAATAAATACATGGTATTGTTGTTCTACCTAAAACGTAATAGTTACGATTTGGATAATATAAAGTGAAATAAAGGAGCAGATTATTAGTGGCAAAAAAATCAAAAATTGCAAAAATGAATAAGCAAGTAGCTTTGATCAATAAATATAGTGAACAACGTCAAGAGTTGAAAGCAGCAAATGATTATGAAGGACTAGCTAAGTTGCCCAAAGAGTCCAATCCTAATCGTTTAAAACTTAGAGATCAAACAGATGGACGTCCTCGAGGCTACATGAGAAAATTTGGCATGTCTCGAATCACTTTTAGAGAACTGGCACATCAAGGATTGATCCCAGGAGTTAAAAAAGCAAGTTGGTAAAATAGGAGGAAAAAGTTATGGCAGTACCAGCAAGAAAAACATCGAAAGCAAAAAAACGTTTGCGACGAACACACCAAAGTTTGACGAAACCAGAGATTTCTTTTGACGAGTTGACTGGTGATTATCGTCGAAGCCATCATGTCTCTTTAAAAGGCTACTATAAAGGACGCAAAGTGACAGAATAACCGATTGGAAGCTGCAAGGGGGTTCAAGAAATGGAAATTATTTATCCGCCATTAGTCGAACAAGGAATCAAATATTATTCGGAAACGGTGAAAGAACCTGTAGATAAAGGGGAATTCTATCGTGCGATGGTCGATAAGAAACTGATCACAGAAACTGGCCTTCCTACAGAACATGCGCTAGAGCAAGGCCTTGTCAAAGACTATTACGAAAAACAAAACTTGTCCTTTGAAGAATTTTTGGACATTTATCCTATTTTTCAAAAGTATGACGCCGATTTGTTCAAATCTATTGACGGCTTCTGGGAGATTCCTGTAGACTTGAAAATAGAATTAATGGAAATGCTTGAAACTGATCAACTGGATTATGATGACGAACAACAAATCAACATCTATTTAGAAGATCGATAAAAGGATAGAATAAGAAAATCCAAAAGGACAATCAATATGCACAACTTTCGTAAATCAGGTATAAAACCTTGGGATATCATCATTATTAGTATTCTGGTAGTTGCTTCTTTCGTTCCGACAATTGTCTTTGCTTTGTCATTTGATAACGCAGAAATCGGTAATAGTGTGAAGTATGCAGTAGTCAAAATCGACGGAAAAGAAGTCGAACGATTTGATTTAGATGAAATCAGTAGCAAGATGGTGACTTACTATCCATCTGATACCCAATACAATATTGTCGAAATCCATGAAGGCAAGATCAGAGTTAAAGAAGATAATAGTCCCGATCAAATCGCTGTCAGAACTGACTGGATCTCGGAACCTGGACAAACAAGTATCTGTTTGCCGCATCGACTAGTCATTACAATTGAACAAGAAGGACAGTCGGATTATCATATCTATTAAGTAAGAGAAAACTGCTACTATCAGCTTAGATAAAGTTGATGGTGGTAGTTTTTTTAGTTGTCTCAAAAATAGAGAAGATTCGGAATTATTATATCTTTATCTAATGAATCATTGAAATTGTGTTAATGGTTCATTTGTTTTTTATATATAACTAAAATAAAGATGAATTTAAAACGTTATAAATATAGCTGTTTATCAAAATTTATGGATGAAAAATATTAAATAAAGCAATCTATGTGAATGGTTTTAGATTAAAAAATAACGATAAAATATAATATGTAAAAATAGTTTATGATATAATCAGTATCTGAACGCTTGATATTAAAGATTATTATCATGTAGGAGAATTATAATGAGAGAAATGGACAAAAGAAGTGAATTGTTGAGTATCGGAGAATTGGCGAAAATAACCGGTGTCAATATTAAATCGTTAAGATATTGTGAACAAGTCGGGGTATTATTGCCGGTATACATCAATCCAGATTCTGGCTATCGCTATTATTCCTTAGCGCAAGTGAGTGCGGTCGAGCTGATTCAAGCATGTGTAGAGATTGGGTTGCCTTTAAAGGAATTACATCGCTTCAGTGATCCGAATAATTCCATCGATTACCTATCTTTTTTATCATATAGCGAAGAATTAATGAAACAAAAAATCGATTCGCTCCAACAAAATTTAAAAGGAATGCAAGAGGTAAAAGAAGAAATTAATTTGTTAAAAACATATCGACATTCTAAAAAGCAACATATTCGGCAATTGTCAGAAAAGTACTTATATGTTTTTCCTTATCAACAGACTGATAACAAAAAGACACTTTATACAGAAGCAGCCAATTTGTTTGATCGATCGATGGAAGCAGGGTATGAGCCTTTATATGATTTTGGTATTCTCTATGAATTTATTGATAAAAACGTGCACCAGTATATGTATATAGAAATCAAGCCTACAAAAAATGTCGGTAACAATATCAAGATTTTACCTAGTGGAGAATACGCATGCCGATTTAGTCCTAAAAGTTACGGTGAGCGCCTTCCAGAGTTGTTTCCAGAAATATTTAAAAAAAAGTCGACTGTTCTTGCGATCGAAGCAGAAGCTTCCACTGGAACATTAGAAGAAATCGTTTATGAGATTCGAGTTTTCAGCGAGGGAATGAATGATTGAAAAATCCGTCATCACTGAACAAACGACGAAAAGTCAAAATGTTGAAGTAACTAATCATGCTGACAGACAATCCAAGTTTTATTATAGTTGATTGGTTTCATGAGGGTTTCAAATAAAATCTATCGTAAAAGGGCATAATAGCGAATCAACAATACAAAAACTGATTTCGATCGACGATCAAAATCAGTTTTTTTGTTCATGTTACCTATAATTTGTTGTGAAAGTTCTATGATTTGTTCATATACCTAAAACAAAGAAAACGTTATCATTTTTGTGAATCAATTAAATTTAGGAGGAGCGGAGATGAAGGATAAGAAAAAAATGGCGGTCGGACTCTTTTGTGCAGTAGTAATAGCAAGTGCAATTGGTAGTGGGACAACGTATCACGCAGAGACTAAAACGTTTGATTACAAAGAAACAGAAGCAGCAACTTACCAACGAGGAATGGATAATCAGCCAGAATCGTCTTACTGGTTTCCTAAAGACTTGCTAGAATGGGAATTTTCTAAAGATCCAGATGCACCTTATAATGTTAGCCAAGTACCTTTGGCAAAACGGATCGATAAAAACGCACTGGCAACTTCAAATGACACGCAGACACCAGAAATGAAAGTTGTCGCTTTGTCGATCATGAATAGCAGTACAAGTGGGAATGCGCCTAGAGGTATCAATACTTTTGATGCCAATGTATTTTCCAATTGGCAATATATCGATCAACTTGTGTATTGGGGTGGTTCGTCTGGTGAAGGGATCATTGTACCGCCAAGTCCTGATGTCATTGATGCAGCCCATAAAAATGGCGTGCCAGTATTAGGGACAGTTTTCTTTCCGCAGTCTGCTCATGGCGGTAAAATCGAATGGTTGGATACATTCTTGCAAAAAGATGAGGATGGTACTTTTCCTTTAGTCGATCAATTGATCGAAGTAGCTACTCGATATGGGTTTGATGGCTGGTTCATCAATCAGGAAACGGACACATTAGTCACAAGTTTTGACGATGCAAACAATCATAAAAAGGTAGAAGGGGCGAATACGACAGAAGGATTGAGTAAAAAACATGCGGATTTGATGCAAGAATTCATCAAACAATTCAAGCAAAAAGAAGCAGCATTAGAAATCATGTGGTATGATTCAATGACTTCGGAAGGGAAGATGGATTGGCAAAATGCACTGACGGATAAAAACCAAGCTTTTTTAGTCGATGCGGAGATGAATCCTTTAGCAGATAGCATGTTTTTGAATTTCTGGTGGAACACCGATCGTTTAGCTAGTCAAGAGCTATTGAAAGCTTCTAAAAAGAAAGCAAATGAATTAGGCATTGATCCTTATCAATTATATGCGGGCATTGATGTCCAACAAAATGGCTATGATACACCAGTGAATTGGCGGTTGTTCACAGATGAAACGGGCACTCCGTATACTTCGTTAGGTCTATATGTGCCAAGTTGGACATACACATCAGCTAGTGATCCTGCTGTTTTTCAACGTCGTGAATTGCGTTTTTGGGTAAATGAACAAGGTGATCCAACGAAAGGGAAGGCACCGGTAGAAAAAGAATGGCCTGGGATCTCTACGTATGCAGTAGAGCAGAGCGCTATTACCAGCATGCCTTTTGTGACGAATTTTAGTATGGGGAATGGGTATGGATACTTTATCAATGGAAAAAAAGTATCTGATCTAGAGTGGAATAATCGCAGTATGCAAGACGTGATGCCAACGTATCGTTGGATCTTTGATCATCAAGGAGAAAATCAATTAGCCGTTGAGATGGATTACGATGAGGCGTTTCGTGGCGGAAATTCTTTGCTTCTTAAAGGGAGTATGGTGAACGAGGCAACAAGCACAATCAAACTGTATCGAATGGATGGAATCATTTCCGATAAAACTTCTATCACAACAACGGCAAAAGCAACGAGCATGAGCCAACTTGACTTAGTTTTAGAAATGGCTGACGGACGAAAAGAAATCATCTCGGCAAGTGAGCCAATCGGTCGTGATTGGACGACTGTCAGCTATGATGTCAGTCGGTTGGCAGGAGAAAAAATCAACACACTCTCTTATCAGCTTGCTTCTTCAGAGACTCAGTCCGATTACGCGCTACACTTGGGTCAATTAGCACTGACAGATGGAAAGGAACTTCCAACCACAAAAGTTTCGGGACTGAGGCTTGAAGATGTTGCATTTGATGAAGAGGAAGGGCGATACGCTGGCATACGACTGGCTTGGGATGAGACGGAGAGTCAAGCATGCTACTATGAGATCTACCGGTTGAATCCTGATAACTCAAAATCTTTCTTAGGAGCAACACCAGCTACGAATCATTATATCAATGCCCTTGAACGAACCTTAGACACCGCGCAAACCAAATTGATTGTCGTGCCTGTTGATGCGCTGGGTAATCAAGGTGAACCTTCAGAGGCCGTTTCTTTTGATTGGCCGGATAATAAAGTGCCGAGAGCTGATTTTACTGCTTCAAGAACGTTAGCTGCTCCAGGATCAGCGATTACTTTTACAAACACGTCATCCTTAAACACTGAAACGGTTACTTGGGAATTTGAAGGTGGGGATATTACGACAAGTCATGAACATTCGCCAGTTGTCACTTACCACAAAGAAGGTGTTTATAAAGTCAAATTAACGGCAAGCAATCAAGCAGGGGAGACACCTGCTGAAAAAAATGGTTTGATTACAATTTCTAATAAAGTACCAATGGAGTTACCGCTGTTATCACGAAACGCGAAAGCGACCGCTTCCTCTTATACCAACGAAGCGGAAGCCCCTCATTTTGCAATCGATGGCGACTTGACGACTAAATGGTGTGCAACGGGTATGCCACCACACGAATTGACACTTGATTTAGGGAATGTTCAAACCATTAGTGAAGTTCGCATAGACCATGCGCAAGCAGGTGGAGAAAGTCCTGACATGAATACAAAAGCATATGCGATCGAAATAAGTGAAGATGGAGCGATATATAAAGAAGTTGCCAAAACTACCAATAATACGGCGAGTAGCTCCGGCGAGACTTTTGCAGTACAATCTGCACGATATGTCCGATTACGTATTGACAAACCAACACAAGGATCAGACACTGCAGCAAGAATCTATGGATTTGAAGTATTTGGACTGCCAGAATTATTACACTAACTTAGTGGGATAAAAAGTGTATTTGTCATCTCATCACTTCTATCATTTAATATAATTGAAATGTTTAAAATTCACATCATTATAAATAAGCGTCACCCTTTTCGAAATCATGAAAATGATTTTCGAGTAGTGGCGCTTATTTAGCAATGCATTTCTAATGCAGATTTCGTTGCCTTTATATAATCAAAAGAGTTTTACTTATTAAGGTTTGAGCGTCGCTTTTTTTCAAAGAACGTCAATCCAGCAATAATTAATACTACAACAAAGTATGTTGTCCAACTAATCACATTAAAAAGTAATAAAGCTAGTCCAATGATCAAACATAATAGTAAAATCCATACGGTTAGATTTTTTTCCATAGCATATTGAAAACATCGAAGCGTCAATTTCTTGTATCACATAAAGAATAAGCTATCGCTGATTTCACTTCCAAACCTCCTTGTAAACGGCTTCTAAAGACAAAAATATTTTCATCTTGAAAAAGAAATTTTAGCACAAAGTAAAAAAGATTGTAAGAATTAGTTGAAGATTAGTGCAAATCAGGTACTTATTCAAATTGCTAAAAATAGGATCAAATAATTGAAAAAGAGAATATTCCTAAGAACAAGCTAGAATCATTCGATCGTCATATGTAAGATAAGAGTGGAGTTTCATCACGCATATAAAAATTTAAGACACCTACTTTGACCTTTCAAGTAGGTGTCTTATTGTGAACTAGAGTTGCAATCGTCCATTCGAGGTTTTCACTCCTATGCGGATTTTTTAAGTTCTTGCACTGCTTGTTCGATCGTTACACCAGTCGCAACACGATTGCTATCTTCTTTGTCGAACACGACGAAAAGATTTAAATCGGTATTAAGAGTGACACGATATTGTAATTCTTTGTTATAGAATGTCATAGTCATTCTCCTTTCTTATTGTTCTGTTGAAAGGCAACGATACGTTGATAACGAAATTCCATAACTATTATAGCACAGATAGGTGAATTGAATCAACTGTATTTTTATTAAATAATAATTATTATTATTTGAAGTGGATCATTGACACAAAAAAATTGGATTACATAAGTGAAAAGGAGGGATAAGAAGATGTAGACTAGATTATGAAATTGATAAGAAAAAAGCAGTATACGAGATCAGAGTGATCATTTCGTATACTGCATAAATTATTTTAGTAACATTTTTCGCAAGGGGTCAATCCGCGTGCCAATGCTTCACTCATTGTCGCAGGATAGTAGTCACCGTTACCACACTTATGCGTATGGTACTTTGCTCCAGTTCTGGTAACTAAGACTTGTGCTTCATTTGCTTGTGCCTGTTGCGCTTGAGCTGCGGCTGCTTGTTCTTGTGCCACGCGCTGGGCTTCTGCTTGTTCAGCAGCTACACGAGCTTCTTCAGCGATACGCGCTTGTTCCGCTGCCTGTGCTGCCTGTTCTGCTTCGAGACGAGCTTGTTCTTCCTGAGCTTTCTTTTCCGCTTCAAGTCTTGCTTGTTCTTCTTGCGCTTTCTTATCTGCTTTACGTTTTGCTTGTTCTTCTTGCGCTTTCTTATCTGCTTTACGTTTTGCTTGTTCTTCTTGCGCTTTCTTATCTGCTTCACGTTTCGCTTGTTCTTCTTGTGCTTTTTTCTCAGCTGCTAATTTTTCTTCTTTCTTTTTCTCTTCTAATTCTTTCTTTTCCGCCGCTTCTCGTTGGGCTTTTTCTTCACTAGATGTTGAAGTTGTTTCCGAAGTAGCGGTATCTGCTTTTGACGCTTGATTGGTACCAGATCCGCAAGCGCTACTGACCAGTAGTAAACCGAATAAAGCACTAAATAAAATGAGATGGCGCTGCCAAGCTTTTCCATTTCTTTTACTTGATCGACTAAATAGATGTAGACCAAGCATCAAACTGATTAATCCTAACAATAACAACAATAAATTCATTTTTTCCTCCTGTTTCTACGAAAAATAGATCGCTTTCATGCAAAGCTCCCCCTAATAAAAGCGATTGGTTTTATTTACGGTGATTGACCGTATTCTCTATGTCGGAATCGAACCGACGAAAGCCAGTTAGAGAGTGTAGATAAATCAAAAAAGAAAAGTAGTAGAAGAAAGCACAACGTTATAATTATATAAAGAAATAATAACAAACAAACTTTATTTTATCATTAAGATGAACATAATAACAGAGAGTTTTAATGGATGATGATTTTTTTAATATTTGTTTTTTTTATGTAAAAAATGTTATATTTGATGAAGAAAAGTATCGTTTTGATATCATAATCGTTCGAATATAAAAATAAACCAAGAGTTTACATGAAAAAGAGAGTCAGGATGAAAAACTGGGTAGAGGAGGAGTTAATATGCGCATTTTGTTTATTAATGCAAGCCCGAACAAAGAGGGGATGACCGTTAAATGGGGAGAAAAAATCTTAAAGGATATCGACTATACGGTCCTGCATTTAGTTGATTATTCGATCAATCAGTTAGGACAGATGACCGAAAAGGATGAATTTGACAAAGTCATGGGAGTAATCAAACAAGCTGACGTCTTGGTGATTGGTACGCCCATCTACTGGTGGGATGTGACCGGTTTGTTAAAAACATTTATTGATCGCTGGACGGATCTATTTGAGTATGGGTTAGACACACCAGATGCTCCTTTGTATCAAAAATCGGTTTTCTGGTTTGTTCAAGGATCTGCGCCAGAGGAAGCTATCAGCGGAATTAGACGAATGCTGTCTAATGTGAGTGACCGGTTTTTGATGCAGAAGTTAGGAATGATTTATCAGAAGAAAGACATTGCTTCATCTAATGAACAAATCAAACAAATGAGATGAATAGAGAAATTGAAAGTACCGAGGGTTTATAGTTGTGTTTTCTAAAAGGGCATGCTATAGTGTAAAAGTAATCTATTTTGAAACGTAATTTGAGCTATAAGTTAAACATTATAAGACTCCTTTTGCCTATCAAATATTTATTGCACTATAAACGTACGTTGATACGTATCAGGAGGAAATATACATGAATAACGGTACAGTAAAATGGTTTAACGCAGACAAAGGTTTTGGATTTATCACTGGTGAAGATGGAAATGACGTATTCGCTCATTTTTCAGCTATCCAAGGTGACGGTTTCAAAACATTAGACGAAGGTCAAGCTGTGACTTTTGATGTTGAAGATGGACAACGTGGCCCTCAAGCAATCAACATCGTTAAAGCATAATCAAACGATTGATATCTTACTGCTCTTTCTTATGAAAGAGCAGTTTTTTTTATGTCTAATTTCAATAAAAGCCTCTCGATTCAGCAATCGAGAGGTTTGATAGAGCAATGTATTATTGCTTGTTTACAAGATGATCCCTTTCTGTTCTAAGTTTGCCACACATTCGGCTAAGTAGATTTGATCATGTTCTGGATAAAGTGGTGAGGTCCATTCAATAGGGGAAAGGGTAGAATAAGGTTCACAAATTTTTCCACGATACAAGGGATCAAACCATTCCTCACCAGGTTTATAATTTTGTTTCTTCATTTCTTCCATTACTAACAAATGATACTGAAATAATTTGTAAGGCGAATGTGTAAAAACGTAATCGACAGTCGCATGTTTTCGTCCCCAACCATTGCCTCTCAGAGCACAACATTCGCGATGTTGTCCTAATAATTGTTGGCGCGGAAGTGATTGCAAGAGGCTTTGATGCCATAAGCGCATATAATATTTCCTTCTTTCTAAAACAGTGAATTAAGTGTTTAGGATGCTTCCGTTCGACCAATCAAATAATCGATGGTCGTGTCGTAAAAATCTGCGATAAAGATCAATTCGATGATACTAGGTATATTTTTTCCATCTTCATAGTTTTTATATGTCTCAATCGGTAAGTTCACTTTTTCAGCAACCTGTGGTGTAGTTAAATGCTTTTTATCTTTGAGGAAGTTTAAACGGCAATGCAGTGTATCCAGTAAAATCGCTTCTTCAATCGTCATTTTACCTCACCTTTCTCTAAATAATCATCTATGAGAGTTAACGTTTATTTTTTCTGTTTAGATAAAATAAATACCCAATGACAAAGAGTATGGAGAAAATGAACCCAACTAAATTAAATGTGAAGATCTGGAAGGGTTCGAAAAACTGATAGTTTAATATTTTATACATAAAATAGATCGCAGGCAAACTACTTAAAGCGATTTTTTTTCGTTCTTTCGTCCATTTGATAAACGAAAAGACAATCGGTACAAATATAAAAACAGGAAAAATAAAAGCAAGTCGGCTCAATTCCAGCATAATAAATAAACTCCCATAGCTATATTTTATTCGTGCATAAATTGTATTTTGAGTTATTCTATTTGAGAATATACTAGATTTATATTCACTAGATAAAAGATAGCATGTTATGCGATTCTGAACAAATATTTCGATAAAAAACATGATTCTTCTGTAGACGTATAATTTGAAAAAAACATAAAAAAAGGTGGAACTTTCATTCCACCTTTTTTTATGTTTTTAGATTCGTTTCGACCATTTAATCTTTGACATAGACATTAAAGTCTTTTAGAAGTTTAAGTGCTTGTGGCTCGTGAACACGGCTGCTGACTAGTGACGAATCAATGATAAAGTCAGCTTCTGGAAAGGCGCTTTGTAAAGCGATTGTGTTGGATAAGACACACAAATTAGTTTCGATCCCAACCACTTCAATCGTTTTTTGTTCTTCTTTACGTTCAAAAAGGGAATGCTTGATCTCTGTTAATGTTTCTGGCGGCAGAGTAAAGTAGTATTTTTTGATTTCCCGCTCATTTGGTAGAGGAGAGAGCGTGGGAATGATTTTAAGATCTTCACTTTCTGCCTCATCTTTCCGATCAATAGGGATATCACGAGTGAATAGTACGTATTCATTCGCTGCACGTGCTTGGTTTAAACGTGTGTTTACTCGCTCAACTAATGCTTCAGCATCTTCGATATAAAATTCACTAGTTGGATCTAAAATATGATTTTGCATATCGATAACAACTAACATCTATCATCTCTCCTTATAAAAAGTGATCATTCAAAAAGTTTGCGACACCGGCTTCATCATTGGTTTCTGTCACCTCATCTGCTAAATCCTTCACATGTTCTTGCGCATTGCCCATAGCCACGCTTAATCCGCTGAATTCAAGCATTGCCAAATCATTTTCTTGATCACCAAACGCCATGACGTCTTCTGAAGATAACCCTAAGTACTCAGTTAGAAATAAGAGTGAGTGGGCCTTTGTAATATTTTTAGGAGTGATTTCTAGGAAATGTGGGTCTGAAAAAACAGAATCAATTCCTTCTTTCTTCAACTCTGCTTGGATTTTTTGTAGTTTTTCCTCATTTTTATCCGTCAGAGCTAATTTCAAATAGCTTAAGGAAGGATCGTCCAACTGTTTTGTGATCTCATCAAAGGAATGATTTTGCAAGTTGAAGTGTTGATAATAAGGATCGTCTTTTACTAAAGCAGTTTCATCAAAAGTGATTTGATCATCTTGTGTTTCTCGACTTGCGATGATCGATATTTTTGCTTCTTTTGCTAAATAAAAGGCCTTTTTAAGTATAGGTACTTCGATTTTTGAGCGTCTTAATACATAATCGATCTTGCCATCTTTCATTTCGGAAATCAATGCACCGTTAGAAGAAATCAAATAGCCGCTGACGCCTAATTGTGCAAAGACATCCTTGGCAGAAATACTATTTCTTCCTGTTGCAATCGTTACGATTCCTCCATTAGAGGAGAAAGCTTTTAATGCGCGTATATTTTCTTGTGGGACAACTCCTTGGGAATCAAGCAAGGTCCCGTCTAGATCAATAGCTGCTAATTTCATCTTTTTACGCTCCCTTAGTCTTTTTTCTTTCACCAATAGCTTAAATGAGAAACTTCTAAAATAAAAATAAAATGCTTTAACTCTTTGAACTTTTTCAAAAAAGATTTTTCATAAATGGAGAAAAGAATATTAGTAAGAAAATGGTTAAGACCGCTGTATAAAAAAGCATAACAATCTTAATGTTTTCGTTTTCATTTTCATAAAAAAGGGCAAATTTTGGGTAATATTCATAAAAAACAAAGCATATCTTTTGCTTTCATGAAAAAGTAGGCATATTGTAGATGTAGAACAGGTTAGAAAAAGATTAAAAAAAGGAGTGATTTTGATGGAGATTAAGTATGGGACTGTACCGGTTGTGACTGCTTCAGATGAAAATTATGCTCCTTATCTAAGCGTAATGATTGCAACGGCACTGGAAAATGCGAATAAGATGAGACATATATATTTTTATGTGATTGATGATGGCCTATCAGAATATAGTAAAGAAGGATTGCGTCAGACAGTTGCACAACACTCAGAACATGCAAGCATCCAATTCTTGACAGTGGAGAAAGATGTATATGAAGATTTCTTAGTCAGTGACCACATTACAACAACGGCGTATTTAAGAATTTCTCTACCTAAGACCTTAGCAAAATACAATTATAAAAAAGTGTTGTATCTAGATGCAGACGTTTTAGTGTTAGATGATATCGTTGCATTATATGACGAATCATTGAACGGTAAAACAATTGGGGCAGTAATTGATCCAGGACAAACAAAAGCGTTGAAGCGCCTAGGGATCGATTCAGAAGAATACTATTTTAACTCAGGTGTCATGGTGATCGATATTGATCAATGGAATGAAAAAGACATTACAGATAAAACGATCCAATTCCTAAAAGAAAATGGTGAACAGATTATCTATCATGACCAAGACGCATTGAATGGTGTCTTATATGGAGATTGGGAACAACTTCATCCAAAATGGAACATGCAATGTTCATTGATTTTTGAACGCCATCCAGCTCCAGATAAGAAATATGAAGAATTATATAAGAGCGGGAATGAAGCTCCTTCAATCGTCCATTTCACAGGGCATGATAAACCTTGGAATACATTAGAGGATCATCCTTATACACAAATCTATCTAAAAAATCTAGCGCATAGCGTATTAATGAAAGTAGGCGAGGTAAATGAATAGAAGAAAAGAAGTAGCAGTTGTCTCTAGTTGTAATACAAAATTTGTGCCTCATCTAGCAGCACTGTTTGTGTCGATTTTAGAAAATAGTGACCCGAAAGTGTTTGTACGTTTCTACGTGATTGATGATGATATTGAATTAGAAAGTAAAAATCTTTTACGTTACTCAGTGAAAAATTCACGAATGAATACAGATGTTGAATTTTTGAAAATCAACAAAAAATTCTTCAAAAACTTAGTGACAAGTGATCGTATCCCTGAAACAGCATACTATCGTATTGCGATCCCTGAGTTATTTAGAGGGAAAAATGTCGAACGTATCCTTTATATGGACTGTGACATGATCGCGTTGAATGATATCAGTAAACTATGGGATCTAGAGTTTAATGGCGCAGTGATGGCAGCAGTTGAAGATGCTGGTTTCCACCAACGTCTTGAAAAAATGG
Organism: Enterococcus mundtii; assembly: GCF_013394305.1. Taxonomy (NCBI): domain Bacteria; kingdom Bacillati; phylum Bacillota; class Bacilli; order Lactobacillales; family Enterococcaceae; genus Enterococcus; species Enterococcus mundtii. The sequence continues at coordinate 112,580 of NZ_AP019810.1, read as the reverse complement.
AGATTGAAGCAGATTCAATGCGTTACTTTAACTCCGGCTTGATGCTGATCAATGTTGAAAAATGGTTAGAACAAAACATCACGAAAAACGTTCTAAAATTCATCGAAGAAAACCCAGAAAAACTTCGATTCCATGACCAAGATGCTTTGAATGCTATCTTACACGATCGTTGGATTGCTTTGCATCCAAAATGGAATGCACAAGGTTACATCATGGCGAAAGCAAAACAACATCCAACGGCTCAAGGAGAAGAAGAGTACGAAGAAGCACGTCGTAAGCCTTATATCATCCATTACTCTGGGCATATCAAACCATGGAGTGAAGAGTTTAAAGGTGCTAGTAAAAAATACTATGAAAAGTATGCAAATATGACCGCTTTTCGTTGTGTTAAATCATTCCCTAAATATCCATTGTACGCTCGTGTTCAACGAAATACTGAATTGAGTCATTGATCGATAATAGAAAAAACTTACTATTAATAGAGGAGATGATCGATATGGAAATTACGCTGACAAGAAATGCGATGGACATCTTAAAGGAAAAAGCAGGCGAACAATCAAAATTAGCGCTTGCATTGATCAATAGTAAAGATCCTTTCCTTAGAGACAAAGGAGCGTGTGCGAAAGGTAGCTTTTTTCAAATTATCCCTTTTGTTACTGAGTTTGGACTATACGTCACAAAAATCAATCATCCTTCGCTAGAAATCTATACATCACAAAGTGAACAATGCTATTTAGGCAAACATTTGACGATGGATTATGATCATGTATTAAATAGTTTCTCATTGGAAAACGAGATTGCTGTACTAGATCATAACATCAAACTAACTAATTGTTTCTTTAGCTGAGTGTACACTAGAAAGGACGATTCACCATGCTGGAATATTACTTGATTGATGAAAACAAGAAAGTAATAGCCGCAGATGAAGAACATTTTAATTGGCTTGTTATTGATACGAGCGATACTGAGGAAATCGAACAGGTAACTCGAACCTATCAACTCCCTGAAGATATATTTGTTGGTATGACTTATCCAGAAGAGGTCTCCCGCTTAGAACATCTATCAGGAACAAGTTTGAACAACCCGATTTCCTTAGTACTGCTCAACCTTTCAAGTGAAAAAGAAAAAATCGAACGTCGTCTGACACCATTATCTTTCGTCATATCAAATGACTTATTGATTACTTGTCGAGACGAAAAAACCAATTTTATCGATCGGCTGATTGAACATCATGGTAATAAAATCGATTCTTTCGAAAAAGTGATTGTTTATGCGGCATTAGATATTTATACCCATTTTGTCAAAGAACTTCGTGAAATGAAAACGCGTATTGATTCGCTAGATCAAGAAGCACGAAAAACGACAGAAAATGAAGAATTGTATAAGCAGGCTGATTTAGAAAGAGATATTGTTTATATCGATCATACGTTGCGGGATCAAAAAGAGACAATGGACCTCCTCTGGGAGACTCCTGAATTCAAAGAACGTGTCAATGATGAACAGTTGCTTTATGACGTTCGTTTGAGACAACGTCAAACAGAGAAGATGATTTTGATTTATCGCGATCTGTTAGAAAGTATCGGTGATCTGTTCAATGGCATGATGGACAACAATTTGAATCATCTGATGAAATATCTGGATTCTACCGCATTGATCATCTCTGTGCCTGCGATGATCGCAGGTATTTGGGGAATGAACACAGGCGGTTTACCAGGAGAAGATTCAGCAACTGGTTTCCTCTTAGTATTAGGGGGCTCAATCGTTGCTGCTGCTGCTTTAGGGTATCACTTATTTAGAAAAGATTACACGAAATAACCAATATGGGCTTAAACGCCCAAATTTATAACGTCAGTTATGACTAAAAACTAGGAGGATCAACATGACAGAACCAAATTTAATCGACCCAAGAAAACTATATCACACAGAAGAATTTCCAAAACAGGATCAAGAAACTCCGGCTTTGCAAAAGGATATGAAACCTGTACCTGATTGTGGAGAAGAAAGCTATAAAGGCACAGAGCAATTAGCAAATCGCCGTGTCTTGATCACAGGTGCAGACTCTGGTATTGGACGTGCCGCGGCTATTGCCTTTGCACGAGAAGGTGCAGATGTAGCCATTCAATTTTTCCCAGGTGAAGAAGAAGACGCGCAACAAGTGGCCCATTATATCGAAGAAGCTGGACGTAAAGCATTACTATTACCTTATGATTTGCGAGATGAAGCTGCACCAAAAGAAATCATCCAAAAAACAGTGGATGCTTTTGGTGGATTAGACACACTTGTTCTTAATGCGGCGCAACAAATTTCGTCCCCTTCAATTGCAGAAATCCCATTGGAACAAGTAAAAGATACTTTTGCTGTAAATATCATCGCAATGTTTGCACTTGTGAAGGAAGCAATTCCACATATTCCAGCAGGAGGAGCAATCCTTACAACGACTTCAGTCCAAGCATTCAATCCAAGTGAACACTTGTTAGATTATGCAGCGACTAAAGCTTCGATTGCAAACTTCACCATTGGTTTAGCAAAACAATTAGCACCAAAAGGAATTCGTGTCAACGGCGTAGCACCAGGACCAATTTGGACACCATTACAACTAGATGCAGGTCAACCCAAAGAAGATCTACCTGAGTTTGGTCAACAAGCATTGTTGGAACGTGCAGGACAACCAGCTGAATTAGCGCCTGTTTATGTCTTTCTTGCATCCAACAAAGCAAGCTATGTCACAGCACAGATTTACGGTATCACTGGTGGAGAAGCCATTAATCTATAATCAGTGACAAGAAGCTAGGAGGGCGAGACAATGAACAAAGGAGCCAAAACGATAGGAGCGATCTTACTGATCCTTCTGCTGTCTGTTTTAATATTTGCAATGTTGCTAAGCTCAGTTTATCCATTGCCGTTTAAGTTAGAAGAATTTCGCTTTTTATCATTAACTAACTTTTACGTACAACAATATGTCTTTTGGGTAACCGCAGCTTTTGCTGTGTTGACACTTATATTGATTCTAGTCTTATTATTCTACCCAAAAACTTACCGTTCATTCTTACTAAAAAAAGGTGATGGCGAGTTAACATTAGACAAAAAAGCAATCGAAGGAATGGTTCGTTCACGATTGACGAAAGAAGAGTTTGTTTCTTCCCCAAAAGTAACGATCAAAGCAACAAAAAATAAAATTGACGTAAAAGTAAAAGGCGAGTTGAAACGTACGTCATCATTAATCGGTAAAACAGGAGCACTGATGTCAGACATTGAGCGTGATGTAAAACAAATCATCGGTACAGATGAACCAGTGAATGTCCTGATCAATTATACCGGTTTTGACTCACCACAATCAAAAAGAGTCGAACACTCACGAGTACAGTAAGGGGGAGAGAAAATGAACGAAATCTTTTCGACATACAAGCTCCCAATTATTTGTGGCGCGCTTGGATTGATATTAGCTATTTTACTAGTAGCTGTCGGATTTTTTAAAACATTGCTGATCGTGATTATGGTTGCGCTTGGTGTAGCCATCGGCATGTATTTAAAAAGAACCGGAATTTTAGAACATTACTTTAAATCTTAGGAGGCTTTACCATGGAAAACAATCATTCAAATCAAAACGGAAATACACCGAAATCAGCACATCCAGATCCAACAACACCGAATCAAGCACAAGGGATCAAAGATGAAAAAAATAAAACTGCGCCAGTGTCTGCACATCCAGATCCAGTGGTGCCGCATGTAGAAGAAAAAGTAGCGCATGATCAAAAAGAACACCACGATCATCCACATCATGAAGCGAAAACTCCTGGTGTGCATACTCCAACTCATGAGGCAAACAAACAGACAAATGAAGTGAAGGGCAGTGAAGAATCGATGAACGGTGAAGTAACTTATGATGACAAAGTCATTCAAAAAATTATTGCGATCGCATTAGAACGTATCGACGGACTATTGACAGTAGACGGAGGATTTTTCTCTAATGTAGCTGGAAAATTAGTCAATACTGACAATGAAACAGCTGGGATCGAAACAGAAGTAGGTAAGAAACAAGTTGCTGTTGATATGTCGATCGTCGTTGAATACGGCAAAGACATTGAAGATATCTTTAAACAAATGAAAGAGATCATCAGTGAAGAAGTAGCGAATATGACACACTTAGATGTCATCGAAGTGAATGTCAATGTAACAGATATCAAATCAAAAGAAGAATTTGAACAAGATCAAGTCACTGTCCAAGATAAAGTGACGGATGCTGCAAAAGCAACTGGAGAATTTGCGTCAGAACAAACAGACAAAGCAAAACATGCAGCAAGCAAAGGAACGGAAAAAGTAAAAGAAAATAACGAGCCAAGAGTACAATAAAATATCTTGGTGAGTCAAAACTTTTAATTAAAATAAATGAGATGTCGCATTGAAAAAATCGGCTAGACACTATAGGAGGAAATACAGATGGGTTTTATTTGGTCATTAATCGTAGGTGGAGTTATCGGAGCAATTGCAGGAGCAATCACTAATAAGGGTTCTTCAATGGGTATCATTGCGAACGTCATTGCAGGACTTGTTGGTTCAGCAATCGGACAAGCAATATTAGGATCATGGGGACCAGTCATTGGTGGTATGGCAATCGTGCCTTCATTGATTGGTGCGATCATTTTAGTTTTGATCGTGTCATTCTTTGCGCGTAAATTATAAGAATAAAGAAGAAATTTGCAATGGATGCAAAAATTCTTTTACTTTGAAATAATCGGTAACATTCAATTATCTTGAATTTGATTGAAGGATCTTTACAAGTTGACTTGTTCAACGAAGTGAAGATCCTTCTTTTTTGTTGTCCTTTCGGCGTTTTTGCAAGTAGATGATTAGTAAATTATTTTCTCACAAAAAATCTTCTTTCAATTACTCCTAATCAAAAGGGAAAAATGACGTTACGCAAGACGATGATGACCGATAAAATTGAAGAAGTAAAGCTTTTCAATGCTTTTCTAAATGATTTGAAAAAGGAGTGAATAGTAAAAAGACGATTAAGAAACGCAAAATACATAACGTTTTTATAAAAGAGTCATTTGAATTACTACGAACATCCTTTAAAAAAAAGAAACGACTATCGACAGAGAATGAACCAAACAAAAAAGTTTTTCTCTGATTGTTTGATAAAGGGAGGAAATAATTTGAGAACAAGAAGAAAACTGTTGAACAGTGCTTTGATCCTAGGTTTGACTTTAGGCAATCTCAATGACATAGTCGTTCAAGCAGTGACCGCATTCCATGAACTAGGTCTGATTCAAAGTAGACAGGCAAGAACGACTACTAATGAGAGGGAAAAAAAGAATGTGGAAAAATTAAAAAAGAAACAAATGAAAAAGTGAAACAACCAGAGAAAGAGCTAAATGACTCGAAGGAAATAAATGAACTAAGCAAAGAGGAGTTAAAGAATTTAAGTAAAGAAGAGATAATAGAACGGAGTGATTCGTTAGATCAACTATTAAATCCCATCCACGCACAAGATTTACCTTCATGGATTCCGTATGTAAGTAACCTACGGGATAGGCAATTAGGGGACATGTTGACGGGGCATTTAAGAGCTGGGATCAGAAGCAACCTAGATCTAACACAAGATAATTTTAACATAGGTGATAAAGTTATTTTAAGAAATGTCACACCTATGTACTACCGAACACCGGGTTTTGGTTATAATGATTTTATTCGATATATCGTCGAAGATCTAAGCCCTTTGCGCCGAAATGATCATACTCAACGAGCAGTTTATACGGTGATTTCTGATCCAAAGAGTGGGAACTTGGCCAATGCAAGTCACACCTTCATTAAGCGCCTTACATAATACTCGAACAGAAGGGGAAATGAATGTGGTCTTTACCCGTTTAAAAATAGCACTACCTCAAGAAGAAGAATTCGAAATCCGCAGATTCCCATTTTCTTACTGGGGACATTCCCAGGGAATAAATAATGGATGTTGGAGATTGGAGAGTAGCTCAACTAGTTTCATTGTCGATTTCTCTGGAACTGACATTGGCAGTATTCGCCTTACTCCAAAATCTGAGTCATTGATTCTGGAACATCAACAGGGTATTCCTGATCCAGAAAATTTTGTGGATGCCCACAATACGAGGGGAACGGTAGAGTATGAATGGGTAACGCAATCTGATACAAGTCAATTAGAGGTAAGTAAAGCATTGAAATTAGAGTTAGTGATCAAACCGTAGACCTGCTGTCACGCTTCCTATTGAAATCGAAATAAAACCATTGATTTCCACGACCAATCCTCAAGTTACGATGCGTCAAAATGATTCGAATCCTATGTCGCAAGAGCTATTTACGATCGCGGATGATGGCAGTTATCAACTTACGTGGATAAATACTATCAGTACCACTAATTTAGGCAATTCATTTGGCATGCGAGAGTGCGTATCCAAGATGGCAGAGAAGCAATAGAAAGTATGGATGTGACGATTGTTCCAGATGAAGGATTGCAGTTAGAATTGAGTCCTGCGAGTGTTCAAGGAAGATACTCAGTGGACGAACAAGGTGCAGAAGATAAACCAGGTGCAGAAGATAAACCAGGTGCTAGCGAAGAGGGTGCTGGAAGTGAAAGCTGTGAAAATGGAGAAAGTGGACAAGATGACAGAAGTGATCTTGAAGCAACAGGCAACTTACCACAAACAAATGACACTCGAAACACACTTCTTTCAGTAATAGGAACTATGTTACTTGCCTTGGTTGGCGGTATCTTCTTCTGGAAAAAACGATCGACTGAAAAGTTGGAAAAAGAGTCCGATAAATAAAATTAAGACATTTTTTATCCACTTTTTTATTCATAGTAGAAAAAATAGTTTTTAGAGAAGAAAAAAGACCTCTAAAATTAAATATGGGAAACACTCAAAGGAAGGGAAACCCAAATTTGAGTGTTTTTTATTTGTTTGTGAGGTGAATAGAAATGTTGAAGATTTTGTCAAAAAAATTAAAAAGACAATTGAAGTTACTGGAATACTTATTTGAAGGTGATACCTATCGCTTTAACGACTTAGAAAATTTACTTGGTTGTTCAGCCAAAACGTTAAGAAATGACTTGCTTGATATTCATTCTTATGCCAACGATATCAAAATCCAAATGACTCGAGAAGAGGGAGTGAAAGCAACAATTCTACCTCATGTCACGGAAGATTATATCTATCAAGTGATCAAGCAAGAGTCGATTGAATATCGCTACTTGGAAGCTATTTTATTACATAAATTCAAGAATTATCTTGAATTAGCAGACTATTTATTTATTTCTGAAAGTACCTTGCGGCGAATCGTCGATAAAATCAATCCAATGTTACAGAGTTATGATCTGAAAGTACAAGCACTGATCAAACTTGTTGGAAACGATCAAGTCATTACTGAAATGACCGTTCAGTTCTTAATGGAAAAATATCATTATTTTGAAGATGCATTTCCTGCATCCTTTCGGTTGATGGTGACTCAACTTGCGCAGGATTTTGTTGAAGAAAACAACTTGCAACAAGCACTGATTAGTTTGGAACCGCAAGAAGAAAAAATATTTCATTTTTGGATTGCTGCTCGGATATTATTGCTACAAAATGATAATGGGGTAGTTTCGGTTAGTAAAAAACAAAAAAAATTCAAGTACGAAATACTATCAAATAAACGTTTGCGTCTACCAAAGAGCAACGAATTGATTAATGAACACTTGGCAAGTTTTATATTCGATCAAGCATTTATTTTTCAATTATTCGACAGAGGTTCTTTGAATCAAAAAAATCCAATTCTATTTGCAATTGATAGTTTTATCAAAGAAGTGGAAGAAAAATATGGAATTGTGTGCGAAGATAAAAAAAAGATCTTTCGTAAAGTAACTATTTTATTACAACAAAGCACGGTGCCTTTCTCTATAAGTTATCAAAAAAATTCTCTTTTTTTTAAAAATAGTCACTCAGAAATGAATAAAATCCAGCTTCGATTATGGAATAAGTTAAAACATTATGTACATACACATCATATCCTACTAAATGATTTCGAAGAATTTGCGACAACTATGTTTACAGAAATATTATTGTATTGGCCAGATTTAATAAAAAAATTCGAAGATAATAAGCAAGTTCGCGCGTTAGTCATCACCAACTCTACACTAAAATATGACGCCTATTTACTCAGTGAATTAGACCAACAATTGGGTAATCATTTTGAATTTGTTGCTAGAAATAATCAAACCTTGTCCCAAGATTTAATCAATTATGAAAATTTTGATTGTATTATTTCAAATATTACGATTGATAAAACCTATAATATCCCTATATTCGGTATATCCGTCTTTCCAAAAGCGAGAGAGATCCATAATCTGATCAACTTTTATCAAGAATTACTGGCTTGATTACGAATAAAAAAATGCAAGTCCTCCAAATCTTGAGATTATGGAGCTTGCATTTTTATAACACCAAAACTATTTAGATTTCTTGATCTTTTTCAAAGACAAGAAGGTCTCCTGGCTGACAATTCAAAACTTCACAGATTTTATCTAATGTGGTGAAGCGAATCGCTTTCGCTTTTCCAGTTTTTAAAATTGAAAGATTAGCCATGGTAATACCCACTTTTTCACTTAGTTCTGTTACTGACATTTTCCGCTTTGCTAACATTACGTCTAAATTAACAATGATCGCCATCTCACACCTCACACGGTCAATTCGTCATTTTTCTTCAAACGAATTGCTTCTTCCAATATTTTGATCAAGACATTCATTAATACTAACCCCGCAAAAGGTAAGAAAACCAGTGCAAAACCTAATAGCATCAATCCAGGCGCGTCATCCGCATCTGCCATTTGATAGAATTTTGGTAAAATACCAAAAGTACTGAGTGATAAGAAAATCATTACTTTTCGGATATAGCTAACTAAACGATGTGAATGATCAGAAAATGTTTGGTCTTTAGAGATGATTGTTAATAATTTAAAAATGATACCGCCAATAATGATACCTGATAGTAGAGTGGTGAAAATGACTAAACTCAATAGGGTGGTTTGCCAATCTAAGGGGGCATTTGATTCTTTGGTCAGTAACTGAGTACCCAACAACAGACCAAAGAGTCCGAAAACAACACATATTCCGATAGTCGTTGTTTTTAAAAAGCGTGAATGATTTTTCATTTATTTAACCTCCTAATAGAATGTATATATTGATATTCAACTATAATATATCGTTTTTCGATAAAAAGATGGTTGAACGATTGCCTTTTCCGAAGAAAAGGCAATCTAACGAAGCATTGGTGTTACTTAAAACCTCTAAAGAGGCGATTACTCTATATTAACTCTTTCTCATTTAAACAATGTATTCCCTAACCACTAATACATCCTTGTAACCCTTTAGTTACGCCAGTGGGATTAAATTTCATAAAAACAAATTAAGATGTCGTATAACATATGATTCGCAATATATTTATTATAGCACAACATACAATTGATGTAAATAGACTATTACTTCCAGAAAAAATCCTTGGCTGCACCGAAAAAATGAAAAGTTCTACGCAGTTTATTAATCAACATGTAATCCAAAAGACTAGTGAAATGTGCTACAATCTTTTTTGGTGAAAAGGATTAAAACGTTTTTGTTATCGAAAGGTACATAAAATGAAGAAATTAGTCTTTGTCTAAGAGAAATGGGTAATGAAGCAATTCTTTGTTGTTTTTGGTTTGTTGTGCACGTGAGGACTTACTTAAATTAGGGGGATATTTTGTGAATTTAGACACGCTGGAAAGCTTGTTGATTGTCATCGTTCAAACGGCTTGCATCTTTTGGGTGACTAGCTATTTGGAAACGCATTTAAAAAATCGGTATTACGTCATTTTGTCAATCATTGGAATCATTTGCTATATGGCACTTTATTTTTTGATGAATTTTTTTGCAACTGCAGTTTTATGGGCTAGTTTATGTGCCGTAACCTATTACTTCCGGAGAAATATTTATATTGCGCTATTTATCCCTTCTGTCACATTCTGTTTATATATTTTTTCCGATTATATCATCAATTTTAGTTATACGATTCTTCATTTGGTTCTAAACATAAGATTAACTGTGATTCTAGGAACCCTTCTTTTTTTCTTCTTTGCATATATTTTCAAAACATGGTTATTAGAAAAGTGCTACAAAGATCTCTTGACGATGAAAATCAGCGGAATCATCGCAACAGCGACGATTTGTGTCTATTTTTGTCTGGTGGTCATTGAAAGATTTCCAAATTTGCGAATTTATTTGATCGATGCACATGAGCTATTCATGATATTGTATGGGCTGTTGTCAGCGATCATTTGTTTTTCTTTTATTTTCATAAAAAGAACGGAATATGAAAATAGAGAGCAAAAACGTCAAATGAGTTACTTGATCGAATATAGTGAACAAGCTGAAAAAAATTATTTAGAGATTCTAAAATTTAAACACGATTACAAAAATATTCTAATTTCATTGGAAGAGTATATCGAAACTGAAGATTTAACAGGTCTAAAGGATTATTTTAGAAATAGTATCAAAGCGACAGGATCGATTTTTGACCAAGAAATTTTTAGGATGTCTTCGATTTCAAATATAAAAATTCGAGAAATCAAAAGTGTGATCATGAGTAAGTTATATATGGCACACCAGAAAGGAATCCATGTGAGCATTTCTGTGCCTGAAGTGGTCAATCATGTGGAAGTGTCTACGATGGTACTCGTAAGAATGCTGGGGATCATCTTGGACAATGCAATTGAAGCCTCAGAAGAAATTGAACATCCAGAAATTGAACTAGCAATCGTGGCAGACCATAAAGACTGTACATTTATGTTGATCAATAACTGTCCACATGATTTGCCTAAATTACATGATTTAAAGAAAGCAAGTTTTACGACAAAACCCGGTAATTCTGGGATAGGTTTGACAAATCTGGATGAGCTAGTCCAGTTGAATGCAAATGTATTTTTAGATACAAAGATCCAAGATGAAAAGTTTATACAAATCATAACTATATGTGAGGTAGAGGGGTAACTATGTTAAAAATTTTTATTTGTGATGATGAAGAGATCCATCGTAACCGCATCACCAATATTATTAAAAATTACGTGATGATGATGGACTATGATGTGGAGTTCCAACTAGCTGCAGATAACCCGTATGATATTTTATCCTACGTGTCAACTAACAAAACAGAGGGTATCTATTTTTTAGATATCGATTTAAATTCAGATATCAATGGTGTGGAACTAGGAAAGCAGATCCGACAGTATGATCCAACAGCCAAAATCATTTTTGTTACGACTTATACCGATTTTGTCTATCTTACTTTTCTTTATAAGGTAGAGGCGTTGGATTATATAATCAAAGATAATGAAGAACAATTGCAACAAAAAATCAACAGTTGTATTGATATTGCGATCGAACGCTATATGAATACTGCGTTGTCTACCAGGGAACAGATCTGGTTAAAAAGCGGTGCCGTCGATGTAAAATTATATGTGGATGAAATTCTCTTTTTTAGTTCAAGTTCAACACCACATAAATTGATCGTACACTTGGACAATCGCATGATTGAGTATGCGGGGAGAATTAAAGAAATCGAAAAATTAAGTGATTCTTTGTGTCGCTGTCACCAATCGTTTGTCGTCAATTTGGCAAATATAGCAGAAATCAATAAAAAAGAGCGAAAAGTGATTATGACGAACGGGGAAGAATGTTTAGTATCTACCAGATACTTAAAAAAATTAGCTACTCGTTTTGAAAATGAGTTTTCGCCCAAAGCATAAACGCATCGTTTTTTGCACTTTTGACAAAAAAAGAAACACTTTTGATAAAATAATCCATAGATTTATAAAATAGGTATAATAAACTGCGAAGGAGCGTGAAAGATGACTGAAGAGTACATTTCAATAGAGGAAAAATTATCAAAGAAAATAAGTGGACATTTCGCTTCACAATTAGGACTTTCACCGATTGAACAAGCAAAGGTGGAATATGGGTTATCGATCCTATTTGTTGATCTGTTCAAGATGATCGTGATGTATGGTATTGCGTTTCTCTTACATATTGTGGGAGCAGTATTCATCACACACCTTGTATTCATCTCAGTTCGTTTTACCACGAAAGGATTTCATGCAAGTAACAGTGCAGTTTGTACAATACTTAGTGTGCTTTTCTTGGTTGTTTTGCCATGGATCACCGCTTCGCTTGGTTTTGAATCGACTCGTCCTGTGTTTGTTCTCGGAATTCTATTTGTGGGTTTAGGAATATTCGTAAAAGAGCGGACGATCAATCAAGCAAAAGGACCTTTCCGATTAAGAAAAGCGGTTCTTATTATTTTGTTCATCACAACGATCGGCTTGCTTTTACCTAGTGACAGTATTCGTACATATCTTTTGTTAGGTCTAGCAATTGCTATATTGTTGATGTTTATTAAAAATAAAGGGGTAGAGTAAATATGTTAACAAGTCTAAAAACAAAGAAATTACAAATGATGCAGGTTATCTCAACAATGGCGATTGCTATCGCAACTTACGCAATGGGAACGATCGGTGCAGATTGCACATTCGTTATCTACAAACCCAAAATGCCTGAAGCATTAAAAAATGAAATGAATAAATAAAAATAAAAAAGCGATTTAGAAAAAATCTAAATCGCTTTTTTTTTTTGATATTCATACCCATTCATTTCTTTCGATAATTTTGTAGTAAGAGAACGAATAAAAAGAAAAACAATGATTCCCACAGAGTAGTGGTCCAACTAAATTCTTTAAACACCCCAAAAAATAGATTACCAGCATTGGAAACAATCAAGTAAATAATCGTTATTATAAATGCATATATGGATTTTTTTAGCATATGACACCTCTTTCTAAGAGTAATAGTTTTACTAAATTGAATAACTATTATTCTAACATTTTTCTTTTACTTATTATAAAATATTTTAATGGTTTTTGAAAAGGGTATCATCCTTTATAATAAAACATTAAAACATTTGGTTTGAAAGTGGGGAATGATCGTTTCTTGCTGCATTTTGTCATTTTTATTTTTTATTTTGTAATATAAATGAGCATTATCTTTGCAATTTTTAATCTTGAATACTATCCTTGTAGTATAGCCAGCAAGAAACAATAGAAGTTATATAATAATTGTTACTGTTATTTAAGATTTCTATTCAGGAGGGAGTACCAAAGTTATTTTGAGCCTGCACTTTTTGGTAGCGCTTACTTTAGGTAGGTATTTCTATGGGTTCCTCAAGCGATATACTTGTTGGTCATGTGTTGAAAAATAAAAAATAAGATACTTAGGAGGTGGAAAATGAATAAGGGGGTAAAGATCATCGGTGTAATTGTAAGCATAATTTTACTTTCAGTACTTTTGATCATCGCTCTAGTTAATGCACCATATATCTTACCTGAACAATTGGAACGTTTTCGCTTTTTTACGATAACAAATTATTATATGCAACAATTTATTTTCTGGGTTGCAGTCGTTTTTGCAATTGTTGTCGTTCTCATCTTATTATTTGTTCTTTTCTATCCAAAATCGAAAGGAACATTCGTATTAAAGCACAAAGATGGAAAATTGACGTTGGATAAAAAAGCAATTGAAGGACTGACTCGTTCGTATCTACACGAAGAAGAGTTCATCCAATCACCAAAAGTCAAAGTACGATCAACAAAACAGAAAATCAATATTCATGTAAAAGGCGATCTAAAACGTACTTCTTCTCTGATTGGCAAAACAGAAATGTTGATGCAAGAAGTGAGAGATCAAGTTGCCAATGTCCTTGGTTCAGAACAAGAGATCAAAGTAGCTGTCAATTATAGTAGTTATCAAGAAGAAAAAGATCATGAAGACAACCAGCACTCACGAGTAGAATAGGAGGGCACACAAATGAAAGAATTTTTTTCACTATATAAGCTCCCTATTATCTTTGGGGGTCTTGGCTTACTATTAGCCGTTTTATGGTTAACAGTTGGATTTTTCAAAACTCTTTTAATATTGATCATGACCGCTATTGGTGTGGGTATTGGTTTTTATTTAAAAGAAACCAAATTGTTAGATGAATATTTCAAATCATAGGAGGAATTTAATATGGAAAACAAAGATTTCAAAAACGTGAACACTACTACAGGTACAAATCCAGTTGCTGATACTGCAGCAAAAGGTGAATTGACTTATGAAGACAAAGTCATTCAAAAAATCATTGGTTACGCATTGAAAGACGTTGACGGTTTGTTGACTCTTGATGGCGGATTTTTCTCAAATATTGCTGAAAAATTAGTCAATACAGATAACGTGACTGCTGGAATCAACGCAGAAGTTGGTAAAAAACAAGTTGCTGTTGATTTAGATGTAGTTGTTGAATATGGAAAAGATATCGAAAACATTTACGATCAAATCAAAGAATTGATCAGCACAGAAGTAAATGAAATGACTCATCTTGATGTGATCGAAGTTAACGTAAATGTTGTTGACATCAAAACACAAGCAGAATACGAAAAAGATCAAGAAACAGTACAAGATAAAGTAACTGATGCAGCAAAATCAACTGGTCAATTTGCTTCAAAACAAACTGACAAAGCAAAATCAGCTGTTGGCAAAGGTGCGCAAAAAGTAAAAGAAAACAATGAACCACGCGTACAATAAACTTAATTTTATAGAATTTTAGGAGGAAATAATCATGGGATTTATTTGGTCATTAATCGTTGGTGGTATTATCGGAGCAATTGCAGGAGCAATCACAAATAAAGGTTCTTCAATGGGAATCATTGCGAATGTGATCGCAGGTTTAGTTGGATCAGCTATTGGTCAAGCACTTTTAGGTACTTGGGGTCCAGTGATCGGTGGAATGGCAATCGTACCATCACTTATCGGAGCAATCATTTTAGTATTGATCGTTTCATTCTTTGCACGTAAGCTTTAAGCAAAGATCGCTTACTCAGATGTAATGATCTGATCAAGAAAGAGATCGACTAAACATTCTAACAGACCACAAAGAGTAGTTTTTATGGCTCTTTGTCAATAAGGACTGATGAGTTGTGCAAAATCAAATCTGGGTCAGAATGAACCTCATTCTGGCTCAGATTTTTTGTTATCTTACTTTGATTAATTGATTGATCAAAAAGATTCTAATTCTCATGTTCTCGAATGATTTAAATCCGTAGGATACTCGTTTCATTGTCTTTATGTGGGTATTCTTCGCTTCTATTTTTCCATTGGAATAAGGATAGATCATTGCGTTGGTGATGCCTTCTTCATAGGTCAGAAGGTTTTGAAGCTTTTCCCGAAAGCTGTCATCCAACGTTTCGGGAAGTTCTGCTAATAAGGAGAAAAATAAGTCAGGGTCTTTGTCTCGAAAGGCTTCAACTAATTCATGAAAAAAGGGATACGCCTCCTTTAGGGGCGTAGAAAACTCAAGCAATCGATCAATCATCATTGCTTCAGTAAGAAATGGGTATTTTGGTGCTCGGAAACTTTTCCATGTTTTGTATTCATAATGGTTGATGTTTGCACGATTTTTTAGCAAAAAGCGCCAGTTCTTTTTCAGTTTTTCTGCCTGGCTTTTCTGTCCTGCTTTACGAAGTTCATTCATTTCACGGATACGCAACTCATTGAACGCTTGATTCATGTGTTTGACAATATGAAACCGATCAATCACTATTTTCGCATTTGGCAGAACACGCTTGGTGAGCTGGAAGTAGGCGGCGTTCATGTCTGTCACCAAGAATTCTACTTCTTCTGGATTGGTACACTTTAAGAAATAGCTTGTTAATCGAGGTAATTTACGCGTAGGCAAAACATCTATTAATTTTCCTGTTTCGCCATCTGCGCAAATAAAGCTCATTTTATCTTCTATGGAAGCATGCGAACGAAATTCATCAACCATCAATACTCTTGGGAGAATCTTCTTAGATTGCTTTGGTAAATAGCTTTTAAACTCTTTCAATGTACGAATAACAGTGGTCAAAGATACCTGACAGCTTTTCGCAATAAAAGATAAAGATACTTTTTCAGTCAGTAAAGAAGCAATTTTATATCTAACATGATTTGCGATTGAATGTCTGGATTGGACAAAATAACTTTGAGCAGTCCAATGGGTTCGGCAGTTTTTACAGGTATAGCGCTGCTTTTTTAGGCGCATAACCAAAGGCATATGATTGTATTGTTCAAAACGGACAATCGTTTCTTTTTTTCCATTTTTCACTATAATTGCTTTCCCGTTTCCATCTACCACAGTAGAACCACAACTTCTACAAGCACGAGGAGTAGGCGAGAGAACAGCATCGACGACCAACGTCTTTTTCTTCTGAAGGGTCTCGTAAGAGACCTCTGTAATCATCAAATCTTTCTCTATTATTCTCAGCATTTTTTTGATAGAATCATTCATATAGCATATCGTCCTCTCAGTTGTTTATTTTGTGGTGATTTAATCATACTAGAGAACGATATGTTTTTTAATACCTAAAATGAAAATGGGACTGAAGAATCAATTCTGATTCATCAGTCCCATAAATTATAGAGCCGTTTTTATTCTAACTCTTTGTGGTCTGTTTGTTTGTACATATTTTCGAATATTCGTTGTTTGTCTTTTATCAATCGGTTAAGTCACTTGAATTCCGTATTTATCATAAAAATAATATGTAAATTACGATTTTTTTGATATTAAAAAAATAACAAAATGCTTATTCCATAGCAATCTTCGAGGTTTAACTGCTAGATAACTGTTATTTCTCGTATTGACGTTAAATATTGCTATAGATAAAGCATTTTTTCTTTGTTATCCTTTTATTGAAATATTATATGAAGAGTTTTTATAAGCATCATTTTATAACGTTGATTTCAATTTTTTACAATAAAACAAACATAAAAACTAGGAGTTAAGAATATTTTCAAGATATTTACAAATAATATATGTAATCTAAATATTCGAACGTTAAGATGAAGATGTGAAAGAAAACAACTGTCATAAAAAATATAAGGAAGAGCGGAGGGTCACTTATGATTGAGGTGATCGGATTACAGAAAACTTTTGATAATGGCTTTGAAGCATTGAAGCAAGTAGATTTTGCGATTGAAAGAGGAGAACTTGTTTGTCTTTTAGGCCCTAGTGGCTGTGGTAAATCAACGATGTTGAACCTCATCGCAGGACTATTACAACCGACAGATGGCGATATTCGTTTTAACGGGCAATCGGTCATAAAAACAGAACCTAAAGATCGTAATATTGGCTTTGTTTTTCAAAATTACGCGTTGTATCCACACATGACTGTCTTAGAAAACATCATGTTTCCTTTATTAGTTGGGGATAATAAAAAGAAAAAAGGCGAAGCAAAAGTGATTGCTGAAAAATATATGGATTTAACCAATATCAAAGAGTTGCAGAACAAGAAACCTGGGACTTTATCTGGTGGGCAACAACAACGAGTAGCCATCACGAGAGCCTTAGTACCAGAACCAGAAGTCTTATTATTGGATGAACCTTTAAGTAATCTCGATGCTCGACTACGCTTGAAGATCCGTGAAGAAATTCGCAGGTTAGTGAAAGAAGTGGGGATCACGACGATTTTTGTCACCCACGATCAAGAAGAAGCTCTATCGATCAGTGACAAAATCATCTTGTTGGAAGATGGCAAGATACAACAAGAAGATGACCCTCAAAATCTCTATTTAGAGCCAGAAAATTTATTCGTGGCGAAATTCATTGGTAATCCAATTATTAATTTTTTACCGATTGAAGTCATCGATGATCGGGTCAAACATGCGTCATTTGATTTACCACTTACTCATTTTATGGAAAAGCGTTTCAAAAAATCAATCACAAATGGTAAATATTACTTAGGCATGCGTCCTGAAGATATCTTTCCAAGCGATAATGGACCTTTGAAAGGGAAGATTCAAAGTGTTGAGTTGATCGGTCGTGAACGGATTTTACACTTTGAACTTGCAGGAGAGCGAGTAAAGTCGATTGTACGAGTGGAAAATGAGATTACTGAAGGAACTAAGGTTACGTTTAATTTGGCTTATCCTAAAGTGTTCTTATTCAGTCTTGATGGAGAGAGGATCTATTGATGGGAAAGAAGAATTATAACTCTGAAAATCAGCTAAAGGCTTGGTATTTTTTGCTTCCAGCATTACTTGCAATTTTCGTATTCAATATTTATCCGCTTTTTCGAGCTTTTTTTATGAGCTTTCAAAAAGGGACATTGATCAATCCTCGCTTTGCAGGAGTTGAGAATTATCAACGGTTGTTTAGTGATCCGGTATTTTTTCGCGCATTGAAAAATACTGCATTCTACAGTTTTACCGTCGTACCAATTGCTTTGATTCTTTCATTAGCAATTGCGTGGGTGATTTTTGAAAAAGTAAAGTATAAGTCATTTTTTGAAGCGATTTTTTTTATGCCCTATGTCACGAGTACAATAGCGATCGGTATTGTTTTTCGCTATTTTTTCAACGGATCTTACGGACTCATCAATTATTTACTCGAGTTTGTTGGGCTTCCCCGCGTGAATTGGTTAGATAGTGTGTCAATGAGTATGCCGACTTTGATCCTCTTTGGTATTTGGACAAGTCTAGCTTTCAATATCATCATATTATTAGCCGGATTCCGTAACATTGACAAAGAGCATTACAAGATCGCGAAAATGTTTGGCGCAAATGAATGGGAGATTTTTTTACAAATCACTTTGCCCCAACTGCTTCCTACATTGACGTTTCTCTTAACAGTCAATTTGATTGGCGCATTTAAAATCTACACGCAAGTTTATGCACTGTTTGGTGGTCAAGCTGGAATTGCAAAAAGTGCGATGACCGCAGTATTTTACATTTATGATAAGTTCCACGTTGCAGGTAGACCAGGTCTAGCTATGGCAGCAACACTTGTTTTATTCTTGCTTATTCTAAGTATTACTTTTTTCCAACAGTTGATTTTGAAGAAAGTGGGGAGACAAAGATGAAAAAAATCGTTACATTGCTCTCACTCTTATTTTTGACACTCCTAGGAATCATTACTGTTTTTCCATTTATCTATATGATACTCGGTGGATTGATGACGTATCGGGAAGCGACAAGTATTCCACCAACTGTTATACCTGATTCCTTTCAATGGGTGAATTATTTCGCGGTATTTGAAAAAGCGCCATTTATTCAATACTTCATCAACACGTCATTTGTATCGTTAGTAACCACATTGGCAACCATTATCACTTCACTGTTGGCAGCATTTGCTTTAGCAACTTTGGAATTTCGCTACAAGAAAGTAGTGATGGTAGGATTGATTTCTCTGTTGATGATTCCATACGAGTCGATCATATTTACGAATTATAATACAATCGCACGTTTAGGCTTGTTGAACTCTTATACTGCCTTGATTTTACCGTTTTTGACGAGTATTTTTTATATTTATTATTTGACTAATTACTTGAAAAGTATTTCACGTTCCTTTTATCAAGCAGCTAAGATCGATGGCGCATCTGATATGGAATATATAAAAAAGATCCTTGTTCCTATGTCTAAGCCAGCGCTGGTCACAGTAGGAATTTTGACTTTCATTTCGAGTTGGAACTCCTTTTTATGGCCGTTATTGGTCACAAATGACAAAAGGTTTCGATTATTGAACAATGGCTTATCTGCATTTACGAGCGAAAGTGGCAGTGATGTCCACTTACAATTAGCAGCAGCCACCTTAACGGTATTACCAATTGTGCTTATTTACTTTATTTTTAGAAAAGAAATCATCCGAGGAGTGGCAAAAAATGGGATCAAAGGCTAATCAAAAAACAAGTATTACCTTTCATAGTGGGCTCATGACGATCGGTGGAACAGTCATTGAAATTGCTTACGGGGACGATAGAATCTTTTTTGACTTTGGGACAGAATATCATCCTGAGATCAACTTACCAAATGAAGAGCTACCAACTTTACTAGATGTAGGATTTATTCCAGCAATTGATATTTATGATCCTCGATTGACCACACAAAAGCAAGAGACTAAGTTTAAAAATACTGCAGTATTTTTATCGCATGTTCACTTGGATCATACAAAAATGATCAATTATCTTGATCCAAAAATCCCCTTATATACATTAGAGCCGACCAAAGATTTATTGGAAAGCTTAAATCGTAACGGGACATTCTTGTTGCCTTCCCCTTATATAGAAGGAAATACACGAATGATCAAAACGATTGCGCCTGATCAAGATATTCACATTGGCGAAATAACGATACGTTTGTTTCCTGTGGATCATGATGCATATGGGGCAGCAGCCTTTCTTATCGAAACACCAACTGCTTTGATTGCTTATTCAGGTGACCTTCGTCTTCATGGATTTGACCGACATTTGACAGAAGAGTTTTGTGAAGCGGCACAGAAGGTCGATGTATTGATGCTGGAAGGAGTGAGCATTAGTTTCCCAGAGAAAGAAAAGAAACATGTGACATCACTAGATAGCGAAAGAGGACTGACGGAGCAACTGGTGAAGTTGATCCAAGAAAACGAGAATCGTCAATTGACCTTCAATTTTTATCCAGCGAACATCAAACGCTGGGAAGCTTTGATCGATGCCTCCCCACGACAAGTAGTTGTGGAAGCAGAAATGGCTTTACTCTTACAAAAAGTCGCAAAACGAGAAGTCCCTTATTACTACGCTGAGAAGAAAGAGCGGATCGATACATTAGATCCACAACTTGAGTATTCTTACGATACTTTATTAGCAGATTCGACAGATTATTTTTGGCAATTTGTTGGTAAGGTTGACTCATTACAAAAAGGAGGTCTGTATATACACAGTGATGCCCAACCATTAGGCGAGTTTGATCCCCAGTACGCGATTTTTAGAGCATCTTTTGAAAAGCAACAAGTGGAGTTTAAGCAGTTATCATTATCAGGTCATGCAAAACCTGCGGATCTAGCAGAAATCATCGATCGGATAAAACCAGCTATGTTGGTCCCAATCCATACGTTAAAACCTGAGAGTATGCATAATCCATATGGAAGCAGAGTATTAGTACAAAGAGGCGAAACCATTCAACTATAATTGGAGGAAAATGAAAAATGAAATGGACAACTATTAGTAAGTTTTTGGTAGCATCAGCAGCTGTAATGACTTTAGGCGCCTGTGGGAACACTGGCTCGAACGCATCTTCGTCAAGTGAAGAAATTGTCACTGATTTAACAAAAGACACGACGATCACCTTTTGGCATGCAATGAACGGTGCGCAAGAAACAGCGTTACAAAAGATGACTGATGATTTTGTTAAAGCAAACCCAACTATCAAAGTCGAATTACAAAACCAAGCCCAATATTCTGATCTACAAGCAAAGATCAACTCCACTCTTCCGTCACCAGGAGATCTACCAACCATTACTCAAGCTTATCCTGGTTGGTTATACGATGCTGCACAAGACGAGATGCTCGTTGATCTCCAACCATTGATCGATAATGACACGATTGGTTGGCAAGACCAAGAAGCGATTCGTACCTCTTTGCTGGATGGCGCCAAGATCAATGATGTCCAGTACGGTATTCCTTTTAATAAATCGACTGAAATGCTCTTTTATAACAAAGATATGTTGGAAAAATATGATGTCGCTGTACCAACGACATTCGCTGAACTCAAAGAAGCATCCCAAAAGATTTATGAAGCAACGGATGGCGAAGTTGTAGGTGCCGGCTTTGATTCTTTGAACAACTATTATACGATCGGTATGGAAAACAAAGGGGTTGAATTTAACAAAGAGTTAGATTTGACCAGTGACAAATCAAAAGAATTGATCAACTATTACGCGGAGGGTGTCAAAGATGGATACTTCCGGATTGCGGGATCAGACAACTATTTATCAGGGCCTTTTGCCAATCAAAAAGTAGCTATGTTTATCGGATCGATTGCAGGGGAAGGATATGTGAAGAAAGATACGGAAGGTGTATTTACGTATGATGTTGCTCCACGCCCTGAAAAAATCAATTTACAACAAGGAACGGATCTCTACATGTTCAGTAGTGCCACACCAGAAGAACGGACAGCAGCGTTTTTATATATGAAATTCTTATCAGAGCCAGAAAACCAATTGTATTGGGCAACCATGACTGGCTATATGCCAACGATCGAATCAGTATTAGAAAGTGATGACTACAAAAATTCATCGGAAACAAAAGTCCCACGACAGTTAGAAGAGGCAACGAAAGAATTGTTCTCGATTCCAGTCGTGGAGAATAGTGACAATGCGTTCAACGAAATACGTACGATCATGGAGAATATATTAGCTAACACAAATCAAGATACAGATCAATTGATCACAGATTCAGTACCGCAGTTAGAAGATGCTTGGAACCAATAAAAACGACTGAGAGGGTGAAATAATGGAAGTGACGATCCTTGCAACAAGTGACATGCACGGCTACGTTCTGCCGACGAATTATGCCAGTGACCTAGAACAACCATTTGGTGTGGCGAAGGTAGCTGGAAAACTGAAGGAATTAAGACAAGCAGCAAGCGGTCCGGTATTCATGATTGAGAACGGTGACTTTATCCAAGGTTCGCCACTTAGTTATTTTGTTGCAAAACAACCGGAGTATTCTGTCTCGACGTTAACAAAGCTTCTAAACGGCATGAACTATGATGTAGGTGTGTTAGGTAATCATGAATTTAATTATGGCTGGAACTATTTGAATGAAGCAATCCAATCCTATGATTTCCCAATAGTCGTAGCCAATATGTTAAGGAAGAATCAACAGGAATCGGTTTTACCTCCGTATCAGATCATTGAGAAACAAGGGATCAAAGTGGCGGTCTTGGGACTAGTGACCCAGTATATCCCAAACTGGGAAAATCCTGAAACAATCAAGGATCTTCACTTTGTGTCGGCTGTGGAAACGGCCAAAAAGTACGTGCCACTATTACGTGAGTTAGCAGATTTAGTCGTCGTTGGATACCATGGTGGTTTTGAAAAAGATCTAACAACAAACGAGCCGACTGAAGCAATGACTGGTGAAAACGAAGGAAGTCAATTATTACAAGAAGTACCTGGGATCGATGCGTTAGTCACAGGGCATCAACATCGTGAAATTGCTGAAGTCGTCAATGGTGTACCAGTGATCCAACCAGGATATCGTGGGGCTTTTGTAGGAGCAATCAAACTAACTGTCAAAAAGCAAGATAATAAGTTTATCGTCTTAGACCACTCGTGTCAACTTTATCCGACGAACGAGGCATCTCCAGATCCTAGTGTTCTTGAACAAGTTGGACTAGTCTCAAAAGCATTAGATGTGTGGCTAGACCAACCAGTGGGAGAAGTGCTGGGCGATCTACGGATTATTGATCCAATGGCAGCTAGAGTCAATGAGCATCCATATATTGAATTGATCAATCGAATACAGATGGATGCGACTGGAGCAGAGATTTCAGGAACAGCCTTATTCAATAATGAAGTGACTGGTTTGCCACAATCTGTCAGTATGCGTCATATTCTTACGAATTATATTTACCCGAATACTCTGGCTGTTGTACGTGTGACGGGACAAGAACTGAAAGCAGCACTCGAACAAACGGCTGGTTACTTAATGGCAACCGATGAAGGAATTACGTTTGATCCGAAGTATATCCAACCCAAACCTCAATATTATAACTATGATATGTATGAAGGTATCAATTACACAATTGATTTAAATCACCCCATCGGGCATCGTGTAACGCGCTTTGAAAAAGAAGGGGAACCGATTCCCTTAGATAAACCACTAGAAGTGGTGATCAATCAATATCGAGCAGTTGGTGGTGGAAATTATAAGATGTTTTCAGCGGAGAAGATCGTAAAAGAATATCCAATCGATATGACCGAATTGATTGCCGACTATTTCAAACGAAAAAAAGTGATAGATGCAAAAGTGAATCATAATTTCAACGTGATCGGCAAATAAAAATAGGATGAAAAAACTCCCTCAAATGCGTGTACACCGCATTTGAGGGAGTTTTTTCAGCGTTTATATTTATATTATGATTGAGATAGTTGTGCCAATAGCTCAGTATATCCCAGTTCTCTTGCGTAATCTTCCGCAGTTTTCCCTTGATTGTCACGTAACGTTTTGTCTGCGCCATGATTCAACAGTTCTTGAACGATTTGTTGATAGATTTCAGAACCATCACGTAAAGCAACTGCTTCAATCAACGCGGTATAACCATAATTATTTTGATGGTCGATGCCCACACGTGCGTCGGTTAACAGGAGTTTCACATTGTCTAAATGGCCCTTTTCAGCTGCTGGAATCAAGGCATTACCGCCAAAACGATTGACGATTGCTTGATTTGGTTCACGCTGTTCCAACATATAAGATAGGATCTCTGTTTTTCCTTGTGCTCCAGCGTAAAGGTAAGGGCTGTCTTGAATCGCATCTTGGATATCGATTGACGCACCATGATCGATCAGAAGTTTGGCGATCTCGACAAAATCATGATGTGTGGCAATTAGTAAAGGTGTTTCGCCTTTGTCATTTTGTTCATCGATTGAATACTCTGTTTGTAAAATATCCTCAACTTTCTTTCGATCGTTGTCTTCGACTGCGGCTAATAAACTGCCAGATGGGTAACTCACAAGCGATTCCTCCGTTTCTTCGATTAAATGATCGGTTTGTTCAGTGGTTATTTGTTCGACAGTAGAACTAGTGCTTTTCGTTTGATCAGGAACAGTCATCTGCTGTGGCTCTTCACAACCCGTTAATGAAAACAATAAAACGGCAAAGGGCACGATCAGCCAAGCTTTCATAAATACTCCCCCTTTGTATCATCATATGATGAAGCAATCGATACCGCAAATGAATGAACTTACACTAGCAAAAGAGTAAGGGATTAGTTGTTATTATAGTTAGAGTTATAGTTTTTTTCATAAATAAGAAATAACGAAATTTTAATAGTTAAAAATTTGCTGATTTATAATAAAAAATCAAGAATATAGACGATCAATATTTTTTTCAATTATTCCAATACTAAAATACATCCATAAAATCTTGTTTAAAGAACGTTTTGTACGGTGATTCAACATTTTTTTTGTAATTTATTATTACCTTGCTTGCGGTAATAACTGGTTAGATTTAAACATATTTGTCTGTTATTCTTAGTTTAAGATAACAAAAAAAATACATAATATGAAATTTTTGAAAAAAGTTGAAGTTATCTATATTAATCGTTAATTACGGAGGGAAACATGAAAAAATAAATTTTAGGAACCATTTTATGCTCAAGTATTTTATTTGGAGCAAGTCTAGCAATTGGTGGGAATGAAGCATCTGCACACGGATATGTACAGTCTCCTATCAGTCGTGGGTACCAAGGACATTTAGACAGAGACACAAACTGGAATGTTGCTTTCCAAAAATATGGAGCGGTTATCAACGAACCTCAATCTTTAGAAGCCTTAAAAGGATACCCACAAGCTGGACCAGTTGATGGACAAATTGCATCAGCAGGTGGTTCACTTGGTGATTTCAATCTTGATCAACAAACTTCATCACTTTGGACAAAACAATCGATCGATCAAGGAGCAAACTTATTTACATGGCGCTATACTGTTGGACATGCAACAACAAAATGACATTATTACATGACAAAAGCAGATTGGAATCCAAACGATAAATTAGAACGTTCTGATTTTGAATTGATTGGTACGATCAACCATAATGGCACACCAGCAACAACGACATCACACGCAATCAACGTACCAAGTGATCGTTTAGGTTACCATGTGATTTTAGCTGTTTGGGATGTAGCGGATACAGCTAATGCATTCTACAACGTGATTGATGTTGATGTGAAAGGTGATTCAGCTATTCCTGTGAAACCACAAGCAC
Source organism: Enterococcus mundtii (assembly GCF_013394305.1). NCBI lineage: Bacteria > Bacillati > Bacillota > Bacilli > Lactobacillales > Enterococcaceae > Enterococcus > Enterococcus mundtii. The sequence goes on along the minus strand of NZ_AP019810.1, from coordinate 86,753 downwards.
CACAAAATGTACGTGCTGCAAATGTGACTGCTTCTTCTGTAGAATTAGCATGGAATGGCCAAGCCAATACTGTATCATACAACGTTTACCGTGACGGTGAATTAGTTGGTAATACAAATGATCCAGAATTTAAAGATGCAGGACTAAATGAAGAAACAACATACAACTATGAGATCGAAGCAGTTAGCCAAACTGGATTGACATCTGACAAAACAGCGATTTCAGTGACAACTAGAGCGACAACTGCTGAAGAAAAACCAACTGCTCCTAAAAACTTACATTCAATGGGCGAAACGACTTCAAGCGTGTCATTGATGTGGGGAGCTTCAACCCATACACAAGGTATCAAACAATATGATATCTATCGCAATGGTCAGTTAGTGGCTTCAACGCCATCTACTAGCTACACAGATGAAAACTTGGCTTCTGGCACAACATACTCATACGTGGTACGTGCAATCAGTACAACAGACGAAGTTTCAGATGCAAGTAACACTTTATCAGTGACAACGAAACAAGATGAAACAATCGAAGGAATCCGTGAATGGAAAGTAGGTTCAATGGCTTCACCAGAACGTTATTCTATGAATGAAGAAGTAAGACACAATGGAAGAGTCTACATAACTATTGTTCCACATTTCAACTTTGGTGATGTTACTTGGGCACCTGACCAAGCACCAACATTATTCCGATTGAAATAATCAATTTGACACTCAGCGCATGAAACTGCGCTGGGTGTTTTTTTGTGAATAAAGGTTGCAATAAGAACGTTTAGTTGACAATGAAGGAGATTGTCCGATACCATGACTATCATCAGGAATGATCATTCAACCAGAAAGTAGGAAAGCAAATGTTCAAACGAGTACCTTCAGAGTTAACAGAAAGAGAAAATTATAAACTGTTGATTGGCTCAGTTATCCCTCGCCCAGTGGCAGTGGTTGCGACAAGGTCTTCAAAAGGAGTGACCAATGTAGCACCATTTAGTTACTTCAATATCGTCAGTTCCAATCCGCCGATACTTTCTTTAGCTATCCAAAGAAAAAATGGGGAGTGGAAAGATACAGCAAAGCATCTTATCGATACAAAAGAAGCGGTGATCCATGTTCTTGACGAAAGAATACTTGTAGATGCGAATCAGACAGCTGCTAGCTTATCAAGCGAAGAAAGTGAATTGTCGTTGACCTCTTTCACTACTTCCGAATCCGATACGATCAGCGTCCCAAGAATCAATGAAGCAAGTATTGCCTTTGAAACGACACTATACCAACATGTGCCGATCAAAAAAGGCCAAGAAACAACCGCTGATTTATTTTTACTGCAAATTTCTACTTATCAAATAAGTGAAGCTGTTTATGATGAACAAACAGGCTATATCGATCCGAAACAGTTACAACCAATCAGCCGCTTAGCAGGAAACGACTACGGTAAATTAGGTGAGATCATTCGCTTGTTACGTCCGGAATAAATATCCGGCTGATAACGCAGTTTTTTCTAGTGTAAAAATGATTTAAGAATCAAACGTTAGCTCTACATTTATTAAATAAAGTTTAATTTAGTTATTTTATTCTTTTTTTTATTGATTATCAATGGGAAGAGGAATATGATAAATTTTGTGAAAATCAAATAAGTACTAACCTTGTTAGGTGAGGCTCCTATACAAACATAGGCTATTGCCCAGAAACGTCGAAAGACGCCAATGGGTCAAACAGGAATTGTCGGATTAAGGCTTTTTCCAATAGCTAAGAATACGTTCTTTACGTTGTATAGTGCTAAAACTCGGACGATGAGATGATGCTAGGTCAGAAATCTTGTTCGAAAAGGTTTCTGACCTTTTCTTATGCTTTCTTTTCCTTTTTTACTCGCTTTGCCTAACTTGTGTCTGGACAAGAAAGGGGATGCGCTGGAACAAGCTATTTGATTTTATCAATAAAGGTATTCGTCTCACTCCAAAGAATACCGAACGAAATAAAACAGAGAGACAAACAAAAAAGGTCGACGAGTTGCAGCTCAATCGACCCAAAGACATGTAAGAGAATAAACTCTTTACTTGATTCATCATAATAGACAAAGGTCCTCGTTTCAAGTAGAAGAGTTTGAAAGGAAGAGGCAACTGAATGAAACCATTTCAGAAAATCATATTAAGTATCTTGTTAGTACTTGCAATGGTCATTGGCTTTTTTTCTTTTGAATTTATCCAAGGGTTCTCCTCAGTGAAACAATCTGCAACAGTTGAGAAAGTCAATGCACAAGATGTCCCATCGATCATCAATGTAGCATTGATTGGTTCTGATGCACGATCAAAAGAAGAAAATGGTCGTTCGGATTCTTTGATGGTCGCCCAATATGATCAAAAGACCAAACAAGCCAAATTGATTTCTATCATGAGAGATTCTTACGTCTCTATTCCTGGTTATGGAATGAATAAGATCAATGCCGCCTATTCATATGGAGGTATCGACTTATTAAACCAAACCTTACAAGATAATTTCAAATTAGAGACCCCTTACTATGCAAGTATTACGTTTCAAGATTTTATTGATTGTATCGATGAATTGTTTCCAGATGGCGTCACGATCGATGCAGAAAAAGATTTGGATTTAGATGGGGTAGCTATCAAAAAAGGAAAGCAAACAATGGACGGAAATACCTTGCTGCAATATGCTCGTTTTCGTGAAGACGAAGAAGGTGATTTTGGACGGATCCGTAGACAACAACAAGTCGTTGAGGCGGTAGCCAGTCAATTGAAAGATGTCACATCGATCATCAAATTACCCAAGGCGATCGGCAAACTTTTAGGTAGTATCCAAACCAATCTACCGGAAAGTGTACTGTTAGATTGTGGGTTAGATTTCCTAGATGACGAGAAGAAAATCGATACATTGTCCGTGCCCGTTGATAAAAGTTGGGACTTCAATGATAATACACCAGCTGGTAGTGTCTTGGAAATCGGCTTGACTAAAAATCAGCAAGCGATACACGAGTTTTTGGACAAATAACCATATAACCATATTGATAAACCAGTTCCTAAAACGAACTGGTTTATTTTGATTAAAAAAAAGTTAACATAAGAACAGTACTGGTTAAGAATCATTTGGGCTGCTGTTCTATTTCCTCTTCTATGTGTTAGAATATCTTTGATTCGTACTTTTAATAAAGAGAGGTATTCAAAACATGAAGAGGAGTGGCAGACAAAAGAAAAAATCGACCGGCATCTATATCGGAGCGGGAATCGTCGTCTTGCTTGCAGCAGCTGGTGGTGGCTTCTTTTATTATCAACACGTTCAGGAACAACAAGCAGTAAAAGCTGGAGAACAAACGATTGAAGGATTTATTGACTCCCTGAATCAGGAAAATTATGAAGAAGCGGTAAAATCACTTCAAGTAGAGAAAGATAGTGATCTTACTGAACAAGATATTTTGGAAAAATATCAAAACATTTACGGTGCAGCAGAGATCAGAGGGATCAAACTCTCAGACTTATCCGTGACAAAAAAAGAGAATGATACGTATGAGTTTACGTATAAAGCTAAAATGAATACGACGCTAGGTGAATTGAAAGACTTAGCATATGAAGGAACCTTGTCCAAAGAGGGAGACCAAACCAAAATCAATTGGCAACCTAATTTGATTTTTCCGCAAATGGAAGGACAAGATAAAGTCAGCTTGAGTACAGATATAGCGTCGCGTGGCGAAATCTTGGACCGTAATAAACAGCCGTTAGCGACAACTGGGAAATTAAAACAATTAGGTGTCGTACCTGCGAAATTAGGTGAGGGTGAGGAAAAATCAGCGAATATCAAAGCAATCGCTGAAGCATTCGATTTGACGGAAGCCAGTATAGAACAAGCGATTTCTCAAGATTGGGTCCAACCGGATTACTTTGTTCCTTTAAAAATCATTGATGGGGAAACACCAGAACTTCCCAATGGAGCAACGATCCAAGAAGTTGACGGTCGTTATTATCCACTAGGGGAAGCCGCTGCCCAATTGATTGGCTATGTAGGAGATATCACCGCAGAAGACATTGAGAAAAATCCTGAGTTGAGTAGCACAGGAAAAATCGGGCGTTCAGGCTTAGAAATGGCTTACGACAAAGAATTAAGAGGTACGAACGGCGGGAAATTAAGTGTCACAGATGAAGAAGGAAATGAAAAAGCGGTCTTACTCCAACATGAAGTAAAAAATGGACAGGATATCCAGTTGACGATCGATGCTAATGCGCAAAAAACGGCATTCGATAGCTTAGATGGAAAACCAGGTTCTACTGTGGCGACAGCCCCTAAAACTGGAGATTTGTTGGCCCTTGTCAGTTCACCTAGTTATGACCCAAATAAAATGACGAACGGTATTTCCCAAGATGATTACAAAGTATATGAAGAAGACCCAAATCGTCCATTTATCAGTCGTTTTGCGACAGGTTATGCGCCGGGTTCAACATTCAAAATGATCACCGCAGCCATCGGCTTAGATAATGGAACATTGAATCCAGATGAAGTCTTAACGATCAATGGATTGAAGTGGCAAAAAGATAGCTCTTGGGGTTCTTACCAAGTGACACGTGTCAGTGATGTACCACAAGTCAACTTGAAAAATGCTTTAGTTTATTCTGATAATATCTATATGGCACAAGAAACATTGAAAATGGGGGAAGAAGCCTTTAGAAAAGGACTGAATCAATTTATTTTTGGTGAAGATCTTGATTTACCGATCCAAATGAATCCTGCGCAGATCTCAAATGAAGACTCATTCAATTCGGAGATTTTGTTGGCAGATACAGGCTATGGGCAAGGACAATTATTGATCAATCCGATCCAACAAGCTGCGATGTATAGTGTTTTTGCAAATAATGGCAGTTTAGTTTATCCACGATTAGTTATGGATCAGGAAACTAAAGATAAGAAAAATGTGATCAGTGAATCAAGTGTCCAAACGATTTTGCCAGATTTAGTCGACGTTGTGCAAGATCCTAACGGAACTGCACATTCTTTAGCTGCTCTTGGCATTCCGCTTGCAGCAAAAACTGGCACAGCTGAAATCAAAGAAAAGCAGGATGAAAAAGGACAAGAAAACAGTTTCCTTTATGCGATCAATCCTGAAACAAATGGCTACTTGGTGATCAGCATGTTAGAAAACAGAGAAGAAGGCGATTCTGCTACTAATCGAGCGCCTGCTTTATTGCAGTATTTGAACCAAACTTACCAATAAACATAGAGTGTGAAATCGGATACAAAACCATTGGCTATTTTCCTTTTCTAGTGATCCACTAGTCTATAGAAACGAGTGTAAATAACAAGAGGAGGAGATAAGATGACTGATGTCCCAAGAGCAGTAAAAGCGGAGATGGCAGCAAGCATGTTGAAGATCTAATTTGATAATGGGGAAACAAGATATTTAAAATCACATTTAGCCAAAGAACATGCAGAAGCTTTTTCGATGAAAAATGGCAAGAGAAAGAATAGTTTATTGGCTTCACAAACAACCTGGGTAGGATCGACCATTGAAATTCAACCAGATGGCACTCTTGTTCTGAATGAAAATGATTATTACTCGCCAGAAGAGTTATGGAACGATAGCAAAGAGCATATTATTTGATCAAAAATAGAGCCTTTCTATTAGATTCGAGAAATCTAGTAGAAAGGCTCTATTTATCTGAGAACGAATCACCCATGATACACTTTTCTAGTAAAGTATTTAAGAATCAATGGAGAGATCAAAGTACTTAATAAGATTACGATCACAAGTGGAGAATAATATTTTGCTTCAATCAATTGGCTTTGTTGTCCAATTTGCAAGATGATCAGTGCCATTTCACCACGTGAGATCATGCCAGCTCCTACCATAAAGGCACTATTCGTTGAGAAACCGGCTACTTTCGCCCCTAGATAACCACCACCAAGTTTAGTCAAGACTGCAACAGTTGTTAGGATCAAGATAAAAATCAATTGTTCTCCAAAGTTAGAGAAATCGACTTCTAGTCCAACACTGACAAAAAAGACTGGAATAAATACGGCATAACCTAATGCCTCGACATTATGATACACTTCTTCTTTGACCGATGTTTGACTCACCGCGATTCCTGCAAAAAATGCACCAATAACTGAACTTAGTCCGATCAAATCAGCGATGTAGGACATACCTAGACATAAAACCAAGGAAACAATGATAATCGCAGAGTTGGCATAGATTTTTCCAGCTAGTGACATCAAAAATGGGGCAATCCATTTGACTAATAAAAATATAAAAATAAAGTAGATCACTTGCTCCAATAAAAGAAGCGGTAAAGGGAGGCTGCTACCAGATTCTCCTGTCAAAAATGATAAGCTGAAACTTAACACCAACACGACAAGAATGTCATCAACTACTGAAGCACCTAAGATAGTCGAACCTTCTTTTGTGTTGACTACATGAAGTTCTTTCAATACCTCAACAGAGATACTAACAGAAGTTGCTGCGAGGATGATTCCAAAGAAGATAGCTTCATTCCTTGTGACTTGGAAAATTTCACCCGTCAACCAACCAAATAATACGGGGAGTATGATCCCTAATAAAGCAACGAACATTCCTGGTCGAAAGTATTTTTTCAAAAGAGAAAGATCGCTTTCCAGTCCAGCTAAAAACATCAATAAAATGACACCTATTTCTGAAAAATCGTGGACGAGAATATTTGGATGCACCCATCCCAGACCCGCACCACCAAGCAAGACGCCAACGAGTAGTTGACCGATCACCGCAGGTACACCAAACCTCCGTGAAAGGTGAGAGCCAATGGTTGTCGCTAACAAGATCAAACAGAGAATACCTATAAATTCCATTCTTTTCATCCTTCCTTTCTCAAAAAAGAATTTATTTTATTCGTGTCAAATGACCTACTAAACAGGATAACATAAATAACGTTATTTATGTAGTATCGTCCATTGTATGGATATATGAAACCGCAGGACAAAAAAGGCTAGGCATTAAGCCCAACCTCGAATTTAAATAACTAATCAATTGACATACATATTTCTTACTTTAAAGTAGTTGATGATTTCAGAAATCCCCATAAAGATCAAGATACCACCAAAGATTTGGAAAAGTACCATCAAGCTTTGGAATGGATTAAATAATAAAATCAATCCGCCAATCAGTAAAATTACGCTGTATAATGACCATCCTTTTGATTTCGTATTCAAACTGATGAACAATTGAAATGCGCCATTTGCTAAAATCATCAAGCCTAAAAGAATTGGTAAGATCGAAACGATTGCTGATGCAAATAAGAACACGATCAGTCCGAAAATCAGAAAAGCAATTGCGCTGAAAAGTCCAAATCCCCAAGCACCCGTTTTTTGCTTGTTTTTATAGGCTTCAAATAAATTGATCAGACCTAATAAAACAAAATAAGCAGTGATAAGATAGCCGACAAAATTAAATACGGCAGTTGGATTGATGACTATGGCGATACCAGCAATGATATAAATAGCTGCTCGTAAAATAGCATATCTTTGAAAATTACTTCGAATAAGTTCATACATTATTATAACCTCCTTTTTTTTATTTTAACGGTTATTGTTGTTTAAACCAACTAAAAACTAGTGATTCCATTATTTTCTTAGAATTTTTTCTATTTTCTTTCCTTTAGCTAACTCATCGATCAACTTATCCAAATAACGAATTTCTTGCATCAATGGCTCTTCAATATTTTCTACTCTAACACCACAAATGACGCCAGTGATCAATTTACGGTCAGGATTCAATCTCGGTGCCTCAGCAAAGAAAGTTTTGAAGTCCTTTTCCAGTTTGATCTGTTCCTCTAATTCAGCTTGTTTATAGCCGGTCAACCAATAAACGATTTGGTCAACTTCCTCTTTTGTACGATTTTTTCGTTCTGCTTTTTTTAGATAAAGAGGATAGACAGAAGAAAAGGGCATAGTAAAAATTCGATGTTCAGTCATAAAGAAGCTCCTTTTTCCATTATTATATAATGAACTGTTCGAAAAGAATAGCTATAGTGTCAAGTCTCATGAAAGTTCAGTGAACAGGGGAATAGATAGTAAGAACGCTACAGGATACTGAGCTAATTGTTTCTGTGATGATCAATCAAAATCAGCGTAGTCACGTTCTTGTTTAATCTCAAAAATATAGGTAGCTAACTGAGCAATCATCTTTTTCCAATCATCTGGACGAACGATGCCGTTTAACAAATAAATCTTTTTGATACGCTCGGGTAGCTGGTTTAGTGGACAATCACTAATGACGATATCGCAACGCTCCATATAGTAACGTTGGATGACGATCGCTTCTTTTGAAAAGATTTGTTCAATTTTAACAATTAAATCTTTGCTGATATAAAAGTCTTTCGTGTGATTCACACCGATAATGATCGGCGGTTGCTTTTTGAATCGGTCGTAGAAATGTAGTAATTCTTCGACTACCCATGAAATATTTTCTTTTTCTAGAAAATCTGGTAAGTAATGCCAATTTTCTTGCCGGAAGTTCTCATAAAATTCAGCGACCACGGTTCTTAAGTGTTCATAGTTTTTCTGATCCTTATAAAGCAAAAAAGTTGGTAAAGGTGTATTCGGCTGTTCGCTATCCAAAAAGGTATTGTGAAGTTTATTGATCGTAAAGGACAGTGCATATAACTTTTTTTGTTTTTCAGGTAGCTCTAAAGCGAAATGATGACTGAATGTTTCGACTAAGTTCTTGGAATAAATCAAATAAGGAAAATCGATCGCTAACAGTCTTTGATAGTGCGTCAAACTTTGTTCTTCACTATCCAATTGAGAAATCGTTAGGCGTGCTAATAAATTGAGTATGATTCGTTGTTCCCGACAAATCGGTAAATCAGGATTTAAAATATCCACATCAGGTTCAATTAGAAGATCAATATACTTAAACTGACTTAATTCTTTTTGAACATTTTCTAAAGAAGTCATGGGAAAATTATCCTGGCAAAGTTTTAAAAGAAGATACAACTTATCCAAGACGCCACCATTCATCTCATCCAATAACTCTTTCTTGAAGAAGACATGAAGAGTGTAATCGATTTTTTTTGGCTCTTCCTTGTGATAGGGAAGGGACGTATTAGCAAAAATCGTCCAATAAACATCTAGAAAACAATATTGGATTTGAATTTCACTACCAGTGATTATTTTTTTTCCTTTACTTGAAAACTTGAAGGAGATTCCATATAGAGCTAAAAATTGGTTGATTGCTTTCATTTTAGAATAGAGATATGAAGGGCTGTAATTTGTCATTTGGCTGATCGTGACCATTGAGTTGACTTTTTGTCGAAGTAAGGCAGCGATGATTTGAAAATTAGTTGATTCAAAACAATATTTACCAAATAATTCGTAATAACACTTCGCAAGGTCAGCATCGTTCAAAGAAATTTTGACAAACTTTTTGTTTTTCACTACTTCCAGATTATTTATGCCCAAAGCATGGAAGTCCTGTTCGATTTCATGAAGATATAAAAGAAAATTTGAATCAGACATCTTAAAATGGTCGGCTAGATAGTGCGTGGTGATAAAGAACTGATGCTCTGTTAAAAAAAGAAAAATCTCAAGCTTTGTTACATTTTTCTTCTTTAATAAAAACTTTTTGATTGCTTCTTGTGTTTGCATTGAAATTCCTCCGGTTGAAATTTTACTGAAAATTTCTTTATTTTCAACAAAAAAACAGTAAATCTTCCGTCTCAATCTATATTATCTTATGTTTAACATGATAATGATATTAAATAGGAGGAATTCTCATGAAATATTTAAGTCTTCTCTTTGCTTCAGTTTTACTGAGTAGTGTTTCTGTACCAGTCGAAGCTGCACAGACAGATGAACAACCTAGCAATGATGTCGCTCAACTAGCTTCTCATTCCGTCTGGGCAAATGTGAATCAAATCAAATTTTTAGAAGAACATGTTTCAGCAAACTCTGGTATTATGAGACTTAAACTAGGAGAGACGATCACGGTGAAGGCACTGGTGACTTATTCAGGGGATATTCAACCGATTTTACAGTCTGTTGTCCAATTTGAAAACGTTGATCCAGCGTTGAAGATCGAACACGATCCAGCTTCACTTGTATTCCACAACAAACTAGCAACTTTTACGTTTAATATTACACTGACACAACCAATCAATAGACCTGCTTTATTTACCGTAAAAGTAGCAGATGGTCAACCTGAGGACAGTCATCATTTGACACAATATAGTCAACGTCAAACAGTTGAACAAAAAGCTGGAGGAACAGGGGGCTTGACTGAGCCAGATCCTAATCCAGATCCTAATCCAGATCCTAATCCTAAACCGGATAATCCAGATGAAAATCCAGACGAGACACCGGATAATCCGGATAAAAATCCCGATGTGACACCAGATAATCCGGATGAAAATCCCGATGTGACACCAGATAATCCGGACGAGAACCCAGATGAGACACCGGATAATCCGGATGAAAATCCCGATGTGACACCAGATAATCCAGATGAAAATCCAGACGAGACACCGGATAATCCGGATGAAAATCCCGATGTGACACCGGATAATCCGGACGAGAACCCAGATGAGACACCGGATAATCCAGATGAAAATCCAGACGAGACACCGGTTAATCCAGATGAGAATCCTGATGTGACACCAGATAATCCGGACGAGAACCCAGATGAGACACCGGATAATCCCGATGAAAATCCAGACGAGACACCGGATAATCCAGATGAGAATCCAGATGCAAAACCGGATAAACCAGAGGGGAACAATGGAAACTATGAAGGGGATAACGAGGAAAATGGAAATGGTGGACATGGTGGTGAAGAAGTGATTAAACCACAAATCCACCCTGAAGGCAGCAATCCAACGATCACAATACCTGAGCAAGTAAAACCATTGTCTCAAATTCGAAAACAATCAATTCCACATATTGATACGACAGATGTACTGGTAAATAAACAATCGTCTGAAATTGCGAAAGAAATTCTGCCAATGACAAAAATAGTTCACTCTTCAAATCAAGCAGCTAATGATAAGAACTCTGCAACAGCCACAGAGGAAGCAACGAAGCAATTACCTAAAACAGGAGAGCACAATCGCTTCTTTACATGGATGTTTGGTCTGCTGATCACAGGAATGAGTATGGTTACTTTTAGAAAAATCAACTAATGATTGTAATAGGTAAAAACGCCTTGAAACGGAATGTTTCAAGGCATTTTTGCGTAGAAAATGATTAATAATCAGTTAACATAGTGAACTTGTTCTTCTTCAATCAATGGATAGGTAAGTAATTCTGTACTATCTAAATCTTCTTTCGTCATATCGACTGCATTAATTTGGCTATTTGTGTAAGTCGTGTAGTAATAGATTCCTTTATCCACATTGCAACAAGAAGAATAGATCGTATACTCAAATTTACCATTCCCAACGTCACATAGTCCTTTTTGTTGTTCGACCGATTTTAGGATATGGAAGAATTGACTAACGCTTTCCTGTTCAGTCGTTGCTTTGACAGAATTTAATTTTGTAAATGCAACTTTGACAAAACGAGAAGCAGATGATAAATCTCCAGGTAAACCTAATCCGCCCATACCGCGAGAATAGACCGATAAATCAAGTTCATCGGAGAAATGGTTTTTAAGGGTAGTCGGTGAGACTGACCGATAGTTGTTCAAATTAAATAATTGATAGTCAAAGGTTGGATTATTTGTTAGTACACCGATTGGATTATCATAAATTTTTAATCCTTCGGCAACTGATTCAATAACAATCGATGTTTTTTGATCTGCTAATATCCAATGAAGAGGAGATAACGGTAGTTCTTCACTAAAATTGATGTTGACTAAATTGATATCCGCTAATAACGTACGAGCTTCTTCCACGTTTTTACATTGACTCAATATCCAAGGAATAAATTCAAATGGTGTGATATTGGTCTTTTCGGCATCTTCGTCAAAAAAATGGGCATTTCCAGGGAAATTTAAACCAGCCATACTCAAACCTTTTTCATTTGTTGCATCATAATAGAGGGGGTAGTTATCTACAACTGCTGCCATACCGATGATCGCATAGTGAGACTCTTGTTTTGGTGCTTTCCGATAAACAAAAGGAAAATTTCTTGGAGTGATCGTCACCTGTTCATTATAAGAAATCTCTAAATCCAAATTCCGTCCAAAATAATGATCGTTTGTTGTGTAAGTAATAGATGTACACATTATAATAACCTCCTTTGTTTAATTCTATATTAAGAGGATAAAGGAAAAATTACTAATAAAATGATTCTCTTTTCTTATAAACTGGTCAATCAAGCGAAAAAAACTCGGTAATGTGATTACCGAGCGTGTTGTTCTTTATTAAAATTTTTAAGCATTTTTTTAGTCAAGTAAAGTAGCATAGATAATTCTTCTTCATCTAAAGGTAAAAAATCAAGGATCTTTTTTGGAATGTCTTTTGCTTGTTCTTGCAACAAAAGTCCTTGTTCAGTTAGAGATAGGATAGATACTCGTTCATCTGAATCATCTCTTTTACGAGTGATATACTGCTTACTAGTTAATTTCTTTATTACAGGAGTCAAAGTTCCTGAATCCAAACACAAGATCTTTCCTAATTCCTTCATGGTGATTTGTTTTCTCTCCCATAAAACAAGTAAAACAAGATACTGCGTATAAGTAAGATCCAGTGGCCTCAACAAGGGCGTATAGTAACGAGTAATTTCTTTAGAGGTGGCATATAAAGGAAAGCATAATTGATTTTTTAGTAATAACTCCTCCAAATAGACCACCTCCTAATGTGCTACTTTATAGCATACTTGTTTTTTCTAAAAAAATCTAGTTCTCTACGGCTGTCAAAGTAACTTCGATATTGCCAGCTGTTGCTTTTGAATAAGGACAAACTTTATGTGCAGCTTCTAGTAATTCTTGTGTTTCTTCGATTGATAAACCTTCAACTGAACCTTCGATCTCAACGCCTAACACAAAACTCATTTCACTTTCTGCATATAGAGACACTTGAGCGCTGATTGTTGATGCACCGTCAATATTTTTTTGTGTTTTGATCAAGTCTAATGCGCTATTGAAACATGCACTAAAGCCAGCGGCAAACAATTGTTCCGGATTTGTTGCATCTTCTACACGTTTACCTGGAGCTGCAATGTTAAGCTCGAATGAGTGATCTGGACTGTGTACTTCCCCAGAACGTCCGCCAGTATTGATCATTTTTGTTGAATACATTTTTTTCATTAAAAATCACTCCTCTTTTTATATTTGATACAATTAAATTGTACACAATTTAATTAGGTAGAGCAACTAACTTGCTTTGAAAAAAAGTCTACTCCTGGTTTATGAATAAAAACTAAGAGTAGACTTTTTTATAGGAATAGGTCCGTTCATTTTAATTGTGACATCATTCGATCGGATGGTACGTAAATCCACTACCCATGACTTCTGCTACACTATTGACGATGACAAAAGCATTCGGATCGATTTCTTCAATTATCGGTTTGACTTTAGAAAATTCTTGGTCAGTTACAACCATCAACAACACTTCTTTTGATAGATTACTATAACCGCCTCTAGCTTCTAGGATCGTGAACCCACGTCCAATCTCCTGACTTAAACGTGTATGGATTTCTAAAAGATGATTCTCGCTTAGAACCATGATCGATTTTTGACGATTTGTTCCTGTTTCAATGTAATTCATCACGATGGATGTAATTACGATCGACAGAATCGCATAGAGAAATTCATCAAATCCAAAAACAAATAAGGTTAAGGAAACAACGACAGCATCGGTCATCAAAAGTCCAATGGAAGTACTTAAATTGAAGTATTTTTTGAAGATAAGGGGAGGAATCGTGGTACCGCCACTAGATGAATTATTTTTGTATAAGATAGCTACACCCAAAGCAAAGATCGCACTACCGAAAATGACTGATAAGAGACGATCAGGCGTGATCATATACTCTGGGACGATCTCAATGATCGCTGGGAAGACTAAACTACCAAATAATACTTTAAAGAAAGGTTTCTTGCCTAAAAAAATCAAGGCCAAAATCAACATGATGATATTCAAAACTAGTATAACTGTTGCTCGGTTCAAACCTAAAGCTGACTCAAGTAAAATACCAAGTCCACTTACGCCACCAGCTGCAATGTGATGCGGACCTAAAAACATGTTGATACTGATAGCTAAAATAGTTAAAGCAAATACTATTTTAATGTATGTCCAAATTATATTTCTACCGTGTTTCATTTATCCACTTCCTACTATACATTTATTTCCAACTATTCTCATTATACATTAATTTTGTATAAAAGTTAACAAAGTTGAAAAAGAAAGTTAGATAAACCTAAATTTATAATGAATCGTTCAAAGCTAAAATGGGTCGAAATATTGGACACCAATCAATAAAAACAATTATGAAATGGAACAAAGCGTGTATTTTTTGATTTATGCTGACTCGTTATTTATAGAAACTATTTACAAAAGCTAATTGACCATCAAGGTGCATTGCCCTGTAGCGATTTTTAAATCATTATCTAAATAAATCGTTGCCTGCCAAAAATGAATATTTTTCCCGATTTTTTCAGGTTGTGCAACCACTCTCAAGTTACCTGTAGAGGCTTTATTCAAATGTTGGACTTGCAGATCGATACCTACAGCAAAGTGGGGGGCTTGTAAATATTCGTTAGCCCCAATGCTACAAGCCGTTTCGATCAATACAGCATTGATTCCTCCATGCAAATAGCCATAAGGTTGGTGATGCTTTTCGTCAATTGCTAAAGTCAATTGGACTTCTTTAGGTGAAACAATACACGTTTCAATCCCTAGATGATCTAATAAATTCATCCTGTTACTCCTTATTTCTTATTCTTTATTGCTACTGTCATAATTAAACTCTATTTTTATCATTAAAACACTGTTTGCGAACTATTAGGGTATTCAATTAAAAATTTTTTACTGATGAATGGAAGAACTGTCAGTTAAAATTTAATCATTTAGTTTGAATGAAACACTTGTTCTAAATCTTTTACCAGAAAAAATGCCAAAGTTCATAAAAACAAATAATGGTCTGCTTTTTTTAGTTTTTTCATTAATTTCCGGATTTCTTTTATTTCATTAGGCGTATAGCCACCAATTATCCCTTTAACCAATGCTTTTTCTTTTTCTACTCCTGCCTTTTTATGATGAAGTCTTTTTTCAAAATCAACTATTTCTTTTGAAAATTTATTTTTTTTAGGCAATCAGAAAAAAAACACCCCCTATATATACGGTTATATAACAATTATATTATTATTATTCTAAAATTGTAACCGTTCGTTTAAAAAGGGGGAGAGGGATTTAGCTGATATTTTTATTTTGTTCTTTTTGCCTTTTACTGGTAATTACTTTATGTAAATTTTCAAAGGCCTCGAATCCATATTCTTCTACGAATTCATCAATTTCTTTGAGAAGTTCTTCATTATCAAGCTTTGTTTCTAACTGTTGTTCTTCTAATTTTTTTCCTGCAAAAGAGATTACTGACTGTTGTCTTTCGCTATTAAGTTTTTCAAAGATAGAGAGTAGACGACGAGAATTTTCTTCCTCACCTTCAATAATATAACCTTTTGTCACATGAAATAACTCAGCAATTTTTTGAATAGCACCCATACGAGGTGTTTTTAATCCAGTTTCCCAATTAGAAATAGTTTGCTTGCTAACACCGACTTTTATTGCCAATTCTTCTTGCGTCATTTGTTGTTTATGCCTTAGTTCACTAATCTTCTGTCCAATAATATTTTTATCCATAATAATCCTCCGAGTTCTTACTCCAATAATATACCAGAAACTGGTCTAAATCAACATTAAGTTATACATAGTTATATAAAATTATTTACTATAACTTTAAGTTATATTAAAATATATAAATAGGAGGTGTTTTATATGTTGCAAATATCTTTGAAAGCAGCAAGAGTAAATTCAGATTTGAATCAGACTGAAGTAATTGACATTCTGCAAAATAGTTATGGTCTAAATCTTACTAAGGAACAGCTTGCTGAGTACGAGGATGATGCCACTGATGTGCCGATTTCTTTAGCAAAGAAATTTTCGGAAATTTATGGTATTTCCGATGACTATATATTTTTCGGTAACAAATCAACTTTAAGTTATATTTCGCGTGGATTAAACCAAAATAATCTTTAGTGATTCATGTGATAAACATCAAGATAACCACTTAAAATTGATGAACAGCATATGACCTATTATTTGATGTGACGAATAAAATCATTTAAACCAAACGATGGTCTTTCAACATTTTAGCGTCCTTGTAATAGGTACTAATATAAGCAGACACATTTAATTTTTATTAAGGAGTGAGTAAGAATGCCATTGAACTGTCGGTCTAGAAAAAAAGAAAAAACTCGGACATACAAATCTTCGGTTTATCCAACCAGATTCTGAAGGAATAGAAGCAGTAATGAGGTAATTGAAGGGAAAACCACGTTGGAAAAGAGGAGTAAAAATGGAGTCTGGATTACGTAATCTCAAAAATCCGGTCAAACAGGTCAATCATCCTAAATAGACACGAAAAGAAATAGAAAAGTATTGTGTATCCAATGATATTGGTTATGAAGATTTAATGATTGGCTAATTCGAACAATCATTAGTTTAAGTATAGTATGACAAAAAAATACTTCATACCTTACGAAACGTCTATTTATATATGAGTTGGAAAAGAAATAAAATGAAAACTCTGTGCAATTTAGTTTGTGGTTTGACTAGTAGAAGCCAAATACTTTATATCAGTAGATCTAAAAGATGAATTTTTAAAGGAGTGATTTTTTGTGATGTACCCCAAAAGAATAGATATGAAACAAACAAGATGTAATGTGAGAGAAGTTTTAAAAAATTTTCGTAAACTTGATCGGCTGGTAGGACGTGTCACAGTCGACATTCAATCTCCTCATAGAATCAATAGCTTAAAAGCAACTCTTTCTGATCAATCTTCAGAAAGGGCATCTATGCAAATGATAGCGATTGAAGCAGAAAGGAATGCAATCTTAAATGCTTTGATGGTTTTGAGTCTAACGAATCGAATGATCCTTTATTATTCTTATTTTGTTCCTGAAAGTTTTTCGAATTATAAGATTAGTCTTGAAATCGGTTATTCCGAAAGAACGATTCAGAGAAAAAAAGCAGAAGCATTGATTGAATTCGCTGAAGCATATAAGACTGGAAAACTGATTGCGTATAAATAATTTGGCGTTTTTTTGGCAGATGATTGGCGGTTCCCATCTCTTCTTTGATGCTAGTATGAATGTAAGCTTAGGAAATGGCAGAAAATAATAAGTATTTGTTTTTCTATGTAATAACAGGTGATAGATAGGTGTATCTACATTTTCAAGATGAACATGGCACATATAGTGGAATAAAGAAAATAGAGCAATCAACTTAAGTCACTATATGAAACGAAAGAAGAATCAAATGATGAAAGATACAAATACTCTCACAGAAACAAAAACGTCAAAGATAACGGAGGTAGAGAATGACGGAAGTATCAATTGGTGAATGGATGGCTGTCATAACACTTGGTGGAACGTTGATTGTAGGCGTAGCAAAATTCTATGCAATGTTTACAAAGCTCGATCATACATTGGGGAAATTAGAGAATACTATTATTCGAGTAGAAAAAAGCCAAATCGAGTATGGCAATCGTCTCTCAATTATTGAAGAACAAATCAAATCTATTTTCAAACAAATTGGAAAGGAGGTGAAGTAGGTTGACCGAAATCTTAACGATTTCAAGTATTATCACACCACTGGTCGTCGGTGTGACAGAACTGGTGAAAGGACAAATAGGACGCAGTAAACTTTTGCCTATCAGCAACGTGGTTACTGGAATTTTGCTTAGTGGGCTGTATTCCTTCTCATTCGTTCCACAGGATCTCATTCTTTATTTATGGGCAGGAGCGATTGCTGGTTTGGCCGCAGGTGGATTATTTGATTTAGGAGATCATGTAATGAAGTTACAGGAGTCTAATAAAAGCAATTGATCGTCCAAGTTTCTTTTACCAGTAAAGGAGGTGAGGAAGATAAGACTGGAGGATCTACGAGGAGATGGACGTATTTTAGGACCGACCAATGCCAAAAGAAAGGCATCAGAAATAACTAAAATTGCGCGTCATCATTCGGCAACAACCACAGGAGATGTATGGGCGTTTCAAAACTATTGGAAGAACACATTGGGGTGGGGAACTGGTGGCTATCATGAGATTATCCTAAGAGATGGCACGGTACAATGGTGTTACTTTGATGAAGATATCACAAATGGTGTGGGGGGACATAACATACCAACCTACCATATTTGTCTTGTTGGAAATGGCTCGTTCACTAAAGAACAGGAAAAAGCATTTGACACGCGAGCAAAAGCGGCGATGCAACGTTTTGACCTATCAGTGAAGGATGTTTTGGGGCACAATGAGTTCATTGGACACTCTTCGACTATCTGTCCGGGTATTAACATGAGGATGATTCGTGATCGCTTAGGTGATGCTGAGGACTTGACACATGATGAAATCATTTTAGCTAGTCCACCCAAGGTAGTCGGAAACTATCGAGGAAAATTAGAAATATTTAATGAGCTATCTTTAGGTATATTTCGGATAGCAGGATGGTTAATACCCCAAAATGGAGCAGCCTTTTTGGATCTAGGCTATGTTTTTTGGATAGATGCCGATAATCCCTCTGTAGAAATTGGTCGTTGTCGGTCAGCAGGCATTATACGAGACGATGTGAATGTTGCTTACGACTTACCAACTGGTTTACGGTTTGGTTTGGACGGCACACTTGACATTCAAAAACATGCAGGAAAAAAAGTATTTCCGATGTTAAGACGGACGAATGAACCAAACGGAAATATGATCAGTGGACAAACAGTTGATGTTTCTTTTCCAGAATATACTTTGACCATTCCTAAACGATAATAAAGTTTGTTTCATTGTTCATATTATAATCAAACAAAAACAATACAACAATAAATAAAATATCAAAATTTAATGAGAAAATGATTTTGTAAAATAATAAAATCAGAGAAAGGAAGATTATTATGACAATCAAAATTGAGGATTTACGAGGAGATTCACGGATTTTAGGACCAACTAATGCGAAACGAGACGTTTCAGTGGTCAAAAACATTGCACGTCACCATTCAGCAACTGAAACAGGAGATGTTTTTATCTTTCAACAATATTGGAATGGAGAACTAGGCTGGGGAACTGGCGGTTATCATGAGATTATCTTACGTGACGGAACTGTACAATGGTGCTACTTTGATGAAGATGTAACTAATGGTGTTGGTGGGCACAATACACCAACCTATCATATCTGTTTAGTAGGAAATGGTTCATTTACGGAAGCTCAAGAAGAAGCTTTCAATCAGCGTGCGAAAGCCGCAATGGAACGATTTGGTTTATCCGTTGAAAACGTCTTAGGTCATAATGAGTTTAGTGGACATGCGTCAAATATTTGTCCAGGGACAAATATGGATGCTGTCAGAGATATCCTTAATGGTGGGGATGGCAACGTTCCAGAACCGGACTATATCATGCATGATTGGAATAAAGAAATGGTCGTAGCAGCAGATGTTTTAAATGTACGCCAAGAGCCAAACACACGATCAGCAATCTTACGTCAATTAACTAGAAGTCAAGTTTTCCATTCTGCACGAGTGACGATCAACGGGGAGTTAGTGAATGGTATCAGACACTGGTATGAAGTGGATGGTAACGGCTGGGTTTCAGGATCATTAGTAGCAGAAGCATCTTCTGATAATGAATGGATTGAAAGAAAAGGCGAGGTGACTGTCGCTATTTCAGGAGGGATCAACTTACGAGGACCTTCAAGTGACAATGTAACCAATCCAACTAGTCTGCCAATACTACGTCGCGTGGATCTGGGGGAAACGTTCGAATATGACAAAATACTCGTACAAAAGAATGGCCATGCCTTTGTAAGACAGTCAATTAGTGAAGGTTATACTTGGTTGGCTATTGGTTCAACTGCTAATGGAATCGTTACTTCATACTGGGTTACTGGCATTGAAATCTAATTGCTATAATTAATAATTACGCACAGTTTTGAGAAAAGCCGAAAACTAACAGAAACAAGTAAAAAAACGAGAATTTGAAAATAAATTTTCGTTTTTTTACTTGTTTTCGAAAGATTTGCCTTTGAAACTACATCGATAACCACTATTTCTCTTATTCAAGTATAGTGAGAGTTAAGGGAAGCTCGAACATACTCTAATGGACCTCGAGTCCGTGTAAAGAAAAGTCGAATCGGAATGAATGAGTGAAAGATGTTCAATCAAATAATAAAGGAGAAGTCGCATGACCTTTATTTTTGCTTTTGACGTATCTAAAGGTAAAAGTTACAAAGTACTTTACCATAATCAACAATGTCTAACAGAAGGGAAAGTCTGTCATAATCAAGAAGAGTTCCGCCAGTTACTTGAAGAAATCACCGTACTGCCAGAAACGCCTGAAATTATTTTTGAAGCAACCGGTGTCTCCTCTCGTCCATTAGAAAAATTCTGTCAAAATAACCGGTTAGCCTATTGTCTATTAAACTTTTTGGAGAGAGATATTAGCCCTCTCATACCACCTGAAACTGAATAAGCGGTGAGAACAGAATCAACCTCTTCATTATTTATATAAAAGAGCTGTACTGCTGTGAAAGTATGTCTATCTAGGAAATAGCGACTAAAATAGTAAACGAAATAGAGGATTTTGAAAACATTCATTTGCTTGCGTAGCAATTGTTTATTATGAGTATGAATGGTAAAAGCAAAAAAATTACGTATTAGGTATATGCTAGATTATGAATATAGCCAGGGACTAATAAGAGAAGATATTTGAAGTAATCAATTACAATGAAAAATAGAAACAATAAATTCACTGAAAAAATCTAAAATCATTTATTTGAAAGTTAGATTATAAAGCTTTTCTTGCGCTTAACTCATTCAATATTCTTTGTACAGTAATTTATAAAGAAATTATCATTAAATGCTTAAAACTTGTGTATAATAAATTTAATGAATTTTAGGAGGAGATAGAAATGAGAGAATGGAAAACGATCAAGGAATACGACGAAATCTTATTTGAACAATATGGGAAGATTGCTAAGATAACAATCAATCGTCCGGAGGTCCATAATGCTTTTACACCAAAAACAGTCTTTGAGATGATCGAAGCTTTTACAATCAGTCGTGATCGTCAAGATATCGGTGTTATCATTTTGACAGGGGCTGGTGACAAAGCATTTTGTTCAGGTGGCGATCAGAAAGTTCGAGGAAATGGTGGGTATGTTGGTGAAGACCAAATTCCGCGTCTGAATGTACTAGATTTGCAACGATTGATCCGAGTCATTCCTAAGCCAGTGATTGCGATGGTAAAAGGTTGGTCGATCGGTGGTGGAAATGTCTTACAACTTGTGTGTGATATCACAATCGCAGCCGAAAATGCGAAATTCGGTCAAACAGGGCCTAACGTTGGGAGCTTCGATGGTGGCTATGGTTCGGGTTACTTGGCTCGTGTCGTAGGGCATAAAAAAGCGAAAGAAGTTTGGTTCATGACGAAGCAGTATAGTGCTGAAGAAGCGTTGGCAATGAATTGGATCAATACGGTCGTACCGCTCGAACAAGTAGAGGATGTGACGATCGAGTGGGCAGAAGAGATGTTGAAGAAAAGCCCACTAGCTCTACGAATGATCAAAGCGGCAATGAACGCAGATACAGATGGCTTAGCAGGTATCCAACAATTGGCAGGGGATGCGACGCTTTTATATTACACCATGGATGAAGCACAAGAAGGACGCGACGCATTTAAAGAAAAAAGAGAACCTGATTTTGACCAATTTCCTAAGTTCCCTTAAACCTCAACCTAATAGCTGGTTGCAAAAACAAGCAATGCTTCATCCAGATGCACCAGCCTGTCAGTGGAACGATCATCATTTGTCTTTTCGCGAGCTGACTTCACACGTTCAAAGTTTTGCAGAGTATTATCATCGAATATTACCCAAAGCGAGTGAACGAGTTGCCTTGTATTGTGAAAATGATTTAGATGCCTATTTATCGATCTTGGCATTATGGGAGTTAGGAAAAGAAATCCAGTTTGTCAATACACGCTTGACGACGAATGAGATCAGTGAACAGATGGCAGATGCTGGGACATCCACTCTTATTTCTGCCAATAAATTAGCAGTCAACGAGCGCATCACTTGGTTTTCATTTCCCGATCCTTCGGAATTACACGTCCTACAGCCGAAGGATTGGTTTGATGAAGGGTACGGAGAAAAGGCAATTGCGTCAATCATGTATACGTCTGGAACGACAGGTAAACCGAAAGGCGTACCGCAAACATTTGCCAATCACTATGCGAGTAGCCAAGCGACTGCGCTAAGTTTAGAAGTAGATCGTTCAGATAGCTGGATCTGCTGTGTGCCACTCTATCACATTAGTGGCTTGTCTATTTTATTACGCTCACTTGCTTTAGGCATCCAAGTGATTCTGTTGCAGGGATTCTCTCCTCAACAAGTCCATCAACTTTTAGCAAATGGAAGTGGCAACTATATTTCTTTGGTCAGCAAAATGTTGAAAGACCTTGAACCATTGATCCCAGAAAGTGGTTATGCTCCCTCATTCAAAAAAGTATTATTAGGGGGAGGGCCGGGAGAAGGACGAGTCATGCAAGCATGTATGGAAAAACAGGTGCCTGTGATGCTTTCTTATGGCATGACAGAAACCTGTTCACAGATCGTCGCCCTTTCTCCGGAGTCATTCGAAGCAAAAACCGGTTCTTCTGGTAAAGCTTTGTCTGAGGTATCGATCCGTATTCAAAAAGATAAGAAGTCAGATCAAATGGGAGAGATTTTAGTCAAAGGACCATCGATCATCGACCACTATTTGAATTGCGTCAATCCGGATTCTTGGACAGAGGATGGTTGGTTTCACACTGGCGATTGGGGGTACCTTGATGAAGAGGATTATCTTTATATTGTCAGTCGCATGAGTGAACGCATCATTTCGGGGGGAGAGAATATTTTCCCAGTTGAAATCGAGCGAGTACTTTTAACTTGCAATAAAATTGCGGAGGTCGCTGTCGTAGGGGCTTGGGATAAAACATGGGGGCAAACACCTGTTGCTTATGTGCGATTAGATGAACCACTTACTGATAGAGAAATCACTGATCTACTAGCGCCATTAGCACGTTACAAGCATCCAACTAAAATCTACTGTGTCTCGGAAATTCCTAAAACGGCGACTGGAAAACCAATCAAACGTCTTTTAATGACAGAAGAAAGAGTGAATTACATTGAATATCAAATTAGATAGCTCAATCGATGATCAGCTTTTAAAAAATCATCTTTATTTTACTTATAGCTACGAGCTTGGTGAACAAACGGTAAAAAAACTCTTGCCTCTTGTCCCATCTAAAGGAGATCGCTTTTATTGGTGTCCTCCTGATGAGGATTGTGAGCTATTAGGAATAGGAGAAAATTTATTTGATGGACAACAGGATGATATGCCTAGTGCTATCAAAGGATTTTCTCTTGAGTTTTCTAAAAGTTTTTTAAACGTATCAAGCCAGAAGGGGGGACCTTTGCTTTTTGGAGGCTTTCCCTTTGATCCAAACAACTTAAAAGAAAAGATTTGGAGTGAGGTTGAATCTGGCTATTTCATTCTACCAAGTATTCTTTTCAAGCGAATAGGTTCAAAGACTCAAGTTGTTTTGACAATCAGAAAAGAAGCTGCAACAGCCAGGAGTCTTTTAAAAGATTTTTCGTATTTAGATAGTCTTGTGAGTGAATTGTTAGAAGGCAAAGAACAAGAACAATCAGTAAATGTTCTTGTGTCGTCCGAAGAGCTGGCAGTTCCAACTTTTCTACACAATGTAGATGATGCGCGCAAGGAAATCATACACAAAGCTACTTCGCTTAAAAAGGTCGTCTTAGCAAGACAATTGGCAATACACGGATCTTTCCAGTCGATCACTCAAATTCTTCATCGTTTAGCTGAACAACAACCACAGACTTATTTATTTCTTTTAGCATCGAATCAACTTGCTTTCATTGGTGCAACTCCAGAACGATTGATTCAAGGAACGAAAAGTCATTTTATGACTGCTGGGATAGCAGGTTCGGCACCTAGAGGATCTACTATGCAGGAAGACGATGAAATCGGCAAAGAACTTTTAAAAGACTCTAAAAATACACAAGAACACGGAATTGTTGCGCAACGATTAGAGGATCAATTAGCAAATATTGTCGCAGGGGATGTCGCTGTTTCTTCCCGTCAGTTATTGAAAAACCGTGATATTCAACATTTAGCGATGACTTTCTCTGGAGAACGTAAACAGGGAGTCTCATTGATCGATGCGGTTGAACTGATCCATCCTTCACCGGCTTTAGGTGGTGAACCTCAAAGATTAGCGTTGCAATGGATCAAAGATCATGAACCTTTCGGTAGAGGGTTATACGGGGCACCAATCGGGTGGGTGGACCCGATCGAGGATGTCGGTGAGTTTGCTGTAGGCATTCGCTCAGGCATCTTGACTGAAACCGAAGGAATATTATATGCAGGTTGTGGCATTGTTGCGGATTCTGATCCTGAGGCAGAACGCCAAGAAACATTGCTGAAATTCCAACCAATGCTTAGAGGAGTGAAAGGATGACGAGACAACAAGAGATGACCGCTTATTTATTGGCATTCATCAAAGGAATGAAAGAAGGCGGGCTTAAAAATGTCGTGATCAGTCCTGGTTCACGATCGACCCCACTTGCCTTGTTACTTCATAGAGACCCAGAGATCAATACAACAGTCAATGTTGATGAGCGATCGGCGGCATTCTTTGCATTAGGTATGGCAAAAGCATTGAAACAACCAGTCGGGGTTCTTTGTACGTCTGGTACTGCCGCAGCGAACTTCTTTCCAGCGGTTTGTGAAGCAAAAGCAACAAACATTCCTTTACTATTGCTAACAGCAGATCGTCCACCAGAAGCACGTGGCGTTGGTTCGTCACAAACGATGGACCAACAAAAGTTATTTGGTTCGCATATCAAAAAGTTTATTGAATTAGCACTTCCTGAAGCCAGTTCGGAAATGATACGGTATAGCTACTGGCATGGTGCCAATGGTGCCTATGAAGCAACACGCGTGCCTGCTGGCCCTATTCAGATCAATTTGCCTTTTAGAGAGCCATTATTGCCTGATTTAACTTTTTCTCTTGATGGATCTTTTCATCCAAAAAAACTGGTTACTCAAATTGTGTCGAAGCAAGTACCGGAGCTTGTTCCTTGGCTATCAAAAAAAGGGTTGATGATCGTCGGTAAAGAATTGACACCTGATGAGGCAAAAGCGTTACTTACTTTAGCAACAGCTTTACAATGGCCAATCATTGGCGATCCATTGGCAAATCTAGGTGCTTGTCAACAAATGAGCGATGTCTATCTTCCGCACGCAGATTTGATTTTTTCTGGACCGGTTCCTGAAACTCCTGAAGTCATTTGGCAATTTGGTAATCTTCCTGTAGCTAAAAATGTGATGCTTTATTTAAAAAAACATCACGAAACTATTTCTGACTATGTCTTGATCGATGAGGAAGAATGGCGTGATCCATTACATTTAGGAACAAGTTTTATCCAAATCGGTGTACTTGATTTCTGTAAACTAGTATCGGAAACTTTGGATGCAATACCTACGCCACCCCCTGACGAATGGTTGGTGCAATGGAAAAGAGCTTATCAAAAAGCGAGAGAAGTTATCACTAAAGAATTGTCTATCGATGAATGGAGCGAAAGCAATGCTAGTTGCCAGTTATTGCAAGCGATAAAATCAGAGGAAGCTTTATTTTTGGCAAATAGTAACGCGATCCGCTTTGTTGATCGTTTTGCTTCGCCTACTACAGAGTCATTTCCGATCTATGGGAATCGAGGGATCAACGGGATCGACGGGTTGATTTCTACAGCGGCAGGAATCGCTTTGGTAAGGAACAAGCGGATGTTTGTCTTGATCGGCGATCTTGCGCTGTTTCATGACATGAACGCGTTGGAGCTAATTCGACGTTATCACTTACCTGTTACTTTAGTCGTATTGAACAACAATGGTGGTGGAATTTTTTCTTTTCTTCCTCAAAATCAACTTTCAGAGACTGATTTTGAACCATTGTTTGGTACACCACTTGATTTAGAATTAGAGAAAGTAGCAGATTTATATAATGGTCATTATATACAACCACCTTCAAGTAAAGAGTTTGAGCAAGCGATTGAAAAAAGCCGGAATCAAGGGGATTGGACAATGATTGAAATCAGAGGGCAACAACAAGAACCTGTCCAATTATGGGAGCAGATGAAGCGTCGTTATCAGGAGGAAATAGACTGATGCCAGTTAAGACTGTACGTGGGGTGGCTTACCATTACCGTTGGTTACACCAAACTGATCCAAAACAGCCAACGGTTATTTGTTTGCATGGCTTTACCGGTAGTACACAAACGTTTATGTTTGAGAATCCTCAGTTTAATTACTTAGCCATTGATTTGATCGGTCATGGAAAAACAGCGGTTTACCTTCATCCTTACCGTTACCAACTTACGTCATTGGTAGCTGATTTGGCGAGTTTAGTCTCATTATTAAAAATTCCTTCTTTTTATGTATTAGGCTACTCGATGGGGGCTCGAGTAGCACTTGCTTGGGCGCTCGAACGGCCACAAGGGATCAAAGGCCTCATTTTAGAAGGTGGAACTGCAGGAATTGCAGATGAACAGCAACGAAACCATCGTAAAAAAGCTGATCGAAAACTTGCTTTACGTTTATTGAGAGAGCCTTTGAGTGATTTTGTTGATGATTGGGAGAAGTTGCCACTATTCGCTTCACAACAGGCGTTATCCTTGGAACAAAAAAGCAGAGTAAGAAACGAGCGCCTTGCTCAAAATAAGCTAGGTTTAGCATTAAGTCTTTACTATATGGGAACTGGCGCGCAAAAAAATTATTGGCCAGATTTAGCGAGTATCGAATGCCCACTATTGTATCTTGTTGGTCAAAAGGATGAGAAGTTCCAAAAGATCGGTAAACAAATAACAAACATTAAAGAGATTTTTCGTTGCCAGATCCTTACGGAATGCGGGCACTGTTGTCACATCGAGCAACCTAGGCTATTTGAGACAACTGTCACTACTTGGATCAGTGAAATGGAAAGGGAGTGGACGCCATCAAAATAGTCAACATCCAACAGTACTGTTTGCGATTCCCCTTAGTGACACCTTTCAGAACGAGTTATGGTCGATTGGATACAAAGGCTTTTGATTTGTTGATCGTGGAAGATGAGTTAGGGAATCAGGGGATCGGCGAGTTAGTCGCTTTTGAACGTGCAGATTACATCGAAGAAACGATTGATATGAGTCGATCGGTATTACAAAAAGAGCTGATTCCTTGTTTATTCGAACTTGACTTCTCACATCCAGAAGAAATTTGGTCAGCTTTCAAATATACGCAAGGGAATTTTATGGCAAAATCAGCGGTCGAAACAGCGGTTTGGGATCTTTATGCTCGTCGAATAGGGAGCCCATTACAAAAGTTGTTTTCCGCCGAACGATCAGCGATTCCCGTAGGTGTCAGTATTGGTGTCCATGACAACCCGATAGATTTACTTGCGACTGCAAAAACTTATGTTGATCAAGGATACCAACGAATCAAGTTGAAAATCACTCCTGGCAATGACTTAGTGCCACTGCAAGTGTTGCGTGAACAATATCCAGAGATCCAATTGATGGCTGATGCGAATTCTGCTTATACGATCAGCGATCTGCCGTTATTCAAGAAAATGGATGCCTTGAAGCTTGCGATGATCGAACAACCTTTTCACCCTCGTGACTATGTTGACCATGCCATACTTCAAAAGGAAATCAAAACAGCAGTTTGTCTTGATGAGAATATTCGAACACTGGAAGACGTAAAAACAGCTCATGCACTGGGAAGTTGTCGAGCAATCAATTTAAAGATTCCCAGAGTCGGAGGAATCACTGAGGCTTTAAGAATCGTCGATTTTTGTCAGGAAAATGACTTGCTCGTTTGGTTAGGTGGGATGTTTGAATCCGGAGTCGGTCGAGCGATGAATCTGCATTTTGCAAGTCAAGATTGCTTTACTTTTCCAGGAGACTTGTCTGCTTTTGATCGCTATTTCTATGATGATATTGTCGAACCCAAAGCACGAATCACAAATGGACATTTGAGGATTCCTGGTCAATCAGGGATTGGTGTCACATGGCAAGAAGAGCAGTTGTTAAAGTATGCATATGATCAGAAAACCTATGTAAATAAATAGCGTCAAGAAGATGAATCACGCATGTTTTGTAAACAGTGTGCCATTCATCTTTTTTTTTGCTAAAAATCTTGTTACCGATAACAACAATGTAAGCGTTGTCTTTAAGTTGGTTATCTTTTATAGTTGTTTTTGTTAACTGAAAGACAAGGGAGGACTGAAATGAATACTGCAGCAATTTATCATCGACCTGAAAGTGAATTTGCTTATTTATACAGTGATACAACGATGCGGATTCGCTTACGTACAAGTAAAGATGATGTCAAACAAGTTTCTGTGATCAGCGGAGATCCATATACGATTTTCTCAGAAAATTGGTATTTAAAAGAACAACCAATGAAAAAAGGATTAAGTACACTTCTTCATGATTACTGGGAAATCGAGTTGACGAGTGATACTAGACGATTGCAATACGGTTTTCACATCGTGGGAATTGATGGGATGGATTGTTTTTACGGAGACCAAGGAATATTCCCTTATCAAGAAGAAACATTGGCGAATGCAAACTATTATTTCCGTATGCCATATTTTCAACAAATCGATCGCTTCAAAGTACCTGAATGGGCAAAACAAACGATTTGGTATCAAATATTTCCTGAACGCTTTGCGAATGGTGATCCAACAAATGATCCTAAAGGTACGTTGTCTTGGGGAAGTAAAGACCCGGATCGAGAAGATTTCTTTGGCGGAGATCTTCAAGGGGTGATCGATCATCTCGATTACCTAGCTGATTTAGGGATCACAGGGATTTATTTCTGTCCTGTTTTTGAAGCAACCTCGAATCACAAATATGACACGATCGATTACTATGCGGTCGATCCACAATTTGGTGATAAAGAGTTATTGAAAGAGTTAATCACAAAAGCGCATGATAAAGGAATCCGAATCATGCTGGATGCCGTGTTCAATCATATGGGGAGTCATGCACCACAATGGCAAGATGTGATCGAAAATGGCGAGAAATCCCGCTACAAAGACTGGTTCCACATCCATTCATTTCCAGTGGATGCCTATCAAATGACAGATGTTCCTGAAACAGCCGAAAATCTGGCATATGATACGTTTGCTTTTACGCCATTTATGCCTAAGCTCAATACAGCAAATCAAGAAGTACAAGATTATTTATTAGATATTGCCACGTATTGGGTCAAGGAATTTGATATCGATGGGTGGCGGTTAGATGTAGCAAATGAAGTGGATCATCATTTTTGGAAGAAATTCAGAGAAGCGGTCACTACGATCAAACCTGATATTTATATTTTAGGCGAAATCTGGCATTCTTCTCAAGCTTGGTTACAGGGCGATGAATTCCATGCGGTGATGAACTACGCCTTTATGGATTCGATCAAAGACTATTTCGTCCATAAAAAAATCACACCCACTCAAATGGTCAGTGGCATGAATCATCAGCAAATGCTTTATCGTGATCAAGTCAATGAAGGGACATTCAATTTATTGGATTCTCATGATACAGCCAGAATCTTGACTTTGTGTAAAGAGGACAAGGAACTGATGAAATCAGTGTTAGCTTTCATGTTCTTACAAAAAGGGGCGCCTTGTATCTACTACGGAACAGAAATCGGCATGACAGGTCATGATGATCCTGACTGTCGAAAATGTATGGTCTGGGAAAAGGACCAGCAAGATCTTGAATTGAAGGGGTTCGTCAAAGAATTGATCTGTGTGCGTAAACAAGTGCAACAAGTGTTGATTGAAGGGGATCTGACTTGGCGATTGGTCGACGACAAAAACGAACAAATTCACTTGACTCGTCATCTCGATCAGCAAACCATTCATGCTTATTTCAATCAAGGAACAGAATCGTATTTGGTAGATTTAGAAAATGATGTTTTGTTCAGCCAAAATTGTGACATCTTAAAAGACGGCAAAGCTGAAGTCCAAACGAATGGATTTTTGATCCTTTGTTAAGTTGTTATCGGTAACATAGAGAAAGCGTTTGCAAATCGAGCTTTTGTAAACATATAATCAAATTGTAAGAGGAATAGAATAGAATCGGAGGAAAAAAAATGAGTAAACAGTTGCTAAAAAAATTCGGGTTAGGCGCATTATCTTTAGGGTTTATCGGGGGACTTGCTGCCTGTGGTAATGGTGGTTCATCAACTGCAGCAAATGAAGAAGATGGAAAAACATTAACGATTTCTGTCGATTCTGGTTACAAAGATTATGTCAATGAGATCAAAACAAAATTTGAAGAAGACAATGACGTTAAAATCAAGTTAGTCGAAAAAGACATGTTCGAACAATTGGAATCACTTGCGTTGGACGGTCCCGCAGGAAAAGCACCAGATGTCATGATGGCAGCTTATGACCGGATCGGAGCATTAGGACAACAAGGGCATTTGGCAGAAGTGAAATTGGGGAACGAAGCAGATTACAATGATACGGATAAAGCTCAAGTAACGTATGAGGATAAAATCTATGGGGCACCGGCAGTTATCGAGACACTAGTTTTATACTATAACAAAGATCTAGTTGACACTGCACCGACAACTTTCAAAGATTTGGAAGCGTTAGCAAAAGATGAACGTTTCAATTTTGAATCTGAAGAAGGAACGAATACAGGATTTTTAGCAAAATGGACTGATTTTTATTATTCATATGGCTTGATTTCTGGTTACGGGGGCTATGTATTTGGTGAAGATGGAACAGACCCATCTGAAATTGGGTTAAACAATGCAGGAGCAGTAGAAGGAATCACTTATGCTACAGATTGGTTCCAAAATGTTTGGCCTAAAGGAATGCAAGATATCAAGAGTGCTGGCGACTTTGTCAACCAACAGTTCATGTCGAACAAGGCAGCAGCGATTATCGATGGCCCATGGCAAGCACAAACTTATCAAGAAAACAACATCAATTATGGCGTATCAAAAATCCCAACATTGAATAATGGTGAATCTTATCAACCATTTGGTGGAGGAAAAGGTTGGGTCGTAAGTAACTACTCTAAGAATAAAGAAGTGGCTCAAAAATGGTTAGATTATGTAACCAATACAGAAAATCAAGAAAAATTCTTTGAAATGGTCAACGAAGTACCAGCCAATCAAGCGGCTCGTGAAACAGCAAAAGGCACAAATGATGAATTGACGACTGCAGTTATTGAACAATATGAAACAGCACAAGCAATGCCAAATATTCCAGAGATGGCAGAAGTTTGGACAGGCGCAGAAAACTTGATGTTTGATGCTGGTTCAGGCAGAAAAACACCAAAAGAATCGGCTGACGACGCGGTGAAGACGATCAGCGAAGCAATTGAGCAAAAATATTAATTAGATCATCAAAAAGGTTGGAGCTGTGAAGGAAATTGCTTCTCAGCTCCATGTTTTACCTTTGATGAACGTGAGATGATTTTATAGAAAAGGCGCTTCAACATACAGCACCTGTTTTTAGTATCAAGAGGGGGGAACAACACCATGCAACAAGAAGATACAGCGGTCAATGTCAAAGGCACGATGTTACGTTCGATCATTCCAGGACTGGGTCAATTTGCAAATGGTCAAGTATTTAAAGGGGTCGTATTTTTAGCACTATTTATCGGATTTATCATCCAAATGGTTTTAGGTGGTTTTCAATCCTTAATAGGTTTAGTTACCTTAGGGAGTGTCCCAATGGAAGATCACTCATTATTTATGTTGATCCAAGGAACTTTGCAATTGATTGTGACAGCCTTGTTTTTATTTTTTTATTTCATCAATCTAGTAGATGCAAAACGTGTCGCAGTCATGAGAAAAGAAGGGAAAAAGATCAATCGAACAATGAAGGAAGTCATACATAATGTGGGTGATGAAGGCTTTCCTTATCTCTTGACGCTTCCAGCGTATCTATTGATGATTTTCACGATCATCTTTCCGGTTCTAGTGACATTATTTACAGCATTTACAAACTATGATTTCCAACACATCCCACCAGCAAGTTTGATCGACTGGGTGGGAGCAGAAAACTTCTTCAGTATTTTCTTTTTAAGTTCTTATCGAAATACATTTGTTGCCGTGTTCTCTTGGACCGTCATCTGGACGCTTTGTGCAACTACTTTACAAATCACGTTAGGCGTATTTACAGCAGTGATCGCGCACCAGAAATTTATCAAATTCAAACGTGTTTTTGGAATTATTTTCCTTTTACCATGGGCAGTCCCAGCATTTATCACGATCATGAGTTTTTCAAACATCTTTAACGATAGTGTGGGAGCGATCAACACGCAAGTTATTCCATTCTTGAATAATATCCCCTTTGTAGATATTGCCTCCGTTCCTTGGAAAACTGATCCGAACTGGACAAAAGTCGCAATCATCTTGATACAAGGCTGGTTAGGTTTTCCTTACATCTATGTGATGGTCACAGGGATATTACAATCGATTTCTGAAGATCTTTACGAAGCAGCAAAAATCGACGGTGCGAATGCTTGGCAGCGCTTCTCAAGTATCACGTTGCCAGCAATCTTTCTTGTAGCAGCACCAACGTTTATCACACAGTATACAGGGAACTTCAATAACTTCTCCATGATCTACCTCTTCAATAATGGGGGACCGGGAAGTGTCGGTGGTGGTGCAGGATCAACGGATATCTTGATTTCGTGGATCTATAAATTGACCACGGGGACCTCGCCACAGTATTCGATGGCTTCTGCGATCACGCTGATCATTTCGATGATCGTCATTGCCGTTTCTCTGTTGGTATTCAAGAAAACTAATGCGTTCAAAATGGAGGACTAGTCATGAAAAAATTTAGTACGAGTGCTAAGTTCCAACGGAGACTTTCGCATTTCTTCACTTATGTGTTTTTGATCCTATTGTCGATCATTATCATCTATCCGTTATTGATCACAGCTAGTACTGCTTTCAAACCAGGCAATATTGCTGCTTTTAGTTTGGATTTCTCCGGTGATTGGACCTTAAATAATTTTTCTCGCTTATTCAATGAAACCTTGTATGGCACGTGGTATAAAAATACGTTGATCATTTCTGTTTTAACGATGGTCATTCAAGTAACTGTTGTGACACTTGCTGGTTATACGTATAGTCGTTATCGTTTCATCGGAAGAAAATCAAGTTTGATGTTCTTTCTAGTGATCCAGATGGTACCAACGATGGCAGCTTTGACCGCTTTTTATGTGATGGCCTTTCTATTAGGTGCATTGGATCGTTATTGGTTCCTGACAATGATCTATATCGGTGGGGGAATCCCAATGAACACTTGGCTGATGAAAGGATACTTCGATACAGTCCCAATCGATTTAGATGAATCAGCTAAATTGGATGGTGCAGGACACTTTAGGATTTTCTTGCAAATCGTCTTGCCATTAGTCAAACCAATGATCGCAGTCCAAGCGCTTTGGGCATTTATGGGACCATTTGGTGACTTCATGTTGGCACGTTTCCTACTTCGTACGCCTGAAAATCAAACAGTCGCAGTTGGATTACAAACCTTTATTTCTGATGTAACCAACCAACGCGTTTCTCTGTTTGCGGCGGGAGCAATCTTGATTGCTGTACCAATATGTTTATTGTTCTTCTTTTTACAAAAAAACTTTGTGACCGGACTGACATCAGGCGGGACCAAAGGTTAGGAGTCGTTTGCTATGGATAAATTCCCACTCAATTACTTTTCAAGCTTAAGAAGTCCAAAACAGTTGTTTTTAGGTAGAAAACAACTCACTTGGCCAAAATTTATCGTGATCTTTCTGTTTCTAATTTCTTTTATGGTCATGCCGATTACTTTATTTTATACGAATCAAGTCTCGGCGATCCCGATGGAACAATTCTTATCGGTGAATACGTTGATCGATCAGGAAGGGGTGGCACGCTTACGTGAACTACAACTTACGAACGGTCGCTTAACAGCTGACTCTGAGATCATTAGTGTAACAAACGATGTCATCATCGGAACAGCACTGACGCCAGAAGAAATGGCAGAAAGAGGAGCCGCAATCAATTTTGAAGAGACCAGCTGGACGATCCGTCAAGAAGAGGATGGACAAAAACGAGAATACAATATGTCATATCCCTCCTCATTTGATTTTATGAGAATGACAAGTCCAAAAGAGTTTGAACAGTTTTTAGAGAATGAATTTTATGCGAGTAATCGACCGATGATCATTTTATCTTACAGTTTGACGTTAGGTATTTTATTGTTTATCATGACTGGCTTGATTTTGTTCGGCGCTGCCTTCTTTTTATGGCTAACAAGAAAAAGCAAATTCTCTTCTATAAAAAACTTTAAAGAGAGCGCAAATTTGATGTTGAATGTTCTAGGTGTGAGTTCGATAATTGCTGGTTTTGTCGGTTTTATCCATTTTGATTTTGTCTTGATGATGGGCATCCAGTCGACCATAGCCGTTTTATTGTTACTATGGATTTTCGCTAAAACTGGCTTCAAAGATTCAAAAGCGATCCAAGTCTGATCGAATCAAAAAAATGAAGAATGTAAGAGGGAAAGCAGAAATGTCTTCCTCCTTACACTCTTTATTTTTGTGTTTCTGAAATTTTCAAAAAGCTTTTATTTATTGCCTGTAATCTGTTGATTCTTTGACGAAATAGGTATAACGTAATAGTGTAATTTTTGTTTTAGGAGGATCATTATGTTAGAAAAAACAATTTATCATCAACTATTTTCGCACTCTTTTTCACTTCCAGTAGAAGTCACGTATTGGGATGGAACGACGAAGCAGTATGGGGATACCGATAACCCTCCACAAATCAAAATCACGCTCAATGAAGAGATCCCAATCAAAGAGTTGACGAAAAATGCTTCTCTTTCTTTAGGGGAAGCTTATATGGATCATCGCATTGAAATCGAAGGGAATATCCAATCATTGATCAACGATGCTTATAGTCATACCGATAGTTTCTTGCGTAGCAAAGATTATCTGAAGTGGTTACCAAAAAAAGAGAAACACACAAAGCAACAAAATAAAGCGGATATCCATGCTCATTATGACTTAGGCAATGATTTTTATCGCTTATGGCTTGATTCAACGTTGACGTATTCTTGTGCTTATTTCAAAACTCCAGAAGATAGTCTGGAGCAAGCACAGATCAATAAAGTCCATCATATTTTAGATAAGCTATTTATCAAAGAAGGGGAATCCCTCTTGGATATTGGTTGTGGCTGGGGAACGTTACTATTTACTGCTGCAAAAGAATATCATGTCAAAGCGACTGGTATTACTCTCAGTGAAGAACAATACAACTTCATCACCAATAAAATCAAAGAAGAGCATCTAGAAGACCAATGTCGTGTGTTTCTAATGGATTACCGTGAGTTGAAAGAGGAGACTTTCGATCATATCACCAGTGTGGGGATGTTCGAACACGTAGGGTCAGAAAATCTACCTGAATATTTCAAAGTAGTCAAAGATTTGTTGAAACCTAAAGGAACTGCTTTGATCCATGGAATCAGCCGACAACAAGGTGGTGCAACGAATGCGTGGATCAATAAATATATTTTCCCTGGCGGTTATGTACCAGGTGTGACGGAACTGATTAAGGATATCACGGAAAACGATCTACAAGTGATCGACTTAGAAAGTTTACGTCGTGATTACCAATGGACATTACAACATTGGACGCAACGTTTCCATGCGGTTCAAGAGCAGGTGACTCAGGAGATGGGTGATCGGTTCTATCGTATGTGGGATCTTTATTTACAAGCCTGTGCCGCATCTTTTGAATCGAGCAATATCGATGTGATCCAGTACTTGTTAGTCCATCCAGGGAACAATTCGATCCCAATGCATCGGAAATAATTTATTGAGTTTTGTTTTTTTATTTAAATGAAAAGAACCTGTTTTTACTTTTTTACGTAAAAACAGGTTCTTTTTTAGTTGTAAAATCAGACTATAGACTGATTTTTCATGGTATCGGCTGACAGTATTCACTCTTTTCGTTATACTGAAAATAAATACCTAATAAAAAGGAGAATTGTTATGAAATCAAAAGTTATTTTTACAGGCTTATTTTCTTTACTACTTTTGGCGGGGTGCCAGCCAAACCAAACAACTACCCCATCAAGTACGACCAATCAGTCGTCAGAAACAACTGTAACCTCTACGAACAAGTCAGAAGACTCTAGCACATCCGCTGGTTCTACTGATTCATCCTCTTCACAAACAGCAAACCCTGATATTCAAGTTTCTGCGGATCGTGCGATTGAATTATTCCAAAACAAATACCCAGATGCAGCAATCACTAGCTTAGAACTCGATAGTGATTGGGGAAGCTACTTCTACAAAATTGAAGGTGTCGATGATCAAAACGAATATTCAGTGAAAATCAATGCGATGGACGAAAAACTTGAGGCAGAGAATCCAGAGCAATTAGATCGTGACGAACAAAACGGCAAGAAAAAATCAGAAGACGGCTTAGATGTCAGCAATCTGATCTCAATCGAAGAAGCTGGGAAAATCGCGGTTGAAAAAGTTGGCGCTGGAACTGCTACAGATTGGGACCTTGATAAAGAATTAGGAACTACTTACTGGGATGTCAAAGTGAAAAATGGCAACCAAACAACAAATGTAAAAATCAATAGTCAAACAGGAGAAGTATTGTCTTCAGAAATCGATGATTGATCGAACATTCGATAAATTTTTGTTGATTTTGTTCGCTTAAATGATACACTAGAAAAAACGCTTTATTAAAAGGAGAGAATAACTTGAGCTTAACGACTACTTTCTTAAATCATTCTTTTGAAAATCCCTTGATGAACGCTTCTGGTGTCCATTGCATGACTACAGCGGAATTAGATGAACTTGCACATTCGAATGCGGGGGCGTTCATTACAAAAAGCTGTACCATCAATGAGCGAGCAGGAAACCCTGAACCTCGTTATTATGATGTGCCACTGGGGAGTATCAATTCAATGGGCTTACCAAACTTAGGTTTTTCCTATTATCTGGATTATGCATTGGCCTACGAGAAAGAGCATGGACAAGAACAACCATTGTTTTTCTCGATTGCCGGTATGAGTGCAGAGGAAAATCTGGAAATGTTGAAGTTGATCGAAGAAAGTGATTACCAAGGGATCACTGAGCTGAATCTTTCATGCCCAAATGTTCCAGGAAAACCGCAGCTAGCTTACGATTTCGAGGCAACAGCAGTTTTATTGAAAGAAGTCTTTCAAGTGTTCTCAAAACCGTTGGGAATCAAACTTCCTCCTTATTTTGATTTCGCCCACTTTGATCAAATGGCGGAAATCTTGAATCAGTACCCGATCGCCTATGTGAACTCGATCAACAGTGTGGGAAATGGCCTTTATATCGATACTGAGAGTGAAACAGTCGTCATCAAACCAAAAGATGGTTTTGGTGGACTTGGAGGCGAATATATCAAACCTACTGCGTTAGCGAATGTCCGGGCATTTTATACCCGCTTGAAACCAGAGATCAAAATCATCGGTACTGGCGGTATCCGCAATGGACAAGATGCTTTTGAACATTTATTATGCGGCGCAAGCATGTTACAGATCGGTACGGAACTTCACAAAGAGGGAGTAGCTATTTTTGATCGTATCAGTAAAGAATTAGAGACGATCATGGCGGAAAAAGGCTACCATTCAATCGACGAATTTAGAGGGAAATTACGCTCGATGTCGTAATACCTCTTTCATTCTTATAACTAGAGAAAAACACTTGAAGCATTCAGTTGCTTCAAGTGTTTTTCTATTTAGAATAAGAGACTAAGCGTAAACATTGTTGCTTTTTCTGTCATATGAGAAAATAACCGTAACTGAGGAGGGAGAGCATGAAAGATGCAACATATCTTGCGAATGGTTTAAGAACAAAGCAATTCAGCTTGGAAGAACTTTTTACAGAAACAAAGCGGAAAATCGAAAAGTTCAATCCAGAAATCAACGCATTTGTCACACTTGAAGCACTTGATTTCCAATCAAATGTAAAACGACCACAACTGGATAGTGATTCGCTACTAGCAGGAATACCATTTCCTTTAAAAATGCTAGGACAAGAAAAAAAAGGCTGGTTGGCAACTTCTGGTTCAAGGATTTTCGAAGAACACCGAGCATCCAAAAATTCAAATTATGTTCAGGCGGTAGAAAAAGCTGGCCTAGTTTCATTTGGTCAAACGAATGCACCTGAGTTTGGCTTTAAGAATATTACCGATCCACAATTATATGGCCCAGCACGAAATCCATGGAACTTGGCATACTCTCCAGGAGGATCAAGTGGCGGAGCTGCGGCGGCTGTTGCGGCTGGGATCGTTCCTATGGCAGGTGCCAGTGACGGGGGTGGTTCGATCCGTATTCCAGCCTCATTTTCTGGCTTGATCGGTTTGAAGCCATCAAGAGGAACAATGCCTGTTGGTCCAAATGCTTGGCGAGGCTGGCAAGGAGCGGCAATTGATTTCGGACTAACGATTTCCATGAGAGATACAAAAGCGTTGTTCCAAGCATTACAAGGAATCAATAGTGGGGCACCTTATCAAGTGACACCAGCCTTTTGGCAACAGCATCCAGTGAAGGAACGGTTGAAAATCGCTGTCTGTGTTGATTCACCAATCGGGTCGAAGGTAAGTGTAGATGCTCAAATTGCTGTTCAAAAAGCACTGCATTTTCTAGAACAATCAGGACATGAAACCGTTGAGATTCCTTATCCTTTAGATGGACGTACATTGATCAACTCGTATTATCAAATGAATGGTGCTGAAACGGCAGCAATGATCGAGTCGATCGAAAATGGGTTGCAGCGGAGGATAGAAAGCAACGAGCTAGAACCAATCTCATGGACATTATGGCAATACGGTAAAAAACTTACAGCAGCAGACTATGTGCATTCCTTGCACGTATGGGATCATGCAGCTGTCACGATGGAAAGCTTATTTGAGTCCTTTGATTTGTTCCTTTCGCCAACCACTGCGGATACTGCGCCTAAAATCACAGCTGACTTACAAAGTGACTTGATCCGTCAGCAGATGGCTGATGTCTCTCATTTATCGGCAGATGAAGGGTTGGCAGTCGTGTCAGCGATGTTTGAAGAGAGCTTGACGATCACTCCTTATACACAACTAGCGAACTTAACTGGGCAACCTGCAATAAGTCTACCTACACATGTCAGTGAACAAGGATTGCCACTAGGAATTCAGTTTATGGCTGCCAGAGGAAGAGAAGACTTACTCTTTCAGATTGGTGAATTATTTGAAAAACATGGTTTGTTTTATCTTCCGCCAGGAATCGAGCAAGCGTAAGAGATCAACAGAACAAATGAATCGTGCGATTTTTAATACGGAATAGCAAACAGGTAGAAGAATTTACCGTTAAGTCGATCGATCAATAAAAAACGAGTGCAATTGAAAAGACGAAAAATGTGATGTTTGAGCTGCATTTTTCGTCTTTTCTATGTTGCTTTTTTTATTGTTAGACAAGTAGCATACAAAAAAATAAAATGGTTGTTGGATTATCTTGGCTTTTCAGGTAGAATGAAAAGCGAAAGTATGTTCGGAGGTGAAGTGTATGAAAACTCCTTTAACGATCGAGCTGGAATCATCGTTGTATCATTATTGTATCGAACAGGGAGGGATCGTGGTCGAGGAAGTAACAATGCCTGAAGATCATGGAATCGTGGATACTTTAAGTTGTCTGATGAAATTTGACGGAACAAGAGAATGGCGCTGTTATGAATTGAAAGTCACAAAAGCTGATTTTCGCTCAACTGCTAAATTGTCCTTTGTCGGTCACTATAATTATTTTGTTTTACCAAAAAATTTATATGAAGAAGTCAAAAGTGAGATCCCACCAGAGATTGGTGTATTAGTCTATCGTTCGTATGCACTAGAAGAGGAAATGACTGTTCCTGGAACTTTTATTATTGCAAAAAAAGCAATGCGCCGTGAGTTAGGTGTAGCAGAAGAGGCATTGACAAATCGTTTTATGGCTTCATTGTTTAGAGAAGTCAGAAAGGCCAAACAAATGGAACGGGGAGTAAAATATTTCCCTTCAGATCAGCTGTACAAAGAATTAAAAAAACGCTCAGAAACACAAGATCCCTTCTCAAAAGAACGCTACTATGAAAGGTTTATTGATGAAATTGAAAGTCAAGCAATCCATGATCTGCAAGAAGAAAATCGTGCCTTGCGACAAGAACAGGACTGGTTGCGCCAGCAACGTCATATTCGACGTCTGCCAACTGAACCATTGGAGTGAATAATATATGTATTATCCTTATTTACGTGGCAAACAATTCGATCTACTTGCATTAAAGGAAAGTTTGAATCGTGGACTTTTATCCACTAAGATTCAGCCAATCATCGAGCCAGTACGTGATTCGGCGACGCTAAAAAATGTTGTCGAGTTGTTTCAAAAAAAGAATCATCCGCTGATTATCATAAAGAATCCGCAAGTGGGTCAGTTCAAACTGTTCGATCAACCGATTCACACATGGGTGACCAGTGAAGATAGCTCGTTAGCAGAGGCAGAGATCATTACGCCGAGCAATTATGAAAGAATGATTGAATCACCCCCGCCATTCATTATTTTTGATGGACAACATCAACCTAGAGAAAATGCGATTTGGCAAGCTTTGATCAAAACTAATGCGACATTTTTCATTCCTGATTCTAGTCGCTTACGCATGCAATTGCCTGAGAATAAAATCATTATCCGTGATCAATTTCAAACGAGACGGCATGTGGAAAATTATGCAGAAAAAAATGATGATTTTTTTAGCGATGATCATCTGTTCTTTCAAATGGATGGCTATCATGGGTTTTCCAATTTTACGATCGAAGGCAGTCGTTACTTCGATAAAGGATTTCCCAGTCGAGCGTTGGCCTTGCATATTACATACGTCGATGCTTATGGGAATATGCGAATCAAACACTTCGTTTCAGATACCAATGATTCCGCAAAAGATCAAGCATTGAAATTTATGGAAGCAGCCAATAAAATGTATGGTTGGTTGATGAGGAACCATCAACAAATTTATATCACGGAAGGATTACTTGAGCTTGTCAGCTTGTATCGCCAACAAAAATTCCCTGGTCTGGGAGTTTTGAAGAAATGGACATTGTTACATCATCTTGAATTAGTTAGTCAGCTCTTAGATCATCCGACAGACTGGTTACGCAGTGGTTCAAGAATAGACAAGCTATACAAATTGATCACAGATCAATAAAAGGAGCAGAGATATGTACCTTAGAAAAACTACATTAGATGATTTGCCGAGAGTGCTACAAATCATTGATCAAGCTGCAGCATACCTTGCTGAGCAAGGATTGCCTCAATGGCAAGGAGATCAAAAACCATCAAAAGAACGATTCATCGAAGACATTGAAAGGCAGGAAAGCTTCGTCTTGATTGACGAAGAAGACATCGTTGGCACTGCGGCGCTTGTTGCAGGCATTGATCCGGTCTATACAGCAATTGCCGGAAATTGGGAGGGGAGAGAGCCGTATCTTTCCATCCATCGAGTTGCTCTTGATCAAAACGTAAGAGGGAAAAGACTTGGAAAACAATTATTAGATCATTTATTGACCGTTGCCACATGTCAAG
Organism: Enterococcus mundtii; assembly: GCF_013394305.1. Classification (NCBI taxonomy): domain Bacteria; kingdom Bacillati; phylum Bacillota; class Bacilli; order Lactobacillales; family Enterococcaceae; genus Enterococcus; species Enterococcus mundtii. Next base: position 44,921 of record NZ_AP019810.1, on the reverse strand, counting down.
GAATCAAGGACGTTCGGATCGATACGTTTCCCACTAATCACCCAATGGAAAAAACGATATACTCGGCAGGTTTTCATTATTGTGGCATGATTGAATTTCCATTCCCACACGGAGAAAGAAAAGCCTATCAAAAATTATTGTGAAGTGCTCAAAACTAAAAGCAAGCCAACTGTTCAGCGATGATCCGCTGCATGGATGGCTTGCTTTAAATTTTCTGTTTCGATTTCTAACGTCTGATTATTTTCAAATGAGATCAAGGTAGGAATAAGTGTTAATTTTTCAAGTTCTTTTTGATCTTTTTCAAAGAGAGCGAGCCGTTGCCTGATTTTATCTGGTGAGTCTCCGCGAAGTACAAATCGTTCATACAACTTTTCTTTTGCTACTATGATGAAGACAGGGACGATACAACGACCAAATTGTTCATACAAGTGCCAAAAACCTGGGGCTGTAAGGACCGTGAAGCAGTCACCCTGTGCAAGCTTCGTTGAGATCTCTTGTTTACTTGAGCCATAATAGTGATCGGCGTACCGATCCCATTCGGCAAATTCCTGATGGACGATCATTTCTTCAAAGGTCTCTTGAGAAACAAAATGGTAATCAAGGTGATTTTTTTCATTTTTTCGTGGGGGCGGGTCGTATACGTAATGATCTTTTGTTGTGAAGAAAAAATTGCATGAGCTAGTGTCGTCTTTCCGGAACCAGAAGGCCCAATAAATACATAACATTTATTCATAGGTAATATTCCTTTCTATAGTGACATGATCAAAGACATGTTTATAACTAATATATACCGAAAAGTGGAAATCTGTCATTTAAAATAAAAAAACCTAACCAATTTAAACAGGTCATCTGTTCAAACCAGCCAAGTTCAGTATACTTAAGACGCTAGATAAAAGATAGCTTTACACCAGTATTCCGGTAACAATTGCGCTTAAAAAGCTGACTAATGAAGCGGTGAACAAAATTTTCAATCCATGTTTTGCTACAAGATTACCTTTTTCTTCATTCAACCCTTTCATTGCCCCTGAAATGATCCCAATTGAAGAGAAGTTCGCAAATGATACTAAGAAGACTGATAAGATAGCGGTGGTACGTTCTGTAAATTCAAAAGTCCCAGTCGATAATTCAGTCATTGCTACAAACTCATTTGTCACAAGTTTTGTTGCCATGATACTACCGGCATCAACCGCTTCTTTCCAAGGAATCCCACTGATAAATGCAAATGGCGCAAAAATATACCCTAAAATCTGTTGGAATGTAATCCCAAAAATCCCGCTGAACAAGGCATTGATCATAGCAATCAAAGCAACAAAACCGATCAACATTGCAGCCACTGTGATTGCGACATGGAAACCATCTAAAATATATTCGCCTAACATTTGGAAAAATGTTTGTTCTTTGTCTTCTTCAATCACTAATTCATCTTCTTTTTCGTCTAACTCATAAGGATTGACGATCGAGGCAAGAATATATCCACCAAAAAGATTCAAAACTAAAGCAGTGATCACGTATTTTGAATCAATCAATGCCATATAGGAACCAACGATGGACATCGAAACCGTGGACATTGCGGAAACACTCATCGAGAACAGACGCTTTTCGGTTAAGAAAGGCAGTTCCTTTTTGATGGAGATAAAAACTTCTGATTGACCTAAAATCGCTGAAGCAACACCATTATAAGATTCTAATTTTCCCATTCCGTTGATTTTACTCAATCCTAAACCGACTGCTTTCATAAATAAAGGAAGAATCTTGATGTAACGCAAAATCCCAATAATTGCAGAAATAAAGACGATTGGCATCAACACATTCAAGAAGAATGGGGCACTTCCAACGTTTGCTACACCCCCAAAGACGAAATTGACACCTTCACCGGCAAATGCCAATAAGTGATCAAATAGCTTGGCTAGCATCGCAACAACCGCTGTACCAAAAGTCGTACGCAGTAAAACAAACCCAAACGCAAATTGCAAAACGAGCATGATGATCAATGGTTTGCGTTTGATGGCTTTTCGATCGCTACTGATCAAAACCGCCAACCCAAAAATCAAAAGTAAACCTATTATTCCAATAAACTGACTCAAAAAAATCACTCCTTACCAAATTCCGTTTAATTCTACATGTTATTTTTAAAGAATACGAATCTTTTGAGAGAAATTTCATGAGATTTTTAGACTAAAGCGTATACATGTAAGAGAACGGAAAGATAGGTGTCTTTTAATGAATAGAAGTCACTTTGGGAAACCTAAATTGTTGATTTATCTAGCAGTTGTGGCATATACGTATATTACTTGGTAGATGAAGGTAGATGAATATTATCAGGACTTGTTAGACGAGCAACAACTTTACTTTATTTATTTTTAAAACAGGAAAGTCTGACACAGAAGCTGCTTCTCCAAAAAACAAAGGGTACCCACAAAAATTTGAGCAATTTTCATGGATACCACCTTATTTATCGAGGTAACTTCTATTTTTCTATTTTAGCCATCATCGAAGAATTATTTATTGATAATACAAGTTTTCTGAAGGGTAAACAGGCGCACTAGTGATGTCGATACCTAATTGTTTCAGGTTTTGTTCATCATTCTTATTGATCATCACAGTTGAATGTGCTTGCGCACCTTCAAGTTCTGCTAATTTTTCATAAGCAACTTGTGCGATTGGATTAGTCACTGCACTGATTGATAAAGCAATCAACACCTCATTGAGATTGAGTGTATCGATCGAAGAGTGCAATGCCTTGCTTTTAAGTCCTTGGATCGTTTCCAAGACAAGAGGCGATAACAACGGAATGTCATCAGAGATATGGGCGAGATATTTGATCGCATTCAAGACAACAGCAGCCGAAGCATCCATTAATTGACTTGTCCGACCTGTAAGGATCACTTGATCAGGAAGTTCGATCGCGATCACTGCCATCGGTTCAGTACTTGCCGCTTGACTAGTTTTTGCATACTCATGAGCAGGGGTCACGACTTTACGGTCTTCTGGACGTAAACCGACTTCCTCCATGATCAATTTGATACGATTGACGGCATCTTCATCTGTCAAACCTTTTTTAAAGTCACAAGCCGTTTGGAAATAGCGTCTGATGATCTCTTGTTTCGAGGCTTCCTGTACGACTTCATCATCCGTGATACCGAAGCCTACGCGGTTGACGCCCATATCAGTAGGAGACTGGTAGACCGATTCCTTACCAGTGATTTTTTCGATGATCCGTTTAATGACTGGGAAAGTCTCTACATCACGATTGTAGTTGACTGCCACCTTATTATAGGCATCAAAATGAAAAGAATCGATCATATTGACATCTTTCAAATCGACTGTTGCTGCTTCATAAGCAATGTTCAAGGGATGTTTCAATGGAACATTCCAAACAGGGAAAGTCTCAAATTTAGAGTAACCTGCTGCATTGCCTTTTTGGCTCTCGTGATACAGTTGGTTCAAGCAGGTAGCTAATTTCCCACTACCTGGACCAGGAGCTGTCACGACAACGATTGGTTTCGTTGTTTCGATGTATTCGTTCTTGCCGAAACCATCCTCTGAAACGATTTTTTCGACATTGATCGGATAATCCTCGATTTCAGCGTGTTTATAGACTTTGATATTCCGACGCTCCAATTTATTGATAAATACTTTAGTTGCTGGTTGTCCGTTATACCGGGTGATCACTACACTATTGATCGATAATCCATATCCTCGTAATTCATCGATCAAGCGCAAGATATCCATATCATATGTGATCCCATAATCACCACGAATCTTATTCCGCTCGATGTCACCAGCATACACACAAATCAAAATCTCCGCTTGGTCACGCAACTTTTGCAATAATTTGATTTTAGCATCTTCTTCAAATCCTGGTAAGACACGTTTGGCATGCTTATCATCGACTAATTTCCCACCAAATTCCAGATACAACTTATCATAATGATGAACGCGTTCAAGGATATACGCAGATTGCTCTTCGATATACTTTTCTGAGTCAAAACCTATTTTTTTCACTTGTTTCCCTCCTTAGCTACTCTCGCATTTTTTCATTTTTTGAAGGTTTCGTCAACTATCAATTAAGTATATAAAGAAATTTCAAAGAAAAAACAAAAGAAACATGCTTGTCTCAGAAGGCATTCATTGGTATGATAGGTTTGATAAGGAAGGTGTCCTATGAAAAAAAGACAAAAAAAGAAAAACGCGTACAAACAGTATATACGCTCAATTTTTACAGGATATGAGCATATGCTAGAAGATAGTGAACTAAATGAATTAAAGTTCTCTTACTTAAATGAAGAAACATTACTTACACGAGATGAAAACCAACGCATCCATTTTACAACAAGAGATTTACCCAAAAAATAAAGCTAAGAGCGGGGAATCGCTGACCCGCTCTTTTATGTTCTCTAACTTTCAATTAATACAAGTAAAAGTAATTTTTGTTCTAAGTCAGCGCATACTTAGTAACACTTTTTTCTTAGAAAATGATACTATTGGATTACATAGAATAATTGATGGAAAATTGATGCGTTCAAAAGCAAGAGGAGGCCAGTAAGATGATAGACCCACAGACGAACGAACATTATGATGAAAACGAACAAGAGGAAGCATCTTCGTTTTACGATATCAAAGAAAAAGCAAGTATGAATCTTTCACAATTATTAGAAGATCTGCAAGCTTTTGAACAAGCTGTCCGCGAGGAGAATATTCCCGCAATCTATCAGTTATACAATGGACGCTTGAACGATGAGCTTAAAAAAAGCTCAAATGAAAATCATGAGATCGATCAGCTGTTGATGCGGAAGATCCATGACCGTTTCTTGCAAGAATTTCCCTTTATGAAACATACAGAGACCATCTCTCCGACGATGAGTTATTACCAGATCGGCACCTATTTTCATGAACGAGCAACGATTGGGATCGATGCCAGCTTACCTGAAATCTTTGTATTACCGCAAATCGATGAAGAATGGGAGAACTATGCGACGCAACAAACCCATGATTTTGATAAAAAAATCAATGAGTTAGAGGCAAAAGTGATCACTGCAAAAACAGAGATCGAGCGTTTAGAAGAGGCCATCAAAGAGATCAATCAGCAAATCACTGACTTAGATGATACGAAAGGTTTCTTGAATCGTAAAAAAATAGACGAAGAAATCCAAGCGTTAGAACAAAAGAAACAAGCACTTGAAAATGAAAAATTAGGTTGGTTGCCTTATATCGAAGAACCAGAAAAAATCCAAAAACAAAAGCAAACCTTATTACATGAAGAAAAAGCGGACCAGCTACGCGCTGCGATCGTTGAAAAAGAACAACGTCAAATAAAAAAATATTTTGGTGACATGGAAGGTTTCAGACAGTCGATCCATCGTTTCTTGATGTCGTACCTTGGCAGTGAAAACCCTGAAATAGTAGAAGAGGGAGGAGACGAGTGATGACAAAACAAGAAGATTTAGACCTACAAGAAGTAACAGCTGAAAATCATGAAACGACTGACCCAGTAGAAGAAGCATCCAGCATCGACAAAGAGTTGACGAATGAAGTAGAAGAAATTCGCGAAGAAGCCAAAATCCACGAAAAAGAAAAAGTCGTCCCAAACTCGACGAATCAAACAGATAATGAACGTTCAACGATCGAGCAAGCGGTCAATGAAAACCAAGCATATCTTTCTGGTAAACAAAATGATCACGAAGACATCGTTGACTTGATTGCAGCCGCAGAAGAAGAGTTGGCCGATTTACGATTACGTAAATATTTGATCGAAGCGGATTTCAATGAGTTATTGGTCGCATATCATCGCTATGTGTTAGAAGATACACCGATTTCTGCCATTGCTAAGACAAGTTTGATCGAATACTTTGCCTACGAGATATTAAAACCATTGAATGATATTGGCTTGGAGTTATCCAAACAAGCATATGATGTATGGGAAACAAGATATTTTTCAATCAATTATAGTTTGACCCCACAAAAAGAATTGTTGTTCTCCTTTGTGTTACCAACGATCGACCAACGATACCAAGTAGAATCCATCAATTTGATGCGAGTATCCCCAGAACAAATGACGATCGAGATCGATGATGACCGAGTGTTAGCATTGATTCGTCATTGGTCTGTTGAACGCGTGTTTTCGGCTAGTCAGATCACGATTTTCAATCACAAGTTGAATCAATTATTTGCTTATGCACGTAAATTAGGTTTTACGGTGGATCAAACCTTGTTGGACAATACGAAGCCACTAAGATTAGATATTTCAAGTAAGTTTCCAGCTACGCAAGAAGTATTAGATGATATTTTTATTGTCACAATGAAAAATCCGCAGTATGATATGGAAAAATTGGATGACACGACTTATAAGGTGTTGCTGGATAAAGGTCAGTCGCTCCAAATTTCTCTTAAAGACACAACACAGACAGATCTAGCGATTTCTTCTGGTGACTATCATCGTTCAGTGATCGATTTCTTTATCAATTATGAATTTTTAGTACCTTTGATGGTCCGCAAAAATTGATGAAAAAGAGCAATCATGCCTTATATGCTTCAGAATGATCCATTCAGATGATCGATGAAAAAAGAGCCAAGGAATCGGGTTTCTCCTTGGCTTTTTTTATACTTAGGAGGAGTAAAATGAAAAGGATAGTAACCAGTTTACTCATTGTCTGTTCGATGTTGCTTTTCTTTACCGGTTGTACAAATCAAAAGACAAAAAAAGCTGACCCAAAACCGTCATCCATGGTGACGAATGAAACAGCAACTATCACCTTGCAAGAAGATGGGGTTGATACCTTAGTAAAAAAAGTGACGTTCCATACAGGAGAAAATTTACTGGACGTGTTGGAACAAAACTTTAGTGTGGAAGAAGACAAAGGATTTATCACCTCGATCAATGGTCAGATCCAAAATACCGAAGAGAAAAAATATTGGATGTTCAGTGTGGATGGTAAAAATACAAAAGTAGGCGCAAAAGAAACTATATTAAAAAATAATCAAACCGTCATCTTTAATTTAGATACTCTTTGATGTTGTTAAGAATGAAGGGAAGAAAAAGCAATGGAGAATTTGAAGAAGAGCGGAATGTTTTCTGTATTGGCAGCGTTAGGTGCCAACCTCTTAGTTGCGTTTAGTAAATTTGTCGGTTATGCCATCAGTGGCAGTGCCGCTATGTTGAATGAAAGTATCCATAGTATCGTTGACTGTAGCAATCAAGTATTACTACTAGTCGGTGACAAACGTGCGAATCGTGGTCAAAGCGAATTACATCAATTTGGCGAAGGACGAGCAAAGTATTTTTTCAGTACGATTGTTGCCATGATGTTGTTTTTTGGTGGGGGCGCGCTAGGTGTGATGGAAGCTTTTGAAAAACTTACCCATCCCGCCCACGAAGTTGGTAATCCTTGGATCGTCATCCTGATTCTATTATTTGGTCTAGCTGTAGAAGGGAGTTCATTACGAATCGCGATGAAAGAAATCCGCGAATTGAACACTGAAAACCTTTCAATCATGCGCTTTTTACGCGAAAGTCGCCACAGTGAGATCCTCGTGATCTTCACCGAAGATCTCTGTGCTGTAATTGGTCTTGTTCTTGCTTTAGTCGGCACCGGATTGACTATGGTGACAGGGATTGCAGCTTTTGATGCCATCAGTGGACTATTGATCGGCTTTCTATTGATGGGTGCTGCTATCTTTCTGGCAAAAGAATTTTATAGTTTGATTATTGGCGAGAGCGTGACTACAACAGATTTGAAAAAGATCAAATTTGCTTTTGAGCGAAATGAAGTGAATCGCGTCATTGATATCAAAACTGTGCATTTAAGTCCGACAGAGATTTTAGTTGCGGCAAAAATCGATCTATTTGAGAGTAAAGAATATCAAGTACACATGATCATCAATGATATTGAACGGACGATCCGTGAACAATTAAAGGATAAAAAAATCTATATTTACATTGAAACAGATAAATATGATCCAAATTATTCGCAAATAAAGAAAACACAAGAAAATATGATAGAGAACGTCGAGAAATAATTTAGAAACTAGTGTTATTTTTTACTTATAAAAAAGTTTGATGTCAAAAAAATAATTCGTTTATTTATAGTGTAAAATCATCTGAAAGGTAGGAGGAAAATGAATTTCATCTTATCTTTTTCGATGATTTTTATTTTTTTTAATCGTTCTCCTTTGAAAATGAGAAAAATATCATGTTGTTTAACGATAAAACGGCTACATTTTTATTTATTTATGTTACAATTAGTCCGCTATTTATTTGTTGTAAATTGAAGGAGATATCGTTAATGAATAAACAGAAACGGGCGCCTTGGCAGGATTCGCTACATGCTTCGTTGCCACTTTGCCTTAGTTATATCCCAGTTGGGTTAGCTTGCGGAGTATTACTGCAGCAAGTTGGCTTTGATCCACTCTTAGCTGGTCTATTATCTATCTTAGTATTTTCTGGTGGCGCACAATTCTTAGTTGCCTCTATGTTAGCCACACAAGCGCCATTTTCAACTACACTTTTGATGGTTTTTTTCTTAGAACTACGGTATATTTTGCTAGGGTCGAGTCTTTCAGGCTTTATGAAGAAAGAAAAGCGATTCTTTTTAGCTGTGTTCTCTCAATCATTGAATGACGAAAATTATGCCGTCAACTATTTGAAGTATTCTACTGATCCCACTTGGGACAAGCGAAAAGCTTTATATGTCAATTGGTTTTCAATGGGGGCTTGGGCGATTAGCAACATGGTCGGAAATATTTTTGGATCAGTGATCCGAGTGGATACGGATTTGGTGCATTTTGCCTTAACTGCTATGTTTATTTTTATGTTCATCATGCAAATGAAAAATGCTTTACTCATCTTCACAGGGATCTTTTCTGGGATACTCAGTGTCATATTCATGGTACTTTTCCAAAACACTTTCGGTTTGATCGTTGCAACATTGATTGCTTCTTCAGCAGGTTTTGTATTAGAAAGAGCCTTCAAGAAGGAAAAAGAAAAGAAATCCAGCAAAGAGACCCAACCTTTGAATGAGCCATTGTTCCATTTCCCAGAACAGGAGGTGCAACATCATGACTGAGTGGTACTTGTTGTTATTGGTGATCAGCTTATTTGTCGTTGCCTACATTCCACGAGTTTTTCCTATGCTTTATTTTACACATCGAAAAGTGCCTAAATGGTTTAGCGAATGGATGAAATATGTACCAGTTGCTTTGTTTGCAGCGTTGGCCTTCAAAGATGTTTTTATCACGCATGAACATTTAGATATTGCGTGGAACATCAAAATCGTTGCGATGCTATTTGTCGCAGGTGTTGCTTATAAAACCCGCTCAATGGCTTTGTCTGTCATTACAGGACTTGCTTCTTTGTTTTTATTATCAATGTTATAGAATTTCTTAAGCTTCTCCAAAAAATTGGGAAGCTTATTTTTTTGTTTTCCTCAACGAGTTGTCCTCCAAGTTTTTTTTGTTATAATAGGGAAGATGTTTATTCTAATAGAGATAGATGAGGTTGACATATGAATAAGAAATTGATGCAAGGGACATTTTGGCTTACCTTTGCCAATCTACTTTGTAAAGTTTTAGGTGTCGTTTATTTGATTCCTTGGTTAAGTATGATGGGGAACAATCAAGATGGCATGTTAGCAACTACCCTTTATAATGTGGGCTATTTACCATATGGCCTTTTCCTGATGTTAGGTACAGTCGGGTTTCCAAATGCGATAGCAAAAAAAGTGGCGGTGGCGACGAAAAAAGGGGATGAACAAGCTTGTCGGGTCATTTTTCGCAGTACGATCAATATCATGTTCGTTATCGGGATCATATCTGCCTTATTGATGTATTTGTTTGCTCCCGCTTTGGCAAAAATCAGTCCGATCTCGAATGTCGATAACGGTATTTTGGCGATTCGTAGTCTCTGTCCTTCCTTAGTAGCGATCCCAGTATTAAGTGCGATGCGAGGTTACTTCCAAGGGAAAAATCATCTTCGCCCTTACGGTACTTCCTTGATCATTGAACAGGTAGTCCGTGTAATCGTGATCTTAGCTGGTACGTATTATTTGCGTGTGTTGACAGATGGCACGATTGTGCAAGCGGTATTGATCAGTACTGTTGCTTCTTTCTTCGGTGGACTAGCAGCTATTGGTCATATGTTTGTTATTGGACGGCAAAACGATTATTTCCGTTTAAAAGATTTCTGGATCTCAAGTCGCTATTTCCAAAAAGACAATCGTTCTGCGTCTGTTTCGATCATTCGAGAAACCTTACCGTTCATCTATGTTGGTTCGGTGATCACGATTGTACAAATGATCGATCAGGTGACGATGAAACCATTCTTACATTTGTTCAGACCAGAAATTGCAGACCAGCAACTCGAATTTTTGTTTAGTCGTGCATCAGTCAATCCGAACAAATTGACACTGATCTTGATTTCAATGGTCGGAACGGTCGCAATCAGTAGTCTGCCGATCCTGAGTACATTAGGAAAAAAAGACCGACTACAGATTGAAAAAACAGTCGGGGACAGCTTCTCGATTGCTTTATTGATCCTTTTGCCTTCGTTAGCAGGGATGTCCTTATTAGCAGGACCATTATACACCTTGTTTTTTGGCTATGATCCAGAGAGTGTCGGGTACTTCCAAATGGCGCTTCTAGCCTCCTTGTTCTTCTCGTTGTTTACGATTTTATCGACGATGCTCCAATCATTGAATCATCATTTGGTTGCGATCAAACTGACAACAGAAGCCATTATTTTAAAAGTCGTATTCCAAGCGATTGGGTTAGCTTTATTTGGCGGATACGGAATGAGTTTATCTAATACAGTGGCTTTTGCTTTTGTGTTTGTTCGTGGATATCTTTATTTATCAAAAGAATACCGCATCTCGCCATTCGCAAAGATCAGTCATTTCTTCTTGAAGACGTTTCGTTCGACAATGGCCATGTTGCTTCTGTGCTGCATTCTTTTCTTCGTTTTGAGTCTTTCCCTATCCATGACATCAAAAACGCATGCAGTCATTTATTGTGTGGTGATTGGCGGTGTCGGTGGCTTGACGTTTGCCTTTGCCCAGTTTGGTAGAAACGCCATGCAGATGGTCAAGAATTTCAGACGATAAGGGGATGCTTTGGCAAGCACCAGTGGTTCTATAGCTAACTAAGAGTGCAAGCTAATTTCGGATAATAAGTCAGGACTTGAGAAAAATTTTCTAGTCCTGGCTTTTATTCATTCTAATAAATAATGAAAGTGATAAAAACCTTAGATTTTAATAAAAAACATGGGTTGCTTTTTCTATAATCTGGACAAAGGTTCAAATCTTTTCTTACTTATGATATAGTATTAAGGACTGGTAAAATTCTTTGAAACGAGGAACTTAAATAAATGAAATTAGCAATCGTAACTGACAGTACAGCTTTCCTGCCAACACGTATCAAAAACCATCCTGATTTATATGTGATTCCTATTCCTGTGATCTTGGATGGAAAAATTTATAACGAAGGCATTGACATCGAAGCAGACGAATATTACGGACTATTGAAAAACAGTAAAGATTTTCCAACAACTTCCCAACCTGCTGTAGGTGAAGTTTTGGCACTATATGAAGAACTGAAAACCAAAGGCTATGATACGATCTTAAGCATACACTTATCAAGTGGGATTTCTGGATTCGTCAATACATTATTCGCGATGAAAGACGACGTCAAAGAGATGACGATTATTCCTTATGATTCGAAAATCACCAGTATGCCAATGGGGCATATGGTCGAATCTGCTTTAGACTTGAATGATAAAGGTTATTCACTTGAAGCCATTTTAGCTCACATCGATCGAATTAGAGACAATACATACGCCTATTTGATCGTTGATGACTTGAACAACTTAGTCCGCGGAGGTCGCTTGACTAATGGGGCTGCGCTGATCGGGGGACTATTGAAAATCAAACCGATCCTTACTTTTTCAGAAGGTAAGATCATCTTATTCGAGAAGATCCGTTCAAGTAAAAAAGCTTTTGCCCGTGCAGAGCAAATCATTGGCAAACGAAATGAAGAAATTAAGCCACCAGTAAAATTATATGTGATCCATGCAAACAATTTAGAAGTTGCCGAAGAAGAAAAAGCAAAACTTCAAAAACAATACCCACAAGCAGAAATCGAGATCGGCCATTTTGGTCCAGTGATCGGTAGTCACTTGGGTGAAAAAGCGATCGGTATTGCGATCTCTGCACAATAAATAGGGCAGAAAGCAAAAACACAAAGAAAAGAAACAGTTTGAGCAATGACTTGCTTGGACTGTTTTTTTGCATTTCTACCCTAATTAATTTATACTATCTTTAATTATCTAGTAATTTACTAAATCACTAAATTACTAAAAAGGAGTAGAGAAGGATGGAAATACCAACAAATTTGAAACATAAACCAGTGATCGTCGTTGAAGATTATGATAAAGTTGATGGCAGAAATGCCTTGCATACAGATGCAAAAGGACTGTCTTTAGGATTAGCTCAGTGGAATGATCGAGGCAAAGTCGATATCTCAGGAAAAGTGTGGCGTCATACAGGTGAAAAGTGGTCACGTCAATCGGAAGAATTACCGATCACTCGTATCCTTGACTTAGCGATCTTAGTGGCGCAAGGAAGTGTATACTTCCAAGATGCTTACCGCCATGAAAAATTTTACGACCCTGAAAATCCTGTCGTTGATATCATCGGTTTGCAAGGAAACCGGATGACGGTGGAAGTGGACACGAAAAACCCTAAAATCGATGAAGATATCATGTTATACTACGATGCTTTACAAAAAGATGGCGAATTACTTGGTGAACGTTTTCGTATCTTGAAACGTCTATTAGATGATCTAGGGTATTAATGTTATAAGGAAGTGTTTAATCATGGAAAACTTTTCACTCACCGATCAACGAACGTTTACGCCGATCGAAAAACAAATGATCTGGAAAAAACCGACAAGTCATCAAACAAGTGCTGAAGAGCTGCGTATTGCAACTGAAATCAAAGCAAACTGGCTAGATCCGGAAATGAAAATCAGCAATGTGCTATTGGAAGGAGATGCAGGTTCTGGGAAAACGCAATTAGCCAAAGCATTATCCTGTGATCTGCAGTTACCTTATACGAAAGTAACATGCTTTGCTGATATGGATAAATCAGATGTCTTTGGTGCGTTACTACCTGTCATTGATTCAGACCAAGAAGAGGATCAAGAGTTATTGACCGCTATTTATCAAACGGATACATTATCTGCGGTATTGACGTTGATCGAACAATATTACTCCGTCGATCAACAAACAGCCAAACAGAAATTAGCCGATCTCGTGCAACGAATCGAAAACAACGAAGAAAGTACGATCCACTACAAATACTATCCGTCAGAAATCGTTCGTGCGATCGAAAAGGGTTATCTTTTAGAAATCCAAGAACCAACGGTGATACGTGATGCTTCGGTTCTTGTTGCCTTGAACTCTGCCTTAGAAACGAACGGTTTGTTGAACTTACCTACTGGTGTGATCAAACGCCACCCTGATTGTATCATCATCATTACAACCAATCGCAACTACCAAGGAAACCGACCGTTGAATGAATCGCTTCGAGATCGTATGCAACATGCTGAGAAAATGGACCTGCCAGAGCTTTCAGTCATGGTGGAACGCGCTATCAGCAAGACACAAGTCAAAGAGCCGACACTTTTGTTGAAAATGGCAGAAGTGATCCGTTTGTTAGATGAAACTGCCAAAGCAAATGCTATCAAAGGTGTGGCAGGTATGCGTTCTTATTTTTATTGGGTCAATACAATGAAACAAAATCAAGACATTTTCGTATCGCTCTATCCTAAAGTCTTATATAAACTGACGACTGATCCAGATGAATTACACATTTTGACGACTGCACTAACTGATAGTGGGCTTTTAGATGAACTCAGAGAATTGCTTCGACAAAAGAAATGGGGGGACTTATCAGACGAATCCCCACGAACCAAAGGACGGACAATTCGTGCAGAAGAAGCGATAGAACGTCAAATCGATCAGTTGGCAGAAGAAACAACATCCCTTGCTGAACAACCCTCAGAAAAAGAGGAAGTGTTACCAGAAGAGCAGACAAAGGAAGCAGCGGCGAAAGAAGAAACCCCGATAGACACGTTACCTTTATCGGAAGAGCGGAGCCAGGAAGTCGAAGGACGAAGTCAACAACAAAACCAAGCAGATGATGAATCCCAAGAGATGTCAGCTTCAGATATGGAAGCCTTAGACAAGCAACTCAAGCGTGAACTCAATAAAGAAGCGCGGCAGCTGATGAAAGGTACGATCCATGAAAAAGAAGGAATGATCGTTCATCGCCCTAAGTTTGCTGTCATAAATCCTGAAGTAGCGACTATCCGACAAGAAATCGATCCGATCGTGGATTCATTGAGTCGGCAAATCCTTGATCTTTTGGAAAATGAACAAAGCGAAACTTATCAAAAAGGAAAGTACGAAGGCCAACGTTTTAATGCTAGTCGAGTAGCTTATGGTGATTTACGGCAATTTGATAAAAAAAATCCCCCTCACGAACAACCTTCTTTGGCAGTGGCTTTACGAATCGATGAATCTGGTTCGATGGTTCGTGAAGACCGCATGTTAGCTGCAAAAAAAGCTGCATTTGCTATTTCCGCATTTGCTAAAAAAGTACGTATTCCTTTATTGATCTACGGGGATACAGCAGATGTTTCGACAAGAGAAAAGACATCTGTCTTTTCGTACAAAGAATTTTCAGATTCATTTGAGTGGTTGGAACAGAAATTAGTGACTATGAAGCCAAGACAAAATAATCGTGATGGTGCAGTGTTGCGTCTGATCGCTGGAAAGCTGACAGAACAACCTGCGACAACCAAACTGATCGTCAACATCAGTGATGGCCAACCAAAAGCGTTACCTGATTATACAGGCGCTAAAGCAAAAAAAGATATCCAAGAAGTCTTGACCGAATATGAACGCCAAGGTATCGTCTTTATTTCTGCGGCAATTGGACAAGATAAGGAAGAAATCAAAGAAATCTATGGCGCAAGTCGCTTCGTCGATATTACCGATTTATCGACATTTCCTAAACAATTGATCCAATTGATTTCTCGTTATTTATAAATATTAAGCGAATATCAAAGATGATGCGTCACTCATGGTCTTTGATGTTCGCTTTTTTGAGTTCTTTCATTTATGATAAGCACTACTCCAACTGATGTAAGCATGAAAAAAGTTAACGGTAACAAATATGTAACCGCTTGAAATTGAGCTATAATAAAGAAAAAAGGGGGATAAGCATGAAGCAGTCAGAAAAGTGGTGGAAAGAAGCAGTTGGGTATCAAATCTACCCAGCGAGCTTTAAAGATAGCGACAACGACGGTATCGGTGATATCAACGGCATTCGCGAAAAACTTAGCTATTTGAAAGAGTTAGGGATCGACTTTATTTGGATCAACCCTATTTATCAGTCACCATTTGTCGATAACGGCTATGATATCAGCGATTATCAAGCAATCCTTGAGAAGTTTGGTACAATGGATGAGTTTGATGCCTTATTAGCTGAAGCCCATCAGATGGGGATAAAGATCATCATGGATCTCGTCATCAATCATAGTTCTGATCAGCATGAATGGTTTATTGAATCTCGCCAGTCAGTCGATAACCCTTACCGTGATTACTACATTTGGGTCGATGGCACACCTGATCAAGCCCCAAATGAATGGCAGTCGATCTTTGGCGGTTCAGCTTGGCAATACGATGAACAAACTGGTCAATACTACTTACACATTTTTGCAAAAGAACAACCTGACTTGAACTGGGAAAGTGACAAGTTAAAAGCTGAACTCTTCACGATGATCCGCTGGTGGTTAGATAAAGGGATCGATGGTTTCCGCTTAGATGCCATTTCTCATGTAAAAAAAGATGAATACTCTGTCAAGGCAACTGAGAACCCATTTTCTCCTTTTCAAAATGTCTCCGGTATTGAAGATCATTTGACAGAATTAAAAAATGTCTTTGATGAATACGATATTATGACGGTAGGAGAAGCAAGTGGGGTATCTGCAAACGAAGGACCTGAGTGGGTAGGCGAAAATGGCTATTTTGATATGATTTTTGAGTTTGACCATATTTCGATCTGGAAACATGAAAAAGACGGTGATCTAGATGTATTGAGTTTGAAACAATCATTGAGCGCTTGGCAACGAGCACTGGATGGTAAAGGTTGGAATGCTCTTTATATGGAAAACCATGACGTGCCAAGATGTGTGTCTGTCTTTGGAGATACGTCTCCTGCGTATTGGCAAGTTTCTGCAAAAGCAATCGCCATGATGTATTTCTTTTTACAAGGTACGCCATTTATTTATCAAGGACAAGAAATCGGTATGACGAATCTACCATTTTCCTCTATTGATGAGATCGATGCAGTGGATTCGAAAAGACTCTATCAACAATTGCTTGATGAAGGACGTTCTGAAGAAGAAGCATTGGATATCGTAGCCAATACCACAAGAGATAATAGTCGTACACCGATGCAATGGGATGATCATTCGTATGCTGGTTTTTCTAAGGTTGCCCCTTGGTTACTGGTCAATCCGAATTATCAAATGATCAACGTCGCTGATCAAACCAATGACCCAGAATCGATTTTATCTTTTTACAAAAAAATGATTACCCTACGTCGAGAAAACAAAGGGTTGATTTATGGTAGTTTCAATGAATATCTTCCTGAAAATGAACAGCTCTTTGTATACGAACGAGTCCTAGATGAAGAACGTTATCTGATCATCGTCAACTTGACTGATGAAGCAGCGACTTATACCTTACCAACGGAAATCGAAACAAATTGGGAAGTATTATTGGAAAATCAACCTGGTCAAGAATTTCAATCAAGTGGTACATTCGCTCCTTATGAAGCGCGCCTTTATCGAAAAATTTAGCTCACATGAAAAAACTACGAACGTAAGAAAGGGAACAATTCTCTTATTCGTTCGTAGTTTTTTCTTATTCGTATTGCGCGCGAGGTCCGCCAATGTATTTAGGGCGAGACCGTAAAGCAGTGACATGCGCATGACCTAATGTGTTAGAACGAGGACGTACAGGCACTTGAACATGTTTGATGTGCATCCCGATCGCAGTATCACCGATGTCGATTCCTGCTTGAGCAACGACATGTTCCACTTCGACAGGATCGCTGAATTGTTCAAATGCTGCAACTGAGCAGGCACCTCCTGCATGGAGTGCCGGAATGACAGAGACGATCTCAAATTGTTTCTTTTCCGCTACTGGACGTTCGACGACTAATGCTCGATTAAGGTGTTCGCAGCCTTGGACTGCTAACGAAATGTCCAGAGGGTCTAATTGTTCTTTCAATGTTTCGATGACCCATTGTCCGATTTCTGCATTTGAGTTTTTACCAATATGTCCACCAACAATTTCACTGGTACTGCATCCTACAATGAATAGATCGCCTGCTTTAAGATTGGCTTCATTGAGAACGTCCGAAACCATTTCAGATAATTGCTGTTTGAAACTGTCTTTTGATACTTCCATTTTCAATTCATCCTTTTTACTTATTTTTTACCGTTGATTGTTGCAGAGGTAAACGCATCAATGCCTTTGTAAGTGGGATCGCCACCACGATACCGACAATGTTTTGGACTAAATTACTTGGTAGCGATGCGACACCGACTGGCCAGTCATAAAGCAACCAACTGGCAAAGAAGTAGCCAGCAACCATGATGATCGTTCCAAGTGATAAACCAAAGCCCCAACGCACAGAACCTTTACCCGCAAAATAGCCAGCAACCAGTCCTTGTAAGCCATGGATCAATAAAGAGAAAATCGCCCATTGGGGATAGCCGGATAATAAATCAATAAACAAACCACTTCCTGCACCAACAATCAATCCACCCATCGGCCCGAACAGAGCAGCTGCCGTATAAATGCCAACTTCACATAAGGTGACAAATCCGTTGGTTCCAGGTATTGGAATCAAGATGACCAAAGAAACGCCCACAGTTAAAGCCGTCAGCATGGCATAAATCGCAATTTTTTTAGTATTCATTCGTTATTTCCACTCCTTTTCCTTTCGACCAAACACTTCCTGTTTGATCATTCATCATGACACCATTCAAGATACAGTCATAAACAAAATCCTTACTCCGGGCAACAGCATCCGCCAAAGGATAATCTAAGACCAGATTTGCGGCAATCGCGGAAGCAAATGTACATCCTGCACCGTTGACAGTCTGTTCGTCTAACTTTTCCCGTCTAAATGAGATTGTTTCATTTCCGTTGAATAAAACATCCAATGCTTTGTTACCGATAATCCCAGTACCACCTTTGATCACTACGTTCCTAGCACCTAGTGAATGGATATATTTTGCACAATCGGTCATTTGGAGAAAAGTTTGAACGGGTTGGCCATAAAGCAGGGAGGCTTCTTTCAAATTCGGGGTCAATACATCCGCAAAAGGAAATAACTCCTGTATCATTTTTTGCATATAAGCTTGATTCAAGGTATTTGCTGTTTCCTTAAAGGCAAACACAGGATCGATCACAATGGGAACATCCTCAAAATATGTAAGGAAATCCTTCACAACGTCAATGGCTTCCAATGAATGTAATAAGCCAATTTTTATGCCATCTAAATCTGTCATACGTCGAATCGAATCTAGCTGCTTGGCTAACCATTCAGGCGGGATCGTCTCTAATATAAACGAACCATCTGAGTCAAGCATTCCGATACAGGTCAATGCACTCATCCCAAAAATATGATGGTTTTCAAATGTCTTTAAATCGGACTGTATGCCGCCACCAGCAAACGGATCAGATCCTCCAATCGTTACTATTTTTTTCACTTTTATCCCTCCACAAAAAGAGTATACCTTGTTCGAATAAAAAGAAAAACAGCCAATTGGCAGATTATCAAGTCAGCCACTTTATATAAAAAAAAGAAAAGAAATCTATATACAAAAAAACAAGCACTTTCCTAACTACAGGAAAAGTACTTGTCTGGACTATTGGAGGAGATAATTATTGATTTGCTTCTTTAAATTCCTTTTCAATTTGTAACCGTTGGACTTTCATGGTTGCTGTTCTTGGAATATCTTCGTAAGCACGAATGATCGGTGTGTTCAAACGTGGCAATTCATGGACTTGGTTCCACCAACGATCCCAATCCATCTCTTGATTCGGCGCTAAAGCAATGATTGGTTGTGGTGAATTATCTTTATCACGAACGATGACGACTTCAGCTAAAAATTCCAATGAATCCAACAAATAATCTTCGATCGCTAATGTACTATTGATCGTATCGATCAAGTCAACTTGACGATCTTTCAGATGTAGATGGCCATTTTCATCGATACAACCATAATCGCCGCTATCCCACCAAACACCATACACATTTTCTTGAAATCGAGCATCTTCTTTATAATAAGTCAATGCACGGCCTTTTGATAACAAGTGGATGTGACCATCTGTGTTCGCCGGTAGTTCATTGCCTTCTTCATCAGTGATCCTTGCTTTGGTCAAGTCACCTAACCCGACACCCATATCACGTGCGTCACTTGTTTTTAAGCTCTCCAAAGTATGAGCTTTCAAAATCATCGGTCCACATTCACTTTGTCCGTAGACTTGCAAAAAGATTGCTTCTTTTGTTGCTGACGTTTGAAGGAATACTTCCATTGTCTGATTGTTGATGGCATCAAATGTAGAGTGGTAGTAGCGAATACCTGAAAAAGCTTCTGGATGCTCTCTAGCAGTGAAACTCCACTGAACAAAGTTATTTGGATGTGTCTCTAAAGCAATTGGCGGATTCTCTAATAACAGTTTTACCACATGTTCACCTTGAGGATCTGCGATTGGCATCATCGGAAAGCCCATTGCCATAAGAGAAGAGATGCCGATGTTGAATCGTGAATGAACCGGCGAAATATGAAAAGCGACTAATTTCTTCTCGGTGATCTTAGTAAATACCATTTTTTGCCACTTTGTCCGCCAGCCCATTGAATGTGCAGAGTGGCAAATCAATTTAGGAATGCCGGTCGTGCCTGAAGTGTGAGTCATATAAGAGATTTCATCATTATCTAATTTCTTTTGTGCCACAGGAGTTGCGGGTTGTTTGAGCAAATCAGCGACAGCCAATTGTTTGCTCTTCGTGCCGTTAGTGATACCTGCAACGCGTTCACTTGTAAATTCGTCAAATAAGATAAAAGGATCTTCCAAACGATCAACAAATACTTCTAAAGTACTTGTTGGTAAATGGTAGGAAGGCATGACAGGAATTGCACCTAGATAAGAGGCAGCAACGGCCATCAAGTAGGTATCAAAAGCAGAGCTTTTGTAGATCATGATCTTGTCACCAAGTGTCACACCTAAACTAGCCAGTTGGTAGGCACGTGTTACTACTAATTCATGACATTCGCTGTAAGTGCTTTTAAAACCAAGCTCCGGAAAAGCCACTAATATCTGATCAAAAATCATTGGGACATCAGGTGTGCGTTCAGCAGCTTCTTGAAAATTCGTATAAAGATTAAGTGGGGTATAGTCGATTGTTTCCATCTTTCACGCTCCATAAATAAATTTGTTAATAAATGTACAAAGTCTTAAAATATGATAGCATATCCACAATCTAAATAACAGAAAAACCTAAATGTAAAGTTATCTTTTGGATTGAGAGGGCAGATTGGATGAAAAATGCACAATATCCATATGAGGTGACGTAAGGTTTTTTTGAGAAAATGCTTGACCACTCGCTTTTTATAAAGGATTTATCAATCATTTTTTTGTTTTTTTCAAAAAAATGTACTTATAATCAGTTATTTTTTTAATAAGATAAACGAAAATAATAGATATACTATTTGAATTAATCAGCTGTATTGAAAAGGAATGAAAAAATGTAAATCGAAGAACATCGTAAAGCAGTCGGTACATTTGAGAATAAGCGCAATAAAAATTCTGATCAAAATGCTAAGCAAGAATCAGTCAATGTAAAATGAACAGTTACGATAACCTTATTTCAAGAAAGAAGACAAAAGCAACTTGATCGTTTTTAAAAACTTTAAGTGAGGATACTTGTCAGTTAATAAATTCTTCAACAAGAAATAGATCGCATAGAAAGTGAAGAAACAGAGCGATGTAGCGAACTTTCTATGCGATGATTTCATAGATCATTGAACGATTCAACGATAGGAGAAGTCACGCATTTTCTCGTAAATTTCTTCAAATGAGTGTGGACGTACATAGCGATTGCCACAGAGATAATTCACTGCATCTTTGTCGCCTAAGTATAATTCAGTATAGTAACGGAAAGTTTTCCGACACAATTCCGGTGAAACGTTTTTGTACACCGTGATCCGATCAAGGATTTGGCGAATCGTGCGAGGCGAGATTTGTTCATCGTGTGAAGAGCGGAAAACATAGGATTCTCCAGATGCACCATTTTTATGTTGGTTGGCATAATTCGCAAGTATCGGAAGGGCTTCATTTGGAATAGGTACTCGCTCCAAACGATTCGCTTTCCGATCTACAACCAGAATCTGTTTCTTCATATCTATATTTTTCCATTTTAATTCAACGACTTCATGGATTTTCAAGCCACAATAGAGGAGAACAGCCACGATTGCCAGATTTCTTGCACGATTTTTTTGTTCAAAAAGTGCTTCCCGTGGAGAATTAAAACCTTTTTCAGGAACGAAAAGCGAGTCAAAATTACTTAATAAAGAAGCGTCGATGTAACGGGGAGCGGCAGAGGTAGTTTCTGGTAAACTATCCCCTAATAAGGAAATCTCTTTTTCAACAAGGCCTTTTTCATACAAAAAGCGTAGAAAATGATTCAAAGCATATTGCTTACGAGAGATCCCGTAGTAACCATTTTTGAATTGCTGTTGTGTTTCTTGTGCAGCAGCTGTATGAAAAGCTCGCGTGTGAAGGTAAACTTCACTTAAAAAATTAAGATAGACTTGTTTTTCCAATTGGATGATCAACTGATCATTTATTTCTTGTTTATGCGTTTTTCGTAAGTAATCTGTAAATAAATGGAAATCTTTTGCATATTCATAGCGACTGGCTAATGATAATTTTTTTGAGTTCGCCTGCAAAAATTCATTGAAGATCGGTGGTAACTGGAGCATTCGTTGTTTCAACTTTTCTTGTATCTGTTTTCTTGTTTTGACATCCATGCAAAAAACCTCCATTTCGTATCTAAAGTCATGGGAACAGGAACTAGTGTATTTCTGGAAAGATTGCTTCTGCCTCCCAAAATGTATTAGCCTGATAGGGGAGCGATGAAGGGCAACTGTTACTTGTGATCCTCGTCTTATTTTACTACAATCATTCACTGAATACTAAAAACTAAATCAATAAAAAAGACACTCTGACGTAGCATCAGCTATGGTTCAAAGTGTCTTTTCGCGTGTCACTAAATGATTATTTGATGGGTAACTGGATCTTGAAATCCACACCTACAGGCAAGTGATCTGACACAGTCAATTGTCCCTTGTGTTGCTCGATCAATTGTTTTGCGATTGCTAAGCCAAGTCCATAGCCACCCGTTTCCTTTGATCTAGCTTGGTCTTCACGGTAAAAGCGATCAAAAATCCGGTTTTTGTCTTCATCACTGATCGCAGAACCTGTATTTTTGACATGGATCACCCAGTCTTTATTGGTGCTAGCTGATGTGACAATGATCTTGTCGTGTTCACTCGTGTACTTGAGTGCGTTATCTAGCAAAATGACTAATACTTGATGGATTTTTTTCGGATCAACTAAAACACTCATGTCTGCTTGGTTATCGACTATAAATTCTTTTTGATCAATCGTTGCCATCTCTTGGAAGGGTTTGATCAATTCAGCGATAAATCCTTTTGTTTGTAGTTCTTGCTTTGCGAGCGTATCTTGACTCGAATCGCTTCGTGCTAAGGTCAATAAATCAGAGGTCAAGCCAGTCAGGCGTCTTGTTTCAGCCAATGCTTGCGCAATACTTTCAGATTCTTCGATGATCGTATGATTTGGTTTAGTAAAGAGGTGTTCCAAACTGTTTTGGATGATTGTTAAAGGTGTTCGCAATTCATGGGAAGCATTTTCCACAAATTCTCTTTGTCGGCGCCATGATGCTAAGATCGGACGCATGTTGAGCTTAGACAAATAATAGCTGACGCCAATGGAACCTAGCCAAAAGAAAATCATACAAAGGATCAAAATCGTTTGGAATGTTCGCAGAGAAGAGTTGATTTGATTGGTATTTTCTAATACTTGGACGTAGGCAACTTCTCCTTGATTTGTTGCTTTTTTAGTAATCGATCGAAAATAAAGGGGCGTTCCTTGGTCAGCTTGTGCAAGCTCAATGTCTTGGATCGTATCTAACTGACTCGTATCCAGCTTGATCCCTTCGATTTGATTAAAACGACCACCAATGGTTTCTTTATTCAAGACTTCACCTGATGCAGACCACAAGATCACTTGAGTATTGAAACGATCGCCTTCAGGTAGTGACTCTGTTTGACGTGGGGGGATCTGGGCGTTGAAAAAAGGGTTTCCCTGTTGATAACGTTCGATTTCTAATTGCACCATACGCGAGTTCATTGAGACATTCTTCAACATCAGGTTGGTCTCACGATAGGCTGACTGATTCAATAAATGTAGAATGATTCCTCCAAGCAAAAGAAAAATCAAGGCAAAGGCGGTCACATTGGCTGCAAAAAGTTTTGTACGTTGTTTATTGAAAATACTGTCTGTCATCGCCTCACTCTCCCTGTAAGATGTAGCCGACATTACGCAACGTTTTGATTTCTTTATCCAAGCCGGTCTCTCGAAGATGTTTTCTAAGATTGCTCATATAAACTTCAACGACAGTGATCGTCGTGTCAGAATCAAAGCCCCAGATACGGTCGAAAATCTGCTCTTTCGTCAAGATGATCCCTTTATTTTGCAAGAAATAAACAAGCAACTCAAATTCTTTTCCTTGAATCGGAAGTAGTTGTTTCTTGTATTCGACGGTATTTTGTTGCAAATCACAGATGATTCCTTGATACTCCAACGTATGTTCACTGAAGAGTCCGAGTGAACGTTTCAATAATGCTTTGATCCGCATCAGTAATTCTTCACGATAAAATGGTTTGGTCAAATAGTCATCCGCACCACGTTCAAATCCTTCAATTTTGTCTTCTAAACCATCTTTTGCGGTCAAGATCAGTACCGGCGTCAAGATGTTCTTTTTCCGAAGATGCGCTAATACTTCATATCCATTCATTTCAGGGATCATCAAATCAAGAACTGCTAGATCATAAACACCAGATTCCAATTCATATAAGCCTTCGCTGCCATCATAGACTTGGGTCACTTCACCGATTTCAGAAATGATCTCTTTGATATTATCCGACAATACGTGATCATCTTCGACCACTAATAATTTAATCATACATTCCACCTCTATTGCTTTCACCATATAAGTTAATTTTACCATGATTAGCATAAACAAAACTTAAATTTCGGATTAAGTTCCGTTTAAGCTAACCTTTGTATGATAGATGACATCACTTGATACGACAGGAGGAAAAAAATGAAATTAAAAAATGTATTCCAACGCAAAGAAACAAAATATCTGATCCCAACGGCACAGTTCCATTCTTTTTTAAAAGACTTGAAAAAACAGATGCAGATCGACGAATATGGGCTGCATACTATTTTATCCTTGTACTTTGATACACCAGACGATCGTTTCATTACCAATTCTATGACGAAACCAAAATACAAAGAAAAATTCAGAGTAAGAAGCTATGGCATATCACAGGAAACATCAATGGTCTTTCTAGAAATAAAAAAGAAGGTCAACGGAATTGTCTATAAAAGAAGAATGCCACTCACTTATGCTGAGTATCTGCAATGGCTTGATCAAAAATATTTTCTCAAGAATGAAGCCGAACAAATCCCACAGGAAGTGAATTGGTTGTTCAAAAGAAATCCAGATTTGTCGCCTAAAACAATGATCATTTATGAACGAATTTCACTATTTGGCACGTCAGATCCAGATTTTCGTGTGACGTTTGATCAGAACATCCGTTTTCGCAGTACCAATTTGGATCTATCAATCACAGGGAAAGAAACTTTGGTTGCTCCTGAGATTGGCATACTGATGGAAGTGAAAGCGCTAGGGGCGTATCCCTTGTGGTTTGTGGAGCTGTTGAACGATTATCAGCTAAGAAAAGGGAGCTTTTCAAAATACGCAGAAACGTATCAGCGACATTTATTCATTCAGACAAAGGAGAGAAAGAACCATGCTATCTAGTTTAATCGAATCAGGGACAACCATTCAACCTAAAGAATTATTGATTTGTATCGCCACTTCATTAGTTTTAGGGTTATTAGTTGCAATTATCCATATGCAACGTAACGTCTATACGAAAAGTTTTGTTGTTACCGTCGCTGTTTTGCCGATACTGGTTCAATCAGTCATCATGTTGGTCAATGGCAATCTTGGAACAGGCTTGGCGGTCGTCGGTGCCTTCAGTCTGATTCGCTTTCGTTCGGTTGCCGGTGGTTCAAGAGAAATCACTAGTATTTTTTGGTCGATGGGCATCGGGATTGCTACAGGGATGGGCTACGTTGCATACGTGGTGATATTCTCAGTTATCGTCGCGCTCTTTTTACTACTGCTTTATCTTTCATCTTTTGGCAATCAGAATAATGTAGCTGAGCGAGAATTGAAGGTAACGATTCCAGAAGATTTGGACTACCCTGAACTGTTTACCGATATTTTTGAGAAGTATACGTATACGCATCATCTCAGTTCTGTGCGAACAACGACAATGGGGAGCTTGTACGAGTTACGCTATATTCTTCTCTTGAAAAATCAACAGCAGGAAAAAGAAATCATTGATCAAATACGTGTTCGCAATGGTAATTTACCAGTCGTACTCGGTAAAGTAGCCACGAATCGTGATGAATTATAAAGGAGAAACTCGCATGAAAAAATTCTATTCATTAATCGCTACCAGCCTCTTATTAACAGCCTGTTCCTCAGCAAACTCAGCTTCTTCGGGTAAAACTAGCACAGAGGAAACAGATACAAGTACAGTGACAGATCTCTCGACAGATACGACATCTACGGAATCAGAAACGACGTTCGGTAATTATGAGACAGAAGATCTAACAACTAGCTATGAGGAAAGTTCCGCTGTCGACATCCAATTAGGGGAGGAGACAGAAGTGACAGGAGAAGGTGTCGAAGTTTCTGATAAACAAGTAACGATCACGCAAGGAGGGACTTATGTTCTCAGCGGAACATTGACTAATAGGCCATTGATCGTGAACGTGCCGAAAGAAGAAAACGTCCACCTGATTTTCAACGGTGTAACGATCATCAACTCTAACGGACCGGCTGTTGATATCCAACAAACAGAAAAAGCGATAGTGACTTTAGCAGACAACACTGAAAATCACTTAGCTGATGGAAAGACATATACACTTACTGAAAATGAGACTGAGCCAGATGCCACATTGTACAGCAAAGAAGATTTGACGATCAATGGTACTGGCACATTGACTGTCGATGGCAATTATAGTAACGGGATTCGTAGCAAAGATGACTTAGTCTTGATCTCTGGAACCTATAAGATCAATGTAAAAAATAACGGATTGAAAGGAAAAGATGCGGTATCGGTCAAAGGTGGAAGCTATCAGATCACCACCGAAGAAGGGGATGGCATCCAAGCAAATGGAACAGAGGACGAGACAAAAGGTGCTGTTGCGATCGACGGCGGGACTTTCAATATAAACAGTGGAAGAGACGGCATCCAAGCAGAAACATCCATCCGTAGCCAAGGAGCAGAAATCACGATCCAGACGGCCGACGGAGCCGATAGCACGAACTTAGATACAAATGAAAGTTACAAAGGCCTAAAAGCCGGGAATAATGTGTTGATCAGTAGCGGAAACTATACCATCAAGAGCGCCGATGACAGTATCCATACCAATAACAGTGCGGAAATAACAGGCGGGACACTCACATTAAGCTCTGGAGATGATGGGATTCATACAGACAACGAATTGACCTTCAATGGCGGCACAATTGACATCCAGCAATCCTATGAAGGAATTGAATCAGCAGTCATCACCTTCAATGACGGAGAGATATATGTTACTGCTAGTGATGACGGGATCAATGCTGGTGGTGGCAGTGACACAGAAACGACCACTGGACAGTTTGGCGCTGACAGCTTTGGTGGTCCACCGGATGAGGCGGATGAGAGCAAAGAAGTCAAGATCAATGGTGGGACAATCTACGTTGATTCAGAAGGCGACGGTTTAGACAGCAACGGGAACATTGAGATGTCTGGCGGTACGATGCTGATTGACGGCCCCGTAAATGGTGGTAATGGTGCATTGGATTATGGTGGGACATTTACTCTAACAGGCGGGACATTTGTCGCTGCTGGTTCAAGCGGGATGGCGCAAACCGTCAGTGATAGTTCTACTCAAGCGACAGTAGCGATCAGCTATGACACTGTTCAACAAGCAGATACACTCATGAGTTTGCAAACAACCGCAGGGGAAGCAGTGATTGCGTATCAACCTGCTAAAAATTATCAAACAATCGTAGTCTCGTCACCACAGCTTGCAGTTGGGGAAACGTATACGATTGCTACCGGTGGCACGACTCAAGCTGAACTTACGAATGGCTTTAGTGAACAACTATCAATCAGTGATGCAGAAGATTTAGGCACGTTCAGCTTCGCAGATACGTCAATGACGATTTCTCAATCTGGGGAAGAAGTTTCCTTTGGTCAAATGGGGCCAGGAGGTTTTTAGTTCCATCACCGAAGAGAACGAAGGATAGTGATCCCAAGAATAGCGTGCGAACAAGCGCCATTTTTGGGATCATTTTTTTGTTCATCACTACTTTCGTAACAGATTGCAAACGCTTGTGTCACATAGAATATGGCTATCTAGTGTGTTTTTTTCTTAAAAATACTAATATTATGAACGAATTTATCAGACGAAGCAATTGACTTATTGGATGCACAAGCGCTATACTTTTATCCAGTGACACTTTGTCACTCATGAAGAAATCGAAATGGAGGAATCAAAAAAATGTTTTTAGCGATAAAAGAAATGCGCTATGCCAAACTACGCTATGGGCTGATTATTGGAATCATGTTCTTGATCGCTTATGTTGTGTTTATGTTAACTGGTTTAGCAAGTGGACTCTCCGAAGAGTTCAAAAAAGCAATTGTTGACTGGCAAGCACAAGAAATCGTGCTATCAGAAGATGCCAATAAAGTCTTTGCTGCCTCTCAATTGACGAGAGAAGATCTGGATCAAGTAGACGCAAAAGACAAAGCGCCTATTGGCTTATTCAGCGGAGCAGTCAAAGCAGAAGAAAAGGAAAATATCACTGTATTTGGGACGACACGCGATGCGTTCTTATTGCCTGATTTATTAGAAGGCGAGATGTTCAAACAAAAAAATGAAATCATTATTTCCAAAAATATGGCAGATCTAGGTTTTTCGATTGGCAAAAAAATCAAAATCGGTAGCTATGATGAAGAACTAACAATCGTTGGGATCTTCCCTGAAACTTATTACACGGTGGGGCCGGTCGTTTATACAGACCTTGATACATGGACACAGTTGAAATTTGGCGATCAGCCTTTTGCTTCGGATGAGAAGAAGCCGATCAATGCCATTGTCACGAAACAAGCTGCCACTATCCAATCGGATGGGGCATCAAAAACATTACAAAAATTGTCGATTGACGACTTTATTCAAAGTCTCCCAGGTTATTCTGCACAAAACATGACATTGAATGCGATGATTTATTTCTTGTTTGTCGTTGTTGCAGCAGTTGTAGGCATCTTTATGTATGTGATCACCTTACAAAAAACAGCGATTTTCGGTGTGATGAAAGCACAAGGGATCAGAAATTCATTTATCGCCCGTTCCTTACTAGCACAAGCATTCATCGTAGGAGTGGTTGGTGTAGCATTCGCAGTAGGGCTTGCTTTCTTGACTAGTTTGATCTTACCGACTGCCATGCCTTTCGCGATCATGTGGCCTCAGTGGCTTTTATATAGTGGGATATTGATACTCGTAGCAATGATCGGTGGGCTATTCTCCATTCGGACAGTCGCTAAAGTTGATCCAGTTATTGCGATAGGAGGGTAATAGAAAAATGAAAGAAATCTTGACAATGAAAAATATCGTCAAAAAATTCGGCAACGGCCGAACAGAAGTGACTGCACTAAAAGAAATCAATTTTTCAGTGAAACAAGGAGAATTTGTCAGCATCATCGGCCCTTCTGGTTCAGGGAAAAGTACATTTTTAACCATCTCTGGTGGTCTTCAAACACCTACTTCAGGTGAAATTCACATTAACGGTCATTCGTTTTCTGAATTAAATGAAAAAAAACGAGCAGACTTACGCTTTAAAGAAATTGGCTTCATTTTACAAAGTTCAAATTTGATCCCTTTCCTAAAAGTCAAAGAACAGTTTTACTTAGTCGATCGTGTCGCTAAGAAAAAAGCAGGGGATGAGCGAATCGACGAATTGCTGAAATCATTGGATATCTATGAGTTAAAAGACAGTTATCCAAAAGATTTATCCGGTGGAGAAAGACAAC
Source organism: Enterococcus mundtii (assembly GCF_013394305.1). NCBI lineage: Bacteria > Bacillati > Bacillota > Bacilli > Lactobacillales > Enterococcaceae > Enterococcus > Enterococcus mundtii. Next base: position 15,320 of record NZ_AP019810.1, on the reverse strand, counting down.
GAGTAGCGATCGCAAGGGCTTTATTCAATGACCCAAGCTTGATTTTAGCGGATGAACCCACAGCAAGCTTAGATACGGATCATGCCTATGAAGTTGTCAAATTGTTAGTCAAGGAAGCCCATGAGAAGCAAAAAGCGACCGTCATGGTCACGCATGATTCTCGGATGATCCAGTGGAGCGACTGTGTCTATCGCATGGAAGACGGCTATTTAAAAGAACAAGCTAAAGCTTAAGCAGTAAGGAGAGTGTTTATGCCAAAAGAAACATTTTTCAATATTTCCAAAGAAAAACAGCAATGGATCTTAGAGATTTTATTAGATACATTTTATGATCAGCACATCAGCCAAGTCAAAGTTTCAGAAATCGTTGAAGCAATGGGGATGTCTCGTGGTGCATTTTACAAATATTTTCAGGATTTAGAAGATGCGTATACGTTTACTGTCCGAAACTATTCCAATCAAGTCCATGGAGATATCATCGCTTCGATCAATCGAAATCGAGATCATTTTTTCTTAGGAATCGAAGAATATCTCGCCTGGTGTGGACAGCTAAGTAAAGATAGTTCTTATTGGCGATCCATCAAATTACTCACACGTGCAAACGATCTAGGTTCAGCGAAGCGTTCAAATGATCAAGGTGACACATCGATGGTTGAACAATGGCTTGATTTGTTAAAAATCAACCAGATCGTCATGGCTACGACAGAAGAAGCCATCAGCTTTTTATATTTCGTGATGGCTCTTGTCATGAATTCTTTGACAGATTATATGATCAACCAATGGACAGCTGAAGAACTAGTAGAGGATTTCCGCTATAAAGTCAAATGGCTAGAGATAGGGGTAAAGAGTAAGGCTAATAGTTAGACAAGTCTATAAATAAAAAGAAGCATCTACTTCCACATCATTCTTTGTAATTGGGAGTAGGCGCTTCTTTTTTATACAATAGCTGAATAACCATGATTAAAGCTTGATGGTAAACATCTGGAGCATTGATCATCTCAAGTCAAGACAACTTTTATCCCCACCTCATCGAAAAAAATAGGTTTTCTATTGACTTGGAGTTTACTCCAGAGACTATACTAAATAATGAAGATACATATACAAACCAACAGGAGGTCTTTAAATGAAAAAACTTTATCTCATGCGTCATGGTCAAACCTTGTTCAATCAATTAGGGAAAATCCAAGGGGCTTGTGACTCTCCATTGACAGAAGCTGGGATCAGACAAGCAGAGGTGGCAAGAGACTATTTTGAAACCAATCAAATCACCTTTGATGCGTATTATTCATCCACACAAGAACGAGCTTCTGATACGCTAGAAATCATTATCGGGGAAAAAGAATATCAGCGATGTAAAGGGTTAAAAGAATGGAACTTTGGCCGATTTGAGGGAGAAAGTGAAGCATTGAATCCTAAACGACCAGTTGGCGAAACTTCCTATGGTGATTCATTTGTTCCTTATGGCGGTGAGTCGGCAAAAGAACTCCAACAAAGAATGAACACGACCTTGATCGACATCATGGAAAAAGAGCACCAAAGCGTGTTAGCAGTTAGCCATGTTGGTGCCATGTATTTATTCATTCAAAAATGGTTGCCTTATAAGCAAGTGGCCAAGATAAAATTTTCAAATTGTTGTATTTTAGAATTCGAGTATAGCGATCGTCAATTTTCATTCATCCAGGCGATCAATCATCAATTTTAAGTTTTTTTGATGAATGAAGTTTTATACGCCCATACTAATAGCCCAAAGACGAAACGAAGGATTCAGTCTTTGGGCTATTATTTTGTTACTACAACGCTTACTTCTTGTATTCCTTTAACAATCCTTTTTGGATCAACTCTTGTTTTTCTTTCAAATTCAATAAATTTTCTTGGTAGTTTTGCGTATACATCAAGGAGTATAAGGTATTCAAGACATAGTCGAAGGCAATTTGAGAAGAGAATGTAGCAACTTTCGCAAAATCATACTCTTCTTGAGACACGACCAACCGCATGGCTGCTTTCTTTGCCATTTCAGACTGTTCATTTCCTGTGATCAATAAACTAGGTGCGCCAATATGTGCTAGATAGGTAAGAATACGTTCGTAATGATGGATGCGTCCACTATAGCTAATAAAAATCCCGCAGTCATTTTCCGTCAAATTAGCCGCATTCCAGGACGAATCGCTATATTCTTCGGCTAAGATCAAGAACTTATTTAGTTTAACTAATTTATTTTGGAATTTCCGAGCAGTTGTTTGCGAATCACCTTTTGCAAATAAGAAAATGCGCTCTGCTTTGTTTAAAACAGTCGCGATGGTTTCTAACGATTGATCTTCCATTTGAAATTGCGCTTTTTTGATAGCTTGAATGGATAGATCTGCCATTTTTTTGGCAATCATCTTCGCATCATCATCAACGGTAAAAGGAAAATTAGGATCGATGACTTGATTGAACTGAGCAACCAGTTGGTGGACTTCTCGTCCTAATTCAAAGCGAAATTCTTTAAATCCGCTATAGCCGATTTTTTTACAGAATCGGATAATGGCGGAATGGGAGGTATAGGTCTCCTTTGCCAGCTCTTCAATCGTCATATAAACTGCTGCTTCCAAATTCATCCGCAGATAATCGGCGATCCGTTTTTCATTTGTAGTAAATGTTTCTTGTTGGGTTAATTTTTCTTCGATAAGCATCCATCACACACCTCCAAATCTATCTTACTGAATAACTAGAAAAATAACCACTTCTTTTTACAGTAGTCTAAGATTGAACATCTTTTTCAAAAATATCGACATTCTTTCAATTTCTTTGAACATTTCTACCAAAAAAACTAGAGTCGGCTTTCTTTTACCTATTGTGCGCTATACTCAAGAAAAGAAATCATTCGAAAGTAGGAGGAAACGACATGTTAACAATCGCATATTTAGGTAATGGTAAAAGTACCAATCGCTATCATTTACCCTTCTCAAGAAGGCTACCAGACAAAATCAACGTCAAAAAAATCTACTCTCCATCAGCACCAATTTGGGAAACTTTTGATGAGATCGAATATACCGATCAATTGTCTGATCTGTGGAATGATCCTGAAATCCAATTAATAGTCATCACGACACCAAGCCAATTTCATGCAGAATACGCCAAACTTGCTTTGGAAAATGGCAAGAACGTGTTAGTCGAAAAACCTTTTGCAGAAACTTCAAAAGAAGCAAAAGAATTATTCGATTTAGCAGCGGAAAAAGGACTATTTATCCAATGTTATCAAAATCGCCGCTTTGATTCGGACTTTTTGACTGTCCAAAAAGTGATCGAAAGTGGAAAGCTTGGTGATATTTTAGAAGTGGAAATGCACTATGACTACTTCCGTCCAGAAATCCCAGAGGGTACAAAGGAATTTTCAGTTGCCAACAGCTACTTATATGGCCATGCTTGTCATACAGTGGATCAGGTCCTTTCTTATTTTGGTGAACCAGATGATATCCGTTACGATGTCCGTCAATTACTAGGAACCGGCCGAATGAATGATTACTTTGATTTAGACTTTTACTACGGTCGAATGAAAGTTTCGATCAAATCAAGTTATTTCCGTATCAAAGAACGTCCTAGTTTTGTTGCCTATGGCAAAAAAGGGATGTTTGTCAAACAAACAAAAGACCGACAAGAAGAACACTTGAAAATGTTCTATATGCCTGAAAACGCGGACTTCGGGATTGATCAACCGGAACACTATGGTGTATTGACCTATATTGATAAAGAAGGAACTTATCATGAAGAGAAAGTTGTTTCTGAAGTCGGAGATTATCGCCGAGTGTACGAAGGAATCTACGAAACGTTGATCAATGGTGCAGAAAAAATCGTAAAAGATGAAGAAACGTTATTACAAATGAAAATATTAGAAACAGGTATCCAACAGATTGAAGAAGCAAAAACTGCATTTGAAAATTAAGGATATTGTTACATCCAAAAGGGGATACTCTTTTTCCAAGTAATGAAAGAATCGAGCCGTAAATCCAAAGGATGATTTACGGTTTTTTCGTTTATCCTGCCCACTGATTCACACAATGCAACAACAAATTCTCAAAGAGCAAATGCTAAATTTTCATTCGCCTTTTGTTTGATTTTCTGTTACTATTTAGTAAACAGTAAACAAGAGGTGAGTAAATGGCATCTATACGTGATATCGCAAAAATCGCTGGGGTTTCAGCAGCGAGTGTTTCCCGTATCCTGAATGAAGATCCCACATTTAGCATCAACGAACAAACGAGGATACGTGTGATTGAAATTGCCAATCAATTAAATTATTCTGTCGATAAAAATAAACGCGGCAGTCGAAGTTTAGGAGATGAAATGACGATTGCCTTGATCGTTCGACATCAAGAAGAAGCAGAATTAGATGATCCCTATTTTCGCAAAATCCGTGGTGGCATTGAAAAAGAAGCAGCAAAGTGGCGTTTTCGCACGATCCGTGCTTTCCATATGAGAGATGCCCATAAAGAATGGAAAGAGTTAGCGAAATATGGTGCAGTGATCATGATCAGTGAAATGACGATTGAAGCAACGAAAAAAATCGCTACAATCAATCCCAACTTGATCTTGGTGGATAATTACTCGAACTCTGAGGAATTTGATTGTATCCAAACCGACTTCCAACAAAAAACCGTTGAAGTATTAGAAGTTCTCTATAAGAAAGGCCATCGAAACATCGCATTTATCGGTGGATACAGCAGTCAAGTAGCTGAAAACGGTGAAGTTCATAAAAACAAAGAAGAGATCCGAGCGGAATCTTACCTTAAATGGATGAAATTAAATGGCCTGCCACATTATGCCAACACCTATCAAGGAAACTGGAAACCTGAAGATGGCCTTCGTTTAGGCAAAGAGTTATTGGCGCAATCCTCACCGCCCACAGCAGTTATCGTCGCCAGTGATCCGATGGCAGTAGGTGTCTATAAAGCAATCAGTGAAGCAAATAAAAAAATCCCTGATGATATTGCTGTCGTGAGCTTTGATGATATCGAAATGGCTCAATTCATGACACCAAGCTTATCAAGTATCAAGGCAAATCCGGAAGAAATGGGGCGTTTAGCTGTACGCTTAGCGAAGGAACGCATGTTAAAAGAACGAACGATGCCGATTCGTGTGATCTGTCACAGTGAACTCGTCTTACGAGATTCCATCGGACAGGACAGTCCGCTTTTAGATTAACTCATTTTGCACATTTAACCCTTGAAAAAGTTCGAGAATCTCTCTTTCTCGAACTTTTTTTGTGTTCTCTCTTGTGTAAACATTAAGTAAACAATTATACTCACCAAGTAAACGTTTGCACATATTAAATAAAAGGAGTTATCCCACATGAAATTTGTCGATAAATTAGCTGAAAAAATGGTGCCCGCTGCAACGCTGATCGCAAATAATAAATATCTACTCAGTCTCCGAGATGGTTTTATGATGGCTTTTCCCGCAACAATGTTTGCTTCCATCATGATCATTATCCAAAATTTGCCAACAACATTTGGCTTCGCTACTTTTCTGCCAGAAGCATTCAATACCTTTTTAAATGAGTTCTTTGGTCCTGTTGGCAATGCGACAATGAGTATTTCTGCACTTTTTATTGTATTTGGGATTGGTTATCAATTGGCTGGGCACTACAAACAACCACAAATCTTTGCTGGTGCCATTTCACTTTCTTGTTTCATCATGCTGTTACCGTTTGGGAGCGATGAAACCATGGGTACGTTTATTCCTTTATCGAAGCTAGGCGCTGAAGGGATGTTCGTGGGTATCTTGACAGCAATCGTCGCTACAGAAATCTATAGCCGGATCAGTCGCTCAGGGTTTACGATCAAAATGCCAGAATCTGTACCGCCGATGATTGCTGAATCTTTTGTGGCCATCATCCCTGGAGCTGCTCCTTTGTTTTTATTCAACATCATCCGCTATCTATTTACTTTTACCACCTGGGGAAATGCAGTCGATTTCGTTTATCAGATGTTGCAACAACCTTTGATGGGACTTGGCGGAACTTTACCAGCTGTATTGATCGCTGTTTTCTTTACGCAACTTTTCTGGTGGTTCGGTATCCATGGCACGTTAGTCATCAATGCAGTGATTGATCCAATCATGGGTGCTTTAGCCATCGAAAACTTTGAAGCATATAAAAATGGCGTTGAGCAGTTGCCACATATCATCAATACGACCTTTATGGGGGTGTTCGTCAATCAAGGAATGCAACTTGGTATTTCGATCACGATGGCGTTCTTTATTGCTCGCTCCATCCGAATGAAGAAAACGATGAAAACGATCATGGCGCCAGCGATCTTTAATGTATCAGAACCAATGACTTTTGGACTGCCCGTCGTGCTGAACCCTATAGCATTCATCCCTTGGATTCTAGCGCCACTAGCTTCTACCACGATTTCATACTTTGCGATTTACTTCGGCTTCGTTCCTCGTCCAATCGGGGCAACGGTTGTCTGGACGACGCCGATTTTACTGTCAGGGTGGTTAGGAACTGGTTCGATCACCGGCGCACTTTTACAAATCGTAACAGTAGTTGTGATGACACTGATCTGGGTGCCTTTCTTAGTTGCAATGGACCGTGAATATTTGAAGGAAGAACGCCAACAAGTGAAACAAGAAAAAGAAAACCAACTGATGGATGGAAAAATCACCATAGAAGAACAGTAGGGAGTGATTCGTATGCGGATCGATACCTTGAACTACCGAAAGAAAATACCGACACACCCCGCACATTTTTACCAAGTACTTCTTGAAGAACAATTAAACTATTTTCACAGCAAGGACTCTTCAATTACCGAGCTGACAGAAGGAGCAGCCGTCACGACTGCGCTTCAAACAAAACTAGGGCAAGCGACTGTCGAAAGTACGCTAACGATCCAACGTTTAGTCAAAGATGAACTACTTGAAATGACTACTGATTACTCCGGTGGAAAAATCATTCAAACCTACCAACTGAAACGTCATGATGAGCAGCAGTTCACATTGTATTATTCTGAAAGAAATGAACTGGTTGATGCCAAAACGCAGCTGAGTTTGCTTTTTGTCCTGCCATTTTATAAATTCTTTTACAATCGTCAGTTAGCCAAAAGAGTCAATTATTTGATACAAAAGCTCTGATTTCTCCATAAACAAGGAATGGAGGAACAAAACGTCGTTCTCTTCATTCCTTGTCTGTTTTACTAACTAAAAATTAAGAGGTGTTGCCTTCCATGATTGAACAATTAAATAACCGCATATTTCACATGAATAATTCGCAAGTTAGCTTTATTCTCCATGTCATGCAAAATGGACAGATCGAGCAGATTTATTACGGGAAACCTTTACATGGCTTATCTGTCGAAGAAATCGACTACTTGGTCACAGATCAAAATAAATCTGCTGGAACAGTCAAGTTTTTTGAAGATGACCCTAACTTTACGTTGACTGATCATCCACAAGCATATCCTGTGTATGGTTCTTCTGATTTCAAAGAAGGCGCGATCGAACTTTCAAGCAACAAAACGCCTTACTACACAGATTTCCGCTTTGTCGAAGCCACGACTAAAAAAGGCAAGAAAAGAACCTTAAACTGTCCCGCTACCTATGGGAATGAGGAAGAAACTGAAACACTCTCATTGCGATTAATGGATCAGGAACGTCAGTTAGAACTAATACTTCATTACACATTATTTTACGATTCCACCGCCATTGTACAAAGTCAGACGCTGATCAATCAATCTGAGGCAGAGTTACAGATCCATCGCATGCTTTCAGGGGTCTTGAATCTTTCTACCAAAGCATATGATTTCACTCATTTTTCAGGTGCTTGGTTAAAAGAACGGCATGAAAAGAAACGACCGCTTGAACAAGGAGTCGTAGCGATTGGCTCACTAAAAGGTGCAAGTAGCCATCAGCATAATCCCTTTATCCGGCTAGAACATCAAAATTCAACGCTTGATCAAGGAGAGGTCTATGGAATGAATCTCGTTTATTCCGGTAATTTTCTCGCTCAAGCAGAAGTGGATGAATGGGATAAAACGCGAGTGATGATCGGTATCCATCCGACACAATTTACTTGGGCATTAGCGCCTAAGGAAAGCTTTACGACACCCGAAGCAGTCTTGATGTATAGCGCTGCAGGTATGAATGGTCTTGCCAAACAATTGACACATTTTATCGAAAACTATCTGATTGATCGTCAATGGCAAGACACGCCACGGCCAATCGTCTTCAACAACTGGGAAGCAACGTATTTCGATTTTACTGAGGAAAAACTCTTGTCCCTTGCGACCATTGGAAAAGAATTAGGGATGGAATGTTTTGTCTTAGATGATGGCTGGTTCGGCAAACGAAACAATGATCGTTCCTCATTAGGTGACTGGACGCCTGATAAGCAAAAATTCCCACACGGTTTGGCTTCCTTTGCAACAAAGCTCAAAAACATTGGTCTTCAATTCGGCATGTGGTTCGAGCCTGAAATGATCTCTCCTGATAGTCAGTTATTGGAAAAACATCCAGATTGGGTGGTGAAACATCCCTATTCACGTATCTCGGTGGGACGTGGACAATATGTGCTTGATTTTGCGAATCCGGCGGTTGTTGAAGGAATCTATGAGCAAATGGCAAATATCATCGAAGAAACGAATTTAACTTATATCAAATGGGATATGAACCGCAATATTACTGAAGCCTATTCCGCTTATTTAGAAAAACAAGGGATGCATCAACAGGAGTTTTTCCATCGCTATGTCCAAGGCGTCTACACGCTTTACGGTAAATTATTGACCAGCTATCCTGATCTTTTGATTGAAGGTTGTGCTGGCGGGGGAGGGAGATATGATTTAGGTATCTTATTTTATAGTCCGCAAATCTGGCCTAGTGATACCAGTGATGGGTTGGAACGCTTAAGTATTCTTAGCGGAACAATGGCAGGATACCCCCTTTCTAGCTTTAGTAATCACGTCTCTGCTTCTCCGAATCATCAAGTATTACGTGAGACCTCTTTATCATTCCGCCAAGATGTAGCCATGTTTGGGCCTTTAGGCTATGAATTAGACCTATTGACTTTGACAGAAGCAGAAAAACAACAGATCAGCGACCGGATCACTTTTTACAAAGCCCATCGTCAGTTGCTGACTCATGGTGAATTTCTCCAGATCTTGCCAAATCATCCGTATGATAATGAAATTTGTTGGGGGGTATTTAATCACGATCGGTCAGAAGCAATCATTGGTTTTTATCAAAAATTAGGACGTGCAAATCCAGCTGCACAGGCATATTTACCACTTCCAGAATGCCTGAATAAGGATAGTTATTATCAAATCAATGAAAAAGAAACGATTAGCGGTCATTTCCTGATGAATGTTGGTCTGAAAAAACCACATTTGTTCAATGGAGCCAACCATACGACGTACCAACTTGCAGGAGACTGTCAATCATTCGTCTATCATTTGGTAGAAAGGAGGGAAATGAAGTGAAGACTTATAATGACACACGTTTACTCCATGGTGGGGATTATAATCCGGAACAATGGTTGAATCACCCTGAAGTTTTGAAAAAAGATTTTGAGTTGATGGACAAAGCACATGTCAATACCGTAACTGTCGGGATCTTTTCATGGAGTACATTAGAACCAGAAGAAGGGGTTTATCACTTTGACTGGTTGGATAAAGTGTTTGAAGAGATGCACAAACGTCAAGGACGTGTGATCTTGGCCACACCAAGTGGCGGACGACCGCAATGGCTGAGTGAAAAATATCCAGAGGTGAATCGAACGAATGCAAAAGGACAAAAGCATCATCATGGCTTTCGCCATAACCATTGCTACACATCCCCTATTTATCGAAAAAAAGTCCAGCAAATCAATCGGCGTTTAGCTGAACGATATGGTGTCCATCCGGCATTATTGCTGTGGCATATCAGTAATGAATACTCAGGAGAATGCTACTGTCCACTTTGTGCAGCCAAATGGCGTGAGTGGGTCAAAGCGAAATATCAAACCTTAGAAGCGGTGAATGACGCTTGGTGGATGACATTTTGGAGTAATGATTATTCCAGTTGGTCACAAGTTGTACCACCTTCGCCTCTTGGAGAACATAAAGTACATGGCATGGACTTAGACTGGAAACGATTTGTGACAGATCGGACGATCGATTTCTTTTTTCATGAAATCGAACCGATCAGAGAACTCACACCAGCAATCCCAGTAACGACTAATTTTATGGCAGAAGGCCATGATCAACATGACTTTATTCCCTTGGAAGGACTTGATTATTCCCGATTTGCTGAAGTTGTAGATATCGTCAGTTGGGATAGCTACCCCGACTGGCATAACCCGTACGAATCCTTACATGTGACCGCCATGAAATCAGCTTACGTCCACGATCAATATCGTTCATTGAAGAAACAACCGTTTCTCGTGATGGAATCGACGCCTAGTTACGTGAATTGGCACGCATTCAACAAGGCGAAGAAGCCAGGGATGCACCTGCTCAGTGGGATGCAACAACTGGCACATGGGTCAGATAGCACACTCTATTTTCAATGGCGGCAATCACTAGGAAATTCCGAAAAATTCCACGGGGCGGTGATCGAACATGACAATTCAGAAAACAATCGAGTCTTCCAAGAAGTAGCGGCTTACGGAAAACGATTAGACACTTTGTCTTCGATCAAAGGTACACAAACAGAGGCAAAAGTCGCTATTTTATTTGACTGGGAAAGCAATTGGGCATTAAAAAGAGGCGGTGGTTTTGGTCGTCCAACTCGTCGTTATATCCAAACACTACAAGAACATTACCGATTCTTTTGGGAAAGAGATATCGCTGTTGATATTTTGACGCCAAATCAAGACTTCTCTAATTATGCTTTAGTCGTTGCACCAATGCTCTATTTGATGCGGGAAGAAACAATGGTTGCACTCTCAGAGTATGTCAAAAATGGTGGTACGTTGATTGGTAGCTATTTTACCGGAATGGTCAATGAACACGATCGGTTACATCTTGGAGAATGGTCACAAGTATTGCAAACACTTTTTGGTGTCTTGCCAAAAGAGCTTGATACGCTTTATCCAGGTGAACACAATCAAATCCTTTACAAGGAACAAACGTATCAAACAAAAGACTACTGTGGTATCGTCAAAGAAACGACAGGGAAGGTGAGGGCTACTTACCAAAAGGACTTTTATACTGGTACGCCAGCTTTAGTTGAAAATCGCTTAGGGAAGGGGACTGCTTATTATTTAGCGGCTCGTACCAATCTCGTTTTTTTAGAAGTATTTTACCAACCGATCATCGAAAAATTAGCGTTGCAACAAGGAATCGTTAAGGCATCACATCCAAAAGTATCGATTCAATCGCGAACAGATGGGACACAGAGTTATTACTTTCTAATGAACTTTTCTGATGAGATGCAACAACTTGAGTTACTTGATCCTCACTTGGCTATCGAAACAAATCAAACGCTTACTGGTATACTAACGTTTGCACCTTACGAAGTGAAAATTCTAAGGAAAGAAAATTAATACGAATGAATACGCCTTTATGTTTTGACAGTTATTTTATTCTTGTTGTAGGATAGAGACAGAGCAACAAGGAGGACGAGAACATGACAAATTATGATGGAGAAAAAGAAAAACGCTTAAGAGGGTCAATGGCGCCTAAAACAGATGATGAAGTTGCATTAGCCGGAACTAATTCAGGTGAAACAACAAATAAAGAAGAGGCGTTAGCTGGGACCAACTCCGGGGAAGAAAAAGAAGTCGCGATGTCTGGTTCAAATGCTGTGGAAGAAGAGTCTGAGCATCCTGCAAAGAAACATCATTTGAAGGACGAACTAGAAGAAGTGGTAGAAGAAGCGAAAGAAAAATTTGACGCTTTTAAAACGAAACACAAAGAATAAGTAATCAAAAAAAGAACTTGTATCCACATGAGCCATGTTGAAGGCTTACGGATGCAAGTTCTTTTCTATTTTTTCAAAATAAGTCAAAAAGAGTTTTTTTCGGACCAGCCTTTCATTATAAACTATGATTGCTTATTGTATGTCTAAAGGAGGTGAAACATAGTGGTTGGTCAAACAGACATCATTCAATTATTGACAAAATATTTTATCAATAACACATCTATGATCATCGGTATCACAAGTTTTGTTATTGTTTTGTGTGTTTTTATTTCTGTAAAAATGGTTGCACAACCTAAAATGGAGAAACCATCTAAACAAGCACTCGCCAAAAGTCGGTATAAAAAGAGTAAGTAATCACTGGAACAAAGAGGAGTAGGGGGAAAAAGAAAATGGGCATGTTCTGGGTTTCAACATTTATTGCGCAACAGCAGGAAAATTTTTCACCATCTAGACAAGCAGGTAAGCTTGCTGCTTTTGTTATGGCGTTTATTATTCAGTTTGGTTTTTCTGGCTTTTTTACGGTTTACTTACTTGTCGTAATTATTTGGCAAATATTCAAATATATAAAAAGAGTGACTCGTAAAGATCGCAGGCATTTTAAAAAAGAAGTTGCGGCTTCATATAAAGTCCAAGAAGAAAGAGTTAAAAGCAATATAGAAAAAGAAAAGGCCCGAGCAAGTAGACAAAGTGATGTCTTTGAGCCATGGAACCAGAATGAGGAGCAAAAAGATTGAGGAACTTTATACTGTATCAGTTTCATCGATTATTCAATACAAATACATATCGGGAAATGTTATTCCAACGAATCAACGAAGCCATCTATTCGACTTATCATGCTGCAAACTATCCTAAATCTACTGGTGAAAATGAAATGGAGCGGTTAGCTAAGAAGCTCAAGCGCAGCGAAAGAAGAAAAAACTTGCTCCCTAAACTTGGTGATCCACTCTATAAAAAACCTTCTTCAAGAATTTATGTCGAAGATTTACAACTAAAAATTTCTCCTACTCGTTTGGAAGAAGATCCTAATTTTAGTTATATTTCACGACAATCCAGTACCAATTCTTTACCTGATGAACATCAAACTTATCAACCAACAAAACCTGAACTTATGTCTTTACGATCTAAAGTTAAAAACCTTTCACCGCAAATGACTGCTTTAGCAAAAGCAAATGATCCTTCAACTAAAGAATTGCCCACTTCTCGTAAAGAAATACCAAGAGTGAGAAGAACACAATCTGACTATAAACGTTATTGACTTTCTATAAAAAAAAATTATAGTATATATAATTTCTATATTATTGAAAAATGATGGTAATCGATTTATAATTTTCATGAAAATAACAAAGAACGGATGAAAGGTGTGTTAGACATGAAAAAAACAAGTCGTAAAGTTGTAATCGTAGGTACAGGATTTGTCGGTACAAGTATTGCTTATGCGATGATCAATCAAGGTGTTGCCAATGAACTTGTCTTAATCGATGTCAACCAAGAAAAAGCAGAAGGAGAAGCTTTAGACTTACTAGATGGAATGGCATGGGGCGAAAAGAACGTTTCCGTATGGTCTGGCACGTATGAAGAATGTCAAGATGCAAATTTAGTGATCTTAACTGCTGGCGTGAACCAAAAACCTGGTCAAACTCGCTTAGATCTAGTGAAAACAAATGCAACAATCACTCGTCAAATCGTTAAAGAAGTAATGGCTTCAGGATTTGATGGTATCTTCGTTGTTGCTTCAAACCCAGTCGATATTTTAACTTACTTAACATGGCAAGAATCTGGTTTACCAGCTTCAAGAGTGGTAGGAACTGGAACAACTTTAGATACAACTCGATTCAGAAAAGAAATTGCTTTGAAACTTGCAGTTGATCCACGTAGCGTACACGGTTATATCTTAGGTGAGCATGGGGATTCAGAAGTAGCTGCTTGGTCACATACTACAGTCGGTGGTAAACCAATCATGGAATATGTTGAGAAAGATCATCGTTTAGAAGAAAATGATTTAACCGTACTTGCTGACAAAGTAAAAAATGCAGCTTATGAAATCATTGACCGTAAAAAAGCAACTTATTACGGTATTGGTATGAGTACGACTCGAATCGTCAAAGCCATCCTAAATAATGAACAAGCTGTACTACCAGTTTCAGCTTACTTAAATGGCGAGTATGGTGAAGAAGATATCTTTACTGGTGTGCCATCGATCGTTGATGAAAATGGGGTAAGAGAAATCATTGATCTATCGATCACACCTCAAGAAAAAGCAATGTTCCATCAATCAGTCAGTGAATTAAAAGCCGTACTTGATACTGTACGCTAACATCAGCAATGAAATGAACAAAAAACGGGAACAATCGGAATAGCAAAAAAATTATTTCCGATTATTCCCGTTTTTTTTGATGATAGAAGAGTATATAGAAAAGAAAGGAGTATTTATGGGTATAGCTATTATTAATGAAAAAATAATGCCTTTAGTTGGTATTGCGTTTCTATTATGGATCGTGATTCTCAGTTTATTACTTATCTCTTTACTATGGAAGAATAAGAAAGCAAAGTACAGCTGGGATAAAAAAGGAGCCAAGGTTGTTCCGTTAGTTTTGGCTGTTGTTTTACATATTCTATTTGGAGTATTTATTGGGATTATTTTTTATCATATTTCTGTGATCCGTTTTTAGTGAATTATAAGAACATTTGAACGGAGAAGAGGGCATTCGTAGATAGAGAAAAAAGAGGCTATAGGGCTTAGACTCTTACAATTTGTTGAATTTATCAACGATTTTCTTCTTCTCCATTGCGATTTTTTCTAAGTCTAAAATCGCTTTCTTTGCACGCATCAGCTCGATCATTTCAATCATATCTTGTTCATTGGCTTCATTTAATATGTACTGTTTGATTTTTTCTTTCTCCAGTTTGACAATTTTCATTTTTTATCACCACAGTGATTATTCTATAGATAACATATCACATTAAACTTGGCCTAAGAGAACCAAAAAAGTGATTTTCGAGGAAAATAAGGAACTTAAATAGCTAAGTTATTTAAAGTAATGATAATAGAAAAAGATCGTTAAGATACGATTCATGAATAAACATATGAAATTAGCAAAACATATTATTAAAATGGCTGATATAGATTAGTTGATGATAAATACATAAATTGACGAAGTCATAAAAAATTCTTGAGACCAACTGAAATCTGATGCAAGAATGTCAATCTGATATTTTGTAGATTGTAGGAATATAGATTTAAAATCTAAGTTTTCTGTAAACAGATGGTTGGTAAGTAATAGAAAATAAACAAATCAAGTGCAAAATAATTTTAAAATTTTGCAGAAGGGCCAAAAATCGGTTTTGTGGTAAAATTCGGATTAATTCAGATTGATAATGGTTTATACTTCATTTGAATCTACTTTGTATAATATATATTATGTAAACTAGAATAAATAAAAAATGATT